>NZ_CAMLIG010000023.1 GCF_946480185.1 uncultured Pedobacter sp. | reverse complement strand
GTCTGTAAAACCCTGTAAATCTGATCGAAAAGTTTTCGAAATGTGAGTGAAAGAAGATGTATGGACTGCGATAATAACTCAGATAGTCTATATTTATAATAAAAAAAGCAATAAGTCTAAATCAGAAAGCTATTAAATCGATTTCTCTTTCACATATTCGCTTGGTGAAATACGGTAGGCTTCTTTAAAACAGGTACTAAAATAACCAGAACTGCTAAAACCAATCATATAGGCAATTTCAGAAATATTGTGTTCTCCCTTATCCAATAATTGCTTTCCGCGGTTTAAACGGATATCACGTACAAATTCAACCGGAGATCTTTGTGTTAGGCATTTCAATTTTTTATAGAAAGTGGTTCTTCCCATCCCTATGGCAACCGCCACAGAGTCGATATTAAAGCGTGGGTCTGCCATTGCACTTTCTACTATTGCAATTACATCATTTAAAAACATCTCGTCTTTAGAAGTAAGGGCTGACTCATCTGGTTCAAGTTTTATGATTTTTTTCTCATGAATGAGTTTCTGATAAAGATTTTTACGCTGCTTAATCAAATTCTCCATGGAAGCTAAAACATGTCCAACGTCAAACGGTTTTATAATGTAAAAATCAGCTCCGTATTTTAACGCGTTAATCTGGCTCTCTATGGCTGACTTTGCGGTCAACAAAATCACCGGAATATGGCTGGTTTCAAGGTTATTTTTTAGCTTATTCAACAATTCAATACCGTCCATCTTTGGCATCATCACATCGCTAATCACTAAATCAGGATTTATCTCTGATGCTAACCTTAGTCCTTCCTCTCCATCAGCCGCCTCAGTAACCAGATAATAGTCCACTAGCTGATCCGCTAAAAAGCTTCGCAACTCTGTATTGTCTTCCACTAATAAAACTCTCGGTTTTTGCTTTAAGTCGTCATGAGATACAAAGTCAACCGCTAAATGTTTTTCCGATTCGCTTCTTACTGAACCAGAAATAACCGGGCTAATCTGATGTTTTACAGTATTTACTTCCTCTTTTTGAGAATATTTACCTTTAGGCAGTTCAATCCTGAAGCTCATTCCTACAGTATTATTTTGAGCTGTAATTTTTCCATTGTGACTTAATACAATGCTTTTTGCTAAAGCGAGGCCAATTCCGCTACCCTTTTCAATTTGATTTTCGGCCTCATAATATAATTCAAAAATCTCCGAAAGCTGATGTTCTGGTACACCAACACCTTCATCAATAATTTCTATTGTAAATTTATCTGAAATACCGGAACAGTTAATTTTGATTTCAATAGTTTTGCCTGCCGGCGTAAATTTAAAAGCATTGGATAGCAAATTATAAATTACAATATCCAACTTCTCTTCGTCAAGAAACACTGTACAAGTTTCCACATCTGCATGAATCAAGAAATTAATTCCTTTTTCATCAGCTACATCCCTAAAATAGTCTGCAATTTCCTTAACTAAAGTAACTATTTCCACTTCGGTATATTTCAACTGTACATTGCCACTTTGAATCTTTCGAAAATCAAGTAATTGATTAACAAAGTGCACCATCCTATTCGCATTTTTTGAGACTACTGCCAGGTATTTCTCACCTTTTACAGATAACTGTTCTGTTTCGGATATTTTCTTTAGAGGATTGATAATTAAAGTTAAAGGGGTACGGAGTTCATGCGATATATTGGTAAAAAACTGCAACTTAAGATCTGTTAGCTTATGTTCCAACACAACTTTATGCCTTAATCTAATCATCGTGATAATGATGTTACGAGCAACGGTAGCCAAACCAATAGCGATTATAAAATAAAGAAGATAGGCCCAATTAGATAGCCAGAAAGGCGGTAATATTTGAATAGCTATACTTTTTGTAGGCGTGTTCACGAAAAGGTCGTTATTTAAACTTTTTACCCTAAAAACATAATTCCCCGGAGGCAGGCGATTGTAAGAAGCTCTTGTTTGGTTTTTCACATTATGCCACTGTTTATCATAACCGTCTAAAATATAGGCATAAGAAAGGTTGTGATTTGTACGATAATCTAAAACTGCATAATCAATATTAATAACGTTTTGATCGTGTTTTAACTCTAACGTTTTTGTACTGTTTAATGATTCCTTTAAAACGGAACCCTCTACCCCAGGATTTACATCGTGATTAAAGAGCTGCAGATTGGTTAAGGCCATGGAAACATTAAACTTTTTGGATGTAATTTGCGAAGGAAAAAACGTAACGTAACCATTTATACTTCCAAAGCATAAAGCGCCATTAGCCATTTTAAAGCTGGACGCTTCTGAAAAACCCTCTTTCGGCAAGCCCTCGTAAGAATCGAAATTCCGGAAAGTAGCCGTTTTTTTGTTGAATTTACTGAGTCCGTATTCTGTAGCCATCCACAAATTACCCAATCCGTCATCCAAAATATTTAAAACGATATCATTAGGCAAGCCTTGCTCCTTTGTGTAAATATCAAATTGCACTTTTTGGTTTAAGTCGGGATTTCCTCTTATTTTATTAAGACCACCGCCAAACGTTCCGGCCCACATCTGCTTTTGTTTATCCTTATATATATATTGTACATCATTATTTCCCAGACTATGTACATCCCCAGGAATTTTTTGAGTTTTATAAAAAACAGCTTTATTTTTCAATTGTGGATTAAATCGCAATAAGCCGTCTGTTGTTGCAATCCAAATTATTCCATTTTCACCTTCTTCTAAATGCCTGATTACGTTACAGGTTTTTATGGGATAATTGAAATAATAATTCTCCGCGGTTTTAAATTGAATTTTACCATCTTTATATATAGCCTGATTAATTCCACCACCAAAAGTACCTACCCACATTAAACCGTTTTTATCTTCTAACAAAGCATAAATCATATTACTGCTTAAACTGTTTTTATCAGATGTGTTCGGCAGGTATCTTGTTGCTACGTATTGGTTACGAGAATTATCTGTGGGATTTAAAACTACCAAACCCTGTCCTTTTGTACCTAACCAAACAGTCCCGTCCTTACGTTCCAGAATGGTGTAAACACTTCCAAAAGCGTTTCCTTTGATATTATTAAACAATTGTGTATCCGGGATTCTGCGACCTTCATGATCAAAAACATACAACTGACCAATTTTGGTGCACACCCAAAGCCGACGTTGACTATCTTCAAAGACTGCTCTCACCTCATTTTCTAATCTGTTATCGGAATTAGGCACCAATACTTTATTGGAGAAATTATTAGCAGGAAAAACAAATTTGGTAATTCCGCCAAATCGGGTACTTAGCCATAATACGCCGGTTTGGTCAGTGTAAGCATTCACAACATCGCTAAACTTTTGATCGCCAGAATTTGAGTCAATCGTAAAATTTGCTATCCTGTCTTTACTAGCATCATAGTAACCAAATCCTCCACCCTTTAAAATGGTCCACAACACCCCATTTACATCTTCAAAAACCTTGTAGCCGGCGTCCTTGATTGTTTTGCTGAAAACACCATCTGAAGCTTTTTCCTCCGGTTGTTTTTCGAACAACTTAAATTGTTTTGTTAAAGCGTTATACTTAATAATCCCATTAGATACCGGTTCTAGCCAGAGATTTCCCAATTGATCCTCATAAATAGACAAATAAGTTTGGGCAGTTTGATGTTGTGGATAACTAAGGGCTAGTGTTTGAGGATTTAAAACCACCAATCCTTTTCCTGATGTGGTAATGTAAACCAAACCCGATTTAGCAACTTTGATAGCGTTTATCTTCGGATTTCCCGATAACTTTATTGTGCGAAAAAAAAGTTTCTTACTATCATAAACCACTAATTCTCCTTTAGCGGTGCCAAAGTAAACATGGTTGCCTCTCCCATCGGCACAGGTGAAATTCTCATCCTCCTTAAAAAAATGTGATCCAGTTTTAAACTTTAAATATGACCTATAAAAGATGTCGGTTTTAGCGAAACACGAAAGACCACTAGTGGAACCCGCCCAAACTTTTTTATTGTTATCTTCAAACAAAAAATTAATTTGATTAGAGGGTAATTTAAACTGCCCTTTTTGCTGATTTTGATAATCATAAACGAAAGGTTTATTTTTTGATTTACTGTCAATAATACTCACCAAACCTTGACCGTCTGTGATTAACCAAGTATCTCCGGATGAGGTACAAACAGTTTTCTCCACCACCATATTATCCAGCGACTTACCGTTGGTGGTTGCGGTAACTGCTAAAAAACTTTCGTTGCTCTTATCAAAACGATAAACCTTACCATCATAGGTCTTCACCCATAGGTAGCCATGTTTATCCTCAACAATTTCACGAATTTTGTTGTTTTTTAATTTTGATTGATCGCCCGGACGAGCTTTATATGTCACGAAATTTGTGCCGTCAAATCTATTGATCCCATCCCAGGTACCAAACCACATGAAACCTTCCGCATCCCTAGTCATGCAGATTACGCCATCATGAGACAGACCATCTTCTGTAGAATAGTGCCTCATTTTGCTTTTCATTGGTTCGTCTGCAAAAGCAGAAAAATATAGAACCAGAAAAAAGAAAAGGAAAAAGTTTAACTGTAGTTTTTTTTGGCTTGCCATAATCTGCATTTATTTAAACGCAAAATATTTGGATCTAAAAACAACACCAAAACCAACTAATTTATTGATTTTGATGTTGTTATAAAATATATTCAAACGCTATGGAATTGTTACGCCCTCAGAGTTTTTGATAGACACCTTAGTGTTGTCTTTGGTTTTTAGCGTAAAATTGCTGAGTATCCAATTTTTACTGTATTGAATATCGCCGGCAGTCACCGCGTCTATTGAAACGTTGTCAAGATGGATATTTTGCACATAAGAATTTTCCATACCCATTACGTTTATTGCCCTACGAGCCCCTTTGACGTGAATATTCCTCATATAAATATCCTTAAAAGTTGGGGTTCCATCTTCGGGCTTTACTTTCATCAATAGTTTTTTCCAATGTGCCGGAATATCTTGTGGATTATAGCCTTTGGGTAGTTCAGAGTAGCTGTAACTTGGATTCCAGTTCATATTTACCTGTAAAACTGTACCCACACTATCCATTGTTACATTTTCTAAATGAACATCTTCAACTGTTCCACCACGCGTAAACGCAGATTTAATATTTAAACAGTTACCAGTTGCCAAACCTTTAATGTTACTGGCATAAATATGCCTGATACCGCCAGAAGTTTCGCTTCCACAAGTTAATAAACCCGCACCTTTACGAGCAATACAGTCTCTAATTACTACATATTCCGTTGGTCTGTTTACCCTTAAACCGTCCCAATCTCTACCGGCTTTCATACAGAAATTATCATCATTGCAGTCAATATCACAGTTTTGCACTAAAATCCAGCTAGAAGAATCTATATCAATTCCATCTGTACTTGGCCCATGTCCACCAACGTTATTTTGAATGGTGACACCATCCACAGTTACATAAGAGGAATACAAAACCTGCACAGTCCAAAAACCGGCTTGTTGTACGGTAACATCTTTTAAAGTGATATCTCTTGAATCGGAAATTAAAATGGTCCTGGCTCTTTTGGCATCATAATCCACAACCCATCTTAGACCTTTTGGATCATATTCTTCCTTTCGGATTTTCCAGTAATAATCCCAAAACACCTTTCCTTGTGCAAAGATTGTCCCTTTTCCGCTGATTGAAGCATTTCTTTGTTCAATCACATTTACCAATGCCGCCGGCCAAAGCATTTCTATCCCGGCAATGCGGGTATTAATTTCTGGGTAGTCTTTGATATCCTGACTTCCTAATAGGGTTACACCTTCTCCGATATGAAAATCGACTTCATTTTTCACAAAAACAGAACCGGTTAAGTATTGGCCTTTGTCAAATACTACTTGCCCGCCTCCGTTTGCCTCGGCAGCATCTATTGCTTTTTGAATAGCCACGGTGTTCATGGTTTTACCATCGGCTATTGCACCATAATCTTTAACGTTAAATATTTTGGTTACCGTAGGCGATTTTTTAGCACCAACTTTACTAGTCCACTCTAAATTATTAGGGATTGTGGCATTATTTTGTGCTTTAATTGTACTGCAGGCAATAAAGGTTAAAGCCAGAAATGATGCGCATAAGATGGTTTTCATATACATATTTTTTGAATGAGTGAATTTTGAATGAGTGAAGGATTGAATTTTGAATACCTTACCTTTTACTTCCAAGTTTTTAATTTTTAACATCCTGAGTTTCCCATTTCCAGTTATCGGTTTTAAAAGGTGAGGTTGGCAAACCTGCACTGTTGTATAAATTTGGATGTGGGACGTTTTTCCAGGCAAACCTTACCGCTTTCGGGCTGATCACTTTCGGGCTTTCTACAACGATAGTGTTTCCATCAATTTCTGCTTTGGCGGGATAAAATTTCTCATCTGCGCCAGCTATGGTAAACTCTTTTAATATGCCATCTTTTGCAATTAAGCTATCGGCTACATCCGTAAAATAAAGTCTGATTTTATTGCCTTCAATTTTATAAGATTGATACATAGGACCCGATGCCACAATTTTATTAAAGCCATATTGTTTTTTTAGCGCCCAAAATGAAAGTCGATCGCCTACCAGTTTTTTATTTCTGGGATGAATATCTAAAGAATCGCCATTATCTGTAGTTACCACCATACCCGTGAATGCATCATTTAAAAAGGCTAAACGCTGTGCTTCCCTAATCTCTGGATTTTGCGAGCGGTGCGGAGAAATCTGAACGAAGTAAAATGGCAATTTTGGATTAGCCAAATCATTTCTCCAGTTCCTCATCATTGCCGGAAAAAGCGTTTTGTACTGATAAGCTCTTGTCGCATTATTTTCTCCCTGATACCAGATTACACCCTTAATCGTGAACGGCTCTAAAGGTTTGATGATACCATTGTACAATTTATAAGGAGATTTATTGCTGTTTGGGCCGATAGGTTCTGCTGGTCTGGAAGGTCTTTGCGTATGATTTTCTTTTGCTACTGAATCCTGAAATTGATAGGCTTTGTATTCATTGCGGTAAGCCTGACCAATATTAGCCCAATCGTTTACCGTTTGGTCATACTTTTCTAAAATAGGTTTAAAATCGGGATTATTTTCTAACACCTTTTTGCTAGTCCAGGCTTCAGCCGGAGTACCGCCCCAGTTTGCACCAATTAAACCCACTGGAAATCCGGTTTTTTCTATCAGCTGTAAAGCGAAATAATAAGAAACTGCGGAAATATCTCCAGCTGCAGTTTCGGGGCTACATACCATCCACTCGCCTTTGGTATCTTTTTGTGGCTCGTTCGCTACTTTTCTTTCTACTGTAATGAAGCGGAGTTTCGGGTGGTTTGCAGTTTTCAATACTTCATCCACATCTTTTAAACCGCTATAATGCCCCGGAGTACCTTTTATCGGAAAAGACATATTGCTCTGCCCGCCACAAAGCCAAACTTCCCCAAATAAAATGTCATCAATTTTAATTTGGTTGCTGGCTTTAAAAGTGATGCTGTAGGACTTTAAATCTGCCTTTAAAGTTTTTATAGCGGTTTTCCATTCGCCTTGTGCATTTGCACTGATTTTAATGGTTTGTTGTTGCCAGGAAGCTGAAATTTCAATTTTCTCATTCGGATTTGCCCAACCCCACAGTTTCACAAGTGTATCTTGTTGTAAAACCATGTGGTTACCAAACAAGGCTGGCAGTTTTACATCGGCGAAAGCCTGCTGAAATAAAAATATAGTACAGCAACAAGCGAGCACAAAAAGTTTTTTCATCATTATCTTTTAATCTGTAAGTACATTTTCTTTAGGCATTACAAACTGGTTATTTGCTTCACCTTGCTGTTGTAAACCAAAATAAAACCAAAGCGTTCTTTTTTGTTCGCCACTAAATACGTTCATCTCTCCGGCCGGACCATACACTTCTGGATGAGGGGTAATTTTTAGTCCCAACTTACTGCCAATTGCGGGGATACCCTCTAAAAAGGAAATATCGCCGATAGGCAAACTTGGATGAGGTTTAATACCGGTTAATCCATAAAAATTAAACAAACGGACAAACAGATCTTCCTGTGAAGTTGCTACGGTAAACTTTCCTTCAACCGTATTTAGCTGCATCCAGCTAATGTTTGAGTAGTATCCTTTAAATTCTGGAAAAACCCATGGAAATGAGCCTGTTTGGGTGTTGTTGTTGTAATTCTCCCAAGTATTATAGGTTACGCCTTCCAGTCGGTTTTTCCAAACCCTATACGGACCTTTGCCTAACCATTTAGCACCTAAAACATAATTTTCGGGATAGCTAAAACTGATACCTGCAAAAGGATATTTACCGTTTAAGGTAAAACTATAGTCCATTTGCAACCAGCCACTTGGGTACATTGTCCAAGTTACTGCTTTCATATCTCCTTCGTATTTAGCTTCAATTACTATATTTTCTCCATCAGCATGTTGATTTAAAGAAATAAATTTTGCGTTTCCGTTTACTAATACAGGTCCATTATTAAAAGATAAAGGGGCGCTTTTATCATTTGCTAAAGCAACGATTTTTCCACTATTTTTACTAAAACTCACGCTAACATCTCCACCTTTAATAGTAATTAAGCTATCAGTTTCTACTGCGCTAACTTTACGTTTATTCACAGTTTTAGCAAATAAGGTAGGCACAAGATTTTGGTTTGGAATAATTTTCCAAACCCAGCGGTAAAGTTCCTCGCCATGTACATCTGTTGCGGTTAAAGCAATTGCCTGTGCGTTTTTCCAATTAGCCGGTAAAGGAATTTTAATTTTTCCTTTTTCGAACGGCGCCAAGTTTGGAGAAGGCACTGTACCGCTTTCCAACACCTTATAACCTGCTTCCTTATCATCCGGAAGGTTAAAATTGATTAAATCCCATTTTAGGGAAACTGTATTCAGGTTTAAGAAATTATACCTGTTCTCTACTTCTATCGTCCCATCAAAATTATCAGGCAGTCTATCCAACTTGATTTTAAAAGGTGAGTAAATTTCTTTAATGGCGTTATAACTACCTTCTTTTTCGCGGTGCGGACCTAATACCCCATCAGGCGCATTCACTCCGTTAACATCAATTGCCCCGTTTCTATCGGTCCGAACGATTCCTTCATCTAAAAGGGCCCAAATAAAACCACCTGCGCCACGCTTAGCATTCCAATGTAAATCCCACATATCTGACAAGCCTGCTGCTCCAGCACCGTCATCTTCGGCATGCATAAATTCGGTTACCATGTAAATATTGGTATCTGCAAGTATCTTTTGAGTACTGTAAAAATCTTCGTAATGGTTACAATCTATTCCTCTGAAAGCGTTGCCTGGTTTATGGTGCGCATGAATTACCGGTCTATTGGATAAATCATACTTTCCGTAATCGTCATCTAAATCAAAATTATGGCCGCCTTCGTTACCGTTGCTCCAAAAAATAATGGACGGATGGTTCACATCTCTAATTACCATTTCTTTAACCAAGGGCCTTCCGGCTTGGGTGCTATACTTTTTTTGCCAACCTGCCAACTCATCCAGGACGTATAAGCCCAAAGAATCGCAATAATTTAAAAAAGTTTGATCGGGCGGATAGTGTGAGCAACGTACGGCATTCATATTCATGCCTTTAATCAACTTCACATCGTTTAAATCTATACGTGGATTTACACATCTTCCGGTTTCTGGCCACCAAACATGGCGATTGATGCCTTTCATTTTTATTTTGTTGCCATTTACATAAATGCCATCGCTTTTACGGACTTCAATGGTTCTGAAACCAAACTTATTTTGTGTTTGATAAATGGTGTTTCCGTTACTTTTTAGATAGGTTTTAACCTGGTATAAAGTTGGGGTTTCTGCCGTCCATAGCGAAGGTTTTTTTACCGTGGTACTTAGTTTTACCAGTTCGTTGCCGTTGGTGTTAATGGCTTTGGCTGTTGCAATAGTTTTACCTTTTCCGTCAATAATATCTGCATAAACCTCCACTCCTTTTTGTGGTTGCTGAATGTGAACATCCATTGCAAAAGAGCCATCGGCTTTAGCATCAATGGCCGTCCATTCAATGTGTTGCTTTGGCGTTGCTTCCAAATAAACAGGACGGAAAATGCCACCAAAAATCCAGTAATCTGCCAAACGCTCGGCATTGTTTACCGAATTGTCTGCAGACATTTTACTTACTGTAACTTCGAGCAGGTTTTCTTTTCCGAAATTAAGCTTATCGCTGATATCATATTTGAATAGATAAAAAGCACCCTGATGGATGGCACCGGCAGATTTTCCATTAATTTTAACCTCGGTATCCGTCATGGAGCCCTCGAAAACAATCTGTACGGTTTTATCTTTCCAATTATTTGGGATAGTAAACTTGTATTTATAAAGTCCCTTTTCATCGGCAAAACGAAAGTTTTTACCATAAGTAACGTAGTCTCTCCCATAATTGTATGAGCCAAAACCTTGTTGCTCCCATTGGCTTGGAACATTTATTTTTGTCCATTTGCCAGAATTACGCCCGCCGGTACACCAAAAATCCCAAGCAACGGTATTCTCATTGTCTTTACCGGATAAGTACTGAACTTGCTTAACTGACTGTGCCTGAACTAAATTATAGCACACAAACAATAACAAGACAACAAAAATTTTTTTGAACATCATTTAATTTGATTGAATTGGTTTATAAGAGCACCTAAAATAGGCATTAAAGATTTTATATGTATCCTGTAGCATCCTGACTAAACAACAAAAGCTACCGAGATGCCCGGTAGCTTTTTATACTTCGAAAATATCAAACTAAAAGTTATTACTCATTTAATTTGCATTTCAACATTATAATGCAACAACTAGGTTTTAAGCACAAACCAGATGGTTTTGAAGACCAATTTTATTGATGTAAACAATTCGTTTTTTACACGGTTTTGGACAAGATGCACTGATTTAAAATTTGTATAAAAAATTATAGCGCTGAACGGAAAGGTTCAGCGCTATAATATTCAAAAACTAAGCTAGTTATTAATTGTATCCTGGGTTTTGCGTATATAAACCAGGTTTTAAATTGATTTGATTAAATGGAACTGGATAGATGATAAAGTCGTTCGTAAACGGAGCAATTTTATGCTGAACATCATCCGCAGCGATCCAAGCTGGAATGACAGAAGTTACCAAACCACTTCTCACTAAATCATTCCAACGTAAACCTTCACCTGCAAACTCTCTTCTTCTTTCTTCCATTAATTGAGCAAGTGTAAGTGTTACCAAAGGGATGGTTAAACCTGCTCTGGCTCTAATCTGATTTATAGGAATTATAACATCTGTTCCTAGATTTCCACCACCGCCATTAAGTACACATTCTGCTCTAAGCATTAAAACATCTGTATATCTTAACACAATGAAATTAATTGGCCAGTCCAAACGGTTAGTTGGAACCTTAGTAACATCTATATATTTCTTAAAAAAGGATTGCGTTTCCACCACGTTTCCAGAACCTGTGTATCCATTTTGTATAGAGAACGTTTTTCTAACGTCCCCAGTAGCGTATGAATTAAGTAAACTATTGGAAATAGGCCTTATAGTTAAACCGCCTTGCACTGGTTTTCCAAGTGAAGAGGTAAACCAAGCATCCGGAGCCAATAGCCAAGGAAAAGTTGCGCCGGTTATTGGGCTAGACCCCGTATTATACTCCACATCAAATATTACTTCCGAATTATTTTCATTGGTATAAGAAAATATATTGGCATAACTGCTAGTCACCAAACTGTATTTATTATCAGTTACAATGTTATTTAACAAAGTATATGCCTTACTCCATTCGTTTGAAGCCAAACCCGGACCATCAATACCATAAGTTGGACCCGATTTAGTCATATACACCAATGCTAAAATTCCTTTGGCAGCATAACTTGTTGCCCTTCCCTTATCCGCGGCCGCAGCATAAGTTGGTGGTAAATTATCTATAGCAAATTGTAAATCTGACTGTATTAAATTATAAACGTCTGCTACTGCACTCCTAGAAATGGTCAACGCTTGCTCAGCAGTTACTACCTTGTCAATTAAAGGAACTTTTCCGTATGTTCTAACCAAATCAAAATAATAAAAAGCCCTCAAAAACTTTGCTTCAGCTGCTAGCCTGTTTCTAAGCGTGGCATCATTAATAACCGCTCCGTTTTTTTCAATCTGATCTAAAACTATATTTGCTTTATAAATACCATTATAATCTGTTCCCCACGCCTCTTCAATATATGGGTTAGAAGACAGATTTTTTTGAAAACCATTTATTCCTTCCCAATCTCTCACACCACCATCAGATACCGCATATAAGTTATCAGATCTGGTTTCCGAAAGATTCAATATCCTATCTGGATAAGTTCTAAGACTAGCATAAACCGCATTCACTCCTTGGATAAAATCATTGGGAATGGCATAAAATGTTTCTGTAGTTGCGGCTGATATGGGGGTTTGATTTAATTCCTTTTTACATGCAGTAAAAAATACTGTTCCTGCTAAAACAGCGATGTATATTATCTTTTTCATGATTGTTTTCTTTAAAATTTAAAAAGTAAAGTTTACACCAAAAATCAAAGATTTTGGAAGAGGCAAGCCCCCATAATCTCCTGCCTCAGGATATGGTGTACTTCCGCTAAGACTTGTATTGGTTGCTTCGGGATTATAGCCACCTCCATAGTTGTCATGTCCAAAAAAGTTTTCGGCAGATACATATATCCTTGCATTACTTATCTGTTTGCTTTTAAGCACACTTCCTAAATTATAACCCAAAGTAATGTTCCTCACTCTGATGTAATCTGAAGAATATAACCAATCTGTGTTTTTGATTCTTCCGAAAGTACCGGTTGTTTTTCCAACTTTTCCATCACCAGGGTCAGCTGCAGAACGCCAGCGATTAGCCCAGGTTCCTAACACGTTATCAGTAATACCTGTTCCGGTACGGTTGATGGATCTTCCGAACAAAGAATATATAGAACCACCCTGTTGTCCTTGCACCAGTACGCTTAAATCAAATTTTTTATATTTAAATGTGTTGGTTAGTCCATAAATAAAATCAGGGTTAGGGTGTCCTACAATGACTCTATCATTTGCATCTATTACACCGTCTGGAACGGCATCAAAATATTTCGGATCTCCTTCTGTTTCATTACCATATCTGGCTACACCGTTTGCAATATCAGCTGCTGATAATATCCCTATCTGTTTAACAACATTGATACTGTAAAGTGGTTGCCCAATTCTGATAACACTATGCGGAATATCAAAACTTGATGGAACAATAATTTCTGTTTGTCCGTTTGGTAGTGCAGTTACTTTGTTGGTGTTATGCGCTAAATTTAAAGAAGTTGACCATTTAAAGTCTCCTGTTAAATTTTGAGAATTCAACTCAAATTCCCATCCTCTGTTTTGCACTTCACCTGAGTTTGTCAACAAAGTACTAAAACCCGTAGTTTGAGGAATAGAAACGTTAAGCAACAAATCAGAACTTTTTCTTTGGTAAATATCAAATGAACCAGAAAACCTATTTTTAATCAATCCGAAATCCAATCCAAAGTTAACTGTTCTTGATTTCTCCCATTTCAAATTTGGATTAACTACACCCGCAGGAGCTTGACCAACAACCGAAACTCCGTTTAAAGAATAGTTATAATTGGCCAAAAGCGGTAAACTGCTATAATCTCCGATATTGTAATTGCCTGATTCCCCATAGCTTAAACGCAGTTTCAAATCACTAAGAACATCTTTGGCATTATCCATAAAATGTTCTTCAGTTACACGCCATGCTAAAGAAGCTGCGGGGAAAACACCCCATTTTGTGTTACTTCCAAATCTTGATGCCCCATCTCTACGTAAACTTGCAGAAAAAAGATACTTTCCTTCAAAATCATATTGTGCTCTTCCAAAATAAGAAAGCAGTACGTTTTTTGATTCTGTAGTATTACCCGTAATGCCTGATGCCGAATTTAAAGTTGTAATTACACTGTTTCCAAACCCACCGTTTGAATTCATACTTACATTGCCAATTTTATCAGAATTATACGAATATCCCGCTAATAAGGACAAATTGTGCTTTTTATTAAAGGTTTTGTTATAATTCAGGGTATTTTCATTAACCAATGTTTGCTTTCTAAAAGCACCGTATGAACCAGAAGTATTCTTGGTTAAGTCGGTTTGCCTAGCTAATAAAGTTCCAGAAATGGTATATGGAATATATCTTTTACTTGTATAATCTATATTGTCAAAGTTCAAAGTACTTTTAAATGATAAACCATCTAAAATTTTATACTCCGCAAAAATGCTTGTTAGGGTTCTGAAAGTTGCGTTTTGGCTTAAAGTGTTCTCTAGTTTTGCTATTGGGCTATTTGGAGAAGAACTCCAAGCATATTTATCATTACCAAATGCGTTTACATTTAAACCAGAGCTTGCTTCCTGTACCGGAGTCATACTTGTTAGTTGATGCAATATATTATCCTTTCCTTCTACTCCAGGATCTGCTCCAACAGCGTAAGTAGGCGAAATATTCATTCCCAATTTCAGCTTTTTATTAGCGTTTACTTCCACATTAGCCCTTGCAGAATATGAATTATAATCCAGACCGATAATCATTCCTTGTTGTCCGGAGTAATTTCCGGATACATAGTATTTTACAGCATCACTTCCGCCACTTGCCGAAAGCTGGTAATTCTGTGTTAGGCCTTTTCTAAAAGCCGCGTTTTCCCAATCTATAATTTCCAAACCTGGCATACCCGGCTGAAACCAACGATCATCATACATTAAATTAGTATTTAACTGTCCTGGAGCTAAACCTAAAAGCACCCTACGTTGTTCATTAGTTTGGTCAGCTGTTCTACCTGGAGCAGAATTTACCCAGTTATAATTGATCATCTCGGTAGCCCTATCAATCCACTCTTCACCTGTTAACATATCCAGTTTTCTACTGGCTTCATTATAGCCAACATAGCTATTCACACTAATTTTAGCTTTTCCTTGCTGACCGCTTTTGGTGGTGATTAAAACAACGCCATTTGCTGCCCTAGAACCATAAATTGCAGCAGATGCAGCATCTTTTAACACCTGAATTGATTCAATATCATTTGGATTAATATTATCTAGCGGATTACCTGTAGCATAATTTCCAGAACCGTTTGGTGCCGCTGTGGCTAAAGGAAAACCGTCAATTACATAAAGAGGTTCGCTCCCCGCAGAAACGGTTCCTGTACCACGTACCTGAATACTTAATCCTTTTCCAGGTAAACCTGTAGTTTGCTTAACTGTAACACCTGCCATTTGTCCTACCAAGGCTTGATCTACGCGTCCTACGGGTCTTTCGTCCAAATTATCCGCTTTGAAAGAACTTACAGCGCCAGATATATTTGATCTTTTTTGAGTACCATAACCAATTACCACTACCTCGTCTAAAGACTTAGTATCAGCAATTAAAGTTATCGTTAAATTGTTTGTAGCCGGGCCAATTTTTATT
The DNA here is from genome assembly GCF_946480185.1 of uncultured Pedobacter sp. The sequence goes on along the minus strand of NZ_CAMLIG010000023.1, from coordinate 46,765 downwards.
GTCTGAGAGATATAGCCCACATAAGATACTTTTAATACATCTCCAGGACTTCCAGCCATGGAAAAGTTTCCGTTTAAATCTGTTTGGGTGACTTTTTTTGTGGTCTGATTTTCAACAGCCACACCGGGAAGTGGCTCATTTGTTTTTTCAATAACTTTCCCTTTGATTGTTTGTTCCTGCCCTTGTACTGTGATCACATTTAGTAAACAGCATAGAATGAACATTCCAATAAAAGAAACCTTAGGAGAGATCTTCTGTTTCATAATGATTAATTTAGTTGGTTAATTGGTCTATATCACTCCTTGATTTATATTACTGGAGGTGATAAACAAATCTATAAAACCTCAACAGAAAGCGCAACCTGTGGCATCCTGTGCTGAAATTACAGAGATGATTAAACAAAAAAAAGCTACCGAAATGCTCGGTAGCTTTTTGTTATAAATTGGGGGCTTCGACTCCGCTCAGCCTGACAATACTTCGACTCCGCTCAGCCTAATAATCGGATGTTACCAAGTAAACGGCAAATACCAATTGGCTTTATCTAACAGTTTGTTATAAACAGTTGTATAATCTGCACTACCTAAAGGGAATTTAGCCGCCACTTTCCTTGCTAAATAAGTGGGGTCATCTGTTCTTCGCAATGCTACACGTAGCAAATCTCCCCAACGGTAACCTTCAAAAGCACATTCTTCTGCTTCTTCTTTTACAATGTTATCTTCCATAAACAATGATAAACCAGCTTGATCTGTGATAGGTCTGTTTTTGTAAGAAGTAATTACACCGTTAGCATCTTTTGTTACAGTAGGAAGTGTATTCATATCAAAATATTTAGTAGAGTCAATTACAATTTTAGCCAAACTTACTCTATTTCTTATTCCTCTATTTCTGTAATATGGTGCTCTATAAACAGGGTTATTTCCTTGCCTACCATCAAGGTAGTAAGGTGATGTAATATCAGTCTCACTTTGCTCAACATTAGTAACGTTTCTGTTATCATCTTTTGAGCTCGTGGTGGGATCATCAAAAGTGCCATATATACCCCCATTAAGTAAGGCATAAGCTAACTGGCTTCTATTGTCTCTATTCGCAGCTTCTGCCATTCGTAAATGTAAAATAGAGGCTCTGTACAAAATCCACTTGCCGGTGGTTTCAAAAGGACTATTTTTATTGTACCCACCGGTGTATTTAATAATTTCTTCGTTACCTGGAGTATTAAAGTTTATTGAACCATTAGCCCGGTAAGTATCGCCCACACGGGTATTGGTATTACTTTCTTCGTTATACCAATTGCTTATCGCTTTTTGAGACGGTTTTAACAAATAAGCCCCGCCCGCAGAAAATAGATTGATGAAAGGATTTACCGGATCAAAGTTTTTATCAAAAGGCATCACCCAAATGTTTTCATAGTTTGAATAACGTTCATTGATAGGTTGGCTAAAGATTGTTCCCCAGCCGCCGTTTTGTATTTGTGATGCATACCCAATTTTATAGGTCTCATAATACTGATCACTATTCATAGCTGGGTAAAGAATGCTTGCCGCATTCATCACTTTATTATAGTATTCGGCTGCCTTAGCCCAGTTGCCTTTCCACAAGTTAATATCACCAAGAATGGTTCTCTTAAAAATGTAAATCTTATCCATGTTATAGCCATCGTAAGTGGTTTCTAAACTGGATCCGGCAGGATATTGATCTTTGTATGGCAATGATTCACCAAAAGCCACCAATTTATCTAAAAGCTGATCAAACGGAATGCGTTCGAATTTAGTTTTGTCTTTTAAATCGTCAATATTGGCAATGGGGTCGGTAACATAAGGTACAGCGCCCCAATGGATGCCTAACTGTAAATACAACCAACACCTGATTGCGCCCACATCCGAATAGCGTTGTTGATATTCATCAACCGTTAAACGGTTTTCGTTACGCATTTTGGTGAAATTGTACAAGGCATCATTACAGTTCATGATTACCTGATAAAATGGAAGCGGACTAGCATAAGTGTTGCTTGCCGTTTCTGTATGCGTATTTAACTGGCGTAAATTTATATCTGCATTTGCCGTTACCGTAGTTAAATCAGCCCGCACCTCGTTAAGCACTGTATATTGCTTGGCAAGACCTAAAAACTTGCCGTATATCCCTAATACCGCTGCATCTGCATCATAAACGTTTCTGTATGCTTGTTCTTGTGATAGCGCATTGCCCGGATCCTTGTCAAATGTTTTTTTACAGGAGAACAGAGATACGCACACTACCGCAATGATGATATACTTTGAGTAGTATTTTAATTCACTTTTCATATTTCTTTGTTTTAACATCTTTATAATTATAAACCTACCCTAACGCCTAACTGTAATGTACGGTACTGTGGCTCCAAGTTAACATCTGTTCCTTGTGTAAACAGTCCGTTTCCGGCGCTAAACTCTGGATCGTAACCTAAATACTTCGTAACAGTAAATAAATTGTTTCCGGTTAAATAGATTTTTGCGTACTTAATTGCACTGTTTTTAAAGGTGAAGTTATAGGCTACAGAAGCTGTTTTTAGTCGGAAAAAAGAACCATTTTCTATCCATCTGTCCGAAAATCTTGCGTTTCCGGCCGGATCACCAAAGCTTGCTTTAGGTACATCTGTTTGTTGCCCCTCAACTCTCCAACGGTTAACAACGCTTAATGTTTGGTTATTATAATTGTTCATGGACTCTAACTGGCGTCTGGAATAGTTATAAATATCGTTTCCAGAGCTAAAATTAAAATAAGCATCAAAAGTCCATTTTTTGTACGACAAGGTATTTCCTATGCCACCTATAAAGTCAGGATTTGGGTTACCGATCACCTGGCGGTCAGCATCATCAATCACATGATCATTGTTCATATCCATAAACTTAACATCACCTGCACCAAACGCAACTAAATTTCCGTAAGCATCTTTGTAAGACAAGCCTGCTGCGCTTGCTTCTGCAGCAGTTGCATAAATGCCACTTGTTTTATAACCGTAAAACTGATTTGGCGACTGTCCTACTTTAGTTAAATACGTTCCACCGGCGTAATCATTGGTCATACTTCCGTTAGGAACACTTTTAACTTCGCTTTTGTATTTAGCTACATTTAAAGATAAGTCCCATTTAACCGCTTTATTAACTACCCTTCCGCTAACTGTTACATCAATACCATTGGTATTTATTGCACCGTTATTGGTAATCACATAGTTAAAGCCTGTTGCCGCAACTACAGGGTCATAGGTAATTAAATGATCGGCTTTGTTATTATAAACATCAACTGATAGGTTTAATCTTTCTTTAAACAAAGATGCATCTAAACCTAGGTTTGCTTTAGCCACTGTTTCCCACTGTAAACCTGGGTTACCGATATTACCACTCACCAAGCCTTGTACACCTAAGAAATTTTGTCCGATGTAGGTTTTTTGTGCGCTGTAATTACCGATATCGTAATTACCTGTTAAACCGTAACTAGCTCTTAATTTTAAGTTTGTGATAGCTGTCGCGTTCGACATAAAATCTTCTGATGAAATAAGCCAAGCCAGGCCAACTGAAGGCATTACCGCGTAAGGGTTGCCATTAAATTTAAAACCATCAGCCTGCTTTCCAAATCTGGAAGAACCATCCATAGCCACGTTAAAAGAAGCGAAATATTTTTTATTGTAATTATAATCCGCATTGGCATACATGCTCAACCAGTTCCAATCGCCGTTTGAACCGCCAACTCTTCTTAGTGTCGCCTGCCCACTGGTTACGCTTACAAACTCGTCCGTTGCCGAGTTATATCCTAAACCATAATCGGTTTCACTTTTGTTACTGTTGTAACGGAAACCAACATTTGCTGTTAAGTGATTTCTGGTACCAAAATCTTTTGAATATTTTAACCTGGTATCGTTATATAATGAATATAACCTTGACACATAACTACCAGAACGGTTATAAGCAACTGCTTTTGATAAAGTATCGGCCACTACCCCTTTTTGAGGGATAAAAATCTTTTCTCTCACTTTATCAAAAGTTACCGCTACTACAGATTGCAGCAGGATACTTTTGTTTAACTGATAATTTAAACCAAAAGATCCGGCAAATCGGTAATTATTGTTGACGTTTTGCGCATTCTGAATTAAAGAAGTTGGATTACTTTGGCCAAAAACATCAACATCCGCAAGGTTTGGAGACACCAATCCGTTACCATCAATTATATTAGTGCTTAAAAACGGAGATTTGATCTGCGATACATAAATAGGGTTGGTAGTTGCTGATAAACCTTGGTTTGCTAAATTTTGGATGTTAGAGGTAAACGCCAGGTTTGCAAAGGCTTTTACTTTTTGTGAAAGATTTAAATCGGCATTAAACCTAGTTTGGAAACGGCTTAAATCCGTTGACTTGATAATCCCTTGGCTTTTTAAATAACCCAATGATAAACCGTAGGTAGCAATGTTATCGCCACCAGTTACTTTAAGGTAATAGTTGCTGTTGTAACTGTTTTTCATCACCTCATCTTGCCAATTGGTATTGTTATGATAAGTATAGTAAGATGAATTACCTGTCATATTATCATTAAAATAAGGCTTAGCCGATATCTGCGTTTGGCTTAGGCCAGAGCTTTTTAAAACGTCTGCCAAGTAAATTTTGTATTGCCCGGCATCCATTACAGGCGTATTCTCTGGTTTAAAATTGAATCCGCCATAAGCCGCAAAATCTATTTTTGTAGCTTGTTCTTTAGCCCTGATGGTATTAATTAACACCACCCCATTTGCACCACGCGTTCCGTAAATAGAAGCAGAGGCGTCTTTTAAAACCGTGATGTTATCAATGTCCTTGATATCAATATCTTGTAACGGATTGTAATAATGACCCGTAGTTAAGGAACTTCCAAACTCGGTATTGTCATAAATTACCCCATCAACCACGTATAGTGGCTGGCTACCGGCATTAAGTGTATTTAATCCGCGGATACGGATATTTGCCCCCATACCCGGCGTACCTGAACGCTTTGTGGCCGCTATTCCTGCTGTTTTACCTTCCAAATACGAATCAGGGGTTTCTGTTCCTCTGTTCCAATTATCGTTTACAGTAAAGCTTTCTGTAGCATACGGCACATGATTTTTAACATCGCTACCAAATGGAGTTATAACCTGACTATAAATAGAGTTGAAATCTTCATCTAATAACGCAATATCAACATCTTTTCTTCCTTTTAAAGGGATCTCTTTTGGCGCATAACCTTGTGCCTGTACAGTAATTACTGCCTCAAAATTTGGCACCGATAAAGAATAATGCCCTTTATCGTTGCTGATTACCGCCGAGTAGCCCGGCAAACTTACGTTCACCCCTGCCAGCGGTTGCCCAGTGGAAAGATCTTTAACAACACCTTTAACTTTAAACTTGCTAATGTTGTCTGCCTTTTTGTTAAACAAAGCAACCGAATCTTTTGCCGAGATAGAAACATGAGCCGTATCAACATCCTGTGCTTGCAGGTGATTTGCAGCAAAGGTTAAAAATAAGCCAGGTAATAAAACGTACCTGAACGCTTGCGTAAATATTTGCATATTCTAATATTTTATTATCTGTTAAGGAACCGGTACTAATTTTACATAATCTAACAACAAGGTGTTGGAGGCAGTAGCTGTATTTGCCGCTATATTATTGGCGACCATATAAAAATCTACCTTACCGAATTTTGTAACGGTGTACTCCCCTGCGTACTCTTCTTTATAATCTGGCGAGTAAGTTCCATCACTGTTCTTCACTACTCCAGCATTTTCGAAATAAGGAATATCGGTTGCAGTAGGCAATCCAAAAGCAAACTTTATCCTGAACTGGGCAATATCTGTACTTCCTACAGCCGGAATTAGGTTAAAATCTCGAACTGATCTGAAGTAAACTTTGTACTTAGCCGCTTTTAATTCTGGCTGGTATTTTACCCAATAGCTAGCAACCCCGTGGTTTTCTATCAATAAATCTCTAAAGAAACTTCTGTAAAGTGGGTCGTTGATATCTGTTGAATTTCTGCGTTGCCTAATTGTCACTGTTTTTGAAGATTGCAGGGTATAACCAGATTCTCCCTGTATTTTAACAGGTTTTAATTTACTGACCATATCGTAATCCAGCTTGTTCATTACGTAAACTACACCGTTACTTGCTTGGTAGGTTTTTACAATTGCATTTTTATCTAAAGTATAAACCACGCTGTCTTTTAAGGAATATAATTGAGCCGGAAGATTGTTTGCATCGTATCTTCCTCTGATTGCTAAATCGTTGATTACGCTACGATTAGCCAAAGTATCTGTACGTAGGGGATCATCGGTAGCAAAGTAAGGGGTTAATTTGCTTTTTTCTGCGGTGTAAGCCGCGTCGGTTAACACAATATAGGTGTAAACGGAATCCTCATTGGCGATATTAACATTATCTAGGTACTTATTCTTATTTACCAAACCTAAGCCCTCTTTATAAATAGGCTGTCCGGTTGATTGGTCGTAACCAATAACTTCCGATTTACTGGGATCCCTAACCGTATAATTTAAACTGTTAAATTCGGCTTTTTGCAAGTTGCCGTCGGTTGAGGCATTTAAATATTCCAAAATATTCAATTTAGGAACAATTGCCATATCAACAACATGCAGTACACCGTTGCTTCCCAATTTATTGGAACTTACAATGTTTGCCTCTCCGTAAGCATTAGCAGTAAAAACAACATTTTTATTACTTAGCGTTCTTACCCTACTTTCCGGATTTGGCTCTGTTGTAAAATAAGAGAGGTTAGCAATATGGTTACCAATTACTAATTTTAACTGTGCCACATCATTTACAATTGCCGGGTCCAACGCTGCCAATGCAGCATTGGTTGGCGCCCAAACGGTTAAGGTTTTGGATGATGAAAGAACAGAATCGTAGCCGGTTTTCACCAGGTACTCGTTAAACTTGCTTAAATCAGGGTTTTCTTTTATTTGTTCCAGCAAATTTTTATTTAACGAACCATCAATGGCTACGTTATGGTCGTCCCATTTATTGCATGAGCTGATGGTTGCAACCAGCGCACACAATAAAATATAATAGGAATATTTAAAAATCTTAGTCATTCTTAGCTTTATTTAAAATTAAAATTCAAGTGTCCCATCTTGGTTTATCCTAGGGTGTATTTGGTCTTGATCTACAGGGATAAACTGAATCTCATCCATATAAGCATCACTGGAGTCGCCGCTCACCCATTTAAGTTCCATTTGATAGGTTTTGGTAGAGCCAAATTCAATGGTACCTAATAACCTACCATTATAATTGTTATCAGTAGATTCGTTCAGGTATTGTTTCCATCCTTGCGATTCAAGAGCGACATCGTCTCCGGACGGGCGTTTTGCCATGGTATCGAAAGTTCGCAACATAGGAATTCCGTCAAAAGAAGCCTGAATAACACAGGCCTTGTTATTGCTTGACTTTTTGTAATACCTATAACATGCCCATACTTTATATTTGCCTTTAACTAATAGCGGGGTCGTAAAAGTGAAGCTTTCCACACGGTTTGGCGCACCCAAAGGCACTTTGATATAATCCCCAAACGCGGCTTTTTCTGATGAGCTATAAACATAATACAACCCAGTTTTTCTAACCCCTCCCACTGAATAAATACCACTTAAAATACTTGTACCTTGATCTAATACTGCAGAAGTTCCCCCAAATGTATAGCTCGCTCGTCTAAAGTAAGCAGGTAAAGCCCTCAGCTCAGGAAAATCGGAAAGCTCCCAATATAACCTAAACGGCACCCGTACTTTAATCGCCAAATCCCCGGTTGAGGTAACTCCTGCTACCGTATAAGGTGCTGTGGTATGCAATACACCGTTGGTAGCAGAATAATCGCTTCTGCTTCTGTTCAAGCTAATGCCTGTTTCATGGTTTCCGTTAAAATCGTCATCGTTTACTAAAACCTGGGTGCTCACCAATTTGGTGGTAATCACTTCGGTAGGAGCCAATGTTACGTGTGATGACGCAGAAGCTATATCAGAAAGGTATTTTATGCCCGGTAAAATATGATATTCAACAAATTTACGTAACCCATTGGCAGGATCTGATGGATTTCCGCCTTTAGCTAATTTAGTGATTAAATCATCTGCACTTGTATAGCCTGCGGCCATCAATGTGGAGTCCGTTTCCGCCAGTACGGTAAACCATCTATTTCCGTTGTTCGCGGGTAAAATATCCAAGGTATCTGAAAGTGTACTGGCCTCTAGTGCTTTGGTAAAAAAGGAGTACTTTTCTGGCTGGCTCTTGATCAATTTATATACCGAAAGTTGCGCTGGAATTAGCACATGGTCAATTACGTGGATTAAACCGTTACCCACCAATATGTTTCCTTGCACTAAATTAGCCTGACGATTGATGACCACTTTTGTAGAACCATCGATGTTTTTTGCAATCGTTGTAAGATACTGTCCGTACATAGTCAAGGTACGCAATTTACCATCTTTAAAGTCGGTGGTTGAAATGGTATCTTCAATCAGGTGAATCCTTACTAAATCTTTTAATGTGGCTAAATCCACATCTTTTACCGATGTTTTACCCAAATCTTTTAAGTATGCATCAACTGCCGCATTATTAGGGGCAAACAGCGTGTAAGCACCATAAGCATCTAAAAAACCTGCATTTCCTGTAATTTGCAGGATTTCGCTAAACTCCGAGAAGTTTTCGGGCTGGCTATCTAAATAACCGGTGATATTTAAAGTATTATCTGTGGTGTAAACCATCGCTTGTTTTTTACAAGCCACCACACTGAATACCATCGCCACGATGATAAAGCAGTATTGTTTGAAATTTTTTGTCATGTCCTTAGATTTTAAATTTCTATTTATTGATAATATGGATTTTGCACCAATTTATGATCAGCCTGTAATTCCTTCTCGCCTATTGGGAAGTAGTGGCTACGCACATCTCTGTATTTCCCTATGATCGACTGTTGACGATCGGATGGCGCCGCTTCTGCTATAATATCAAGCATTAAATCAAGCTGTTGATAATTGTTTCTTTTGGCAATTCTTAACATATCAAACCAACGCTTTCCTTCATAAGCAAATTCTCTTGAACGTTCTCTTAATATATAAGCAGTTATATCTTCTGGGCTGGTGTCCGAAGGCGCTTCCTCTGTAAACGCCAATGCGTTAGCTCTTTTTCTTACCCTATCTATCAATGCCAAAGCATCTGTTCCGCTATTTGGCCTATCTGACCATGCTAAAGCTTCTGCTTTCATTAATAAAACATCCGAATAACGGTAAAAAAGCCAGTTAGCCGTTGAGTTTGAATTATCTACTAGTTTAAAATCAGAACCGCTGTATATACCGGCCGATTTTGCAATGGACTGGTCATCAGCTTTAATAGAGCATCCATCACCCCTATAATCCTTATTTAAAGGGTCAACATCATCAATTCCATAATAGTCTGTCACCTTGTCTCCAATAACATAGGGTCTGTTGCTCGCTGCAAAAAGACCATAAGCTGGGTTTTGCTTTTGACTGTCAAACTGCAGCTCAAAAATACCCTCTACAGAATTACCATTTCTGATTACGGTATTAAAAAATGATTGCTGGCTAGTTGCTTGAAATAAGGCGTATTGGTTTGAGTCTTCCACCTTTTGGCAATAGGTAATACAATCCTCATAATCATCATTCCATAAGTAAACATCGGCAAGCATTGCATAAACCGCATACTTGGTAATTCTGCCTTTGTCATTTAAAACTGATCCGTAATTTACCGGCACACTTGTCTCCGCAAATTTTAAATCATCAATAATTACCTTGTTCACCTCTTCTTTTGAACTTTTTTCAAGCTGTTGCAATGAAGCATCACTAGCTGTTGCTGTAAGCTGCAAAGGAACTTCGCCAAAGGCTCTTAACAGGTAAAAATACATTAAACCTCTTATGGCATGCGCTTCGCCTAAGTAAGCATTTAGCTGTATGGGTGTTAAAGTATTATCCTTTGCTGTTACAGTAGGTCCAAATTGTAAAACGGTATTACAATAGTTGATGGTTTGGTAAACATCGGACCAATCTGTAATGGTGTTAGAAGAAAGAATATTGCCTTCCTTAATATTTATATCGTCTATGGAGCCTACTAAAGAAGGGTTAACCATATCGCCTCTCATTTCGCCCCATCTAAACAGCTGTTTTAGCAGGTCGGGGTTTTGTAAAGAAGAATAACAACCAACTACCGCTGCATTCAACTGTTCTTTAGTTTCCCAATAATTTTGCCTGATAATACCGTCTTCGGGCTTTAAATCAAGCCATTTATTACAGGATGATGCCGTAAATAACACCACCAAAAGTAAAGCTGTATATTTTAGTTTTCTCATCGTCTTTTTTCCTTTAATGGTTAATTAAAATCCCGCGGTTAAACCAAACAATAAATTTCTGCTCGGTGGGGTAAGTGCGTTATCCATGTTAATTGTAAACGGATTATTATCCCCACGGGTAGAGATATCTGGATCCTGACCGGTGTATTTAGTCCATGTAATTAAGTTCTCACCGGTAACATAAACACTCAAACTCCTCATTTTTATTTTATTTAAGAAGCTTGCAGGCAAATTGTACCTTACGGTTACCGATTTTAATCTTACAAAATCACCATCTTCTACATACCTATCAGAACCTAACCAGTTGTAGCCTTTTCTGTAAAGCGCCCTTGGGATATCAGTTTGGTCTCCCGGATTTCTCCATCTTCTTAATACCGCCGTACTTTGGTTATTAAAATAATACATATTTGTGGTATTCATATTGGTACCGTTAATAACTTGATAGCCCAAACGGTAGTTAAAAAAAGTAGTAATTTTTAACCCTTTATAGGTAAAGTTTGGACCAAAACCACCTGTAACTTTAGGAATACCGTTACCTAAAAACACCACATCTTTTTCATCAATGTTTCCGTCATGGTTAATGTCTTCATATTTTGCATCTCCCGGCTGGAAAGTATAATCAATTGCTGGGTAACCAAATCTCATTTGTACGGCCTGACCGTTAGGGCCAATAATTTGATTGCCCTTTGCGTCTCTGGCTATGGTTTCGTCCGCAGTGCTGTATACTCCATCATATTTGAAACCGTAGAAAGATCCAAAAGGATTCCCCTCTAAAAGATAAGAACGGTATTTACCATTTTGGTTGATGGCTATATTATTGTCTCTTGGATAATATTCAGATACTTTTCTGATGATGTTTGTATTACGGGCAATGTTAAAATCGAAACCTACCTGTATATTTTTAGATTTATAAGGAATGGTGTTCAACATAATCTCCCAACCTTGGTTATCCATGGTTCCCACATTTGCTGAATACTGGCTAAAACCTGTATAAGTTGGTATCGCCAATTTATCAAAAAACATATCGGTGGTTCTGTTCCTGTAAACCTCGGCATCTAATAAAACCCGGTTATTGAATATCCAAAAGTTAAAACCTAAGTTGGTACCTGTAACCGTTTGCCATTTTAAGTTAGATAGTTCAAGGTTTGATGGATAAACACCTGACTGCCCTGCGTAAGTATAATCAAACGGACTATACTGATTAAAGTATAGGTAATCTTTAGAAGGCACACCGCCACTTTGACCGTAACTGGCTCTTAAACTTAAATCATTGATAAATGATGACTTTTTCAAGAAGTTTTCGCCAGAAACACGCCATCTTAATGATAAAGATGGGAATAATCCGTACCTGTTTGATGGCCCAAATCTAGAGTTACCGTCCACCCTTAGCCCGGCGTTAACGATGTATTTATCTAACAATTGGTATTGTCCCTGTATTAAAGCGCCAACACTTCTGGTTTCTCCCTGACTGGCTTTTAAAGTTAGGTCGGAGTTAATGGTTCTGGAAGGATCTGAAGGATCTTGCAATAATGACGATGCAGTATTTGCAGTAGCCGCATTATAAGACAAATACCTTGAATCGTTGGTTTGTAACGAAAGTAAACCTTGGAAGGTGTGTATCTCTGGATTTAACTTTGGCCTATATACCAGGTTAAACTTAGTAGTCACACCAAAAGAATCCCCATCGCTGTCTCCGGTTCTGTTCACCACCGTTTCTGTATTTGGTCTTCCGGTTGCAACCTGAGGCAAAAAGGTATTTTGCTTGTTGTTGTTAATATCAAACTGTACATCTAACGTAGAAGTTAATACAGAAGGGAAGATATCGTACTGTACAAAAAAGTGTGGTATAATTCTGTTACCTATTTGTTTGTTAACCCCTTCCATCGCTAAAGCTACTGGATTATAGGTCCCCGCTGCTTTATTTTTACTCAAATCATATGAAAAAGAACCTTGAATATTAGTTGCTGGCGAAAAATAATTAGGAGACATATTGCCATTTAAATCATATTCGTAAATAGACATATTTGGCATTTTATTGTACGCCACCCCTCTAATATCTCCAGGAAAATTTTGGTCGTTATCCAAGTGGGTAAAAGTAATATCCGTTCTAAATTTAATTCTGGAAGATACAGTGTAATCTAAGTTGATTTTTGAGGTAATTCTTTTTAAATCTGTACCAACGGTGGTACCTATTACATTTGAATAACCCAATGAGGCATAATATCTTGCTTTTTCACCACCGCCCGTCATGGATAGGTTATGATCTTGAGAATAACCTGTTTGTGTAATTGCATCTATCCAATTGGTATTTTGGCTATAGTTATTGTACCAATACGGATCGTAGGGATCATAGGAAAACTCCTTGTTTTTTTGAATATCCAATGGGTTACCATCCCCGTTTGAAACCTCTTCTGGGATTAAAGTCGAAAATTGATTTCCGTTTAGCAAGGGAATGCTTTTAGGTTGGTTAGATACGTATCCTTTAAAATTATAGGTCAATTGAGGTTTTCCGATGATACCCCTTTTGGTATTTATAATGAGGACACCGTTTGCCGCTCTGGAACCCCAAACGGCAGTAGAAGCAGCATCTTTTAATACCGTAATATCCTGAATATCTGTGGGTGCAATGTTTAACAATTGGGCGTAACCATTTTCATCGGCCGTTCCAAAGTTAAAATCCGAAGGTATTTCGGTATCAAAAGGTAAACCGTCCAATACAATCAGCGGGTTTGAAGAACCGTTGATGGAAGATGTACCCCTGATCCTGATGGACATCCCCGCACCCGGGTCTCCTGAGGTAGTTCCTATATCCACACCCGACATTCTTCCTTGCAATGCCTGATCAATGGACTGCGAAGCCAATTCCTGTAAATCTTTTGCTTGAATAGTAACAGTTGCAGTGGTAGAGTTTCTTTTTTCGATATTTAAACCCGTACCGTTGTTTACAGCAGCTTGTGCTGTAACAACTACTTGGTCCAGTTGCGATTGATTTTCTGCCAGTAATATATTTACTGAAGTTCTCCCGTTTACCGCTTCTCTGTAGGTTTTATAGCCGATAAAGGAAACCGATATCCTGTTTTTAGAATCGGTCATACGTAAAGCGTAATTTCCATCTATATCAGTTTGTGTACCCGATATGGTACGACCGTCTTTATCAGTCTCAAAAACAGATGCTCCGATAACAGGTAAACGGTCTTTGGCATCAAGTACCTTACCCCTTACAATTACCTTTTCCTGAGCATAACCGCCTCCAACAAAAATAAAGCAGCCTAATATTATCAATATAATTCTTTTCATATTCGTTTAGTCTTTTCTGTTTATTGGACGTTATATTTTAGGTAAGATGTTAGCGAATGAATAACCGTACGATAGGCAAGATGATTGCTACTGTTTAAGTTAATAGGTACAACATTGCCATAAGAATCAGCGAAAGACAAATTATCTTTACCTGTACTTATCGCCCTAACCAGTAACGGATCATTATTGTTGTTTTTTAATAAGGTTGGATATCCACCAGTTTTTTGTCCATCGCTCACCACCGTATTTTTATCCAATACATGGAAATTAATAAAGGCAATTAGCTCATCTAAATCACCAGATGAGGTAGGTGTAAAATTGGGAGCACCGGTAGCTACAGTCCCTGCAATAACTCCGTCTCTAACAGCCTGTTTAATGGCTTCATTATTTGGTACCAAAAAGGTGTAAAAACCACCTAAGGCAACAGGGCTAGGTAACGTTGAATAATAATTACAGTAAGCTTGGTATAACTTGGTAAAGTAATCGAAATTTGCCGGATCGTTGGTTTGTAGTGTTTGTAACGTAGTTAAAATTGGAGATTCAGTAAAAGTTAATAGGTTTTTGGTATAGTAAGCTTTACCATTAATCGAGGTTTTTACGCTATCAATAGTTACCGGTGTATTGGTTTCTATATTACCACTTGCATAAACTTTTCCAGCATTATATACAATATATTCACCATTATAAGCCTCTACAATTCCTTTTCCAGACAAATCATCAAGTTCGCCGTGTAAGGTCGGGAGTACTGAGGTCTCTAAAATTCTGGTAATTCTTGCTTTTGAAACATCCCCAATAGATAGCGAACCTCCAGGAGGGGTATAACCCCAGTTACCTTTATCCGTATAAAAGTCATATCCATTAGCCCTAATTTGGGCATCCGACATCATAAAAATAGTGAACTTAGATTTAGGAACAATAATGGAAGATTTAAGCCCTCCGTCAAGTGCCAACTTCATTAAACTATAGCTAGGATTCAGATATGCAAAACCATACAATGTTCTAAAAACATTGGGTTGCTGTACCGATTTCATCCCATAAAAGAAACCATTGCTTAAAACAGTTTTTTCAACAATTGCACTTGCATCAAAATTAGCGGTCTCACCCACCGAGTTACCGTTTGCATTGAATTTATTAGGCCAAACCTGTGTAAGCCACATGTGGGCGTTTATAAAATCATATAAAATTGATGGCGGAGCGGCCTGAAAAGTTTTGTAATATTTTAAAATGTCTTTGGTATATGCCAATAGCTCTGTATTGGTAGGCACAAACATGGTATAACCGTTTATCTGAGCGTCAGTTCCAGCGCTCAAAAAATTCTCGTTATTTGGGGCAAAAGCTATTCCCGAAGAGTAGCCTTTTACATACACGCTATCATTTGATTTTGACAATGCCCGATAACGCTGGGTTACATTATCATTATAAGTATAAGTCGCCGCTAAATCCAACAGCTTTTTAAATTCGCTATATTGATCATTAGCTGCAATGTGCTTGTCTATATTTTCTAACGGAACAATCACTTTATCCACTATGTGTATAATACCGTTCTCGGCTGGTATATCTCTTTCCGTTACCTTAGCGTCGACAACATTAAAATCAACGTAATCCGCATTTGGGTAAAATTGCTTGTAATCGTTAACCCCTAAGCCTAAACCTGTTAAAGCCTTACTTGAATAATAAGGAATATATTTATTGTTATTATCGGCATCAACATAAACGTTATAGTTGCGGTTTGTATTCACCACTTTAAGCTGTTTGTTATTAACAGTTGTAGTGTATACAAAATCATAATAAGCCGTTTTACGTTTAGTGGCAAAATCCGGGTGGTCCGAGGTGGATTGCCCAGGCGATTGGTATTTAATCAGATTAGCTTCACTGAAGGCATTGTAAACTAAGTTGTAGGTTACAATTTTTCTGGCCAGTTCTGCATTAATACTATCAGCGCTAGTTTTTCCTATGCTCGCCAAATATTTAGTAAAAGCGGCATCATCGGCAGCAAAAAATGTCCAGTAGCCACCGCCACTTAATGTTTCTTTATAACCTGCCTTATCAATACATTTTAAAAGGCTTGTAAAATTACCTTTAGCAACCAGTTGCTGGTAAATTGGATCTGCTAAATTATCCGGACGCTTGTAAAAAGTATCGAACTCCTTTTTACAGGAAGTGAATACAAAACACAGGCATACAGAAAACAGAAGTACATTTTTCAATATTCTCAACATAATAATTAAATAAAAGATTTTGTTTAATGGATCTAACTGCCACAGCAATTAGCCGAGACCTTAATTTTAAAAAGCTAAAGCTTAAAATAACTGTTCAATATTTCCGGTCTATTTTTTAGAAAGAGTAAAAGTTTTCATTCATGAAAATTGGTTTAACAACGGTGGTTAATCGCTGATGAGTTTATAATTTAGTTTGTTTATTGGTTAATAAGTCTAAGGTAACACAAGTAAAAAAAATCGGCAACCTGTGGCATCCTGTATTGAGTGATATTTTTTTAAAAAATTCTATTCTAAAAAAACGTCTTTAATTTCCGTCTGGCTTTAAAACATCTACTTTTGGACTCTCAGGCCATTTAAAGGTATTTACGTCATCTGGCCTTGCCGGATTATATACTTTCACATCCTTTAAAAATTTAGCAATAGGCAAATGATTTTCCTTAATCCCTTCTATCACCATCTTGGCAATTTCATAAGCACCGTAAGGATTAAAGTGCGTATTATCTGCCAAAGCCACAGGTTGCCCAGGGAAAGTATTTGCGGGATAATGGACAAAAGCTTTTTTTGAACCCTCCACTCCCATCGTTTTATAAAATATTTTTGTTTGCTCGTTTAAATCAACCAATGGTACATTTAATTCTTTGGCTACTTTTCGGGCTGCATCAGGATAATCGCCCAACGTGGGTATTACATTTCCGTTTTCGTCAAACGCTCGCCTGCTTGTTGAAGTTACAATCACCGGATTTCCGCCTATCGCTCTAAATTCTGTCACAAAAAGTTTAAGTCTCTCAGTATATGATTTATACGCACCATCATTGGGTCCTTTTTCTTTTTGATCATTGTGACCAAATTCAATAAACAGGTAATCTCCTGCTTTAGCGATACTTAATATTTTTTCTAAACGTTTAGAACCTAAAAAACTGCCTAGGCTTAAGCCAGATTCGGCGTGATTAGCTATGGCTACTCCGGGCCCAAAGAATCTAGGAATCATTTGCCCCCACGATGCCCAAGGTTCCACATCCTGATCTACAACTGTTGAATTTCCGGATAGGAAAACTGTAATTTGGTCATTAAATGGTTCAACTGTTAAGCCGTACAGAACCGTGTTCACATCAAACTCTAATGTCAACCTATCATCCCAATCCAGTTTCCCAAATTCTCTCGGTTTTAACGAAACACTTTTAGTTCCATTAATTTTCCGATCTTTAATATTTACGATGAATGTCTCTTTTTTAAGCTCTCCTTTTTTGGTAGCAATGTTTTCCAACATCAATCTTCTGGACTCAGCTTTTATCGTACTTAAGCCGGCTTGCAATTTACTTCCTAAATAAACCGTTACTTTATAATTACCTTCAGGTACTTTTACTGAGAAATAAAATGGCTTGTTATCCGTAGCCGCATCTCTTTCCAGCGCACTGCCTTTGCCAGAATCAATAAACTTTGGCATCGTATTAAAATCAAAGCCATAAGTTTGCTTGTCACTATATATCTTAGTAGCGTCAACGCCTAAATAGCCATCTTCTACTTTACCCGCCCCAAAATCAAAGGCATAAGATTGCTTTGACTGCGCATAAACGCCCACGCTAAAAAATAGGACGAATATTAAGGTATAAAATCTCATCTGCTCTTTAAGTTTAATTGTAAAGAATTAACTAAGTTTAATAATTGGATGGCAAGATAATACAAGAAAATAATTAACGCATCCTGACGTATCCTGTATAGAATTTAGACGCATTAATGTGGAAGAGCTCATTTGCTTCTACAATTATTGAGGAATGAAAGTTTGGTGTATTTTTAAGACGGGTCTTTAAATCCCCATTGATTATTCCCTAGAAAAGAATGGGCTAAAAGTTTTTGGGGCAGGTTACCTTATAATGATTATTTAAGGTAAAACCGATCACAATTTCATGAGATCCGCGAGATACAGTATTAAGTTCTGAAGTTGTAAAATCATACGCATAGCCAACATTCAATAAAGAACTGATGTTAAAACCTAGCATTGCTGCAACTGCATCGCTTTTCCTATATGTTCCGCCAATCCAGATTTTGTTTCTGAAAGCGACTTTTGCATTTAAATCAACACTTAAAGGAGTTGGCTTTACATACTTAAACATTACAGACGGAATTACAGTAATATCATCACTCAACCAAAAGCGGTAACCCGCGGTAACAAAAGTATGCGGAACTGTTTTTCCGGCATTAGGATTTGAGCTGTCCGAGAAATCTATGGTTTGCGGAATTAATTGCTGTACAGATGCACCCACAAAATAGGATGCTGAATAAAGCCATACTCCAAAATTAACGTCGGGTTTTATTGTATTTGCAGTACCGCTATTTTGAATAGCAACATCATTTGGATCTTCAAGCTTAATGTCGCTGGTATTTAAACTCACTCTGCTTGCACCCAAGCCAATCCCGACTGCCAAATTCAGCCGTGGTGCCAGCCCCAAATGGTAAGCATACGTAAAGTCAACCGTTGTATTACTTAAAGGCCCAGTTTTGTCAGATACTACCGTAAGTCCAATACCATGGTGTGGCGCAGAGGCCATATAGTCTGATTTATAACTTTTACCTAATGGATTTTCGCCCACCATATCAGATGATGTTGGCCCGCCCCAATCATCAGTGTTCCCTAAAGGCATATTTATAGTGAAGTAATTTGTTTTTGGCGCATTTTCTAAGCCCACCCATTGTTGCCTAGTTGCCGCTTTCACATCAATATAACTTTCGATACCTGATAATGCTGGATTTATAATGTAATTGTTTAAGATGTACTGTGTGTACTGAGGCTTTTGTTGAGCAAGAGCAACAGGCAATAAGGCAAATAACAAAAAAACAAAACTCAAAAACTTCTTCATTAAATGCGGCACCTAATCTTTATTGTATATGTTTGAACTGTCTAAAACTACTTTACCAATAATAAAGAACCAGAATATTTTAATTCGCCATCTTTTGCAGTAATGATATAATAGTACATTCCTTCTGGAAGGTACTGACCATTTTGTTTCCCGTCCCAAGGAATGTATTTCTGGGTGTAAAACACTTCTTTACCATATCTGTTAAAAACCTTTATCGTACAGTTTGGATAGCTGTCCAGATATTTGATATTCCAGGTGTCATTTACGCCATCGCCGTTAGGCGTAAATGTATTCGGAATTTCTGGAAATTCCAGTACTTTAACGGCAATATCATCTGCCAGTTTGCAACCATCATCACTTGTTACCATCAATGTATAAACAATATCTTTTGTGGGCGAAGCTATCGGATTAAGGATGTCGTCTCGGTTTAAACCTGTTGATGGCGTCCATTTATAGCTTATGTTTTTTCCCGTAGCATTGGCATCTAAAACAATCTGTCCTCCAGTCAAAATAATTTTATCGGTTCCGGCATCAACTGTTGGAGTTGCAAAAACGTTGATATCCTGCGTTTTGGTTGCAGAGCAACCATTATCGCCTACAAAAGTGTAGGTAATGGTATGTTTACCTACACCGGCTTTGGCTGGCGAAAAAAGACCATTTGCATCTACTCCGTCTCCGGTATAGCTTCCAGTACCGCTAAAGCCTGTGGTTTCAGTTGCTTGGTTAAATACAAACGGAGGAACTTCTGCACATACATCCGTTAAATTATTGAAAACAACATTTGGGACAGCTTTAAGCGTGACTTGACGAGTAGTTTCGGCTAAACATCCTCCATTACTTGTTACAAGCATCCTAACCTTTACATTACGCGTGGCTGGCGAACTAAACTTTGGATAAGTAAACTGATAAGTTTTTGCTGTTGCCGATCTTGGTGCAGGACTATTGTCCGCTAATTGAAAGGCGGGATCGTTCGGATGATTATCGATATCGAAATTCCATTCTATTTTTGAGATTTCACCAAATGCCGTAGTTGTGGCATCGGTAAAAACTACGGCTTGATCACTGCATAAATCATTAACGTTAGAAACGCTGAAATCGGGATTTGGAATTGTCCCGTTTACAGTAAAGGTTTTTGTGATGGTATTTGTGCAACCATTTGTAGCGGTAACCGTTAAGGTAATCTGATAATCTTTAGCAACAGTAAATTTATGTACCGGATTTTTATCGTTAGAGGTAGTGCTTCCGTCTCCAAAATCCCACAGATAAGTTAAGCCTGCATCACTTCCCACAAAAGTTGACTGATTTGCAAAAACGGATTCGCCATTAACCAAGCAAGCATCAGGTAATATAAAATCTGCTTTTGGGATAGCTTTTAATGTGATGGTTTTTGTGAAAGTGCTGGCACAGCTAATGCCAGAATAAACCTTCATTGAAACGTTTACTGTTTTTTGTGCTGGAGAGAAAAATGAAGGATAAGCATGTTTGTACAATTTAGGACCAGCAGTACGCTCTAAACTTGTAGCGGGTTTATCATCTGTTTCCATTTCTGCAGGTTTAGAATCATCGTAAATCCATTCAATTTTGGTGATCTCTCCAAAATCAACTGATGCTAAATCTTCAAAAATCACAGCCTGATCGCTACACAAATTGTTTTCATTTTGCACCGCAAACTTAGATTTTGGTGTACTCCCGTTCACCGTAAAAGTTTTGGTGATAGTTGTTGAACAGCCAGTTGTACTTGTTGCGGTTAAAGTAACTTGATAAATGTCTGCCCTAGTATATCTATGCGTAGGGCTTGTGGCTGTTGATGTGTTAGGATTTCCAGCGTTAGCGTTATTATCTCCAAAATCCCAGGCATAAGTCATTGTTGATCCATCCGCCACGGTTGATTGATTAGTAAATCCAGCAGAAGCATCGCTCAAACAAATATCAGGCATATCAAAATCCGCAAGCGGTAATGGATGAACCACAACTTGTTTTTTTATCAAGTTTTCGCAACCCAAATCAGTAGTTACTTTTAAGCTCACATTATAAGTTTTAACCTTGCTAAAATTATGTATGGGATTTTGTAATGTTGAAGTATTTGAATTTGACACAGAATCTCCAAAATCCCATTCCCATTTAGTGATATTATTGCTTGCACTTGTAGATTTATCCGTAAACTGAATATCTCCGCCAACACAGGTGATGCTTTGTTGCGAAAAATCGGCTACAGGAAGAGCAACCACCTCAACATCTACTTCCTTCACATCAGACCAACAACCGTCATCGGATTTAACGGATAACTTATTTTTCTTTATTCCCGGTGTAGTATAAGTATGTGTCGTACTTTCTGTATTGGCTGTTCCTTCGCCATTAAAATCCCACAAGTATTCTGTAATAGTTTGGTTAGGGATTTTAGCAGCCTGAAAGCTGATTGGATTATCAACACAAGCTTGGGAAGCCGTTGTAAAATCTGCTACCGGCTTTGGGTTGATGATAAAATCGAACAAAAATTCGTCTCCAGAACCACAGGCATCGGCCGATGGCTTGGTAGTTACAACTTTGTAGCTGTAGGTACTGTCCTTAGAATAAGTAATTTGCGGAATTAAAGAGTAAACGTAAGTGGTTTTGCCATCTTTAACAATATCTGGTAGAGGGTTTAATGAGATTATTTTTAAACCATTTCCGTCCCCACTATCAAACTGAAGTTGTGATGCCTGGTAAGGCAATTTCAAAGTTAGATCATACGGTACTCCTACGCATCCGGTTTGCACAGTTTTATCGGTTGTGCCTTCCACTAACGGATCAATTCCAAAAGCTGTCAAATTTGCACCGGCAGCATAACCGTAAGATTCTGCACCACCAAACCCATAGGCAATTGCGTTAAAGCCAATATCCGAACTTAAATTATGCGTTCCTTCTGTAACGGAAATTTGCGCATAAGAATATCCAGTATTATTAGGTACCGGCAAAAATTGCGAAGAAACGGACAAACCATCCACAGTAAACGAAGCTACACCCTCATTTTTAATCACAACGTTAATAAAATGCTTTAGTATTTGATACCTAGGGGTAGAATACATTGTAATTTTTGTCAAGGTTTGCTCCAGCGGATTCAAGTAAATCATTTCTGGATCACCAACATCACCGCTTACCCCATTACATCCTATCCCTTTCCCTTGTGTTACGGCATATTGAGCCACTTGTATGGGCAGATCAGAAGAAATTTGTTCAACACCCGTCGAGGAAAAATCATAATAAAATCCACTGGTAAACGAACTTGCAGGAATAATGTTTCCGTTAAGCTTTACAACGGCTGCAGGATCTGACTTACAAATACGGTAAATTACAAAATCACGGTCTCTTTGTGGCACAGTAATAAAGTTTTTGCCCCAAGTATCCGTAGGATAAGCTTGTTGAAATAAATTATCAGCTGATCCTGGATTAGAATTGAGAGTATAGCTAAGACAGTTGATGCTGATTTTGCTGCTTCCAGAAAATACCGCTATCTTTTTGCAACTGCCATTAGAAGAAACTGATTTTACACGAGACCCTGTTAAATCAGCTCCGGAAGAATTTTTAACAACATTTGTATAGGTACCCAATACATTATAAATCTCCCCTTTATTGAGCTTAACAATATGACTGGTATTTGCCGCCCAACCGCCGGCCGTGTTTTGACTAGGTGTTATTTCAACCTGTGTACTATCTTCTACTGCAATTACAAAAAACCACGAAACTGCATCGTTAGAATTCGAAATCTGCTTGTAATTTATAGAGTAATAATCTTTTCCTAAGGCATTAACCGGCAAAACCAATGTAGCCCCAGAAACTGAATTTGCATAAATATGCGCATATACAATTATTGGCTTTAGTGAGGTGATGTGAATTCCGTTTGGTGAGAATCCATCATTTGCTAAATGTGCAGCTGTGGGAATATCTACCGAAACAATACCATTTGCCGGAACAGTTACTGTTTGACTAAAATTAAGATTTGCAATAGACACCGTTGCGGTGGTTGCAACATCTGAAGTGATATAAACCACCATTTGCCCAACGCTGATGTGCTTGCCGTAACCCAACCAAAAATCCGTTCCTTTATTAGAAGCTCCCTGTCCAAAAACACGAAGTCCTAAAGATAAAAACAATAAAAATACAAATCCTTTAAGGAAAATTTTAAACATCGTAAGTTAGCCAGCTTTGTATGACTATATAATTGATTATTGGTTTAGTAAGTACAGCAGAAATATTTGGATTATAAAAAAATTAACCAATATTAACATTGCCCATATCCATAGCAAATGGTATTGCGTAAAAAAGCCCCAGTTAACGACTGAGGCCTCGTTTATTTTCGTCTAAAATCTATTTCACTCGTGTCCATACATCGGTACGGCCAATTAAAGAAATCCCAATATAACCCCTCACATTTA
The DNA here is from genome assembly GCF_946480185.1 of uncultured Pedobacter sp. The sequence goes on along the minus strand of NZ_CAMLIG010000023.1, from coordinate 23,653 downwards.
ATTTGTCATTGCCGTTCATGGTCATCTTACAACTGTAAGTCTTCCCTGATTTGGGATCGTATATAGTTCCATCTTCCCAAGCGCCATCATCAAAAGAAAAACCTTTTAAAATCTCTAATCCCCACAGTGCCCTTCCACGCAATTTAACATCTGGATTATGGACATCCATTTTAGCTTTTCCTTGTTCGTTGTTCGGGTTTTTGAGCCAAACTAACTTTCCGTTAAACTTATTGCCCGTCTTATAAATTTGGATATGCGCATCTCCGTCTTTATTTAGCCATTTCCCTACAATTGCATCAGCTGACTGTGCAAAAACTGTTGCCGTAGCAAAAAAAAACGCCATTAAAATGATTGTCCTTTTCATATTTGTTTTAACTAATTGGTTATCTAAAATAAAACATTATTTCGTTAATAACGATAGATTCCCAATCAAATTTTATATCGCTTGTAATATTCACATGACAGGCCTGCTCAGCATCAACTTAGTTCTCTTTTCACCACATCAATCCTCACGGTAAATACCTCCAGATCCATACGAGAAAAACAAAGTAGAGCTAAAATTAAACACATAGCTAAAATACACTAAGTGCTAAAAAAACCAGCCTTACTGATGAATAGTTTTAAAAACCATTTGTTCGCTAATCCTTCGCAAAATGTTTGTACCACCTTCGCAAAACAGGTGCTTTTTGCGAACAGGTAGCGAACATGGTACGAAGAAGCTACAAAGAAGGCATTTCTTGTGCTTTTTAATACTGCAAAAATGCAACACAAAATCATTTTTATTTGAGAGGCATTTTAAAACGACTTAAACGTATTTCTGTCTTTTTCTAGTACATAATAATGAAGAAGACAAACAGAAAGCTCAGGCGCTCTAAATTAAGTCTATTTAATTAACTAACTCTGTAGGTTTAAAAGAAATATCTTTTTTGTTTTAAAAATAGATATTAAAGACTTTTTTACACTAAGTATTTTATTTTTAAAACCTATAAAACGAAAAAAGGAGCTTATTGCTAAGCTCCTTTTTTACTAAAACGGTATTCTCTGTTTACTTTACTGCATCAACAATAGCTGCAAAAGCTTTTGGATCGTTCATTGCTAAATCAGCCAAAACTTTTCTGTTTAGACCAATGTTTTTAGCAGCAACTTTTCCAATGAATTGAGAGTAAGACATTCCGTGTTCACGGCTAGCCGCGTTGATACGTTGTATCCATAATCCTCTGAATTCTCTTTTCTTAACTTTTCTGTCTCTGAAAGCGTATTGTAAACCTTTTTCAACAGTATTTTTAGCAATGGTAAAAACCTTGCTTCTTGATCCCCAGTAACCTCTGGCTAATTTCAGGACCTTTTTTCTTCTTCTTCTTGACGCTACTGCGTTAACCGAACGTGGCATAATTTAATTGTTTTTGGTAAGAGGTGGCCAGTTATAAACTGATACTTAAACCCAATCCCTGGTTAATATTTAATTACTTTCCGATGCAAAGCATACGTCTAACATTTCCTAAATCACCATCTGATACATAGCTGGTAGTAGTTAAGTTACGTTTTTGCTTTGTCGTCTTTTTTGTTAGGATGTGACTTTTGTAGGCATCCTTTCTTTTGATTTTACCGGTTCCAGTAAGCGAGAAACGCTTTTTTGCACTAGAATTGGTTTTCATTTTTGGCATAATAATGCTTGTTAATTTAACCTGTTTATATTAATTTTTTCCCGTTTTAGGCGCTACTGTTAAGAACATGCGTTTACCTTCTAATTTAGGTAATAGTTCTACTTTTCCTACGTCTTCTAAAGCTTGGGCAAATTTTAACAATAAAATTTCTCCCTGTTCTTTATAAACAATGGCTCTTCCTTTAAAGTGAACGTAAGCTCTTACCTTCTCACCGTTCTCTAAAAAAGATATCGCATGTTTTAATTTAAATTGAAAATCATGGTCATTGGTATTAGGACCAAATCTAATTTCCTTAATTACAGTTTGCTTAGCATTGGCTTTAATTTCTTTCAGCTTTTTCTTTTGCTCGTAAACAAACTTATTGTAATCAACGATTTTACATACCGGAGGATTGGCGTTAGGTGAAATCTCAACTAAGTCAAGATCCATCTCATCTGCCATTGCCAATGCTTTTTCAATAGGGTAAACTCCTTGCTCTATATCCTCTCCTACTACCCTTACCTCCCTTGCTCTAATACGCTTATTGATATTATGAGCGGGCTCAGTTGTTCTTCTGCTTCTATTCGGATTCAATTTAGGTCTAATGATTGTCCTCCATCTTTATTATTTAAACTAAAATTTCTTTTTGAAGATGACTGCTAAACTCTTCTATACTCATGCTTCCCTGGTCACCTTCGCCATGTTTTCTTACAGAAACCGTACCATCCTCCATCTCTTTCTCCCCTATAATCAACATAAAAGGAATCTTCTTGACTTCGGCATCCCTAATTTTTCGTCCGATTTTCTCATCCCGAAAGTCAATTAGTCCGCGAATATCGGAATTATTAAGTGATTCTAAAACTTTTTTTCCATATTCCTCATATTTTTCAGAAATAGGTAAAACTATAAACTGTTCCGGAGTTAACCATAAAGGGAAGTTACCTGCGCAATGTTCAATCAATACAGCTACAAAACGCTCTAAAGAACCAAATGGCGCTCGGTGAATCATTACCGGACGGTGTTTCTGGTTGTCACTGCCAGTATATTCCAGTTCGAAACGTTCTGGCAAATTATAGTCTACCTGAATAGTTCCTAACTGCCACTTTCTGCCCAAAGCATCTTTAACCATAAAGTCGAGCTTTGGTCCGTAAAAAGCAGCTTCGCCTAATTCCACAACAGTGTTTAAACCTTTTTCTGCCGCCGCCTCAATAATAGCGGCTTCCGCAAGTTCCCAGTTTTCATCAGTACCAATGTATTTGGCTTTGTTATTTGGGTCGCGTAAAGAAATTTGTGCAGTATAATTCTCAAAGCCCAAGGCTTTAAAAACGTATAAAACCAAATCAATTACTTTTTTAAACTCGTCCTTTACCTGGTCTGGACGGCAAAATAAATGCGCATCATCCTGCGTGAATCCTCTAACACGGGTTAAGCCGTGTAATTCGCCACTTTGCTCATAACGGTAAACTGTTCCGAACTCTGCCAACCTAATTGGTAAATCCTTATAAGAACGCGGTTTTGTTTTGTAGATCTCGCAGTGGTGAGGGCAGTTCATTGGTTTCAAGAAAAACTCCTCTCCTTCTTGCGGTGTTTTTATCGGCTGAAAAGAATCTGCTCCGTATTTATCATAATGGCCGGAGGTAACGTATAAATTTTTATGCCCGATATGCGGCGTAATCACTTGCTCGTAACCTGCTTTTTGTTGTGCTTTCTGTAAAAAATTAACCAAGCGCTCACGCAAGGCTGTTCCTTTAGGCAACCATAATGGCAAACCCATTCCTACTTTTTCAGAGAAAGCAAACAGCTCCAGTTCTTTACCCAATTTACGGTGATCACGCTTTTTAGCTTCCTCAATCATGTGAAGATATTCTGTAAGCTCACTTTGTTTAGGGAAAGTTACGCCGTAAATACGGGTCAATTGTTTTCTACTTTCGTCGCCTCGCCAATATGCTCCGGCAACATTCATCAGTTTTACAGCTTTTATAAAACTAGTATTTGGAATGTGTGGACCACGGCATAAATCGGTAAAATTGCCTTGGGTATAAAAAGTAATTTTTCCGTCTTCCAAATCTTTAAGCAGATCTAGTTTATATTCATCACCTTTTTCCTCAAAATATTTAATCGCATCCGCTTTGCTTACGGATTCTTTTACATATTCTGATTTGGTTCTGGCTAATTCTAAAACCTTATCCTCAATTTTTTTGAAATCGTCGGAAGAAAACTCTCTGTCACCGAAATCAACATCGTAATAAAAACCGGTTTCAATTGCCGGCCCAATACCGAATTTTGTTCCCGGATAAAGTGCCTCTAAAGCCTCTGCCAATAAATGAGCAGATGAATGCCAGAAAGTTGATTTTCCGTTGGTATCATTCCAAGTTAATAGCTTAACGCTTGCATCTTCATCAATAGGCATTGATGAATCCACCACTTTTCCGTTAACTTCTGCCGCTAAAACATTACGAGCTAAACCTTCAGATATTGAAAGCGCTACCTGATGCGCATTGGTTCCTTTTTCATAATCCCGCATTGAACCATCAGGAAGTGTAATTTTAATCATCTACAATTATGATTTTTATTTGTAAAAAATATTTAACGTACGCTTATACAAATGAGCGTTTTTAATTGAGGTGCAAAAATACGAGATTTTTTTTAATGAATGAAGGAGAGAATAATTCCTGTATTATAGTTTTAGATTTTCCCAATGCATTTCTTATTGATCATTGTAAGTACTTCATAAAAGTCCAATTCTTGATAAGAAAAATGAAAGTCTATGTGATATATTTTTCCTATACAACTCCTTTAATAATCAATATTAAAACCCAAAAACATTCTTTAACAAGATCAATTCAAATAAACATAAGTAATTCCATCCCCTCCTCTATCCGCATGCTCATCTTCCATTTTAGCTACCTGAGGATAGTTTTTCAGGTAATTACGGATCAATTTTCTAAGAATGCCATCACCTTTGCCGTGTATTACCTTAAAAGAAGTAAACCCGAACATTACTGCCCTATCAAAATAGCGTTCAATTTCGGCCAAGGCGTCTTCTCCCCTTTTTCCTCGCACATCAATCTCTGCCGAAAAACTTGCAGAAGATTCTATATAGCCAGAAGTACCAAAGCGCTTGATTGCTTTAGGCACACTTTTATTGGAAACCTTAACCACTTTTTTCTTTTTAATTACCGAGCGTAACTCGCCAAAAGCAACAATTAAATTATCTTTTGCAATTTCCAGCACTTGAACTAAATTTTCGGAATCGGGTATTTTAACCCAATCGCCTACTTCAATTTCTTCAACTTCCTTTTGCTGTTGTTTGCTTGGCGCTTGTGGTTTTACTTCGTTGGCTTTCAAAGCATTGTTTAAACTTGCCCTTAGTTCCTGCGTGGTGGTTTTGTCCGCTTTTGATTCCTTAATGCCCGCAATGGTGTTTTCTACCAGTTTGTTGGCATTCTTAATAATCTGTTGCGCTTCGGTTTTTGCTTCCCGTATCAGGTTACGTTTGTTTTCATCATAATAGGCTTTCAGTTTTTCGTTTTCAGCTAAAAGCAATTGGTATTTACGTTGCTGCTTTTCTAAAGAAAGTTTGGTATCAAACACCTCTTTTTTATCACGTTCCAAATCCACCAAAAGCGTATCAATTTTACGTTGCTGTACGCTGATTTTGCTCTTCGCCAAATCAATTAAATGTTTTGATAAACCTATTTTTTGTGCAATTTCAAAAGCATAAGAACTGCCGGGTTTTCCCATTTCCAGCATATACATAGGCTGCAGCTGTTCATTATCAAAAACCATCGAAGCGTTTTCTAAGCCTTCGGCACTGTTTGCAAACAGTTTTAGGTTAGAGTAATGCGTGGTAATCATCCCGAAAGAACGTTTTTGATTCAGTTGTTCCAACACCGCTTCGGCAATTGGGCCACCAAACAAGGGATCTGTTCCGGTTCCAAACTCATCAATTAAAATTAGGGTTTTGCCAGAAGTATGCTCAGTAAAATACTTCATCTTGGAAAGATGCGCACTATAAGTACTCAAATCACTTTCAATGGATTGGTCATCGCCGATATCAGCAAAAAGCTGTTTAAAAATCCCGATTTCAGATTCAGCATCGGCCGGAATTAACAAACCAGCCTGTGTCATAATCTGTAATAAACCCACGGTTTTCATCGCAACTGATTTTCCTCCGGCATTCGGGCCAGAGACCAGTAAAATTCTCACCTTTTCATCTAAATGAACGTTTAAAGGCACTACGGATTTTCCGCTTTCTTTATGGCTTAACAGCAATAAAGGATGTCGGGCATTAATTAACTTTAACCGAGCTTCATTGACTAAAAATGGCATCTGTGCATCAATTTGAATGGCAAAAAGTGCTTTAGCCCTTACAAAATCAAGCTTTGTTAAAAAATTATGGTACGAAAAAATAATGGGTACATAAGGCCGCAGCTGGTTAGTAAGTTCCGTTAAAATGCGTATCACCTCACGGCGCTTTTCAAATTCAAGATCACGGATTTTATTGTTGAGCGCAAAAACTTCCTCTGGCTCAATATAAACGGTTTGCCCGGATGCAGACTCGTCATGCACAAAACCTTTCATTTTGCGTTTATTCTCCGCTAAAATTGGGATGCAAATTCTGCCTTCACGCATGGTTAAGCTACCATCGGCAACCCAATTGTTACTTTGTGCGTTTTTATAAATCTGGTCTATTTTCTTTAAGGCCTCTTGCTCTGCCTTTGCAATGGCTGTGGTGATATCAGAAAGCAAACGCGAGGCATTTGGCTTCATTTTACCTTTAGGGTCAATTACCGCTTCAATATGCCTAATGATGCTTTTCTCTATCGGCAAATGCTCAAACAAAGCTTCCAAGTTTGGATAAATGCCGTTCCTGTCTTCAAAATATCTGATAACTGCAAAAACAGTTTGCAGTGAAACATAAATTTGAAAAACCTCTTCTTCATTTAAAAAAGCACCTTCGAGTTTGGCTTTTTCTGCCAGTCTTTTGATGTCATAAAAACTTTGGATGGGTAAAGGCTGGTCGTTCTCAATAATATTTTTAAACTCTGCTGTTTGTCTTAAAAATTTATTAATCTGGTCATATTGGCTCATGAACTGGATTTTATCCACCATTCCTCGCCCCATCTCGCTCATACATAAACTTTTAATCGAGTTTTTTACATCATCAAAACCCAGCTTATGTAAACTATTTTGTGGATAAATCATGCTTAGAAGCTGTCTAAATTTATATTGTATTTTTTATAGTACTAATTTTTTGATGCCAATTCTATAGGTTGCCATACAATGTCTCTCCGCCAGCTGGCGGAAGGGAGATGAAGAGGGAGGTTCTCCATGTGATATAAATTACATGTCTTTTGGCTGCTCCCCGCCAGCACAATGTCATTATTTAAGGTGGTTCTTCTCTTCAGACCGTCATGTCGAGGATACGAGACATCTCACTCCACGCTAAAAGGACACCTATTTGTGAGCTATTTCCCTATCGTTCAGCATGACGTATTTTGTAATTATCTGTTATACAAATTTTCACAAAAGCAGAGCCGTTTTGTCCTGCTGAGCGGAGTCGAAGCATAAAGCCCAACGCTCCCCTTCGACTCCGCTCAGGGTGACACCTCTTGTAATTGGTAACAAATTTGAGTTTTAATGTCATTTCATATTGATTTATTTGAAATATATTAGGTATCAGCATGATGAAACGGACACTCTCTCGCTCAATACCTATAAAATATTTCACAATTACTTTTTAATTTCTCCTATTTTAACTTTTTGATTTCTTCCACCTTCTTAGGTTTCGGCTTTATACTGTCCTGTAGATGCTTTGAACCATCCAACTTTATACTGTCTTTCAAGTGCTTTAAGCTATCCAAGCTTTTGGTGTATTTAGCGTATAATTTTTTAGCATCCAAACTATAATAATCCATGTTAAACTTTGCAGTGTCCATCATGAATTTTTTTGATATATACTTGTAAAGCTCTTCTCCGTGATTTACACTTTTCAATTTGTTTGACATTAATTTTTTCTGAAAACGGATTAAACTATCAGAAACCTGAGCATACATTGTATCTAACTCAGCGGCATTACGGCTGTAATATTTTAAACTATTGGTAAACGTTGCCGAATCAATATTATACTTTGCAAACAAATAATTGTACCGGCTGTGTGCCTGCATTTTCATGGTATCGTTGTTATAAACCTGGTTTAATGCCGCATCCGTAAGTTGCATATCCAGCAACACATTTAGCATTTTATCCTTTTCAATAATGCCTTTAGGCACACTATTTTGGTTACAGGCAACATAAAAAAGTACAACCGCAATTAGTAATATAAATCTTCTCATAAATTAAAAAAATGCCATTCTTAACATTTCATACATAATGGGTTCGTGTTTATAGCACAAGCATTTGTATTTTTGGCAAATAATCCCATAAAATTACGCATTAATGAGCATTACAGACAATATAAAAGCAATAAAGAACGAAATTGAGAACGGGGAAGTTAAATTGGTAGCTGTTTCTAAGACCAAACCGAACGAGGATATTTTAGAAGCTTACCAAGCTGGCCAACGAATTTTTGGCGAAAACCAAGTGCAGGAAATGGTTGAAAAACAGGAAGTTTTGCCAAAAGATATTCAATGGCATTTAGTGGGGCATTTACAAAGCAACAAGGTAAAATATATAGCTCCTTTTGTAAGCCTGATCCACGGTGTTGATAGCTTAAAATTGCTCATAGAGATCAACAAACAAGCACTTAAAAACAACCGTGTAATTGACTGTTTATTACAGATTTATATTGCTGATGAAGAAACTAAATTTGGTTTAGGATTTGATGAAGCGATTGAACTTTTAGCGTCCCAGGAATTTACCGAGCTTAAAAATATTAGAATTGTAGGCTTAATGGGAATTGCCACCAATACAGAAAACCCGAAGCAGATTAAAGAGGAGTTTTACGAGCTCCAAACTTTATTTAAAGGCATTAAAGTAAGTTATTTTAGAAACGATGACAGCTTTAAAGAACTTTCTATGGGAATGTCGTCCGATTATAAAATAGCAATTGAGCAAGGTGCTACTTTGGTACGTATTGGTAGCGATATTTTTGGCGGAAGAGTAGTTGGTTAGTTTGTTAGGTGGTTAGTACTGATTAATTTATTCACGATTTATTCCCGCTAGCAGGTAGCTCCCTCTCCTTCGGAGAGGGCTGGGGTGAGGCTTTTTATTATGAAAACAGAAATACGATTCGCTACAAAAAACGATTGCGGAAGAATGCTGGAACTGGTTCGCGAACTGGCACTTTATGAAAAAGCACCAGATGAAGTCACGGTTACTTTAGCCGAATTTGTAGAAGCCGGTTTTGGTGAGAATCCTGTTTGGAAAGCTTTTGTTGCTGTTTGCGATGGTAAAATTGAGGGTTTTGCATTATACTACATCAGATACTCAACCTGGAAAGGTTCGCGTTTATACTTAGAAGATTTTATTGTGACCGAAAAAATGCGTGGAAAAGGTATTGGCAAAATACTTTTTGAGGGGGTGATTGCGGAAACCAAAGCAAACAACTACAAAGGCATGGTTTGGCAAGTTTTAGATTGGAACCAGCCGGCGATTAACTTCTACAATAAATACAGCGCACAATATGAGAGCGGATGGCTTAACGCATCTTTATCTGATGAGCAAATTAAAAAGATATGAAACCATCATTAATTCATAATGTTTAGAATAATGCAAATTACTGCTGTCTCACGTTCAATCCAGCCTAAGCACAGACCAAAGTTTACCTCATTTTCGACATCAGAACTTTGCGGTACAGATGAGGGGAGTAAAAGTACTTCCTTTCGTAGCAAAGGGCGCCAGCCTGCCGGACTGGTAGGTAGTCGAGAGTTTATTCAATCTATTTATTGTTTTTCAGAGGCTTTCATGTATTCGCTCCGCTCGGGTTTGAGTACTTTTTTCGGCAAAAATTGCGAAGTATGCTTGAATACCAAACAGTATAATAAACAAGAAATGAAAAAAGTATCTGCCATTGCCCGGCATGAGGGCAGGCAAAGCTGTGCTGAAAAGGCTTCAGCGGTAAGTCTCCCATTTAATAAGACTCAAAATACGTTATAAATAATGAAAAACATTCTTCTGATAATTTCTTGTTTAGCTATTTTATCCTGCCAAAATAAAAAAGCAACCCATACAGAAAGTACCAAAAGCGATTCTACCACAATTGTACCCGAAACAGACAATTTACCAAAAACAGCTTCAATAGAAAAAACAAATTTTAAAGATAGCCTAACTTATAAAACTGTTTATTACCATAAAGAAACCAAAAAAGTTGCTATTAAAAACGACAGTAATAATTATGGCTATGTAAAAGCATATTATCCGGTGTTTTCCGCTCGTCACAGGTTTTTAAATGATCAAGTTATAAATATAATCACTGCAGCGCCTTGGACCGGAGAAACGGCTTCCAGTATGGAGAAAGCATCTGAAAAATTTTTAAAAGAATATTTAGACTTTAAAAAAGATGTTCCAGACAGTCCGGCGGGCTACAGTTGGGATCAAAATTTAAAAGTAAGCTATCAAGACGCAAATTTAGTGGTGCTAACCAGCGATTCATACATTTACACAGCAGGCGCACATGGCTTAGAGAGCCTGTTATATTTTAATTTTGATGTAAAAGCGAAAAAAAAACTCGCTTTGAAAGATTTGTTCATTGCCAATTACAGTAAAAAATTAACTGAAATTGCCGAGCAGATTTTTAGAAAAAACGAAGGTTTAACTGCCGACGAACCCCTTGACAATTACTTTTTCGAAAACAAAACTTTCAATTTAAACAACAACTTTGCCATTACACCAAAAGGCTTATTGTTCACCTATAACCCTTACGAAATAAAATCTTATGCAGAAGGAAGAACCAACCTTTTGGTTCCTTACTCCAGCATCACCAGTTTAATTAAACCCAACAGTTTCATCTCAAAATACGTTAATAAATAATGCAGGTATTCAAATTTGGAGGCGCATCAGTAAAAGATGCTGCCGGAATTAAAAATCTTAGCGAAATTATAAGATCCCACAAAAATCAACCTTTATTAATTGTGGTTTCTGCGATGGGCAAAACCACCAACGCCTTAGAAAAACTTACGGAGAGCTATTTTAACCAAAATGATGACGTTCACAATATTTTTGAAGAGATAAAGAATTACCATTTCGAAATTATCCACGCTTTATTTGACCATCAAAACCCCGTTTTTGACGAGGTAAGCAATACTTTTGTGGAAATTGACTGGATTATTGAAGATGAACCGGTTGATGAGTTTAATTTTATTTACGACCAAATTGTTTCTATTGGCGAGCTGGTTTCAAGCAAAATTATAGCACATTATTTAAACAGCATCGGCTTAAATATTAAATGGCTGGATGCCCGCTCATACATTCAAACAGATAACGTTTACCGCGAAGCACATATCAACTGGGGAAAAACTGCAGAACTGATCCAAAAAGATATTCCTAAAATATTGGAAAACAGTTTTGCCATCACACAAGGTTTTATCGGCAATACTTCAGAAAATTTCACTACCACCTTGGGCAGAGAAGGTTCTGATTTTAGCGCAGCCATTTTTGCATCTTGCTTAAATGCCCAAAGCGTGACCGTTTGGAAAGATGTTCCCGGAATTTTAAATGCCGACCCAAAACTGTTTGATGATTGCATCAAGTTCGATGAACTATCTTACACCGAAGCTATTGAAATGACTTATTATGGCGCTACGGTAATTCATCCAAAAACAATAAAACCTTTGCAAAACAAGCAAATACCACTTTATGTAAAACCATTTTTAGCACCTCATGAAACGGGAACGGTAATTAAAGAGGCAAATATTATCATCTCTACTCCTATCATCATTGTTAAAAAAAATCAGGTTTTAATTACACTGCACACCAAAAATTTATCTTTCGTAACAGAAAACCAAGTAAGTGATATTTTCAAAGCTTTCGCCGATGCTTATATCAAAGTAAACACCTTGCAGATTTCGGCTTTAACCTTTTCTGCGAGTTTTGATTTTGACGAAATCAAATTCAATAAATTTAGGGCTTTAATTACGTCGGATTTAGAACTAAGATATAATACCGATTTAAAACTGATTACCATCCGCCACGCAAACGAAGAAAGCATAAAAAAATACATCACCGGCAACGTTTATTTAGAAGAACGCAACAGAAATACTGCTCATTTTGTAATTAAGGAATGAGCGAGCTATTTGAAAAGTTAACCCGTAAAGAGGTTCAGGATTTTATCAATAAAAACCTGAAAACTGATGTTTCGAAACTGATATTGAAAGGTTCTCCCTTCCCAGAACTCAGCGTTAAACTTTTGGCCACACAAATAGAAGGTAAAAACAGATCAGAAAAAAAGCTGCCTACTTGGTTTAAAACCAATGGTATGATTTACCCTCCAAAGTTAAATTTAGAACAGTCTTCTTCTGAAATTACGGCTCAATACAAGGCCTCATTAATTACCGATGGGCGCTTAATAGATTTAACTGGAGGTTTTGGGATAGATGATTATTATTTTGCACAAAAAGCAAAAGCTGTTGTACACTGCGAAATAAACGAGGAACTTTCAGCAATTGTAAAGCACAATTTCGAGATTTTGGACATAAAAAACGTGAGTACTTTTATTGGCGACAGTACCCAACTGTTAAAAAATTCAGAAAGTTTTGATACGCTTTACATCGATCCTTCTCGAAGAGCAAACTCGGCCCGCGTTTTTTTATTGAAAGACTGCGAACCGGACGTATTAGCAAATCAGGAAAAATACCTGCAGAAAGCTAAGCAGGTAATCATAAAAGCAGCGCCAATGCTTGATATACAATCGGCAATAAAAGATTTAAAAAACGTTGCCGAAGTGCATGTGGTAAGTGTAAAAAACGAATGTAAAGAGTTGCTGTTTGTATTGACACCGAAACCAACAGCAGAACCTGTTATAAACTGCGTTTTGCTAAACAGTGGCGAATCCAAAATCATCAGTTTTAATTACGCAGAAGAACGAAACGCTGAAATTAAAGTTGGCAAGCTGCTAAACTATTTGTACGAGCCAGATGCTTCTTTGCTAAAAGCAGGCATGTTTAAACTACTGACGGAGAAATATCCGGTTAATAAAGTTCACCAGCACAGCCATCTTTACACATCAAATGAACTAGTAGATTTCCCCGGAAAACGGTTTAAAATCATCAAAACTATTTTGTTTAATGACTTTACAAAGGCATTAGTTCCCAAACAAATTAACTTAGTTTGTAGAAATTTCAACCTAAAGCCAGATGAGCTTAAACAGAAATTCAAATTAAAAGATGGCGGTACTGATTTTTTATTTTTCAGCACCAATCACAAAGAACAAAAAATAGTTATTCACGCTCAAAAAGTATAAAAAAACATAAATAAAACCATGATTGACAATCTAAAAACCAAAATTGCACAGTTCAGATTGATTTGCCTTTTAGAAGGAATTACACTTTTGATATTGATTTTTATTGCTGTACCCTTGAAGTATTATTTTGGAAATCCGATTGTATCTAAAATTTTTGGTCCAATACACGGCTTGTTATTTATTGCTTATGTAGGTTACACCATTCACTTTGCAATTAACCATAACTGGAGCTTTAAAAAGATTTTTTTTGTAAGTGCCGCTAGCTTTTTCCCCTTTGCTACATTTTACGTTGAAAAGCGGGTTTTAGCAAAGATTCCGGCGTAGAGAATTTTAAAACTTATGAAGTTTCAAAACTTTGTAAGTTTTAATGGTTACACTCGCCTCACGCTGAAAATAGCAAGCACATCTCACAAGCAAGGTTTTTTTTGCAATGCGAAAGGCTTTATCGAGTGGGATGTTTCACTATCGCTCAACATGACGCAAGCGAACAAAAAAACCGGCTTGATTGCTCAAGCCGGTTTTTTAATTCCCAAAATTTCGCTATATCTTCTTTACATTCACTGCTTGCGGGCCTTTTTTTCCCTCAGCAACTTCAAACTCTACCTCGTCATTGTCCTTGATAGCATTTACGCCACCTTCAACGTCTTTAAAATGTACAAAGATGTCTTTACCCTCGTAAATGATAAAACCAAAACCTTTTTGGGCATTAAACCATTTTACTGTACCGTTTTTCATAAAATACTGATATTTAGAATTATAATTTAAACCAAATATAAAATATTTTTTAAATTAAGTACGGTCCGATTATTTGTTTGGCTGAGGGGTCATCCTTAAATAAGGTTTAATCTCTCTAAATCCTTTCGGAAACTTAGCCGGAATATCTTCCGTTTTGATTGCAGGGGATACCACTACATCTTCACCGTCTTTCCAATCAGCCGGTGTTGCAACGCTGTGGTAAGCGGTTAATTGCAATGAATCAATTACACGCAAGATTTCTTGAAAGTTTCTTCCTGTAGACGCAGGGTATGATATAATTAATTTAACCGTTTTATCCGGCGCAATTACAAATAGCGAACGAACTGTTACTGTTGCTGATGCATTTGGGTGCATCATGCCGTAAGCTTCGGCCACCTCTTTGTTTTCGTCTGCGATAATCGGGAAGTTAACTTCAACATTTTGAGTCTCGTTGATATCTTTAATCCAACCTCTGTGAGATTCAGCCGAATCAACACTTAGGGCAATTACTTTAACATTTCTTTTATCAAACTCTGGCTTTAACCTAGCTGTTGCGCCAAGTTCAGTAGTACAAACCGGGGTGTAATCAGCCGGATGCGAAAATAAAACGCCCCAACTGTCTCCTAGGTAATTATAAAAATCAACTTCGCCATCAGAAGTGTCAATTTTAAAATTTGGTGCAATGTCTCCTATTCTTAACATAACTTTATTGTTTTAAATTTACTCTACTAATTTAGTAGAGTTTTATTTCTTTACCAAAATAATGTTGATAAATAATTAATTATGACATAAAAAAGGAATTAATCATTCCGTCATGTTGACGACAGGAGACATCGCACACGCAAATCTTTTATGTCGTTCTATCGCTTGAATACTTATAATGTGAGACCTCTCGTACCTCGAGGTGACGAACGGAGAATTGATTTTACCATTTACTTATCTCACCTAACCACAAATCTGTCCACGTTGGGTTTGCCGAACTAATCAGTTCGTTCTTTTTAGAACGTCTCCATGCCTTTAATTCCTTTTCTCTTGCAATAGCTTCTTCGATACTAAAGAAAGTTTCATAATATACACAAGAATGTAAGTTGTATTTAGCAGTAAAACTTTTAGGATAAAGATGACTGATATGTTCCAATATCCTCGCTTGAAGATTTGAAGTAACACCAATATATAATGTTTTCCTGTAATCGTTCGTCATGATGTAAATACAGCCACCTCGTTCCATTATTAAATTTAACGATTTTAGTCAAAAGCTAAATACAAAAACACATAGCGTACGAAACTGACTTATAAAAAAGAAGTAGTTCAGAGTGATTCATATCCGTCATTCATCTCACCTGCAAATCTCTACGCGTTTGTCAATATCGCTTGGATACCTATATGTGAGACCTCTCGTACCTCGAGGTGACGGCTGACGAGGGGCTCGTCATGTCGACGACAGGAGACATCGCACTCGCAAGTCTTTACCTGCTCATCGTGGATGTGGCCGGAATACTTATAATGTGAGACCTCTCGTTCCTCGAGGTGACGGCTGACGGGGCCTCGTCATGTCGACGACAGGACACATCGCACTCGCAAATCTTTTATGTCGTTCTATCGCTTGAATACCTATATGTGAGACCTCTCGTACCTCGAGGTGACGAAAGAAACAAAAAAAGCATCCTCTTTACAGAGAATGCTTTCAAAAAAATAATCAAAAGACTAGTGGTGATGTCCGCCTTCGCCGTGTACGTGACCGTGGTCTAACTCTTCTTGACTTGCAGGCCTAACATCTTGGATGGTTCCGTTAAAATGTAATTCGTGACCAGCCATTGGGTGGTTTAAATCAACCAGAACCGAATCTTCTGTAATAGAAACCACTCTACCTTGAAACTGTCCGCCATTATTATCCTGTAAAGGTAAAACTGAACCAATTTCCGGTAAAGGTTGGTCGCCAAACATATCTTTCGGAAGTGGAGCTACTGCTTTTTCGTCATACTCCCCGTAACCGTCTGCAGCACTTAAGCTAAATCCATAATCGTCGCCTATGGCTAAGCCTGTTAAATGTTCTTCAAACTTTGGCAACATCATGCCTACTCCGTAAAGAAAAACCAGTGGATTTTCTGTTGTAGCGCTTTCAACGTGTTTTTTTTCGCCGTTTTCTGTTACGTATAAATCATAGGTTAATGATACTACGTGGTTATTGTCAATCTTCATGTGTTGGTAATTGCGAAACCCTTATGGTTTCTGTTCAAAAATTTGTTTAATTGCTTCACTTACATCGCTCACCGGCAGCCTACAGCTTTTATCTTTACAAACAAAAATTCTGGTTTCGCCAACAAACTTGTCTTGCAACAAAGGTAAATTTCCTTGCTTACCTCCCAAAATAATCTTGTTAGGAATGTAAATTTTTTCTAATTCTTTACGTTTTTCGGCAAAATCTTCCCCTGTAATTGCAATCTCGAAGCTTCCTGTAACCTCTTGCAACAACAACGATGCCCAATTGGAATAACCTGAAGCGTAACTTTTTATGTTTGGAGCTACCGTTTTCAGCATGTGGGTATAGATATTATGATAGCGCTCGTTATCAAAAAGCAGGGAAAGTTTCTTTATGTTATGTGCCATTACGGAGTTTGAAGCTGGAATCACATTATCTAAAACTTCATATTTTCTGGCAATTAAAGCTTCGTCTTCATCAGAAGTGTAAAATAACATTCCCGATTCATCGTCTCTGAAATGATCCAAAACAAAATCTGTTAATGCTCTGGCTTGCTGTAATTTAGTTTCGTCAAAAGTGATTTCGTAAACGTTGATTAAAGCTTGAATAAATAAGGCATAATCATCTAAAAAACCGTTAATAGTAGCTTTACCGTTTTTATAGTTACGATACAATCCGCCATTAGGCTTTACGATTTTTTCTTCTAAGAATTTGATATTAGCTAATGCTAAATCAAGAAATTTTTCATCAGCAAATGCTTGGTAGGCATTGCACAAACCGCTCAACATTAAGGCGTTCCAAGAAGTCAGGATTTTATCATCCAAACCGGGATGCACTCTTTTATTCCTGATGTTTAGCAATTTTGCTTTTGCTACTTTCAGCTTTTCATTCAGTTGTGCTTCGCTGATGCCAAAAGCATGAGCGACGTCCGCTTTTTCTTTTCTAATCCATAAATTGTTGATGTGTTCTTCTTCCCAATTGCCATCTTCACTTACCTCATAAAAAGTATTGAACAACAAGGCGTCCTCGTCCAAAATTCCGTCGATTTCTTTTTTATCCCAAGTATAAAACTTGCCCTCAACGCCTTCGCTATCTGCGTCCAAAGCCGAGTAAAAGCCAACTTCCGGCGATGTCATCTCCGCCTTGAGCCAATCAAAGGTTTCATAAACTACTTCTTTGTAACGCTCCTCGCCACACCATTTATAAGCATCAGCGTAAAGCGAAATTAACTGTCCGTTGTCATACAACATTTTTTCGAAATGAGGAATGTGCCATTTTCCATCTACAGAATAACGGGCAAAACCGCCACGCAAATGATCATAAATTCCACCGGAAGCCATTTTGTCCAAAGTTAAACGTACAATCACATGTGCTGCTTCATCTTTTAACAAATGCGCCGCTTGCATTAAAAAACTCCAGTTATTGGGCATCGGGAATTTTGGTGCCCGGTTATGTCCGCCTTCCGTAAAATCAAAAAGCATTTTCCAAGGTTCTAAAATCTCAGATAAATCTTCTTTTGTAAAACCCCGCTCTGTATGAACGAAAGTTAACTTTTCAGATTGTTTAATGCCTTCCGTGAGTTTTACGGCATAATTTTCAGCTTCTTCGGGTTTGGTATCGTAAAAATGCGCCAAATTGGTCAACAGGTTCATCCAATCCTGCTTCCGGAAATAAGTTCCTCCGTAAATTGGACGTTGGTCTGGCAAACAAAAGCAATTTAATGGCCAACCGCCGCTTCCGGTCATTAACTGAACTGCGGTCATGTAAATCTGGTCAATATCCGGTCGCTCTTCCCTGTCAATCTTTATACACACGAAAAAACGGTTCATCAACTCGGCCACTTCCTCGCTCTCAAAACTTTCATGCTCCATTACGTGGCACCAATGACAAGCCGAATAACCAATACTCACCAGTATCAATTTATTTTCTTCTTTGGCTTTATCTAAGGCTTCTTTTCCCCAAGGATACCAATTAACGGGGTTATTAGCGTGTTGTAAAAGATATGGAGAAGAGGAATTTTTGAGTTGATTTGACATGTGTTTCTTTTTTGTAAAGATGGGTTTTCTAGGTTTGGTAATTGTCACACTTATTTTAAAAAACAAGTATTGAATGTTAAGTTTGCTGGTGACTTATTTTATAAGCATGACTTACTAATGAGATGCTTGGTATATCAAAGTGACATTTCTTAACTTAATGCTATTGAGAAAGAATCATAAATTCCTCACCGGTTTAACTAACTAAACCGTAGAATCTACAAATCCTTCTGCTAGTTTTTTGATTTCCGGAGCATTAAGTTTCGCATCAGCATTGGGATATTGTTCCATAAAAGCTTCCTTAATTTTTAAAATACCATTTGTCAACTTTACAATGATGGTATCTTCGTCATGGTAATAATGCTCAATATAAGCACCCATATCTTTTCTCAAATTCTGCATTTCTGCTAATAATTTTAAGAGCTGGATTTTCTCTGAATCGTTATGGTAATTTGGGATTAACATTGCAAATAGCCGAATTTTAAAATTGTTCCAATATAAGTAAAACATTTTTGAAGCAACAAGGCTGAGATTAAACATCCAATGGTAACATTTTTATTGCCTTAGGCTTTTATCAAAAAATATTTTAATTTTGAGCAAATGAAAAGGATCAGGTCAGGTATAGTTCTATTGCTTTCGCTGATGGTATTTATTACCTCATCAGGAATGGCTGTGAACTTGCATTACTGCTCTGGTGAATTACAAAAAGTTTCATTCAACCAAAACGATGAGGATTGCGGTATGCAATCCAAGCTCAAAAAAGGCGATTGTGAGCTAAATTCAAAAACCGTCTCCTTAAAAAAAGCAGATACTTGCTGTAAAAACACACATATCGTAGCAAAAACAGACCATAAAGTTTCTGCCGAAAAAGAAAAAAACCAATCTGCATTCGCTAAAAGCTTCACCTTTATCAATCATTACTTCATCAGCTTATTTAATTTTAACGGTGATGATGAAAAAGAGCAGGAAAAAGAACCCGAGGTCTCCCTATTTCCGCTGTTAAAGCAAGGTTTATACATCTTGCTACAGCAATTCCGTAATTAGAATTTCCCTTTCTTTCCTTTTAAATTCTAAAGCTTGACTGATTCAAGCTAATCCATTGTTTATTTATTTTTCTATTGATGATTGAGAAACTGATTTCAATATCACTTCGCAATAGGTTTGTGGTACTTTTGGTCGCGATCGTAATATTTGGTTTTGGCGTTTTTGCTATACAGACCAATAAAATTGATGCAATTCCAGATCTATCAGAAAATCAGGTAATTGTTTTTACCGAATGGCAAGGCCGAAGTCCGCAAATTATTGAAGACCAAATTACTTACCCCCTGGTAACCGGCTTGCAAGGCATTCCGAAGGTAAAATACGTAAGAGCAAACTCCATGTTTGGGATGAGCTTTATCTACGTAATTTTTAAAGATAATGTTGACCCTTATTGGGCCCGTTCCCGCGTTTTAGAGAAACTGAGTACGGTAAACAATACTTTACCAACTGGCGTTGCCCCTACTTTAGGCCCAGACGGAACTGGTGTTGGTCATATATTATGGTACACTTTAGACGCACCAGGAATGAACCTTGGCGAACAAAGAGCCTTACAGGATTGGTATGTAAAGCTTGGCTTGCAAAATGTGGACGGCGTTAGTGAAATTGCTTCTTTCGGTGGTTTCCAGAAACAATATCAAATCAGTATCGACCCCAATAAACTGAGTTATTTCAAATTGGGGATTAACCAAGTCATGGATGCCGTAAACAATAATAACAACGAAACCGGTGGTAGAAAATTTGAGCTCAGTGATATGGGATACATCATTAAAACCTCGGGCTACCTCAAATCTATCGAAGAAATTGAAAACTTAGCCATTACAACCAAACAATCTATCCCTGTAAAGATAAAAGACATCGCCAATGTGCAAATGGTGGGCGATAGCCGATTAGGGATTTTTGATTTAAATGGAGAAGGTGAAGCCGTTGGCGGAATTGTAGTGATGCGCTCTGGAGAAAATGCCGACGAAGTAATTACTCGTGTAAAAGCTAAAATGACGGAAGTGGCCAAAGGATTGCCCGAAGGCGTGAAATTTAATATTGTTTATGACAGAAGCGGTTTAATTAAAGAAGCCATCAGCAGTGTACGCAATACGCTCATTGAAGAAATGATTGTGGTTTCCATCATCGTTTTCCTTTTTCTATTGCATTGGCGAAGCGCCATCAGCATTATTATACAAATTCCAATTACCATTGCGGCCAGTTTTATTTTACTGAATGCTTTTGATATCAGCTCCAATATCATGTCTTTAACAGGAATTGCGCTCGCCATTGGAGTAATTGTAGATAATGGCATCATCATGTCTGAAAATGCTTATAAACAGCTGTCTGTGCGTCAGGCAGAGTTAAACTCAAAATCGGAATAATATGAGCAATATATTTAAGAAAAGTTCCGATAAGGATTTCGTTAAACTCGACAATCAGGAACGCTTAATCATCATCGAAAGAGCTTGTAAACAGGTTTCTCGTGGTGTATTTTACTCCACAGTAATCATCATTACCTCTTTTTTGCCGGTATTTTTATTAACCGGGCAAGAAGGAAAGCTTTTTCATCCTTTGGCTTATACCAAAACTTTCATTTTAATTGTAGATGCGTTTTTGGTAGTCACTTTGGCACCAGTGCTCATCTCCTTTTTTATGAAAGGCAATTTTAAGCCAGACAACCACAATCCTATCAACAGGTTTTTGGAGCGTATTTACGAGCCTACCATTAAAGCCTGTTTAAAATATCGAAAAACCACCATCGGGATAAATATTGTGGCTTTGCTCATCAGTATTCCGTTGTTGTTTAGTTTGGGTCGAGAGTTTATGCCCCCACTGGATGAACAATCCATTTTATTTATGCCGGTGACTTTACCCGATGTTTCCAATTCGGAAATCAAACGGATTTTGCAGGTGCAGGATAAAATCATTAAGTCAACGCCGGAGGTAGAACAAGTGCTCGGAAAGGCTGGTCGGGCAAATACCGCAACAGACAACTCCCCTATCAATATGATTGAAACCATCATTCAGCTAAAACCAAAAAACCAATGGCGAGAAGGCATGACTAAGAAAAAGATTGTTGATGAATTGGATGCTAAACTACAAATCCCGGGAGTGGTAAACGGATGGACACAGCCTATCATCAACCGTATCAATATGCTTTCTACAGGAATTCGTACAGATGTTGGCATCAAGGTTTATGGCCAAAACCTAAGGGAGATTGCCAAAGTTGAAGAACAAATCAAAGAAAAACTAACCGGTATAAACGGCGTTAAAGACCTTTATGTAGAACCGGTAACAGGCGGAAAATACTTAAATGCTAACATCAATAGAGAAGCTTTAACTCGTTATGGATTAACGGTAAAAGATATTAATGAGGTTGTAGAATCTGCAATTGGTGGCGTTCCGTTTACCAATACCATTGAGGGCAGAGAGCGTTTTGGAATTTCTGTTCGTTTGGGTGAAGATTACAGAAATAGTGTTGCCAAATTAAAGCGTATTCCTGTAAATTCTCCGGATGCTGGAATCATTCCACTATCGGCTGTAGTTGATTTTTCTTTTAGCGATGGTCCGCCGATGATTACCTCCGAAAATGCCTTATTGCGTGGCGCAGTAATGTTTAATGTGCGTGACCGCGATTTGGGGAGTACCGTTAATGATGCCAGAGAGCAAGTAAACAAAGAGCTTAAATTACCAAAAGGCTATTTTGTAGAATGGAGCGGGCAGTATGAAAACTTAATCCGTGGCGAAAAAACCTTATTGCTCATTTTACCCTTTGTGCTGGTGATTATTTTCTTAGCACTTTACTTGGCTTTCAAATCTATCCGAGAAGCTTTTTTGAGCTTAGTGACTATACCTTTTGCTTTAATTGGTGGTGCATTAATGGTTTATTTTTATGGAGTTAACCTATCAATAGCGGTTGCAGTTGGTTTTATTGCCCTGTTTGGAATTGCCGTAGAAACTGGTGTAGTAATGGTAATTTATTTAAATGATGCCATGCAACAATTGGTGAAAGAAAAAGGCAACAGCCAGGAAACCATCACCAAAGAAGATATCAAAGAATATGTGATTAGAGGTGCATCCAAACGTTTGCGCCCAAAAATAATGACGGTTTGTGTGGCTTTATTTGGCTTGGTGCCTGTTTTATGGAGTACGGGCGTAGGCAGTGATGTCATGCTTCCTATAGTATTGCCCATGATTGGCGGTGTGTTAACATCGTCCACACATATTTTATTGGTTACTCCGCTCATCTTTTTGATGACTAAGGAGTATGAGTTGAAAAAATTTGGAAAGATGGAGGTATTGGATGTTGTACACTAAAAAAATAGCAATTACGCTTTCGCTGATGCTGGTAGCGCATTTAAACTTGCTTGCACAGGAAGTAGTTACGATTGATTCTGTTTTAAACGCAATTAAAACTAACAACCCCGAATTAAAAATTTACGATGAGCAAGTGAAACAGCAGGATGCTTTGGTAGCCAGTGCCAGTGCATGGAAAGCTCCAATGGTTGGTGTCGGTACAAATATGACGCCTTACAACAATTTTAGTAGAGCGCCTGAAATGCGTGGAGGCTCATTTGTGATTAGTGCACAGCAGGAAATCTTAAACCATAGCAAAAGCGAGACGGAGAAAGATTACCTGTCTGCCCAATCGGCCATTACCAAAGCGCAAAAAACGGACAACCTCAATGAGCTAAAAGCATTGGCCCGCTCCTATTATTACGAGGTAGTTTTAGAACAGAAAAAAGCCGAGTTCATTGGCCAAAACATCGAGATTTTAAGCACTTTAAAAAAAGTCGCAAAAATCAGATACACTTATAATAAAGCAGATTTAGCGCAAATTTATAGTTTAGATGCGAATATATATGAGGCTAATAATAAGCTGACTACTGCTTTAGCAAATGCGCACATCGGTAAAATTAAGTTGAATGTATTAATGAACAATTCGTACAACGCTCCGCTGAAAGTAGATACTACTTTAAACATCAGTCACTATTTGGTAGAAAACATTGATTCGGTGGTGGCGAACAGGAGTATCATGAAGGAAACAGAAGCACAAATCAATAGCCTCCAGTTGGCAAACAAAATGATTACAAATGAAGCGAAGCCTAATTTCAACGTTTCTTTCGACCACATGATGACTTACAATAATACCATGCCTAACGAATTTTCTTTGATGGCTGGCATCAGTATTCCAATTGCTCCATGGTCGGCAAAGAGCTATAAAAGTAAGCTTAAAGCAAATGAATTTGAGCGTAGTGCTTTACAACTGGAAAAGGACAACCTCCAAAATAAGCTCAGAGGAATGATTAAAAGCTACGAACAGCATTTGGCACACATGACTACCGAGTTAGAAACTTACCAGAAGCATATATTGCCATCATTCCAAAAAAGCTACGAGGTGATGATGCTGAACTATCAGGAAAACAAAACCGATTTAAGTGCCGTCTTGAACAGCTGGAAAGAACTGAATGACAGCCAAATAGATTACCTCAATTTATATAATGATTATTTTAAAATGTATGTGGAGTATGAAAAAAATGTGGAGCGGTAAGAGGTTGGTACTGAGTAGTGCGTATTGGGTATTGAGAACTTTGCGATTTCCAGTATTGAGTAGTGC
>NZ_CAMLIG010000022.1 GCF_946480185.1 uncultured Pedobacter sp. | reverse complement strand
GAAGTTTGGCGAAGAAGTGATTATTGCCGAGGAAGCCAATCAAAAGCAACCTGCCCTTATGATCAAAGTAGATTTGATTGCTGACGTTTGCCTGTTTTTAAGGGATCACCCAGAAACCTGGTTTGATTTTTTGTCATGCTTAAGCGGTGTGGATTATGGTGTTAAGCAACAGAAATTCGGTGTGGTGTATCATCTGTCTTCTATCATTAAAAATCACACACTGGTTTTAAAAGTGGTTCAAGAAAATGATCGAGATGAAGAAAACCTTCCAACATTCAAAAGCATAAGTTCTGTTTACAAAGCGGCCGAATGGCATGAGCGTGAAGCTTTTGATATGGTAGGAATATATTTTGAAAATCATCCCGATTTACGGAGAATACTTTTGCCCGATGACTGGGACGGTTTTCCCTTACGGAAAGATTACAAAACAGCAGAACAATACCATAATATTAAAATTGATTTATAGGCTTTGCAAAATACCTTATCACATAAATATCAGGACGGCTTAATCGCCTACCAAAATAAGATCAAGGCCGTTGCAGCCGAGGAAATGGTTTTAAATTTGGGCCCTCAGCACCCAAGTACTCACGGCGTTTTACGTTTGGAGCTGATTACAGATGGTGAAATTGTTAAAGAAGTGATTCCGCACATCGGTTACCTACACCGCTGTTTTGAAAAACATGGCGAAGCTTTAAACTACGCTCAGATTATCCCCTATACGGATAGAATGGATTACTTGGCATCCATGAACAACAACCACGCTTACGTAATGGGCGTTGAAAAAATGCTTGGAATTGAGAACGATATTCCGAAACGGGTAGAATACATCCGTGTTTTGGTTTGCGAGTTGAACCGAATTGCTTCTCACCTTATTGCCATTGGGACTTACGGAATTGATATTGGCGCCTTCACTCCTTTTTTATGGTGTTTTAGAGACCGTGAACATATTATGAATATGTTGGAATGGGCTTCTGGCGCAAGGATGCTTTACAATTATATTTGGGTTGGCGGTTTGTTTTACGACGTTCCGGTAGGTTTTGAAGATAGATGCCAAGAGTTTGTAAACTACTTCAAACCAAAGATGAAGGAGCTAAATGAGCTTTTGACCGATAACCAAATTTTTATTTCGCGTACCGCAAACGTTGGTATTTTACCTTTGGATGTGGCAATTAATTACGGTTGTTCCGGTCCAATGTTGCGTGGTTCTGGCTTAAAATACGATTTACGCAGGGTTGATGAATATTCGGTTTACCCTGAATTGGATTTTGAGGTTGCTTATGCAAAAGCCGAAGTGGGCAGTATTGGCGATTGCTGGAACCGTTACAAAGTTAGGATTGTAGAGATTGAGGAATCTTTAAAAATTATTGAGCAGTGCGTAGAAAAACTCACCAAAGAACATAAACGCACCAAAGAATTTGACCCAAGGGCATTTTGCCCAAAAAAGATTACGCCCAAAGCACAGGATTTTTACAGCAGGGCAGAAAACCCAAAAGGCGAAGTAGGTTTTTACTTTATAGCCGATGGCCGTTCTGATAAGCCTTTTCGTATTAAATCCCGTGGACCTAGTTTCTGTAATTTATCGGTACTGCCAGAAATATCTAAGAATGTAATGATTGCAGATTTGGTAGCGATTATTGGCTCTTTGGATATTGTTTTGGGGGAAGTGGATAGATAGGTTGTAGGTTGTAAGTAATAGGTTGTAAGTAATAGGTTGTAAGTAATACGTTGTAAGTAATAGGTTGTAGGTAATAGGTTGTAGGTAATAGGTTGAAAGTTTGTAAGCCATATCATAGCTGAAAGCAAAGTGGCCTCAAATCTAAGTTCTTATACCTCGAATTTGCAAATCATCTTGAGTCTTGATTCTTGCTACTTGCTTCTAACAACGTAGCGGTCTCACATCTCAATTCTCAATTCTCAAATCCCTTTCGTATTTTAGCGCCCACAAGAAATAGCTTGCTGATATGATTAAAAGAGAAAAAATAAAAGATATACTTTCTTCAACTGATTTTGATAGAGAAACCACCGTAATGGGCTGGGTAAAAACATTCAGAAACAACCAGTTTATTGCGCTTAACGATGGTTCTTGCATGGGTAATCTGCAAATTGTGGTTGATTTTGCAAATACACCAGATGAGATTCTAAAGAAAATAAACACCGGAGCGGCAATTAGCGCTACCGGGAAATTGGTTGAATCTTTAGGAAAAGGTCAAAAATGCGAGATTAAAGCTACCTCTTTAGAGATTTTAGGAGAAAGCGATGCAGAGAAATTCCCTTTACAGCCTAAAAAACATAGTCTGGAATTTTTAAGAGAAATCGCTCATTTACGTTTCCGTACCAATACTTTTAATGCGATTTTTAAAGTTCGTAACGCTTTGTCTTTCGCAATCCATCAGTTTTTTAACGAAAGGGGTTTTGTTTATCTGCATACGCCAATCATCACCGCTTCTGATGCCGAAGGTGCTGGCGAAATGTTTAGGGTAACTACTTTGCCATTTGAAAATACACCAAAAAACGAAGACGGCACAGTAGATTTTAAAGAAGATTTTTTCGGAAGATCCGCAAACTTAACGGTTTCTGGTCAGCTGGAAGGCGAATTAGGTGCAATGGCTTTAGGCGAGATTTATACTTTTGGCCCTACGTTTAGAGCAGAAAACTCAAATACCACACGTCACCTAGCCGAGTTTTGGATGATTGAACCCGAAGTTGCTTTTGCCGATTTGGAAGACAACATGAATTTGGCCGAGGATTTACTGAAATATGTAATCAAATACGCTATCGATAATTGCCCGGATGAATTAGCTTTTTTATCAAACCGTTTATCAGAAGAAGAAAAGAACAAACCTCAAAATGAAAGAAGTGAGTTTGATTTGATGACCAAGCTGAATTTCTGTTTAGAAAACAGTTTCGAACGTTTAACTTATACTGAAGCAATCGAAATTTTAAAACGCTCCAAACCAAATCAGAAAAAACAGTTCAAATATTTGATTGATGAATGGGGAGCCGATTTACAATCGGAACATGAGCGTTATTTGGTTGAAAAACATTTCAAAAAGCCAGTGATTTTAACCGATTATCCTGCGGATATCAAATCATTTTATATGCGCATGAACGAACCTGATGAGCAAGGCAGAAAAACGGTTAGAGCGATGGATATTTTGTTCCCGGGCATTGGAGAAATGGTTGGTGGTTCGCAACGTGAGGAACGTTTGGATAAATTGCAAACTCGGATGCAAGAAATGCACATCCCACAAGATGAACTTTATTGGTATCTGGATACCCGCAGATTCGGAACTGCGCCACACGCCGGTTTTGGTTTAGGCTTTGAAAGATTAGTGCTTTTTGTCACAGGTATGACGAATATTAGAGACGTAATTCCTTTCCCAAGATTCCCGAAAAACGCAGAGTTTTAAGTTTTAGAGATACTATATTGTGGAAAGCCTCGGTTATTTAATCGAGGCTTTTTTATTGATGAACCACATAGAGCACAGCGTTTTTCACGGAGTTTACAGACTTGAGTAGTTTGAACCGCAGAGGACACAAAGTTTACAGAGTTGGTGGTTTAGCTGATAGAAAACTTCTTCATCAAAAAAAGCTCCCTGACCTCTGTGCGTTATGTGGTTAAATCTACATTGAGCTTTCCAATATTTTTTCTCTCTTTCAAGAATGACAAGTTAGATCTTCTTTGTTAAAACCACACCTTTCATTTTTATTATTTATTTTAGCAAAATAAACGCAGATTATGAGCTCGAAAAGAATTTTGATTTTAGATCCCCATCAGATACAACAAAAAATCAACCGAATTGCTTATCAGATTTTAGAGGATAATTTTGATGAGAAGGAAATTATTTTAGCAGGCGTAGTTTCTCGTGGGTATCGTTTAGCGCTAAGATTAGAAAAAGTACTTTCTGAAATATCTGATCTTAAAGTCACCATTGTAAAACTAGAACTGAACAAAGAGAGCTCAAAACTGGAATCTGCAACCGACATTCCTATTGATGATTGCAAAAACAAAGTGATTGTGTTAGTAGATGACGTATTAAATAGCGGACGAACTTTAGCTTATGGTTTGGGAGTGTTTTTAAATATCCCACTTAAAAAACTGCGCTCAGTAGTACTTATTGACAGAAGCCATAAAAACTTCCCGGTAGCTACGGATTTTGTAGGTTTAGAGCTTTCTACGGTTTTAAAAGAACACGTTTCTGTTATACTTAACGAAAATGGAAAAGAAGACGGAGTTTATTTGAGCTAGATTCCTTCTGTTATTCAGCTAGAAATAGTTCATTAGAACAAAAAAGATCCCCGGAAGATATCTTCCGGGGATCTTTTTTGTTTCTGGAAAGTTTTTACCTACCAGAAGACAGTATATAAAGTAGTTAGAATTGCTATAATTAAAAGTGCTCCAATTGTAAATGATTTCCTAGGAACAAACATTGAAGCATCTACTTCTAAACCGTTTGTTTTAACGCCACGCTTGTGGTCATACCAGCTAATTAAATACATACCTACTATACAAAGTACAAATACAAACCCCATTCTATCCAAGAAAGGAATTTCAAATACAGAAGTACCGTCTGCCTGCTTAACTAACTTCGAGAAACCGGTTGAAGAAAGGAATTCTAAATTTGCATATAACGGCAAGAATTTTAGGATGATTGAGAATATGAAACCTCCAATTGTTGCAAACATTGCCGCATTTGAAGATGCTTTTTTCCAGAAGAAGCCCAAGATAAACATGGCAAAGATACCTGGAGAAACGAAACCAGTGTATTCCTGAATGTATTGAAATCCTTGTTTACCTTCTCCCATTAATTTATCACCAATAATTAAAGATAAAACCACACCCATAATCATCGCTACAATTACAGTTCCTTTTCCGTAAATCACTAATTTTTCCTCACTAGCTTGTGGATTAATAGATTTTTTATAAATATCCAAGGTAAAGATAGTTGCAATACTGTTTGCCTTACTTGCCAAAGATGCCACAATTGCTGCTGTTAAAGCCGCAAAAGAAAGTCCTTTCATCCCTACAGGAAGTAAATTTAAAAGCGATGGGTAAGCTTTATTCACATCCAAAATACCTTTTGAATCCAGCATTTCATGTTGGAACATTCCTTTTTGGTAAAGATAATAAGCTGCGATACCCGGTAAAACAACAATAACTGGCATTAATAATTTTAAGAAAGCCGCGAATAAAATACCCGCTCTAGCAGTAGGCAAATCTGCTCCTAAAGCTCTTTGAGTAATGTATTGGTTACATCCCCAATAGTTTAAGTTCACAATCCACATACCGCCAAGCAATACCGTTAAACCCGGCAAATCCATATAATTTGGATTGCTCTTATCAAAAATCATGTGGAAGTGATCGTTCGCTTCGGTATATAAAACGTGGAAACCTTTTGTAATTCCTGTTTCACCAGATAAATCACTGATGTACTGAAGACCGATATAAGTCGCAACCAAACCTCCTAATATTAAGAAGAACACTTGAATTACATCTGTATAACCGATTACCTTCATACCGCCTAATGTGATAATAATAGCAAATACCGCAAGGAAAATGATACAGGCAAAAATATTAAACCCGGAAATACCACTTACAGCTACCGCCCCTAAATAAAGGATGGACAACAAGTTTACCACGATGTATAAGAACAGCCAGAAAATAGCCATAATCATTGCCACGGTACCGTTATACCTTTGGTGAAGGAACTGAGGCATGGTGAAAATTTTGTTCTTTAAATAAACTGGAATAAAGAACACAGCTACTACAACTAAGGTAATTGATGCCATCCATTCGTAAGTAGAGATTGCCAGCCCCATTTGGAAACCTGACCCGCTCATCCCGATGAACTGCTCTGCTGAAATGTTGGAAGCAATTAAGGATGCTCCGATTGCCCACCATGTAAGTGAACCTTCTGCTAAGAAATAATCTTTAGAATCGCTTTTAGCACTCCTTTTCTTTCTGTAGATCCATATTCCGTAGGATGCTACGATCACAAAATAGACAAGGAATACAATGTAATCCGCTGTTGAAAGTGTTTTCATTAATTTTTAAATTGGGTTAGGTTTTTATTCAATTTCGTTCGGTTCTAAAAGAAAACTTAAGTAGTTTTTAAGTTTCCAATTTGAATTGTGAAAGCTAATATGCAAAATAAAATTAATACGGTGTGTATTTTTTACAATAAGTGAAAAATAATTTTAGGCTTTTATTAAAAAAAACACGCAAATAAAAAATCCCAAATAATTGATAAACAATTATTTGGGACCGTAAAAACACTACTCTAAAAAAAATTAATATTCTACTTAATTTTTATGCAATCGAATGTTTATACCCGGTAAAAACCTATAAAGATCTGGAAATCCCTAACTCCAACCCTCTCAGTTCTGCTAAGCCACGTAACCTACCAATACCAGAATAACCAGGGTTAGTTTTTTTGTTTAGATCATCCAACATTTGGTGACCATGATCTGGACGCATCGGAATACTAACTTTTCGTTCTTGCATTAAATGCACTACCTCTTTAACAACAGCAAACATATCTACGTTACCTTCTAAATGATTATCCTCATAAAAATCGCCAAATTCATTTCTTCGGGTACTTCTTAAATGCAGAAAATTGATACGCTCGCCAAATTGTTTTACCATAGCTGGCAAATCATTATCAGCCCGCACACCAAAAGAACCTGTACAAAAACATAATCCATTGCTTAAAGACGGCACTTCTTTTACTAAATAACTGATATCATCTGCTGTACTTACCACGCGTGGCAAACCTAAAATTGCATAAGGAGGGTCGTCCGGGTGGATCACCAATTGTATTCCATTTGCCTCGGCAATCGGAATTACCGCTTTTAAAAAAGAGACTAGGTTTTTACGAAGCTGTGTTGCATCAATATTTGCATAAGGATTTAATGCGTCCTGAAATTTTTCTATCGTGAAGCTTTCCTCACTTCCGGGCAAACCGGCAATTATATTCCGTTGCAATACCTGCTTTTCATTATCAGTCATGCCCTCAAAACGAGCTTTTGCTCTTGCAATTTCATCTGGAGTATAATCTTTTTCGGCGTTTTTTCTTTTTAGGATAAACAGATCAAAAGCAACAAAAGCGGCTTTCTCGAACTTTAAAGCTTTAGAGCCATCTGCAACTGTAAATTCTAAGTCGGTACGCGTCCAGTCTAAAACAGGCATAAAGTTATAGGTAACCACATAAATACCACAGCTTGCTAAATTAATTAAGCTTTGCTTGTAGTTTTCTATATGGAGTTCAAAGTTTCCTGTGCGAGTTTTTATAGCTTCGGAGACAGGTACGCTTTCTACCACGTTCCAAATTAAACCTGCATCAGCAATGATTTGTTGTCTTTCTTTAATATCGGCAACTGTCCATACTTGTCCGTTTGGAATTTGGTGCAAAGCAGAAACTACGCCTTTACAGCCCGCCTGTAATATATCACTTAATTTTACGGGATCTTTTGGACCGTACCAACGCATTGTTGGTATCATTTGGTAATTACTCATTTTATAATAATGATTGAATGAATGAATTTTGGGTGAATTTGATTAATGATAGAATGAGTGAATTTTGAATGAGTGAAGATTGCCTACTGGACTATTTACTACTTACTAATGAACTCAATAAGCCAAAATACAGGCTCTCACGTCTTATTTCTCAAATCTCACATCTCATTTCTTAAACTAAACTCCGCTAAATACAGCAAAACCACCATCAACGTTTACTACACTTCCGGTTACAAATTTAGAACCATCGCTTAATAACCAAATTAAAGCGCCTTCTAGCTCTTGTGGTGTGCCGAATCTACTGAATGGCGTATGTTTAACTACCAATTTCCCTCTTTCTTTAAAGCTACCGTCTTCATTGGTCAATAAAGTTCTGTTTTGCTCGGTTAAAAAGAAACCCGGTGCAATGGCGTTCATTCTAATTTTGTCGCCGTAACGGTTGGCCAGCTCCACTGCAAACCATTTGGTATAGCCGTCAATTGCACATTTAGCAACAGTATAACCTAATACTTTTGTAATTGACCTTTGAGACGCCATTGAAGAAATATTAACAATGCTGCCTCCTCCATTTTTTGCAATCTCTTCGCCAAAAACCTGAGTGGGCAAAATGGTTCCGAAAAGGTTTAAGTTCATTACTTTGGTTAAAGCATCAATATCTAAAGAGAAAACCGATGCGCTTGGCTCAACAACTGCGCCCGGCATATTTCCACCGGCTCCGTTTACCAATCCATCAATTTTGCCAAAAGTTGACAGGATTTCTTCTTTTGCTTTTACTAAAGAAGCTTCATCCAAAACATCAGCAACAACGGCAAGTGCTTTACCACCAGTTGCGTTAATTTCATTAGCTCTTTGTGCCGCAACTTCTTTGTTTCTGCCCAAAATAGCTACACTTGCGCCTGCTGCTGCAATTGCTTTTACAAAAGATTCACCTAAAACGCCAGTGCCACCGGTAACTACTACTACTTTTCCTGCTAAGCTAAACAGGTCTGTATTTTCCATATTATTAGTCTTAATTATTAAAATTGGTTATGATGGGGTTAAAATTGAAGAAAAATTATGTTAAAAATCGATTTCTAGGCAGAAAACTACGCAACCGTTCCCAATAAAAAAGCCCGCTGTTAAACGGGCTTCCTAAATCACAATTACTCATTTTACTGGACTGAGATTCCTTTAGACATATTTCTCTTGAGGTTGGTGTTATCACCAACCGCTTCCAGTTTCTTCCCCCGTCTCTGCTTCACATGTGGTGCAGTGATAACACCGACCACAGAATAATTATTTTATTGAATTCCCTTTGGCAATATCATCTGCCATTTTTAAAGCATTATACGCATTGGCAATACCCCCACTGATGCACAGATCAGAAAAACTAATTTCGGTAGGCTTTTTATCCACTAAAACCGAAACAGGGTGATTGATTTTTACGCTAGAATCCATGATGATTTTTTTTACTTGGTTAGCCGTCAATTTGGGATAATAGCAACGTATTAACGCCGCAATACCACTTACTACTGGAGATGCCATACTTGTGCCATCTAAAGATTGATAGGTTGAGTTTGGTGTAGTGGAATAAATTTCGACACCTGGCGCAAAAACATCAACTGCGGTTTTACCATAGTTAGAAAAATCTGCTTTTAAAGATTCATCATTTACTGGTCCAGATGCACCAACTTCTATCCACGAAGAAGCAACTCCACTCCCATCTTCATAAACTGGGTTGGGGAAATTTTTATCTGTATCAAGGTTATGATTATCGTTTCCAGCGGCGTGGATCATTAATACATCTTTAGAAACTGCATATTTAACCGCATCGTCAACCAGTTTTTTATTGTCTGAGTAAGACTTCCCGAAACTCATATTAATAATTTTAGCTCCGTTATCAGTAGCATACCTAATTGCATTAGCAACATCATTATCTCGCTCATCGCCGTTAGGAACTGTGCGAACACTCATGATTTTCACATTATCGGCAATGCCTTTAATGCCTATTTTATTTTTCCTATCAGCCGCAATAATACCTGCAACGTGAGTTCCATGTAAAGCATCGGGACCGGTAACATCGTTATTTCCGTAAAACTGTGTCCGGTCGTTTAATCTTATTTCTGCTCTCGGATAATAATTGATGTTTAAATTGTAATTTAATTTCTGGTAATAATGATCATAAGCGTCATCTATTTCTGTAGCTTTAAAAGTTGGATAATCCATCTTTCCTTCTTTCAAAACATTTAGCACAACACTTTTTACTTGCGCTTCTCGCGGATCAACCGGTTTAAAATCTGTGAATCCCTGTAGATTCAGTGAGTCTTTACCAATTTTAACTTCCATTTCTTCCAAAACATCCTTAAAACCAGCTATTCCGGAAAATGTATTCGACGCTTCTGCGTATTGCTTTTGATAATCCGCCTCCATTAGAAGCAACTTTTTATAATCAGGATTATTTGCCAGTAAAGTGCTGTCCATCTCTGATCCCGAAAATTTCCTTTCCAGTTTTCGGATTTGTCTAACCAGCTCTAAAGTCTCATAATTGATGTCTTTACTACCGTTCCCTAAAAAATTCCAGCCGTATACATCGTCAATGTAACCATTATGGTCATCATCTTTACCGTTAATTCTCTCCTTTTTGTCTTTGTAAATTATCCGTTTTAAGTCTTCGTGATTTATATCTACACCTCCATCTAACACGGCTATAATTATAGGAGTTGATTTTTTGCCCTTTAAAATTTCCGCATAAGCTTTGTCAACACTTATACCCATAACCGAATCCCTAGCATAATCTAAATTTTGCCAATTACGTCTTATGGATGTTTCTTGAGCTAAAATTATGTTTGATGCAGTGAAAAAGAAGAGTAGAGACAAAAGGAGTCTCAGTTTGTTAAATTTCATAATGTAAAACGGTATTTTATGGACTAATAACTACAAAAATTAAACTTTATTTTGACTGTTCATTACTATTGCTAAAATTTTACGAAAAAAAGTTTAAACACGTAAAATTGTTACACCTATTTAAACCAAATTGGTTTTATATACAATTAACTAGCATACATCATACGTTTAAGCAACTTAATTTGTTTGAAAAGACCAAGAAATAGAGGTTTATTATCAAGACAAACTTCTTAAAAACAGCTAATGATTTGTACAATAATCATATTTACATTAGAAAAAATAGGTCATTTACCGAATTAAAACTTAATTTAGTTTCAATTTATCACATTATACGCTAATCGAAAATTAAATAATAAATGGGTTTATTTGTAAAGAAATCAGTCACTCAACTATTAAGTGACTCGGCCGAATCGGAAAAAAGCTTAAAACGGACGCTATCGGCGAGTTCTTTAGTTGCTTTAGGAATTGGGGCAATTATTGGAGCTGGCTTATTTGTGAGAACAGCCGCTGCCGCTGCGCAACACGCCGGACCATCTGTAACCATCGGTTTTATAGTGGCTTCTATAGGCTGTGCTTTGGCCGGACTTTGTTACGCGGAACTTTCATCATCTATCCCAATTGCAGGCAGTGCTTATACCTACAGTTATGCAACTATGGGCGAACTGATAGCTTGGATTATTGGCTGGGATTTAATTTTAGAATATGCCGTTGGTGCCGCTACTGTGGGTATCGCATGGACCGAATATTTAAATAATTTGCTGGTCACAGTTGTGGGTGTAAAACCCATACCGTACGAACTCAGCCATTCGCCTTTTGAAACAAGTTTAGATGGTTTACATACCGGTTTTATAAACTTACCGGCACTATTTATTGTCACCATGCTTACGCTTTTACTGATTAGAGGCACACAAGAATCTGCTTTGGTAAATGGAATTATTGTAGTGATAAAAGTTTCTATCGTGATATTAATTATTGTGATTGGTTGGGGATTTATTAATCCTGCAAATCACACACCTTATATCCCAGCAGCAACAACTTATGTGGATACACAAGGAATTTCTTACGATTACGGCGGGATAATGGGAATTTTAGGTGCAGCCGGAGTTGTATTTTTTGCTTTTATTGGGTTTGATGCGGTAAGCACTACGGCTCAGGAAGCAAAAAACCCAAAACGCGATATGCCCATCGGCATTTTAGGTTCTTTGGTAATTTGCACCATTTTATATGTGCTTTTTGGACATGTACTTACAGGTGTTGCAACAGTGGAAGATTTTAGAACTACGGGTAGAGAAGCATCTGTAGCATTCGCTATTAATAAATACATGATTGGCTATGCTTGGCTTGGACAAGCAGTAACTGTTGCTATCCTATTTGGCTTCTCGTCTGTGATTTTAGTCATGCTATTGGGGCAATCAAGGGTGTTTTACGCAATGAGCACCGATGGATTGATGCCAAAAATGTTTAGTGATTTGCATCCGAAATATAAAACACCTTATAAAGCAAATTGGATGATTTTGGTTTTGGTAGGCTTATTTGCGGCCTTTGTGCCTGGCGATATTGTTGGTGACATGACCAGTATAGGAACCTTATTTGCCTTTATGTTGGTTTGCGCCGCTGTTATTATTTTAAGAATAACCAATCCAGATTTACCACGACAATTCAAAACTCCGTGGGTTCCGTTTGTACCCATTGCTGGAATTATCGTTTGCGGCGCAATGATTTACGGTTTAGGTTGGATAAACTGGCTAAGATTGTTTGTATGGCTTGTAATTGGTTTGATAATCTATTTTGTTTATAGCAAGAAACATTCCTTATTACAGAAAGGTATTTTAGTTGACCCAAAAGATCCGCCTGCGCCAAAGATTGAGGAATAAAACTAAATTCAAACCAAAAAGTCTCGGGGAATTCCCCGAGACTTTTTGGTGTAAAACTGAAACTATTTCGGCAAAAGCTCCCTCAAAACATAAGGAATTTGTTTCACCAATGTGCTTGCAGGAATTACGTACATCTTTTGCGCTATTTGTTCGCCTGCATAACCATGTGAAAAAACAGCAATTTGGACTGCTCGCTCTACTTGATATCCTTGCGAAAGCATACTTGTAATCATCCCGGTTAAGGCATCGCCCATTCCGCCACTTGCCATTGCCGGTGAACCCGAAGAATTAAAATAACAGATACCTTCTGGTGTAAATATCAAGGTATATCTGTTTTTCAACACGATATAAACCTTTAGTTCTACGGATTTTTTTAATGCAGTTTTGATACGTCTCCACCAGCTTTCATGCGTTCCAAACAAACGGTCGAACTCTTTCATGTGCGGTGTAAAAACCGAATTTTCTGGCACTAGTTTCATCAGCTCTTTGTTTTCACTGATCATATTAATAGCATCAGCATCAATTACCATCGGCTTTTTAAAATTCTTTAAAGCAGCTTTTAAAAGCAATAAACTTTCGCTTGAAGTTCCTAAACCCGGTCCAATACCAATTACCTTATATTTATCCCAATCCATTATTTCCAACTGGTTACGGCGGGTAAACATTGCTTCCGGCAAACGGGTATTTAAAGCCTGTAAACCAGAATCGGGAATCATTGCCGTTGTTAAACCGGCACCAGATTTTACACAGGCCTCTGTTGCAATTAAAGCTGCGCCCATGGTGTCATCCTCGCCCGCAATAATCAACGCATGACCAAGTAAACCTTTATGTTCAAAAGGCTGACGGGCTTTAATGAATCTTTGCACACCACCTTTCCAAAGCCAATAAAACGGAGATGCGGCGCTATGAATAAAGTTTTCGTCCAAACCGATATTGGCCACCTTCCACTCCTTTATATATGGACTTGAAATTGGCAATAAAAAATTAAGTTTTGGACGCTGAAAAGTAACTGTGAAATCAGATTTTACGATAACCTCATCAAACAATTCTCCCTCGCAGGGCATTCCCGTAGGTACATCTACAGAAATTTTATAGCCCGAAAACTGATTTATCTTTTTAACCAAATTACGCCATTCGCCTTCCAAAGCTTTATTTAATCCCGAACCCAAAAGTGCATCAATCAAAAAATCTGCTTCTAAAAACTCAATATCAGAAGCTTGTTTTAAGTAAAAAATGGAAGTGTCTTTTTCTTGTAAACGCTGTAGGTTTAAATCAAAATCGGGGCTGGATTTTTCGCTGAAATCGGCTATAAAAGTTTGGACATTATGAAAGCCTTCATCAAATAACAAACGAGAAATTACTAAACCATCTCCTCCGTTATTGCCTTTACCGCAAAAAATCAAAATACTTTTTTTCCGATCGGGGAATTTATCGACAAAAATCTTTGTAAAAGCATACGATGCCCTCTCCATTAATTCTGAGGATAAAATAGGCTCATTGATGATGGTAAAATTATCTGCTTCACGAGTTTGGGCAGCGGTTAATAGTTTGAGCATATATTAAGATAAGTGTCTTTTGAAATTAAATTTAAACCGTTAATATCCAGTATTTTTATTTCTTTTTCGTTATAAATCCTCAAACCAAATCATTTTCTGGAAATTAAACATTTAGATAAACACTTTATCCAAAAAAAATGCCAAGGTTTTGAGCCCATTACGGGATAACAATTGTTCATTTATTTAGTAATCTATTTGTCAAGTCCATCATCCAATCTTTCGCTCAATATACTTTCAAAACGTTATATTTGGCTAATTAGAGTTTCTAAAAAGAAAAGCAAAAACCTTTGGAAAACTTTTTACAGCAAAAACTAACAGAGAGAAAACAGGAAAATTCTTTAAGGGAATTGCATCAATACCCAGAAAACGTTGCGGATTTTTTTTCCAACGATTACCTCAGTTTTGCACAACTCCATAGTCATAAAGAAAAAATACAAGCACTTTTAAACGCACATCCAACTTATAAAAACGGTGCAACCGGCTCCAGACTTATTTCTGGCAACACAAAGTTTGTAGAAAAGTTAGAACAAAAAATAGCCGTTTTTCATCAGGCCGAAGCCGCATTGATTTTTAATTCTGGTTATGATGCAAATGTTGGCCTGCTTTCATCCATTGCGCAACGTGGAGACACCATAATTTGCGATGAACTTATCCACGCCAGTTTAATTGACGGCGCAAGACTAAGTTTGGCCAATCGATACACTTTTGCGCACAACAATTTATCGGCTTTAGCGGAAAAACTAAAACAAGCTAAAGGGAACATTTTTGTAGTTACCGAAAGCGTTTTTTCCATGGATGGCGACTGCGCACCGCTTGAGGAAATCTGTAAGCTAACAGAAAAATATAAAGCTAATTTAATAGTTGATGAGGCCCATGCTTTGGGTGTTTTTGGCAAAAACGGAGAAGGATTATCGCAACATTTGAATTTGCAGGATAAAATTTTTGCCCGTGTTTATACTTTTGGCAAAGCATTAGGTTGCCACGGCGCAACTGTTGTTGGATCTGCATTATTAAAACAATATTTAATAAATTTTGCAAGGTCTTTTATTTATACAACCGCCCTACCCTTTCATGCTTTAGCCTGTATTTCGGTGGGTTATGAAGAAATTGCTTTAACACCGCAACGGCAACTATTGCAAGATAATATTGCACTTTTCACTCGTGTGGCTTCCAGTAAAAAATTAAATGTTCTGCAAAGCGAAAGTGCCATACAAAGTATGATTATCCCCGGAAACGAGGCTTGCAAAACTTTGGCTGCACAACTACAAAAAAACGGCTTTAATGTAAAAGCTATTTTAAGCCCAACAGTGGCAAAAGGAAAAGAACGTTTGCGGATTTGCCTACACGCACACAACTCCAAAAATGAGATTTACGAATTAACCAGTCAGCTAAATTTAAACAATGACTAAAAAATATTTTGTAACCGGCATTGGTACCGAGATTGGAAAAACGGTAACGGCGGCCATATTAACAGAACAGCTTAAAGCTGATTATTGGAAACCGATACAGTCCGGAGATTTACACCAATCAGACACCTTAAAAGTAAAAAACTTGGTGAGTAATCATTTGAGTTATTTTCATCCAGAGGCTTACCGGTTAACACAGCCTTTTTCTCCTCATTACTCGGCACAACTGGATGGCATTGAGATAAATTTAGATTCGATAAAATTGCCAGAAACCGAAAACAACCTTATTGTTGAAGGTGCCGGCGGTTTAATGGTTCCACTAAACCAGCAAGATTTGATGATTGATTTGATTAAAAAACTCGGGTTAGAAGTAGTTTTGGTTTCCAAAAACTATTTAGGAAGCATAAACCATACTTTACTTTCTGTGGAGGCTTTACAGAGCAGAAACATCCCAATAAAAGGAATTATTTTTAATGGCAATGCAAACCCGGCGACCGAAAATATCATTAAAAAAATGACAGGTTTAAACGTAATTGCACATATTCCAGCTTTGGATGAAGTCAATAAAGAGCGTATAAGAAAAGTAGCAGAAAACGTTGTTTTCAATTGGTAATATTTTAATATTTCATAAAATAAAATGTAAATTCAACCATGCTACCTCAAATAGATTTATTGGACGTTTTGGTTCTGGATATCGAAACGGTTCCGGCTTTTGCAAATTGGGATGAATTGCCAGAAAATATGCAACGGCTGTGGGATTTAAAGACTACCAACCAACGTAAAAACGATGAAACCGCCGAAGCATTTTATCCACGAGCAGGAATTTGGGCCGAGTTTGGCAAAATTGTTTGTATTTCTGTTGGGATGTTTGCCAACAAGCAAAGTTTCAGAGTTAAATCCTATTATGGAAATGATGAAAAAGAAATCCTTTCCGACTTTTTAAAACTGTTGGAAAGCCAGCCTAAACATCTTTCCCTTTGTGCGCACAATGGAAAAGAATTTGACTTTCCTTATATCTGCAGGCGGCTGTTAATTAATGGTTTGCCAATACCTCAACAATTAGAACTCTCCGGAAAAAAACCTTGGGAAATCCATCATTTAGATACACTTGAACTTTGGAAGTTTGGCGATTATAAAAACTATACTTCTTTAAACCTTTTGGCCGCCGTGTTTAATATTGCAACACCAAAAGACGATATCGACGGAAGCATGGTTGGCGATATTTATTGGAAAGAAAAAGATGTAAACCGCATAAAAACCTACTGCCAAAAAGATGTGGTAACTACCGCCTGCCTTTTACAAAAATTCAAAGGTTTGGCTCAACTTACCGACGAACAAATTACCTACGCCGATTAAATGCTACAACTAGTTGTTAAAAACTTAAGCATCAGTTTTAAAACAGAAAATGGCTTTGTTAAAGTTATTGACAATGCAAATATTGAGCTAAATAAAGGCGAAATTATGGGTTTGGTGGGCGAGTCTGGCTCGGGGAAATCTGTAAGTTCTTTAGCGCTAATGCGTTTATTGCCACCAAATGCAATTGTAACAGGCGAGGTTTTGTTTAACGGCATTAATTTATTCGCTTTACCCGAAAAAGAGATGCAGGCTTTTAGAGGAAACAGGCTTGGGATGATTTTTCAAGAACCCATGACCTCTTTAAACCCGGTGATAAAATGTGGAGCGCAACTTACGGAGAGCATCATTTTACACCAAAAAGTAGATTACAAAAAAGCAAAAGAGCTTTGTATAAAACTTTTTGAAGAGGTAAAACTCCCCGAGCCGGCCTATACTTTTAATAAATATCCTCATGAACTTTCTGGCGGGCAAAAACAAAGGGTAATGATTGCGATGGCTTTGGCCTGCAACCCGGATATTTTAATTGCCGACGAGCCCACTACAGCCTTAGATGTAACCGTACAAAAAAGCATTTTAGAACTGCTATTGAAGCTTAAAAATGAGCGCAATATGAGCCTTATTTTTATTTCACATGATTTAGCCGTTATCGGAGAAATAGCCGACAAAGTATCGGTACTGCGCCACGGAAAAATTGTAGAGCATGGAAATATCAATCAAGTTTTTTTAAATCCACAACATCCATACACTAAAGGTTTACTAGCTTGCAGGCCTTCGCCAGATTTACAGCTGAGCAGGTTACCAACCATTAATGATTTCATAATCGCTACTGAAAATGAGGATTTAAGCATTAGCAATTTAAAGGAAAAATACATCTTAAAACCAGAAACTATTGCTTTAAAAAGAGCGCAGATTTATCAGCAAAAGCCATTATTGCAAGTGGAGAACTTAAAAACCTGGTTTTTAAAGAAAGAGAATTTCTTCAATAATAAAAAAGAATATACCAAAGCCGTAAACGACGTAAGTTTTGAAGTTTTTCCCGGAGAAACTTTTGGTTTGGTTGGAGAATCTGGCTGTGGAAAAACTACTTTGAGCCGTACCATACTAAAATTGATTGAACCCACTTCCGGAAAAATCATTTTTAATAATCGGGATATCACAACTTTAAATGCAGAAGAGATGCGTCCTTTAAGAAAAGATATCCAAATTATCTTTCAAGATCCTTATTCCTCTCTTAATCCGGTAAAAACAATTGGCTTTGCTTTAACAGAGCCCTTAATTGTACACCAAATTTTAAAATCCGATCAAGAGCGGAAGGCATATATTGTTGATTTATTAGAAAAAGTGGGTTTAACCGCAGCGCATTTCCACCGTTATCCACATGAATTTTCGGGCGGACAAAGACAAAGAATTGTTATCGCCAGAGCTTTGGCTTTAAAACCCAAATTAATCATCTGCGACGAAGCTGTTTCTGCTTTAGATGTTTCTGTGCAAGCACAAGTTTTAAACCTACTGAAAGATTTACAGGCGGAGTTTAAGCTAACTTACCTATTCATTTCTCATGATATGGCCGTGGTAAAACATATAGCCGATAGAATGATGGTGATGAACAAAGGAGAAATTGAAGAAATGGGTTATCCCGAAGATATTTACAACCACCCACAAAAAGCTTATACACAAGCATTGATTAACGCTATTCCAAAAGGGATTTTATCAAAAGTTGAGGGCTAATCGGAACCCTATAAAGTAAAATCTCTCAGAAGGAAGATAACAACCGCTAATCCTAATCAACTAACAAAACGTTAAAAAAACTTAAAATTTCAGATTATTTGCTACAAACTTAGTTAAAACGCTAACTTTAAAATTCGGATTAAACGTTTATGAATAAATTAAGAATAGCACTTTACACTTTGGTAATCGTATGTTTTGGCCAAAGTTTTTTATACGCACAAAACATTTCATTGGCTGAACTTGCACAAAAAAAAGCCAAAATAGCAACCGAAAACCCAATAGAAAAAGTATATCTACAGTTTGACAAACCCTATTATGCTGTTGGAGACACCGTTTGGTTTAAAGGCTATGTTAGTATTGGGATAGATGTTCCATCGCCTGTTAGTAAAATTTTATACGTTGAACTGATTAGTGATAAGGATTCCTTAGTGAAAAGTTTGAAATTACCAGTAGAAAACAGTGTTGCCACTGGTAGCTTTTTACTGCCTTATCCGGATTTTAAAGAAGGGAATTACCATGTGAGGGCATTTACAAAGTGGATGCTTAACCGCGATGCCGACTATTTTTTCTCGAAAAACATTTACGTTGGAAATGCTTTAAACAAAGACCTGATTACTCAAATCAATTTTAATGGAAACATTGATGAAAAATCGCAAAACGTAAAAGCAAAAGTTGTTTATAAGGATGCCGATGGCAAGCCTTTGGCCAATAAAAAAGTAAGTTGGGAAGTAAATGCAGATTTTAACCGGGTTGCCAAAGGAAAAGCAACTACAGATGCAAACGGCGTAATCAACCTAAACTTTGGCAGCTCTAACAAAGTTGCATTAAACAGCGGCGTATTAAGTACAGCTATTGAAGTTGGCGACAGAAAAGTGCTTAACAAAGATTTTAGTTTAAGAACAGCAATTATAGAAAACGATATTCAGTTTTTTCCGGAAGGCGGAAATCTACTAAATGGAATTGAAACCAAAGTTGGGTTTAAGGCCATTGGTTCAACGGGGTTAGGTGTTGATGCGAAAGGCGTTTTGGTGGATCAAAACGGAAAACAGCTCGCCACATTTGAATCGCAACATTTAGGGATGGGAGCATTTTCTTTTACCCCAAAACTCGGCGACAGCTATACAGCACAGGTTACCTTTGCAAACGGTGTTAAAAAAAACGTGGCTTTTCCCGCGGTTACGGATAATGGCATCGCTTTAGCTATTTCGCAAAAAAGCGACAGTGTTTACATCACTTTAAATACAACCGATAGCTTTTTAGAAAAAAATAAAAACCAGCCCTTTTATTTGGTAGCACAAAACGGAAATGCCCTTTTTTATGCCGCACAAAGCGTTTTGAGGTTAAAAACTTACACCATTGTTTTACCAACTGA
Organism: uncultured Pedobacter sp.; assembly: GCF_946480185.1. Next base: position 51,974 of record NZ_CAMLIG010000022.1, on the reverse strand, counting down.
TAATTTGCCAAACGGCTTATTACAGATTTCGGTTTTAAGACCTGATTACAAACCTTACGCAGAAAGGCTAACTTTTATCAAAAGAAAAGATTTTGTAAAAATCAACCTCAAACCGGATCTTCCATCCTATAAAGGTCGTCAAAAGATAAAATTCAACTTGGAAACCGTTGGCGGTCTTAACCCAGACCACGGAAATTATTCGGTATCTGTTATTAACGAAGCAAAAGTGCCGTTTGACGAAAACAAGGAAAGCACTATTTACAGTAATTTCTTGCTGAGTTCTTATATTGCTGGCTACATAGAACAGCCAAACTATTATTTCAACACAAAAAACCCAAATAGATTAAACGATTTAGATAATTTACTGCTTACACAAGGCTACAGTAGCTTTTCTTACGCGGATATTGCAGCTGGTAAAATGCCTAAAATAACTGTACTTCCGGAAGACGGTATAGATGTTTCTGGCACTATCAGAAGAAGCGATGGAATGCCTTTAGAAAAAGCCCGTTTGTTATTTCAAATTCCCGACAAACATTATAGCGTTACCGGAACTACGGATAAAGACGGAAGATTTGCCTTTAAGAACCTAATATTCAAAGATTCATCTGAAGTAATTATCAATGCCAGAAACAACATCAACTCTAAAGATTTACGGATTATGGTTGACGGAGAAAGCTATCCGGCTCTCATCAGAAACATCAACAAACCCGATAATGTGTTAAATATGGACAGTTTTATGAGTACCTATTTGGCAAACAGCAAAATTGAACATCGTGATGCGTTTATGCTGAAAGAAGTTGTTGTAAAAGCGGAAGCCGCAAAAAAACCTAGCCATACAGATTACAGCGCATTAGCAGGTTTAAGCATGCAAGCAGATAGGGAGGTTTCGGGCGATCAATTTGCAGGATGTAATATTTTAACAAATTGCTTGAGCGCCGCCGGACTAACTTACATAGATTACCAACTTTACCTATCAAAAACTTATAATCAAGGAAACAAAACGCCGATAGAAATTTACGCCAACGGAATGCCGGTTGATGTAAATTATTTAGCCAGTATTGATCCAAAAGGTATTGAATCTATCGAGGTTTTTAATAACGATGGACTTTCGGGTATTAACCAGCGCAACAATACTTTGGGTGTGGTGGTAATTAATATGAAAGAAATTAAAAAGGTAAAAATAAGTAAAGACCAACTGAAAGAATTATTTCCGCCCAACAATGTGCTTACTTTTAAACCAAAAGGTTATGATGAGGAAAGGCATTTTTACGTTCCAAAATACAGTGGTCCAAAAACAAGTTTGCAGGTGACAGATTACCGTACTACCATTTATTGGAACCCTGTAGTTTTAACAGATAAAAACGGAAAAGGAAGCTTTGAATTTTACAACAGTGATGACAAAGGCCCTTACAAAGTAGTTTTAGAAGGTTTTGATGCAAACGGAAATATCGCAAGATCTGTTTACGAGTATAAGTTACAGTAAGGTATAATTTTGAATGACTGAAGGATTGAATAAGTGAATTTAATGAGTGAAGGATTAAATTCAATTGTACGGTTTTTGCATTCTATCATTCAAAATTCTCTCATTCTATCATTAAAAATATGAAATATAGATTATTAGGAAAAACAGGCTTCAACGTATCAGAAGTTAGTTTAGGCACTTGGCAAGTTGGCGGTAAATGGGGCGCTGATTTTAGCGATACCAATGCCGATGAAATTTTAAATACCGCCGTTGACAAGGGAATTAATTTTATTGATACTGCCGATGTTTATGGCGATGGCCACAGTGAAAAATCGGTTGGCAGATTGGTTAAATCAAGAAAAGAGCAGATTTACGTGGCTACCAAATGCGGTAGAAAACTAAATCCGCATAAAGCGGAAAGCTATACCACGAAAGCAATACGCGGTTTTGTGGAAGACAGTTTAAAGAACATGAATCTGGAAAGGATAGATTTGATCCAGCTTCATTGTCCGCCAACGGATGTTTTTTACCAGCCCGAAGTTTTTGAACTGTTTGACAGATTAAAAGACGAAGGCAAAATACAGCATTTAGGCGTAAGTATTGAAAAAGTTGAGGAAGGTTTAAAAGCCATGCAGTACAGTAATGTCTGTAGCATCCAGCTGATTTACAATATGTTTAGGCAACGTCCAAACGAAGTGTTATTTAAAGAGGCTAAGAAAAACAACGTGGGGCTAATTGCAAGAGTTCCTTTAGCCAGCGGTTTATTAACTGGCAAATTTGATAAACAAAGCACTTTTACAAAAGATGATCACCGTAATTTCAACAGAAACGGAGAAGCTTTTGATAAAGGAGAAACTTTTTCTGGCGTTGATTACGAAAAAGGATTAACTGCGGTTGAGGAACTTAAAAAGTTATTTCCTAATGCTTCGCTCCCACTTTTAGCTTTAAGATGGATTTTACATTTCGAGGAAATCTCTTGTGTAATCCCAGGTGCTTCAAACGTAAAACAGCTGGAAAGCAATGTTAACGCAGTAGATTTTGCAACGCTGAACCACTCACAAATTGCTGACATCGAAAAAATATACAATAAATACATTAAAACAGATGTACACCAGCGCTGGTAAATATTACAAATATTGTGCTTCCTAAAACAAAATCAAAAAACTATTTTGCGCAAAATTTAAAGCACCAAATAAAATGAACAATAGACAAAATTTTACTTCCGGTTCTCCTTGGGAAGATATTATTGGTTACTGCAGAGCGGTAAAAGTGGGCAATACAATTGAAATTGCAGGCACAACCGCTTCAAAAGATGAAGACGGCAACAACTTAACCACCGTGTATGACCAAACTAAAGCTATTTTAGATAAGTTAACAAAGGTATTGGAAGATGCAGGTGCTTCTTTAGAAAACGTGGTTAGGACCCGTATGTTTTTAACAGACATTAGCCAATGGGAAGAAGCAGCAAAAGCACATGGTTTATTCTTCAAAGATATTAAACCGGTAACCACAATGGTGGAAGTTTCGAAATTAATTGACCCCGAAATTTTGATTGAATTAGAAATAACTGCAATTTTAGGATAGTTTTTTATTGCGTTTACTAGCCAGATTGTGTGGGGCATTCTGGTTAGTATTTATAAAAGTAATCGAGCTATCGTTACCATTTTTTGTTCAAAAAATTACTGATGAATTTAGAAATAGTGCAAAAAGCTTAAAGAACATCCCTGCTCCGTAGGCGCTACCGCTTTGTAACCTTAAGCTACTATATAAGTGTTTGCTCCGTTAGGAGCTACCCTTTTACCAACAAATTTAAATACCATCATTTCATATTGATTGATATGAAATAGATTAGGTCTCAAATAGCAAAAGCAATTTATAACCTCATGAACCAAAAAGTTGAACATCTTTTAAGCAACGAGAAGAAATGGCAACCAGAAATGGTGAAACTGCGAGAAATTATCCTACAATTACCTTTAGTTGAAGAAATTAAATGGGGACAACCTTGCTATACTTTTCAAAATGGCAACGTGGTTTTAATTCATGGCTTTAAAGAATATTGTGCTGTTTTGTTTTTTAAAGGCGCATTGCTAAAAGACGCCGAAAACTTATTAATACAGCAAAGTGAGAACGTACAAAGTGCCCGACAAATAAGATTCACCAGTTTACAGGAAATCTTAGCAATTGAAAAAACGTTAAAGTCCTATATTTACGAAGCCATTGAAGTTGAGAAAGCCGGACTAAAAGTAGTGTTAAAAAAACATACGGATTTGGTTTTCCCAGAGGAGTTCCAAACTAAAATAAATGAAAACAGCACCTTAAAAACAGCTTTTGAAGCTTTAACTCCAGGCCGGCAACGAGCTTACAATCTTTTCTTTTCTCAACCCAAGCAATCCAAAACCCGCGAAGCCAGAATCGAGAAATCTATCCCACAAATTCTTGCTGGTAAGGGCTTGAATGATTAGTCAATAACTACTTTCAGAAAAAAAACTTAAAAAGATCTTATAGCCGGGTAAATCAAAATTGTGGTTAAATCGCTAAATTTTCTCTCCAACATTTTTTGCGTGTTTTCAAAACCGGGCTGGTAAGATAGCGTTCCTTTACGGGATGATACCACTATTAAAATATCATCCGGTTTACTAAAAATCTTTATCCGGCTAAAATCATTCCATTCATCAAACTCTGTAAAAGAGAAAGTTGCATTTACTTTTTGCTTTTCTATAAATGCCCTAATAGCGGTAATGGTTTTTACGTTGCAAAAAACATCAATGGTAATGCTAAGCTCGCTAGCCAATCTTCCAATCTTATTTAACCACACCGGAAATCCTTCTTCATATTCTGCCAAAGGCGGACAAACTAATATTAAGTTTCTGTGCGTGTTTAAAGCTCTGGTTAAGTGGCATACAAATACAGTAGTGTTTGTTTCCTCAACCATGTTATCTGTTTTATCGCCCAAAAATTTCTCTATAAAACCTGTCTTTCTTCTCCACCCGTTTAAAATTAAGGTAACCTCCTTTTCTTTTGATGCTCTTACTATACCACTTGAAATATTATGATCTATAGTGGCCATAATCTCAATAATAGTATCTGATGCCGATGCGTACTTAGCCGTTTCGCTCAGCTTTTTCTTTACCTTTTTTAAGTTAATCTCAGCGTCGTTATTATTGGGCACAACAGAAAGAATATAAATTGGCTGGATTGATTTTTTCTCTTTTAACAAGGCCGCAAAATCTAGCATTGGTTCAATTTTGGTAAAATCGGCAATGGGAATTAAAATATTTTCACTTGATAACGTAGGTTTCTCATCTTTTAAATTTCCCTCGTCTTCCATTAGCACAATGTTAAGTGCGGCTTTTTGTGTAAAAACAGAAGCAACAACGCAGGTTACCAAAATCAAAATAATGGTACCATTTAAGATATTTTCGTCCAATATCCCTGCTTTAAAGCCAACCAAAATAATGGCCAAAGTTGCAGCAGCATGAGCGCTACTCAATCCAAAAATCAAATTTCTTTGGTCTTTTGAGTATCCGTAAATTTTTTGTACAAAATAAGCCGAAATCCATTTGCCTGTTACCGCAACAACTGTTAAAGTTCCTGCAACTATTAAGGCTACAGGACCCGATAGTACAACCCTAACATCAACTAGCATCCCCACACTTATTAAAAAAAACGGTATAAAAAGCGTGTTACCAACAAAATCTATCCGATTCATTAAGGCAGAAGAATGAGGAATGAGCTTATTGAGCGCCAAACCCGCAACAAAAGCACCTATGATAGCTTCTACCCCTGCCACTTGTGCCAAAAAAGCCGCAAAGAAAACAACTGATAATACAAAAATATAATGAGAACTTTTTTCGCTCTCTAGCTTGCTAAAGAACCATTTGGCAATCCGAGGTATTATTAAAAACATAATTGCCGAAAACATCGAAAGCGTAATGGCTAGATGAATCCAGAACTGGGTAGTTAATCCGCCGTTCTCAGATCCCATAATTACTGCCAGAATAATTAAAACAGCAGTATCTGTTAAAATGGTTCCGCCTACGGTAATGGCAACCGCTTCATTTTTAGAAATCCCAAGCTTGCTTACTATTGGGTAAGCAATTAATGTATGTGTAGAAAACATACTTGCTACTAAAAAGGAGGTTTGTAAAGAATAGCCTAACAAATAATAGCAGGCAGGCAATCCTATTGACATTGGAATAAAAAAAGTAAAAAAACCAAAAACCAAACTCTTGTGCTTGTACTTTTTAAACTCTATTAAATCCAACTCTAGCCCGGCTATGAACATGATATACAACAAGCCAATGGTTGAAAACAAATCAATTGCCGAATTTTTTTGCAGAATATTGAATCCATGCGGTCCTATTACTATACCAGAGATAATCAACCCAATAATAGCCGGTATTTTTATTTTACCTAATAATATGGGCGCCAAAAGAATAATAAAAAGGATAACTGAAAATACAAGAACTGGGTTTATAAACGGCAGATCAAATTCATGGGCTAAATGGCTGAAAAAAGTATTATTCATAGAGAAATAAAAAATAAAAGCATATATAATCCCGTAAAATAACTTTTTTATGTAAACTATATATCATCAAAATAAAAATACATCTTACTTGAAAATCATAATTTACTGATTTCAAATATATTATATAAAAAACAAATTTAGGGTAAAAGAAAAATTACACTCCTATAAAATTATGCCTCTTTTAGCGTAAACACATTATTTTATAAAATCCATAAACACTAATATCCTAAAATGCAGGGCAAAAAAATTTATCGCTGAATAAAGCCGTTTTTTTTATCTTGTGTATTTTCTATATCTTTGAAAATATATCAATAAACACATATTTTTATTGATAATGTTACACGCCATCAGACAAAATATTATAATGCTTTGCCCAGAAAAATATTTCTTTTTAAACCAAAATTTCATAATATTTCGTTTTTACAACGTTTTAAAACCTTCGTGTTAATATCATATTTAGCAAAAAACTATGTTAAATCTCTGGAGGTTCATTAGTAAATACAACGCTTTTTTTTTCCTCATCATATACCTTACCATCTCGTTTGCATTGTTAATCCGTAATAACGATTTTCAAAGAGCCAGTACTTTTAATAGCTCTAACGAAGTCATCGGCAACATATATCAGAAAGTAAATTCAATAAATAAATACTTAGATTTAAATTTGGTTAACGATAGTTTAGCTAGGGAGAACGTACGACTACGGAATGAATTAAAATCTTCCTTTTTAGACGACAGTGTTGTTTCTAAAACGGTTACAGACACCATTCACAAAGTAAAATACGAATACATTTTAGCCGAGGTTGTCAACAAATCCATTACCTCAAGAAATAATTACATCACGATAAACCGCGGATCAAAACAAGGTTTAAAGAAAGGAATGGGTGTAATAGGTCCGGATGGCGTAGTGGGAATTGTTTGGAACGTATCAGAAAACTTTGCATCTATCCAATCTATTTTACATGAAGACACTCGGATAACCTCGTCTATTGAAGGAACTCCTTATTTTGGACCTTTAATTTGGGAAGGAAAAGACCCAAACGTTGTTACCTTAACAGATATTCCAAATCAACTTAATTTAAAACCAAAAGCGAGAGTGATTACATCTGGTTTAGGTGTTATTTTTCCAAAAGGAATATTAATTGGTACCGTTTTAAAATCTGGCGTTAAAGGTGGCGGGAGCTTTCTAGATATTTATGTAAAACTATCAACTAATTTTTATGCTTTGCAATATGTTTATGTCATAAAAAACAACTTTCAATCAGAGCAAGAAGATTTAGAGGATCAAAATAAGGAGAGTTTAAATGAATAGTATCATCAAAAATATCATCAGGTACATTTTATTGGTGGTTATTCAAATTTTTTTACTCAAAAACATGGTGTTTTTTGGGTTAAATACACCTTATATATACATTTTATTTATCCTTTTATTACCTTTTGAAACGCCAAATTGGTTGCTTTTTCTGCTTTCTTTTTTAATAGGCTTAAACATCGATATTTTTAACGATACCGTTGGCTTACATGCCAGCGCTTGTGTAATTACTGCATTTGTAAGAGTTTCTATCACCAGTATCACCGTACAAAAAGACAACTACGATAGTGACCCCGAGCCAACTTTGGCTATTATGGGCTTTCGTTGGTTTTTCTTTTACGCGTTGGTTTTAACGCTAGTACACCATTTTTTCTTGTTAAATTTCGAAGTATTTCGGATTTCAGAGATTCCGTCCACAATAAGCAAAGTGTTCATCAGTTCTTTATTTACATTAACTTTGATTTTTATAACTGAGCTATTATTTTTCAGAAAGAAACAACGTAAATGAACAGTTTTTTTAAACGTAGATACATTATTCAAGGAATTTTCATACTTGTTGCCTTAATTTTATTGGGTAAACTGTATTACATCCAAGTTGTAGATGATTCTTACAAACTTTCCGCAGATAATAACGTCCTCAGAAAACTGATTATTTACCCTGCCCGTGGAGTTATTTTAGATAGAAACGATAAAGTTTTAGTCCAAAATGAGCCAGTTTATGATTTAATGGTTATTCCAGGTCAGGTAAAAGACATGGATACGCTAGAGTTTTGTAAACTGATTAAAATTGATAAAAAAGATTTCGATAAAGCCTTTAAAAAAGCAAAAAATTATTCTTTATATAAGGCATCTCTGTTTCAGAAACAGCTTTCCGCTTTAACCTACGCAGCTTTTCAAGAAAAACTTTTTGAATTTCCTGGGTTTTACGTTCAAAACCGTTCGGTAAGGTTTTACCCCGATTCTACCGCCGCTCAATTTCTGGGCTATATTGGCGAAGTGAATGACCGAGAGATAAAGAAATACGATGGATTTTACACTCAAGGAGATTACATCGGGAAAACCGGAATAGAAAAATCTTACGAAGAATTACTTAGAGGGCAACGGGGGGTAAGAAACATCATGGTTGATGTGCACAACCGTGAACAAGGAAGTTTTTTTGACGGGAAATACGATACGACGGCAGTAGCTGGAGATAATTTGATTTCATCTTTAGATAAAAAACTACAGATGTACGGCGAAATGCTGATGCAAAATAAAATCGGCAGTATTGTAGCCATAGAACCTTCAACTGGTGAGATTTTAGCCTCAATAAGTAGTCCCACTTATAATCCCAACATGATGGTGGGCAGGCAAAGAGGCAATAATTACATGAAATTATTGAAAAATCCCTTTAAGCCTATGTTTATTCGCCCGATACAGGCAGAATATCCTCCTGGTTCCATATTTAAGGTAATTAATGCTTTGGTTGCCCAACAATTTGGCCTAATTACCCCCAATACTTATTACAACTGCCCCGGCGGGTACCATTATGGAAGAAGAGGTTTTATGGGCTGTACCCACGTCCACGGCACAATAAACTTAGCCCAGGCCATTGAGGCATCGTGTAACACTTATTTCGGCTATACCTACGCCCGTATGATAGACCAAACCGGAGCAAGATCTGTTAACGCTTATAAACGTTGGAGAGATGCAGTAATGAAATTTGGGATTGGCAACACTTTAGGAATAGATTTACCTGCTGAAAGAAAAGGATCAGTTCCCACGTCAGATTATTACACTAAATCTTTCGGCAACGATAAATGGACCTCGGCTTTTAATATTTCTCTATCAATTGGTCAGGGAGAATTAGGTATTACACCGCTTCAAATGGCAAACGTAACGGCAATTGTGGCTAACCGAGGATTTTATTATACGCCACATCTAATTAAAGCAATGGGCGATAAAAAAATCACGAAAGAAGAGTTTACAAAGAAAAACTCGGCAGGTATTGATCCTCAATACTTTGAACCTGTTATCGAGGGAATGAGTCGGGTAGTAAATGCACCAAACGGAACTGCCTATAACGCCAAAATTGATGATATTGAAATTTGTGGCAAAACGGGTACGGTGCAAAATCCACATGGAGATAATCACTCGGTTTTTATTGCCTTCGCCCCAAGGATAAACCCAAAAATTGCAATTGCTGTAGTGGTAGAAAATGCAGGTTATGGGGCAACTTGGTCTGCCCCTATTGCCAGTTTGATGATTGAAAAATATCTTCGTGATTCTATCAGCAGACCAAAATATTATGTAGATAGGCTTGTAAACGCAAATCTTTTACCCGGACAAAAGAAACTTTATGTGCGTCCGGGCGCAAAACCCGATACTGCTAAGAGCAATCGTGTCATCATTCAACCGGCAGTGATTCCAAACAATAAAAAATCACTTTAAGAAAATGAATAACCAAAGCAGAAACTTTTTCTTCAACGTAGATTTTTTAACCATTTTTATTTATCTGTGTTTGCTAACCATTGGTTGGTTTAACATTCATGCAGCGGTTTATAATGAAGACGAAACGCTAATGAACCTCTCGAGCAATTCGGGAAAACAATTGATCTTTATTATTATATCAATAGTTGTTGGGGTTACTATTTTACTGCTGGATAACAAGTTTATGTTTGCTTTTTCTCCCGTATTTTACGGGATAACCATATTTTTACTGATAATTGTTTTAATAGTTGGAAGAAACGTAGGTGGAAATCAAGCTTGGATTCCTATCGGTAGTTTTAGGCTACAGCCTTCGGAATTTGCTAAGTGGGCAACCTCTTTGCTCTTGGCCCGACATTTAAGCGTAACCAATGCCAAACTCACCGATATTAAAACACTGTTGCCAACACTAGCAATATTAGGTTTTCCGGTTTTATTAATTATCCTTCAACCAGATGCGGGTTCTGCACTGGTTTTTACCTCCTTAATTTTTGTTTTGTACAGAGAAGGCTTGTCTCCCCTATTTTTAATTGCTGGACTTTTAATGATCATCCTATTTATTTCTACGCTCCTGTTCTCCAAATTTTACGTAATCCTAGCGTTAATCCTATTACTCATCATTTTAATTTACAACTTCCGTAAACATAGGCAACTCATCACCACTGTAGTGGGAGGTTTTTTGCTATGCTTAATGTTTGTTTTTAGCGTTGATTTTGTGTACACCAAAGTTTTAAAACAACACCAAAAAGTAAGGATTGATTTGATGCTGGGAATAGTGAAGGATGCGAGAGGTGCTGGATACAATGTTAACCAATCAAAAATAGCTATTGGTTCTGGAGGTTTGTGGGGGAAAGGATATTTGCAAGGAACGCAAACGAAATTCAATTTTGTGCCAGAACAAAGCACCGATTTTATTTTTTGTACCGTTGGCGAAGAATGGGGGTTTATTGGCAGTTTTGTAGTGGTCTCGCTTTATCTCTTTTTGCTGATGAGGATTATTCATTTGGCCGAGAGACAGCGATCATCATTTAGTAGAGTTTACGGTTATGCAGTTGCCTGCATTATATTTTGCCACTTCTTTGTAAATATCGCAATGACAATTGGTTTAATGCCAGTAATTGGGATTCCTTTGCCTTTTATAAGTTACGGAGGTTCATCACTTTTAAGTTTTACCATCTTACTATTTACTTTGATAAAACTGGATTCAAATCGGATGGGAATTGTTTAATTTCTTTTTCCGTAATTACAATCTAGACAGACTTGTTAGGTTTTAAAACCCAGAAGTCTCTTCCGTAAATTAGATACCGCTATCCTATCATAAAGAAGTATCACATTCAAATATTCTGCGCAATCACAAAACCCGAAGCCCAGGCCCACTGAAAATTATAACCGCCCAACCATCCGGTAACATCCACACATTCTCCTCCAAAAAATAAACCGGGAACTTTTTTAGCTTCTAAAGTTTTGGAGGAAAGCTCATCCGTAGAAACACCACCTCGCATCACCTCTGCTTTATCGTAACCTTTATCACCGGCGGGTTTCACCTTAAAATGATGGATGAAATTTTCAATAGTTGTAAAATTATCTTTGCTTAAGGAAGCTAAGTTTTTTTGCGTTGGGATTAAATCAGCAATAGCGTCAACAAATTTACGAGTGTAAAAATTGCTTAAAAAAGTCGATAGCAGTTTTTTCCCGTTAATGCTCCGCTCCTCTTCAATTAATTTTACGATGTGCTGTTGAGGCAATAAATCAATGGTAATGCTGTCTCCGGACCTCCAATAAGAGGAGATTTGTAAAATGGTCGGACCGCTTAAACCCCAATGCGTAAATAAAATATTTTCTTCAAAACTAATGTGAGGCAATATCACGTTGGCAAAAATCGAATTCCCAGATAAACCTGCAAAAAAAGCTTCCTCTTTCCCCGTAATGGTTAAAGGAACTAAAGCTGGTGCAGTTTTTTCAATTTTCATCCCGAATTGTTGCGCAACTTTTAATGAAAAATCAGTCGCCCCCATTTTAGCAATAGGCAAACCGCCACTAGCCATTACTACACTTTTTGCTGAAACTGTTTGTATTTTACCGTTCTTATCAAAAGTTACTTCAAAACCATTTTCAGTTTGCTTTACGGATTTAACATCGCTGTCCACAGAAATCATTTGGTCCAGTTGCTCGCATAAATCGGTAAATATATTTACGATGTCTTTGGCTTTATTTGAGGTTGGAAAAAGTTGGCCCAAGGTTTTCTCTTGCCCTATAATACCGTAAGTTTCAAAAAAAGAAACAGAATCATCCACCGTCCATTGCGATAATGCTGATTTTACAAAATGTGGATTTTCGGAAATAAAGTTATTTGCCGATGTATATAAATTGGTGTAATTACAGCGTCCGCCACCAGAGATCAAAATCTTTGCTCCAACTTGGCTGTTTTTCTCTAAAATTAAGGTGCGTTTACCTAAAAAACCTGCTTGTACTGCACACATTAATCCGCAAGCTCCACCGCCAATTATAATCGCATCGTAATTCATCTGCCAAAAATGGCATTTTAAAATCATATCCTTAGAGCCTGTTTAAAATTTATCTAATAATTTGTTTATGCCTCTTTTTGGCTACAACTTCGTTATGTTTTTTCGAGGTAGAAGATCCGCTATCTCTACAAAATTTGCCTTGTTTCGCTCAAAAAATAAGTTATAACCATTTTTACAATATAAATTTAAACAGGCTCTTAATATTTGCTGAAAATATGCGCCCATTAATTAACTTTGCCTTATGGAAGAAGTCTCCAGCATAACCGAATTTGGCAAAGTATTAATCTTTTTGATTACTGGCTTGTTGGCTGTTGGTGGTGCTTTTGCAGTAAATAAATTAATTGCTCCTCATCATCCAAATCCCGAGAAAAACAGCTCTTATGAATGTGGTGAGGAACCAACAGGTAGTTCTTGGATACAGTTTAACAGCCGTTTTTACGTAATTGCGCTTATTTTTTTATTGTTTGATGTGGAGATGATTTTTGTTTTCCCGTGGGCAACTATTTTTGCGGATAAAGAATTAATTGCAACAGACGGACGTTGGGGCTGGTTAAGTTTTACCGAAATGATTGCTTTTTTAAGCATTCTGATTTTGGGTTTAGTTTACGTTTGGCGTAAAAAAGATTTGGATTGGATAAAGCCAAGTACCATCACTCCTACGGTTAACACCGCTATTCCGTTAAGTGCTTACGAGAAAATTAATCAAGAAAAATATGTCCCTTTTCAGCATAAAAACATAGAGAGCGTTGAGGTGAAAACTGAAACTGTTGTTGCAAAACCTAAGTTTACACCAAGATTTAAGAAAGCATGAGTTTAGAAAAACAATTAGAAAACACCGGAATTGTGGTAACTAAGCTTGATGATTTAATGAATTGGGCAAGGTTATCATCTTTATGGCCTTTAAGTTTTGGTTTAGCCTGTTGTGCTATTGAAATGATGGGCTCTATGGCTTCAAACTTTGATTTAGACCGATTTGGAGTTTTCCCACGTCCTTCGCCAAGGCAGGCAGATGTGATTATTATTGCCGGAACGGTTACTTTTAAAATGGCGGATCGTATCAAAAAATTATACGAACAAATGCCGGAGCCTAAATATGTGATCTCAATGGGGTCATGCTCCAACTGTGGCGGTCCATATTGGGAACATGGTTACCATGTAGTTAAAGGTGTTGACCGGATTATCCCTGTTGATATTTACGTACAAGGTTGCCCGCCACGCCCCGAAGCATTAATTGGTGGAATTTTAGAGTTGCAAAAATTAATCGAGAAAGAAAGTTTGGCTAATATTTAGTTAGATTTAAATACGTCTATCAAAACAAAATCACAAAAATAAACATGAAATCAATATCACAAACCCGATTAGGAATTTTAGGTGGCGGACAATTGGGACGAATGCTGATTCAAGAAACCATCAACTATAACATCTCGGTAAGTATTTTAGATCCGGATGCTGATGCGCCCTGCAAAAATATTTGCGATTATTTTGAAGTGGGTTCTTTAAGCGATTATGAAACCGTTTACAACTTTGGTAAAAACTTAGATTTAATTACCATAGAAATTGAAAAAGTAAATATTGAAGCCTTAGAAGAACTGGAAAAACAAGGCGTTACAGTTTATCCTCAACCACGTATTATCCGTTTAATACAGGATAAAGGCTTACAAAAGCAATTTTTCAAAGAAAACAATATCCCTACAGCGGCTTTTCAGTTATTTAGCTCTAGAGAACAATTAGCACAAGCAAATATGCCTTTCCCGTTTATCCAAAAATTAAGAAAGGACGGTTACGATGGCAAAGGCGTTAAAAAGATAGCTAACGCTAAAGATTTAGAAGAAGCATTCGATCAGCCTTCTATGGCAGAGAATTTAGTGGATTTTGAAAAGGAAATAGCGGTTATTGTTGCCAGAAATGCCGATGGCGAGATGAAAACTTTCCCGATGGTGGAAATGGATTTTAATCCGGAAGCTAATTTGGTGGAATTTTTAATTTCTCCATCAACCTACAGTTTTGAAATTCAACAAAGGGCAGAAGATATTGCAAAAAATATCATTTCGGGATTAAGCATGGTGGGCATTTTAGCAGTAGAAATGTTTTTGACCAAGGATCATCAGATATTAGTTAACGAGTTAGCGCCACGCCCACACAACAGCGGACATCAAACTATTGAAGGCAATTATACTTCTCAGTTTGACCAACATATAAGAGCTATTTTCAATCTTCCGTTAGGAAGTACAAAGGCGATTGCTAATGCCATTATGCTGAATTTATTAGGTGAAAACGGCCATAACGGAGTTGCAGAATACGAAGGTTTAGAAGAAATTTTAAAACACGAAGGTGTTTACGTTCATCTTTACGGAAAAAAATTTACCAAACCATTCCGTAAAATGGGCCATATTACCATTATAGATGAAGACCGACAAAAAGCTATTGAAACGGCAAAATTTATTAAAGAAACAATTAAAGTAAAAGTATAATATGAGCAAAGCAAAAGTTGGCATCATCATGGGCAGTAAGTCTGATTTAAACATTATGAACGAAGCTGCAGACGTACTTAAAACCTTAAGTGTAGAATATGAGTTAACCGTTGTTTCTGCCCACCGTACGCCAGAAAGGATGTTTGAATACGCAAAAACCGCAATTGACAGAGGTTTAAAAGTAATTATTGCTGGTGCCGGTGGCGCTGCGCATTTACCGGGAATGGTGGCTTCTATTACATCCTTGCCAGTTATTGGTGTGCCGGTAAAGTCAAGTAATTCTATTGATGGTTGGGATTCTGTTCTTTCCATTTTGCAGATGCCGAACGGCATCCCAGTTGCAACAGTTGCGTTAAACGCGGCAAAAAATGCGGGGATTTTGGCCGCTCAGATATTAAGTATCGCCGACGAAAACATCGCTAAAAATGTAATTGCTTTTAAAAATGATTTAAAAATTAAGGTAGAAGAATCTGCTGAAAGTTTAAAATCCGAAGGTTATCCTTCTAATTTTTAATTGAGCGTTGGGTCTTTCGGGAAATTTGTGATGTGGGCGTATTTTACGCCCATATTTAAAACTGCTTCTTTCCAAAGGTCAATTTCGGAATCATCCAAAACCATATCCGGATTAAATTTATCAGAAACAATCCAAGCGTTTATTTCCAATTCGTCTTTTAACTGATCTTTTGACCATCCAGAGTATCCTATAAAAAACTTAATTTCTTCGTCTCTGATATTATAATTATTAATCTGAGTTTTCAAATTTTCAAAATCGCCACCCCAAAACAAACCGTTTCCTAGATCAATTCCTCCGATAATCTTATCTGGAACATTGTGCACAAAATGCAAAGTATCATTTGCAACAGGTCCGCCTATAAAAATCCGCATATCAGCATCCCAGCACTCAGCTATTACATCTTTCAGTAAAAGATCGCTTTTTTGGTTAAGCACATAACCTACCGTTCCTTCCGCGTTATTTTCTGTAATCAAAACAACCGTACGTTTGAAATTAGCATCGGCCATAAACGGTTCTGATATGAGCAATGTTCCTTTTTTGGGTAAAACTTTACTAAGCATAATCAAATAAACGTAATTTATTTTAAATGCGTTTACCGGATAGATTTTTTATAGAAAATACAAACCGATAAAAAAATTATCCCGCTTTAGCTAAAGAATTTTGTGAACTGTTTATTGATGCTTTTATTTTATCAATATCAGCTTTTATAATTGCCAACAACTCATTATCATAAGTTCTGGTTGCCATGTTAATCAAAGTGGCAGTCACTTTTTGATTTTGTTTACGTAAATCGTCTTTCAAAATTGATAATAATTGAGAATCAAAATTTGCAAGTAAATTTTTAATGTTTTGAGTTGATGCAGCTTTCATAATAATTATTTTTAAATGGTTTAAAAACTATTTACCAACGAAGTGCCAAAATTTAAAAATAGTCAATTTAAAATCAAAACAGCGGTTTAACGCTTTTAAACCACTATTTTTCGTCTTAATTAAAGTACAGTAAGCGTTTTATACGACCAAAGTTTGTTTACAAACGAATAACGTATTTGATAGATAAATATCCATAACTTTGTTTATTATTAAATTTTTAAAGCGATGTTGATCCGTTTGTACGAAGAAAATCCGAATGAAAAAGTTTTGGAACAAATTGTAACTGTTTTAAAAAAAGGCGGAATCATCATTTACCCTACCGACACTGTTTACGGTTTAGGTTGCGACATCACTAACCATAAAGCGATAGAAAGAATTGCACAATTACGTGGCATAAAACCAGAAAAAGCAAATTTCTCCTTTATCTGTTATGATTTAAGCCATATTTCCGATTTCATAAAACCTATTGACAATACTGTTTTTCGGGTGCTTAAAAAAGCTCTACCTGGACCCTTCACTTTTATATTTAACGCAAATAGCCAAGTACCCAAATTGTTGTCGAGCAAAAAGAAAACAGTAGGTATTAGGGTTCCAGACAATAACATTGCCCGCCAAATCGTTAAAATGCTTGGAAATCCAATACTTTCAACCTCTATTCGCGATGAAGATGAGATTTTGGAATACACCACAGACCCCGAACTGATTTACGAAAAATATGAAGACAAAGTAGATTTGGTGATTGATGGCGGTTACGGAGACAATCAAGCATCAACCGTTGTTGATTGTACAAATGGCGATTTCGAAATTATTAGAGAGGGAAAAGGAATATTGGAAGATTATCTATAATCTTCTCTCCTTAAATTAGAAATCATCTTCTTCTTTGCAAGAAAGTTTTTTATTTAGGTTGATTTTCTCATTTTTCCCAAAATTGTTATTACTGCATTTGTTATTTTAGCAGGTATGGCTAACATCATTAATTTAAAACCTTTTAAAACCTTTTTAAAATCAGGATCAAGCGGTGGGGTTTTACTTCTTATCTGTGTAGTAATAAGTTTAATTATCGCAAACTCTTCGTTAGGAAAAAACTTTGCGGATTTTCTTGCGCTAAATTTAGGGTTCGAAAACAGCTCAGTCGATTTAAAATACCCAATTATTTTATGGATTAACGACGGTTTAATGGCCATTTTCTTTTTGATGGTTGGGCTGGAGATTAAAAGGGAATTGGTTGAAGGCGAATTATCAAGCATTAAACAAGCAAGTTTGCCCATTATTGCCGCCTTCGGCGGGATGCTTTTACCCGCTTTGATTTATTTTGCGATAGACCATAGCGCAGAAACCGGTCACGGCTGGGGAATTCCAATGGCAACGGATATTGCCTTCGCCATTGCAATTTTATCACTGTTAGGAAGCAAAGTTCCTAATTCTTTAAAAGTATTTTTAACCGCTCTAGCCATTGTTGATGATTTAGGCGCCATATTGGTAATTGCTATATTTTATTCGAAAGAAATGCATTTCGAATATTTGGGTTATGCGGCAATTGTGCTTGCTTTGCTAATTGCTTTCAATTATTTTGGTGTAAAAAAGATTTATTTTTACATCATCCCTGGAATTTTTATGTGGTATTTTATCCATCATTCTGGGATCCACGCGACCATTGCGGGAGTTTTAACAGCTTTCACCATCCCTACAAACGACACCGCACAAACATCTCCGCTAGAGCGCTTGGAGCATCTTTTGGTAAAGCCGGTAAACTTTTTAATTATGCCGATTTTCGCCATTGCCAATACCAATATTAAGTTTGAATCGGAGATGGTTTCAAATATTAATTCTGGTGTAAGTGTGGCCATCATCTGCGGTTTATTAATAGGGAAACCGTTGGGAATTTTTTCTTTCTCGTGGCTATCCGTTAAACTAAAATTAAGTAAGCTACCGGCAAAAACCAAATGGTCGCAAATTGCTGCTTTAGGCATATTGGGTGGAATTGGATTTACCATGTCTATTTTTATTGCGTTATTATCATTTAATGATATCGGGCATCAAACACAGGCAAAGTTTTCTATTTTAATTGCTTCTGTGAGTGCCGGTATATTAGGATATGTAATTTTGAAGTATATGGGTAAAAAGTTGAAGGTGAAGAGCTGAGTGTAAAAAGTAAAACTTGAAAGTAAAAGCCCCTGTAGCGTCATGTCGGCCAAGAAGATATCACAAAAGCAAGATGAATTGCGGCATCTTTTAAAAGAGGTTCGTTGCAAATCCTGAGGAGTTTGTTCTGAATTATCTTGCTTTTTCGTATATTTGATATCCTCTATAATTTACCAAAAACTCCTTTTATCCATTAAAATTTCTTTTTATAAGTCCACCTATAGTCCACCCCAACTCCGCCTTTACTGCACCATAAGCCTACCTTTCCTCCTGGCTTCCTCCGCTATTTCCCCGTGGCTCTTTATAGGCGACGATTTGCGAACATGGTACGAAGATGATATGTAGCAATATATGACGAATTGGCTGGAAAAGGATTTTGCTGTTCTGAAACGTTGAAAATAGACTAATATTTGTAAAATCAATATATTTATAAAAGTAAAATTGTTGTTCAATACCGCCGAATTGTTGGAGCTGGAGAACAAATGGAGGCATGTATATATAAGTTAGCGGTAATGTTCCCTCAACATCAGGCAAAACCAGTCGTATGAAATCAAAAGAACAACACAAAAATAAGTTACGAGAAATTTGCGACTTAGCTTTTAGCTATGGGATTGATGCCGTTACACCGTATATCGATAAGTTTTTATCGCCGAAAAATTGGAATAAAGAAGTCAAGAAATTATTCACAGAAAAATGTCATGAAGGATTCAAATTGGCTCAAGTAATAATTATAGAAGAAGTTCTCTATTACCAAAAATTACTACGTGAAAAAAAATTTGAGCTAAAAGAAACTCGAAGACAAAGGAACAAAGACGCATCTAAAAAAATTGGACACATCATATCAGTAATTGAACATAGGTTAAGCGCATACTCTCATATTGCGGATGGAATAGCTTGGCAGTTAATAGGTGCTCAAATTCATATTTCAAGACGCCTCTATGTAGGGGAGTCCATAAAACAACTTGATTCGTCAAATCTAACTCACGCAATTACTGTTGCATCAAAAATCAACCAACTTCACGAAAACTTTGCTCTTATATCAGATTTAACTCACTTTGTACAGATTGGAGATTTACTTGTAAGAACATCTAGAGGCTTAAGCTTAATGGAACTAAAACAAGGTACAGTAAATGCTAAAATCGCTGATTTAGTAAAGAAAATACATAATCCTGATTCTCATCTGCAAGAAATCGAAGAAGAAATATCAACATTCGACCTAAATACAATTAAGCAATTAGATAGAGTATTGCGTCAACAAGAAAGAGCGGGCCGGGCTGTTGAAGTAATAAATAATGATCAAGGAAGCGATCCGAAAACAGGAGAAAAAATAACTGTTTCCACACCAAAAAAATCAACGGTTTATTATTCTCACGAATTTGAAAATCTATTAGGAAAGCTTAAGTCTTCTACTTGGGCTTATGATGTGATTGATCGAGGATGCATACATATTGGTCTATATCGCGACGAAGGAAAGTTAATGGCACCATTTCTAATAAAAGAAATTCTTAGCAAAGAAACGGACAATTATGTAATAACCGATTTTATCTCTATCACGGGCAATATTTCTGAGCCACTTTTTGCAAAGCCAATTTCTCCAGAATTTATGATAGACATTTTAGTGGGAGATTTAAAATTGATTATAGGATTAAATATTGACGCATTAAATCAAATATTCGAAGACATTGGTTTTGACGTTGAACTATTAAGTGAAAAAGAAACTATGAAACTGAAACAACGCGAAAAAATGAAAGTGATGTTTATATTCAACAAAAGAGCAATTAAACTAACTAATCCAAAAAACAAAGAATCAATGATAGTTGGAGGTGGAATCATATCAAAAATTTTGTATGATTCAATATATCCCAGTAATATTGCGATCCACTTGCTTGAAACTTAAAAATAAAAAACACTACCGCTAACCACAGGTTTGCAAAATTGCGGGCGAAGTGCTCTCACTTCCTCCACTTTATTTTATTTAGTTTTGTGGGGTGCGACAGAGTTTCTACAAGTAAAACCGCAAATTCTCAAACCCGCCAAACCGCTACCTCAACAACCAAAAGTAATCGTCAGTTAAATTCAATACCGTAAAACGAATCCCTAATGATATATAACAGTTAACACTATGAGAAAATTGAAGCTCCAAGTTGTAATGACCATTGATGGTTTTATTGCGGGTCCAAATAATGAGATGGAATGGATGGTTGAAAATTGGGATGACAATCTTAAAGATTATATAAGAGAAATTACCGAGCCTGTTGACTGCATAATTCTTGGGCGAAAACTGGCAGAAGGTTTTATACCCTATTGGACTGCTGCGTACAAAAACCCCAATGGTCCGGAAGAAGGTTCAACAAAACTAGTAGAAACCCCAAAAATAGTATTTACAAATACCCTAACAAAATCTGAATGGAGCAACACGACTATTGCAAATGGCGACTTAGTTGACCAAATTACTAAATTAAAAAAGCAGGACGGTGGAGACATCATCGTTTATGGCGGTGCAGGCTTTGTTTCTGCGCTTATTAAAAACAAGCTAATTGATGAACTACATTTGCTCATTAACCCTACTGCAATTGGGAACGGCATGCCCATCTTCAAAGAACTGGAAGGCACACAAAATTTAAATTTAATAAAAGCAATTCCATTTGAGTGCGGCATAGCGGTACTTTTTTACGAGCTTAAACGAAAATAATTGGTAAATGATCAATTATTTTTAGCTCCACAAACCAACTCCCTACCAATATTTATCTCCGATAAAAAATGCTCGTCATGAGATACCACAATTAATGTCCCGTGATAATTGTTAATGGCAGTAACCATGATATCGATGTTTTGAATATCCAAGTTATTTGTGGGTTCGTCCAATACGATTAAATCTGGAGATTTTTGACTGATGGTTAAGCAACAGAGCGACAAGCGCATTTTTTCTCCGCCACTTAAATTTCGGCAAGGCTTATCCCAAGTTTCTTTTGTAAACAAAAACCGGTTGAGCCTAATTTTTATCTCATGTTCCTGCAAAGCACTGTCGTTAAACTTTTGTGCTTGCTCATAAACATTTAGTTGGTTATCAACCAAAGAATAATCCTGATCAATATAAACAGATTTAATGATTTGCCTTTTCAAAACACCTCTGCTCACCCGCAAACTTCCGAGAATAAGTTTGATCAGCGTAGTTTTTCCTGAACCATTTGAACCTTTCAACAAAATCCTTTCGCCGCTTTTAATTAAAAAATTTAAGTCGTTTTTCCAGAGATATTGGTTTGAGTAAGCGAAATTGATATTTATCGCTTCGAATAAGGTTTTACCAGTGTGCAGATCGGCATCCTCAAAACCAAATTTCATTTTATCAATATCTGGAATGTTGGAGCGCAACTGTTGTAGTTCCTGAGCAATGCCATTAATTTTATCAGTATGTACTCCTTTTAATTTGGAGGTACTATTTTCTGCTTTGTTTCTTAGGGTATTCATCATAATACGTGAAACACCCGCTTTCTCCTGCTTTTTCTTTCCCTTGGCATCCAGCTTTTGTTGCCTTTCGGTTGCTTCGCGTTCCTTTTCTTTGGCATTTTTTAAAGCTCTTTCCCTACTTTTTAAATCGTGGTTAAGCGCATTTACCTCAACCTCCTTTTGCTCCAAATAAAAATCGTAATTACCTCCGTAAACAGTTATTCCAGCGCTATTAAGTTCGCAGACCTTATCTAACAAATTCAGCAATTTTTTAGCATGACTAACTAATAGCAAGGTTGCGGTGGCCGATTGTACAAATTCGTACAGCAATTTTCTAGAGGCAACATCTAAGTGGTTGCTAGGTTCATCCATTAAAATAAACCGAGGTTTATGAACCGCTATTCCCGCAAGAAAAACTTTCGTTTTTTGTCCGCCACTAAGCGTTGATAATTTTTGGGACAGCGTTAAATCTTCGAGTTCCCAGTCGCTTAAAGCTTCTTTACACCGCTCTTCAATGGTCCAGTCATCGGCCAAATCATTAAAGTTTTCTTCGCTGGCACTCCCTTGCAAAATTGCTTGCAACGCTTTGAGTTTGGCATCAATGTTCAATGCCTCGGCGATGGTAAAATTATCAAACTGACCGAAAATCTGGGGGATAAAATATGGTTTTACTTCAGCTTTTATTTTTCCGTGGGTAGGTTTTAGAGCTCCGTTAATAAGCTTTAACAGCGTTGATTTCCCCGAACCGTTATTACCGATAAGGGCAATTTTTTCTTTGTTATGTATGGTAAGATTGACGTTGCTGAACAACAAATCCTTGTTTGAATGTTGATAGGTGATATCTTGTAGAATTAGCATAAAAATTTCTTTTAGCATGAATAATCACAAAGCGGGGTGCTCTGTTGTTGTTATCGTCTGAAAAGAAATTGAATCCTACATTTTATTTAGAACTGTTTTATGCGGTGCAAATATAAAAGATTTCTTAAATACTGTATAAGTTTATATTGTGAAATTCTTTATAAGTTATTTGTTTGAGCGAAAGGGCGCCCTTTCCGTCATGTCGACGCAAGGAGACATCACACAAGCAAGGGAAACTTTCAAGATGAGATGTCTCGCTACCGCTCGACATGACGCGATCGTTAAATAACGCAAGATAAAAGGATTAAACTCCTTTTATCTTGGTAATAAATTCTGGAATATGCGAAAGGTAATCTTGTTTATTACCGATGGTTTTTACAAATGCGGTTCCCATAATTGCGCCATTAACATAGCTATTCGCTCGGTCAAAGCTCAGCTTATCAGAAATACCGAAACCGATAATCAAAGGATTTTTCAGCTTCATTGCTTTTACCCTTTCGTAGTATTTGCCTATTTCGTCGGACTGGTTTAAATCTTTTCCGGTAGTGGCAGATGAGGATAAAAGATAGATAAAACCGTTAGAAAGCTCATCAATCTTACGGATGCGCTCTTCGGAAGTTTGAGGCGTGACCAAAAAGATATTGCTCAATCCGTTTTTTATAAATTCGTCTTTGTACAATTCTTCATATTCGTACAAGGGCAAATCCGGGACAATAATTCCATCTACACCGGCTTCTGCTGCATCTTTACAAAAATTAGCTACACCATACTGCAACATCGGGTTTACATAACCCATCAATAAAACGGGGATTTTCACTTGCGGACGTAAATCTTTCAGTTGCTGAAAAAGCACTTGCAAGGTCATTCCGTTTTCAATAGCAACCTGCGAACTGTGCTGTATGGTTGGGCCATCGGCCACAGGGTCTGAATAAGGGAAACCAATTTCTAAAAAATCGGCACCAGCTTTTTCTAAAGCCTGCGCAATTTTTAAAGTCGCCCCAATTTCCGGGTAACCAGCTGTATAATAAATAGATAATATATTTTCTTTCTTCTCTGCGAAGAGTTTGTTTAGTCTGTTCATTTGTTTAAGGTTTGAGGTTTAGGGTTTGGGGTTTGAGGTTCAAAATCGAGCACTAAATTTAATTCGTCCAGCCCTTATACCTCACGCCTTTTCCCTTACACCTTCATTACAAATTAAAATATTTCATAAAAGTATCAAGGTCTTTATCTCCCCTTCCTGATAGGCAAACCACCACTACATCATCCTTTTTAAAAGTCATTTTTTCTAATTGCGCTAGCGCATGAGCCGATTCAATGGCCGGGATAATTCCTTCCATTTTAGCTAACAATAAACTGGCCTGCATGGCTTCATCATCGGTAATGCTCACATATTCTACTCTTTTAACTTTATGTAAATGGGCGTGTTGAGGACCAATTCCCGGATAATCCAAACCTGCAGAAATGGAATAAGGTTCTACCACCTGCCCATCATTAGTTTGCATTAAAATGGTACGGGAACCATGTAAAACGCCTTCTTTACCTAATGCAGAAGTTGCGGCAGAATGTCCGGAATTTACGCCTAAACCGGCAGCCTCAGCGGCAATCAATTTCACATTTTCATCATCCAAAAAATGATAGAACATGCCCATCGCATTACTTCCGCCTCCTACGCAAGCCAACACATAATTTGGCTGATCGTTACCAGTGTGCTCGATTAACTGCTTTTTTGTTTCTTCGGAGATGATGGATTGGAATTTAGAAACCATCTCGGGATAAGGATGCGGCCCAACTACCGAACCGATAATATAATGCGTATCTTCTGGATTGTTAATCCAGTCTCGCATGGCTTCGTTGGTGGCATCTTTTAGGGTTTTACTTCCAGAACTCGCCGGAACCACCTTTGCGCCCATCATTTTCATACGGGCAACGTTTGGCGCTTGGCGTTCAATGTCCACTTCGCCCATATAAACCACGCATTCCAAACCTTTAAGCGCACAAACGGTTGCAGTTGCCACACCATGTTGACCAGCACCAGTTTCTGCGATGATGCGTTTTTTACCCAACTTTTCTGCCAATAAAATCTGCCCAATGGTATTGTTGATTTTATGCGCCCCGGTATGGTTTAAATCTTCTCTTTTCAAATAAATTTTTGCTCCGTATTTATCGGACAAACGCTGTGCTAAAAACAAAGGTGAAGGCCTACCAACGTAATCTTTCATCAACGAATCAAACTCTGCTTTAAACTCCGGAAGGGCAATAATATCCAAATATTTGGTTCTTAATTCTTCTACGTTTGGATACAGCATTTCAGGGATGTAGGCCCCTCCAAAATCGCCATAATAACCTCTATCATCAATTCTATAATTCATTTTCTATCTTTTTAATTTTTCAAATGCTGTTTCCAGCTTTTCTATATCTTTTAATCCAGGCTCAATTTCAAACTTCGAATTGATGTCAATTCCGTAAAACTGCGGATGGCTTAAAGTTAAAACTTCGTCCAGGTTTTCTAAACTTATTCCTCCGCTTAACATAAACGGTTTTTCTAATATATAGTTTTCCAAGAGTTGCCATCGGAAAGTTTTTCCACTTCCGCCATGTTGCTCGGTTTTGGTATCGAACAAAAATAAATCGACAGGATTTCGGTAGGGATTTAACACCCCAAAATCAAAAGTATCATCCACACCAAAAGCTTTTATGGTAAAAAAACCTGCGTCTTTTACTTGCTGGCAAAATTCGGGACTTTCGTTTCCGTGAAGCTGAACGGCTTGCATTCCGTAAGTTTTAGCAAATTCAATTACTTCATCAATTGTAGCATTTACAAAAACGGCTGTTTTAATAATTTCTTTACCGATGGCGTTCAGGTGGTTTCTTTCCAGCTCCAATCCTATAAACCGCTTTGATGGCGGATAAAATATAAAGCCCATAAAATCGGGATTTAAGCCCGAAACTGCTTTGATATTTTCCGGGATTTTCATCCCACAAATTTTAACTTTCAAATCGCTCATTATTTTACCTGCAATAATTGAGTGAAAGATTTTTTTGCCTTACCTGAGAGCAAAGCTTGCTCGGCTTCATAAAAACAATCGGCAAATGATTTATCAGGATTAATGGTTTGGATAGCCAAAGCGGCATTGCACAGCACCACGTTATTTTGGTTTGTAGTAGCTTTATTATCTAAAACATCAACAAATATTTTAGCAGAATCTTCAACCGTTGAACCACCTTTAATTGTTTCAGCATCAATTTTCTCAAAACCTAGGCTGCCCAGGTCGTTCATTTTTTCACCTTTGTTGGAGAAAGTTTTGAAATTACAAGTCAGGGAAACTTCATCATAACCTTCCAAAGCGTGAAGAATGGTATAATTGCTATCAGAATTTTGGTACAGATAAGCATAAAGTCGGGCAAGCTCCAAACTAAAAACACCCACCAATTGGTTTTGCGGTTTTGCCGGATTAGACATTGGACCCAACATATTGAAGAAAGTTTTAACACCCAACTCTCTTCGGATTGGTGCCACATTTTTCATAGCCGGATGAAATAGCGGTGCATGTAAAAAGCAAATTCCTGCTTTATCTAAAGATTGCTTCAGTAAATTCTCATTATTAGTAAAGTTATATCCCAAAAACTCCATCACATTAGAAGAACCACAGCCAGAAGAAACTCCATAATTACCGTGTTTTGCTACATGATAACCTGCACCCGCCACTACAAAAGACGCCAAAGTAGAAATATTGAAGGTATCCTTTCCATCGCCACCAGTTCCGCACAAATCCACCAAGTTGAAATCTTTATTTAAATTTATGGGTAAACAAAGTTCCAGCATGGCTTCTCTAAAACCCTGAAGTTCATCCACAGTGATGTTTCGCATGCAATAAGCCGTCATAAAAGCCGCCATTTGCGAACCGTTGTATTTACCTGATGATATATTGGTCAAAATCTCTTTAGATTCTGCTTGACTGAATGTTTTATGCTCGAATAGATGATTTAAAATTGCTTTCATTTTCTCTGTTTATATCATAAAAAAAGGGTTACCACTGGCAACCCTTTTATGTATTTGGTTAAAAATATAAAAATATGGTTTGCCCTACGAATTTTCGTAATGCCACCACCAAATTGTATTTATATTTACGTTTCTCATTTTGTGTAGCAAATATGGCGATTTTTTAAATATCTTAAAAATTAAAAACAAAA
Source organism: uncultured Pedobacter sp. (assembly GCF_946480185.1). Next base: position 25,191 of record NZ_CAMLIG010000022.1, on the reverse strand, counting down.
TTAATGAATGATTAAATTAAGAGGTAAAGCTAAAATAAACGAAGACTTGGGTTTTGGTAAAATACCTACCCAAAATAACCAGCGTATGCTGAATAAAGATGGCAGTTCAAATATTATCAGAAAAGGTTTGCCATTTTTTAAGCCACACGAAGCTTACAATTCTTTAATTAACATGTCGTGGCGGAAGTTTTGGTCAATTATCCTGCTCTCCTATCTGGCTATAAATGTTTTTTTTGCGTCTATATACGTTGCTTTAGGGATTGAGCATATTCAAGGAGAAACCGGAATTACCGCTAGAGACCACTTTTTTGATGCTTTTTTCTTTTCAGCACAAACAATTTCAACAGTAGGTTACGGGCATTTAAGTCCGCAAGGATTTGCAACAAGTATTATTGCGGCCATAGAATCTATGCTTGGTTTGCTAACTTTTGCTTTGGCAACCGGTTTACTGTACGGAAGATTTTCGAGACCGAGTGCAAAAATAACATATAGTGAAAACATTTTGGTTTCGCCTTATCGGGATATTACCGCATACATGTTCCGGTTTGCAAATTTCCGCAGTAACCAACTCATCGAATTAAAAATAAGCGTTTTAATCAGTATCAATATTTTAGAAGACGGTAAAGTTATAAGACGTTTTCTTCCTTTAGAGTTAGAACGTGATGAAATCAACCTGTTGACTTTGAGCTGGACCATTGTTCATCCCATTACCGAGAACAGTCCTTTAAAAGAACTCAGCCCACAAAATTTAATTGAAGGGCAAGCAGAATTTGTAGTGATGCTGAAGGCTTTCGACGATTCATTTTCTCAAACGGTACATTCCAGAACATCTTATAAAGCAGAAGAAGTAGTTTTCAATGCCGAATTTGACAAAATCATCTCTACTGATGAAAACGGTGTTGCTATCATTGCTATGGATAAAATTAGCAGTTATCACGTTTTAGGGAAGTAGCTGTAGTATTAAAAAATCTATATTTGAACCATTAAATTTTAACGTTGCGCTAATGCATCCAAAAATATTAATCATAGATGATGAAGAAAAGCTGAGAAATTTACTTGGCCGGATTGTAAAGTTGGAAGGCTATGAAGTAAGAGAAGCGGCAGAAGCAAAAGAAGGTTTGCAAATTTTAAGCCGTGAAAATATTAATGTGGTGCTTTGCGATGTAAAATTACCAGATGCAAACGGCGTAAACTTAGCCGAGAAAATAAAACTGGATTATCCACAGATTGAAATTATACTGCTAACTGCTTACGGAAACATCCCTGACGGGGTGCAGGCGATAAAAAACGGTGCTTTTGATTATATAACTAAAGGCGACGATAATAAAAAGATATTGCCCTTACTTGCAAAAGCCTGTGAAAAATCTCAAACCAATTCGGTTTTAAATACAGACAAACATAAAATTGATATTGGCACATTTGAACAGATTTTAGGTGCATCAAAAGAAATAAAACAAGCCATTGAACTTGCCAAAAAAGTTGCCCCAACAAATACCTCCGTTTTTTTAAGTGGCGAGACCGGAACAGGAAAAGAAATTTTCGCCAATGCAATCCACAATGCCAGCGAAAGGAAAAAACAAAATTTTGTTGCGATAAACTGTGCTGCTTTTTCTAAAGAATTATTAGAAAGCGAATTGTTTGGGCATAAAGCCGGAGCATTTACGGGAGCTCAAAAAGATAAGAAAGGCTTATTTGAAGAAGCAAACAATGGAACAATTTTTTTAGATGAAGTTGGAGAGTTACACCTTGATTTACAAGCCAAATTATTACGGATTTTAGAAAGTGGTGAACTCATTAAAATTGGTGACAGTAAAATCACTAAAGTGGATGTACGAATTATTTCGGCCACCAATAGAGATTTACAGCAAGAAGTTAAGAACGGAAATTTCAGAGAAGATATTTATTACAGATTGTCGGTTTTTACGATTCATCTGCCACCATTAAGAGAAAGAAACGAAGATATTTTGGTGTTGGCCGCTCATTTTCTTTCCGTGTTTTCAAAAAAAGCAAAAAAGCAAATTCAGTCTTTCAATCAGCAAACCGTTCAAGCGCTGTTAGCCCATCCCTGGAACGGTAATATCAGAGAACTTAAAAATACCGTGGAACGAGCGGTTATTTTAACTGACTCAAATTTGGTGACAATGGATGCACTTCCGCCAAATTTTAACACCACTCAGCAAAAAGAACTTTCTGACTTTGAACTGGCAAGCGCAGAAAAAAAGCACATCGAAAAAGTACTTCATCATACCAAAAACAACAAGACAGAAACCGCAAGGTTACTCAATATTGCGCTAACCACACTTTACCGAAAGTTAGAGGAATATCAACTCCGGTAAAAGCACTACCCTATCAAAACGATAGTATGCACCCTTTCAAAACGAAAGGGTTTTCTTTTTTAAAGCTTTCCGAAAAACATCTTATCAATTGATTTTCAATTATTTATCATAAAATCATCTGCTTCGGTCTTTTGATTGCAAAGGTGCTGGCATATATAAATATTAAAATCATGGAATTTATCATTGTGCTGGCCTTAGGTATTTTGCTATACTGGTTATTTTATCTATCCATCCACTTCTTTCAAAACATTTAAATCATGTTGTACCTATTTATCATCTCTATGGCGGTCTTTATTTACATGTGTTATGTACTGCTGAAACCCGAAAAATTTTAAAACAATGAAAACAAAAACACATCCCATCAACAAAAGTATTTTCTCAGAGATTTTGCTTTTCATCATCATATTCATCGCAATTTATGCGATTTACGCTGTTTGTATTTATTTGTTTAACACTTGTTTTTCATAATTATGGATACGGAAATCTTAGGAATTATTTTAATGTTCGGATTGCTGGTATTGCTGGCAATTCCATTAGGCAAATACATAGCTGGTGTTTTTGAATATGACAAAAAAAGCCTTAGCAACGTGTTTAATGGATTAGACAACCTATTTTTTAAAATGTCGGGAATCAATAAAAACCGACCAATGAACTGGAAACAAAGTTTACTGGCATTGTTGACCATCAATTTTATTTGGTTTCTGATTTCGATGTTTATACTTAGTAATATGGCATGGTTGCCGTTAAATCCGGATGCAAACCCCTCCATGAGTGCAGATTTGGCTTTCAATACCACGGTTAGTTTTGTTACAAACACCAATTTACAGCATTACAGCGGAGAGACTGGCCTCTCCTATTTGGGTCAGATGACCTTAATGTTATGGCAGTTTATTAGCGCCGCTACGGGAATAGCAATTTGCGCCATCGTTTTCAACGCAATGAAAAAGGATGCTAAAGAAGATTTAGGCAATTTCTACAGCTATTTTGTTAGAACCTGTACCAGAATTTTATTCCCTATTGCTCTTATCGTCGCTTTAGTTTATTTGTTTAACGGTGTGCCGATGACGTTTGAAGGCAAACAAACCATCATCACTTTGCAGGGCGATACACAAATGGTAAGCAGAGGACCGGTAGCGGGATTTCTTGCTATTAAGCAACTAGGCACAAACGGGGGCGGTTTTTTTGGTGCCAACTCGGCACATCCCTTAGAAAACCCCAACTACTTCACTAACATCATTGAAACCATATCTATTGTTTTGATTCCGATGGCATTAATTTTTGCTTTGGGATTTGTACTAAAACGTAAAAAACTATCATACACCATTTTCGGGGTAATGACTTTAGGTTTTCTGCTCTTGATGGTTCCAGCAGTCCACCAGGAAATGGCTGGCAACCCAGCAATTGCAAAAATGGGAATCTCCCAAAAACTGGGTAGTATGGAAGGCAAAGAAGTGAGGTTTGGCAGTGCAGCGTCGGCTTATTGGGCCATCAATACCACGGTAACCAGTAACGGTTCTGTAAATTCCATGCATGATAGCGCCACGCCTTTAACAGGAATGTTGACCATGCTTGGGATGATGGTTAACTGTTTTTATGGAGGCGTAGGTGTCGGATTTCTCAACTTTTATATTTTTATTATCCTCGCCGTTTTTATCAGCGGGCTGATGGTTGGAAGAACGCCCGAATTTTTAGGAAAAAAAATTGAAGCCAAAGAGATGAAAATTGCTATGGTGATTGCTCTGCTTCACCCCTTGCTTATTCTCGGCGGAACCGCAATCTCCAGCTTTCTACTTTCGCAAAATCCCGAAACTTATGGCACTTGGCTATCAAATCCTGGTTATCATGGCTTCAGCCAGATGCTTTACGAATTCACGTCGTCATCAGCAAATAACGGAAGCGGATTTGAAGGTTTGGGAGACAATACCATTTTTTGGAATATATCCTGCGGAATAATTATGCTTTTAGGCAGATACCTGCCAATTATTGGCCCGGTTGCCATTGCGGGTTTATTGGCCCAAAAGAAATACATTCCAGAAAGCAACGGAACTTTAAAAACAGATACCGCAACATTCGGTTTAATGGTTTTTGCTGTCATCGCAATTTTGGCCTCACTTTCTTTCTTCCCTGCATTAACCCTTGGGCCAATTGCAGAATTTTTCTCACTCAGATAATATCTATTCAAGAATATGAAAACGCAACAATCGCTATTTCAAAAAGATTTGATGCAAGAGGCTGTCAAACAGTCTTTCGTAAAACTAAATCCTAAATTAATGTTCCGCAATCCGGTGATGTTTACCGTGGAAATCGGAACTGTAATTATGCTCGTGGTTACTGCTTATGCTTTAACCGGCAATGGCACACAGGGAAGTTTTGCTTATAACTTTACCGTATTTATCGTGTTATTTTTTACCCTGCTCTTCGCCAACTTTGCCGAAGCAATTGCCGAAGCCAGAGGAAAAGCACAGGCCAATAGCTTACGCAAAACCAGAGAAGAAACACCTGCAAATATGGTGGACATTAACGGAGGAATTGTGCTAATTAATTCCTCGGAACTAAAAAAAGGCGACAAATTTGTTTGTACGGCGGGCGATATTATCCCGGCAGATGGGGAAATTATAGAAGGCTTAGCCACCATTGATGAAAGTGCAATTACCGGGGAAAGTGCACCGGTTATCCGGGAATCTGGAGGCGATAAAAGTTCGGTAACGGGCGGAACAAAAGTACTTTCGGACCGGATTGTGGTAAGAGCTACCACTGCGCAAGGCGAAAGTTTTTTAGATAAGATGATTGCTTTGGTAGAAGGTGCCAGCCGACAAAAAACGCCGAATGAAATTGCTTTAACTATTTTGTTGGCAGGTTTTACCTTGGTTTTTATCATTGTAACCATCACTTTAAAACCTTTTGCAGATTATACAAATGCACCCATCAGCATTGCTTCGTTTATTGCACTTTTTGTTTGTTTAATCCCGACAACCATTGGCGGTTTGTTATCAGCAATTGGTGTGGCAGGGATGGACAGAGCTTTGCGAGCAAACATCATCACCAAAAGTGGAAAAGCGGTTGAAACTGCTGGCGATATCGATGTTTTATTGTTGGATAAAACGGGAACCATCACCATTGGAAACAGAAAAGCAACCAAATTTTACCCTGCAAATGGAGTTACGGAAGCACATTTTACAAAATGTGTGATTTTAAGTTCGCTGAGTGATGAAACTCCAGAAGGCAAATCAATTACCGAGTTAGCTGGCGCCGATAGAAATCAGTTCCAAAATTCATCTTTAAAGTTTATTCCTTTTACGGCCGAAACCAGAAGTTCTGGCGTAGATACAGCTACACAGCGAATCAGAAAAGGTGCTTTTGATGCTATCCGTAACATTGCACAAAAAGCTGGAAACATATTTCCTGCTGAAACAGAAGAAACTGTAAAATTAATATCCGGAAACGGTGGAACGCCTTTAGTACTTTCAGAAAACGAAAAGATTTTGGGCGTGATAGAATTGCAGGATATTATTAAACCGGGCATGAGCGAACGGTTTGAGCGTTTGCGCAAAATGGGAATTAAAACGGTAATGGTTACCGGAGACAATCCGCTAACAGCCAAATTTATAGCCGAAAAAGCAGGTGTTGATGATTTTATCGCGGAAGCAAAACCAGAGGACAAAATGAACTACATCCGTAAAGAACAACAAAACGGACGTTTGGTAGCCATGATGGGCGACGGAACCAATGATGCTCCAGCTTTGGCTCAGGCTGATGTTGGCGTTGCCATGAACAGCGGAACGCAGGCCGCAAAAGAAGCAGGTAACATGGTTGATTTGGATAACGACCCTACCAAACTCATTGAAATTGTAGAAATTGGAAAACAGTTATTGATGACCCGCGGGACGCTGACTACTTTCAGTATCGCAAATGATGTGGCTAAATATTTCGCCATTATTCCTGCGCTTTTCATCACTGCTATTCCTTCTTTACAAGCATTAAACATCATGCACTTGGGGAGTCCGCAGAGCGCCATTTTATCTGCGGTAATTTTTAACGCATTAATTATTCCAATGCTGGTTCCCTTGGCATTAAAAGGCGTCGCTTATAAACCGATTGGTGCAAGTGCATTGCTCCGCAGAAACCTGTTTATTTACGGTTTAGGCGGACTGATTGTGCCTTTTATAGGAATCAAATTAATTGATTTAATAGTCTCCTTATTTATATAAAATGAAAACAAATATTTTTCCGGCGATACGCCTTACCCTAGTTTGCTTAGTTTTTTTCTGTGTGTTTTATAACGGAATAGTTTGGGGATTTGCCCAATTAATGCCTGATAAAGGCGCTGGAACATTAGTAAAAGCTAATGGCAAAACTTACTATGAAAATGTAAGTCAAAAGTTTGACAAGCCGGGCTATTTCTGGTCTCGTCCATCAGCGGTAGATTATAACGCGGCAGGTTCTGGCGGAAGCAATAAGGGCCCATCAAATCCAGCATATTTAAAAGAAGTAGAAAGTCGTATCGATGCTTTTTTAAAAGCAGATCCAGCGGTAAAAAGAGAAGATGTTCCAGCAGATTTAGTAACCGCAAGCGGTAGCGGTTTAGACCCCAACATTTCCGTTGAAAGCGCAATTGTACAGGTAAACAGAGTAGCAAATGAACGAAAGTTGCCTTTTGATAAAGTAAAAAACCTTGTTGCTCAAAACACTGAAACACCGCTATTAGGCTTATTTGGCCCATCAAAAGTTAATGTATTAAAGTTAAATTTGGCTTTAAACAGCTTAAGCAATGAGTGAAGAAAAAGCACAACATTTTCTGAACTTAATTAAACAATCCAAACGGGGTAAGTTTAAGATTTACATTGGTATGAGTGCCGGTGTGGGTAAAACTTACCGCATGTTGCAGGATGCACATGCTTTACAACGAAACGGTATCGATGTAAAAATTGGTTTTGTGGAAACACATTTCCGTGAGGAAACCCACCAACTTTTGGATGGTTTAACGGCTATCTCCACCAGAACTATCTTTTACAAAGGAAAAGAGCTGGAAGAAATGGATGTGCAAGCCATTATTAACGAGCATCCGGAAGTTGTTTTGGTTGATGAAATTGCACATAGCAACGTACATGGCAGTAAAAACGAAAAACGTTGGCAGGATGTAATGGAAATATTGGATGTTGGTATTAACGTGATTTCGGCGGTAAATATCCAACACCTAGAAAGTTTAAATCAGCAAATCATCCAAATTACCGGCATTGAAGTTAAAGAACGCATTCCGGATAGTGTTTTGGCTATGGCTGATGAAGTGGTAAATATTGACCTTACTGCTGACGAATTGATTGAGCGACTGCAACAAGGAAAAATTTACACGGCCGATAAAATTCAACAGGCAGTCAATAACTTTTTCAAGATAAACAACATCTTACAACTGCGGGAACTGGCATTAAAAGAAGTGGCTTCGCAAGTAGTGAGAAAGGTAGAGCAAGAAACCAATTCCACACAAATTTATAAAACGCAAAGAATTATGGCCTGCATCAGTGCCAACGAAAATACCTCAAAAGGAATCATCAGAAAGGTAGCGAGATTAGCCAATTATTACAATGCCAAATGGTATGTTTTATACATCCAAACCGGCAGAGAAAATTCCAATAGAATCCCGTTAGATAAGCAAAGGCACTTGATTAACAGTTTTAAATTGGCGACAGAAATGGGTGCAGAAATCATCAGAATTCAGGATGATGATATTGCATCTGCAATCGCCAAACAGACTATAGACCGCCAAATCACCACACTTTGTATCGGCAAACCTCAATTTAGTTTCTTTTCTTTATTATTCAACACCAACTTTTTTAAAAATTTGATGAAAAAGATTTCCGAAAAAGATGTGGATATTGTGATACTTTCAACTTAGTTGCCAATGAAAATCAAAACTAAATTAAATCTAGGTTTGGGCGTTCTATTTTTGCTGATTTTATTGCTAGGTTTTGTAGCGATAACCAATATCAATGCACAAAAACACGATACCGAAAATATCCTGAAAGCCAACTACAATTCTTTGACCTACGCAAATAGCATTCTACAGATTATTGGCGTTCCAAAAAGTGATGCCAAGTTTGAAGAATTGCTGAAATTACAAGAGCAAAACGTTACCGAAAAAGGCGAATATGAAGCAACTCTTAAACTCAGAAAATTGTGGGAACAATACCAGCTTGAACCCAAAAACGAAAAACTAAAAACTGATATAAAGTCTGCACTTTTTACGATTATCAAACTAAACATGAATGCCATCAGTAAAAAGTCGGATTATGCAAAACTTAATGCCGACAGGGCTAATGTTTGGGTATCTATAACCGCTTTCCTGTGTTTTTTAGTCGCTTTTACGCTGCTGGTTAACCTGCCGGCAAACATTGCGAACCCCATAAAAGAACTCACAAAAAGCATTGAAGAAATTGCTAAAGAGAACTATAGCAAACGTGTAAATTTTGAGGAGCATAATGAGTTTGGAGATTTGGCGAAATCTTTCAACCAGATGGCAAAAAAGCTATCCGAATATAGCGAAAGCAACTTGGCGAAACTTTTAGTGCAGAAAAAACGGATAGAAACACTGATAGAAAATATGCCAGACCCAGTAATAGGTTTAGATGAAAACGGGAAAGTGCTTTTTGTAAATACCGCGGGAGAAAAAACGATAGGTTTAACTAAATCGGAATTATTGGGTGAAGAAATTAATTATTTAGCTGCTAAAAACGATCTTTTGAAAGTGATTATTAATGAAAACACAGTTCAGAATAAAACGCTAAAAATATTTGTCGACGATAAAGAAAGCTATTTTGAAAGAACTTATTTGCCAATCAGCATGATCCCTACCGGAGAAAAAATGGCTATACCAAACGGAAAGGTGATTATGCTGAAGAATGTTACGCCGTTTAAAGAGCTAGACTCTGCCAAAACCAATTTCATCGCCAATGTTTCTCACGAATTAAAAACACCCGTTGCAGCAATCCGCATGAGTTTGCAACTTTTGGAAAATAAAGCCACCGGCGATTTAAATAAAGACCAACAACAATTGATCAGCAGTATTGATGAAGATGCAGAACGCATCTTAAAAATCACGAGTGAATTATTGAACATGACCCAGGTAGAAAGCGGTTCTATTAAAATAGCACTTCACGCGGTTAACCCGCTCAAAATCATTAATTACGCCATTGAAACTAACAGAACCATTGCAGAATCACGAAATATCAAATTCGAGGTAATTGCTGATGATGATGTTATGATGATTGCAGATAGCGAAAAAACAGCATGGGTTTTAATTAACCTGATTTCAAATGCCATCCGTTATTCTTACGATCATTCTTCTATTTCAGTAGCTGTTAAACAGAAAGACAAAACAGTAGAGATTGCTGTAAAAGATAGCGGACAAGGTATTGCGCCAGAGTATAAAGACAAAATATTTGAACGTTATTTCCGTGTACCCGGAACAAGAAAAGTAGGCACCGGTTTAGGCTTATCCATCAGTAAAGAATTTGTGGAAGCACAAGGCGGAAGCATCCGCTTAATTACAGAATTGGGCATTGGCAGTGAGTTTATTGTAGAATTTAACAAAGCTTAATTAAAAAATATTTCCTTTATCGAGTTTTCTTAATGGATTAAAAAAGCTTTTAATGATTATTCATAAACCCAATAATATCATCATAAAGCTGGTTACAGCCAAAAATCATTTGGGTTATCATACCAATGTGCTTTTTCCCTTTTATCTCTATCAGCTTTACCTCTTTTCCCTGTTTTAGCATTTCATCGCGGAAAGCAGGGGTTTGCAGTTTAATGGATTCAAAAGTTTTTTCGCCCATAAACATCAAATACGGATTTTTAATATTCGCAATTTTATTGTAGGGCGAAGCTTTTTTCCACTCTAAGGGATCGCTGGTAAAAACCTTTAAAAAGCCGGGGACATATTCATCATCTGTATTGATTTGCGTTTTTAGGTATTGATAGATGTTTAACCCGAACGGATCGTTCAAAATTACTCCTTTAATAGGATTTGGATAGCCAAATTTGCCGAAGTAAGTTGGATCAGCATCAATTAAAGCGGCTAAATGTCCGCCGGCAGAATGTCCCATTACAAAAATACGATCTGGATTACCTCCATATTTACTGATATTTTGCTTCACCCACGTCACTGCTCTGGCACAGTCAAAAGCCATTTCTCGGTATTTTGCATCGGGCGAAAGCGGATAATTGATGATTACCGCAACTTTTCCCTTTCGGGCGAAAGCTCTCGCCAAAAACCAATAAGTATCTTTTTTACCGCTATTCCACGAGCCTCCGTGAATAAAAACAATAACATCCTGTGGGGTTTTTATATTTTTCTGATGGTAAACATCCAATAAATTTGAGACTCCTTTATCAGCGTAAGCGATATCTTTTTCCTTTTTAACTTTTGAAAAAGAAAAAATGCTAAAAAACATACAAAGGATAAATAGTATAGAAAATTTTGCGCTGATGACAGAAGACATTATTTGTTGTGGTATTTTAAAATGAAAGTTGTAATTACCTGATTTACGAAATTAATCCAAGTATCGATTTCATTTCAAAAATATAACCAATTAATCATTTAGTTTTCTTTATAAAAACTCAACTTATAACTATAAACGGAACCGTTTGTAATTGTGCCAGAAGATATATCTTTATCAACCGCTTTTACCGTTTTTTGCACCAAACCAACGTTTTTAGCGTAAGTGTCGTTTACTAAATCTTCACGTATTAGGTTAAATTCGTCAATTTCCTTTACGGTTACGGTGCTGTCGAAACTTAAATTATTAACTGTTAAAGGCAAAATTCCATCTTCAATAATATACTGTTGATCACCAAGTGTGTTTTTTGAATTCCCGTTCCAAAAAGTCCCCTGAATTGGCGGAAAAACAATGCGCACAAATCTTTGGTTATTGATAAACTCCTCGCCTGCCCGCAATGTTTTGTTACGGCTGTAAACCTGTTGTATCACCCAATTACTTGATGTGCTATTTTTTCGGTAACGTTCAATCCGATAGACCGTTTGACCTGTTAAATCCAGAAAAGTATCTGCAACACTGTCTTTAAGCTGAAATTTATAGTTTACATTACCACCGGTAAAATTGCTATATGCTGTAGAGTCAACATCGTAAACGTAGACCGAACCCACTTTAAGCGGATAAAATTCGGTTTGCAAATCAACAGGCCGAGCGTTGTTTTCTTTTGTGCAAGAACACCAAACCAGGCTACAAAAAGCCATTAAAAAGAAAATTCGCTTTAACATAAAGCGAATTTAATATTATGAAGCTCAAAAAAGAACAATTACATTAAAAATCCGCCACCGAGCAAATCATTACCTTCGTAAAACACAGCAGATTGACCCGGTGCAATCCCAGAAACTGCGTGGTGGAAATCAACTTTCATATTGTTGCCAATTTGTTGAATGTGGCTGGTTGCGCCCGCATCTTTGTATCTTATTTTGGTGATGGCTTCCAAAGGTTCTGGAATTGAAGCGTATTTAATCAGATTCACATTTTTAACCATAGCCTCCGTTCTTTGCAGTTCATCCTCCGTTCCTAAAACTACAGTATTGCTTTCGGGCATAATTTGGGTGACAAACATCGGGTGACCAAAAGCCACACCTAAACCACGGCGCTGACCAATGGTATAAAATGGATAACCTTTATGTTTGCCCACTTTGGTTCCATCGGTTAACACAAAATCTCCCCCATCCACTTCGGCTTCCAACTGCGGTACGCGGTGTTTCAAAAATGCTCGGTAATCATTGTCTGGCACAAAACATATCTCGTAGCTTTCGCTTTTATTGGCCAATTCCTGTTGCCCCATATCCAAAGCCATCTGCCTAATTTCTGATTTGGCAAAAGAACCCAAAGGAAAACGGGTGCGGGCTAAATTTTCTTGAGAAACGCCCCAAAGCACATAAGATTGGTCTTTATTTTCGTCTTTCCCTTTAGAAATTACGTATCTGCCGCTGTCTTGCTGGCGGATGTTGGCATAATGCCCCGTAGCGATAAATTCGCAATCTAATTTATCGGCTCTTTTTAATAATGCTTCCCACTTGATGTGAGTATTGCATAAAACGCAAGGATTTGGAGTGCGTCCGGCAAGGTATTCGTCCACAAAATTATCGATGACGAAATCACCAAATTCGTCTCTGATATCTAAAATATAATGAGGCATTCCGTAACCAACAGCCAAAGAACGGGCATCGTTGATGGAATCCAGACTGCAACAGCCGGTTTCCTTTGAGTTTGCGCCAGACGAAGCATAGTCCCAAGTTTTCATGGTTAGGCCAATCACTTCGTAACCTTGCTCATGCAACATCACTGCCGCCACAGAACTATCCACGCCACCGCTCATCGCTACTAAAATTCTCCCGTGTTTACTCATTATCTTATACCCTAAATTTCTGCAAAGATAATTTTAAATTTTTGGATGCAGAACTCGGGTGGTCAGTGGGAAGTAAGATTTGTTGGCGAAGTTTGAAGTAAAAATACGACCTCCCCAACTTGAAGTCGCATTTTGCGACTTCAAGTCAGCAAATTCTTTTTCATCCAGCTGGAACATAAAGTCCTCAGGCAAACGCGGTCTATATTATGCTTTACCTGCTCATGCAATCTTTTGCTTTCCACTCCGTAGAGCGAGAAATCTTTCTAACGATCGTCGTGGAGACAATAATCATCATAAAAAATCCCCAACTTTAAAAGAAGGGGATTAGAATCTTAAAAATATTGAATTTGCAGTTCAGCGACTTTTGCTTTAGCAAGAATTTATTTAAAACGGTCTTTTAAACCGGGTTTTTCGCAACAGCTTTTAATTCCGGCAGTATGATTTGTGCTATCGGTCATCTCGCAAGTTTTGCCTTCCTTTTTCATTGTAGCCATTTCTGCCTCGCTACAAACTTTATCGCCTTTACCGCAAACTACATGTAACATTTCTGTTGCGTGGTGCATATTCTCGTTTGCTAAAGTAGAATTTGGAACAGCTATATAAGGTGCAATCACTAAAGAAACAATTGACATTAGCTTAATCAGGATGTTCATTGAAGGGCCAGAAGTATCTTTAAAAGGATCTCCAACCGTATCGCCAGTTACAGATGCTTTGTGTGGTTCTGATGATTTGTAGTGCATATCACCGTTAATCAACACCCCTTTTTCAAATGATTTTTTAGCATTATCCCAAGCGCCGCCGGCGTTAGACTGGAAAATACCCATCAACACTCCAGATACAGTAACACCTGCCAATAAACCACCTAACATTTCGGCGGAACTTGCATCCGTAAAAACATTTCTGAATCCGAAACCAATTAAAATTGGCGTAATAATGGCGATTGCCCCGGGCAACATCATTTCTCTGATCGATGCTTTTGTAGAAATGGCCACGCATTTTTCATACTCTGGCTTGGCTTTGTACTCCATAATCCCAGGAATATCCCTGAACTGTCTTCTTACTTCGTTTACCATATCCATGGCCGCTTTCCCCACAGCTTGGATACATAAAGCAGAAAATATATATGGAATCATCCCGCCTACAAATAAAGCAGCCAAAACTGGAGCTTTGTAAATATCAATTGCAGAAATACCTGCAACGCCAACAAAGGCCGCAAATAAAGCTAAGGAAGTTAAAGCGGCAGAAGCAATTGCAAAACCTTTTCCGGTAGCAGCAGTTGTATTACCAACAGCATCTAAATTATCGGTACGTTCACGTACTTCGGGTGGAAGCTGGCTCATTTCTGCAATACCACCAGCATTATCTGCAATTGGGCCAAAGGCATCAATTGCCAACTGCATTGCGGTGGTGGCCATCATGCCGGCAGCCGCGATAGCAACACCATATAAACCGGCAAAATGGTAGGACAACATAATTCCGGTTGCTAAAGTTAAAATTGGAACTACGGTTGATTTCATTCCCACGGCTAAACCCGAAATGATATTGGTTGCGTGTCCGGTTGATGACTGTTGTACAATAGAATCGACTGGATTTTTACCCATTGCGGTATAATATTCGGTAATTAAACTCATAATTGTACCTACCACTAACCCCACAATAATAGAATAAAATACGTTTATACTTGTAAACTCGTAACCGCGTAAAACCATTACATCTGGCAACATCCATTTTACAACAAAAAATGATGCGATAGCTGTTATAATTATAGATGACCAGTTTCCTAAGTTTAAAGCATTTTGTACGTTTGATTTTTCGTCTTTAATCGTTACAAACCAAGTTCCTACAATTGAAAATAAAATCCCCAAACCACAAATCACCATCGGCAATAAAATCGGCGACATCCCACCAAATTTGTCTACCGCAACAATTTCTTGTCCTAAAACCATGGTGGCTAAAATCGTTGCAACGTAAGAACCAAATAAATCGGCGCCCATACCTGCTACGTCTCCAACGTTATCTCCTACGTTGTCTGCAATTGTTGCCGGGTTCCTAACATCGTCTTCTGGAATTCCCGCTTCCACTTTACCTACCAAATCGGCACCTACATCGGCTGCTTTGGTATAAATTCCACCTCCAACACGGGCAAATAAAGCAATTGACTCTGCTCCCAAAGAAAATCCTGTTAACACTTCAATTGAGGTTTTAACCGTCTCTGCGCCTAAATCAGAGAAATAGGAAAGGAAAGCAATAAACAATCCTCCTAGTCCCAAAATTGCTAAACCGGCAACCCCCAAACCCATTACTGTTCCGCCAGTAAAAGAAACTTTTAATGCTTGTTTTAAACTGGTACGGGCCGCTTGAGTGGTACGTACGTTCGCTTTTGTTGCGGCTCTCATCCCAATATATCCTGCCGTGGCAGAAAGTACAGCGCCAATAACAAAAGCTACTGCGATGATCCAGCTAGAGTGAATTGCTTTGCCATTAATTTCATGTACCGTACCGGAATAGGCCAATAAGGAACCGGCAAAAAGAACAAAAATGCTCAACACTTTCCATTCGGCTTTTAAAAATGCCATTGCTCCATCGGCGATGTAACCTGCCAATTCCTGCATTTTAGCATCGCCAGCATCTTGTTTGCTAACCCAAATGGATTTAGAAACCATCACTAAAATGCCAATGAGACCTAATAGTGGTATTAGATAAATTAAATTTGTTTGTAAAAATTCCATAAAAAAGAATTGAGGGTTAAATATTTGTGCGTTAGGTTCTTCCTCAATATTCCAAATTTAACAGGCAAAATCATATTTCCAAACATTTATTAATTGTTAAACGAAGTTTTATAAAAATAGAGCAATTTTTAAGTGGTTGTGCCTACTGATTATCAAACCTTTATCTTGTATTATTCATTTTTTTAAATAGCTTTAAATTTTTAAAATATATGGATAACACAACTACACCACCTAAAATGAAAAGAGAGCTGGGATTACTAGACTCTACAATGATTGTTGCCGGATCAATGATTGGTTCGGGAATTTTTTTGGTAAGTTCTGAAATGGCCCGAACGGTCGGCTCGCCCGGAATTATTCTTTCGATTTGGCTTTTAACTGGCGTGATTACCTTAATTGCCGCTTTAAGTTACGGAGAGCTTGCCGGAATGATGCCAAAAGCCGGCGGACAGTATGTTTATATCAAAGAAGCTTTTAATCCGTTTATCGGATTTTTATATGGTTGGACAGTTTTTACAGTGATACAAAGCGGAGTAATTGCCGCCGTAGCTATTGCTTTTGCAAAATACACTGCCGAGCTCATTCCATTTTTTGACGAAACACATATCCTATTTTCACTAAGCTTTTTCCAGTTTAATGCCACACAATTGCTTGCATTAATCCTCATCACCGTTTTAACTATCATCAATTTACAGGGGATTAGAAGTGCAAAAATCATCCAAACCAGTTTTACCCTGGCTAAAATTTTAGCCCTATTGGGTTTAATTGTATTGGGGATTTATTTCGGATTAAACAGCAATGCCTTTAAAACAAATCTTGCTGATTTTTGGACTGCCTTTAGTGTTAAAAAGAACGCCGACGGCACCATTACCAAAGAATTATTAAGCGGTGTTGTTTTATGGGGAGCAATGGGCGCCGCAATGATTGGATCTTTATTTAGCGCAGATGCATGGAACAGCATTACTTATACGGCCGGTGAAGTTAAAAACCCACAAAGAAACATTCCTTTGGGTTTATTATTTGGGACTTTGATTGTAACTGTGTTGTACATTTTAGCAAACGTTGCCTACATTATGCTTTTACCTATCTACGGCTCGCCAGAAGGCGCTAGTGTTTTAGAAAGAGGGATTTCATTCGCCTCGCAAGATAGGGTGGGAACTGCTGCGGCATCTATTATATTTGGAAGTAGCGCTGTTACCATTATGGCTTTGTTAATTATGGTCTCCACATTTGGCTGTAATAACGGACTCATTTTATCTGGCGCAAGATTATATTATGCAATGGCCAAAGATGGTGTGTTTTTTAAAAAAGCCGCTGTTTTAAACAAAAAGGACGTTCCGGGTTTTGCCTTGATTTTACAGGGAATTTGGGTCTCAGTTTTGTGCTTATCAGGCACTTACGGACAACTTTTAGATTATTGTACCTTTTCCTCGCTCCTCTTTTACATCGTCACCATTATTGGATTATTTATTTTAAGAAAGAAAAGACCCAATTGGGAACGGCCTTATAAAGCTTTCGGCTACCCTATTTTACCTGCTTTATACATCATTATCGCATCCGCAATTTGTATAGATCTCTTGATTTACAGGGCATCTACTTGCGGATGGGGATTAATAATTGTTTTGTTAGGCATCCCGGTTTACTTTTTATGGAACAGAAATAGATCAATAGCATAATTGCCAGTAGATTTTAAACAGATTTTAGGGTGAAAACATATCATTATTTCACCCTAAAATTATCCAAGTCAGTATTTATTTCCTAAACAACACGAATAACTCTTCTCCTGCTGGATGTTTAACAGGATTATAAATGTGAATTATTCCCGTTGCATTTAACACTGAGCATATATTTATAAATTTCAATTTCTTACTTTTGCAGAAATTATTAAGACTATACCATGAAGAAAAACGTAAAGCTAGGCTTGGTGCAGATGTCTTGCTCGCCACATAAAGAAGATAATCTGGAAAAAGCATCCATCAGAATAAGACAGGCCGCCGAAAAAGGCGCTCATATCATCTGTTTACAGGAACTTTTCACCTCTTTATATTTTTGCGATGAAGAAAATTACAACAATTTTGCCTTGGCAGAAACTATTCCGGGCCCTTCAACAGATGCTTTGCAAAAACTTGCTGGCGAATTAGGCGTTGTAATTATTGCTTCACTTTTTGAAAAACGTACCGAAGGAATTTATCATAATACCACTGCGGTTTTAGATGCCGACGGCTCTTATTTAGGTAAATACCGCAAAATGCACATTCCAGATGATCCCGGTTTTTACGAGAAATTCTATTTTACTCCCGGCGATTTAGGCTATAAAGTTTTTAAAACCAAATTTGCCACCATCGGGGTTTTAATCTGTTGGGACCAATGGTACCCCGAAGCCGCCAGATTAACGAGTTTAATGGGTGCCGAAATTCTTTTTTACCCAACAGCAATAGGTTGGGCAACCACGCAAGACCAAGAAACTAACGACGAGCAACACAACGCTTGGCAAACCATTCAAAGCTCTCATGCCATTGCAAATGGCGTTCACGTAGTTGGTGTGAACCGTGTTGGCGAAGAAGCCGGCGTTAAGTTTTGGGGCGGATCTTTCATTGCAAACCCTTTCGGCAAATTATTATACAAGGGTTCTGTAGATAACGAAGAAGTTCACGTTCAAGAAATTGACCTAGGAAAATCTGACAGCTATCGTGTACATTGGCCATTTTTAAGAGACAGAAGAATTGATTCTTACGGGCAGATTGTGAAGCGGTTTATTGATGAGGGTTAAGTAGTCGTTAGGATTTAATAAACTTTTCTGTAAAATACATGAAACTATTAATTGTACAATTTTTTGTTCTGTTAATTGCAAATGTTTCTTTTTCTCAGGAAAAAAATGTTGCAATTGCCGAAATGCCCTACTCTACACATTTAATAGATAGTATAGAAAAGAAGGAAATTCTAAGTTCATTAGAAGGATTTTTAAAACTGCATTTTAAAGGAGATGCCAATAATAAGTACATTGAGCCTGAATATTTAAAACAAAATCCACAGCCTTTTTTTTGGTTTAGTGTTGATACTAAAGTAAATAAACCAACCTTGGTGTCTATTCTTCCTGTTGTTGAGCATTCACAATTTTTAGTAACTATTTCATATAGTGGTATTGATTCTAATAATTTAGCAGAACATGTACTAAGTTATTCACTAATTGCAAAGAAACTAAATGGGAGATATTATTTTTATAATTCAGTAGATTATCATACTCGTAACTGGAACAGAAAGCAAGTTGAAAGTATTTTATATATTTATCCTAATAAGATTAACTTAAAGGAAGCCAGTAGGTTAAATAAATTCAATAAATCCTTCGCTAAAAAGCTGTCAACAAAAATTATTCCTGTTACATATTATAAATGTGAAGATCCTGTTCAATTGTTTAGAATAATGGGATGTGATTATATTGATAATATGTATCTATCAACCTATGGAGGAGTAGCAGAAGCTAATCATACTATTTTTGCTGGAAATAACTCAGAATGGTATCCTCATGAAGTTGTTCATTTTTACACCAATAATTTCAAAAATTATAACAGAATTGTCCATGAAGGATATGCGACTTATATTGGTGGTAGTGGAGGTATTCCAATATCGGATTTACGAATTATAGCCAAATCATTTTTAGAAAATAACCCACATGCGGACGTCACCAAAATGTTTGTTGATTTTGATAGAATTGATAAAGGAATTCCCCTTACTTATATTATAAGTGGACTAATTTGTAAAAAAATAGAAGAGGAAAAAGGATTTTCTGCAATTAGAGAACTGTTCGACTCAAATCAAAGTGTAGATAGTTATTTCGAACATCTAGAAAAATTAACAGGAATAAAGATGAATGATTTTCCAAATTATGTTAAAGATTTAATTAAGTAAATGACAGTCTAAAAATCCGTTAGACATTAAATTAATTTATGATTATGCCAACAGAACATCTGACTTCTGACAACGGACTGCCGACTAAATCCGGCTACACTTTCCCTCCCGAATGGGCTAAACACGAAGCTACTTGGCTTACTTGGCCACATAAAGAAGAAAGCTGGCCGGGGAAAATCGATGCCATTTATCCGAAATATGCGGAGTTTATAAAGTACCTTTCGCTTTCTGAGAAAGTGCGTATCAATGTTAGTGACGAGGAAATGAAGGCTTTTGCTTTAAAACACATTGAAGAAGCTGGGGCTGATTTACGTAAAGTTGAATTTTACTTCAATCCAAGTAACGATGCTTGGTGCCGAGACCACGGCCCGGCTTTTTTGATTAACCCAAATGCCGAGCAAAAGAAAGTTATTGTAGATTGGGATTTTAACGCTTGGGGTGGCAAATATCCTCCTTTTGATTTGGATGATGTGATTCCAACTAAAATTGGCGCACATTTTAATATCCCTGTTTATCACCCGGGAATTATTATGGAAGGCGGTTCTGTAGAATTCAACGGCGAAGGAACGGTGCTAACTTCTAAAAGTTGTTTGTTAAACCCCAACAGAAATCCAGCTTTAAGCCAACAACAGGTTGAGCAATATTTAAAAGACTATTACGGACAACAACAGGTGCTTTGGGTGAGTGATGGTATTGTTGGGGATGATACCGACGGACATATTGATGATACAGTACGTTTTGTAAACCGAAACACTGTTTTAACCGTAGTTGAAGATAATCCGGAAGATGAAAACTATGAATTGTTACAAACCAATTTAGAAGAACTGAAAGCTATGCGCTTATTAAATGGCGAAGCTTTAAACATCATAGAATTGCCCATGCCCGATGCCGTGATTTATGAGAATACGCGTTTACCGGCATCTTACGCGAATTTTTACATCAGCAATGCCCATGTAATTGTGCCCACTTACCGTTGTGATAAAGATAAAATAGCTTTAGACATCATCGCCAACTGCTTTCCGGACAGAGAAACCGTTGGCATAGATTCAACAGATATTATTTGGGGATTGGGCAGTTTCCATTGTTTAAGTCAGCAAGAGCCAGCTGTTTAAATTGGCCTTTTGATATTATTCAATGATGAAACCAGTAAAATTTTATATCTACCGCCACTTCATCGCCTTAGGCTTTTTAATATTATTAGGCTTACGGTTTGGTAAACTTGTTGGGATTTTAATTGTGTTAGTTGTTTATTTGGCTTTAAATATGGATTTTGTAAGATGGATGATTAATAGCTATAAAAAGAATTCAAGGCATTAAACTGATATTAAGCAATCCAAATGCCTTCTGCCCACAAAAAAATACCTTTACATAATTTTCATTCCGTTAAGCACTTGCCTATCCGTAGTCAATAAAGTTACCGCATTTCCTTCGCCCACAGCACCTAAAATTAAACACTCGCTCATAAAATTGGCAATCTGCTTAGGTTCAAAATTAACAATGGCAATCACCTGTTTTCCAATTAGGTCTTCGGCTTTATAAAGTACAGTAAGTTGTGCAGACGATTTTTTTATGCCTAAGTCACCAAAATCTATCCACACTTTAAAAGCCGGCTTTTTAACCTCTTTAAAAAGTTCCACTTTTATAATTGTGCCAGTCCGTATATCCAATTTTTCAAAAGCCTCAAAATTATTCATAACTCTAAAGTAACAATTAGCCGGATAATTGCTTTCTTTAAAGAAAATCGTTTTATATGCAGCAACCATTTAGGTTTTTCATCATTTGTTTTATGCTTTCCATACCGGCGCAAGCAATTTATGCCCAAGGTCAAAACGACATTTTAGGCAGGTGGATATCAACCAAAAAAAATGTAATCATTGATGTTTACAAAGTATCTAATCAGTTTAAAGCTAAAGTGTTATGGTTTAATGATACTGATGATTTGAGCAGACCTATGAAGACCAGATTGGACATTAACAATCCGAATAAATCATTAAGAAATCAGTTGATTTTAGGTATGGATGTTCTCGAGGGCTTAACGTATAATCCTGAAAAACACCGTTGGGAAAAAGGCAAAATTTATGACCCAAGTAGTGGACGGCATTGGAGTTCTGTAGTTTATTTTAACGACGACAACCAAATGGAAGTTAAAGGCTATTGGAAATTTGAATTTTTATGCCAAACCCTAACTTTTACTAGGTACAAACCTTAACAATTAAATTCTTGGCATTATTACTGGTTTACAGCAATTGTATAAAAATTTTAAAATAATGGACAAGCTAAAAACGTTTGATTTAATGGAAAAGATAAGCAGGGAATTGGAAGACTTAAAACATAGCCAAACTGCTGTAATCCAAAAAATCGGGAAAATTGAAGTTGATAATATTGAGTTAAGCAACAAAAAATTAGAAGACAAATTAGGCGATATGCACCAAAATGCTGCCGAAATATTAGATTCTATTGCAGCTGTTTTAGAAAACTTTGAGGAGGTGAAAAATAAATTTGAAGGTAAAAACAACATTGAGGGCTTAAGAGCTCAGGAAGCAATTGATGCCCTTAAATGATATTCTCCATCTACAAAACAAAAAATCCTGTGCAAATAGGATTTTTTTGTTAATAAAATTTTAAATTATCTTACCCAGTACCATATTATTCTCGGATCTGGGTCTGTAGCACCTCCACCACCATCATATATCCAAGGGGCAGGATTCCACCCACAAATTGAAATTAATGCTCCCCACCAATTACCTCCGACGTTATCTGTAGTTATTGTTCCACAATCGTTCTGGTACCAGGGCATTCTTTTGCTAATGCCATTATCGTTTACATAATTCCACGTTCCAAACTTTATATCCAGTGTAATATCTGTTTGAGAATTATCTTCTTTAATAAAACTGTAATTACCGTTCGCGGTCCATATTCCACCAAAACTTCCTCTTGTTGTTGCATCTATCATATATTGGAAACCACTTTCACTTTTCTTTAGGTAATCGGCCCAAGTGATAATAGAATAATTAGGAGTAGATGTGCTTATTACATCCGCAGTGCCTGAAAATGGAATTGTAGTATTCAGTGAAATAGCGTTAGCATGTGTCCAGCCACTACTGTTCGAGTTTTTCATTATTAAAGTCCAGCCTCCGCCATCGGTAGTCATATCCGCATAAATCTGAAAGGGCGCACCTCCATTGATATTTGAATTTTTTATCCAGTACAAACCATCAGCAGAATTAGGATAATCTTGTTTGATTTGGTAAGCACTTTTTCCGGGATCAGCCGAAGACAGACCGGTTCCCGTGGTTTTTACAGTCGATATTTTACCGTTTTTATCTACAGCTAAACTTCCGCTCAGTCTGCCATTTCTTGTTAAATAATTTAAATCAATCTTGCTCAACTTTCCGTTTTTGGTGATAATTTCTGACTGATCGATGGTTAAAACCATAGCAATGCTTTTACTTTCGTATATACCATCCGAAGCTTGGTTTGCAGTAATGGTAGAAGTACCAGCTCCAACAATATTAACTGTTGACCCACTAATGGTAGCAACAGCAGAATTACTACTGGTATAAGTAAAAGTGCCAGAACTATTGCTTGCTGGCGCTACCAAAACAAAAGATTGGTCAAAATATTTTTTACTTTGGTCATCAAAATTAGAAAGTGTAGTGGTTAAATGCTTAGTTACGTTTAAGGTATAATCTTGCGACGTAATACCATCGGCTAAAGTTACCTTCAACGGAATTACATTATTTCCTTCCGACAAGGCGATGGCAGAAGATGGAGTCCCGCTCGTAACTGAATTGCCGTTTACTAAAATTGTATTGTCTGCCAAATTTGTTGATGGAGTGATAGTTATGGTAGGAGTACTTATCTCCACATTATAAGTATAGGTTGAAAGGCTAAAAGTGGGAGATAAAGAGCCACTACTTAGACCAATAGAATTTAATCTTGCCTCGCCATTGGTAATTACAGAGTAATATAAACTCTGGTTGTCTTCTAAAGTTTTGCGATCATTGGTATTGAGTTCGCTATTAAAAGCTAAAATCTCATTTAAAAAACCATTAAAAGGCTCGCTATAAGCACCTTCTGCTCCAGTTTGAATTTTATTTGGAACTCCTTTATTGTTGCCTGTTGTTTGAGCTGATCCATTTCGAAATGAGGTATTAGCACTTGCCGCAGGTTCTATAACGGTAAATATTTCCAAATTGGATGTGCTCCAGGGCATACTTATCTGATTGTTCCAGCCATCAGCAAACCAGCTATGTTGATTATTATAAGGACCAATTAACCAATTATTAGTTCCTTGTACGGCTCTTCTAAGCGTTACATTATCACCGTTACTACTGGCAATAATATTAACAGAAACCGGGGTTGTTGTCAAATAATCGCTACCCGCATAACGCATACCATCGTCACTAGCATCGTGAAAAATAACCGGAACTCCATTTCTTCTGTAAATACTGCCATTATTAATAATGGCGGGTTGTTTAGAAGAAATGATTTGTGTGAGGTCTCTACCATTCCCACTTTGATCATACCAAATTGTCACCAAGCCATTATTAGTCCCAACAAATGCTTTTAATGCTACGGTATCTAAAATACCGTTACCATCAAATCCAATATCCTGTGTAGTATTATCATTACTTCTCCTCACCTGTATCGCATTCCCAGTATAGCTACTGCTCAATAATCTTAATGAATATGCAACAGTAGCTTGGTTGGTGCTTGTTAGCCCCAATTTATCTAATGTATTTTGTGCAATTGCCGATTGGATACTAAAAATAACCAGCAAAATTAAAAAGAGCCTTTTCATTATTGATGGTCTAGTAATAATAATCAAATTGAATTCTGTCATTAGCAGATAAAGCATAAGCACCATTGTTTGCAGGGACGTAAGTTAAAGTAGTTCCTGTAAAAGAGTAGGCGGTATTGCTAATTCTTATCCCATTAATATACATTTTTACTTTGCTATTTGCTGATGGTGTTTGCGTTAAAGTAAAGCTGGTTTGCGATCCCGTAGCCGTAAACTCATCCGCCACTTCCCTAACTGTGGCCGGCCCCGTTGAAACAGAACCATCTGCCATTAAATATTGTGATGAAGTACCTCCAGATCTTATAACAGCCGCTGCGGTTAAAGTACCATTTGTGTTAACGGCAGTTACATTTGTATTGCCCAATTGGATGGTATTATTAGCGGTAACTATTGCTCCATATCCTATAGCTGTAGAGTTAGATAAAGTTGCTGCGTTTCCATTTGTACCGTTTCCTAAAAAAGTATTTCCTGAACCGGTTGTTATAATATTTCCAGCATTATGCCCTAAAGCGGTATTATTATCACCTGTTGCAGCCATTAATGTTTGGGCTCCAATAGCGGTACTACCAGTTCCACTTGTAATAGATGATAAGGTTTCCGCTCCTAAAGCAGTATTTTGTTGTCCGGTTGTTAAACTTACAGAATTATTATAGCCTACGGCGGTATTGTTGTCAAATGAGGTTCCAACATAAGATTTAAGAGCAAAAAAGCCCACCGCAGTATTTCTCGAACCGGTTCCAGTACCCAATGCATCGGAACCTAATGCAGTATTCGAATTATCCCCCCCTACCCCTCTACCTATTTTTACTCCATTTACAGAAATGTCTGTAGTCGTAGAAGAGGTAAGATAACTGTTCGCATCTACGCTTCCATCTGCTTTTAAAAATTGGGATGACGTACCTCCAGACTTAACAATGCTAGGAGCGGTTAATATTCCGGTAAATGTTGGAGACGCAATTGGTGCTTTTAAACCTAATGCTGTTTGAGTCGCCACTGTTTTAGCATAGGGGCTCAGCAT
>NZ_CAMLIG010000021.1 GCF_946480185.1 uncultured Pedobacter sp. | reverse complement strand
CAAATGTAATTGGAAACGAATATCCGTAGATAGCACTGATGTACAAATTAGTGAGGGATTTGTTCAACCATCATTTAAAGTTAAATAAAGAGGGTTTTTGTGTTAAAATAAGTGATAATTTGTTTAAAAAACACTTTTGACAAACTAGTTATCTAGCATATAATCGGTGGATTTAATTGTGTAATAACACAGTTCATTAAAATTTTCTACATCAATTAAAGTACGCCTACCCGAAGCATCACTATTTTGCAACAAGGTTTAATTTACGACACGTATTTATTCCTAATAGTTTATTAAAACAAACACGCCAAAACCGCAACAAAGCATAAGCTATTACCATTTGATTTTTAAGTACATAACTCATAGAATAACAAAAAATCAGACTAAATTTTGTTGTTTATCAACAGGTGAATGCGATTGTAAAGTAAAAGACGAAATAGATTGCCAATGTTTCAGCAGAAATAAACTAGAGCTATAGGGGGCGATTACTCATCCACCATTAAATTAATCAAATTTGTTAATGATCTTTTTCGGAACCTTTGTTATTTCGCTTAAACACCATATACTCTGACGGCAACATATTAAATTTACTTTTAAATGCCCTCGCAAAATAATTAGGAGCGGCAAAACCTACCGCATAACTAATCTGGGAAATATTGAGTTCACTTTTTTCAAGTAAAACTATTGCTTTATCCAACTTTATAGATCGGATATAGTTGACGGGGCTTTCCCCTGTAAACTCTAGAATTTTTGTATATAAAGAGCCCCGGCTCATTCCTAGATGACGACTCAACTCTTCCACAGAAAGTTGCGAATTAGTAAGGTTAGCTTCCACATATTGAATCACCTTGTTCAATAATTTTTCACTCTCTAACTCAATCTCAATCTCAGGAGTATCAACTTTTATCCGTTTACTATATGTAATTTTTAGACTCTCATTTAATTTAAGCAGGTTACGGATTTTTGCGTTCAAAATTTCGAGATTAAACGGCTTAGACATGTAATCATTGGCTCCTTTATTTAGCCCCATTAATTGGTCCTCTTCTGCGGTGAGTGCTGTTAGCAGAAGTACAGGAATATGGTTAGTTCTTTTATCGGATTTTATTTTCTCGCAAAGTTCTGTACCGGTAACAAATGGCATACTAATATCACTCACTACTAAGTCTGGGTGTGTAGAAAGCACTTTTTGCCAACCGTCTTTACCGTCACTAGCTTCAACAATTTTATAGTGTTTCTTAAGGTTATCTCTAAGATAAAAGCGAAAATCCTCATTGTCTTCAACCAAAAGTATTACTGGCTGATGAAGATTTTTTTCGAAATCGTCTTCGCTGTTTGTTTGTTCAGTTGTAAGCTCCCCAGGAATGAGTTCTCCGCCAAGGCTCACAGCATGCTCTTCTAGCAAAAGTTTATCGTCATGTTTTACTAAAGGCAAATAAATGATAAAAGCCGATCCTTTTCCGGATACGCTTTCTACTTCTATAGAACCTCCGTGTAACCTCACAAACTCTTTTGTAATCGCTAAACCGATACCACTGCCTTGATTTAGTATTTCTCCCTTTGTATCGTCTTGGAAAAAGCGTTCAAAAATATGTTCTGTAACGGACTTTTCCATACCAATTCCCGTATCCTTTAAAGTAATTTTTAGCCCGTTTTTTTCCTCAGTTCCATCTATACATAACGAAATATCGCCTTCGGGCAAAGTGAATTTAAAGGCATTTGAGAGCAGGTTAAAAAGTATCCGTTCTACTTTTTCCTGATCAAATGAAGTAGGATAAGCCATTATGGAACTCTTGAAATTAAAGTTGATACGTTTCCGTTCTGCTAGATCTTTGAAAGACTCTGCAACATCCTTGGCAAAGGAAATAAAATCTCCATCGGTGGCATTCAGTTTTTGTTCCTTTTGCTTAATATTTCTAAAATCCAACAACTGGTTCACAAGATTCAGCAATCTTCTGGCATTTCTCCTTACCATTTTTAACTGGCTCGACTTTTCTGAACTCACTTCCTCCTGCAACAATTGATCTACGGGGCCCATTATCAATGATATAGGAGTTCGAAACTCGTGACTGATATTGGTTAAGAAGTTGATTTTTAACTGATCAAATTCATGCTGGCGATCAGCTTCCCGCCTTTCTTCTTCAATAATTTGCTGGGCTTTAATTCGCTCCTGCTCCACCGCAAATTTGGCTTTCAATTTCTGAATACCCAAATATCTGATTCCCCACAACGTACCTGCAATAATTAAAAAATATAAAGCGTAGGCATAATAGGTGAGCCAGAATGGGGGTTTTACATAAATTTTTATAGTAGTTTCTTTAGAGTTCCACTCTCCTGAATCGCTAGAGGCCCGAACCCTAAACGTGTATTCTCCTGGGTCAAGATTTGTATAAACGGCGGTATTGGAGCTGCCCACGCTGTTCCAGTCTTTATCAAAGTTATCCAGTTTATAGAAATACCTGTTTTCTTCCGGAGAAGTATAATTGAGCGCTACAAAACTTAACGAAAAATTCTGTTTGTAATCAAGATTTATTTCCTTAGCTACGGAGATGTCTTTTTGAATCTCCCCGTCCTCAGATGGCTTGATACTTTGGTTAGCTATTTTTAAATCAGTAAGCACTACCAGTGGTACATTTTTATTGGTAAAAAGCTTGGCAGGGTTGAAATAGTTAAAACCATCTGTACTGCCAAAAAACAAGCGTCCGTCTGTAAATTTAAGTCCTGCACCCATTACAAAAGGACTACGCGGTATGCCGTTATAGTAAAAATAGTTTTTAATTTTTTTTGTTTCTACATCAAAACTACTGATTCCTTTATTTGTACTTAACCATATTTTACCAGAGTTATCTTCCAATATTTTATAAACAATACTGTTTGCTAAACCATTCTGTTCTGAATAGGTGGTAAACTTATTGGCATTATTGTCATAAATTGTTAAGCCTCCGCCTATACTACCGATAAAAACCATCCCGTCCTTGGAACAATATATCGTTATAACATTATCGCTTGACAATTCACCAGAACCTTCGGATACCATTCTTGTATCTCCTGTTGTCGGATTATAAATTGCTATGCCAGATCCAACTGTACCGATCCAAATATTGCCTTTGCCATCTTCTTCAATTGACCGTATATATCCGTTTATATTTATTTTATGTTTACCAGTCTCACTGTTGTTGAAGTGCTCAACCTTATGGGCGGTTAGGTCGTAACATGTCACACCCTTTCCATTTGTCCCTACCCATACATTTCCCCGACTGTCCTTCTTGACACAAAAAATGTTATTATCATTCAACGATTGCGAACCGCTACTGCTTTTTATCTGTTTACACGAACCTGTTTTGGTATTATAAATAAACAGCCCTTCCAAATATGTACCTATCCAAATATCTGAGCCTACTTTTTCCATCGCTAATATGGATAGTTTATCATCTTTTCTTTTAGAAAGCGATATGTGACGAAAAGTTCTTGTCGGTATATCGAACAAGCTTAATCCTCCTCCGTCTGTGCCAACGTAAACACTATTTTCGTCGGACTGTACAAAAGACGTAACTAAGGGTGCATTTAAACCTAATGGATCATAATGGTTGCTTGGAACCCAATTAAAAAAAGCTAGGTTTTTATCGTATTTACTTACGCCACTTCTGTAAGAGGCCACCCAATAAATACCTTGCTTATCTATTAAAATACTTTTTACAGCCTTACCTTTTAAACTATAATTATTACGGCTACTTCGCTCTATCCTGCGAACATTTTTGGTAGTTGGGTCTATAATATTTAGTCCTTCTTCGGTACCTACCCAAATTTCCCCATTTTTATCTCCCGCAATTGCGTAAACAATATTGCTGTTTATGGTGTTTTTATCATTTGGGTCATATCTGTAATTAACGAAGCCTTTCCCGTCAGATCGCATCATGCTCAATCCATTATTTGTAGCGAGCCATAAATTCCCCTTTTCATCTTCATAAATGGATTGTACAGTGTGATCAGTAGAATTATCGAAGGGATAAAATCGGGTGACAGTACCTTTCTTATCTAGGTACTGATACAAGCCTTCCCTAGAACATATCCACACTCTATTACGTGTATCTATAAAAACCTTAATGAGTGGAATTGTAAGTATCTGTTTTTCGAAATCACTTTTTATTTTTAGAGGTTCAAGTTGTTTTGTTTCTGGGTTTAAAATTGTAAGTCCATCATATGCCGCAACCCATATTTTTCCATCTTTATCACTAGTTACAGAGATTATCCCATTTTTATGTTCAGATGGATAATCTATGAAAGAGTCAGTAGTTTGATTATAAGACATCAAGCCTGCCGCGGTAACTACCCAAAGTGTGCCTTTTTGGTCTTCATAAAGATCATTTATTTCATTTGAAGACAAACTGTTAATATTGGTAGCAATGTGACGATAGATGGTAAAGTGCTGCCCATCAAATTTATTCAGACCATCTTCGGTGGCAAACCACATAAAACCGTTCCGATCTTTAAGCATAGCATTCACATTGTTAGAAGAAAGGCCGTCTCTACTGTTGATGTTCGTGAAGTTTAGGCTCTCATCTTGAGCAATGCCATCGATTGCATTGAAAATTAAAAAAATGCCAACTAGGTATAATTTAAGTTGCTTTATAAACATCTTGAATAAAATTTAATAAGGTACGTATTGATGCTAAGTATATGGAGCAATAAATTTTGCCCAAATACCAAAATCGCTCAAAACAAATTGGATAGGTCTAATATAGCAAAACGCCCAAAATTTTTAAGCTTTTATCTAAAAGAATGCCACTAGTCTTATCCCGCTTTTTACTTGTAGCGTAAGCAGCACAAATTTCCTAACAAGAATCAAGGGCATACAAACTCTATAAGGATATTATTTCTATTTAATAAGCAAAGTCTAATTAAAAGAGAAAACCGTTAACTAAGCGTAAACGGTTTTCTTTTTTGTTTTATTCAATGGTTTTTATGGATGGATATCATTAGCAGCTGTAGCGTAAAGCCCAATTAATGTCCCCGTAAATCCTCCTGCAATATTTGTGGAAAGAATATCTCCAGAAACCACGTCGCCTAAATTTTTAAAATCATCACCGTTTTGGGCGTAATTGAACCTGTAATTATCACCTTCTGCCGAAACCTGTAATTTAATCGGTTTCCCGGCTTTAATTTCTTCTGATGCTATTATTTTAGACTGTCCGCGTTCGGTTCTTTGTAATACCAAATAATTCTTATTCGCTTTTTTAGTGATGCCGAATACGTAATTAAAAGTTTCACTTTGCAAACAAGTTATACCTGCAAAATCATTTTCGGAGCCTGGGCTGTAATTCATGGTTACTGTTGCCGAAAAAGTGTTGTGTTGTTGCCTGTAAAACAGTGTTGATGTTGGTTTAGCTTCTTTAATATTTGTACTGAAAGGTTTGATCTCTAAGCCTTTCTTTGAAGTTTTTATAAATTCTTCACGCGGACCTCTTAATCCAATCCATCTATAATCTAATCTATCGCCAGTGAAATCATCTTTAAAGGTGAAATTTCCGTTAGGGAAGAAACCATCTTTGCCCGTTTTATTAACTACCCCGCTAGGCATTTTAAGTTTAGTTTCTAAAGGCAACAATCCGTTTTCAAAAACAGGGAACTTACCGCTCCAGTCCACAGGTAAAATAAATGTTTCTCTTCCAATATTCACCCTGTCTTTTTCATTTGGCCTAACACCTAAAAAAACACCGTAATACTGTCCGTTTGGTCCCTCTACTAAATCTGCATGCCCGGCCCAATCTATCTTATTCTTCCTATCTCTAGGTAATTGTCTCTGACTTAAAATTGGGTTATTGCCGGCTGGTTTGTAGGGTCCTTTAACATTATTACTTACAAATATCACTTCACTGTGGTTACCGCCCGTTCCGCCCTCTGCACACATTAGGTAATAAAGTCCGTTTTTCTTGTAAACATGCGGCGCTTCAATCCAGATTGGCTTTTTAGAAAGATCTACTCCTCCATCAACAATTATTTTATCTGTTCCGGGAATAATTTGATCATTTTTAACATCATATTCCCAAATTTTAATCACCCTGTGCCCAACATAAAGCTCTTTCCCTTTGTCTGGCGCATCATTATGCACCACGTATGCTTTTCCGTCTTCATCAAAAAAGAGTGATGGGTCTATACCGTCAAATTTTAATTTATAGGCTTCGCTCCATCCTTTTAACGGGTCTTTTGTTTTCACCACGATGTTTCCCATTCCACCGGCAATCTCGGTAGTAATCATGTAAAATGTATCATTATTAGGATTATACCTAATTGCTGGGGCATAAACGCCTGCGCTAATGCCCGAATTGCCAACTTTAAGTTGAGATGTTCTATCCAAAACATGACCGATTTGTTTCCAATTTACCAAATCTTTGGAATGAAAAATTGGGACACCAGGAAACATGGCAAAAGAAGAAGTTACTAAATAATAATCATCTCCTTTACGCGTAATACTCGGATCTGGGTAGCATCCCTGTAAAATGGGGGTATAAAATTCATCTGATTTTAAAGGTTGTTCTTTATAAATCTGATCATCGCCAGTGTAGATAAAATCGGTAAACTTTGGTGATACGCTTTTTCCTTGCGCAACTACATTATTATTCAATAATGAACAGGCTACAAATAAAACAAAGCTAAGAGTGGCTAGTAATTTATTACCTACGGAAGGCAATATCCTAAGTTTGATTTTTTTCACTTTCTAAGAAATGGTTTTAAGGTTTATAATCTAAAAACGAAAGTAGGAGGATTAGCCAAGTAAAAAGGGTATCAATGTTCAGAATGATAGTACAAATGTGCCTTTTGAACTATTATGTTGCTGGTATTAAACAAATGTCTCCAATTCATATTCAATAATGATTATCAAGCACTTTAAAACTCCTTAATTTTATTTCATTATATTATTTAAACCCTCAATTATGAAATTTTTAATCCGCTTAAGATATTTAAATTTTCTTTTGTGTGCCTCCACCATTGTGATATATGCTTCAACTACAGCTTATTCGCAGCAAAAGGGCTTAAAAGATTATTATAAAAATTATTTCCCTATCGGTGTGGCAGTTGGTCCAAGAGACTTAACAAATCCGCAAGAATCGGCTTTAATTACGCAGCAATTTAACAGCTTAACAGCAGAGAACGCTATGAAAATGAGCTCGATACACCCGGCAGAAAACCGCTATTTTTGGCGGGATGCCGATGCGATTGTTGATTTTGCCCAGAAAAATAAAATGAAGGTAAGGGGACATACACTATGCTGGCATGCCCAGGCTCCACAGTGGATGTTTAAAGATTCTTTAGGAAATGATGTGGGTAAAGAGGTGTTGTTAAAACGACTGAAAGACCATATTACAACTGTAGTTTCAAGATATAAAGGGCGTGTTTATGCTTGGGATGTGGTGAATGAAGCTATTGCCGATGATGCATCTTTTCTGAGAAAAACCAAATGGTCTGAAATTACCGGCGAGGATTTTATTGCCAAAGCTTTTGAGTACGCACATGAGGCTGACCCCAAAGCTGTTTTGTTTTATAATGATTATAATACGGAGATTCCAGCTAAACGCGAAAAAATCTATCGTTTACTTAAAGGTCTTATTGAGAAAGGCGTACCGATAAACGGAGTAGGATTACAAGGCCACTGGTCGGTTAACAATCCGTCTCGCGAAGAACTTGAAAAATCAATCCAAATGTTCTCTTCATTAGGGTTACAAGTGCAGATAACAGAATTGGACGTTTCCGTGTATTCCGGAAGACAAGGAGGACAGCTTGGAGGTAGCCAGCAAATAGAGAAAGCAGTGTTTACCCCAGAAATGGAAAAACAGCAGATGGAAAAATACAAGATGATGTTTGATGTTTTCCGTAAATACCGTAAAGAAATTACGGGAATAACGTTTTGGAATGTTTCTGACCGTTACACTTGGCTAAATATGCGGGGAAGAAAAAATTATCCGTTACTTTTTGATGAGAATTTGCAACCTAAAAAAGCTTATTGGGAAGTTGTTAAGTTTAGATAAACAGTTAAAATTTTACTATAATTTCAAACCATCATCTGGAATAACTTTTTGCTCAATCCTGCCGCCACCAATAATCTGCATGCTCTTGATGGTGTGATTGTCGCTAAGTTTCCCTTTTTCCGCTCCTTCAAGTTTCAGAACCAGTAGGTAATGTTCGGCACCTTTTGGAATAGAAAAGTGAAACTTTATTGGGGCTACAGCATTTTTTAAGAAGACGATGGCTGAAATACAACCTTCATCCCAAGCTTCCATTTTCTCAAAATCCGGAAATAGGACAAGCATACTCATACGGTAGCTGTCCACAAATTTCCTCTTAAAATCTGGATGCCTATTGGGGCTAAGCGTTACTTCGAGTTGCGTTAAATTTACTTGACAATAGTAGTTAATGTAGGTGCCAAAACGGTTCATAGGGTACAGGTCCCAAATGTCCATTCTGTTAAAATTTTCCGTATGGAAGGTTTTTCCTTCTTTGGCCTGTTGTTTAAATTCTTTTACCAGTTTCTGCCAGATCAGGCCTCCCATAAAATTATACCTGAAAGGATCTAGGTAACTTTTTATCAGACGGGCGGCTTTGTTGGCGTTTTCCAGATCTTCAGTACTCTTTTGCAGGCTACCGTTTAAACTTGCAGTAGTTTTACTTCCTCGTTTTGCCCTCCAGTGTCCGCCATAAGTACGGCTATTCACGAAGACCGAGTCTTTGTCTAGAGGTGCTTTTTTTTCTTTTGACATAAGGAATAAATTTTGCTAAATTGCCACTAATCAAGTCTAAATATAGCGAATCTCCTCCAAGTTTATTAAATTAAAGTGAGTTTATAGGGACATTATAGCGTCCTTATAGAGACCTTATAGGGTTAAATATCCATATTTCCTTCTTAGCATGTTCGTATTTTATTCGGAAATGATAGCCAAAAATGGTCTTTTTTCCGAA
This sequence comes from uncultured Pedobacter sp., assembly GCF_946480185.1. Next base: position 65,688 of record NZ_CAMLIG010000021.1, on the reverse strand, counting down.
GAAGTCCCGAAGAAGGTATGGAGAAAAGTAGGCGAAGCTGGGGATTTGTCTAACCCAATTCCACACTGGAATGTTTATTCTATTTTCTGTTAAAGCTACTGGCACTTTATGATTGTACTAAATAATATCAGTTTTCTCCAAGACATTATTTAAAGCTTATCCAATCTATTTCAACAGGATTATTTTGTGTGTTTTGCACTTTTAAATCTTTGATTCCCGATTTGGTTATCGTAACAGGCACTTCCAAAATATTCCAATTGCTGTTTTTTGGGACATTGATTTTAGCGAGTGTTTGGTTATCTTTTGTTGATTTTACTACTAACTGACTTCCGCTTTTAGACCTTACTTTTAGTTGTATTGTCTTCAGCTTTTGTTTACCAAAATCTACATTGTTGTAGCTCACCCAATCATTTGAAGCGTCAAGTTGTACTTTCCACCCATCAAATTTTTTAAGGGTATCCATAAATCCTACATGTGCGCCCAAACCACTAATATCACTGTAACGGTCTATCTGGATTTTATCTGTAGCTTTTGTTATACCGATCCCTCTTAAAGTGGGTTTTACCTTTACAATTGTACCGTCTTCATTAAAAGAGAGATAATCTGCTCTGATGGATCTGGCTTTATCGAAATTTGGAGAAAGATCATTAGCGTGATAAAAAAGAAGCCATTGCTTTTTGAATTCAATGATAGAATGATGGTTTGTCCAACACCCGGGCGTTTCATCCATAATTACACCTGTAACTTTAAACGGACCTAATGGACTATTGGAAATTGCATATTCCAATCTTTCTGTTTTGTTCTCTACATGAGGATAAGTGAGATAGTAAATTCCTTTTCGCTCAAATAAATAAGGTCCTTCTTTCAACCCTTTTGTAGGCAGTGCCTGTAGAATAACCGGCTCGGAAGCCAATTCGGTCATGTTTTTTTTGAGTTTCGCACCATATAAATCCCCCTGTGCCCAATATAGGTAAGCTTGCCCATCTTTATCGATAAACACGTTTGGATCTATCCCGTTTACACCAACAATAGGTTTTGTTTGAGGAATAAAAGGTCCTGTAGGTTTTTCGGCAATGGCTACACCAATTTTAAAACCCTTGCCTAACGTAGTATCTGCTGTTATGCTAGGAAAGTAAAAATAGTATTCACCATTGCGCTCAATGCAGTCTGGTGCCCACATACTATAACTATTTGGTTTTACCCACGGCACCTTGTTTTGCGTTACAATTACGCCATGGTCTTCCCAATCTGTCAGGTTGGCTGAAGAAAAAACGTGATAGTCTTCCATACAAAACCAACCTATACGACCACGATCTTTATTTGCCAAAATATCATGAGACGGATAAATGTAAATACGATCTCCGAAAACCCTTGCGGAAGGATCGGCGGTAAACTGATTGGTAATTAAAGGATTTTGCGCATAGGTTTGTGTTGCCGTCAAAAATATCAGGAACAGCATATTTGTGAGAAACCTATTAAGGTTAAATGGTTTTGTTTTTAACATTTTATAATTGTTTATAGCGTTTTTATTTTTCGAAAAACTCAATAATTAAACTCACTAAAGCCTTAATCTAAGCTATCAGAGACATGAAAGAAGTCAAAGTCAACCGACCCACCGGAAGTTTTTGTTGCATAATTAAAAAGTGTAAAACGATAGCCAATAAACTGTGGAATAGTATAAGCCATTTTTAGCGGAGTTCCAATGGAGTTCCAGTTTTTTCCGTCCAAACTGTAGAAGAAATTTGCGATATCTTTTCTGTTTCTAAAATCGCAGGAAGCTTTAAAAAAGACATTTTTTTGATTGAACGGAATATGAGCTACTTCTTCGGGCTTACCGGTACTCGCATTAATCATTATAATCGATTTGCTGTTCCCTTCTACTTTAATGGCCACTAATCCATAATTTTTCTGTAGTAAACCCAAACCTGCCATATCACCATCTTTCATATTAGCTACATCTATTGATATAGAACCGTTACTCACAGGACCGATAGTTCTTTGCGTCAGTGAGTTTCTAGCCATCAAAAAATCGTCTGTGATTTTACCTGTAGTTAAGCGCAGATATCCTTTACGGGCTTTAACAGACCACAAACTATTGTCTGGATTATGGTTCCACTGCCACACGAAAGGCAGAGCCGGCTCTCCTTTTTTCCTTGAGAACTCATCTGAATTAACGATTCCCGGAATTAGACTTTTATTCGCTGGTAAACCATCAAGTATTTCCGGTACTTTTCCGTTCACACCCAGTACAGGCCAACCGTCCTGCCATTTTACCGGAACTAAATAGGGCACTCTCCCCACCGCTCCAAAATCACGAAATAGATAAGCGTACCAAGTTCCGTCTGGCCGATCTATCAATCCGCCTTGTGCTACGCCCAAATCCTGCAAGCCAATTCTTCCTTCCCAAGGACCCGTAATTTTATCTGCCCTATGGATGACAACCGTACGCATACTATTGGGTGGCCAAGTGATATTAAACAAATAATATTTCCCGTTGATTTTATACAATTGAGAGCCTTCTGCGCTTAATCCTCCTTTTGTTCCATTTATCTGGCTGGGTTCGCTAGCATTTTCAATGACTACTTGGTTTAATCCTCCTTCTTTTACGCCAGACAGATCATCGTTTAATTCTAATAAAGTGAGCTTTCCGGCTCCGTACAATAAGTAAACCTTCCCATCATCATCAAAAAACAAAGAATGATCATGATAACTAGGTTTAAATGTTACGCGTTTCCAAGGCTCTTTTTCAATATTTTTTGTACTGTAGATATAGGTTTGCCCGGTAGTTTGTGCAAATGTGGAAACGTAAAAAATCCCCTTATGATAGCGAAGGCTACTTGCCCAAGAACCACCTCCATAGGCGTTTTTTTCGTTGGTTAAATTCATTGCGTCCACATTGGCCAAAGTATCATAAGCATAACTCATCAACTTCCAATTAACTAAATCTTTGGATTTCATGATGGGCACTCCGGGAGCCATGTGCATGGTTGTGCTACTCATGTAATAAGTATCCCCAACTCTAATCATGCTCATGTCGGGAACATCGGCATAAATTAAAGGGTTATGGGCTTTTTTATTGGTTTGTGCATTAGTATTATGTGTAGAAATAATAGTTGTTAAACCTATTAGGCCCGCAATGATATATTTTTTTGTTTCCATGATGCGATACATTATTTACAGGAGCTATGTCTTCTTTACAAGCATTTGTAACTAGTAAAGGCTGTGTTAGTGCTACCTCAAATTGATTGTTTAAATTGAAATTGCTTTTGCTAATTAGCTGTTTGTAAAAAAGCGTACTCAATATCAGTTTATTTTTGGTTCAATAATTTGGTATTTACCACTCAGGTGCATCAAACTAAATAAATACAAAAGTCCGTCGTAATAAGGATCAAAATAGCCATCCTGATAAGGTTCTAACTTTGCATCCCATAGTTTCTTAACAAAGTCAAACTTTCCATTTCTGTTATAAATTGCCTCTGTGGTTGCTACGGTGGAAATTAAACCTAAAGAATGTCTCAGTTTTCTGAATCCACCAGCTTCTAAAATATACTCGGGTAAAGATCCGTCTGTATTAAATTGATCTTCAAAAGCATCAATTCCTCGTAATCTTAAAAAAGATTGAAGTCGTTCGGCATAATTCTTTTGCCATTCGCCATCAGCGTTAATCCACATAAAATCCATTGATATATTCATTGGCACACGCCACGAATCGTATCGAAATGCAACCGGCATCCAGCTGGTAAAATGTGACGCTCCGCTAAATTCTGCATAGTCGGGATTTAACCCCGTTACTGAATTACAAGTTCTATGCAAAAAAGCCCGAGAAGTATCTGCACAATCATTATAAAATTGCTTATGACCGTCATTAGCATACTTTGCCCAAATTTCCATAAATGCTGGAAGATGATATGAAGGATCCGTCCAATTATAATTATCGCCCTCGGGCGTAAAAGTAATTTGCTTGTGTTCGGTATTAATAAGATTAAAAACATTTCCGGTTCCATCTTTCAACCACATGGCATCAAGAATTCTTCTAGCTTCCGCATAATAATTTATGCCCGTATTATTCCCCCATCTATTACTTGCAAATAGCAGACTGGTTACATAGTAGAGTTCTCCATCTGAAGCAGAACCCTCCGAATTTTTCTTCATCGTTTCTGGATTAATGCTCCAAGCGAAATAACTTTCTCTCGGCCCCTCCTGATGTTGTAGAAATTTTTTAGACCATCTCCAGATTCTATCAAAAACTTCTTGCTTATTGAGCTGAACCGCTATCATCATCCCATAAGAAAGGCCTTCTGTTCGGGCATCGTGATTTTTTAAATCCGACACATAAGCCATGGAATCGCCGACTTCAAAATAAATTTTATTTGGGCCTTCAAATAAATCGTGATAAGCTTTCTCAACTTTTGCGTTAATCGCTTTTTCTTGATAACCCGCTTCCTTGAAAATATTTCTGTAAGTAACCTTGGTTTGATTTTTATCTACATTTTCATACTGTGAAAAACTAATAGCTGGCGCCAACAAGATAATTACGCTGAGCATTTTAAAAACCTTAATTCCTTTGTTTTCTCCAATATTTAAATTCATCTTAATTTATTTAGGCTTTATAAAAGCTTTACATATCTATCTATTCTTTAAACTACCGGCTGTTCGCCGTTTTTTAGTTTCTCATTACTTCCAATAATATAAACTGCCCCAAGTTTATAATCAAGATCAGCAATATCACAAGCCTTATTTACAATCATAATTTAGTTCTACATAAACGAAAACCTGTATCTCTAGCTTTACCATTTGCCGTATGATACGAGCGTTCTGCTACTTTACACATATCTTCAACACCAACCCAACCGCCGCCTCTTACCACCCTAACTGATCCGGGCTTTATTTTTTCATCTCTATACCAGTCTTCGCACCATTCTCTAACATTCCCAGACATATCGTAAATGCCTAATTCATTTGGCAATTTGAGCCCGATTTTTTTAGTTTGGCTGTTATTATGCTCTATGTCTTTCCATACCCATGTGCCTTTTAGGTAACTGCTTCCGGCATTTCGCCAATACCAGGCAACCTCGTTTATATTATTGCTTCCACTATACAAGTAATTTTTACTTTTGGCTCCGCCACTCGCCGCATATTCCCACTCTACTTCGGTAGGTAGCCGGTATCCATCTGACTGACTATTAAAGTTCACTAATAGCTTTTTATTATCTGATTGATTGTAATTTGAGGAATCTTTTTTCTTTTTTTCGATGAGATAATAGGGAGTTAACCCTTCTTTCAAGCTTCTTTTATTACAATAATCAATACAGTCATACCAATCTACCGTTTCCACAGGCAAACTATCTCCTTTAAACTTTGAAGGATTAGTTCCCATAATTTCGACCCACTCCTTTTGGTTTACTTCATATTTTTCTAAATAAAAATCTGCAATCTGAACATCCTTACCATAAAGATTGGTGTACTTATTTTTGAATATTCCGCCTTTGATAAATAACAAATTACCCTTATTTAAATTTCTCTCTTCACATCCAGAAAATAGAATTATCACTAAGCCTAAACCTGAAATGAGTAGGTTTTTCATGTATGTTTGATTTAGTAGTTTTAACGAATGAATTTTGATGCTATAATTAATAATCCTAAGATTGGAACGGCGATTATCGAGAGACACTGTTATGTGATAAAATTATTTGTAGAAAAAGATCTTAAAGCAAAAACATGATAAAAACAAAGACCATCAGCTTAAAAACTTATGGTCTTTGTCCCTCTGTAAATTATCAATTTAAAACTATTCGCCCCAAACTGTTGCATTTACGCGTCCGCTACTATTACCTCCATAAGTTTCGGCTACCAACTTAGCATCTGGTGACATATCGTTACCTAATCCCTGTCCGTTGTTTCTCCAGTTCCATGTATGATTTGTAAAATTGATATGCATATTTTCTCCGGTAGGTGCTTGAGTTCTTCGGGTAGCACATACTTGATGAAAATCTGCAAGGCCTACTATAGAAGGGGCGTTATATCTATTGTCCTCATAAAGATCATATAAGGCACCGTCTGACCAATAGGAGTAGATCAAATTTCCATTTCCAACAGGTCTACCGTTTCCCCATTTCTCATTAACATAATACTCTATAAGTGGTGATTTTGACCAGCCGTAATATGCTAACACACCTCCACCTTGCATATCAAAAATTCCACAATTATAACCCAACTTACGAGCAGGATCTCCATGTTCCCAACCTTTACCTACAACAAAATTTCCGTCATAATTACTCCACTGAATATCGAAATTCCCACCATCTCCCATAGAAAAATTTACCGTCCCATTAGCTTCTGATTGATAATGACCATACCAATATCCTCCGTTGTAACCGGAGTTTGCTGTTTCTGTCGCATCGACACTCCTTTTTGAGCTTTCTGTTAAAACTGGTTTTTCAATGGTTTGCTTCTTACATGCTACAAATGTTGTAAAACCGGCAAGAAGTGCTACAGATGTTGCCAAATTAACCCTCCTGGTTACTTTGGCAAAAGTTTGATTTTTTTTCATTTAATTAAAGTATTTATTTTTGGTGACACAAATAACGAGAGATTTAGAAACAAAATATGAGCACTTTTGGCGGAAATGATAGTAAAAATGTTCAAACTTATAGGTTTTTAGCGCTTTTTGTAGATATTAGAATCTCAATAATTACTTTTTGAACATGTTCAAGAGCATCTCAATAGCCGATCTTATAAATCAAACCGAAAAGCAGGATTTCCTTGTGGACAGATTTGAAGATATGGTGGAACCAGAGCATATTGAGTTTCCACATAAGCATGATTTTTATGAGATTTTATGGATTACCAAAGGAAAAAGCGAGCAAAATATTGATTATAAAAGTTATACCATTTCAGACAATACTTTGTTTTTTATTTCACCGGGGCAACTGCATTTATTTGAAGAATGGGAAAATATTGAGGGGTTTATCATTTTATTCAGAGAAGAATTTTTTCTGCAGATATTTCAAAATAAAAATATTCTTTTTGAACTTTCCTACTTAGATAATCTACACGAAAATCCCTTCTTAAAGCTCAAAAAAGAAGATGAAACAGTTTTAAAACCAATAGTAGAATTGCTTTATAGAGAATGTAATCAAATTGAGATATCAAAAGAAGTCGTCCAGGCTTTGCTATTTGTTTTGCTTAAAAATATCCAAATGTTATTTGGGATTCCAAAGCATCAGAACACGACCAATCATCATATTGTACTTTTTAAAAAATTCAAGAAATTAGTTGAATTACATTTTTCAGAAAATCTCTCGGTTTTGCAATATGCTTCACTTTTAAGTGTTTCTACACATCACTTAAACTCAATAGTAAAAGAAGTAAGCGCAAAAACTTCTACCCAAATTATTACAGAAAGAATTGCTTTGGAAGCGCAACAATTACTTAATTTTTCTGAATTAACAATTACCCAAATTGCCGATAACTTGGGCTTTAGCGACAACAGTTATTTTGCCCGATTCTTTAAAAAACACACAGGATTATCGCCACAAGACTTTAGAAAGAAATCTTAAAAACACCTACTTTTCTACTTTTCGTCCTACCATTAGAAAAAAGTTTGTGTGCAACTTTACATCATTAAATAAATAAAATGATGAGCGAAACTATTCCCGAATTTAATACCGTTCAAAAATTTTTAGATCAAAATCGCAACAAATGGACAGATTTTAATGTGCCGTTTGAAGACGGACAGCAATTGGAAAAACTAATTCTTAAAAATAACTGCAAAAGCATACTTGAAATTGGGACTTCCAGCGGGCATTCTACCATTTGGCTGGCAAAAGCCGTAGCAAAAACGGGTGGAAAAATTACTACCATTGAACTGAACGAAGAACGGTTAAAAAAAGCCGAACAGAATTTTAAAAGAGCCGAGGTTTCCCATTTGATAGAAATGATAAAAGGAAATGCTATCGAAATAATTCCCAAACTAAACAAAACATTTGATTTTGTTTTTTCTGATGCAACCTGGATGAAGCAACCGCAAGCATGTTACTCCGAATTTTTCAGATTATCGGATCCTAAAATTTCAGTTGGGGGAATTTTCGCAATGCATAATGTAATCGATGGGTATGGCGATGACGGTCGGCTTTTTAAAATTATTAATGCTTTAGGAACCTATGAAACTTCAATTATTAAAGCATCTCACAATGGAATTTCTGTGAGCAAAAAAATAAACGAGAATAAGTTCAATAAAACAAGAGTAGGTTTGGTAAATTCTTAAAACAATCAATTATGAAAAAAGTATTTTTATTTACGGCGTTAACTTTTTTAGCACTTTTTAGCAGTGCAAATTCACAAACGAAAAAATCAAACAAAATGAAAATTGTATTTGTAGTTTCCAATCAAGTCAAATCTGAGACAACGGGCTATCCCATAGGTTTTTGGTTGTCTGAATTAGCACAGCCTTACGACGTTTTTAAAGAAGCGGGGTATGATATTACGATAGCCTCACCAGAGGGCGGCGCAATTGTGTTTGATGGCTGGAGCGATCCGGAAAGTCCCAACGCAAAAGGACTAGATCTTGTAAGCACTGGTTTTAAACATAATCCTAAAACAGTTGAACTGATGCAAAACACAGTAAAACTGAGCGAAATAAAAGCAAATAATTTTGATGCAATCTTTGTAGTTGGTGGATTAGGACCCATGCAAACTTTTTATAACAATGAAAATTTACATAAACTTTTTGCGCAATTTTATGAAGCAGGGAAAGCATCTGCAACCATTTGTCACGGTTCTTGTATTTTGCTGAATACAAAATTGAGTAGCGGTAAATTACTTGCTGAAGGTAAAAAATGGACAGGTTTCTGTAATGCAGAAGAAGATATTGTGGACAAAGGTGCTGGTAAAAAGATGCAACCATTCAGAATAGAAGACGAAGCAAAAAAATTGAACACAAAATATGTTACCGGGTCTTTACCTTATACTTCATTTGCAGTACAAGATGGAAATCTTATCAGTGGACAGCAAGGAGACAGTGGAAAACAGACAGCACTACTAGTTGTAAAGTATTTAAAAAATAAAAAATGAAGCATCTAATTTTATGTATCACAGCAATTTTAATTTTAAATTCTTGTAATCAAAAGCCGGCCTCAGAAATGAAAAACGTAAGTACCAGAAAAATAAATTTTAAAAGCCATAACCAAAATATAGTGGGACTTTTGTGCAGTGACGATAGCCAGGAGAAAAAACCTGCCGTCGTAATTTTAGGACCCATTTGTTCGGTAAAAGAGCAATCTCCTATTCAATATGCCACCCGGTTGGCAGAAAAAGGTTTTGTTGCACTTTGTTTTGATGCAAGAAGTTATGGCGAAAGTGGTGGACTGCCTCGGCAGTTTGAAAGCCTGAAAAATAAGGAACAGGATGTAGAAGCGGCAATTGATTACCTAATTTCAAAAAACAATGTGGATGCTCATAAAATTTTCCTCATCGGCATTTGCAATGGCACAAACGAAATGATGCAGGTTTCTATTGAAGATAAACGGGTGAAGGCCTTGGCATTGGTTTCAGGAAATTACCTGATAAAAGAAAACATGATGCATTTATTGGGCGATGAAAACGTTTGGAAAGAACATCTGAAAAGGGCTAAATTAGCCAAAGAAAGGTATGGAAAAACGGGTGAAGTGGATTATATAAAAATTGTTGACAGCAGTGGCACAGCGCAACTGTTACCACCCCGGCCAATTTACGATTGGTACCATCCCTGGGAAACCAAGGCACCCTATTTTAATTACCGCGGCGGTTGGGAAAATAAAGTAGCAGCCATGAGCGAAGCAGAAACTTTAACTTTTGATGCTGTGTCTGTTGCTAGAAAAGTTGAAAAACCAACTTTGGTGATTCACGGTGAGATGAGTGATGGCGGTTATGAATTTGCTAAAAAAATCTATAGTTCACTTCCCAAAGAAAACAAAAAATCGGTTTGGATGGATAAAATTTTTCACTTCCAATTTTATGATGACCCAATTGTTATCAGTAAATCTGTAGATGAAGTTTCTATTTTTTTCCAATCTATAATTGATAAAAAATGATAGCCAAAATATTTATTGCGCTAATTGCACTGGAACATTTGTACATACTATATTTTGAAATATTTAAATGGGAGTCCATCGGTAAAAGAACTTTCAACACCTTGCCGAAAGATTTATTTAAACCAACAAAAAGTCTTGCAGCAAACCAGGGACTTTACAACGGATTTTTATCCGCAGGTCTCATCTGGTCACTTTTTATTCAGGATAAAATATGGGCGAATGATATTTCGGTGTTTTTTCTCATCTGTGTGTTGATAGCTGGTCTGTATGGTGGTTTAACTATTTCAAAGAAGATTTATTTTGTTCAGGCTTTACCGTCATTTATCACCATAATTTTAACTTATTTCTCAAAATAATATGAATACCAACAAAGCAACTATCATTTCTGGAAGTAGAATTATAAATACACGGGTTGAAAATGCCTATAAGAAATTGATAGAGCCTAACGAACAGGTGAAATGGAACACACTTTATTTAGAAGCAATTACCGAACCGAAAGGTGAAATTAGAAATGGAACAATTATGACTGGAACCTTTAAAGGATCTGGAAAAGCGATTGTGGAATTTCAAAATGTAAAACCTAATCAAGAGTTTACGCATTATTCAAAAATGAAAATGTTTAACTTAATAAAACTTGGCGAGTTTCATCATACTTATAAAGTGGTTGAAAAAAACGGACAAACAGAATTTACGCAGATTGTTTCCTATGAACCAAAAAGTTTGGGGAGGCTTTTAAAAAATATTATTGTAAAAAGTTTCAAAAAAAGGCTTCCTGAAAGTTTTGATGAGTTTCAAAAATATGTGGAAACACAATAACAGATTACAAGCTATCTATCGATAATGGAATTCTCTCCATAATCATTGGTTTTAAACTATAGAGTACCAATTTATGGGATATAGATATTATGGTGACTTATAATGCATCCGAACTCAGCCTTTTTTTCTGATAAGCAGTTAAATTTATTGAACCCTTACAGCTAATATGCCTTTTGATAGGCTAAAATACTAAACTAACTAAAACTTCACAAATCAGCATCCATATAACAGCTATATTAATTCGGTGCAAGAGAATTAATTATAAACACTATTCTTCATTAGCATAAATACTTACTTTTAATTATTCCATAGAAAATGTTTTGGTTAGGATGTTTCCGCTGCGTACGTTTTTTTCATCCGGCTGGCTTCCGCCGACGCTGATCTCAACTTTACCGGTTAAAGGTTGCAGTTTTCCTTCCGCGTTTACATAGGATAAATCATCAGCACTTAACACAAACTGCACTTGCTTGCTTTCTCCCGGTTTAAGGCTAAATCTTTGGAAACCTTTTAGTGCTTTTAGAGCCGTTTTTACGGATGTATTTTCATTTACGATATAAAGCTGGGCAACTTCCTCTCCTGCTGATTTTCCGGTATTTGTAACCCTTGCCGAAATTGTTACAGGTTTTCCTTTAACAATAACAGGAATTTTTAAATCATCGTATTTAAATGAAGTATAGCTTAACCCGTAACCAAAACCATACAGAGGTTTTCCTCCAAAATAACGGTAAGTACGGTTATCCATATTGTAGCCGGTAAACGAAGCTAAATCTGCATCGCTGGCATAAAAGGTAACCGGTAAACGCCCAGCCGGATTGTAATCTCCAAAAAGTACATCGGCTAAAGCCGTACCCGCTGCCTGCCCGCCATACCAAGCGTTTACAATTGCAGGGATATTTTGTGCTTCCCAAGGTGTAGCAATGGCGCTACCTGTCATCATTACAAAAACAACTGGCTTTCCGGTTTTTTGCAAGGCTTTCATTAAGCGGGTTTGTACTTCGGGCAACATAATGGAAGTACGGTCACCCCCGCTAAACCCCGGATAATTCACTTTCATTTCTTCGCCTTCTAACTGCGGAGAAATACCTCCTGCAAAAATAAAGGCATCTGCATCCTTGTACTTGTTAGCCAAATTTTCCATGTTAGTGGCCTCATAAGTTCCCGCACTTAACCTCACATTTCCTTTTCCGTCACCTTGCCAGTATTCTAACACAAAATTATACACCTCATTTTTTTGAGTTTTTAACTGATAGGTACGAGCGCCCCATCTATTCCTCTCCCAAGCATTCAATACTTCTTTTCCGTTTACCAAAAAGCGGTAACCATCATCGCCTTCTACCTCAAAGGTGATGGTTCCAGAAGTGGTGGCTTTAAAATTTGTAGTATAACGAGCTGAAAAGTTGTTCGCTGTCATTTGTGCGCCCATTTTCTGCCCTTCTTGCCAAAAATGATTCAAATCCTTTTCTTGAACCACCATTGTAGGATTTCCTTCTAATTTCCTATTGTCAAAATATTCGGCTTTAAAGCCAGGTTTTCCTTGAAAAGCGTATTGCTTGCTTAAATCTCGGTAAACTAATAATGTATCATTGGTGTAATTGATTGCTTTTTCATAAACCACCTCAGTATTTTTACCAGCCTTCTCTTTGATTCCTTGTAAAATAGTGCTCAGTTTAGAGGGCGTTCCGTTATAATTACCTAAAATAGAAATCGGGTTATCTGCATTTGGACCTAAAACAACAATCTTTTTTAAGTTTTTACTTAAAGGTAAAGTCTGTTTTTCATTTTTCAGCAACACAATGGATTGATGTGCCATTTTGAGTGCCTGCGCCTGATGTTCCGGACTTTCAAGAACAGAGAAAGGTGTTTGAGCATATTTTACCATGGATGGCGGGTCAAACATTCCCAACCTGAAACGGATCATAAACAATCGCTTCACAGAAATATCAATCTGTTTTTCGGTGATTTTATTATCCTTTACGGCTTGCACTAAGGAAAGAAATGCATTGGTACCACAGTCCACATCGGTTCCGTGGTAAACTGCGTCGGCAGCGGCAGATTCTGCATCTGGATGGGTTTTATGATTTTTGAAAAAGTCGTCAATTGCCCAACAATCAGAAGTTACATAACCCGTAAATCCCCACTGATGACGTAAAATATCAGTCATTAAAATATCGCTGGCACAGCAAGGTTGCGTTCTGAAAGCGTTATATGCACACATTACACCTGCAACTTTGGAGTCAACTACTAACTTTCTAAACGCTGGTAAATAGGTGTCCCATAAATCGTAAGCGCTTACATCTACATCAAAAACATGACGTAACGATTCTGGACCGCTATGTACCGCGTAATGTTTAGCACAGGCTGCCGCAAGCAAATATTTAGAATCGTTGCCTTGTAAACCACGTACAAAAGCATCGCCCATTGTTGCTGTTAAAAATGGATCTTCCCCGTAAGTTTCCTGCCCACGTCCCCAGCGTGGATCTCTGAAAATATTGATGTTGGGTGTCCAATAAGTTAAGCCTAAATACCTTTCATTGGTTCTGCCGGTTTCAATTGCTTTGTTATGAATTGCCCTGCCTTCTAAGGCAGAAAATTGTGCCATTTTATATAAAGAAGTGGTATCAAAAGTAGCAGCCATTGCAATTGCTTGCGGATAAACCGTTACTTTAAAAGGTGTTCTGGCTACGCCATGGAGTGTTTCATTCCACCAGTCATAAGCCGGAATACCCAAACGGGGAATGGCTGGTGCCGAGTTCATCATTTGCGCCACCTTTTCCTCTAATGTTAAACGTCCCACCAAATCATCAACTCGATATTCAAATGATTTGGTATAATCATTAAACGGATATTTTTGATTTTGCGCTATCGTAAAAAGTGATGTTGTTACAAACACCGCTGTTAAACTCAAGGTTTTTGCGAAGTTTAGACTTTTAATCATAAAGAGAATTCAGTTTAAGATGGATTTTTTTCGACGGTTCAAGCTAATATTATTTTGTTGATTTTCCATAAGGATCTATCTCTACTATTTTACCGTCTGCAGTATGTTGCAGTTCCGTAACTTTTACATTTCTTAAATGAGTTTTCCCATTAGAAATTTCTGTATCGTGGTAAAATATATACCATTTACCTTTAAATTCTACAATGGAATGGTGAGTGGTCCAGCCGATAACGGGTTTCATAATTACACCTTGGTAAGTAAATGGTCCGTAAGGACTGTCTCCTATTGCATAACAAAGTAAATGTGTATCGCCGGTAGAATAAGAGAAGTAATATTTTCCATTGTATTTGTGCATCCAAGATCCCTCAAAAAACCGACGGTTATGGTCTCCACCTTTTAAAGGCTTTCCGTTTTCATCCAAAATCACCACATCCTTTGGTGTTTCGGCAAACTCGGTCATGCCTTTGGTCATTTTTGCCATTTTAGCGGTTAAGGCCGGTGCATCATCTTTCTGTAAATCTGTTGCCGAACCTTTAGCATCAAACTTTCCGGTTGCCCATTTTTGTAATTGTCCGCCCCAAATACCTCCAAAATACATGTAAGTTTGTCCGTCTGTATCGGTAAAAACCGCTGGATCTATACTGAAACTATTTTTAATTGGCAATGGTTGAGCTTTAAACGGGCCTTGCGGTTTATCTCCCTCGGCAACACCAATCCTAAAAATGCCCTCTTTATCCTTTGCTGGGAAATAGAAATAATATTTGCCATTTTTAAATTCCGCGTCCGGTGCCCACATTTGTCTGGAAGCCCAAGGCACATCTGCAACGGTGAGCGCCATTGGGTAATCTGTCACTTTTCCACCAACGCTATCTAAAGAATACACGTAGTAATCTTTCATCGCAAAATGATCTCCATTATCATTCTCTGGAATACCAGCATCATAATCATGCGAAGGGTAAATGAAAATCTTGCCATCAAAAACATGAGCTGATGGATCTGCGCTAAATCTTTCGGTAATCAGCGGTTTGGAGATTGAACCTTCAAATAGATTCTTGCTTGTTTGTTCCTTTTTAGCCGTACTGTCAACAGAACTAGTCGTTTTTCCGTTTTGTACGCAGGCAGAAGCAGCCAAAACTATGGCTGATAGAATGATGTGTTCAATCTTCATTTTTATGTTTTGTAAATTTAGTTTATCTCAAATTGATCACCTTATTCAGGACTGGCGTTTTGAATACGGTAAACGGAACTAATCAGTGTCCACCGTAAAAGTAGCATCAATGAAACAACTAGGATGTCAGAATTGTAGGAATTTGTGGTATAAATGTTCAAAAACGAATAAATTTATAGTTATCGTCTCTGGAAAACATACTCTATATGATTAGCCCAACGAAATTCTATCTTATTTATGCTAAAAAGTAAGAAGAATGAAGTTTGAGTTAAGAGTTTCTACAACCGAGTTTGAGTAGCGATAAGATAAATCCTCAGCCAACATCGTTTGATAATTTCCATGTGGCGATAGCCACATGGAAATTAGATTATAATCTTTTTAGGAAGAGGTTTAAGCGTTAGCCAGTGCCCTATCCAAATGAACATAACCCCCGTCAACATGCAAAATTTGACCAGTGGTGTGGCTTGATTTATCACTGAGTAAAAAGGTAACAGTATTTCCTATTTCCTCAATAGTAGTCATCCGATTTTCTAATGGAATGTTAGCTGTAATTTTAGCTAAAGTTTCCTCCGGGTTATTTAAAGTTTTAATCCAGTTTTCGTATTGTGGTGTCCAACATTCCGCAACAACCAAGGCGTTTACCCTGATGCCGTATTTTAGCAATTCAACAGCCCACTCTCTGGTTAGTGCATTTCTACCTCCGTTTGAGGCGGCATAAGCAGAGGTGTTTCCCTGTCCGGTTTCGCCGGTTTTTGAAGATATATTAACGATATTCCCTTTTGATTTAATCAGCTCCGGTAAAGCGTGGTGCGCCATTAAATAATAATGGATAAGGTTGCGGTGTAAGCTCTGCACAAAACCTGCACAATTTCCGTTCTCCAGACCTACGCCATCATTTAAACCTGCGTTGTTCACCAAACCATCAATTTTACCGAATTCGACAACTGCTTTTTTTACAGCTTTCTCACATGCTTCGGGACTGGTTAATTCTGCTTCAATTCCAAAGGCCTTACCTCCAGCGTTAACAATTAGATCAATTGCCTTTTGGTTATCAACCCGATCTCTACCGATAATTACTGCTATCGCTCCTTCGTTCGCTACCGATTTAGCAATGCCGAAACCAATACCTTTAGCACCTCCGGTAATTAAAACAACCTTATCTTTTAAGTTTAAATCCATTATTCTATTTCTTAGTGATGGTGTTAGACATCAAGAATGTAATCATTATTAACTTTTAGCATAAGCCACAACTGTTTGCTTAGCTTCTCCTAAACCATCGATACCTAATTCAATTACGTCACCCGCTTTCAGGTAAAGTGGCGGGTCAAAACCTAAGCCAACGCCATGCGGTGTTCCGGTAGAAATCACATCACCGGGTAAAAGCGTCATAAATTCGCTCAAATAAGACACAACATACGCAATATCAAAAATGAAATCATCGGTATTTCCGTCTTGCATCATTTTGCCGTTTAGCTTTAACCAAAGACGTAAATTGTTTGGATCTGCAATTTCATCCTTTGTAACCAACCATGGACCAAGCGGTGCAAAAGTATCACAACCTTTACCTTTAGCCCACTGTCCGCCACGTTCTAACTGGAAAGCCCTTTCGCTCACATCATTATGTAAAACGTAACCTGCAACATAATCCATGGCTTCTTCTTTTGAAACATAGCTTGCTTTTTTGCCAATAACAAAAGCCAATTCTACTTCCCAATCTGTTTTAACAGAATCTTTTGGCAACATAATATTGTCATTTGGACCTACCAAAGAAGTTGTAGATTTAAAAAAGATAATAGGTTCTTTTGGGATTGTCGCATTGGTTTCTTGTGCATGTTTTGCATAATTTAAACCAATACAAACTATCTTTGAAGGTCGGCCAATTGGCGAGCCTAATCTTTCTGAATCTGCAACGAGAGAAAGACTTGCCTTGTTTTTTTCGACGAACGCTGCCAGTCTATTTATACCGTCGGTTTCGAAAAACTTCTCATCATAATCTTCTCCGAAAGCTGAGGTATCGTATTTTTTACCGTTAATTACTACCCCTGTTTTTTCTTTTCCTACTGTTCCGTATCTTATTAATTTCATTTTGTGTGTTTTAACTTTTACTTTAATGTAAGCTGAATAATGGTATCAATATCGTTCTTTTCAAAGCCATTTAAATTTAGTGTTAACCGTGATTTTTTTTGTTTAAAGGCAACTTTTCTATCAGTTCCCATTAATGTACAACTTTTAACTTTATCGGGAATGCCTTCAATTAGCAAAGACGATTTTGTGGGATCCAAAAGATGGACATAAATAGTTTTATCTTTTGAAGTAAGAACGCCCCAGTCCTGCGCAGGCACTACATTTCCACGGGTTCCGTAAATGCTTTCCCCATATTTAGCCATCCATTTCCCAACTGCCTGCAAGGTATCTCTAAATTCTGGCTGAATAACTCCATTTGGCTGAGGGCCAACGTTCAATAAAAAATTGGCATTTCTCCCTGCTGCATTTACCATGTAATGGATGAGCTGTGGGACTGATTTATATTTGTTGTCTTTGATATTGAATCCCCATGATTTATTCATAGTTTCACAGGTCTCTAAAGGAAGTTTTTCTGACGGTTTTTCTGTACTAAATCCGGATTTGTTCTGGCCAGGCAAGTCTTTTTCAAACATCTGAAAATCTTCGCCCGGAAAAGGGGTGATATGGTGGTTATTGCCAATTAAGCATTGAGGCTGTAGCTTATGAATAAGACTGTAAATTTCGGGCAAATGCCAGTCAACTCTTGGTGTTTTATCTTTAGCATCTTTGGGTCCGTTTTGATCCCAGTAACCGTCAAACCAAATACCATCAACCTTGCCATAATTGGTCAGCAGTTCGGTTAGCTGATTTTCCATAAAGCTGATATAATCATTCCAGTTACCTTGGACGGTACGCCCTGTTCCCTGCCCAGTTCTTCCTGTTTTCCATGAATAGTCATCCCTTCCCCAGTCCAGCAACGAGTAATAAAGAAATATTTTCATATCCTGTTTATGGCACTCATCCACAATCATTTTCACCACATCTTTATGGTAAGGCGTGTTCATGATGTTGAAATCAGAATATTTGGTATCCCACATACTAAATCCATCATGATGGCGGGTAATAAGGGTAATATATTTCATTCCCGCATTTTTAGCCATGCTCACCCAAGCATGTGCATCAAATTGGGTAGGATTAAAAAAGTTCATTAGCTTTTTATAATCCTTTACCGGAATATTCTGCTGTTGCATTGCCCATTCGCCGTCACCCAATATGCTGAATACGCCCCAATGAATAAATAGGCCAAATTTAGCATCCTGAAACTGGCTCCGGGCTTCAATATTTTGTGGTGTAGGCGTGTATGTTTGTGCGTAACTGCCAGTGAAAAGTATAAAACTTAAAAGGAGGGTACTTAGGAATTTCATGAGATCAGTCTTTAATTATTTAGCTTAATAAATCCTCCGTCAATCGGATAATCGTTTCCTGTGATAAAGCCTGCCTCATCAGAACATAAATATAACGCTAGCGATGCTATCTCTTCTGGCTTGGCCATACGTCCAATGGGCTGACTTTTAGATAATTTCTCAAACATTTCTTCCTGATTATTTGGATAGCTTTTCGCGATAAAACCATCAACAAACGGGGTATGTACCCTTGCCGGTGAGATGCTATTGCTACGGATACCGTCAGCAATAAAATCACGAGCGATGGACATGCTCATCGCATAAATTGCGCCCTTACTCATTGAATAAGCAAAACGATCTGCAATTCCAACTACCGAAGCAATAGAAGCCATATTTAAAACTGCACCTCCACCATTTTTTTTCATCATTGGAATAGCCGCATATAAACAGTTGTAAGCACCCTTAACATTTACCTGATAAACTTTTTCAAAGTCTGCTTCTGCAGTTTTTTCTAAATTGCCAATGTGTGCAATGCCAGCATTATTTACCAAAATATCTACTTTATCCATTTTGCCAAATGTTGCCAAAACTTGGTCTTGCTTGCTTACATCGCATGAAAATGCCTGCGCTTCTCCAAATTGATTGATTTCTTCTACAGCTTGTTGTGCAGATTGCTCATTCAATTCTAAGATATAAACTTTTGCGCCCTGTTTTGCAAATAGTAGGGAAATAGCTTTTCCAATTCCGCTACCGCCACCTGTAATTACTGCTGATTTTCCTTTTAAACTAAACACGTTATTTATTTTATTTTGGATTTAAAATTTTTGATTACTTTAAGAAATCACGTCACCTCGAGGAAACGAGAGGTCTCACAAGCAAGATATGCTCATATAATGGTTTCCTGTTTGTGAGCTGTCTCCTATCGTCAACATGACGAAATCGCTTCAGTCTATGTATTTTCATCTTTTTAAAGATCCGATTACAAACTCACTCCACGTTTCCATGGAATAAAATCATCCTGGTTTAAAGCTACCGCTTTCGGGATAAATCTTCCACTTGCAACCTTGATACACAGTTCCAAAATTTCTTCGCCCATTTGAGGGATAGATTTTTCTCCACGGATAATTGCGCCGGTATCAATATCAATGATATCTGCCATTTTGGTGGCCAGTACCGTATTGGTAGCCACTTTAATTACCGGGCAAACCGGATTACCTGTGGGTGTACCTAAACCTGTGGTAAACAAAATTAAGTTGGCACCACTAGCCGCTTTTCCGGTTGTTGCTTCCACATCGTTTCCGGGTGTACAAACCAAGCTTAAGCCGGGTTTTACCGCCTGTTCTGTATAATCCAACACATCAACTACCGGAGAAGTTCCACCTTTTTTTGCTGCTCCTGTACTTTTAATGGCATCAGTAATTAACCCGTCTTTGATGTTCCCCGGCGAAGGATTCATGAAAAAGCCCGAACCAACGGCGTGTGCCTGTGCATCATAAGTTCTCATTAAATAAATGAACTTTCTGGCGATTTCTTCATTCTCGCAACGGTCAATCATATTTTGTTCGGCTCCGCATAATTCGGGGAATTCTGCCAACAACACTTTAGCCCCTAAAGTCACCAGTAAATCTGCGGTGTAACCAACCGCCGGGTTAGCTGATATGCCACTAAAGCCGTCACTACCGCCACATTTAACGCCCACCGTTAAGTGCTTTAAGGAAGCTGGCTTTCGCTCTATTTTGTTAATTTCTACTAAACCTTGAATGGTTTGCTGGATTGCACCTTTAATTAGTGCATCTTCACTTTGTGTTTTTTGCTGTTCAAAAACTAAAACGGGTTTATCAAATGTTGGATGGTATTTTTTGATATCAGCTAAAAAATTACCCACCTGTAAATGCTGGCATCCCAAACTTAAAAGGGTTACACCGGCAACATTTGGATGATTTGCGTAAGAAGCCAACAGCTTGCCCAACATTTCAGAATCTTGCCTTGTACCGCCGCAGCCGCCTTGATGGTTCAAAAATTTTATCCCATCAACATTTTTGAAAAATCGGGTTTTATGCGATTCTGTTGAGGGAGAAAAATCTACCTCATCAATAGGTTTTCCATCTTTTAAATTGTTAATCAAGTGTTCCGAAAACAATTTGTATTTATCGGTTACCGCATATCCCAACGTTTGGTGCAAAGCTTCCTTTATGACATCCATATTTCTGTTCTCACAAAATACAGTTGGAATAAAAAGCCAGTAATTTGCTGTTCCTACATTGCCATCATTTCTGTGGTAACCGTTAAATGTGCGGTCAATAAATTTAGAAACATCGGGTTTATGCCATTGGTAATCTACTTTTCTATAATCATAGGGTTCCGCGGCATGTCTGGTATTTTCAGTGGTCATACGCTCCCCACTTTTAACCGCATGTTGTACTTTGCCTACCAAAACTCCGTACATGATGATCTCGTCGCCGCCCTGCATATCGTTTATAAAAACTTTATGCTTTGCAGGAATAGTGTCTTTAATAATAACAGAAGCCCCTTCAAAAGGAATATCCATGCCTGCGGTTAGGTCTTGTAGTGCTACCAGCACATTATCTTTTCTATCTAATTGTAGAATTAAATTTGCAGCCATTTTATTATTGGTTTAAATCAAATATCTTATCCATTAAAACCCATTTCTCTTTAGGTTTAGAGCCGGGTATCTTTTGTTGATAATTCCACATCAACTTTTCCCATTCCTGTACTTTTTCATTTTCCTTATCCATTTTGCCCTTCTTTTCAAATGAGAAATCATCGGTGGTTTCCATTACCATACAAAGTCGGGTGTAGAACCTAAATATTTCCATTTTTACGATGCCGGAATCTTTAATACTTTTTAAAACCTCTGGCCATACTTTTTGGTGCCACGCATCATATTCATGTATCAGTTCTAAATTTTCCTTTAAATCAAGGGCTAAAATATATCTCTTCATACTTATACTTTTACAACTTTATGTCCGGTGATTCCGAATAAGAAAATAACAACAAAACAAACAAACGGTACTATATATCCCAGTTGGATATCTCTGGTAACATCACTAATGTAGCCAAAAAGCGGGGGCAAAAGTGCGCCTCCTACGATGGACATAATAATTAAACTACTTCCAAACTTGGTGTCTCCGCCTAAATCTTTAATTCCTAAAGAGAAGATTGTGGGGAACATGATAGACATAAAAAATGCGATACCTATTATTAGGTAAATGGCCACCATACCTGTGATAAACATTGCCAAAACTGACAACACCATGCATATTAAACTATAAATGGCCAGCAGTTTTACGGGTGTTATAAACTTCATGAAAAAAGTTCCAACAAATCTACCGACCATAAAAGCCATTCCTACGCCAAAACCAGCATAAGTTGCCGCTTCCATTTCGCTAATTCCCGATGCCTTTGTGGCATAAAGAATAAAGAAACTAAACACACAAACCTGTGCCCCAACATAGAAAAACTGTGCTGCCACAGCCCAACTTAAATGACGATGCTTTAAAGCGTGAAAAACATGAGCGCCCGACTCAGTTCCTTCTCCGTCTTTAATTTCCGGTAATTTCATAAAGTAGAAAATTACGGCTATAACCAAAATAATGCTCCCAAGGACAAAATATGGCGTTTTTACACTCGCGGCTTCAGAAGCTAACGCAATTTCTCTGGCGGAGGCACTCATTGCGTTTAAAGCGCTGTCTGTATAACCCTTAGTTAGGATAATTTTTGCACCAATAATTGGAGCAAGTGTTGCGGCCAAACCGTTAAAAGACTGTGCTAAATTTAAACGCTGGACTGCTTTTTCTGGCGGCCCTAATAATGATGCGTAAGGGTTTGCCGCGGTTTCCAATATCGTTAACCCACATGCGATTATAAATAATGAAAGCAAGAAAAAGGCGTACAACTGTGTGTTTGCAGAAGGGATAAATAGGTAGGAACCAATTGCAAAGAACGATAATCCCGTCAAAATCCCTGCTTTGTAACCGTACTTCTTCATTATGGCGCCCGCCGGCAAAGCCATTAAAAAATAGGCTATAAATATGGATGAATCTACCAAAGATGCCTCCAAAGTTGACAAGCTAAACGCTTTTTTAAGGTGAGGAATAAGGATCGGATCAAGATTGTGTACAAATCCCCACATAAAAAAAAGCGAGGTAATCATTACAAAGGCAAACTTTGTAGAACTTTTAGATTCGGTCATTTATAAGCTGGCTTTAAAGGTTACAGCAAAGTAAATAATTACATTTATATAAAGCAAAAACTTTACATTATTGAATTTTTTAATCAATTTTGTTGAAAACCGTTAAATGATACAAGTTATAAACCGGTCAATAGATATTTTAGAATATGTTGCCGAAGAGATAAATAGGCCTAAACTCATGGGCAATATTGCTCAGGATTTAAACCTAAACACCAGCACTTGTGCCAACATTATAAAAACGTTAGTTAGCCGAGGGCTATTGAAAAGAGCGGAGGATGAAAAAGGTTATTTAATAGGAACGCGGTTAATAGAAATTAGTAATGGGAGTTTAGGTTTCAGCGATTTGATAGATAGTGCAAATCACCTTTTTGCTGATAAATCTAAAACAATTGACGAAAACTGTTTAATTGCTGTTTTAAAAGACGACAAACGTCAGATTATTTTCAATAGGCCAAGCGCACAACTTATTCAGGCCACCACTCCCACAGAAAAAACAGCTTATGATTCCTCCACAGGAAGATTGCTTATCGCTTTTTTAGAGGAGAAAGACCTCCAACTTTACTTAAAAAAATACGGTTTGCCTAATAAGAATACTTGGTCACAAGCAACCTCTAGAATTGGCTTTTTTGAAGAAATCAAAAAAATCAGAGCTCAAGGTTATGCCTTAATAGAAGATACTGTGCAGGTAGTTGGCGTAGCTACCCCAATCTATAAAAACGAGAAGGTAATTGCCAGTTTTAGTATTTATTTACCGTCTTTTAGATTTAATGAAAAGGTAAAGGCAGCTATGATTGCAAAAGCAAGTGAGCTGAGTCAGTTGCTTTCATCTTAATCTGCTTTACTATAATTTCGTCTCTTACCTTAATTGTTAAGAAAAAATTACACATTCGTTCTGTAAACAAATTAAACCGTAAAAGTCACTCTAAAGTGGTGATGACCATTCACGTAATTGTATGATAAAGTTTGCTGATGTAAGGAAGCTATTTTTTCGGATATAGAAAGCCCCAAACCGTTTCCTGTTTTTACCGAATCGTGTTGAGAAAACCGCCTAAATAATTGTGATGAATCAAATAACAACCGTGTGCCGGGATTCCTGAATTCCAGAATGTGCGCATTTAAAACAATTACAACAGTTGATGCTTCTTTAGAATATCTAATCGCATTGACCAATAAATTTTTGATCATTTGACTATAAAGTTGCCTATTTCCCGAAATCACACCATCTGTAGCATGTTCAAAATTTATAACAATCATTGCGGGCTCTGCCAAAAATGAGAGTTCAGAAATACTTAACCTAACTAGCTCAGCAATGCTAAATGTTTCGTTCAACTGATATTGTCCATTATCCATTTTAGCCAGTAAAAGCAAGTTTACATTCAGCTTTTCTAAGCCAGAGATGGCATTGTTCATGTCTTCAATTAACAAGCTTTGTGTTTTAGAAAGCTCTTTTTCTTGTAAAAACATTTCTAACTTACTTTTAATAATTGCCAAAGGCGTTTGCAATTCATGAGAGGCATTTTCTGTAAATTCCTTTTGTGCCATATAGGTTTTTCGCGATCGGTGTATCAAATCGTTTACAGAACTTGCCAATTCATTAAATTCCGTAATCTTCATTTTATTGTTCCACGCTTTTTCTTCCTTATCCAGGTCATAAATTTTAAGGTAATCTAGGATAGATTTAAAAGGAGTCCATATTTTTTTACTGATGTAATGATTGATATAAAGTGAGCCGGCCGTTAAAATCAGCAATAAAGTAACCAGCAAACCCAGCACTGCTTTAATTAAATCCTCTTTTTCAATCAAAGACGATTTAAATGAAATTACATATTCCTTGTTCAGCACCATCACCTTCTTCTTCAAAACCCTAAATTGTTCTAATTGGTGATTTGTTTTACTGTATTGTTCAATGGTATAAGGTCCTGTTGGGATTTTTTTAGAAGAAGCAGGGGCTATTGAGACATCCCAATCAAGGTTTTTCCACAATACCAAGTCGTCTTCAGCATCGATATGTTTCGTGTATTCGGGCAGTAAATCTGCCTGTTGTTTTAAGGACTTATCCACAGAATTGATAAACAACTGGTTTAAAACAACATAAAAAATCGGGATGCTTAGTAAGACCAGAATAATTGAAAATATCAAATATTTTTGAGCGCTATAATTCAGTAATTTCATGATTCAAGTTTATAGCCTACTCCATAAATGGTCTTAAGATGAGTTCCGCTTTCGCCCAGTTTCTTTTTGAGATTTTTAACGTGGGCATAAATCACATCAAAATTATCAAGAAAAATAGCAGACTCGCCAGAAATATGTTCTGCAATTGCGTTTTTAGAAATCACTTTTCCCTTATTCGTAACCAAAAATAAATAGAGTTCAAACTCAGTTTTTGTTAATTCTACAGGCTCTTCTTTAACAAAGAGTGTTTTTGCCCGTAAATCTAAAATGGTATCTCTATAAATAATGATGTGTTGCCCGTTAAGCTTCGTTCTTCTTATCAAAGATTGTATTCTTGCGCTTAGTTCGGCCAAATGAAAGGGTTTTGATAAATAATCATCTGCCCCTAATTTAAGCGATGAAATACGATCTTCTAAGGAGTTTTTTGCTGAAATAATAATCACTCCATCCATCTTACACGATTCTTTTAGGTAGGCTAAAAGCTGCAATCCATTACCGTCCGGAAGCATAATATCCAACAATATACAATCGTACTCAAACATGGCAATCTTTTGTTTTGCCGAAATAAAATCAAATGCTGTTTCGCACAAATAGTTCTCCTTTGAAAGATAAGCTACCATGCTATCAGACAGTGGCTTTTCGTCCTCAACTATTAATATTTTCATGCGTTTCTGTTTTTGGTTTGATCATATTTAGCAAAGTTGGCAGCACAATTAAAAGCAAAGGAAGCGCTACCACAAACCCTCCAATTACGGCAATGGCCAAAGGCTGGTGCAATTGTGCACCGGTTCCAATTCCTAAGGCTAAGGGCAACAGTGCGATAATTGCACCCAAGGCCGTCATCAGTTTTGGCCTTAACCGAGTGCTGATGGCATAAATTACCGCTTTTTCTTGTTCCATCTCTAAAAGCGCCTCTGAGTATTGAAGGTAGGTAAAAATGGCGTTTTCGCCTATAATGCCCACCATCATAATTAAACCCGTATAACTGCCCACATTTAAAGCTGTATTGGTTATAAACAAAAAGATATAGCTACCTGATATGCCCAACACGGCAATTAATAAAATAATCCCAGCCACCCTAATATCCCTAAAAAGGAAAAGCATCACCGAAAAAACCAATAGGCTCGAAAGGCAAAGAATCATTAATAATTCTTTAAACGATTGTTGCTGATCTGCGTAAGCACCGCCATAACTAATGCTGTAGCCCTTTTCAAGTGCAACATTGCTTTTTATTTTTTGCTGAATTTCTGCAATGGTACTGCCTAAATCGCGGTTATCCAGCCTACTGCTTATTACACCCATGGTTTGTAAATCTTCCCGCTCCAGCTCTGCTTCACCTTTGTTAACCTGAATTGTTGCGAATTCAGCGATGGGCTTTAATTGTCCGTTTGGCAATGCAACGGACATATTTTGCACATCCCCAAGTCCTTTATCTCCTGTAGAATTTATAAAACGGACAGGCGTAAGTTGCTGCTTATCGTAGATATTTCCGCCTACGTTTCCTTCCAACCCACTTTGGATTTGATATTGAAAATCGGCAGGAGAAATATTGTATTGAGCGAGTTTATTAAAATCAGGAAGAATGGTGACAGATGGCCCGGCGATAACCACGCCATCAAACACATCTGCAGTACCCCTTACGGTTTCTACAATTTTACCAATCTGTTTAGCGTAGGCTTGTATTTTCTTTTGGTCAGGACCGAAAACCTTGATTTCTATGGGCTGCACAGAACTCATCAAATCGCCCAACATATCGCCAATTACCTGTCCAAAATCTATCCGCAAAGCAGGTTGCGAGTGTTCTACTTTTTCCCTGATATCGCTAATTACCTCATCAGTGGTTCTGTTCCTGTCTTTTTTTAGCTGAATCAAATAATCGCCTCTGTTAGGTTCGGTAATAAAAAACCCCATTTGAGTACCGGTTCTACGGCTGTAGGCTTGTACCTCTGGCACTTGTACAATTATCTTCTCCACTTCTTTTAGCATCCTGTCGGTTTCTTGTAAAGTAGTGCCTGGGGGCGAGTCATAATCTAGTACAATACTTCCTTCGTCCATTTCTGGGAGAAATCCGGTCTCGAGATGAGGGAGAATCAAAGCAACTGAACCTACCAAAACCGCCATAAAAACAAAGCTGATAACAGGCCTGCGCACAAAAAATCCGACCCATTTTCTTTCTTTAACTTCATGCGCATTTTCTTTACCAACTCGCTTTTTATCATTTCGGGTTAAGAAAAGATAAACCACCGGTAAAAAAATCCAAGTGCTAAAAAACGAACAAACCAGCGTAATAATCATGGTATTGGTCATCACTTTAAAGTAAGCACCCGCAACGCCGGTCATCAATACAAAAGGTAGAAATATAACAATGGTAGCAATGGAAGAACCTAACATTGCTTTAAAAAGATAATTTATCGCTTTATGAACCAGAATCCGTGTGGGCTCTTCGGGATGTTCCTCGTGTGTTCTGTGAATCTGCTCCACAATTACAATGGCATCATCAATAATTAAACCTATGGCTGCCGCAATTGCACCCAAAGTCATAATATTGAAAGTCTCTCCGGTAAAATAAAGTACAATAAGGGTGAGCCCTAATGTTATCGGAATAGTAATTAAAATGGTTAAGCTTGCTTTCCACGATCTTAGGAAAAGTATCGCAACAAAAATGGCCAAAGCCAAACCAATCCAAAGGCTATCCGTTACACTTTTAACTGCATCATTCACAAAATCTGCCTGTACATAGTAAGGTTTTATTACAATATCGGGCGGTAAAATCTGCTTTAGTTCCTCCAACTTAGCCGTCATTGCCCTAGAAACATCTACTAAATTGGAGTTAGGCTGTTTAATTACTGCAATTAACAAACTCTCTTTACCGTTTGCGTTTACTTTAATATATTCTTTTGCTTCGTGAATTTCTACAGTGGCAACATCTTTTAGCTGGATAGCCCGCTTTCCGTTATTGCTCACCACCATATCGCCCAATTGTTTTGCATTGGTAATTTGAGCATTGGTAATAGAAAGGTATAACAGCCTATAATCTGCCAAGTAACCGTTTGATTTCACAAAGTTGGTTTCATTTAGCGCCTGCGATATTTTACTGGGATTTAATCCCAATTGGCTCATTTTCTCCTGATTAAGGACAACCCAGTATTCTTTGGATTTCCCGCCAATGATGCGGATATCACTGGTACCTTCAACCTGAGATAAAAACGGCTTAATGGTGTATAAAGCAATTTGCTTTAGCGCTATTGGCGAGCGTTTTTCGCTGTTTACAGAATAGCCAATAATGGGCAAAATGGATGGATTCATTTTTTCCACCACAATGTTTACGTCTGCCGGCAACGAGCTCCTGATTTGGTTAATCCGAGATTCAATCTGTTGCTGACTTAAGTTAATATCAGCTTTCCAATTGATGAAAGCCGAAATTTCACAACTTCCACGGCTGGTTGTACTCCTAATTTTAATTAAATCGGGTACTTGCTTAATTGCGTTCTCTAGCGGCCGGGTTACGGCAACCGTCATTTGGCTTACCGGCTGTTGACCTGCATCTGCAATAATCTTGATTTTTGGAAAAGTAATTTCCGGAAACAGCGCAGTTTGCATCCTCTGAAAAGAGAAAACTCCGCCAATTAAAATCAGTAGCGTTAAAACTAATAATGGACTTTTATAGTGATGAAAAAAGGATTGCTTCATCTTTTAATGTTTAACTTTTACAAAGGCCGTATCTGCCAAACCATAATTTCCGGTCAATAAAATTTTATCCGAAACTTTAAATTCAGGAGAAAGTATTTCTATTCTACTACCATCTTCTATTCCTTTTTTAACAGGAACTTTTATGGCGGTGCTATCATTGATCATTTTCATTACCCAAAACTGTTGCTGATTTTCATCAGATAATATGCTCTCTTTTGGAAGTGATGGATGGGAAGAAATATTTTTTGACAAAGAAACCGTAGCAATTAAATTTTCAGGTAGCGAAAGCTGTGGAGCAACCTTGATCAGCACTTTTTGCGTTTGGGTAACAGAATCTAAAGCAGGCATAATTTGGGCAACAAAGCCGGTTATATTTCTGCCATCAGGCAGGTGAATGCTTACATTTTTATTTTTAGCCAAAAGCTGATGATATTCATACGGTAAGTTCATCAAAAAACCGAAACTACTTTTATCGGTTAGCTCCGCCAACAGCTCGCCGTCTTGTACATAATCGCCAGCTTGATGATTGAGCTGAGAAATAAATCCATTTGCCGGACTTTTCACTTTATTTAAACCCGAAAAATTGAACGAGGCATCCAGTTTATTAATGGTGTTGCCCAAACTTTGCGCTTCCTTGGTTTTTAAAATAAACAAAGTGCTCCCTTTCCCAACAGTTTCGCCAAGTTTAATAGAAGACGACTGGATATAACCGTTAATTGGTGCTTTAATACCCACTTTTAAAAGGTAAGTAGAAGTTGCGTTAAGTTTAATCTCTTCATTTAAAACAACATTCTCTGGCGATGTTACCGTTACGGGCGTAACAATTTTTTCTTCTGCTTTATCAGCGGATGTTGTCCCCGAACTTCCACATGAAGAAAATAACACAACAGAAATGCCTAAAATATATATTATTTTCATAGTTAGTTGATGGTAAAATAATGTAGCTGATTGATAATTTGGAGCTGATTAATTCTGTTTTGAACAATAGTTGTGCGCAAGCTTAAATAGTCTTTTATTGACAACAGAAAATCAGTCATTCTAACATCTCCGGTTCTTAATTGCAACGCATTTGCTTTGGTAAGCGTTTGCGAAAAATTCAATTGTTTTTTGGCTTTATCAATCATTTCATCGTACTGTATAATCATTTTTTGTAACTGATTTTTTTGCTGATGATATTGTATCTGATAAAAATCGCGATAGCGGTTTTGTGTACGTTGATTCAAATTGATTTGATTGATGTTCATTTTCTTCAATCCGCCATCATAAATAGGTATTGATAAATTTAACCCAACAGACCAGCCTATGTTTTTATAAGCCTGCTTAGGAAGAGATGATTGGTAACCCGCATCTGCAAAAACGTTTAGTTTTGGCTTGTAATTGAGTGCTACTTGGTTTAGTGAGTTTATTGTTCTTAAACTATCAATACTGTACTTTTTAAATAAAAGACTTTGTTCAAATTGTGGAGGATTGATTTCCTGTACAGGAACCGCAACAAGTGGATAAGTACTGGTATCCGCAATACCGCTCAAGTAATTTAGGGCTGCAAAATCATTTTTAAACTGATTTTGACTTTGAAGAACGGTGAGCTCTTGCTGTGCTAAATTCACTTTAAAGGTAAGATACTCTGTTTGTTTAAAAACAGAAGACTGTGTGAGCTTTTTTAATACCTCATCTTGCTGTTGCAAAAGCTGGAGCGTTTCCTTCGCTAAAGAAAGCAACTCTTGATCGCCCCAAGTGGTAATGTATTGTGCGGTTAAACTTTTCTCAAGGTCAAGGACACTTAATCCTCGCTGGTTCCCCAAACTATCTTTGCTAAGCTGCAGTCCTTTTAATAAAGCACTTAACCTGGCTTTGGTGGTTATTTCTTTATTTACGGTAACCAACGCATTTACCAACTGACCGTTTGTTATTGCAACATCGTAGCCATAGCCTCTGATAATAGGCGCATATAATAAGTTTGACGATGCAGTTACTTGAGGCGAAAGACCTGCCCTAATTTTCAAACTGTCTATTGTAAGAGAGTTTAACTGGTTTTGATAATCCGTTAAAAGCGGGCTATTCTTTTTTGCCTGTTCCAAAAAATATGAAAGGTTCTTTTGTTGTGCCTCAACATTTTTAGTGAGGGATAAGCTACAGATAAAACTCGTAAAGAAGAAACATACGATCTTAATAGACTTCATGACTCAAAAAAACAAGTTCTTTCTGAAAACATTCTGAACTGAGAAAAGGTCGAGAATATAAAGAGAGGCAAGATGAAAGAGCTAAAAATAAAACAACCTGCCATTACTCAGGCGTTCAATCCTTTTATTATTCCTTACATCCTCAAAGCAATCGGCCTATGTTTTTTTAAATGCCGATGCGTAATAATTTCGCCGGTAATATAACCAATTGCTATGGCCAAAGGATAATCACCAGCCCAATGGACACCATTATTTAACATCGCCATCCCTGTAAGTCCAATCAGAGAATAACCAACTGGCCTAATCCATTTTTTTTCCGGATAATCTTTAGCTAAAACTGTTACGGTAGTCATCATAGTAGCTAAATGCCCCGAAGGAAAGCTGTCAAAATTTGATTTATTGTTCTGAAAATCACTAAAAGATGGAAACGGACGCCAGGCACCACCACTTTGCGTGGCACTAGATGGAGTTTCGCGTCCTGAGATTCTTTTTAAAATTTGGGTAGTGATACCCATTGCAAAAAAAGCTTCAGTTAAATCTCCCGCTGTTTGCACAGACCGGTTATCATGTTGTATTTTCCCGTAAAGGAACAAACCTGCAGCAATATACATACTGGTTCCGCCCTCGCCTAACTGATAAATTGCCGTGTTTAAATTCTGAGGAACTTTCACCAAACGTGTTGTACCAAGTTTAACCGGAGAATCAAAAACCACCGCAGGATTTAATTTTATAAATCGCCCAAATTGCTGGGCTGCGTTAACAATGTTTTGATCCTGCCAAAGAAGTAGTCCGGTTGAAGCCCCAACAAATGCTAAACCCTTTAAGTTTTGTTTTTGAAATGGAGACTTGGTTATCTGCCATAAATCATCAGGAACATGAGTAATAAAACCAAATCTTTCTGGCTTGGGGAAACTTTGCTTTGGCTGTACAAATGTGCTATCTGTTAACTCCTGATTGGATAAACTATCTAAAGTTTGGCAAAATGTGGGTTTAAAAAAAGATAATAAAAAAAGAAATAGCAAAGTATTTTTAAGCATTTTAGTCATATCAATCGGTTAGTTTAAAAAATCAAAATTCCTTATCGGCTTTTAAAGTCTTTCATTATCTTTTTTTGCTAATAATAACATTACAATCTGAATAGAATTTGAATTAACGGATTCTAGAATCCTCTGTTATAAAGAACGCACTCGTTCTAAAGATCTGCTAAAATGGCAACGCGATATTAAGCATATCCAAATGCTAAATTTCCATGATAATCTTGTTTTAAAATTCACTTTTAAATACTTTGTTCGCGTTCTTATCAAGAATTAAACTCTCTTTATACTGGAGACGAACTTTCTTTTTTAGCTTAAACGGATAATTAACCAAAGTAGCAAAATTATCCAGCTCTTCGCCCGCTGTAACATCCAAACCATAAACTATTTCCCCAGGCTCTAGTTTTGCATAAGTACCAAAAAGCCTATCCCAAATACATAAAATATCCCCATAATTACAATCTGTATAAGGCAACTCATGGTGATGGTGAACCTTATGTAAACCGGGAGTGATGAAGACCTGACCTAGAATTTTTTCTGCATTTTTAGGCAATGAGATGGAAGTGTGAGATGAAATATTAAATAAACTTTGAATAAACTGTCTGATAATTAAAATAAGGATGGGCACTCCGGTGATATAAACCACTAAAATCATGATACTTACTCTTACAAATGTTTCAATAGGATGCTCACGAACGGTTGTACTTACATCCAATTTGGTATCACTATGATGGACTAAATGAAAATGCCATAGATACCCGATCCTGTGCATAGTGAAATGATAAAAATATTCAAAGAAATCCAACAGCAAAATTCCGACAAAAACTTTTACCAACGTATAGTTTGTAAATGGGATTCTATAAAGTATCCCAAAATGATGATGAGCTGTCCATTCGGTTACTTTAACCAATAAAACTGTTAAAGGCAACTGAACAGATACGGCAGTAAGAATAAACCAAAGATTTAAACGAGTATGTTGCCATTTAGCTTTTAAGTTTTCTTTTTTAAACAACAATTCCGAATGCCACAGTCCAACAATAATGAACGCGAAATAGAACAATTGAACCGTAGTATGATTTGTTGGTGCGTTTGTAGGTGCCATATCAAATTATTTTCCTCTCTTTTTTTGTTTAAAAACATATTTTACCATTGTATAGCAATCCTTTTTCGGATTCTTCAGCTTTCCAAAACTTACATCTGGAACCCAACAACAGGAAGTCAAACTAAAATTGGTACCATAACTTTGTAGTTTATTATATTCTGGCACCTTTGAAAAAGTGCTGAATCAATAAAATAATTTGTCTCGTTGCGAGAATTACTTTCTAATAAACTGCACATATTTAGCTACCAATTCTGAAGTAATTTCGCATAAAAACAAATTTTTGCAGATAAATTTTATTGCGTTTTATAAAAGAGGGAAATAAAATTCCTCGACACCTATTTTAAAGACTCACCTGCAGATTGCCATAATTAAAAAATTTCCGAAATCAAATCAAAAAGAATGTATATTGGTTCTTATGTGGTGGATATATGCATTATTAGCTGCGGTTTTTGCATCGCTTACCGCCATCTTCGCTAAAATAGGTGTTAGTGGCGTAAATTCCGATCTGGCAACTGCCATTAGAACAGTAATCATTTTAATTCTCGCTTGGGCTATAGTTTTAGCTAGAGGCGAGTGGAAAGGAATTGCGATATTATCAAAACACAACATTCTTTTCCTGGTACTATCAGGCTTGGCCACCGGACTTTCATGGATATTTTATTTTAAAGCGCTACAGTTGGGAGAGGTTTCTAAGGTTGCACCGGTTGATAAACTTAGTGTAGCTTTAACAATAGCCCTTTCCGTACTGTTTTTAAATGAAACCTTAACCATAAAAACGGCAGTGGGTGCTTTATTTATCATGATAGGTACGCTGGTGATTGTCCTTTAAGCATATCATTCCCCAATTTCCAGAACATGAAAACTGTTTGGCACTAATTTTCTAACAGGGCGAGCATTTTCACCAGCTTGAACAACCGAAGCTATTTTAGCGGTAGGCGTAAAAAGATGGTGTGTTTTAAAATCAAGAGCGATGGTTCTTGCTCCTTTTTCTGTCGGTATATTTTTTAGCAGCCCAAAGTGGTTCACATCTTTCTCAAAAATTGCAGTTATAAATCCATCTCCGTTTGAAGAGTACGCAGTTTTGTAAATTGGATCAAACACTACACCATCGCAATCGCCAATAGGCAATGAACTAATAACTTTCCCATTACTGGCATCCATAATAACCATCGTTTTATTGCCACCACAACCAATAAAAAGTCTGTTAGTTACCCTGTCCATTGCTAAACCAGATGGTTCATCGCCCTTTAAAACTTTATAGCGATGCTTAATTTCAAAACTCATCGCGTTAAGCACAACCACTTCATTTGTATTTTCAATATTTACAAAAATTAATCCTTTCCCATCAGAAACGCCTGTTTCGGGCTTTCCGCCTAAAGCAATTTTTGAAATTACTTTATCTGTTACCGGGTCAATTACACTAGCATCTGAACTTTTACCATTAAACACAAATACCTTTTTAGAAAAATCATCATAAAATATCGCATCCGGATTAGCACCAACGTTAATAGTTTTAAGCGTTTGCTTACTCTTCAGATCAAACACTGTGCAAGTATTTGATCTACCGTTTGAGATATAGCCTTTTCCCAATTTTTTAACGAGCGCAATTCCATGAACGCCCAAAGTATTTTTTATCACTCCAATAGAATCGCCAGTTTCTTCGTTAATGATGTTAACTTGGTCTCCGTGAGAAACGTAGAGTTGCTTTGTTTCATCATCTACGGTTAGGTAGTCCCATCCTCCGTCGCCATTTATTGCAAAGCTTTTGATAACATGAAAATTGCCAGCCTTTTGACCGAAAGTTTTAAAAGACAAACAAGAGAACATGATAAAGAATGAAAGCACTATTTTTTTACTAAACATAACGAAGTTTTTTATGCTATTTAGGGCACAATTCTGAATAGATTATGAATTGATATCTTTAAAAACGAAATTCATTCGGGATTTACGCTTTATCTTTAGAGCAATAGAAATTTATGACATGCTAACTAAGCGAGAATACAGCAGCAAATATCACCTATTAACCTCAGTTCCATTTAGCAATAAATATCTATCTTTTATAAAAGAGCAATCATCAAAATGAGGGTATTTTACTTTAGATTTAACAAAAAAACCACTCTTTTTAAACCACTTATAAACTTAAAAATAATTATAGTTTTTAACTATAAGCCTATCAAAACATAAAATAAAAACACTCCCTATTTAACCTTATATTTGCACTAACATTAATAATCAAAGCATTTACAATATAATATTATGATAGGTATAGGAGAAAAATTCCCGGAGTTTAACAAAACTTCTGTAGTAAGTTTAGAAAAAGGCAAAGAGTTTGCAAACATTTCATCAGATTCATTAATCAATAATGACAACCGTTGGACAGTGATGTTTTGGTGGCCAAAAGATTTTACGTTTGTTTGCCCTACAGAGATTGCAGAATTTAACAATAATTACAGCGAGTTCAGAGACAGAGACACTACATTAATTGGCGCATCTACCGATTCTGAATTTGTTCACTTAGCCTGGAGAAACAACCACGACGATTTAAGAGGTTTGAAATTTCCGATGCTGGCTGATACTTCAAAATCTTTAGCAGAAGATTTAGGTATTTTAGTTGCAGGTGAAAAAGTAGCTTATAGAGCAACTTTTATTATTGACCCACAAGGAGTTATACGTTGGGTGAGTGTTAACGATTTAAACGTTGGCAGAAACGTGAAAGAAGTTTTACGTGTATTAGATGGTTTGCAAACGGACGAACTTTGCCCTTGTAATTGGGAAAAAGGACAGGAAACATTAACAGCGGCATTAGAAGCTTAAAAAAAGAGGCCCCTTGTTTTTAAGCAAGGGGCTTTTTTATTGCATTAATATTTTCATAAAATTTGACAAAGGATTAAGCATAATGAATATTTCAGAAACTACACAAGAAGTGTTGGATATATTTGGTGAAAGCACCATCAATAATAAAGCCTTAGAACTTTTAAACGCTACAGATTTTAAATACCTACGTGATTTAAAACTGAACTTTAACAGTACATTAACTTCGGAATTTTTATCAGAAAAAGAATGTGCTTTGTTAGGTTTAAGTATAGCAGCTAATAATCAAAACAGTATTTTAATAACGTTTTACAAAAATTACGCATTAAAATTTGAGGCCACGGGAGATGAATTGGCAGAAGCTGTTTCCTGTGCTTCTTTATTGGCATCAAACAATGTGTTTTACAGGTTCCGTCATTTTACACAAAAGGAAAAATACACGCAAATTCCAGCCCGTATCAGAATGCAATTGATGATTAAACCAGTGATTTCTAAAGAGTTTTTTGAGCTATTGAGCTTAGCTGTTTCTGCAGTTAACGGTTGCGAAATGTGCGTGAATGCCCACGAAGATTCTTTAATTAAATTAGGCTGTAAAGAAGAACGTATTTTTGATGCTGTTAGAATTGCTTCAATTGTTACGGCTACCGGAAAAATAATTTATTAACTTATTAAATTATAGATTAATCTAAAATATAAAAATAAAATCTATTTTAGTTTATAGTTGCAACTAATGATGATTTTATACATTATTTTACTGTAAAATTTGTTTTTAACCGTATTAAATCCTTAAATTAGTAACAAGGTTAATCACACTAAAAGCAATATCATCAATATGCTTTTAGAATTTTACAGGTTTTAATTGTTAATTACAAAGCCGCTTTATTAATAAAGCGGCTTTGTTTGTTAATGCACATCTGCCGGTATTTCGACGTTTCTTTTAAACTTCTGCAATAATAACAGAGGTATTGAAAACAGCATTACATAACCCACCAACCAATAAGCATCAGTATAAGTAAGCAGAACGGATTGTCTGGTTACCATACCTTCAATAGCTTTTGTGGCGGCGTGTTGCGCATCTAAAAAAGTATAACCTTTAGCCATAAAACTTTGTGTAATGCCATGTATTCTATCAGTAAATGCTGTATTATATTCGTTAATATTAGATAACAAACTGTTACGGTGTACGCTAATTCTAATGTGCAACAATGTTGTTAAGGCCGCAATTCCAAAAGAACCGCCCAATTGCCGCCCCATATTGTTCAATCCTGTTCCCTGTCCAATCTCTTTTCCACGTAAATCCTGAATGGCCAAGGTTGTTAACGGAACAAACAAAAATGCCATTCCAACGCCCCTAATAACTAAAGGCCAGAAGAAATCTCCAGTACCTGATGAGAGCGTAGATTTACTCAACATAAGCGAGAAAATAAAGAATAAAAGCATCCCAAAACCTGCCATCAACTGCGCTGGCACTCCTTTTTTCAGCATCATACCAATAAAAGGCATCAATATAATGGTTGCAATACCACCGGGGAGTAATATCTCCCCCGTTTGCAGAGCGGTGAAACCGAGCAGATTTTGGCAAAAAACAGGAAATATAAACACCGAGCCATACAGTCCAAATCCCAAAATAAAACTGAAAAACATCCCCACGGAAAAACTCCGCTTTTTTAATATATCCAAATTAACAATTGGGTGGTCCGTGACCTTCTCTCGCCAAATAAACAACAAGAAACCAACAGCAGAAACTACGGATAAAAACAGGATATAAGAAGTGGCAAACCAATCTTCAGTTTCACCTTTCTCCAAAACTGTTTGTAAACTACCCACAGTAATCGCTAATAGCGCAATTCCCCACCAATCCACTGGTCTTCCTTTTGCGGTTTTTGGTGTTTCTTTGATAAACAAATAGGTAGCAAAAGCCGCCAATACCCCAATTGGGATGTTTACATAAAATATCCAAGGCCAAGAGAAATGATCAGTAATGTAACCACCGATTGTGGGACCTAGCGTTGGACCTACCACTGCACCCAATCCAAACATGGCGGTTGCCGTTCCAACTTCTTCAGGAGGCCAAGTTTCCAACAAAATGGCTTGTCCGGTAGAAATTAATCCTCCACCGGCAAGGCCTTGTATAACCCTAAATAAGATCAACTCATTTAAACTTGTTGCGTTACCGCATAAAAAAGAGACAATTGTAAATACGATAATAGACGTCAAAAAATAATTTTTACGCCCAAATGTCTCTCCTAACCAACCCGACATTGGAAGGATAATCACGTTTGCTACCGCATAACCCGTGGTAACCCAGGCAATATCCTCTAAGGTTGCGCCCAAATTACCCTGCATTTGGGGCAACGAAACGTTAACAATTGTGGTATCTATTAATTCTAAAAGCGAGGCAACAATTACCGTAATAGTAATTACCCACTTTTTTAGACCTTTTTCTGCCATTTTAGTCTGCTATATGTACCGAAACATTCACACTCATTCCAGGGCGTAGTTTCGATAGGATTTCATTTTTGTCTAATTTAATTTTAACAGGAACTCTTTGAATTACTTTCACGTAATTTCCTGTTGCATTATCAGGAGGTAATAGAGAAAACTTAGCTCCTGTTGCCGGAGAAAAATTATAGATATGCCCTTTTAAAGGAACATCAGGAAAAGCATCAATTTCTACATCTACCAATTGGCCTTCTTTTAATTTCTCTAACTGTGTTTCTTTAAAGTTTGCCTTAACGTACAAGCTATTATCGTTTACAATAGAGAATAAAGATTGACCTGGCTGTATTAACTGGCCAATTTGTATGTTTTTGTTTGATATGATCCCGGAAGTTGGCGCTACAATTCTTGTGTAAGACAACATTAGTTTTGCATAATCTATATCTGCTTTACGCGAGCTAATGTTAGAACTAGCCGCAGAAACCTGAGACTGGCTTGTATTTACTTGTTTTTTTGCGGCTTCATACTGTGTTTTTGCGGCTTGTAAACTTGCGTCTGCGGCTTCTTTCTCTGCTTTCGCCTGATCAAATTGTTGTTTGGTTATTGATCCATCTTTTACCAAATTTCGGTAGCGGGCGAAATCCTTATTGGCTTTATTAGCTTTAGCCTCAGCAATTTCAACATTTGCCTTTGCGGTACCAATATTGGCCGCGGTTGTACTTACAACAGATTCACTAACATTTACATTGGCTAAAGCAGACTTTTTACCAGCTACTGCCTGCTCTAATTTTACTTTAAATTCTCTATCGTCTAGCTTAACTAATAGTTGGTTTGCATTTACATGCTGATTTTCCTCAAAATAAATTGAATCTACATATCCGCCCACGCGTGAAACTACAGGGCTAATATCGCCGTCAATTTGTGCATCATCGGTATCAATATGTTTACTAAAATAAATGTATTCTTTAATACCAAAAATAGCTCCGATAAGTATAAGTACACCTAATATAATTGGGATTACTTTTGCTGATTTTGATTTGGTTTTTTGCTTTTCCATTCTGTTTTTTATAATATAATTTTTTTACCAGTTGATTTTAATAAGTTGTAATAGGCAATCTGTGCATCTGCTTTTGCTAGTTCTAAGTTTATCTTAGCTTGGAAAAGCTGCGTATTCGCATCTAATCTGTCTGTTAAGGGAGAAATATTATTCTCGTATTTGGACTGTACAATATTTTCGTTTTCAGTAGCTTGTGCTATCGCTGTTTTTAATAAATCTACTTTTTTGACCGACTGTAAATAGGCTTGGTAGTTTCTATTCACCTCAGCTTTAATCTGGTCTTCAACAAACGATTTATTAATTTGGATTCCCTGCTTTTTAATATTAACCTCTGCAACTTTATTTTTTGTAGTCCATAAGCTTCCAATGTTCCATGATAAAGTTAACCCAAAGGTTAATGGCGTAACATATTCATTGCTGCTTGGAAAAAAATTGCCACTTGGATTTAAATAATAAGCACCAACACCGGCACCTAATGTTGGCAATTGTCCAGCTTTAATGTTAGCTATGTTTTTACTTAATATTTGTGATTGGTAATCAATTTGCTTTAGTTCTACGCGATTATTTATAG
The DNA here is from genome assembly GCF_946480185.1 of uncultured Pedobacter sp. Next base: position 26,023 of record NZ_CAMLIG010000021.1, on the reverse strand, counting down.
CACTATCAACATAGCTGTTCAAACTGTTTCCCGACATAAAATCAACCGGAAGAACCGCTGTTTGGATTAAAGTTTGTTCTGGCAAACCCAAAAGGATATCTAAATTATAGTTAACAATATTCCTGTTTTTGTCTAAATCTAAATCTGCCAGTTCAACATTTGATTTTTGGAGTTGGATACGTAACACTTCATTTTTTGTAACAATTCCCTGATCAAAAAAACGTTGAGTTTGATGAAGCTGTGTATCCAGCGATTTGATATTTTGTGCAATTACAGATTTACTTGCATCAAGCTTGTAAAGGTTTAAATAGGCCTCAATTATCGCAATGGTAACATCGTCTTCATTTTTGTTGACATCTAAAGAAGCAATTCTTTTCACAAACTGAGCGCTCTCTTTGGCATATTTCAACTTACCTCCGGCAAAAATCAGCTCTTGCACAGATAATGTACCAACATAAGCATCTGCTCTTTTCGGCAATCTTATAGGAGCGCCAGAACCCAACTGTACAACGTTTGCAGGAATTTCCGCGTGGTTGTAAATCGCGGCAGCAGATGCTGAAGGTAAAGCTTGATCTAAAACCTGTTGGTAAGCCGCTTCTGCCTCTGCAACTTTATTTTTAGTTAAAGCTAAAGATTTGCTATTTGCAAGCCCTAATGAAATTGCATCTTTTAAACTAACTACTTTTACATCCTGCGCAAAAGACAAGGAAGGCAAAGCAATTACAAAAAATAATAACCTAATGGTGGTTAACCATATAGATTGGGGTTGGTGATGATGTTGTTTATTCATGATTTTGTTAAGTACAATTTGAACATTCTTTTTAAATGAGCTTTTAAGCGAGCCAACAGTTCATTAGTTAAAAGCTCCTCGCTGTTAGCATTGCCATTAAACAACAGCGAAGCCACGGGCGAAGCATTAATTAAATATATTTTGGTGCCAAACATAGAAGCAATTAGCATATCTGAATCCACTTCAGCGAAACTACCGTTCATTACTCCATCTTCAATTATCTTTTTTATCTGTAGTAGATTTTCAGAAAGTAGTTCTATAATTTGCTTGTTCAGCTTACTGCGCAGACTTAAACTCATTTCTATATACATCAGTTTATGTACTGATCTAGTACGCTTCATATTATCTACGTAACTATCAATAAACAGATTTAGTTTTTCAAAAGACGATATATTATCATTGTTGATATTTTGGAGACGTACCCTGTTTTCTGTGAAATGATTTTCTAGAATTGCGAGATATAAACCTTCTTTTCCACCAAAATAATAGTGGAGCATGGCAATGTTTACTCCGGCTTCTTTAGCAATTAACCGGGTTGATGTGGCATCAAAGCCTAGCTCCGCAAATAGATCTTCGGCAATTGCCAAGATTTTGGTTTTACTGTCTGGTTTTTCGTCCGCCATAATGGGTGCAAATTTAATTAATCGATTGATTAATTATTGTCATGAAAATGTTAGCTTTTAATGACATAAGACGTAAATTTTAAAATCAAGATGAAGGGATAAAAGCAATTATATTAAGCCTCCTACTTAAATGTGATCTCATAATCAAACTACAGAACGTATTCATCAGTAAGTGTTAAAAATTTTCAAATTTATTCCCTAACTTTATACTGTAAACTAAAAGAGTTTTTAGTCTAAATTTGTATCAATGAGCAATCCCATAAAATCAATAATCGTCGGAACCGGAAAGTTTATTCCATCTACAATAGTAAAAAATGAAGATTTCCTCTCTCATACCTTTGTGGAAAAAGATGGAACGCCACAACTCAGAAAAAATGCCGACGCTATTAATAAGTTTAAAGTAATCACAGATATTGAGGAGAGGAGATATGCAGATAAGGAACATAACGCATCTGACTTGGCTTATTTTGCAGCAAAAGATGCCCTCGAAAGTTCTAATTTAAATGGAGAGGAACTGGATTATATCATTGTTGCACACAATTTTGGAGATGTAAAAGCCGGCTCAAACAGAACCGACATTGTACCAACTTTAGCAAGTAGGGTAAAACATAAGTTAGGTATCCAAAACCCAAACTGTGTGGCTTATGATTTGCCTTTTGGTTGCCCGGGCTGGCTACAAGGGATGATTCAGGCAGATTATTTTATCAGATCTGGTGATGCCAAAAAAGTAATGGTTATCGGTGCCGAAACCTTATCCCGAATTGTAGATCCGCATGATAAAGACAGCATGATTTATGCCGACGGTGCAGGCGCAACAATCTTAACGGCATCAACAGATGGGAATGGTAAAACAGGAGTCTTAAGTCACAAAACAGAGAGCCACACGGTTGACCAAGCTTGGTTTTTAAGAATGGAAGGTTCCAGCAAGCTAGATTACGATGCAAAAGATGATTTATATTTAAAAATGGATGGCCGAAAAGTTTATGAATATGCCTTAACCCACGTTCCAATGGTGATGAAAGCTACTTTGGAGAAAGCCGGTGTGTTGCCAAGTGACGTTAAAAAAGTATTGGTACACCAAGCCAACGGAAAAATGGACGAAGCTATTTTAAAACGATTTTTTAAATTATACGATATAGACACTCCTCCAGCCGATATAATGCCAATGACAATTGCAACATTGGGCAATTCATCAGTTGCCACTGTTCCAACTTTATTGGATTTAATTTTAAAAGGAGAAAAGGAAAATCATCAAATTAACAAAGGAGATGTGGTACTTTTTGCTTCTGTTGGTGCAGGAATGAATATCAATGCGATGGTTTATAGGTTTTAGTTTAGAATACAGATTGCTTCGCTAAAAGAGTAAAGACAAAAAAACTGATTTGCTATAAATATAATGAAACGGTGATTTTGAACAGTGAAACATTTCAAAAATAAGCGATTTTTTCAAAAATGAGAAGTTGATTTTTCCATACAAAAAAAACATAAAAGGGGTTAATTTTCTCAAATTAACCCCTTTTTAAATATAATTTTTTTTTTAATTCCTTCTGCCAAAAAGCATAGATGCGTAGTACACCAAAGTAGCTAAGGAAGATAATGCAGCAACTACATAGGTCATTGCAGCCCACCATAAAGCATCTTTAGCTTGATCATTTTCTACGCTGGTTTGCATAATTCCTTTTTGGGTTTGTAACCAAGCTAAAGCTCTTCTACTGGCATCAAACTCTACTGGCAACGTAACAAAACTAAATATCGTTACTATTGCCAAAGCACCAACGCCCACTGCTAATACTATTGGGTTTCCGCTAAAAACCATCATCAAAACACCAATCATTAACACCCATTGGATTAGGTTTGACGCCACCCCAACCATTGGTACCATTGCAGACCTAAACTGCAACCAAGAATAAGCTTTTGCATGTTGCACAGCGTGGCCACATTCGTGAGCAGCAACGGCTGCAGCCGCGATACTTCTTCCATGAAAAACATCTGGAGAAAGATTTACGGTTCGGTTTGCCGGATTATAATGATCCGTTAACTGTCCGTCAACAGAAATAATTTCTACATCGTATATGCCGTGGTCAGATAGCATTTTACGGGCAACATCTGCACCGCTAAGGCCGGAGGACAAAGCAATTTCCGAGTATTTTTTAAACTTACTTTTAAATCTGTATTGCACTGCAAAACCTGCCAATGCAATAACTATAAATAATATAAGTGCCATGTTTCTTTAAAATATTTTATAATGATAATCAAAAAGTAGTCCTTTCAAAAATAATCGACAACAAATTGCCAATTTCTGACGAATAGCAAATATTCCAACTTAAAATTGATGATTAAGCGTAACATCGTCATATTATAAATGCCATTTTGGCAAATCGCATAAACCTAAACCAAGTTTTTACTCATAATATAATCATTTAAAATGTAGCTGTAGTAAGGAATATCTACCCTTTCTATAATCTGATAGCCCATTTTACCATAAAAAACTTTTGCCTTGTTATTCCTGTTCACATTCAACTGCAATTCAACTGCACCTTGCTTTCTGCAATAATCCTCCACAAAAGTAATCAGTAATTTCCCAGCGCCTTTACCATGAATGTTCTGATGAACATATAGCTTTTGAAGTTTATAAATTTCTTCGCTCGCTTTTGTTAAACCTGCAAATCCCTGTGCAATCCCCTCAAAATCGAGAATAAAAAACTGTTGCTCATTAGCCATTTGAGCTTCAACCGAATAAACACTGTAAGACTGCCCTAGCATAAAATAAATTTGCTCATCGCTAATCACATCCTTATAGGTTACAGGCCAAATCTCATGAGCAAGATTGCTGATTAAACCAGCATCAACATCTTTAGCTTGCCTAATTTCCATCATATTTCTTCAGCAATAAAAATAAAAGCGTTTTGAAAAGTAAAGCTATAAAAGCCGTCCTTTTCTGTTTGGTAATTCCCGGCATCAACTCTTGACAAGCCCGATATAGAAAGCTTTTTCACCAACTCAGGCTGTAAAACAAATATATTTTCGCCCGATGCTTTCCATTTACTAAAACCAGATTTTATCGAGAAAATTTTCCGCGTCCCGTTAAAAATTACCAAATCAATTAAATCCGTATAAAACTGATATTCATTTGGCTTAAAATGATTGCTAATTACGTTTACAGCAGGGAAGCTTTCGGCAACTAAATATTTAAGCGCACAGTCCAATAGGTCTCCATCACATGAAATCACCTTCACATGCTCTTGAAAGTATAGTAGATTCGGATTTTCATTAGCCAATACTGCATCAACTTTAATCCCTAAAGAAATCACTTTTTCAAACAGCGCCAACGGAACCATAATCATTGGCGACCATTCCAACAATTGCCCCAAATACTCCTCATTAAATTCACTTAAATCAAAAATTAAAAGTGCTGGCTCCTGCTTTTCTCGTACAATATGATGACTTGACATTTTTATCTGCTTTATTCTATAACGAATATAATGTCCAAAATACTATTTATTGCTTAGTTTAAAACAGCAATTGGACCTGCAAATCTATCAATCAGTAATATTTTATAAATGCTTCGGGCGATTATGTAGCACAAGTCTTATCCGCCAGCTAACGGACGGCTTTCTACCATTAACTCCAAATTTACTAACTAAAATTAAATCTCAATTTCACCGCCAAATTCTGCTTTGTATTATATTTGCACCATGACAGAAAAAACAGCAAACCTTTTGGCAAATTTAAAAGAGAATAAAATACAATTTTCAGCAGTAATCGAAACCATCGATTCGCTTTACAACCATACACCAACAGCTTTTAAAAACGGCGAAGCTTTTAACGAAGCCACACAAAACCAAGGTAGTGCTAAAGTTTTTTCATTCGCAAAACTCAACAATTTATCAAAAGAAGAAACGCTTTTGTTATTTGCAGAACATTATCAATCGGTGCTAAACACGCCAGAAGCTACTGATCACCAAAATATTCGCCAGTTTATGCAAAACGGCTGGCAGGGAATTCGATTTGAAGGCGAAGCGCTTTCGGCAAAATAAACTAGTCTTTCTTATTGGCTAAATACCCCATTTCTCAAAACGAACATTCCTTTTGAACAGGAGAAACTATGCAATTTAATTGGCAACGTTCTTGCAAAAGAAAATTGCATTATCTTGTATCTCAATCTAAAAATATGTCGGGTTTATTTTCCAAAGCAAAAAACATCTATACGCTACTTAAATCAGTAGATTTTAACCAGTTAGAGGCGCTTTCTAAAAAGGTAGATTTACCGAAAGTGATGAATCAGTTTAGCCAGCTGGATGAGCGTCAGTTGAACGGTTTAATGAAAATGATGAACGCTGGAAGCGGAAAAAAGAAAGAACTTCCGCCCATTAACGGCGATTTTTATGAGCTTTCAGATTCACTTTCTCCCGAAGACCGCGTTTTGCAACTGAAAGTCCGCAATTTTATGGAAACAGAGGTTAAACCAATTGTAAACCGCTATTGGAACCGGGCCGAGTTTCCTTTTGAACTTATCCCTAAACTGGCAGAACTAAATATCTGTGGATTAACCTTTGAAGGTTATGGTTGCCCTAACCGCTCCTTTTTAATGGAAGGAATTATCGCTACCGAAATGGGAAGAATTGATGCCTCCATTGCTACATTTTTTGGGGTGCAAAGTGGATTGGCAATGGGATCTATTTACATCTGCGGTTCCGAAGAACAAAAGCAAAAATGGTTGCCAAAAATGCAAAAGCTGGAACTGATAGGTTCTTTCGGTTTAACCGAGCCAGAAATTGGTTCGGCAGCAGCAGGCGGACTAACAACAACCGCTAAAAGAACCGGAGATACTTGGGTATTAAATGGGCAGAAAAAATGGATTGGCAATGCAACTTTTGCAGATATAAATATCATTTGGGCAAAAGATTTAGATGATAACCAAGTAAAAGGTTTTATAGTAGAGAAGGGGAATTTAGGCTTTTCGGCAAAGAAAATTGAAGATAAAATGGCTTTGCGTATTGTGCAAAATGCGGTAATCACTTTAAAAGATTGCGTAGTTTCTGAGGAGAACCGCTTGCAGAACTGCAATTCATTTAAAGATACTGCCAAGGTTTTACAAATGACACGGGCAGGCGTAGCCTGGATGGCTGTTGGATGTGCAAGAGGTGCTTATGAAAGTGCTTTAAAATATACCAGAGAACGGATTCAGTTTGGAAAACCAATAGCTTCGTTTCAATTGATACAAAATCATTTGGTTGAAATGTTATCCAATTTAACGGCCATGCAAACTTTGGTTTTTCAGCTTTCAAAATTACAAGATGAAGGCAAACTTACCGATGAACACGCTTCTTTAGCCAAAGTTTTTTGTACCATGCGTACCCGCGATGTAGTGAGCAGAGCCCGTGAGGTGATGGGCGGTAATGGTATTTTGTTAGAACATGATGTGGCAAGGTTTGTTGCAGATGCTGAAGCAATTTACTCTTACGAAGGCACAAAAGAAATTAACTCTTTAATTGTAGGACGAGCAATCACAGGCTTTAGCGCATTTGTTTAAATTTATTTTAGCCAAGCAAATCTCAAAACAGCAACAAAATCCATCACAAAAAAGTAAAAAACGAGCAAATGTTAATTATAAAAGCAAAAAATGATGTCGGTCACTGATAAACATTTGGCCAAACGTATTTTTACCTAAAACAAAAGCATTATGAAAAGAGCATCCATTTTAGAAGACCTTATTTTTAACGAAAACAAACCGGCAATATCAGTTTTGTTTGAAAGTGATTTTACCAAAGAAATACGAATTGCATTTTTGGAAAACCAAACTATGAAAGAGCATAAAACTGCTTTTCCTATCGTTGTTGAAATTTTTGATGGCGAAATCGAATTCGGTGTAAACGGCGAAAATCTAACACTTAAAAAAGGAGACATTATAACTCTTGATGCTAATGTTCCGCATGATTTAAAAGCGCTTAAAGAAAGTATTGTACGATTAACCTTAGCAAAAGGCGACAAGGTGAACCGTGTAAAAGATGTTGCAAACCAGCCCTAAACAAACTATATAGTGAGCAAAAAATGTATTGAAAAAACAGAAAGTTATGATCTGTTGAGTAGAGTAGGCAAAAAAGTACTTCGCCCAGGTGGATTACAACTTACTAAAAAACTGCTTCAAAATTTAAGCATCAATACTGCCGATAATATAGTGGAATTTGCCCCAGGTTTAGGACTTACCGCAGCACTTACGTTAAGCGAGCAGCCAAAATCTTACATTGGTATTGAGCGTGATGAACAATCTGTAGCTAGATTAAAACGTGTTTTTCCAAATAAAAATTGCAGTTTCATCATTGCGGATGTTGCTGGCTCTGATTTATCGGATAATTCTGCAAGCAAAGTTTACGGCGAAGCCATGCTCACCATGCATGCAGATCCTAGAAAAGCCGCAATTATTGCCGAGGCGTATCGTATTTTAAAACCCGGTGGACTTTACGGAATCCATGAATTGGGTTTAAATTCAGAAGGTTTCTCTGACGAACAGATTGCTTCAATCCAAAAAGAACTTGCCTTAGTATCGCATGTAAATGCCCGACCACTAAGTATTGAGGAATGGAAAAAAATGTTGGAAAAACAGGGATTTAAAGTTCTCTCCGTAGATAAAAGCGAAATGCTTTTGTTACAGTTAAGCCGAATGATTGCTGACGAAGGAATCAAAAATTTTCTAAAAATAATTTTCAATTTAATCAGCCATCCGAAAGAGCGTAAACGTGTTTTTGAACTTCGTAAAGTTTTTAATAAACACCGGAAAAACCTGAATGCAGTAGCCATTGTTGCGCAAAAACCCTAATTTATATCTCTAAATCATTACCAATAAATCCAAGCTTAAAGTGTCAGATTTATTGCCACCAAACATGTTTAAAGAAAAAATCGTCTCCCACTTTCATTAAAAATCCCGATCCAATCAAAAGGCTACTGTAAAATTTCCGCTTAGATAAATTTAATCCAAATTTTAGCTTTATTTTAGTGTTTAAACATATAGTCAAATTTATCATCAACTTTAAAACCTTAACAATGAAAAAAGACAGAGACTTAGGATTATTAATTTTACGCATAGGCGTAGGCGTGTTACTATTATTACACGGAATTGCAAAATTAAAAGGTGTAGCTTTTATAGAGGGAATACTGGCATCAAAAGGTTTACCGGGCTTTTTAGCTTACGGTGTTTATATTACGGAAGTGGTTGCTCCAATATTAGTCATTATTGGCTACAGAACTCGACTAGCATCTTTGTTTATCATTTTCGGAATGTTCTTTGCCATGTTCCTGGTACACGCAAGCAATATTTTCCAATTGAATGAAGTTGGCGGTTGGGGTGTTGAGCTTCTTGGATTATTTATCTTTGGAGCTTTGTCGTTGGCAATAAGTGGCTCCGGAAAATTTGCACTTTCCAGCAAAAATAAATGGGATTAACAGCCCAATTATAAAGCCATTAAAATTATTAAGACTTACGATTTCCATGCTCAGATGGAGCATGAATAATCGTAAGTTTTTTATTTTCTACTGAATTGTGAATCTTAAATTGATACCAAAGTTTGTAAACGCTGTTGTAAATGTTTGCGAGGTATAAGGCTTGGTTACGTTTGAATCGTAAAACAGTTTGATGTTAAATCTTTGGTTCAACACGTAATCAATACTTGGGTTAAAGGTAATGTTTTTAGATCCGCCTGATATTTCTGGGTCATTCACATCAGCTCTATAAATTACCGTTTTGTTATCTCTTATTGCGATATCTAATTTAAAGTTTAAATCATTTTTAAGATTTATACTTTTAAATAAACCAAAAGGAAACCTAAAATCAGAAGTACGGTAACCAAACCCAATTACAAAAGCCTGATCTTTTTGTGATGCCAACTGGCTGTTCTGTAAACTTAAACTCATAGAACGGGATTTACGGTACTCTACATTTGCGGTCATATTGTTTTTCATCCGCATATCAATACCTAAAAGAGGCACAAACTGCTCAAACAAAGTCACCTGAGAAAACTGGTAAAACGGAAGAAAATTCCCTTGGTTATCCCTTACGTTTACCGCTCCGTTGGCCTCGCTATATCTAATTAAAGAAGTATAGCCGTTTACGTTATAAGTTGAATTGTAACCGTGGGTTAAATCAAAAGCCGAGAAAATTTTATTGACAGCCTCTATTTTAACCAAACCGTTATAAGTTAAACGCCAGTTAGGAACGGGTATTTTTGGCAGTTTTGTTAAGCTTGCGCTTCCGGCATCTTTATTTCTATACGCCGCTAAAAATGCAGGAATTACTACTTCCTGAGAAGTTTTACCGTAACCGTCTGCGTAATTATCTACGCCAATTCCATTGCTATTAGGGTTTTCCTGCCCTAATCTTTGCGAAATTACGGTTCGGTTTGCTAAAAATTGTTGAAATACAGCTGATGTTTTTGCAGAATTTTTATCCTTAAAAGTACTGCCCAAAGCAATCATACTAATACTATAATCTCCTGTGGTAATAGGGCTTAAACTTTCAAAACCTTGAGCAGAGGTGTTATATCTAAAATTTGTGCTGAAGTTTTTGCTGCTATTTTTAAATGCAGTAAGCTCAATCCTAAAATCTTTAAAAGGCTCAATTGTTCCTCGTAGATTTAGCTTTTCATTTAGCGTGTTCACATAAAGCTGATTTTGCAAGGTATCCTGCGTTAACCAACCGTTTGCCAAAGCCCTGTATCTGATATCTTCCTGTGAACCCAAAAGGAAACCTATTCCTGGAGCATCTGCATTAAAATCATAACCAAAAGCATTTGTTTTTGGTAAATAGCCCGGCAAAAATGTACCGTCGTTACGGATGTATGAACCACTTAAATTTTTAACGCTGGTAACCGCGTTTAATAAAAACTTACCTATACTGCCAGTAGTATCCGCACTGTTGTTTAATCGCCTAAAAATGCCAAACTTATTATAAAGCAGGTTCATGTTTAACGTAGGATTCAACTGTATAGTTCTTGAGTTTTGGATGTTGTTACCAAAATCAATAGATGGGTCATTTAAAGTTAAAAGTGGCTCGCTAACCCAGGTAAACTGTGTTTGGTAACGGGTAACCATATTTACAAAATCCAATCCTGGAATTTTGTTTAACGGAAGCGTATAAGACAAACTTATGGTATGGTTATAATTTGTGGTACGCCCTAAACGTTTCAAATTGTTCCATAAAGTATCTCTTTTTAATCCGGTAATACGGCCTTCGGGCTCGTCAACCACAGATAAATTTGTGGCATTGAAATCCAATTTTAAGGATTTTGTTAAATCCCAACTTATACCGTATAATCTGTTAATCTGAAAGTTTTTGTTGAAAGTGGTACGAATTGGAATAAAATTATTCGGGTCATTATCACGCAAAGTATTTTCGGAATATAAACGGTTAAGCTCTATCCTAAAGTTTAATACTGATGGCAACAAACTAAAATTAAAATCTTTTAACAAATTCAGATATTTTGACTTAATGGACTTATTAAAAGGAGAAATAAACTTAGCTGGGTTATTAAAATCATAAGCTAAAGCGCCACGGTAGGTTTCTTGCTGGCTATTTTTATTGATAAAATCATGATGACCGTATTCTGTATAAGCGTAGGTTAAACTCCAGTTCTCCAGATCCCAGAGGTGGTTTTTTGAGTTTGGATCTGTTTTAATTTTACGCACATTGGTAAAGTTGATGCTACGGCGCTGCGTAAAATCCTGTGCATAATTTAAAATTGAATCTTTGGTACGGCCAGATACATTGTTTAAAATGTTTTTCAGCTCTATATCCGGGTTTTTAGGATCATACTGTGGCGTACTTAACTGGTTAGAGTAGTTGATGAACATTGGTATTTTTATCCCAAAGCGCTGTGGGAAAAACTTGCCTAATTCCAAGCTTGATGAAACATCAAAAAAGCGATCATCAGAACGGTTAATCTCACTTACCCTTTGCTCTAACGAACCAAAACCAATGGTGCTTTTATTTGCCGAAACGGTTACATCGCCAAAATCGGCAAGTTTAGCATTTACACGAGCTGTTGCTGCCCAACCGCCACGCTCATCAAAATCTGTTAAACGCAATTCGTTAAACCAAACCTCCGCACTTTTATCCAAACCGTCGTCGCCAACAGACGTATTAGTTTTCAAAGGGTTACGCACACCCAGCATCATTACCCTAAGCTTACTTAAATCTGGCTGACCTTTTACGGTGATGGTATTTAAACCGTCGGAATAAGTATAGGGTACATTTATTGGCCAAGGTTGCCCTGTAGATATATCGTTGTTTCTGGCAGTTTTAGCTAACTGAAGTAAACGGAACTCCAAATTAATACGATTTTCAACTGGCCAAATCAGTTCAGGATCTTTTGAACCTTTGTTGGTTACTTTAGCAGGAATCTCATATTCGTAATAGTTGTCCTGATAATCTGTTCCTATCCTAATAAAAGCGTTTACATCGCCGTTTTTTAACTGATCGCCTTCTGCATGGACATACATTTGCAAACGTTTGTATGAGCGCATGTCGTTAAGCGTAGTTTTAAAAGTTGCCCTTGCATATCCGTCTCTTAAATTTTTGACCACCACAGATAAAGACTGTTCGTTTTGGCGGGTATCTCCTCTAAAATTAGAAATATCTTTTTCTGTAGGAATGCCCGGAGGAATTACGTAAGGAATCGGTGTCCGAGATCCGTTCTCGTCTAAATTTACCGTGGAAACATCTAAAGTTGAATTATCTAAACCGGGGTTGTTTAAAGCTGGATCTGCCAAAACTTTTGCCGGCGTATTTTCTGTATTAAATGCTCTCCATTCTCCGCGTACCAATTGCAAACGGGCAAATCTTAATACGGTTGTATCAGCAAAATTTGTCATAAACATCCGCATAAAGCGGATAGATTTAAAATCCTGAATATCGCCCACTTTACTCTCATACTGTGCAATTGGTATTTTTATCTGATACCAAGTTGTTGGTTGTTTTTTACCGTTAGCAAGGTTTACAGTTGTAGTGACTTTGTCGGTTACAAACCCTTTTCCAACTACCAAATCTTGCGGACGCATGCTGATTTTGTACTGGAAATATTCGTCAGATGTGGATGAATTATTATCCCTATTGATGTCTTCTCCGTCTGGGAAAGAAGTTGATGCCGAATTTTCAATCCCAGTAGCATCTAAAGATTGTTGGCTGGTTTTCGAGTTTCCTTCTGTTCCGTTATAATTTTCATACCGCTTTAAAATACCAGCGTTTAATTGATCCAGCTTATCGCCTCGGTAGTAAACATAATCATCAGAAGATGGGTCATTTTTAAACTCATTGGCGGCTTGTGGTGTTAACTGAGCGGTAACTTGGTTTACAATGGTTTGATATTTCAGCTGCTCATCAGCACTGTTTAATCCATCTAAGCCCACATCCTGAAGTTTACGGGCATTTGGATCATTGTCAAAAGCCTGAATAACCGGCTGTAATTTAGGAACTCTGCCCCAAACTGTTTCATCAGTTTTGCTTACATCACCATCTGGAGGCAAACCGTTTTCTAAACTTTTTCTTCCGTCTTTTAAAATGTCCTCAGAGATGTTTCCGATATTAAGATACAAATCGCCACCTTGCGAATTTTGCTTATCGATAAATGGATCTAAAACCCACATCTCAATATATTCAATATTTAAAGCCTCAAAATCGTTGGTTTCAATTTTCCGGAACATACCGCCCCATCTGCTTTTTGGATTGGTCAAAGTTCCATCGGTATTTAAGCCTGTGGTTGTAAAATTATACGGTCCACGCAACATTGGATAATAAGCCAAGTTTAAGGTAGATAAACTTAATAAAGTACCCGTAGCAGTTTGTTTATAAGGAAAAACCTCGGTTTCTAAAACTTCCCTTACATAAGGATTTGAAAGTTCGTTCTTATCATTTTTGATATTTGCCGGCGTAAAACTACTGGTACGGCTGTAAAATACCGGATCGATATTAAAAAAAGCCAGCTTTGCCCGGTTAAAACCGTAAGACAAATCATTGGAATACTGTGATTCTGGAAACAACTGCGGTGTGCCCGAAATTTGCCAAACTGAAGAACTTTTTAAGTCTATCACAGATTTTGCGCCTTCAAAATCATCCAAATAACTTGTTCCGCCACTATTGCCTGCAAAATCCAAAGCTTTTGGATGGCCCGGATTAAACTTGGCAAATTCACCGTTAAAGGTGATGGACGATGTTTCTTTGGTGGATATAAATGGCAACTTATCAATCATCCGGGTTAAAAATCTGGAATTGGTGCTGTAATTCACATCAAAACCATAAATATTATTGGAAATTGATTCTTCTCCGTAATTGATCTTCTGCGTAAGCGGCGTTTCCTTTAGATTTAAAAATGTAGCTCCTAAATTAAATTTATCATTCACTTTATAATCCAACCTTGTGCCAAACAGTGATTTTTGCTGAATACCAAAAAGCTCATTACTTTCTAACGTTATTTTAATGGGTTGGCCCGAGTTTAATAGCGCATCATTTAAAATTTTAACCCTTCCAATGTTATAATCAACAGTGTAATCTGCGCCTTCGGTTAATTTAAGCGTACCTGCGGTAACTACAACGGAACCTTCGGGCACATTAATGGCATTCAACTGAAACTCTGAACTTACTTGCGATTGGTAAGTTCCTTTAATTAAGTACCTGTTTAAACCAGGAAAAAGCTGTTGGGCAACTGTTTTTGTAGAATCATACAAGGGCTGGTAAACGTATTTATCGATTAAAGCCTGTTCTGTGCCGGGGACAAACTGCGACGCTAAATCTTTACCAAAAGGCTCAATAGTTGGAAAAATGATACGTCCGTTTTGAGCGTCAATGGTTAAGCCCTGTAAAAAATCGAAATAGCCATCAGGCTCTTTAGCCCCTTGTTGATTTAAGCGGTCTAAATTAACAACCTGTAACCAAAGCTTACCTTTTAAGTTTTGTCCTTCGCTAATCAGCGGTTGTTCAACCCCGGCTTTGTCATCTAACCTAAAAATATTTAACTTAAAATCTGAAGGACTAATTTGGTAAGCACCAATGGAATAAATGTTTTTCATCATCAAATCCCAAATTGGCAAATTGGTTTTGGTGGTTTCGTTTTTCAGCAATTTAGTGTACAAAACCTGGGGATTATCTGGTGTTACCTGAATATCTGTAGAAAATTCACCCACTTGATACTCTACCCCATTTACACTATAGCGATAAGCTACTGATAAAATTTCATCAGCGTTAAGCGCATTATTTAACGATATATAACCCAACTGTGGGTTTAAAGTGTATTCTTTATCTGTTAATTTACGGGCGTAAGTAAGCTTGTTGTAGTTATCTAACTTTCCAGATCCTTGGAAATAATTATTGATATCGTTAGAGTTTGTTTGCCTAGCCGTTGCCGGAATTTGCTGTAATAAATTATTGGATTGTTGCGTAAATCCCGGACCGTTAAACGCTGCAGGCAAGACAGAATAACCCGCTCCGCCTTGAAAAAGAGTGGTATTATAAGGCTGGTTTTCACCTAAGTCCATAAAAGCCAAAACATCACGGGAATCTGTGGTGCTATTGGTTTTGTTGGTAATCCAGACTTCTATTTTTGTGATGTTAATGTTTGAGGCAACAATTGGCAAATTAGCCAACGCTTTGTTATAGTTATTACGGAAATACTGCGCTAAAAAATAATGCTTGTTGGCTTCGTAATTATCTGTACTTAGGCTAAAATCATTCTGTTGCGCACCATTGGTAATATTGATTTCTTTTGACTGCGATTTCTGTTGCGAAAACATGGTAGTTACACCTAAACGGCCAAACTGCAATTGAGTTTTTACCCCAAATAAAGCTTGGCTACCGCTAATTAAGGTAGTGTTTAAAGGAAAATTTACAACCCCCGCTTCTATTTTTCTAACGATATCATCCTTCTTTCCGGTGTATTCCAGCTTTACTTGATTTTCAAAATCAAACTGTGCTTCGGTATTGTAGTTGGTATTAATTTTTAGATTGTCACCAATATTACCCACCAAGTTCATTTGAATCCGCTGGTTAAAATCAAAACTGCCCTGCTTACGCTGGCTCGAGTTAAATAGAGGATTCTCGTTTCTATTGATTTTTCCGGCAAAGGTTAAATCTGCCGAACCACGTGGTTGGATATTGATGGTATTGCCTCCAAAAATTTTCTCAAAAGCTTTACTTTGTACTTTAACTTCCGGGATAAAGCCTTCTTTTTCAACGGGGTCTTTGCCGGTTGCCACCAATGTTTTCCAATAAGCATTGATAATGTCTTTTTCTTCCAGTTCTTGGTACTCCTTAAAAGTTAAATATTGGGGAACTTTAATCAGTTTATTGCCCAACATTTCTTTAACGATGTATTTTTTTGTTACAGGATCATAAGACACAGTTTTTTTAATGGCCTGTGGATGTTCTAAAAATATGCCTTCTTTACCAAAAAAGGGGGTTACGTAAGAATCTTTGACAGGAAACTTAAGCCTTAACGAATCAGGCTGTGTATTTTGAGCAAACGCGTAATTACTTACGCATAAGCCAATTATACCAATAAAGATAAATAGCCTAGTAAAATTAATTTTCAAGCGGTTCTCGTTTATGTATTGGTTTATAAGGTTTTCAGTGCGATTTTTATAATCGTTTCGACACTTAAAGGTTCGGGCGAGGATCGGACTGCTGCATCAACTGCTTTTTCAGCAGTATTTTTAACAAAGCCCAACATCACCAAAGCACTTAACGCTTCATCCCTAGATGTATTATTTATTGGCGCAGAAATTAATGTGCCCGGTCCGTCTTTTTTCAATTTATCTTGTAATTCAATAATCAAACGTTGCGCAGATTTTGGACCAATACCTTTAATTCGCTTGATCTGGTTAACATCTCCCTGTACAATAGCTTGCTCAATTTCTGCCGGAGTAATAGATGAAAGCATCATTCTGCCCGTATTAGGTCCTATTCCGTTAACAGAAATCAGGTGCAAAAACAAACGTCTTTCGCCTTCATCGGCAAAACCGAAAAGTGTGTGGGAATCTTCTTTCACAGAAAGCCAAGTGTATAACTTACAGCGTTCCTGATCTTTTAATGCACTGTAAGTGTTTAGCGAAATATGTATGTGATAACCAATTCCTCCGGTCTCTATTACCACATAAGCCGGGCATTTAAAAGCCAGCTTTCCATCTATATATTCGTACATTTTTTCTTTTTTAATCCGCTTTTTTAGCGCTTTTATCGAACTTTATTGTTTTCCTTAGCCTGTGCATCCACTACTGCAATGGTTACCATGTTTACAATTTCCCTAACAGAACTGTCCAATTGCAACACATGAACCGGTTTGTTCATTCCTAAAAGAATCGGGCCAACTGCTTCTGCGCCACCTAATTCCTGCAATAATTTATAGGCAATATTTCCTGCCTCTAAGGTAGGAAAAACTAAAGTATTAGCAGGCGATGATTTCAATTTAGAAAAAGGAAAATTATCATTCAGCAAAGAATGGTTTAAAGCGAAGTTTGCCTGCATCTCTCCGTCAACCACAATTTTAGGATATTCTTTATGCAAAATTCTTACGGCTTCACGGGTTTTAAGAGGGATATCTCCGTCGTTTGAACCGTAGTTTGAGTAAGAAAGTATCGCAATCCGAGGTTTAATGTTAAAGCGCTTGACTGATTCATTTACCAAAATAGTGATATCTACCAGCTCTTGCGTATTCGGATTTACGTTGATGGTGGTATCGGCACAAAAAATTGGACCTTTTTTAGTTAACAGTAAATACATACCCGCCACCCTATTTACGCCTTCTTCTGTACCGATGATTTGCAGGGCAGGCTTAACTGTAGATACATAGTTTTTGGTCAGGCCAGATATTAAAGCGTCAGCATCGCCAAACTCAACCATTGATGCGCCATAATAATTCCGGTCCCGCATGGCTTTCCGGGCTTCGTACAAACTAATTCCTCTTCGCTGCCGTTTTTTATAAAGGTTTTGTGCATATTTTTCTGATAATTCCTCCTCTTCTAAAGGATCAATAATGGCAACGCCTTCTAAATCAAGTTCATTTTCACTAATAATTTTCGAGATTGCCTTTTTATTGCCTAACAAAATTGGAATAGCAATACCGTCATCTTTAACAATTTGCGCCGCTTTCAATATTTTGTAATTATCGGCCTCAGCAAAAACGACCCTTTTTGGCGCCGAAATGGCTTTTCCGGTAATACTTCTCATCAAAGCATCGTCCATACCCAACCGTTTTTTAAGCTCCTCTTTGTATTTGTCCCAATTTGTAATGGGATGCCTTGCCACCCCAGAATCCATCGCCGCTTTGGCTACAGCCGGCGCTACGTTGGTAATTAAGCGGGTATCCATTGGTTTGGGTATGATATAATCTTTTCCGTACTTTAAATTTTTAGCGTTATAAGCCAAGTTTACCGCTTCCGGAACATTCTTTTTTGCCAAATCTGCGATGGCTTTTACTGCTGCCAGTTTCATTTCTTCGTTTATAACGGTTGAACGCACATCCAAAGCACCTCTAAAAATGTAAGGAAAACCCAAAACATTGTTCACCTGATTGGGATAATCGGATCGGCCGGTTGCCATAATGATATCTTCACGGGTTTTTATCGCAAGCTCGTAAGCAATCTCGGGGTTGGGGTTTGCCATGGCGAAAACAATTGGGTTTTTGGCCATTGTTTTTAATGCCGAAGCCGTTAAAATATCTGCAGAAGATAATCCGATAAAAACATCGGCATTTTTAACTGCATCTTCTAAAGTATGCAAATCTCTGGTAGTAGCAAACTCGGCTTTTGTACCTTCTAAATCAACACGGTCTGCTCTTATCACACCGCTCCTATCCAACATCACTACGTTTTCTCTTTTTGCACCTAAAGAAACATATAGTCTGGTACATGAAATTGCGGCCGCCCCAGCTCCGCTTACCACAATGGTTACGTCCTCAGTTTTTTTGCCCTGCAGTTCGCAGGCGTTGATTAAAGCGGCAGAAGATATAATGGCTGTACCGTGTTGGTCATCATGCATTACCGGAATTTTCATTTCCGCTTTTAGCCTTCGTTCAATCTCGAAACATTCTGGCGCTTTAATGTCTTCTAAATTTACACCGCCAAAAGTGGGTTCTAGCGCCTTTACAATTTTCACAAAATCGTCAACATTGGTTACATCTAACTCTAAATCAAAAACGTCAATATCAGCAAAGATTTTAAATAGTAAGCCTTTGCCCTCCATTACCGGTTTTCCGGCTTCGGGACCAATATTTCCTAAACCTAAAACTGCAGTTCCGTTACTGATTACCGCAACCAAGTTTCCTTTTGCGGTATATTTATAAACGTCTTCTACGTTTTCGGCTATTTTTAAACAAGGTTCTGCAACACCTGGAGAATAAGCTAGGCTTAAATCTCCTTGTGAGGCGGTTGGTTTTGTTGGGATAACCTCTATTTTACCGGGACGGCCTTGTGAGTGATAATCTAAGGCATCTTGCTTTCTTCTCGTTTTACTCATCTCTGCTTAATTTTAGAAAGGTATAATGGTAAAAATACAATTCTCAGGCTGGTGATGAAAGAAAAAAACTGATAATGATATGATGGTGTTACAAAACCATCACAAATATTTTGCTTGGATTTATTTTGACGCGACACTGGTTTTGCACTTGCGCAAGCACTAAGAAACCATCTATACCAATAAACTCACTGCCTATTTCATCTGAATTCCATCGCCATACTTAAAAAACGTATTGATGGTTACAGATAATTTCCCGTTGGCATTCAATCTCCCTAATAAAAGTTTTGCAGCCGAAGTTTCGGTTTCTACACTGTTTTGGTAAGCTATAATTAATCCTTTACTGGCTTCAATCCCGGGCAAACCGGCTACCGTATATGGGTTTGCAAATACCGTAGTAATTGCATTTTTCCTTGCCAAATCCGCAATAAATAGTTTCAGAGAGCTGTCATAATCCAAGCTTGAAGCAGGTCTTGTTCTGCTATCATAAATAGTTAACAAGCATAAATCAAATTTCTTTAGTTCGGTATTTACTGCTTCCATTTCTTTAATAGAGATATTTTTTGGAACAATAAACAAAGTAGCATTTGGCATTGCAGTTTTTATCATTTTTGCGAAAACACTTGGCTCGTTAACGCCTATGGTAACAATTGCGGTTTTACGCACAAAATCATTACGCAGCGGAATTAATTGTTCGCCTTTTAACAGCGTGATAGCAGCATCCGTAAGCTCTTGATGGAGGTTTTTTTCGTCTAATGAATTTAAATCAGCAATTAAATTCTGCGTGTTTACCGGTGTAAGTTCATGAAGCCCCATCCAATATTTAGCTTCCAAAATCTTCTTTACTTTAGCATTCACCTCTGCCCAGCTTAATCTTTTTTGCCTGATGGATTTACGGATCAATTTAATTGCCCTGGCCGAATTTTGCGAAAGCTCTAACACATCTATACCGGCCATTAATGCCCTAACATCCGCCTCTCCATTTGGAAAATATTTCACCACGCCTTTCATTTCCATCGCATCAGAAAAAACCAAACCTTTAAAGCCTAGCTTATCTTTTAAAATCCCTGTTACTATCGGTTTTGAAAGTGTGGAAGGCAAATGTGGTGTACTGTCCAAAGCAGGAATATCCATGTGCGCCACCATTACACCGCCCAATTGCGAAGCAAAGGCTTGCTTAAATGGATACATTTCCAAAGAATCCAATCGGCCGGCAGTAAAATTCAGTTGAGGTAAATCTAAATGCGAATCTACATCTGTATCGCCATGGCCAGGAAAATGCTTTGCGGTGGTAAACAAACCACTTTCCTGCATTCCTTTCATATAAGCGATGCCTTTTTGTGCAACGTTGTATTTATTGTCTCCAAAAGAACGGTAGCCAATTACCGGATTTTTTGGATTATTATTGACATCCATCACCGGCGCAAAATTAATTTGCAAACCTAAGCGCTTAAAATCTTTGGCAACCTGTTGTCCCATTTTATAAATCAAGTCGTTGTTTTGGATAGCGCCAAGCGTCATTTGATAAGGCAAAGAAATGGTACTGTCCAAACGCATCCCCAAACCCCACTCGCCGTCCATGGCAATCATTAACGGAATTTTAGCTAAACTTTGGTAATAGTTAATCAGGTTAGCTTGCCTAACCGGGCCGCCCTGAAAGAAAACCACACCGCCCAAATGTTCTTTTTTGATGACTGCGCCTACGGAATCGGAATAATTTTTCCCGAGGTTAGTATGCGCCCGAACCATAAACAATTGCCCGATTTTTTCATTCCGGCTCATCTTACTAAAAACAGAATCGACCCAGCGGTTAGGGCTATTTAAAGTTTCTACAAAGGAGACATGCGTTTGTGCATTTGTGGTGAACGTATAAAACACAAAAGCTAACAGGGGAAATATTTGTTTTTTCATCAGAAATTCTCTTCTTATTGCTTATCAGTAGCCTGATAAACTTTTAATATTAGCAATTATAGGTTTTATATATCCTAAAAACAAAAGGGTGAAAGCTATTTCTTAATCGTACAAAAAAAAGTCTGGCGTAGTTCAAAAACTACAATATATCACGGTTATATATCAGCATAACCTTTTCAAGAGGACACTTTTAGCATTATTTTAAATTATTGATAAACAAACAGATGCAACAAACAACAATCATCAAAAAAGAGTTTGGCATACTTATTTCCTAGTGATGCGTAAATCAATAATTAAGAACATGAAAAAAATATTTATAGTAGCATTTGCCTTGCTAGTTGCAGGGAAAGTTAGCGCACAGGAATCAAAAGGACCAAGTTTTGGTGTAAAAGGTGGAATTAGTTTTAGTAATATTATTAAAACCGACAATTCGGATTTTAAAACAAACTATACTACTGGTTTTAACGCAGGTGTATTTGTTAACATTCCAATTGTTGACCGTTTGTCTTTTCAACCAGAGGCGATGTTCTCCCAAAAAGGTTACAAATCTGAAAGAACAGGAATATTAGGCGATGGAACATTAACTCAAACTACCAATTGGATTGAAGTTCCCATTTTAGCTAAAATTAACCCAGCTAGTGGATTTAACATTTATTTAGGTCCACAAGTTTCTTTTTTAACAAGAACCAAGACCAAATATGATGGTAACTTTAGCAGTTCAGAGCAAACCAAATACGAAGACGATGCAAATAAGTTTAAGAAAAGCATTGTTGGCGGTGTATTAGGTGCCGGTTTTGATATTACCAACAATTTAAGTTTAAATGCGAGATATGCTTTAGACTTCCAAAAAAACAATGAAGACGGAACTACAGAAACTCCAGCCTTTAAAAACCAAACTTGGCAAGCTGGTTTAGCTTTAAAGTTTTAATCTGAGAAGGCTTAACGTCTAAGGCTAAAATAATTTCAAAAAACCCTTTATCCGTTTTGGATAAGGGGTTTTTTATTTTGATTTCGGTGGAATAAAAATAAATCAACCCGAATAAGTTTACAAAAGCGGCTCCATAAAATACCAAAGGCGTTTTGCCAATTTTATCGCTCACAAACCATCCAAAAAAAAAGCGCCTAAACCAATGCCGGCTTCTAAAGCAATGTACATAGATGTTTCAAAAGTAGCGAATAGGAAAACAATTACATATAACTTGACTTCACCATCATCTTAAAATCATCATCTGTAATTTCTTTGCTGACAATCTGTCATTTCATTTTAAAATTTCTAATTTTGCAATCCAAATCAAAAAGCATGTTAGAGATAGATTTACCTTCCAAGCAACACGATGAATCCAGGCAAGGGGAGGCTTTAGTTTTAGAAAGTAAGAGTAACCTCCCCAATCAGCGAAAGCTATATATAGAAAGCTATGGTTGTGCCATGAATTTTTCGGACAGTGAGATTGTGGCTTCCATTTTAAGCAAGGAAGGTTTTTCTACCACAGATGAATATGAAGAAGCAGATGTAATTTTCATCAATACCTGCTCTATTCGTGAGAATGCTGAAACCAGGGTAAGAAATAGGCTAAAGCAATTTAGAGCGGTTAAACGCCAAAACAAAGATTTAGTAATTGGTGTTTTAGGTTGTATGGCCGAGCGCTTAAAGTCTAAATTTTTAGAGGAAGAAAAATTGGTGGATGTTGTGGTTGGCCCAGATGCTTATCGAGATTTGCCCAACTTAATCGCACAGGTTAATGACGGGTATAAAGCCATTAATGTGCTGCTTTCCCGAGAAGAAACTTATGCAGATTTAAGCCCAATCCGTTTAAACTCAAACGGGATTTCGGCATTTATTTCCATTATGCGTGGTTGCGATAATATGTGCTCATTTTGTGTGGTGCCATTTACCCGTGGCAGAGAACGCAGCCGTGATCCATTCTCCATCATCCGCGAAGCGGAAGAATTAAGAGATGCAGGTTATAAAGAGATAACGCTTTTAGGGCAAAATGTTGACTCGTATAAGTGGGTGCCTCATCCTCTGTCCTTCTCCGAAGGAGAAGGAAGCGCAGGAGAAACCGACAATTTGGTAAATAAGAGTGCCGGTTCGAACTCCCTCTCCTTCGGAGAGGGCTGGGGTGAGGCTCCAGTTAATTTCGCCAAACTCCTTGAAATGGTGGCTGCCGTTAGTCCGGATATTCGGGTGCGCTTTTCCACTTCACATCCAAAAGATATTACCAACGAGGTTTTAGAAACCATTGCTAAACATAAAAATATCTGTAATTACATTCATTTACCGGTACAATCGGGCAGTTCAAGAGTTTTGGATTTGATGAACCGTACTTACACCCGCGAATGGTATTTAGATAGGATAAAAGCCATCCGTGAAATTATTCCGGATTGCGCCATTTCCAGCGATATCATTACCGGATTTTGTGGCGAAACCGAGGAGGAACATCAAGAAACTTTAAGTTTAATGGAAGATGTGAAGTTTGAGTTTGCTTACATGTATTCTTACTCGGAAAGACCCGGAACGCCAGCTGCTAAGAAATTTGCGGATGATGTACCGGAAGATGTGAAGCAGCGCAGGTTAGAAGAAGTCATTGCTTTACAGCAAAAAAACAGCTTTTTTAGGGCCCAAAACAGATTGGGTAAAACAGAAATAGTTTTGGTGGAAGGTTTATCCAAGAAATCAAAAACTGATTATTGCGGACGTAGCGACCATAACCACATGGTTATTTTCCCGGTAACGGAAGGCATAAAACCCGGCGATTATGTAAACGTATTCATCGAAAAAACAACAACAGCAACTTTAATTGGAAGGGTGGTAGAATAGTAGTGAGTATAGCGTATTGAGAAGTGGAAATTATTCCTTAAAATATATTTTTCTTGAATTTGCAATTTCTCAATACCCAATACTCAAATCTCACATCCAAATAAAAATATGGACGTACAAGACATTAAACAACGTTTCGGGATAATTGGAGGTTCGCCTTTGCTTAACCGGGCTATAGATATTGCAAGGCAGGTTGCGCCCACGGATATTACCGTATTAATTACTGGAGAAAGTGGTTCGGGAAAAGAAGTTTTTTCGCACATCATCCATCAGCTCAGTACCCGTAAGCATGGACCTTTTATCGCGGTTAACTGCGGAGCAATTCCAGAAGGAACCATAGATTCAGAGCTTTTTGGTCACGAAAAAGGAAGTTTTACCGGTGCCCATGAAGCCAGAAAAGGTTATTTTGAGGTAGTCAACGGCGGTACCATCTTTTTGGATGAAGTTGGCGAACTGCCCATCGGCACACAAGCCAGATTATTGCGTGTGCTAGAATCGGGCGAATACATTAGGGTAGGATCCTCAAAAGTGCAAAAAACGGATGTAAGAGTAGTTGCGGCAACAAATGTTGACATGTTTGAAGCCGTAAAAGCCGGAAAATTCCGTGAGGATTTATACTATCGTTTAAACACTGTTCCTTTAAAAATCCCACCGTTAAGAGACCGGAAAGAAGACATTCATTTGATTTTTAGAAAGTTTGTTACCGATTTTTCTGAGAAATACCGTTCCCCAAATGTAACTTTAGACGATAGCGCCGTTCAGGTTTTAGTTAACTACGGCTGGCCCGGAAACGTACGCCAGTTAAGAAATATTGCCGAGCAGATTGCTGTTTTAGAAAGAGAAAGACACATTAGCGCACAAACCTTGCTTTCTTACATTCCAAATGACCATGCCTCTAGCCTTCCGATGAGGCTAAATCAAAACAGCAATAAAGAGGATTTTTCTGAAAGAGACATTCTTTATAAAGTGCTTTTTGACATGAAAAAGGACATGGTGGAGCTTAAGAAGTTAGTGGTAGATATTATTAAGCATGGCGATGGCGTTTCTAATTATGTAGCAGATAATCCACATATAATTAATGCTTTGTATGAGGATTTGGATATGCCAGAAAGCGACTCCACTTTAACCATTCAGCAGCCGGTTAACCATTCCCGTTCAGATAATTATCACATCGCACATGATGCAGAAGAAGTAGAAGAATCTTTGTCTTTAATAGATAAAGAGGCGGATATGATTAAAAAAGCATTAAAAAAACACAAAGGAAAAAGAAAAGCTGCTTCAGAAGAATTAGGGATTTCTGAACGTACTTTATACCGAAAAATTAAAGAACTAAACTTATGATAAAGAAGGCTTTTTTATTAATTGCTTTACCACTTATTTTATTGGCAGGTTGTGGTGTTTATTCTTTTACCGGAGGTTCCATCTCTGCGGGGATGAAAACGGTTTCGGTTTTGGTTTTTGAAAACACCGCTCCCTTAGTAAACCCAAATTTAAGTCAGTCTTTTACCGAAGCACTTAAAGACAGGATACGAACACAAACCAGTTTAAGTTTTTTACGTGTGGATGGCGATGCCAACTTTAGCGGTAGAATAACAGATTATAATTTACAACCCGTTGCCATACAGGCCAATGAAAAGGTAACCGCGGGTTTAACCCGGTTAAGTATAACGGTAAGCGTAAAGTACACCAATAAAATTGAAGCCGATAAAAGCTTTGAACAAACATTTACGCGTTATAAAGATTTTTCTACCCAAGGAAGTCCGTTTAGTAGCCAGGAGCCAGCGCTTGTTAAAGACATTAATCAGCAACTAACCGAGGATATTTATAACCGGGCTTTTGCCAATTGGTAGGGTTTTACTAACTTCACAGGGTTTTACAACGCTAAGCAAATAACATCAGTGGATATCAATATTTCAGAAGCTAATCAATTTATAAATCTTCATGCGCACCCACAGGCTGTGAGTAGCAATGATTTAAGTATGATTAATGACTGGATTTTAAAATATCCTTATTGCCAAACCTTACATTTTTTAGTTGCACAGGCTACAA
This sequence comes from uncultured Pedobacter sp., assembly GCF_946480185.1. The sequence continues at coordinate 344 of NZ_CAMLIG010000021.1, read as the reverse complement.
AATTTAGCGAAGACGGAGAAAACTTTTTATCTAAAGCCGCCACTTTCGCATCAAACCGCGAAGCTTTATTTCAATTTACCCGTCACGTTGAAGATTTTGAGAGTGAAAGTATTTTACTTAACGATGCTATTAATGAGTCTAATAAAATTTTAGAAGTTATTGAATCCCGGAATGATTTGGGGCAAGCTTTTGGTGCCGATTTAAACTATTATAAGGTTGACGAGCATACAGCCGAGGAGGAGCAGTTTGAAAATGCTATTGTAGAAGAGGAATCACAAATCGAAGAACCTCTTCAGGAAATTGAAACGGTTGAAGAAGCTGTAACTGAGGGAAATATTGAAGAA
>NZ_CAMLIG010000020.1 GCF_946480185.1 uncultured Pedobacter sp. | reverse complement strand
TTGAAGAAGCGATTGCTCAGGAAGAAGAACAGACCGAGGCGCCAGTTCAGGAAATCGAAACGGCTGAAGAAGCTTTAGCGGAAGAAGACATTGAGGAACCAGTTGCTCAGGAAGAAGAACAGACCGAGACGCCAGTTCAGGAAATTGAAACTAAACCTACTAAAGAAAAAGACGAGCTTATTTTCGAAAGCCCAATAGCTAGTGACTTTTTTGCTTTTGCTAAAGCGGAAAAACCCAATATACAACCTATAGCTTCTGCGCCAGAACAGCCTAAAGCAGAAAAAATTGAAGTAAACACCAAAGAAGAAGTTTCGCAATATAATGATGAGCGCTTGCCTTATACCTTTTTGTGGTGGTTAAATAAAACCCGCAGAGAACACGCTAGTAATACACAACCTTATATTAAAGCAAAGAAACCTGCTCAGGTAAATACAAAACCTGCTCAGGCAGAACAAAGCTTAAATCATCAGATTGCAGAAAATATTTTCCATTTAAGAGGTGCAGAAGAAATTGGAACTCAAAATATCCAAAATCAAACGGTTCCTTTTGATTTTAGACGAAAAGAATTCCAAATTATAGAAAAATTCATCAAAGAAGAACCTCAGATTAAGCCACCGGCCGCAAATAAAATTGACACTGAAAACAAAGCAAGGAAAAGCTCAGAAGATGCTAATCAGGTAGTTTCAGAGACTTTAGCCAAAATTTATGTCGAGCAAATGCTTTATCACAAAGCCTTAGATGTTTACAAAAAATTAAGTTTGAAATATCCAGAAAAAAGCACTTACTTTGCCAGCCAAATAAAATATTTAGAATTAAAAGTCAATTAGAAAATAGATTATGATAACGTTTTTAATAATATTGGGTATTTTGTTAAGTATCCTTTTAGTTTGTATTGTTCTTATCCAAAACCCAAAAGGCGGCGGTTTAACTTCTGGTTTCTCGTCTTCAAACAATATTATTGGTGTAAAACGTACCGGCGATTTTTTGGAGAATGGTACTTGGGCAATTGCAGTAGCAATTATGGTTATTGCTATTTTAGTAAACATCAGCGGACCTAAAGCAGGAAGTGCAGCAAAAACAGACTCTAAAATTCAGGAGCAAATTGACAAAACCGCGGTTCCTTCTTCGTTACCAGCAATGCCTCAGCAAAATAGTACGGATACTACCAAAAAGTAGTCATCAACAAAATATTTTAAAGCCTTGCGATAAACTCGCAAGGCTTTTTTGTGGAAGTATTTCTTTGGTACTTTCGACTCTAGTCCACGATAGATTGGCTAATCTTATAAAAACGATGAATAGAGATACTTTATAAATTTCTGATTACATCCGGAAAGTTCATTCTATTACAAATTAAAAGACAGTAAGAGTCAACCCCAAATAATTGGTAAAAGATTATGCTTACAGGGAAATATCAATCAAATTTGATTTTAGGAATTAGGATTGCAGGAATTAAAGCTATTTTTCAACTATGGCTCGCACCTGCATTTCTGCTTGTTTCACTACTTCTTCAACATCTTTTCCCGACGGTTCAATTGGAGTTAACACCGTGAACTTTATCGGGACAAATGCTTGTAACCAAAGTGTGCCGTTCTTCACCACTTTCCACGAATTTTCAATCGCCACCGGAACAATTAAAGCAGTGGGCGCCTTTTTTAACAAAGTCGCAATGCCACCCAACTGAAATTCTTTCATCATACCGTCTTTAGAGCGGGTTCCTTCAGGAAAAATAACGGCAGACCAAGTATTATTTTTCATGCGTTCGCCCAATTTCATAATTTCACCTAAAGACTGTTTGCGATCCTTACGGTCAATATTAGCACCACCCCCGTATTTAAGATTAAAAGATATAGAAGGGATGTTTTTAGTAAGCTCTATTTTTGAGATAAATTTAGCGTGATGCTTCCGCAGAAACCAAATCATCGGCGGAATATCATACATACTCTGATGATTTGCTGTAAATATAATGGGCCGGTCTGTGGGTAAATGTTGCTGATTTTCAAATCGTATAGTGCCACCTAAAACATAGTACACACTTGTTAAAAAGAAATTCATAATGTCAACAGAACGCTTATGCGCTTTGTATCCGCCCATTTTTAAACTCAGCCATTGAATGGGCTGAAAAATAATCAAGATCAAAAAGAAAGCAAAATGGTGAAATGGACTTAATATAAAACCAAAGAATCTTCTCATTCAGCAAATATAATTTTTAAAACCCTTCTCGTAACAGTTTAACCCTTAAAACCCCTGCAACGGTCAAAGAATCCGTAATTTCCCCGCTAATCACCATTCTGTAAACTTCCTCAAACGGTATTTTTTTAACTTCCAACTGTTCTGTTTCCTCTGGCTGTGAGGAAAATTGTTCAAAGTCATCAGCTAAATACAAAATCCCCAACTCATCACTTACCGAGTTTGAAAGGTGCATTCGCAATATTTCTTTCCAGTTTTTAGCCACTAAACCTGTCTCCTCCAGCAGTTCCCGCTTTGCAGAATCTAAAGGAACTTCGTTTAACGGTCCGCCACCTTCTGGCAATTCCCAACTGTATTCTTTTAGCGGAAAGCGGTATTGACCAACCATAAAAATTTGGTCATCTGTATCTATAGCGATAATCCCAATGGCGAAGTTTTTAAAATGCACTTCGCCGTAAATTCCTTTTCCGCCGGAAGGGTTAATTACCTGATGTTCGGTTAAACCAATCCAGGCATTATCGTATATTTTTTGGCTACTAAGGGTTTGCCATGGGTTAATCTCACTCATTTATTTCGGAGGTTAGCTCCTGTTATCGCTTATTAGATTTTTTGTTCACGTTTGCTTCGGCCTTCTTTTTCATTTCTTGCTGCACAAATTTGGTATGCTTAATTTTATAATAAATACTCAGCCCAAACGCTGCGGCACAAAGCAATGGAATAAAATAATAATTACCAGCTTTGTAGCCGTAATAACCTACAGCTGCAGAACCAATAATTAAAACATTTAGAATTACGCTAAAAATGATGTGTTTACCCATGTTAGTAAACTTGCATATCGTTATCAAACTCGGCCGCCCAAGCTAATATGCCACCTTTTAAATTGTATAAATTGGTATAGCCCAAATTTTGCTCTAATTGCATACATGCATTTGCACTTCTTGCACCGCTTCTGCACTGCATAACTACAGGAATGTCCTTTTTAATTTTATGTGCTTCAATGACTACGCCAGCCAAAGGAATATTTTCTCCTTCGATGTTAGACATTTCATATTCAAAAGGCTCACGAACATCAATTAACTGAAATTCTTTACCTTCTTCTTTCCATTGTTTCAATTCTTCTACGCTGATTTCTTTCATGTGATTCTGATTATTATTTGATCCAAATTTATGAAAATTATTGTTTGCTAGGACGAAGCTAATTCACTGGAACGTCAGAAATGTTTTACACTTGACCACACTGCCGTGTAATCTTTTCGATTATCTTTCGGAAGGACGGGAGATAATTTGGCATTTTAAACGCACTAAAAAACTATTATTAGAATGACCCCTATCCTCATCAGTATGGAGATAAAAATAAACTTTTCTCTAATTACTCCGCCTGTGCAGTTACCACTTTAGGTTTTCCAATGGTATTATAAATTCCTTCGCCGTTTAATACCGTTGTCATTAAGCTTTTGTTGGCTAACAATTCCATTCCCTTTTTAAGTTCCGTATCGTACTGAAAACTTTGCGTGGTTCTACCCTTGTCATAATAGTAGCGTTGTACAATCTCTGCTTCTAAAACTCTTTTAATTTCGGGCTTATACGTTACTAAATCGGCTTCTTTACTGGTTGCCATTTTCTTTTTCAAACTTTCAAAGTCGATTTTTATCGCGTCCCATTTTTTATCATTTTCCGAACTTGTCTTTAAATCAGCCAAAGATTTCTCTGTTTCTGTTTGGTAGCTATAATCTTTGTTTCTTAGGTAGTTCACAAAATCTTGATACTCGGTGTCACTCAAAACAAATTGATCTGCAGAAGCAATTTTTGGATGTTTGTTCACAAACTCTGTTGCATAATCAAAAATCAGATATTTGGTCACCAACACTTGGGTAATCTGATGGAATTCATACGGTTTTATATAAAAATCTGGGTAAATACCACTGCCATTATAAACCGACCGACCTCCTTTTGTTTTAAATACAGAAAGCAAGGAATCCGGCAGTTTATCTACCGAGCCATCATCATGGCGATGCGTATAATCTAAAGCCTGAATGCATCGGCCAGACGGTGTATAATATTTTGCTACTGTAATTTTAACCAAACTGTTATAGGGAAGATTAAACGTTTGCTGTACCAAACCCTTTCCAAAACTGCGCTGACCAACAATTACTGCCCGATCTAAATCCTGTAAAGAACCTGCAACAATTTCAGATGCGGAAGCAGAACGGTTATTTACCAGCACTACAATTGGCAAATCTATGGCAATAGGGTTAGTAGGCGTTTTATAGCTAATGGTTTTGTCGGGATTTTTACCTTTTTGTATCACTACCTCTACATCCCGGTTAACAAAAAGATTGACGATTTTAACCGCCTCCTGCAAAATACCGCCACCGTTATATCTTAAATCTAAGATTAAGCCTTTCGGGTTATTTTTTTGAATATCAATCAAAGCATCTTTCACTTCCTGTCCGGAGTTTTCTAAAAACTTATCCAGCTTAATGTAACCGATATTATTGGCCAACATTCCATGATAACTTACATTCGGCTGATTGATATCTGCTCTAAAAAGTCGCTTTTCAATTATTTTACCACTTCTTGAAATTACTATTTTAATAGGTGTTTCTTTTGGTCCTTTTAACAATTGGCTAATTTCATCGTTGCTTTTACCAGCTATTTTTTGATCGTCGATGCTTACGATTTCATCCCCCGCTCTTATGTCTGCTTTCTGTGCCGGATAGCCTTCAAACGGATCAGAGATAAAAACCTTTCCTTCTCTGTGAATTACGCCTGCACCAATACCGCCGTACTGAGTGCTTACATATTTCATTTTATAATCCTCAATTTCCGATTCGGGAACAAACTCTGTGTAGGGATCTAAATTATCCAACATCGCATCAATGCCGGTACGCATCAGTTTCGAGCTGTTTACCTCGTCTACATAATTGATATTAAGCTCTTTATAAACAGAAGCGAAAATATCCAGATTTTTGGAAATTTGGAAAAGGTCTTCTTTAAAAGAAAAGGTTAAGCTGGCTATCAGCACTAAACCTATGGAAAGTTTTATGTGTTTTTTTATTAAATTCATCTGGCACAATAGAGTTTAAATGTACAAAATTGCAGTTTATAAATTCTGTTTTTGCACTAAAAATAAAAAGGCGTTAATTCCTATTCAGAATTTAACGCCTCAAAATTATTTTAACGATAATTAATCGCTTAAAGTCGGTTGTTCTCTATGTTTAGCAATCCTTTTTTAAGCGTAAAAACTACGTATTCACGTTTACGTCTTAAACGCTCTTGCAAATGATTGATTAGCTGTTCTTCTTGTCCTGCTTCAAAAGCCAAATCCTGATCGCTCAAATGATTGTACTTTCTTTTCAGCTTAATTTTCAATCTGTCCCAGTCGGTATTGCTAATGGTAATTTCTGCCATGGTATTTATTTGCTACAAAAATAACATATTGATGGCGAATTAGAAAATTTATGATTTATAGTTTTAACACCTCTATATAAACTTAATAGTTAATAAGTTGGCATGGTATTTAGTATGTTTTTCCGGATGTTACCAGTATAAAAAGAAACAGTTTTATGAAAAAAATATTTGCCATAACCTGCTTTGTGCTTTTAAGTTCTGCCGGAGCTTTTGCACAGTTTAATCTAGGATTAAAAGCAGGATTAAATTACACTACCATTAAAGCTCAGAATAATGAGTTTGACCAAAACGGGATTTTAGGATACCAAGCTGGTGTTTGGGCCCGCTTAGGCAAAACCATTTACCTACAGCCCGAAATTTATATGGGAACAAAGGGCTCTAAAATTGAGTTCAACAGTGGCGGTTCTAATGTAAGCGTAAAGCAGAAGTTCACTACTTTAGATGTGCCAGTACTGTTAGGAACTAAGTTTGGGACAGATAAAATGAATTTAAGAATCATGGCGGGCCCGTCTTTTCAGTTCAATTTGGATGACAACAGCAGTGCTTTTAGCCAGGCAACCAATCCGGATTTTTACAAATACCGCGATTATGTAACCAATGCCCAAATTGGTGCTGGTGTGGATTTAGGAAGTTTGTCTTTGGATTTACGTTACGAAACCAGCCTGCAGGATATCAATAAAAACAATGGACAGCGCCAAAGTTTATTGCATTTGAGTGTTGGGTATAAGTTGTTTTAAAAAAAATCTGCTGAAATTATAAAAAATTTAAGTCCGTCGAAAAAATAAATCTAATTGAAAGGATTCAATTAAAAAAAATTTATACTTTCACACTACCACAAACAGTATGAGAAAGTATCTAATTATGCTAGCAGTTACACTAGGTGTAGCGCTAAGTTCTTATGGGCAAGAATCAGCAAAACAAATTTTTGAAAGCCCGAATTTGAAAACAGAAATAGCTAAACATAAAATGGTTGCTATTTTACCTTTTAAAGTCTCTATTAAGTATCGCAAACAGCCGAAAAACTTTAATGCAGAAGCAAATAGAGACCAAGAAAATTCAATGTCTAAATCTATACAGAGTAGTATGTACACTTTTCTTTTGAGAAGGCAAAAAGATTATACGGTGAGTTTTCAAGATGTTGACAAAACTAATATCTTACTTAAAAAGGCAGGGATGTTGGATAAATTAGATGAATTTACGAAGGATGAAATTGCAAAAGTTTTAGGTGTTGATGCAGTAATCGGTGGAACTTTCGAATCTGAACAATCGAAATCTGAAGGCGCAGCTATCGCATCCGCGGTACTTTTTGGAGGCTTAGGAGGAAAAACCGGCTCAGGAACATCAGTATTGACTTTAAATAACGGCTCAGATGGGGAGTTGTTATGGAGATTCTTCAAAACGATGGATGATAATATTATGACTTCAACTGATGACTTGATTGAAAGAATGATGAGAAAAATAAGCAGGAATTTTCCTTACACAAAGTAAATCCCAATAAACAAAAAGGTTCGTGAAAACGAACCTTTTTGTTTTAACCTAAAATCCAAGAAAATGGGTTTGAGCTGTATTTCAGAGACTTACGCCCCTTTCTTCAGTTTCCCTTTGTATTCTCTTTTAAACTTTTCGTATCGTGGTATTGAAACATTTTGGACGTAAGGATTCATCTTACCTTTTCCGCCGTTGATGTAATTCTGATGATATTCCTCAGCTCTGTAAAATGCATCTAAATGCTTTAATTCTGTAACCAAAGGTTTTTTGAACTGGTTAGAAGCACTGATTTTTTTAATCTCGTTCATCGCAATTTCCTTTTCTGCAGGGGTTTGGTAAAAAAGGATAGAGCGGTATGAGCTTCCTTTATCCGGACCTTGTTGATTTGGTGTGGTTGGATCATGCGATGCAAAAAACACTTTCACCAATTCATCATAACTGATTACTTTAGGGTCGTAATACACCAAAACAGTTTCTGCGTGGCCAGTAGTTTCTGTATTTACCAAATCATAAGTTGGGTTAATTGTAGTGCCACCCGCATAACCAGACACCACCTCTTTAACCCCAACAACCGCCTCAAAAATATGTTCACTGCACCAAAAACAACCCTCGGCAAATGCAGCAACCGCCTCACCTTTTGGCGGCGTTAAATCCACTTTATTATCTTTTTGGTTTTTGGCATTATTCGATTGTCCGTTGCTATTACAAGCCGAAATAATAACGGCGAACAAACTAAGGCTAAATAATTTTATATATTTTTTCATGATTGTAAATCAATTTTTTAAAACGTTTTATACTTCGGATATATTAACGGACATCACGGTAAAAAAGTTTTTAATCAACTGTCATTATCCTGCCCAGTTTTCTCTGTCCAAACTCCTAAAGTGAATAGCTTCTGCCAGATGTTCCAAACCTATTTCTTCACTTTGCGCCAAATCGGCAATGGTACGGGCAACTTTCAAAATCCTATCGTAAGCTCGGGCAGATAAACCCAGTTTCTCCATTGCTTTCTTTAACAAAAGCTGACCGGCATCGTTAATTTTACAGATTACCCTTACCATCTGCGGACTCATTTGTGCATTGCAATAAATATTCTCATGCTCGGCAAAACGGTTTTCCTGCATTAAACGGGCAGCAATTACGCGTTCACGGATGACTTCACTTCTCTCGGTTTTCCTTTCGGAAGACAGCTCATCAAAGTTTACCGGCGTAACTTCAACATGTAAATCAATCCTGTCCAACAGCGGTCCGCTCACCTTGCTCAAATATTTTTGCACTACGCCAGGCCCGCAAACACATTCCTTTTCGGGATGATTATAATACCCGCAAGGACAAGGATTCATGGCAGCAATTAGCATAAAACTCGCCGGATAATCCACAGACATTCTTGCTCGGGCAATCGTAACTCTTCTTTCTTCCAAAGGCTGGCGCATGACTTCTAAAACCGCTCTTTTAAATTCGGGCAATTCATCCAGAAACAAAACTCCATTATGTGCCAAAGAAATTTCTCCCGGTTGCGGATTTCCCCCGCCGCCAACCAATGCAACATCTGAAACCGTATGGTGAGGCGAACGGAAAGGCCTTTTAGTGATTAAAGCGTCTGTAGCGGAAAGTTTGCCGGCAACGGAGTGGATTTTGGTAGTTTCTAAAGCCTCGTATAAATTCAGCGGAGGCAAAATTGTTGGCAAACGTTTGGCGAGCATTGTTTTTCCTGCTCCCGGAGGACCAATTAAAATAGCGTTATGTCCGCCGGCTGCAGCAATTTCTAAAGATCGCTTAATATTTTCTTGACCTTTTACATCTGCAAAATCAGCATCGTAATGGTTAATGGCGTGGTAAAACTCATCACGCGTATCTACAATAGTCAATTCTGGTTTTATTCCCTTGGCAAAGAAACCCACCACTTCGCTAATGTGGGTAATACCGTATATTTCAATATCGCTAACAATGGCGGCTTCCCTAGCGTTTTGTTTAGGGAGGATAAATCCCTTAAATTTCTCCTTTTTTGCCTGAATAGCAATAGGCAATGCACCTTTAATCGGTTTTACCTCTCCGTCTAAGGAAAGTTCGCCCATGATTAAATAATGTCCAATTTCTTCTGATGGAATTTGGTTTGATGCTGCTAATATTCCTGTGGCAATGGTTAAATCATAAGCTGAACCTTCTTTTCTGATATCTGCCGGTGCCATGTTTACCACAATTTTTTGCCGAGGCATACGACATCCGCTTGACGTTACGGCACTTTCTATGCGCAACATACTTTCTTTAACCGCGTTATCTGGCAAGCCAACAATAAAATATTTATTACCCGAAGTAATATTTACTTCAACGGTAATATTAATGGCTTCCACACCATAAACTGCACTTCCAAAGGTCTTTACAGGCATCATAGGTTCAAAAATAATTGGATTGCTGAATTTAAGAAAATTGTGTTGCGTTTTGGAAAAAAATTATCTCCAGCAACAATACTTTCTATTAAGAGTGCGTTTTTTATAGCATAATCTAAATGTTTTATTCCGTAAAGAGATGACTCGTTTTAAATACAGCAACCAAAAATTCAAGCTATTTCACTTAATTTGCGAGCATGAAAAAAATCACTTTTCTGGTATTCCTTATATCTTCCATTTATCAAACTGTTGGCGCACAAACTTTAGCTTCGAGATTAGAAAGTGCTTACACAAAATTTGCAAGCAGTCAGCAACTAAAATATGCCTCTGTTTCTTTTAGCGCTATTGACAATAACACCGGAAAACCTATTATATACAAAAATGAGAATGTTGGCTTAGCGCCTGCATCAACCTTAAAAATTGTGACTTCGGCTACTGCGCTTGATTTGTTGGGAGAGGACTTTACTTTTAAAACCTCTGTGTTTTATGCGGGAGAAATTTTAAATGGTACGCTCAATGGAGATTTAATTATAAAAGGCAGTGACGACCCAACTTTGGGCAGTGAGCGTTGGGATAAAACAAAAAAAAGTCAAATCCTAAATAAAATATTGTTTACGTTGCAGCAAAAAGGAATCAATAAAATAACGGGGCAAATTATTGCTGATATTTCCAATTGGGATACACAATCTTTGCCTGTTGGCTGGATTTGGCAAGATATGGGCAACTATTACGGTGCAGGAACTTCTGCTCTGTGCTGGGGCGAAAACTATTTCGATTTAAATTTTATTCCCGGAAAATCAGTAGGTTCTTCGGTTAAAATCAGCCAAAAAAACAATATTTATCCTTTTTTAGACATCACTAATGAGCTGACTACCGGTAATGCTGGCTCCGGTGACAATGTTTATGCCTACTCTGCGCCTTACACCAATCAGATTTATTTGCGTGGCACTTATGCCATTGATTTAAACAAGCAAATCGGTTTATCGTTACCTAACCCAGCCTTAGCGATGGCTTATGATGTTGCTGATTTTTTAAAAGAAAATGGTTATGGAACAGACAAATTTAAGGCGACAACAAATCCAATTAAAACTGCAGACCCGCAGTTACTTTTAAGTATAACTTCGCCACCGTTAAGCGAAATTATTTATTGGCTAAACCAAAAAAGCATTAATTTATATGGCGAGCAGCTATTAAGAGTTTTAGGAGAAAAATTCGGCAAAAATGCTTCTACAATGGAGGGAGTCAAAGTCATCAATAACTATTGGGAGAAGAGAGGAATTGACGCGGACGCATTGCGAATATTAGATGGAAGCGGTCTTTCTCCATCAGACCGGGTAAGCACCTCAACAATGGTAAAAGTGCTTTCTTTTGCAAAAAACCAACCTTGGTTTAATACTTATTTAAAAAGTATTCCATTACACAATAACCAAAAAATGAAAAGCGGTACTATTGCAAATGTTTTGGCGTATAGCGGTTATGCCGGCTCGGGAAATGAAATTAGTTTTTCGATAATCGTAAATAACTATATCGGAAGCACTACACAAATGCGTGAGAAGATGTATGAATTTTTAAATAGCTTAAAGTAGGTTATAATATCATTTTAAAGCTGGCACCTTTTCCGTCGCCTTCACTAAAAGCTGTTAATTCTCCGCCGGCCTGTTCCAATATTTTTTTACTTAAATGCAAGCCGAGCCCTACAGAAGGCTCATTATTGGTGCCTTTTCTTCCTTCCCGGCGAACGTCTTTAAACAGATTGGCCCGGTAACTTTCTGAGAAACCAATTCCTTCATCCGCAACTTCTATTTCAATTTTCGATCCTGTTTTTCTGGTAGAAATTTCAACTTTTCCACCATTGTAAGAAAACTTAGCGGCGTTTGAAAGCAAGTTCTGTAAAACTAAAGAGATATTGTTTTTGTTTTTATTGATGTTAATTTCCTCGGCTGATAAGTTCAGCGAAAGCTTTAAGTTTTTATTCTTGAAAATATCATTAACGGCCTCCACTTCCTCAGCAATAAAATCGTTCAAACTATAATCAGACTCCATAACAGTTTTAACTTTAGGGTTGGGGTTCATCAATTGGCTCAATAAATCGCTCAAATTCCGCAACTGTAGTTTGGTTACCGTTTCAATTTTGTCCACATAATCGTTTACGTTTTCTGTATCAATTTTAATTAAACTGCACAAACCCACAATTTGGTTTAATGGGGTGCGTAAATTATGTGAAACTAAAGTGGTAATCTCTTGTTTTTCTGTAGATAGTTTATCCAAATGGACAATGGTATCCTGAATCAAAATCATTAGTTTACCTGCTTCATCTTGGTAATGCGTGGGTAAATCGGGTATTACACCATTGTTGATGTATTCTTTAAGTGCTTTATCGCTCATTAACAAAGGCGCCAACAATTTATTTAAAACGTAAAGGGTAACACCAGTTGAAAGCAGCGTAAATATCAAAGCGATTATAATGATTGCTTTACCAGAAAACAAACTTTCGGGACTGTTTAGCGCATAAGCGATAATGCCAATTAACGGAATGTGGATACCGATAAAAGCGACAAAAAGAAATTTTAAGCTATAATTGTATTTTATAATTGGGATTTGCGATAAGCGGCTGTAAACTGTGTTCATTATACATTTTACGTTGTTTTAAAAAGAAAGTTTTGAATAATTAAATTTTATGTCAAAGGTTAATATTATAGGTGCAGGCTTAGCCGGAATTGCAAGCGCAGTTAGGTTTGCCTGTAAAGGATTTGCCGTTGATGTTTTTGAGAGCAATGCTTATCCGGGCGGTAAATTATCTGATTTTAAGCAAGGCGAATATAGGTTTGATGCTGGACCGAGTTTGTTCACCATGCCCCAATACGTTGATGAACTTTTTATTTTGGCAAAGAAAAATCCGCGTGATTATTTCGAATACCAAAAGCTAGAAGAAATTTGTAATTATTTTTGGGATGATGCAACCCGTTTAACAGCTTTCGCCGATGTTGCCCAGTTTGCAAAGCAAGTTGAAGCAAATACAGGTTCAAAAGCCGAAGAACTCCATCAGTTTTTAGCTAAAAGCGAGACCATTTATGATATTACCCACAAAGTTTTTTTAGAAAAATCGCTTCATTTATTAAGTACTTATACCAACACAAATACCGCCAAATCTTTTTTAAGGTTTGGGCAAATTGATGCTTTCCGTACAATGGCAAAAGCAAATCAATCTTTTTTTAGCGATGAAAAAATGGTGCAATACGCCAACCGTTTTGCTACTTACAATGGGTCAAACCCATATCAAGCGCCTGCAACTTTAAATGTAATTCCGCATCTAGAACAAAATTTAGGCGCTTATTTCCCAAAAGGAGGCATGTACAGCATTACCAAAAGCTTGGTTAAACTGGCTGAAGATTTAGGCGTAAAGTTCCACTATAATCAAAAAGTAGATGAAATAATTGTACAAAACAAAAAAGTGAAAGGAATTAAGGTGGGAGGTCAGTTTGTAGAAAGTGACTTAGTGGTTTCAAACATGGACGTTTATTTTACTTACAAAAACCTACTAAAAGACCAAAAGCAGCCACAAAAAATCTTAAAGCAAGAACGTTCCAGCTCGGCCTTGATATTTTATTGGGGAATTAAAAAAGAGTTTCAAGAATTGGGCTTGCACAATATCTTTTTCAGCTATGATTATCGAGCGGAATTTGATGCCATGTTCAAATCACAAACTATTTATCACAATCCAACGGTTTACATCAATATCAGCTCAAAAATGCAGAAAAACGATGCACCAAAAGGTTGCGAAAACTGGTTTACCATGATTAACGTTCCTAATAACACCGGACAAAACTGGGACACGCTAATTGCAGAAGCTCGTAAAAACATCATTGCCAAAATCAATAAAAACTTAGGAATTGAGTTAGAAAGTCTGATTGAAAATGAAAGTATTCTGGATCCACGAACTATAGAAAGCAGAACATCATCTTTCCGAGGTTCGCTTTACGGAACAAGCTCTAACAGTCAGTTTGCGGCATTTTTACGTCATGCAAATTTTAGCAAAAACATTAAAAACCTTTATTTCGTTGGCGGAAGCGTACATCCGGGCGGCGGAATTCCGCTGGCTTTATTATCCGCAAAAATTGTTGGTGAAATGGTTTGATGATCGTAGCAAAAGAAAACGCGGTCCTTAAGCATCTCAATCTATAACCCAGCGCTGTGTAAAGCTGTAGTTAAAAAACACTAAATTAGCACTTTGTTTAAACAATGATTAAACCCAAATCCAACAAACTGATTTATGCATTCTTCTCTTGGTACATAGAGCGGATTATAAAAAAGGATTTTTCAGGATTTGAGTACAACAAAATCAACATTGACCCACAAAAAGCTATTCTTTTACTCTCGAACCATTTTAGTTGGTGGGATGGATTCTTGATTTTTCATCTCAACAAAGTTTATCTCAAGAAAAAATTCCACGTGATGGTTTTAGAAGATACTGCGAAAAAAGTTGGCTTTTTGAAATATTTAGGGGCGTTCAGTATTCAAAAAAACGCTAAAAGTTTAGTGGAGTCACTGGAATATGCCGGTCATTTGTTAGATAACCCAGAAAACTTAGTGCTAATTTTCCCGCAAGGACAATTGCACTCTTTACACAGCAAGTCGATTACGTTCGAAAAAGGGGTTTCACGTATCATTAACGCATCACAAAAAACTTTTGATTATGTGTTTGCTGTTATTTTAACCGATTACTTTGACAAGCGAAAACCCAATATAAAAATAGCTTTACAAAATTGGGAATCGCCAGAGTTTGCAAGTTTGCAGGTTGTCAAAAGTGCCTACAATAAACATTATGAGCATTCATTAAATCAACAAACAGAAATAACCGTATAAGATGCTCTACTTTTTTTATGTTGTTTTTTTCTTTCTGATTTTACGTTTCACCGTAACGCTGTTTAACTTTATATCTAATCCAAAACTCACCCATTCACCAAAAAAGTTCAACGACCTAGTTTCTATTTTAATACCCGCCAGAAACGAGGAAGAAAATATTTTAAAGCTTTTAAATTCTATCCATCAGCAAGATTATCAAAATTTTGAGGTCATCGTATTGGATGACAGTTCAGAAGACAAAACGTTGCAAGTTGTGGATGATTTTTGTCAACATCATCCAAAGTTTACCGTTATAAAAGGTAAAACACTGCCAAAAGGCTGGCTAGGAAAAAACTTTGCCTGCCACCAATTAAGCGAAAAGGCAAATGGTGCTTGGTTGCTGTTTTTAGATGCTGATGAAGAAATAAAAAACGGTTTAATCAACAATGCTCTTTACCGGATGTATGCCGGAAAGCTAACCTTGCTGAGTTTATTTACCAACCAAATCACAAAAACTATTGGCGAAAAAACGGTAGTTCCGTTAATGCACTTTTTGCTTTTAAATCTTTTGCCTTTACGTTTGGTGAAACTCTCTAAAATCTCATCATTAGCGGCCGCGAGCGGGCAATTTATGTTGTTTAATTCTGCCCAGTATAAACAGTTCCATTGGCATCAGCTCATAAAAAACAAAGTAGTTGAAGACATTGAAATTATGAAAAAAATAAAATCCCAAGGCTTGTCTGGCGAAGCCTTACTAGCAAATGGTTTTATTTTTTGCCGGATGTACAAAAACTACAGCGAATGCTTAAGTGGATTTAGTAAAAACATATTAGCGGGGTTTAACAGCAGTATTTTGGCCTTAATAATTTACATTACAATTGTAGTTTTCGGTCCATTATTTATCCTGGCTTTCGGTAATTTTCAATTATTTTATTTTGCGTTGACGCTGATCATTTTTACCCGAATTATGATTTCCTACCTTTCGGGCCAGAATGTGTTTGTCAATATCTTTTTTCATCCCTTACAAATGTTAAACTTGTTTATTTTAGCTTTTCTTTCCATCAAACAATCGCTAAGCAAAACAATAAGTTGGAAAGGCAGAACCATCAATACATGAAATATCTAGACAAACCCGGTTTATCAAAAATCTTTATTATTATTTTCCATTTAGTAGGCTTTGTGGGTTTCTCATTACCGCAATTTCATGATTTTTTTATCTCATTTGTGCCTTTCCATTTAATGTTAATGGCAACAATTTTACTCATCAACCAAAAAGATTTTAGAAAAGAATTTTGGCTGGGTTTAATCTTTGTTTATTTGGCCGGTTATTTAATTGAAGTTGTTGGCGTATCTAGCGGAGCGGTTTTTGGCAATTATACCTATGGCAATACTTTGGGAATTAAATTAGCGCAAGTGCCCTTGCTTATTGGTATAAACTGGTTAATCTTAGTTTTTGGAGTAGGCGCTGCTTTAAAAAAATATTTCAAACACTTACGTAATTTAAAATCGTTGGTTGGGGCTGCAATCTTGGTTTTTATTGACTTTTTAATTGAGCCAATTGCCGTAAAGTTTGATTATTGGAGCTGGGCAGATAGTGCCATACCGCTACAAAATTATGTGGCTTGGTTTTTTGTTTGCTTTATATTGCTTAGGGTTTATTACGAGTTGGAGTTCCGTAAATCAAACCCAGTGGCATTAACTTTAATCATCAGTCAAGTACTGTTTTTTATAGGGTTAAATGTTACGGCACTCTGACTTAACTTTTTATATTTTTGTAAAAAATAACATCAAATGGAATATAATTTAAAAGTTTCTATTGATCAAGAATCAGGTTTTTGCTTTGGTGTGGTTTACGCCATTGATATGGCCGAAGAAATTTTAGAAGAAGATGGATATTTATATTGTTTAGGCGATATCGTTCATAACGATGAGGAAGTTGTTCGTTTAAAGGCAAAAGGTCTAAAGATCATTGATAATGAGGAACTTAAATCTTTACACAATGAAAAGGTTTTAATTAGAGCGCATGGTGAGGCTCCAGAAACTTACAGAGTAGCTTTAGCAAACAACATTACGCTAATTGATGCTTCTTGCCCAGTGGTTTTAAAATTACAAAACCGTATAAAAACTACGCATGATGCCAATGAGAAGGTATTGATTTTTGGGAAGCATGGCCACGCCGAGGTAATAGGTTTACAGGGACAAACCAATAATGAAGCACTAGTTTTTCAAGATTTGGCAGAACTCGACGGTGTGGATTTACCAGAATCTTTTACGCTTTACAGTCAAACCACAAAATCAACCCACAAGTTTTACGATATCAAAAATGAGCTGATATCCCGCGGATATAATGTTAAAGCCAATGATACCATTTGCCGCCAAGTATCAAACAGAGATAAAGAATTGCCAAATTTTGTGAAGAAATTTGATAAAATCGTCTTTGTATCGGGTAAAAAATCATCAAACGGAAAAGTATTGTACGAGGTTTGTAAAAAGCATAATCCGGCAACTTATTTTATCAGTAAACCCAACGATTTAGAAAGAGCGATGTTTAATAAAGGCGATAAAATCGGGATTTGTGGTGCAACATCAACACCAATGTGGTTAATGGAACAGGTGAAAGAAATATTGGAAACTTATTAAGTTAAGGGTCGTCATTTTTCGAGATACGAGAAATCACTCCAGTTGATTCTGTATCTAATAGGCAACAGCTATTTGTGAGATGTTTCTCTCCCCCGACAGGCGGATTTGTAGGACGACATTTTTTACATAGCAAGAAAAGGCCTCAAATTAATTTTTTTATTCAATATCCTCACTCAGATAGGCATCATCAAAAAATAAAACTTGAAAAACAATCTCGGGATATATATGGCATTACTCATCATCTTTTTATGGATGCTTAGTATTATTATGCTCATGCGTTTTGATTTCAGCTTTTCAAATCCGCTAGTATATGTTTTTGTTCTGATACAAATGCATTTGTACACGGGGCTTTTTATTACCGCACATGATGCTATGCATGGAACCGTTGCGCCATATCATAAAAAACTAAACAATTTTATTGGGCAGGTTTGCACTTTATTTTATGCGGTTTTTCCGTTTCAGAAATTAAATAAAGAACATCATAATCACCATAAATTTGTACATACCAAAAACGACCCAGATTATTACGAAGGAAACTTTTTTACTTGGTATTGTCAATTTATTAAGCAATACCTCAGCTGGTGGCAAGTGGTTGTAATGGCCGTTATTTATAATATTTTGAAATTATATATCCCTGAGCAAAACTTATTGATGTTTTGGGTTGTTCCATCATTGTTAAGTACTTTGCAACTTTTTTATTTTGGCACTTATTTGCCACATAAGGGCGAGCATCAAAATATTCATCAATCAAAAACACAGTCAAAAAATCATATTTGGGCTTTCTTTACTTGCTATTTTTTTGGTTATCACTATGAGCACCACGAATCGCCAGGGACACCTTGGTGGAAACTTTGGCAAATGAAAGACAGCATACAACAACAAAATAATGGGTAAAAAAGGTATTCTATTGGTAAATCTGGGTACGCCAGACAGTCCGTCAACAGCAGATGTAAGAAAATATCTCGACGAATTTTTAATGGATGAGCGGGTGATTGATATCAATGCTTTTAGCCGTACGTTATTGGTTAAAGGTATTATAGTGCCGTTCCGTGGTCCAAAATCCGCAAAAATCTATAAAGAAATCTGGACAAAAGAAGGCTCGCCTTTATTGATTTATGGCAACAACGTTCGGGATGCAGTTGCCAAAAAACTAGGCAACGATTATCAGGTTGAACTGGCGATGCGTTACCAATCTCCATCAATACCCGATGCTTTGGAAAGGTTAAAACAAGCTAAGGTAGATAGCATTAAAGTGGTTCCGTTGTTTCCGCAATATGCTTCTGCATCAACTGGCTCTGTACACCAACTGGTGATGGAAATTGTAAGCAAATGGCAAGCTATTCCGGCTTTAAGCTTTGTCAATAGTTACTACAATCATCCCGGAATGATTAAAATTTTTGCTGATAATGCTCGCAAATATCTGGATCAAAAATGGGATCATATTTTGTTCAGCTTCCACGGTATCCCACAAAGGCAGATGCGTAAAGCAGATGTTTCTGGTGAACATTGCTTAAAGGTTGAAAATTGCTGTGCAACTTTAACAGAAAACAACAAGTTTTGCTACTCGGCACAATGCCACAATACCGCCCAGTTAATTGCAAAGGAATTAAGCTTAACCAATAAAGATTACACGCTTTGCTACCAATCTCGGTTAGGAAATGATCCTTGGATGCAGCCTTATACCAGCGTTGTACTTAAAGATTTAGCGGCAAAAGGTGTAAAACGACTTTTGGTATTATGCCCAGCTTTTGTTTCTGATTGTTTAGAAACTTTATATGAAATCTCCTTTGAATATCAGGAAGAATTTGTAGAACTAGGCGGAGAAAAAGTACAACTGGTAGAAAGCTTAAATGACAATCCAGCTTGGATTGATGTTTTAGAGGATATTATTTTGAATAAATAGGGAAATATTTCTTTTTAACAGAGAAATATTTCTTATATTTGGGTAAGAAAATAGTTGACCATGAAAAAGCCGGATAAAAAAATGAAAATGTACGCACAGGATGAAGATAATTTGCCTGTAAGTATGGTTGCTGATACCATTGCTGTTTACCACAAAATGTACGCTAACCCAATCAGTATTTTATCAAATTCTAAAAAGGGTTTAAAAGCAAACGCAGCTTTAGATTTTATCTCGGTATCAGGTTTTACTTATGATGAATTTCAGGAAACTTTTAAAACTACGGTAAAAACTATCCAAAACTATGTTGTTCAAGATTTAACACTGGATGCTGTTTTAAGCGAAAAGCTTTTAAAGTCTTTTTCTTTATATAATTTAGGTATCGAGGTTTTTGGCAGTGCATCAGCTTTTCATCAGTGGTTAAATGCGCCCGCTTACGGCCTAGGTGATCAAATTCCGTTTAATTTAATGGATACCATAACCGGCATCACTTTAATAGAAGATGAACTTAACCGCATCGCCTACGGGGATTTAGCCTAAAAATGCAGGTTTACAGAATTACCCTGGCTAAATTTGCGGATTCTTTACAAGCTTCTGGCAGGCCTGCAAGGTGGAACGGCAATCATGTTAAAATGATTTATACTTCTTCCTCTGAATCTCTATCCTGTTTGGAGAACGTGGTACACCGAGGAGCCATGGGCTTAAATCAGAACTTCCGTTTGCTAAGTATTTATATACCTAATAGCATAAAAATTACCGAAATTAAGTTAAGCGACTTAGAAAAAGATTGGCAAATCTTCGAATCTTCGCCTTATACCCAAAGTATTGGGAACGAGTGGGTCAAAAAAAACGAAACTGCTATTCTAAAAGTTCCCTCAGCTATTATCAATCAAGAGTATAATTACTTATTAAATCCAAATCACCCAGATTTTTCTAAAATTAAATTGATAGCGAACGAAGCCTTTATTTTCGACAGCAGAATTAAAAGTTAAAATCATATTCACAAAAAACCTTCGAATTAGCATTTTCTCTGCTAACCCAAAGGTTTTTGAATCTGATAATCTAAGTGCTATCTCCAGCCTCCGCCCAATCCTTTATACATGTTAACCATGGCGTTAAATTGCGATTTTTTGGTTTCTACCAATTCCAATTTTGCAGAAAGTGCATCGCGTTGAGCGGTTAGTACCTCTAAATAATCGGCTCGGGCAGCATTAAATAAATCAGAAGAAATATCAACAGATTTATTTAGTGTGGCTACTTCCAGCTGTTTCAAATCATAACTTTTAGAAAGATTCTCAATACTTGATAATTGATTAGCCACTTCAAAGTATGCGTTTAAAATCGTTTGCTGATAATTGTACAAAGCCTGTAACTGTCTGGCATTGGCATTTGCAAACTCCGCTTTAATCGCATTTTTATTAATGAGCGGGCCTGCCAAATCTCCTGCTAAAGAATATAAAATAGACTCGGGCAACTTGGTCAAATAAGAAGGTTTGAAAGCTTGAAGCCCTAAAGAACCATCAATCGCCAAAGAAGGAAAAAACTCGGCTCGGGCAACTTTGGCATCTAATTTAGCTGCTGTAAGTTCAAGTTCTGCCTGTTTAACATCTGGACGATTCTCTAACAATTGCGAAGGAACTCCCTGTTTAAGAAATGAAGGATTGAGGTTTGCAAAAGTACTGCCGTCTCTCACAATTTTTTGTGGGTAACGGCCTAATAAAAAGTTGATCCTGTTTTCTGTTTCCCTAATTTGTTGGCGGATACCAAACTCCAAACTTTTTGAGTTATACACCTCTGCCTGAAACTGCTGAACAGCCAATTCCGTAACTCTGGATGCTTCTTTTTGGATTTTTATGACCTCCAGTGAGTTATTTTGCAAACTAATATTCTGCTGTACAATCATTAATTGATTATCAAGCGCCAATAACTCGTAGTATGAATTTGCTACTTCGGCAATCAGGTTACTTAACACAAAGTTTTTGCCTTCAACAGTTCCCAAATACCTGGCTACTGCTGCCTTTTTTGCGTTATGTAGTTTTTTCCAAATATCCACTTCCCAATGTGCATCAATTGCAGCGGTATAATCACTCAAAGGGTCTGGCGTTTTTTTGCCGGGTTCAATATCCGTAGTGGCATCGCCCGCACCTGAACTGGTATATCTCGCCACTTTTTCTACGCCTGCGCCAAGCCTTGCGTTTACTGTTGGTAAAATATCACCCTTTGTAGCTCTAATGTCGTTTTTGGCGATTTCAACATCCTGCAGCGTCATCAACAATTCCTGATTGTTTTGCAAAGCCGTATCAATTAAACTAACCAAATTAGGGTCGGTAAAAAAAGTACGCCATTGCTGACTTCCTGTATTTGTTGAATCGACAATTTGGTTATATGCTTTAGGCAAATCATTGTTGTTTGCTACCGATAATATTGCGGGAACTTTACAACTTGTGGCCGCTAGACAAAGACCTAGCAAACCAACATATCTATAATTAACTATCTTATACATTATGGTCAATTTCTTCGGTTAACGGATTTTCTTCTTCATCTTTCACAAGAATGTTTCTCTCGGATATTTTACCGAAAACGTAATATAATCCAGGGATAAGGACAACACCAAATGCGGTTCCTATCAACATTCCTCCGGCGGCAGCCGAACCAATGGTTCGGTTGCCAATTGCTCCCGGACCCGAAGCAATAACCAAAGGAATTAAACCGGCAATAAACGCCAAAGAAGTCATCAAAATTGGACGGAACCTCACTACTGCGCCTTCTATTGCTGCTTGTAATAATGGTATTCCGGCTCGATGTTTCTGCACCGCAAACTCTATAATCAATACTGCGTTTTTACCCAATAATCCAATAAGCATCACCATAGAAACCTGAGCGTAGATGTTATTCTCTAAGCCTAAAAGCTTGAGCAGTAAGAAAGCGCCAAAAATACCCGCAGGCAGGGATAAAATAACTGGGAAAGGCAGCAAGAAGCTCTCGTACTGAGCGGCTAAAAGCATGTAAACAAACACCAAACAGATCAAGAAAATATAGATTGCTTCGTTTCCACGGGCAACCTCATCGGCAGAAATACCTGCCCATTCAATCCCAAAACCTCTTGGTAAATTTATTTTCGCTGTCTCTTCAATGGCTTGAATTGCCGCTCCGCTACTGTAGCCTGGAGCTGATGCACCACTAATCTCGGAAGAATTGTAAAGGTTGTGGCGGGTAATCTCCGATAAGCCATAAACTTTTTCCACCTTCATAAATGCAGAAAACGGCACCATTTCATCGCGACTGTTTTTCACATATAATTTCAAGATGTCTTCTGGCAGCGCTCTATATTGCGGTAAAGCCTGTACCATCACTTTATATTGCCTATCGTATTTTATAAAGCTAGTTTCGTAGTTACTACCAATTAAAGTAGATAATGTATTCATCGCATTATCAATGGTAACGCCCTTTTGTTGAGCCATGTCGTTATCAATCTTTAACATGTACTGCGGAAAACTGGCGCTATAAAAAGTAAATACTTGTGATAATTCGGGACGCTTATTCAGGGCTTTTACAAAATCCTTACTCACCGTTTCCATTTTTTTATAATCGCCACTTCCACCTTTATCCAACAAGCGTAGCTCGAAACCACCACCTGCGCCATAACCCGGCACAGCTGGTGGCTGAAAAAACTCGATGGTTGCACCTGTAATGTTCTTAGATTTCTGCTCTAATTCATCAATAACCTGCTGAACAGAATGTTTGCGGTTCTCCCAACTTTTTAAGTTGATTAAGCAGGTTCCGGAGTTTGAACCAGTTCCTTCAGACAAAATCTCATATCCCGCTAAGGAAGAAACAGATTTAACATCCGGAATTTGCTGTGCTATTTTCTGTAATTCTTTAGAAATCTCGTTGGTTCTTTCTAAGGTTGAACCCGGCGGCGTTTGTATAATTGCATAAAACATTCCCTGATCTTCATTAGGGATAAAGCCCGAAGGCAAACTGGAGTTTAGCGCCCAAATACCGATACAAAAAGCAATCAGCATTCCAAAAGTGACCGTTCTACGGTTCACAATTATTTTCAATAAGTTTTGATACCTGCCGGTAAGCCTGTTGAATTTATTGTTGAACCCGTCTAAAAAAGTATTTAACCATGTTTTCTTTTTTGCCTTGCCATGGTTATTTTTCAGCATCATGGCGCAAAGTGCAGGTGTTAAAGTGAGGGCAATTAATCCAGATAAAATAATGGAAGTTGCCATGGTGATAGAAAACTGGCGGTAAAAAATCCCGACAGGACCAGACATAAAAGCCACCGGAATAAACACCGCTGCCATAACTAAAGTAATGGCGATAATTGCCCCACTAATTTCATGCATGGCTTCTTCGGTAGCTTTAAGTGGCGAGAGATTTTTCTCCTCCATTTTAGCATGCACCGCCTCAATTACCACAATGGCATTATCTACCACAATTCCAATCGCCAATACCAGCGCAAAAAGCGTGATTAGGTTGAGCGTAATCCCAAAGTACTGCATAAACATAAACGTACCGATAAGCGATACGGGTACTGCAATTGCCGGAATTACGGTAGAACGCCAATCTCCCAAGAAAAGGAAAACCACTAAACCTACCAATATAAATGCCTCTATTAAAGTATGTACTACTTTTTCTATCGAAGCATCTAAAAACTTAGAAACATCATAACTGATCTCATAATCAACTCCTTTTGGGAAAGAGCTAGATTTAATCTCAGCCAGTTTTGCTTTTACATCTGCAATTACTTGGCTGGCATTACTTCCGTAAGATTGTTTAAGTACAATAGCGGCAGAGGCTTTTCCATTTAAGCTGGAGTAAAGATCATAATACTCACTTCCAAACTCTACATCCGCTACGTCTTTAAGCTTAAGTAACTCCCCATTTGGGCTAGCTTTTAAAACTATATTTTCGTATTCTTCTTTGGTGGTAAACCTTCCTGGATATTTAAGAACGTACTCAAAAGATTGTGACCTTTTACCAGAACTTTCTCCGATTTTACCTGGCGATGCTTCTAAACTTTGTTCATTTAAAGCTTCTAAAACTTCATCTGCAGAAACTTTGTGCGCCAACATTTTATCAGGCCTAAGCCAAACCCGCATTGCATAATCCCGGTTTCCTAAAATATCGGCAAAACCAACGCCTTTTACCCGCTTTAGTTCCGAAAGTAAATTGATATCAGCAAAATTGTATAAAAACTTCTGATCCATCTTTGGATCTTTGCTGTACAAGTTAATGTACATCAACATGTTAGATTCTTCTCTGGTAATCTTTACGCCTTCTCTCACCACCGCTGGCGGAAGTTTGTTGGTTACCGAGGCTACCAAATTTTGTACGTTAATAGACGCTTGGTTAGGGTCGGTACCCAAATTAAAAACTATCTGGATATTTCCCTCACCGTCGTTACCGGCGTCGGACTCAATATATTTCATTCCCGGAACGCCGTTGATGGCTCTTTCCAAAGGAATAATAACCGATTTAATCATCAGTTCGCCGTTGGCTCCAGGATATTCTGCCGTTACATTTACCTTAGGCGGAGAGATGGACGGAAACTGTGTAACCGGTAATTGTGTAATTGCCAAAGCACCCAAAAATGTGATAATAAGCGATATTACAATGGACAGGACAGGCCTGTGTATAAACTTGTTAAACATACAATTGATCTTTTAAGATGATAATCCTTACTCTGCTTCTAATTTCAAATGACTGATTACCTCTTTTGGCGCAACTGCCTTGTATGCAATCTTATCACCATCTTTAACAATCTGAACACCTTCTAATAGAATTTGGTCACTTTCTGAAAGTCCGTTAGAAACCACGTATAAATCAGGGATTTCACCAGCGATCTGAATATTTCTGGCTTTTACCACGCCCTTATTATTGACCACAAAAACGTATAGTTTGTCTTGAATCTCATAAGTTGCTTTCTGCGGAATTACCAGTGCGTTCTTTAACGGAACATTCATCAATACTTTACCGGTTTCTCCGTTTTTCAATAAATGATCTGGATTCGGGAACTTAGCTCTAAAGGCGATATTGCCTGTCTCGCTGTCAAACTCGCCTTCCACAGTTTCCACTTTGCCTTTATATTTCAATTGCTCATTATTTGCTAAAATAAGTTGCACCGTATTGCTCGCCCTATCTTTTACATCTTGTTCATAATTCAGATATTCCGGTTCTGAGACATTAAAATAAGCGTACATCTGACTATTGTCTGATAAGGTAGTTAGCAAATCGCCCTCGTCAACTAAACTTCCCAACTTTAATGGTAAACGGTTAATCGTTCCGTCAAAAGGCGCTCTAATTTCCGTAAAAGATAAATGAAGCTTTGACATGGCAACATCCGCTTTCGCTGATGCCAGTTTTGCTTTCGCCATTGCTAATTCATTTGCCGAAATCACGTTTTTTGATGCTAAGGTTTGGCTATTTTGCAGCTCAATTTCTGCCGATTTAGCTTCGGCTTCTGCTTTCTGGTTTTCGGCTTCGTACATTTTTGGCATAATCCTAAAAAGTAGTTGCCCCGCCTGTACTTTTTGCCCTTCATCTACATAAATATTTTGTAAATAGCCTTTCTCCTGTGCCCTAATCTCAATATTGCGCACAGATTTAATTTGCGACACATATTCCTTTTTAAAAGAAGTGTCGATTTTTAAAGGCGTTGTAACTGTATAATTAACTGTTTCTTCTTTTTCTTTCCTGTCTGATTTACAGCTGGTGTAAAACAAGGTAGCGCACAGGCCAAAAAGCATTATAACTCTCTTCATGATATAAAAATGGATGTTAAAGTGTGATGAAAAATGATAGTTGGTTGTTGTTCTAAAACATTAGGTCAGGCGAAATACGATGACCGGTAAATCAAAATGTTTGATACCAAATTTTCGAGCAGATTTTTTGAAAACGGCACTGCAACAAAACGATAAATTTTTAAAATTTGATTTAGAATAACAGTATAACTGACAATTAGAATTTATCAGTTAAAGGAAAGAAAATCAGATCCTGAGGTTTCTGATTAAAACATATTTTGGCGATGATAAAAGCGTGAAATTTACCTTGGGAATTACATCGCTATTGATACAACTATGAAAATCGAAAAGTTTAGGCACAAAACCTAAACAGAAAAAACCAGTTTTTAATAACACATATCTTTTTACAGCAACAAAGTCATCATCATCATTCTCAAAACTTAAAAAATCGCTCTTTTCTTCAAGCCAATGCCCTACAGAAAGCTTTCTTAAGCTTATGCCAAACGTAACGTGAGAAGTTGCATGAAAGGATTTAGAAGAAGTATCTGATTTGATTTTGGCGCATGCCGAAGCTGTAACACTGTTAAGTGCTATAAAAACAACTACAATTAGTGAAATAAGTAACTTCATTAACTTGGGCAAAAGTAACATCAAAACGATAACTTTCCATAAAACTTTTTTCAAAGGGAGTTTGTTGCGTCATTTAAATGTCAATATCTTTTAGTCCATAATTTAATTTTTTAAAGTAAGCTGTCTGTTTATGGCTATTTCCAATGAGAAATGTATGATAGCTTTAGGGATAGGTTTATTACTAATGCTTTGTATTCATTTAACTAACTGATGAATTTGACAAAATCTTTACATCTCCAATTAAGGATAAAATCATTTTTTAAGAATTTAAACAATATCTTTCCATTTAAATATTATCAATATGAAATCATTATTCAAGATTCTTGGTTTAAGTTTATTATTCACAGCTTTCACCACTTTTGGCTATGCGCAAGCATTAACTCCGCAACCCAGTTCGGGACAAACCATTACCCAAGATTTTGGTCTGGGGAAAGTTACTGTTAATTACAGTCGCCCAAATGCAAAAGGCCGATTGATTTTTGGTGGCTTGGTACCTTACAACGAAATTTGGCGAACAGGTGCAAACAGTGCTACCACAATTACTTTTACGGATGAAGTTAATTTTGGCGGACAAAAAATTGCGGCTGGCGAATATGCCCTGTTCAGCATCCCGAGCGAAAATGAATGGACAATAGTTTTGAATAAAGCGGCTAAACAATGGGGCGCTTACACGCATAAAGATGAAGACGATGTGGCGAGGGTAAAAGTTAAATCGTTAAAGACACTTAACAAAATAGAGACTTTTACCATTCAGTTTAACAACGTAACGGCAGGAACAATGGACTTAAATATCGCTTGGGACAATACTCAAGTAAATGTTCCGCTAAGTGTAGATTACGACACAAAGGTTATGGCAAATATCGCAACAGCGATGAAAGGTGAAAAAAAACCATATTTTGCTGCAGCACAATATTACTTTAGCAATAATAAAGATTCAAAACAAGCATTAGCCTGGATTTACGAAGCAGACAAGGATAACAAGAACGCTCCATATATTAAACTTTGGAAAGCAAAAATTCAGCTAAAAAACGGAGACCAGAAATCTGCTAAAGTTTCTGCAACCGAAGGCTTAAGCATGGCAAAAGAAACCAACAATCAGGAATACGTAAAACTGAACCAAGAGTTCTTAGATAGTTTAAAATAATCAAACTCCAATACACCAAAAAAGCTTCCTATTCAAGAAGCTTTTTTGGTGTATTATTCATTACGAAAATCCTCGTCGGAATTCATTCTATTTTGTAAGCTACCACAGAATTTTTTAAGAAAGTTGGCACATATAATATCCCTTTTTTAGCATTAAAACCAATATCTGCAGTATTCATTTTCTCTGCTCTGGTATCTAACAATAAATCAAAAGTTCCGTTTGCTTTAACATGGTATATCAATCCGGCCCAACATGTTGCAATAAATTCTCCCTTTTTATAAGGCTCTAAACCATCACCAGCCGCCTCAAAATCCTTTGCTATAATATTTGGTTGGTTGTTTTTACCTATTTTCAACAAATTAGAACCGCTTAAAACATACAGCTCATCATTAACGAATTTAAGTCCATTTGCATTTTTCACATCAGCTACAAACAGCGTTGCTTGATCATTAACAATACGGTAAATTTTACCCAACCGAGTATCAGAAACAAAAACTTCGCCTTTGCTATTTACTGCGATATCATTTAAAAAAACAGCTTCGGTAATAGGAATACTGCTTTCTATTCTCGCAGATTTCACATCAATTTTCACCACCTTATTAAGGTCGGCAACATATAATTTGCCTTTATAAAAGCCTAAGCCTTTTGGAGCATTTAAACCTGTAATCCATTCTTTATTAACTACTGTGCCGTCTTCTTTTAAAATAGCTATTTCCCCTTTCCCATCAGCTTTGGCGCCATCGCCATCAATTAAGGAAACATACAATAAGTTGCCCAAGGGCAAAACAGATTCTGGCGTGGCCAAGTCTGTGGTTTCCCAAATTTTGGTGAGTTTTAATTGTGCGTTTACTTGGTATGTAACCAGCGTAAGCAGTAAAAAAATAATGTTTCTCATTTTAAATCTGTTTGTATTTAACTGTAAAAGCTAATTTAAACATTTGAGCTGTTTTTTTGGATTAATAATTGATTAACTTGAAACTGATAAACCATTTTTATGAAGATAACTTTTCACGGCGCAGCGCAAACTGTTACAGGCAGTAAACATTTAATAACGCTCAACAACGGAACGCAAATCTTATTAGACTGTGGTCTTTTCCAAGGGCAAGGATCAAACACAGATGAGATGAACCGAGATTTTGGCTTTGACCCGAAATCTGTTGACTATCTAGTGCTTTCGCATGCACATATAGACCATTCTGGTTTGATTCCACGATTGGTAGCTCAAGGTTTTAAAGGTGATATCATCTGTACACCAGCCACTTATGCACTTTGTAAAATCTTATTGCAAGACTCGGCTAAAATTCAGGAAAACGACATCCGTTATGCTAATAAAAGGCGATCAAAACAGGGCCAGCAACTTTTTGAGCCACTTTATACCATTGAAGATGCACTCATCGCTTTAACGCATTTCAAAAAAGTAAAATACAGTACGGTTTACCAATTAACAGATAATGTAATCCTAAGTTTTGAGGATGCCGGCCACATTATCGGTAGCGCCTCTGTTCACCTAAATATTAAAGAAGAAGGTAAGCTTACGCGGATTTCTTTTAGTGGCGATGTAGGCCGATATAAAGATTTGATTTTAAAACCGCCACATTATTTTAGACAGGCCGATTACATTTTGTTGGAATCAACTTACGGAGACAGTTTGCATGAGGATGCTAGTCCGGCTAAAGAAAAATTGCTTCAAATTATTGAAGAAACTTGTGTAAAAAGAAAAGGAAAGCTGATTATCCCAGCTTTTAGCGTAGGGCGTACACAAGAAATTTTATATTCTTTAAACGGTTTAGAATTAGAAGGCAAACTGCCCGATATTAAATATTATGTGGACAGTCCGCTATCAGAAAAAGCAACAATGGTAGTTAAGTCTTATCCTTGGAATTTTAACGAAAACGTTCAGGAAGTTTTAAAAGTGGATGATGACCCTTTTGATTTTAAAGGCTTACATTATATTGAGGATGCTGAAGAATCAAAAGCGCTAAATGCAGATCATTCGCCGATGGTTATTATTTCCTCAAGCGGAATGGCAGAAGCCGGGCGGGTAAAGCACCACATCAGAAATAATATTGAAAACCCAAACTGCACCATTTTATTGGTGGGATATGCAGAACCTTCATCTTTAGCGGGCAGACTTAAAAATGGCGTTAATCCAATCTCTATTTTTGGAGAAAGCTATCAGGTAAATGCAAATATTGCTTCCTTGCAGTCAATGAGCGCACACGGAGACAAGTCGGATTTGATACAGTTTTTAAACGGACAAGATAAAACCGAGCTCAAAAAAATATTTTTGGTGCATGGAGAGTTTGACACACAAAATAATTTTAAAACCGAACTTCATAAAAGAGGTTACGCCAATGTGGAAATTCCGAAAAGACACCAAAGTTTCGAACTTTAAAACATTTGGATTGTGAATTAGAACTTTTAATAATGATCAGTTGTTAGTGAATTTTTCGTTCTTTCGGCAACCAATTCGCCAAAAAACAAAAGAAAAACCATTAAGGGACAGGATAAAATAAGGTTATACGTTAATTATTATATTCCGCTTGTACATTATCCAAAGTACAACATACCAAATTAAAACAAAGGTGAAAGCACCCAATAAAGAAGCGTCATAAGCAGAAAAATAGGGAGTATAAAACAATTGGTACAGATACTGTTTTAAAGAAACGGTTTTTCCGTCTAAAAGTACCTTAATCAAATTCATGCTCCGGGCAATAATGGCTGAGGCAAAAAACACAGTTATTGCATTTACGCCATAAATTACAAATGGTTTTGTAAACTTGGTAAAACCTTTAACATCAATAAACCAATAGCAAGTTGCTAAAAACATACTTGCCAAACCACCTGTGTAAAGCACATAAGAACTTGTCCATAAAGATTTGTTTATCGGGAAAAAGGTATCCCAAAACAGACCGGCTATCACCGCAATAAAGCCGTAAACAAACAGCCAAACTACTTTATTTTCTGGTGTCCGCTCTTTTGATTTTAGGATAATTCCCATCATTACGCCAAATAGACCACTGGCAACGGAAGGTGAAGTTCCTAAAAGCCCTTCTGGATCCCAAGTTACGCCTAAAGACCATAAATGAGCTTTCGTGAAAATTAAACGGTCTAACCAAGCACCTAAATTGGTGTCTTTCCCAAGGTTCGCTTCGCCAATTCCGGGCACTGGGATAAAAGTCATTAACACCCAATAAACCATTAGAATAAGTACAAATATTTTAAATAGCGACTCCCTGCTAACTTTGATAAACAAAATTGCGGAAAGCAAATAAACTATTGCTATGCGTTGCAGAACTCCGGGAATTCTAAATTCGGCAAAGTTGAAAAAAGGAAAAAGCGAAAGCAATAATCCTAAAACCAATAAAATCACAGCCCTCTTGATAATTATTTTTAACAGCGTTGGATGAGCCTGTGAGTCATTTTTTTTGGAGTCTAAAGCATAAACTATCGAAACGCCCACAATAAATAAAAAAAAGGGGAATATTAAATCTGTTGGAGTGCAACCGTTCCATTCCGAATGTTCAAATGGGGCATAAATGTGTGTCCAATCGCCGGGATTGTTCACTAAAATCATAGCTGCAACGGTTAAGCCCCTAAAAAAATCGAGCGATAATAATCTTTGACTTTTATTGGCCATTGCTTCCATAAACTAAATATAGGATATTTAGCGCAGAATTTCGGGCTTGTCTTTATCTGACAATATTTACTAAAGATTAAAGACCGTTATTGTGCTTTACATTTCCTACAGGCCAATTATAAATAATCGGGACTCCGGTAGCTATTTCTTTTTCTACTATTTGTGCTGGAGTTAAATTTTCTAAATACATGACCAATGCTCTTAAACTGTTTCCATGCGCAACAATTAAAGTGGTCAAACCATTGTCTAAATCTTTTTTAATATGTTCCAAAAAATAAGGAATCACCCGATCATAGGTATTTTTAAGACTTTCGCCTCCTGGCGGAGCAATATCAAAGTAACGTCGCCAAATGTAAACCTGTTTTTCTCCAAACTTTTTAGCAGTTTCACTTTTATTCAAACCTTCTAAATCTCCATAACCGCGTTCATTTAAAGCTTTATTCTCAATAACAGGCAAACCCTGCAATCCGGCAATATTCTTTATAATTTGGTAGGTGTGTTTTGCCCTAATTAAAACTGAGGTATAAACCACATCAATCTTAAAAGCTTTTAATTTTTCCCCAGCGTGTTTAGCTTCCTCCATCCCAAGCTCACTTAAATCTACATCTTTCCACCCGGTAAAACGGTTTTCAAGGTTAAAAACAGATTGCCCATGCCTAACCAATATTAATTTAGTCCCCATTCTGTTAAATATAATCCATCGCTTCATGTCCTCATTAAACATGCCATTATCTTCTTCTAAATTTCAATATCCTAATCAACAAAGAATTGTATTTTTACAGCAATGAGAGTAATTCACTTAAATACCTACGACGGAAATGGAGGAGCTGGAAGAGCAAGTTACAGACTAAACAACGCACTAAAAAAAGCTGGGATAAACAGCGATTTGTACACTTATATAAAACTTGGGAAAAGAGCAGATATAAACGCTTTATATCCAAAACCAATGGATAAATTTTTTGCCACTCTTAGGATTTTAGCCGAAAGATACTTGCCACGCTTTTACGAAAAAGATTTAAAAGTTCCTTTCTCCCTTTCCTTTTTCGGTAAGGATATTCACAAACACCCCGAATTATTAAATGCCGATATTGTTCATCTGCATTGGATAAACCACGGCTTTTTAAACCCACCTGACTTAGCGAAATTAGCACTCTTGAACAAACCCATTGTTTGGACTATGCATGACAGCAATGTGTTCACAGGCGGATGCCATGTACGTTTCGACTGCCAAAACTATATTACACATTGTGGCTTTTGCCCCTTATTAAAAGAACCCGAAGCAGATGATATTTCTCATAAAACTTGGGAGCGCAAAAAATCAGCTTATGAAGAACTAAAAGCACAACACATAAGCCCCAGCAACTGGTTGGCAAATGCAGCTAAACAAAGTGGTCTATTAATAAATAAACCCGTTTATACCATTCCGAATACGTTAGAAACTGACATTTTTAAGCCGGTAGATAAACTAATTGCCAGAGAAAGTTTAGGCTTAAAGCCTGATGATTTCATTTTGCTGAGCGGATTTATGCCCTCTAAAAAAGATGCCCATAAAGGAACTTCCTATTTAATTGATGCCATTAATTTATGGCTTGCAAAAAACCCGGAAATTGCAGAAAAAGCCACTTTAATTGTGTTTGGCAACAGAAATAACCAACTGCCTCCACCATTTAAAATTCCTGTACAATTTTTAGGAACCATTAATAATGATGAAATATTAGCGCAAGCGTACGCTGCCGCAGATGCTTTTTTAACAACCTCTTTGGATGATAACCTGCCTAATACTGTAATGGAAAGTTTAGCTTGCGGAACGCCGGTAATATCATTTGAAACCGGAGGAATACCCGATATGGTTGAGCATAAAAAGAACGGATATTTAGCAAAATATAAAGATGCAACCGATTTTATGGAAGGTTTAAGCTGGATTTATAATCATCCGGATAGGGCAACTTTAAGTATTAACGCCCGAGCGAAAGTAATGAGCGAATTTAGTGAGGAAACCATCGCCTTAAAACATATTAGTTTGTACAAATCTTTACTTAAACGGTTTAATGAAAGCATTTAGTCCAACTTTATCTGTAATAACCGTTGTGTACAACAACGTAAGGGATATTGAGCGCACCATCAAATCCGTAATTAACCAAAGCTACGGCAACATTGAGTATATTATTATTGATGGCGCCAGTAATGATGGCACTTTAGCGATTATTGAAAAATATAAGGAAAATATTTCAAAATTAGTTAGCGAAAAGGACAAAGGCATTTATGATGCGATGAACAAAGGCCTTACTTTGGCAACTGGAGATTATGTGCTTTTTATGAACTCGGGCGACGAAATTTATGAAAGCGATACGGTTGAAAAGATTTTCGCAACAGCAGAAAATGCGGACATCTACTACGGCGAAACCGAAATGCTGAACGCAAATTTGGAAAGCCAAGGAACACGCAGACATCAAACCCCGGAAAAACTGAGTTTAAACAGCTTTAAATATGGAATGAGTGTGAGTCACCAAGCTATTTACATCAAAAAATCTGTCACTAAACCATACAATTTAAACTACCAGCTTAGCGCAGATATTGACTGGATTTTAAGCGCAATAGCAAGGTCCGAGAAAATTGTAAACGTGAATTTCTTTGTCGCTAAGTATTTAATGGGCGGTATGTCTAAACAAAAACATTTGCAAAGTTTAAAAGAACGCTTCAAAATATTCACCCATTATTACGGCATCATTCCCAACATCATCAACCACGGTATAATTGCATTCCGTCTCTTTTTTTATTTCCTCAGAAACAATAAAACAAACGACTAACACGTTTATTGAAAAAGCACTAAAAGCAGAAAATCCCGATCTTTTTGAATCGGGATTTCCTCTTATACTGGTTAGTTTAAGCTGGTTGCTTACGGGCGATCTCGCGGTAGATCGCTATTGCTAGAATTAAAGATAGGAGAATAGATCCAAATAAAGAAATATTTTCTCCTAAAAAATATGAAGTTGGTTCAAATTTCCATTCAATTTTATGATTTCCCGCAGGTAAAACTGCCGCTCTTAGTAAATAATCTGCTCTAAAATATGGCGTATCTTGCCCATCAACGTACATTTTCCATCCTTTAGGATACCAGATCTCAGAAAAAACAGCCACCACATTTTTATCTACAGAATATTCATATTTTAACAAATCTGGGTGGTAACTTGTTAACTTAATTTGCCCATTTTCTGGAATTCCAACTTTTTGACCCTCAATTAGATGTTTAAACTCTTGGTTCACAATGGCTACCTTTTTCGGATCAAAAGAACTGATTGCCTGCATTTCCTGATCATTGTCTTTTGCAAATTGAATACTTTCTACAAACCATGCGTGACCACAGGCTGTAGCGTTAGCCTGCATACTTGCTGATTTACCGTCTTTACCCGTAGTAATAAAGTATTTGGTATTCAACATATCCAAAACATCTTGGTTCATACTGCCTGTAAACTGCTTATCAATTACCTCCTGAAAACGTTTAAGCTTAGCGGCATGATAACCTCCAATTGTTTTGTGGAAAGCAGTGGCATCTGCGCTTTGAAAGGTTGGGATGGTTAAATCTAAAACTCTATAATCAGGATCAGGATCTCTTAAAATAAACTCATCCACTTCCCTGGGTTTAGCTTGCTGCGTCATTACCGCTTTAGCTACAAATTTATCATCGTTCAAATAACGCTTATCTAACGACCATAAATCGGTTAAAACAATTAATCCGATAATAATAAGGCCTAAAGGTTGTGCTATTTTTTTATTGATTAAGGTCCAAAGAACGCCTATACCAACAACAATAAACAATAAAGAACGTATGGCATCTGCTCTAAAAAGCGATATCCTGTCATCTATTAAAGCAGCAGAGATAGTTGCGCCAAAACTGCTATCGCCACCGGCAATTTGGTTTAACTGTTGTAAAAAGTCTTGGTGATTATCTGCTTTAAAACTAAACAACAGTGTAGGAATAGCTAGCAACACCACTAAAATACCCAAAACAATATACGCACTTGTTTTTAGTTTCTTTGTTACTTCTTTTACATCTGCTGTTGGTTTTATTGCTTCGTAAATGGCTAAACATGCCAATATGGGCACACACAAACTCGCAATTACCATGTTAAACTCAACAGACCTAAATTTGTTATAAAGTGGGAAGTAATCGAAAAATAAATCTGATACTAAACTGAAATTTTTCCCGAATGCCAACAATATGCTTAATACCGTAGCGCCTAAAAGCCACCATTTGAGCTTCCCTTTTACGATAAATAATCCAAAAATAAACAGGAATAAAATAAAAGCACCAAAATACCAAGGCCCAGATGTAAATGGTTTTGGCCCCCAATAAACTGGCATTTGTTGTGCAAAACCAGTTGCTTGGTTAATATCTGCGCCCTTGCCAACCAATGCTTTAGCCACGTCTGATTTACCATCCAAAATAGGCATTGATGCACCACCGTAGGCATTTGGGATTAATAAAGTAATGGTTTCACCAATTCCTTGACTCCACTGAAAAGCATAATCTTTATCTAAACCGCTACTTGGCTGTGCACTATCTGTAGTAATGTTTGACTTTCCACGAGTAGAGTATTGGCTGTATTCATAAGTAGTCCATAAAGTTCCAGCGTTAACAAGGACTCCTAAAATGGCACTCAAAACCAATACGCCAACAGACTTGCCAAAGGACTTCAGTGTTTTATTTTTGTAAGCATAAAAAAACTCGATTCCCATTAAAATCAGCAAAGCAATAAACAAATAATAGGTCATTTGAATATGGTTTGACCTGATTTCCAAAGCAATAAATAAAGAAGTAACTGCTGCGCCTAACCAATACCTTCCTTTTAAGGTTAACATTATACCGGCTAAAATTGAAGGAAAAAATGCAATTGCCATTGCCTGGTTGCTATGCCCAGCCTCTATAAAAATAAAATTATAAGAAGAAAAACCAAATGCTATGGCACCAACCGTCGCTAACCACGGACTTAAGCCCAGTACAATCAATAAAAAATACGTTCCGATAAGGTATAACAAAACAATGTCAACCGGATTTGGAAACGATGCTTTAATGAAATCGATAATATGAGTGGTGATGTTTTTTGGATATTTTAACCAAATTTGGTAAGTGGGCATACCGCCAAACATACTATTTGTCCAAAGCGGAGCTTTACCATCAAGCTCTTTGTACTTCATGATTTCACTTTGTGTAGCGCCGGCTTTTTGCACATCGCTCTGCATTAAAACTTTACCCTGAAAAGCAGGTGTGAAATACACAAAGCATAATATCACAAAAAACAAGATGATACCAAAATGTATACCGTTCCTTTTAAACCAATTCGTCATTTTAATTAAATTATTGAGCATCAAAAATAGGAATATACTCCATGAAATGAAATCTATTATTTTAGCTAAAAAAAGCTGCCTATTTTGTGCTGCATTTATGCAAAAAAAAGCGGTTCGTTCTAATTTCCGACTTCTCGTTTAAATAAGTTCTCGGTATAAAGAAGCAAGTCTGCCCCACCCACTTTCCCGTGACCTGGAACAACGATTACAGGCTTCAATTTTTCGACCTTTCTTATGGTTTTTGCCCATTGCAAAGTGTCTGCATCTTCCAAATTCCCTTTGTTGGCACCAAGTGCCTTTGTCATACATCCTCCAAAAAGTACTTTTTCTCCTGGAATATAACTTACAATATTATCTTTTGTATGTGCCGCACCAAAATAGAAATTACCTACCCGTTCTCCGCCAACCTTTAATATCAACTTTTTGTTAAATCCATTTTCTGGAATTTGACGCCCTTTTAATTTTGCCAATTCAATGGTTCGGTAATTTGCATAGGATGGAATATTTAATTGATGGAAAAGCGCCAAACCAGCCAAACAATCATCATGAAAATGATTGACCACAACCCCAACAATTTTGGCGTTTAAACTATCTTGGATACAATTAATCAGCTCAACGGTCGCTTCTTCGTTTGCTGGAGTATCAAAAACCAATGCTTGGTTGTTATTGATAAAGATTAACCCGTTACAAGAAACCTTACCAAAATCTTTGGTTTGTAAAAACGATTCGTGAATATAAACCTTGGGCGCTATCTGAACAATATTAACTAACTGCTTTTGCGCAAAGCACCGAGAACCGAGCAATAAAAAAACTATTACAGGATATCTTTTAAATGACATTCTGCAAAATTGCCATTTTTGCTTACACATAAAAATATTTGAGGATTTTGATTGTATTAAATTACTTTTATTTAAAAAAACTCTTACGCACACCGGAACACAATTAGTATATTTTAAAGGTAATCCTAGCGCAATCTTTATAACAAAAACTGGCTTTAATATTCTTTTAAGA
Organism: uncultured Pedobacter sp.; assembly: GCF_946480185.1. The sequence continues at coordinate 44,778 of NZ_CAMLIG010000020.1, read as the reverse complement.
GGCTTTTTTTGCTAAACAGAAAAAGATTAACACTAATTAACAACAAATCATTTGTTCTTTCCAATGATTTGTCGTGATTTGCTTTGTTATTTCCATTAGAAAATGCATTCAAAACAAATTTTCCAAACACCATCTAGTAACAGATGGAGACGGTTTAAGTGGGCAAGCAGGCTATTATTTCTTGTCATCATTGTCTCTATAATATGCGTAGTAGTTACTATTGCGTCAAAAAAATATCCCTCACTGCCAGATTTAAGCAAAGCATACAACTCGTACAACATAAAAAATGTTGCCGAAATCAAAAAATCAACAAAATACAAGGAGTTCACTATTGAAAAAAGAAAGCTCGTACAGCTAAAGAGAGACCGCGAACTTTACAAGAAACTTCACCCAAACAACCTAAACCGGGTGAATGTGGGCTTTTTCGTTGATTGGGATGCCCAATCTTATACTTCGTTAAATGACCATATCGAAAAATTAGATATGGTGATTCCTGAGTTTTTCTTTATAAAAGCTGACTCTGATCTTTTAACCGCTAAAATTGATTATGATGTCATTAAAATCGTAAAAAAGCATCATAAAAAGGTTATCGCATCTGTTAAAAATTATATCAACGGTGACTGGAATGGAGCCGCAGTACGTAGGATCATCCACTCTAAGGCTAATAGTACTCACTTTATCAATAACCTAACTTATCAATTAAAAAAGTACAAACTAGATGGTGTAAATATAGATTTTGAGGAGCTAAACGAGCAAACAGATGAGTATTTAATTGCCTTTCAAAAGCAACTTTATGAGACTCTTCATAAAAACGGTTTATTGGTTACGCAGGATATCAGCCCGGATAATGATGATTATAACGTAAAAGAGCTGGTAAAATATAATGACTATATCTTTTTAATGGCTTATGACCAGCACACTGAACTGAGTAATCCTGGAGATATTTCGCACCAGGACTGGGTTGAAGAGAGGCTGGATAAGATATGTAATGAAATTCCGAGTTCAAAAGTAATTTTAGCAATTGCAGGTTATGGTTTTGACTGGCCAGAAAACGGTGTTGGTATAAATATGACTTACCAAACGGCCATATCAAATGCGCAAATGTATAACTCTAAGGTGATTTTTGATCCAAAATCTGCTAATCTTCACTACGATTACGTAGATAACCACAAGGTAAAACATCAGGTTTATTTTACGGATGCAGCCACAAACTTTAACATTATGCGTAAAGCGGATGATTGGGGCGTTGGAGGTATTGCATTATGGAGACTAGGTTCTGAAGATCCTCGACTTTGGAAGTTTTTTAAAAGAGACTTAACCATTGATGCATTAAATAAGCAGAATTACAAAGGCGAAGAACTTTCAAAAGTTGAACTTAACGACCGTATAAATTATACTGGCGACGGCGAGATATTAGATTTAGTAACCACGCCAAAAGAAGGCAAACTTAGCCTAAAAATAGACTCGGTAACTAAGACTATTGTTGATCAGCAGTACATTTCCTTACCTACAAAATATGTAATCAACAAATTTGGCCATGCAGATAGAAAGGTAATATTAACCTTTGATGATGGGCCTGATCCAATTTACACCCCTCAAATATTAGCTATTTTAAAAAGAGAGAAAGTCCCAGGCACTTTTTTCATGGTCGGTATAATGGCTCAAAACAATATTCCCCTAGTTAAAGAAGTTTTTGACGATGGCTATGAAATTGGGAACCATACTTTCTTCCACCCGGATCTTTCAAAAGTTAGTGAGGCAAGGGTGATTTTTGAACTGAATGCAACCCGTAAATTAATAGAATGCATTACCGGCAGAAGCACCATCTTATTTAGAGCGCCGTATAATGCCGATGCAGAACCACAGGTTAGAGCAGAGGTATTGCCGGTAGCACAAAGTAGGGCGCAGAATTACATTAACGTAGGGGAGTCTATTGACCCGCATGACTGGGAACCTGGCGTTACCGCAGATCAAATTGTAAATGGCGTAATTGCCCAGCATGATAAAGGCAGTGTTATTTTATTACATGATGCCGGTGGAGACCGTTCGCAAACTGTAAAAGCCTTACCACGCATCATTGAATATTACAAAAAACTCGGCTATCAATTTACTACAGTAGCCAGTATCCTTGGAAAAACCAAGGATGAGGTAATGCCCCCTATAGCCGATGATGCAGATAGCGGTTTAATTGGAGAAGCCGACAGACTATTTGTGAGCTCCTTGTTTTACACCAATAAAGCACTTTATTATGTGTTTGTGCTATCGATTGTTTTAGCACTGCTTAGGCTGTTTATCATCACGGTTTTAGCGTTAAAAAAACGGAGAATAGAAAACAGAACGGTTCGGTCAATTATTGAACATTATCCACCGGTAAGCATCTTAATTCCTGCTTATAACGAAGAGGTTACTGCCGTAAAAACCATAGAAAGTTTATTGGCTTTAGATTATCCAAGTTTAGAATTACTTTTTATTGATGACGGATCAAAAGATAATACTTTGGCTGTTGTAACGGAAGCTTTTAAAGGGAACGACAAAGTAAAAATTATCACCAAAGTTAACGGCGGAAAGGCTTCTGCTTTAAATTATGGTATTTCTTTGTGTAATTACGAATTTATTGTATGTATTGATGCAGATACGCAACTGAACAAGGATGCCATAAAAAACTTAATGCAAGGTTTTGAGTTTAAAGATGTTGCCGCAATTGCCGGAACGGTTAAAGTTGGTAACGAAACCAATTTCTTGACCAAATGGCAATCTATTGAGTATATCACTAGCCAAAATATGGACCGCCGGGCTTTTGAAGTTTTAAATAGCATCACCGTAATCCCGGGTGCTATTGGCGCTTTCAGAAAAGAAGTTGTTCAACATGTTGGAGGTTTTACCAGTGATACTTTGGCAGAAGATTGCGATTTAACGATGCGCATTTTAAAAGCGGGTTACATTGTTAAAAACTGTACCACAGCGATGGCTTATACAGAAGCTCCAGAAACATTTGATATGTTTTTAAAGCAACGATTTAGATGGAGTTATGGCGTTATGCAAAGCTTCTGGAAAAACAAAGACGCTTTATTCAATAAAAAATACGGCTATTTTGGAATGATTGGGATGCCAAATATCCTCATATTTCAAATCATATTGCCACTATTTGCACCATTGGCAGATTTATTTATGTTTGGTGCATTAATTAGCGGTATATGGAATTTAATTGACTTAGGAGCGCTAAACCTTGCTGCATTGGCAAGTACTTTCTCTTTAAAAACCAGTTTTGGGTTAATGATATTTTATTATGCCATTTTTGTGGTGGTAGATTTAATCTTCGCGTGTTTTGCTTTTAAAATCGAGAAAGAACCGCTTAGAAAACTACTTTATATCATTCCACAACGTTTTATTTGGCGCCAGTTAATGTACTATGTGCTATTTAAATCGATAAGAAAGGCTATAAAAGGAGAAATCAGTGGCTGGGGCGCGTTAACCCGTACAGGAAACGTAAAAGCCAACCAGTAGCATTTTAACTTCATTTAAAAGTCCTCGAAGAATAATCTTCGAGGACTTTTTTATATAACTACAAGAAGCAATTATTTTTTAAAATTCTTACACAAAACCAAAAGAAGACGTTTATGATTATTTAACCTTCTTTTGCAGTTAGTGTTCTGGCTAAAAAAAATCTCCGGATTCCAATAAAAAGAAAAATCAGAAAAGAATAAGTGATAAAGAAAGGGATAACGTAGTTCTGCAAATTAAACAAAAGCATCATCGCCATAAAAAGTAGCTGAAAACCTAATCCATAAAGCGAAATCATTGTCATAAACCATTTAGGAAAAGGTTTACTATTTACCGCATCTTTATCCATCCGGTAAATTACTACATCAAAAACGCGATAAAGTAAATGATAGATCTTGCGCAGGCGGTTAACTGTGCTTTGCTTTTCGCCTTTTAGCGCAACGGGAATTTGATCTTCAAAAATCCGGCTGGTTGAATCGCCATTCACACTATTTCGCAGGATAACGTAAAAGTAATTATACACCATTCCTTGCAATTGGATACTAATGAACGCAAAAAAAGCGTAAAGGATTGGCCCATCAGTTAGGTGCCAAAAAGTCAACAGAAAAAGGAAGTTTAAAATGATATCAGAAATAGAATCGTAATACCTTCCGGTGTATGATGGCGTATTTTTTAATCGCGAAAGCTCACCGTCTGCAGCGTCAAGTGTAGATTTAAGAACCAGAAAAAATGCAGCTAAAGCAAACTGATGATACAGCATGGCCACAATTGCCAATAAACAGCGTAGTTACGCCGATGGGGGTTACACTTGTATGCGCTAGTGACGTGGCAATCTACCGACCAGGCGTCCGTCCGTAATCTGATAAATCAATAAACTTAAACTCCTTAGGTAATTTTGACATTTAATTCCTGTAACGAAAGAGCCTTTTATTAATAGCTCAATGCGGTTTATCCGCGATATCAAACAAGTTTGACCTTAATTGATTTTTTCAGAACACCAACTACGCGGTTTTTGTTTGCAAAGATTAAGATTATTTAGATAGGTTTCTGAAATATATACTTGGCTTTGCGTCAAAGAAAAATGAAAGTATTATTTCTCAATATAAATAAAGCCAATCTTCCCGGAAGCAAAAAGAGTTCCGTAAGAGAAAAGAAGTGGCACCTTTGCGATTTTTAGGATGCTAATTTACGAGAAAAGTATTTTCTATTGGATTTTAATTTATAACGGGCTCAGCGAAGTTTTATCAATGGGTTTCTGGAAGTTAAAAAGTAGATAGAGTTGGAGCGAGGAAGCAGTTCTTCTTAAACCTTTGAACATTCCTAAATAAACAGCTAACCAGCTAAATAACTGTAATTTCCATTTTTCAACAACTGCCTGTCCTGTATCTTCGACATAAATATAACCATACACAGTGCACCAATCAAAGCGTATAACATGTCAGATTGTGTATCCCAAACGTAACCCTGTGTTCCAAGAAATGATTCGGCAGATTCTCCTGAGGCTATAGCTACAGACCATTCTAAAAACTCATAAAGCACACTCACCGTAACGCAGGTACATACCGTTAAAAACGACAACCAAGCTCCTTTTTTAACAACCTGTTTCCCAATATATAATTCTCTGGCAATCATTGCAGGCACAAAGCCCTGTATAAAATGTCCAACTTTATCATAGTTATTTCTACTTTGATCAAATGCTTCTTTAATCCATTCAAAAAGAGGAACTTTTGCGTAGGTATAATGCCCGCCGATGAACAAAATATAACAATGCACTAATATGAAAATATAGGTTAGGTAGGTAAATCGGAAATTTTTAAATGTGAAAGTTAGAATCAGCAATCCTAAAATAGCTGGAAAAACCTCTAATAACCAAGTGAAATAATCATGCGGGTTTATCGCGGAGATAAAAAGCCCTATAAAGAACAATGCGATTAATACCCAATATTTTTTCATCTGGTTTTTTGGCTTTTGGTTTATTAAAATCTGAATCAAATATCTAAAACAATTTTGATTTACATTATCGAAGGTCTGTTAAAGAAGCAGTTTAAAACTCGGATACAAGCTTCTTGTCTAAACTTAGCTCCTTTATTACTCTAGCTCTGTACTTAATTCTTTTGCCAGCTGATTTCGTTTCAGTGTAGCGATAGAATCTGAAATGACATAAAGCTATACAATCAAAAGCATATTATTTAAGTGTCAATCTTTTCCTAAAGAATTCAGCTTCCGAAAACGTTAACAATTGCTGAAATTAGTTTGCAAATTGAAAACATTTAATTACGTTTGTTGTATGAAAATCCTTGTACGTAGGACTATTTTATATTACCTTAAAAAATATCCAATAGCCGAAAACCAATTATTGGTTTGGTACAATGAGTTTTCCAAAACTGATTTTAGAACTTTTAACGAACTTAAAAGTGTTTACAGAAATGCAAGCGTAGTAAATAATAACAGAGTAGTTTTTAATATAAAGGGAAACGATTTCCGATTAGTTGTATCAATAAATTTTCTACAAACTGCTTGTTATGTTATTTGGTTTGGAACGCATAAAGAGTATGATAAAATTAATGTGGAGACTGTTCCATTCGACACCTCAATATTAACCAGTAAAAATATCTAGCTATGAAATGGAAAGTATTAAAAACAGAAGAAGATTACCAAAATGCTTCATTGAGATTGATGGAAATATTTCATGCGGAGCCTAACACACCAGAAAGTGACGAGCTAGAACTATTGATGGTTTTGATAAAAGATTATGACGAAAACCATTATCAACTTCCAGAGATTAACACTTTAGAAGTTATCAAGTATAAAATGCAAGAAATGGGTGTTAAAGCAAAAGATTTAGAAGAGATAATTGGAAGTAAGGGACACGTTTCTGCTATTCTTTCTGGGAAAAGAGAAATTACCTTAAAAATGGCTCAGAAATTAAAAACCTATTTCAGCCTTCCAGCTGAGGTATTTTTGCATGAGGTTTAAAAAAATGTAATAGACTATAATTCATTTTGGAAATAAATTATATTTTAAATCCGCACTAATAAATGTTCGAGATGCGCTTCGCTTAACATCCGGACCAGTTAAACCCCTTACTCCCCCTTAACCTCTTCGTAGTCAACAAATTCCCCAGCACTATCTAGCTTAACTTGTGTATGAGGTTTTGTGGGCGGAACGTAATCTACAGAAATAGTGCCCTCGGGTTTTTGGGAAGTCCCGTTATATTTTTGATAAGCTTCTTGCTGGTTATTCATTTTTTCCTGCATATTGTTCACTACCGTTTTAAACAAAAACGGTAGAAAAATACGAGCGAGTGCCTTTATTAAATAAATAACACAGATTGCTATAATTAAAAATCGTAATAGTGCCATGTTTTACAAATATAATTCTTTAACGCAATTTGACTATAATTCTTGCGTAATGTTACGCTCCAAATTTTTCTTCGTACATTTTTTCGAGCGCATACATCTCATCCCTAAGTTTTGCCGCCAGTAAGAAGTTCAATTCTTTTGCAGCAGTTTGCATATCTCTTTTGGTGTTTTCCAAAGATTTTTTCAACTGTGGCTTGGTCATGTATTGCACAATTGGATCTGCTGCTAAAGTGACTTCGGCATTGTCCTCCGTGTAAATCTGCTGAACGCCCCCTTTAAAGTCCATCACAGAAGTCTGTTCAATAATGGCTTCTCTTGATTTTCCTACAGTTTTTGGCACAATACCATGTTCCTCATTATACAAAATCTGCTTTTCTCTCCTTCGATCAGTTTCTTCCATCGTAATCCGCATGGAGTCCGTAATTTTATCGGCATACATAATTACCCGGCCTCTATCATTCCTTGCCGCCCTTCCAATGGTTTGAATTAATGAACGTTCTGAACGTAAAAAACCTTCTTTATCAGCATCTAAAATGGCCACCAAAGAAACCTCGGGCAAATCCAAACCTTCCCTCAATAGGTTAATCCCAATCAACACATCAAACTCGCCTAAACGCAAACCACGCAAAATCTCCACACGTTCCAAAGTCTTAATTTCCGAGTGGATGTAACGGGCTTTGATATTAAGCCGGTCCATATATTTCGCCAATTCCTCGGCCATCCGTTTGGTCAATGTGGTCACCAAAACACGGTCGCCCATTTTTATGGTTTTGTCAATCTCGTCCAACAAATCATCAACCTGATTGCCAACTGGTCTAATTTCAATCAACGGATCCAACAAACCTGTCGGGCGGATTACCTGCTCCACAAAAACACCTTCCGTTTTTTCAAGCTCGTAATCGCCTGGCGTAGCGCTCACATAAATGGTTTGCGGGGCTAAACTTTCAAACTCAGTAAAATTAAGCGGACGGTTATCCAAAGCGGCAGGCAAGCGGAAACCATATTCAACCAAAGACAATTTCCGAGATCTGTCACCACCGTACATCGCTCTAATCTGCGGAACGGTAACATGGCTTTCGTCAATCACCATCAGGTAATCATCCGGAAAATAATCCAGTAAACAGAAAGGTCTTGCACCAGGTTTACGGTTATCAAAATAACGCGAATAATTCTCAATACCCGAACAATAACCCAGCTCACGCATCATTTCCATATCGTAATTGGTCCGTTCTTCCAAACGTTTGGCTTCCAAAAATCTGCCGTCTCGTTCCAGTTGGTTTTTCCTATCCACCATATCCTCGCCAATTTGGTGCAAAACGCTGGTAAATCTATCCCTAGGAGTTACAAAAAGATTGGCCGGAAATATAGCCACTTGGTCCATTTTCTCAATGGTTTTCCCACTTGCAGGATCAATCACCGTCATTTCTTCAATATCGTCACCAAAAAAAGAAATGCGGTAAGCCAAATCCAAATAAGCTGGGTAAATATCCACCGTATCGCCTTTTACCCTAAAAGTTCCGCGTTTGAAATCGGCGGTGGTCCGCGAGTATAAAATCTCTACCAAACGGTGTAAAAAAGCGTTTCTGCTAATTCGGGTTCCCACTCCAAAACGGAAAACCGAATTGGAGAAATCCTCGGGATTACCCATACCATAAATGCAGGAAATGGAGGAAACCACAATTACATCTCGCCTGCCGCTCATTAATGAAGAAGTGGTTCTCAGACGTAATTTCTCTATCTCTTCGTTAATCTGCAGATCCTTTTCTATGTAAGTATTGGTGGTTGGTAAAAAGGCTTCGGGCTGGTAATAATCATAATAAGAAACAAAATAATTGACCGCATTGTCCGGAAAAAACTGCTTGAATTCGCCGTAAAGCTGTGCCGCCAAAGTTTTGTTATGGCTTAAAATCAAGGTCGGTTTTTGGGTTTGCTCAATCACATTGGCCACTGTAAAAGTTTTCCCCGAACCGGTTACGCCCAATAAAGTCTGGTAATTTTCGCCCGCCTGTACCCCGGCAACTAATTGTTTAATAGCTGTGGGTTGGTCGCCGGTAGGTTTGTAGTGGGAGTTGATTTTAAAATCCATTTTTCAAAGATAAATATTAAGAAATAAAAAGGGATTTACCTTTTCAGATAAATCCCTCATCATCAAACCTTATAAGAACATCGACTGTTCTTATACATAAACTGAATTTTATGCGATTTGGTTTATTGATGTTCGGTTTATAATTGCATTTTTACTTTTTGATGGCTTTACTAATTTACACCGAGAAATTAAACCCCAGAATTACCTATGTTTTCGAACAGATTTTCGGGAATATATTGGGAGTATATTTTTCATTTTGCCATGATTTAGAAGCTTTTAAAGCTCATCAAAATGCTAAAATCGCATATAGCGATATTGCTATCGCGGATTATTTATGTTTCAGAAAGCATCCCTTTATTGATGAAGAAAGCATTCAGCATCAAAATTTGGCTTTCGCCGATTGGGACGGACTAAAAATTCCGTTTGCTGTGGACAGTTCTGTTTTAGGTTTCGATGTTTTTGCCGCAAGTTTCTATTTTTTATCCCGATACGAGGAATATGTTTCCGCAGAAAGGGACGAACATTTACGTTTTGAAGCGAAGCAATCTTTAGCATTTAAAAATGGATTTCTTCAACGTCCGTTAATTGATGAATGGGCTTATGAGATCTCAGAAATAATTAAAAAATATTTTCCAGATTTTGAGATTAAAAAGCGGGAGTTTAAATATATCCCCACTTTAGATATTGACCGCCCTTTTTACTTTAGAAACGAAGGATTGGTTAAAAAACTGGCAAAGTTTATTTTAGGTGGATTTAAAAAAGATCCTTTTGATGTTTACCCACAAGTTGCAGTTTGGGACAAAAAATATAATTTAAAAACCATTTACTTTTTCTTGGTGGGCACTAAACACGCAAATGATATTTCTCCAGGTGCTAAAAACAAGTTATACCAATCAGTAATTCAACAAGCTGTAAAAACCCATCAAATCGGTATTCATCCCTCCTATTTCTCCGCCTTAAATCCGGACGCAGTAGCGGAAGAAAAAGAGAAATTAGCAAAAATTTCTGACAAGGAAATAACCATCAGCCGTCAGCATTATTTAATGTTGCGTTTGCCCGAAACTTATCGGGCTTTGGTTGAGATTGGAATAAAAGCAGATTATACTTTGGCTTTCGCCGATGTTGGCGGTTTTAGGGCAAGCACCTGTACGCCATTTTTTTGGTACGATTTAAAACTGGGAAAACGTACAGATTTATTGCTGTATCCAACAACTGTAATGGACCAAACCTTACGGAAGTATATGGCTTTACAGCCAGAAGAAGCTTTACAATTTATTACTGAGCTGATGAACCAAGTTAAAGCGGTTAACGGCACTTTCATCAGTTTATGGCATAATGAATCCGTCAATGATTTTGGCCTATGGAAAAACTGGAAAGTGGTTTACGAGCAAATGTTAGCCTTAGGCGCTGGCACTTAGGTGTTCTTAGAAGCTGTTTAAATTTGTATTGTAAAATCTTTTAAAGATTGAGCGAGAACCGTCGTCATGTCGAGGCAACGAGACATCTCACACGCAAGATTGTCGCCCAAAATGCAGAATTTAAAATGAGATTTCTCTCTTCCAGCAAGCGGATTTACATAACGAAGACCCTTTATTAATAACATTATTAAATAAATTTTAAACGGTTTTCTAGAAAATCGCAATCTGTCATCAAACAATATTAATATTGGATTTCCTCCTTTAAAAAACTATCTTTAGTATAATGTTTATCCTAACCGACCATAACAGTATTGCCAACCATTTTTTGGCAGAAATCCGAGATGCGGATGTGCAACAGGACAGCATGCGTTTCCGCAGAAATATGGAAAGGCTGGGCGAAGTTTTCGCTTATGAAATCAGCAAGGTTTTACCGTATGAAGAGTTTGAAGTGCAAACACCTTTGGGTTTGTCAAACATCAACATGGTTAAAGAATTACCGGTTTTGGTAACGATTTTACGAGCGGGCTTACCTTTACACCAAGGTTTGCTAAATGTATTTGACCGGGCAGATTCTGCTTTTATTTCTGCTTATCGTAAAACCAAAAAATCCGGTGATTTTATGATTCAAATGGAATATGTTTCTACCCCGGATTTAGATGGTAAAACTGTAATTATCTGTGACCCCATGTTGGCTACCGGTAGAAGTATGGTTTTGTGCTGTAAAGAGATTTTAGCCAACTATAAAATCAAAGAATTGCACATCGTTTCGGTAATTGCCAGCGTAGAAGGCGTTGCACATGTAAGAGCAAATATACCCAACGCTAAATTGTGGCTTGGCGCTATAGACGAGGAAATGACTACGAAGGCTTATATTGTACCCGGTTTGGGTGATGCCGGTGACTTAGCTTTTGGAGAAAAGGTGTAAATTAATACGCTCTGATTTGCGTTTGGGACGCTTCCTGTCGTCAGCATGACGAATAGAGCGCTATCTTTGTTGATCCGACAGCTGGCCGAGAAACATCTCACAAGCAGGTACTGACATACCACATCAAAACATTTATTGGTAAATTTACCTTATACGTTTTTACAAATACATATTAAAATTGAAACAATACCAACACATCTTTTTTGACTTGGACCATACGCTTTGGGATTTTGACAAAAACGCAGAAGAAACTTTAAATGAATTATATCATCTTTATAAGCTTTCTGATTTAGGTTTAAATTCCTGCGATGTTTTTATTGAAACCTATACCTTAAACAACCACCGGCTTTGGGCAGATTATCACTTGGGAAAAATCAGTAAAGCCGTTTTACGCGAAACCCGTTTTAAAAAGACTTTCATGGATTTGGGTTTAACAGAAGAGGTAATTCCCGCGAAATTTGAGGATGATTACATCAGCATTTGCCCTACAAAAACCAATCTTTTTCCGCATACGCATGAAACCTTGAGCTATTTGCAAGAAAAATATCATTTACACTTAATTTCAAACGGTTTTACCGAATCAACCCGTTATAAAGTAAAAAACACAGGTTTAACGCCTTATTTCAAAAACGTATTTATTTCAGAAATTATAGGCATCAATAAGCCGGATAAAGCCATTTTTCAACACGCTGTTGATACCGCAAACGCCGAAACGGTCAGTAGTTTAATGATTGGAGACAGCATTGAAGCAGATATTCGTGGCGCAATGAATTTTGGGATGGATGCCATTTATTTTAATCCTCAGCAAGCAGAAACTCCGGAAGATATCAACTGGCAAATTAGCCATTTAAAAGAATTAGTGGATTTGTTGTAGCTTAGTTTCATAGTCGATGGTCAATGGACAATAGACTATAATCAATAAATAAATTATGAGTGTAAAACACGATAAAGAAAAGATTTTAAACAGTTTAAAATTTTACAGCGCATTTTTAAAAACTGTAAATGAAGAAACGTTTGTAAAAACGCCAGAACAGGGCGGCTGGTCTTTTGCAGAAGTTTATGCCCATATTTTGAGCGCCAACTTTTTATCGGTTATTGCCATTGAAAAATGTTTGAACAAAACCGCAGCAGTAAAAACGCGTAAACCTGATTGGCGGGTTCGGTTAATTCTTTTTTTCGGAAGATTTCCGCCGGGCAAATATAAAGTGCCACCTGTTTTGGAAGCGAGTGTAAAAAAAATCAGCAAGGAAGAGGCTTCTAACGAGCTAGTCAGGCTCATCAAAAAAATCGAAGAAATAGATAAGGACTTTTCTAAATTTAATCCAGATTATAAAGTTAAACATCCCCGTTTAGGATATTTAGATGCTAAATCCTGGTTGCGCTTTATTTATGTACACAGCAAACATCATCAAAAACAAATCAAAAGAATTGAGAAATCAATTTTTATTGGCAAGTCTTAAAAGAATTTCCTACAAAAATTATCGTTGTGATAGTTGCTAGGAAATTAAAGCTAATTTTCAACGTGAATTTTGAATGTAATATGCTGATAATCAACAATCATAAGAAGAAACAATGCAAATTAAAATTGCTTCTCGCCAATCCAATCGAAGCACCGGACAAAGTTCACCTTATTTCGACCTTAGAACTTTGCGGTACAGGTGAACTGAGTAAAAGTACCTCCTTCTTAGCAAAGGGCGTAGTCGAGAGTTTTTTGTTTATTTTTTTGCGAAAAAATTGCGAAGCACTCTTGAATGCCATAAAAAAGAAATAGACAAGAAATGAAAAAAGTAAATGCTATGCCCGGCATGAGGGCAGGAAAGGCTGTGCTGAAAAGGCATTAGCGACAGGATTTACATCTGGTAAGACCCAAGACTAACGTTAATTTTTAGAAAAATAAATCAATGAAAATTTTAATGGTATGCCTAGGCAACATCTGTAGATCACCTTTGGCAGAAGGAATTATGCAACATTTGGTCAAAGAAAAAGGACTTGATTGGCAAATAGATTCTGCCGGAACCGGTGGCTATCATATCGGAAGTAAACCAGACTCACGGTCGATAAAAGTTGCCAAAAATCACGGTATTGATATCACTGCGCAAGCGGCAAGGAAGTTTAGCGCTAACGATTTTGACAATTTTGACTGCATTGTGGTAATGGACAAACAAAATTATAAAGATGTAGTGTCTTTGGCACAAACTGCTGAACAAAAGGAAAAAGTACGGTTACTGATTAACAATGATGCTGTCCCTGATCCTTATTATGACGACAGTCTTTTTGAGCCTGTTTTTCAACTGATTAATACGAATTGTGCAAAACTTTTAACAGCACTGCAAAACGATAAAAGCTAGCTTTGATTAAAATAAATCGCTCGCAAATGAAAAAACTACTCCTGTTAATGTTTGTATTTTTAACCGTAAGTGCTTATGCACAAAAGGTAGAGAAAAACCTGAACTATTATTACTACTACGCAGATCAGGATAAATATTTCAATGACTATTTAAACGCCAGAAAGTTATTTGATACCAAAAAATTTGATTTTACTTTGCCGTCTTCAAAAGAGGCCGTAAAGGAGTTAGAGGAAAATCAATCAAAGATTTTTAGAAATGCCAATACCTATGCAGATTTTTTAAACAAATACGGAATGAAAAATGCCGGCGAATATGCCGAGCTATGGTTTGGTCAAATGGAGGCGCTAAAAACCTTCGTCAAAAAGAATCCTGAATTTTATCAGCTCACGCCAAAAGAACGCCAAAGCGTTATTGACAAATGGTACTTCTCTGAAATTGCCTCAAAATAAAAAAAGAGCCTAAAGGCTCTTTTTTTATGACTTCATTATTCCTAATTAAAGAGATTATAGTCATATTTTACAGGCTAAGTTGATGTTTTAGTCTTCCGCGTTTGTAAGTTGGGTTCGTTATTTAGATCAGAATATTGATTGTTCTCATCGCCGTTCTTTTCTTTAAATGAACCTTCACCCTTATCGTCCAAATTCTCTTTTCTGCGTTCTGTTTCTTTTTTCGCCCTTTCAAATTGCTCTTTGGTGCGTTTGTCATCAGTTTCCTGCATCGGACCCGATTCCCACTTTTTATCTTTAGCTTCCATGGTTATTAAATTTATAGGTACACACCTATAAGTCAAATCCTTTGCCAGAAAACTTTCGCATCCTATACCTTACGCCTCTATTTTAAGGTAATCTGACGTTTTATGCTCTCTTCTAAAGAAATAAATGTTTCTGTACGCTGTATCCCGGGAACGGCCTGTATCTCATCATTTAAAACATAACGCAGGTGCCCGGTATCTCTGCAAATAATTTTTGCAAACATAGAGTAGTTCCCAGTTGTATAATGAAGCTCAACAATTTCACTGATCTTTTTTAGCTCGGCCACAGCCTCATGGTAAATTGAACCTTTCTCCAAATAAATTCCTAAAAAAGCACAGATATCATAACCAACCTTTTGCGCATCCACAATCAGGTTAGAACCTTTGATGATTCCCATATCTTGCATTTTCTTCATCCTAACGTGGATTGTTCCGCCAGAAACTATCAGTTCTTTGGCTATTTCCGTGTATGCGGTGGTGGCATCATTCATTAAAATCGATAATATGTCGATATCCAAATTATCAATTTCTAAATTAGGTCGCGTTTTATCAGTCATGTTTTTATCGAATATTAATATAAAACAAGTATAAATAAAAAATTGGTAAAAATTAAAATATAATGTTGAAATATTTGCAACGTATTGCTATTCCTCTTACATTTGTACTATACAATAAATCAAAAGGGCAAGCTTTTTGATTAGAATTGAAAATAAAATACACTGTAGGGTGGTGAAATTGGCAGACACACCTCCTTGTCTCGGTGGCGAAGGTTTGGGAAATAGCAGCAATGTGAAATAACCACTTCGTGTAGGTTCGACTCCTACCCCTACAGCCCTTTCGTTTAATTTAGGTTTATAATTGGTTAGTTTAAGCTCGATCCGCCCTGTTTCGAGCTTAACTGTTTTATAACCATTCGGTTACGGTTCTTAATGAGCCATCTCTCTCAAATACAAAACATAGCATATGAGGTCAAATAGAGTGCATTTAAGGGTCTAATTTTAAATTTTGATGCCAAATTGATGCCATTTCAGACTTTTTTTAGCTTCAAAAAAGTACTTAGTGTATTTTACTAAAATCAAATTTTAAGAGAATTGATATCATTTCTTCGCTAACATTTAAAACAATGGCGAAAGTAAATTATGACTATCCATTAAATCCAAATTGGACAAGACCAGCGATTGCTGGAGAAACTTTAGAAGACAGATGGATGGTTTATGCTTATTACACAGTAAATGGTAATAGGAAACAACACAAAATCTCATCAGGTCTTAACGACAAACGGGACACATTAGAAATTAGGAACAAAAAGGCAGAAACTGCTTTGCAAGACTTAATCGATAATTTGTTAAATCGAAAATATGACGACCGGACAAAGTCCTTTTTAAAGACTTATTCAGAAGCCGTCATGATTCAGGATTTAATCCAAGAATATCTTTTGGATATTAAACCTCGAATTACAATAAGCACATTTAAGAACTACAGTACAGTTTTTAATAAATTCAAAGTTGAAATGGAAAACATTTCAGTCGCAGATTTAAATAAAAAAATAATAGCTGATTTTTTAAAGGGCTTTAAAGTAAAACCGCAAACGAAACGTAGCTACCGAATTTATCTATCTGCTTTCTTTAACTGGATAATCGACGTTCGACAAATCCACATGATAAATCCCGCTATTGGAATTAAGCTTGGTAAAAATGACCCAGTTGAGAGACATAGGGTTTATACTAAAACTGAAATTAAGAAAATCGTTAAATACTGCGATGATAAGGAAGACATTATTTTAAAAACAATCATTTACTTAGTTTATGGTGCACAAGTTAGAATTTCTGAAATCCTGAGAATACAAATGAGTGATTTTAAACTTGATGAAAATAAAATCGTGTTACCTAAAGGAAAGGCAAAGGTCAAGAACAAGAGAAAGATAATTTTGCTAGATAAACCGTTAAAAGATTACTTACTTACACTGCCAATTGATTATGATAACCCAAAAGATTTAGAAAAGTATTTCATTGGCACAAAACAGGCTTATGCAAGAAATCAATTTGTAGCTGAATATCCACTATCTAAAAACACAATTGATACTAGGTTTAAATTGCTCAAAGCCGAATTAAAAATTGAACAGCATAAAACGTTGTACAGCTTTAAACATACAGGCAATGTTAACCTTTTAATAGAAGGTGCGGATATTATAGAGCTAATGTACAAAAATGGTCACTCCAAAATTTCGCAGACAGAAACCTATGCAAGACAGTTAATCGAGCAAGTTCCTGAAATGAAATACATAAGAAAGACTAGAAAGGATTTTAATTTTAAATAAACAACTAAGCAGGGTGTGAAAAGCATCCTGCTTTTTTTATAAAATAAAGAATCATTTTAATATTTTAGCCACCACTATGCCTTATACCTTCCCTGTTACCGCTAATCTCGAACTGTTATCAAACTACAACTTGACGGCATTGAGTCTTTATGAAGAATACTATCATAGTGACGAAGTAGATTACAAAAACTACACGGAAGAAATAACTATTGACTTTTTAAAAAATGAAACTGAATTTTCAGAATTCATAAAAACCCTATCCAAAGAACTGCAATTAAACAACCTGTTGGAGCAAAAAGATAACCTGATATATTTATACTACTTACATTTCAACAATGTAACAGATGATAATATTGCCAATGAGGATTATCTAAAGCAAGCCATTGACTATATCAAAAGCCTAAAGAAGTTTCTAAAAATGAAACTGAAAATAGAACAGGAATTAGAAAGGCAAGCTATACTACAGGCTGAAAAGGAACTGAAAAGGCAGGATAAGGCTAAAGAAGAAAAGAAAGATGAAACCGAAGATCATAAAAAAAATAAAAAGGATAAGCTAATTGCTTCTTATACAAAGAAAATTTCTGCAGACTTAACTTTGACTTTAAAGAGTAAGAGTCTACCGGGACTTTCTATAAGCTTCGACCACCCTCAGATTCTAGCTGTAATTTATAAATCTCTAAACAAATCCTTGTTAGAAGCTAATACTATTAAAAGCGGAAATCATTTTTTACAGACTGCATTCAGAGGGAAAGACATAACTCTTGAACTATTGGATGAAACTCAAAGGGAACTCCGTTTTAAAACTGGCACTTTTTGGAACAAATCTACAGCAAGCTTTGCGAGCATACTTTTATATTTCTTAAACCAACATCAAATTCATAAAGGAGAAGGTAAGCTAAGCAACCAGCAAGCTAGTCTGATTGTAAATTTATTACACCTCTTCAAATTTATTGATAAAGAAAAAATAGGTAGTCTTGATGAAGATTACATCAGAGCTTTATTAAATAATCACAACCTCTTTTAAAAATTCCTTCCTATCAGACTATTGCTCAGAGGATATAGATTATGCTCTGAAAATACCTCGTTTTCTATAACCAATCTACTCTTCAAATATTTCGTGTTTTACATTAAGAAAGAGAAACAATGGTGTTTCTCTTCAAAATTAAAACAATTAAAACATGGAAAATTTATCTCCAAAATCAAACATTGAGAGTGTAACAAGAAAACTTTCATTAAGGTACTTACACGAGCTGACAAGGGCAAAAAGCCAAAATGTTTCAATTCCCTATGCGGAAGGCATTTACACAATCACTGAACTTATTAAGTACAAAGATCATGAAAATTGGAGAGAGCTAAAAGTAATTGCTCAATGGTGTCCCTTAGATTGGAAAGGGGGAGAGAGGGTTCCAGTTTCTGTTAATCTATCTCCATTATTTTATCGTGATTCTAATGGCCCCAAGGAGCTGGGATTAGAACAATATTTACACGTAGTTGTAAAAGTGGACAACCTTCGATTAAAAGAACAAATTTATTCCGATAAGCTAAAATATCAATTACTGTGTGACTGGGAGATAATAGATATACTTTCAGAAGCAGAAATAGGAATTTTGCATGAAGCTTTAGCTGGAAAATCAGGTAGCTCTGATAAAAAAGTGATGCCAGAAGCATTAGAAGAAGTGCTACCAAAAGTATCACAAGAAAACATGCCGAAAGCATCGCAAGAAGTGTTACCAAAAGTATCACAAGAAAAGACGCCGAAAGTATTGCCAAAAGTGCTACCGGTAAAGGCAAAATCGTTACCGAAAAAATCGCCAAAAATATTGTCGGAAAAGTTGCCGGAAGAAATATCTAAAGTGTTGCCGGAAGCATTGCCGGAAAAACTTTTACTAGAATTGCCAAAAGAGGTAGCGAGTGATCAGGAAGTCAAACTTTCTAAAGAAAATGTCAAGTTAGATCGTAAATCGCTTAAACTAAAAAATGTTAAAATTTTCATAGAAGATGAAGCTGATTCCTTGGAATCCGACAATTCAGATTATGCCGATTTTATGAAACAAAAACCAAATTTAGACAATCTCTAGATGGAATCTCAAATTATAAAAGTCCGATACAAGGACAGGAAATTAAAATTTGATTTAATCTTACAAAAAAATGGATTTGAGGGCTTAATACCCTCAAATTCTATCATAAATAAAGTAAGACCTTCTTTTGGGGCAACCCATTGTGAGCTTAATGCCCACAGAAACTCCATCATTATCGAACCCTTTATATCCGTAATGGAAGTTAAACAGAATGACGCTAAAACACATCCTATATGCATTGTGAACGGAGATATCAGAGATGAAGAAATAAGGGATTATCTTTTAGACATCAGGAACGTCTTTAATAAAATAATGACTACTCCCGAATCTTTCGGTAGGCTTATTAACATTCTTAAAAGAATAGACAAAAACTATAGGGAGAATTATTTCCTGCTTTATGACGAATGCGAAAAGTTGGTTCAATACGGGCTTTTTAGACCAAATTTACAGGTTCCCTTGGATGAATTGTTTGAATTCACACATAAAGCCCTGATTACCGCAACGCCCTTGATTCCGTCAGATAAAAGGTTTGATGAGTTTAAGCGTATAGAATTTAGGCCAACTTTTAATTACAAAAAGGATTTAAAACTTATCACAACCACCAATTTAAGAACATCTTTTAGAAACCAGCTTAAATTATACAGGGATGATAGACCAGTATTTGTTTTTACAAACTGCAAGAAGTCCATTTTATACGGTACACGTTTAGAACAAGTAAAATCCGATTATAAAGTTTTTTGTGCAGAGGATCTGGATAAAGAATTCTTTAATGAAGAAGGAGTAGAAAACGTAGAATACTCAGTTAAAAATCAGCAATATGCGAAATACAATTTCTTTACAAGCCGGTTCTTTTCCGCAGTAGATATATACCTTCAACGTGGTGTCAAACCTCATATTATCATCCTGACTGATTTGCCCCATATCAAACACTCCATTATTGATCCTTTTACAGATGCCATTCAAATATCCGGTCGCATCCGTACAGGTTTTAAATCGATAACCCATATTACTAAATTATTCCTTTACAGAGATGAGCTGACGGATAACCAAATTGAAGAGGAAGTTGATTTTCATATGAAATTAGTAAATAGAATTTTACAGATGGGTTTAGCTTATAAAAATCCAGCGGTTCAGAGTGTGGTAGATGCCCTTGTAGATAATAATTTTTGTAGCTCCTTACTTAATGAAGAATATTCTTTCAATACATACTCTCTGGATGCTATTAAATACAAACTGAAAGTTGAGAATTACTATTCAACTTCCCTTACACTGAAAGAGGCATATCTGTTAACCAACTATTTTAATGTTAAGTTGGTCAAGGTTTCTCACATTTCTTCAGAAGAAGATCAACTTAAGATTCTAAAAGCAAGGGGAAAATTGAAGCGAAAGTTGATTTATAGACGGTTGTGCGAACTTGTTTACGGTTATCTAAATAATGATAAACCATTGGATGACGATTATCTGGAAGACCTTAATGATTTAAAAAAACGTGATGAATTCTTATTCGATCTATTTTCTAAAGCAGACCAACAAGAAATTGAGGATACCGACTTCATTCTTACAAAAATGAAAAAGCTATATTTTGACAAAACATTGGAAGAAAGAGAATCCAATCTCTCCAATATGATCGATGAAATTTTAGTGGAATTCAAATTGAATACCCGTCTTTATTCTAAAGATATAAAAGCAAAACTTCAAAAAATTTATGATAAAAACTCATATAGTAAAAATCCCTCAGAAGCTCATAAGGCTAAAGCAGGCGACATTTTAAATTATTTTGAGGGAAAATATATAGAGCCAAAAAAGCCGTCACCAAAACGAGGATATGAGACGTATTACATTTTGACATCTAAGAAATATTCCTTTTCAAAGGACTTAAAGCTTTTACTTGATGATAAATAACAGGGGGAGATTTTCCTAGTAAAATGTGTGTTTATATTAGGATTTCAAAAAATCTCCCCCTTTATTCTTAATCTAAGTCATTATAAAACTGAAATTATTAATATCTATTTCAGGTTTGTGACTTATTGGTTGGATAATGTTTCCTATTCTGTGTTCAGGATAAGACCAATCTATTATTTTCAACTCTGTTAGCCGTTTATCAATTGGCTTTAAATAACCTTTAAGGATTAATGAGTCGAACTGCTTTTTTATAGTGTTATATGTTAACTCTAATCTATCTGCAAATTTATTTATAGTACCATCAATTTCAAAGTCGGTTACTGCAAACTGTCTCAGGAGCAACAGCATAGCTTTTTGATAAACAGTTAGGTCAGTTACTTCAAAAATATTATAAGGTACTGGATTGAATAAATGAACAGGTTTAAATGAGTACTGGTTAGGGAACGACCTGTTTGGAGATTTGAAATTTCCATTTTTATAAATCTTCAAATAATTTGATTTCTCCAATCGTTTGATTGATTCAATCACGAAAGTTCTACTTAAGCCGGAACGACTGGCAATTTTCTCGTTAGATGGGAAACATCCGCCTTTGGGATTATCAAACGATTTAATTGCGGTATAGGTTAGAATATCTAGGTAGTTAAGTTTATTGGTTTTTAATTTTAAAAAAATAGGCTTTTTAACAAAAGCCCTTGGCTTATTGTGCATTTTAATTTCATGGACATATTCATAAATTGAAAATCTTGATAATGAAAAATATCTGGGGAGTTAATCAGCGTAAGAACTGGCACAGATTATTTACATAAATATACGAAAAATACCTGACATTTTCTGTGGCGTACTCTACTATATAAATTCCTGTGACTAAAGTTTTAATAGCTCTTTTTTTTATTAAAATCTTTGAAAGAAATTTTCTGATGAAGTTTTAGCCTATGTTTTCTTGTTACGTTATTGTTAGAGTACGTGGTAGAAAAAAGATAGTACGTGAGAGAAAATTCGAGTTCAATTTTAAAATTTTATATTTTTTTTGAAAGTCAAAAAACAAACATACCCCTGTAGTCGCCGGACACCGACTCTGCACCAAAAACCCCGCCTTTTCCTTGAATTGGAAAACAGTTTCCTTTCGATTGTTATTATACACCAAATGCCTAAAATTTGAATTTTTAAAAATCCAAACCGGTTAATCTCAAAAAACAATGAATTTTTAACACGAATAACGTGTGAATCGAACCGTAAACTCATTGACCGACGTGTAATTTTCCATTTTAACACACTTTAAATGCCCTAATTTTTCAACCAGAGCTTTATTAATCCAATCATATTTTAACCCAACCAACTGCTTATAATGCATTGGTACAGTCGAGAACTGGGTGTGGCAAGCTAGCTGTTGACACTTGTCTTTTTTATAAAAATCCAATTTTTCATTTAACTCTAAAACATTTCAAAGCCTTGGTTTAATCAACCAGGGCTTTTCCATTTATTAACAATTTAAATTTTTAAACTATGATTTTCTTTGAATCCTATCACTTTATTGTACCTCTTAAATTATTGGAATCTAAATATCCTGGAGGACTGGAATATTTTAAAAAGGATGTTCCAAACTCAACTTATTATAATGACGGACAAATTGCAACTGTAAGATTTTTACTGCGTGAAGAAATCAACGAGTTTGTTGATTTAGTGGCTAAAAAAGGACTGCATTTTCAACGACAGGATTTCTATTCAGATGATTTTACCGTGTTTACTCCTGTAGGTGCTTGGTGGAAACTGAAGAATTTAGTTTCAGATATTATCTACTGTCATTTGAATGAGTGAAATAATTTATTTTCAAAATGAAGATTTGTTTTAACTTCGCTTTAATCAAACATTAAAATATAGAAGGAATATAAATTTAGCTTCTTAAAAAATAAGCGTTAACTAAAAGTTCTTGTCACAAGAAACCTGAGAAATTTCGAATGCACAACAAGAGCAGTTAGAGTAGCGTTCCATGCAATAAGTGTGGGACGTAGCCTATCTGTTGTGCGGGCTTCTCAGGGCCTCTTGGACGGATTAAGGTTACAGTCCTACGCTTTTTGCGTTTATAACCGCTGGTGTCGGGTCTGCACCAGTAACTAAAAATCATTAATTAATATTTATGAAAAAAATCCTATTGTTGGCATTTACTGCCTCAGTTATGCTAGGCGCATGCAAAAAAAGTGATGACACTTCCAAAGACGAAACTTGCACCAAAGTTTCATCTTACACAGACCTTTATGAAGATTCACAAAACACAGAATCCGTTACTTGGAACGTAACTTATGACAGTCAAGGTAGAATATCTAGGATAGCTGAATCCGGTGGTCCTTCTACGAATTATACATACACCGCGACATCTATAAAAGAAGAATATAATGAAAGTGGCTCTGTGGATGTGACCACTTACACCATAAACGATAAAAATCAGATCGTAAAGAAAGTTGAAGGAACAAATGACGATGTCACTTATACTTATGATACCCAAGGATATTTAACGGAAATGAACGAAGGAGTTGAAAAGACAACATTCAAGTGGCAAAATGGAAATATGGTAGAGAAGGAGCAGTTCATCAATGATGTCTCACAAAGAAGGATTTCATATCTATACTTTGATGATGTTGCACCGCAAACTTATCTTTTAGCTGGTGGCTACACTTTCAACAACAGCGAACTATATACTTTTTTCGGTAAACCATCAAAAAATCTTTTAAAAGGAACAACCGGAGGCGGGGGAGGTTACGAAACTGCTTTTCAATATACAAAAAATGATAAGGGTAGAGTTTCCCAAGTAATTAAAATTAACCAAGGACAATCGACTTATTATTCTTCACTAAATTATTCTTGCGATTAATTTATAAAAAATAAAATGAGCAAAAGCACTCAACTCTTCGCAATACTGGCTATTTTATTTTTAATATTCGTAGCCACTGTTTCAAATGGAAATGGAATTTTAATTTTTATCGTGTTAATTATTCTTGTCGTGTTAATGACAATTATAGAAAGCGTAAAAACGAAGGATTAATAAAAACTCTCTCAAATCTTACCTCTCCCTCATTGGTGCTTACCGAAGGAAAGGTAAGATTTGTTCGTTCATAAGTGCAAGGTTATAAAGTTTCTTCTTTTTTAAAAGGGGGACATTGCTTATAGTTTTTGGTTCTGTGTTTCATAGGTTGAGACATTGCCAGTACATTAGGTAATAAGGCATTCGCAAAGGCTACGAACGCACATAGAACGCCAAATTCGTTGCGTTGATTAGTCTTGCAGACACATCAACTCCACTACTCCACTACGTTTCGCAATTTGTCATTCTATATGCCTAGTTCTCCGGTTTGCTCATATATGCTTCCTTTATATTTGTTGAACATCAGCTTACATTCGTGAAATACTCATTCCAGCTTATAACCAACAAATCTAAACGCATATCTAGTTCTGCGAGCCTTGCGAATCATGAAAGCTTCGTCTTTGTCATGGTTATTGAAACAATAACACACGCCAAAAGCCTTGTGTTAAAAACATATCTTGTTGCTCGTTCTGCGAACTCCTACAACAAGAACTTTCATTCAACTCGCAAAGCAGACTCGCTTAATTTTATAAATATTTTATTTACGAAAATATAGTTTTTATTTTTTGTTAACTACGTTTATCTTAGCATGAATAAACCGCTATAAATCAAACCATATAACGTTACTAACTAAATCGGAAGATTATTACCCATTTATTGGAGTTAGGTGTAATTAAAAGAACAAAATAAATACGGATGAAAGTATCTCAAGAGCCGATCAAAATTTCAGACATTTTAAAAGACAAAACATTTACTGTTCCGTTATACCAAAGAGAATATTCTTGGAATTTGGAACAAGTATCAGATTTGTTTTACGACATTTCAGATTCGCAAGACGAAGGTCACTTTTTAGGTTCACTACTTTTATTCCAGACAGATAACTTAAAAAAAATGGAGATTGTAGACGGACAGCAAAGAATGACAACTCTTTTTTTACTATTGTTCAGCGTTCTTAAGTCTCTTAATGGTTCCGACAAGATTAAGGCAATCGAGAGAATTAACTCTTTGCTATTTGTTATTGACCCAAATGATCTTTCAAATGATGCTTCATCTTCAGAACCACGTTTAGAAACAGGAAAAAGAGACAAATACTTATTTAAGTCGATTATTCGCAATGAGGATTTCAATGCACATAAGGACGGAAGAAAAAGGTCACACAAGAATCTCACAAATACTCTTGAATTTTTCGATCAAAAAATTTCTGAAATAGTTAAAGATCACGGATTAAACGGATTAACAAAATTCACAGAGAAGATAATAAAGAGTGAATTTATTGTAATGACTGCAGAAAAACAATCAGACAAGTTGCTTTTATTTAAAACTATCAATGCCAGGGGGCTCGAACTAACTCAAGGGGATTTAATAAAAAATGAACTTTGCCATAACATTATTCCTTATGAACTTGATGAGGCAATTGACAATTGGGACGAAGTGCGTAGCAGAATTGAAAGAAACAATGGTAATTTAGATGTGTTTTTATTTCATTATTTAAATTCAATTGATGAATGTCAAATATTAAGGCAACAATTAGATCAAAAACGAGGTGTCGAAAAATGGGAGAAGAAAAATTATCCTCCAGCACCCGAAAAATATGTCTTTGAAATTTATGGAAAATTAATTTCCATGGTTGGTCCACAAAAATTTATTGAAGATCTGCTGATCGCGTCAAATAATTATGTTGGATTCATTAATCCAATTAATTCAAAAATATATCTAAATAGTTTAAAAGCAATGGGAGTAAATAAATGCTTTCCTTTGCTCCTAACAGCTATTAGAAAATTAAATACTGAAAACTTTGACAAAGTTTGTAAAGCAGTTGACTCAATAACTTTTAGACATAGTATACTAAGAAAAGACCCAAAAGAATTAGAAAGATTTTATTATCAAATTGGCGAATTAATTATTGATGATTCTGAGATTGAAAATGTTATAAATAAAATCAAGGAACATCCAAATTTCAGAGATGAAGAAAAATTTAAAGAGGAATTTATTTTTTCAAGTGTAAAACATTCAGTTTCTAAAATGATTCTAGACCGTATTACACGAAAGCATTCTGAGAGTGTTGACTGGTCAAACAAGGATGTTCATGTTGAACACATAATGCCTCAAAAGCCAATGGGAGAATGGAAAGTACTTTATGATCAAGACGAATTTGAGTACAAAGACTATTTAAACAGATTGGGAAATCTTACAATACTGCAAGACAAGAAAAATATTAGAGCCCGAAATAAAGACTTTAGGGATAAAAAGGAATATTATAAAGAATCAAGATTGACCATAACGAAAAACCTCTTTGACTATATAAAATGGGACTATAATGAAATAGTAGAGAGACAAGAGTATTTATACGAACAATCAAAAGACTTATGGAATTAATAGCACCTAAAACAAATATATTCAAAAAAGGCTGACAGTGGTTTACGTTAATTTATTGGTATTTATCTAATTATTCAGAGCGAAAATGATTCTGCAATCAATATCGTTTCTGGAATTGCAACTGTTACAA
Source organism: uncultured Pedobacter sp. (assembly GCF_946480185.1). Next base: position 18,508 of record NZ_CAMLIG010000020.1, on the reverse strand, counting down.
GGCTCATAAAAATGAACGACTCTTCAAAATTTAAACAAATTTTAGCTAAAGAAATACTATTATTCGTGGGAATATTGCTATTGACAGGGCTTATTGGTTTTTTTTTATTTTGTAGAAACTATTACTATGAGAACAAGGTAAAATCAAACCAGGAAATGGTAAGTAAAGTTAACTTACAAATTGGCAGTTTACCATTTGACAAATTAAAAGTGTTATACAGAGGTATTAATGAAGATTTCGTAAGCAATTACAGCGTCAATAATGACAAATATCTCATACCCAAAAAACAAGAGCAGAAATTCTTAAAAGATTACCCAACAGCAACACTACTTCCAATATCTCATAAAGGATATTCTTATACTCATCTAGACATTTTTAAAAAATATGGAGGAGAGGAAATTTACCCGAAACAGCTTCCTCCTATACCAAAAGGCTTTTCATTTCGAGACTCAACAACTGTTTTTGACTTTGTGTCATTAAGTACATTCCGGCATTTGCTTAAGGACGATGAATACAAAGATAAACTATACAAAACTTTTTCTGAGGACTATGACTTAGGAACAAAACAATCATTTGATTCTAAAATTAATGCAGGTCTTAAATTCAACAGTGATGTAGTTGAGCAAAAGTTACTAGGCGAAAAACAACTGGCACAGAACAATATAAATTCGTCAAAAGGTAGTATAAAAAGTCACGATTATATCTATAAATTCATATTATGGACAATAGTGCTTTTTGGGATTGTTGTTTACCCATTAAGACTATTTGTTATTTTGCTAAAATGGTCTTTTAAGAATGTAAGAGAAAATGCGACATAACAGCCAGTGTTAAAGTTGTGTCCGGGCAAAGTGTAAACGAAAAAGAACAGAGCCTCAATTAAACGTTATTCTCCATTGAAAAAATAACTATGAACTACTCAATCAAACGAAAAATAGCTAAAGAGGTTATTATATTTTTTTCATGTGTTTGTTTCTTAGGTGTGTCTTGGTTTGGACTTTGGGCGATAAATTACTTTAATTATTATAATAGAGATAATATTAAAAAGCAGATAACATATCTGAATTATAAAAGAGATTCATTAAAATCAACATTTCCAAAACTTAAAAGCTTTGAAGATGTCATCGTTAACAAATCCGATCCTTTTGACCCAAATATATACATTTATAAGGCTCGAATAAATAGGGTAAAATCTCAACTACCTTCATTTGAAGAATTAAATGAAATGAACCCTAAATTAAAACCGTGGGAAAATGCTAGTCTTAGAAAACTCTATATTTTACTTGAAATACTGCAATTTCCAGTAACTGTTAAACATATAAATACTAATAGATTGTCTGTGTTAACAAACTTTAAAAAAGCAACATCCTATGAATTAGAAGGAGAGTTAAAAAAAATGTCTGAATTAAAAAGAGTACACCATTTTCTTCAAACTAAAAAATATATGACTGTTCCTTTTAATGAATTTATATCAAGTTTAAAAGGACTTCCATTACCACCGCCACATTCTACTTGGAAAACTTATGAAACCACCAAAAAACAAATAGCCCAACTAAATCAACAATTAATAAAAAGTAATTCAAAAATATATTCCAAAAAGGATTTATCACATGTAGGGAAATGGTTAATAATAATTGTCTTCATGATTGTTTATCCGCTACGATATTTGATTTTAACATTAATTTGGGCTTTAGGAGTATTAAACAAAAAATCCACTTAACTTAAATAATATTAAAATGATTAATTTTTCACGGGTTATATTTGGAAAAGATTTAAATAATTTGACTTATCAAGATATTGAAACCTATTTTGTTGAAGAAAAAGACGAAAGTAATAATATCGAATTTAAGGCCTTCTCTAAGAAATATGGAAATTTCAATGATAATATAAAAGGTATTATAAGAGCAATTTGTGGTATCTTAAATTCAGAAGGAGGCATCGTTATTTGGGGTGCGCCAGTTGGTGTTGTTGATGCAGATACTAAGGAGAAAAAATTTCAGGGAAACTTATCTCCCGTTTTAGACTATAAAGAAAAAGACTGGATTATCAACAAGATATCAGATAATATAACACCATTACCTATTGGAATTAAAGTAACTGTTTTGCAACAAAGCATAAATGAAAACTTATATATATTTGAAATTCAACCAAGCCCATATAAACCCCATCAATATGACAATACTTATTTTGTTAGGCTTGACGGTCAAACTAAACCTGCACCTCATTATTTTGTTGAAGCACTCTTTAGAAAAATTTCTTACCCGAACATTGAAGGATATATAAAATTTAACTCCGCTTATTTGATTCAAAATCCATCACGATATATTATTGATTTCACGGTTTTTCTTTTTAATTTCTCTAAAATGCAGAATGAGAAAAATGTTATCTATAGATTACTAGTAGTTCCAGGATTATTGAATAGTCAAGCCGAAAAAAAGCAACCTTTTAGCCTTGATGGAAAAGAAGACTTATTGCATTTTGGAACGCCTATGATGAAAAATGACAAAATTATTTTAACCGTAGATGAGTTGACTAAAAATGATTTTTCAGTATCAATTGTCCTTACAATAGGCGGAGAAAAATCACCTGTGAAAGCATCGAATTATAAATTAAATCTGAAAAATATTAATTTAGATAATCCTGAAGATATATCTGATTTGATAATTGAATTGAATGAAAATCAGTTGTTGTCTGAAAAACAGGAACAGATGGGAACGACTAGAAGTACGACTTTAACCCAAGCTTTAGGAAGGGAATACAACTAAATAAACGGCGTATAACAGCAAGTTAATCAATGCCCGGGCGAGGTGCGATGTTGACAATCAATTAAAAGAAGTCCCTTTTAATAAGGTAGGAACCACAACACATCAACATCCAAATAATCAAGATCACCATTAAGAAACCAGTTTATTGAAATTAGGGACATAAAATCAGTTATTTTCAATATTTCTAGGGAATTTTTTTTTAATAGTTTTTAGTTTTCCACAATATAAATACCTAATAATAAGCTTTATACAAACCTTTACTTCACTTACACGAACGTGACTCGTTTGTGTGTGGAAAACCAAAATTCATTTATACCTCTGAGGAATATACATTTGAATATACAGTAAAGAAAAAAGAGTACCCACTAAGTACTCTCTACTGTTCTTTTCTCGGATGAGTTAATGCATTAAACTCTTAAAACTATACCAGATAGCTTCCAAAACTATTTGTTGATGTTTCTAGCCTCAAGGTCCATACTTGGGGTTTCTTTTTATTTAACGACTGCTCGAATGTAGAAATTAAAAAACTGTTCAGAAAAAAAATTACTAACAAAAAATAGCATTAAATTCCAAAAGTGCTATTTCTACTCCTATATGGTGTTTTCTTAAACATTATCGATGTTGAGAATTTTCCTTATTTGAATATTTAAAATTAGTACACAACCTTAAGAAACCATTTATTGAAATTAAGGATATCAATTTATATATTATTTACCCAAATATATCTCGCCATTTTTTATTTGCTAATATTTTTAGTAATTTTGAATTTCATTAGTGATATTCATTATGATTTTAGCTGAAAATAAAATTCAATCTGGTGTTAGTAATTCCAGTCTCAATATAGACTCCATTCCTAAGGTTTTATCAAAATCCTTTACTGATTTACAAATTCATTCAGTTTTTGAAATGCTTAATAACGATGCAGACCAATTTGGCATTAAGCGAGGATGTGTTGTTTTTATAAATCAGAAAATAGAACCTTTAGGCGGAATGTTGCTAATGATATTACAAAAAGAAAAGTACATCATAAGGCAGTTACTCACTTTAGGAAGTAAACAGTTTCTTACTACAGGAAAGGAAAAAGATAAACCAGTTCCATTAAATGAAGCTGACGTTGTTGGAGTTGTAACTTGGTGTTGTTCAGCTAAGGTTGATTTTGAATTCATGAAAGTATCGTCTTAAGCCTTAAAATGCAATTTTAATAGTGAGTGTAAAAAGAAGAGTTAATATCAATTCCGACAATAATAACGGGTTTTAACTTGCGGAGACTTAGAAAATCTTTATTTAAATAAAGATTTTCATTACTGATTAACAACCGTTATCTTAGTACGGACGAACCAAAAAATCCAACCATTTTACAGTATAAAACCTAAGGTGTTTTATATATATAAGTTAGCATAATATTAAAAATCGCACTTAGAAACATTGACTTAAGATATGGCCACAAATAGCGGTAAAGATTCCAGAAAGGGTGCAATTAAAGGAAGAACTCAGGTTTTTAATCCTTCGACCGGAAATTACGTAAAAAGAGACACTTCGACCGGTAAATTCATAGATGTTAAATCTGATGGAAAACCGTTTAAAGGTGTCAGAAAAGAAGCAGTCAAAATACAATCTAATCCAAATGTTAAAAAAGAAATAGCAAAACAATCTGAGAGAGCCGTTATTAATTTAAAGAATCGAAAAAAAAGCAAATAAATGAGCTTGACAAAAGATTACGAAAGAAACGTATTCATAAATTGTCCTTTCGATGATGATTATAGTACAATATTCAATGCAATTTTATTTGCAACACATAAGTGTGGGTTTATTCTAAGATGCTCAAAAGAATTTGAAGACTCATCGGGAATTAGAATTAAAAATATAATTGAACTTATTAGAGAAAGTAAATATTCAATTCATGACTTGTCTCGAGTTACATTAGATGAAACAGCGAAACTCCCACGATTTAATATGCCTTTAGAATTGGGTATTTGCATCGGTGCAATTGAATACGGCACAAAGAAGCAACGAGATAATAAATACTTGATTCTTGAAAGCGAGAAGTTTAGGTTTAAACAGTTTATTTCTGATATTTCAGGGCAAGATATTAAAAGCCATTCCGACAAAACTGAAGAAGCAATTAAAGTTATACGCAATTGGTTATCTAACAAAACTGATGAAGTTATACCAAGTGCGAGTAATGTTAATAAGGACTATATGAAATTTCTATCTGACTTACCTGAATTGTGTAAAGAGAACCAGTGGACACCAGAAGAATTAACTTTTGGAGAATATTCTTCTCTTGTAACAAGTTGGCTTGCTTTATCTTAAAAAAAAACGCTCCTATTGACAACACATTTAGAAAATTGCGGACAAATTGATTACACTTCCTTAATCACTTTTTATTAAATATAGTGAGTCCAGTTCATTATAAAAGTTAAAAACACTAAAACCTTACAGTGGGTTGAATCTATTCCAAAGCGAAGGACAATATATTATTAAAAGGGGAACTCGTTATTAAAATTCTTTATATAACTGTCTCCCTTTTAATAAGATAGAATTAACACCACATTAAACATCAATTAACAATATTCCACCAATTTAAGTTTCCTCATTTTTATTAAAACTTGTCACTATATAGTTAACGTCAAGAATTTACTTTTTTAAGGAAATTTATCAACTCATCTAATATCCAAATTTTACATATACCCCTTAAGAAACCAATTCTGATAAATTCTGGATATTAAAAATTGACCCTGTGCTTTCTATGGAGGGAATATATATAATCAATAATCTCAACAAATTTAAGCTTGTGGTTTTAACACGTTTAAAGAAATTCCGCCATAAACCCACCTAATAGCAACCACGCAGTCCATTTATTGCGTTGCTTCTTTACTTAGTTAACCCCAAAGCTGATTACAGTTTCATAATTAATTCTTAAACATTTAATCATTTAAAATTATGGAACAAAATGTAAACAACTTATTGGTTGTAAGTGAAATTGAACTGGTTTATAAGCCTAAAATTAAGCCGTCAGAACGACTAAAAGTTACTTCATCTAAAACTGCCTATCAGATATTTCTTGATGACTGGGACAAGAATTCTATTGAATTATATGAACAGTTTAAAATCATGTTATTGAATAAAGGGAATAAGGTTTTAGGAATTTTACCGATTTCAAGAGGTGGAATTGATGGAACTGTTGTAGATTTAAAATTGATATTTGGAACGGCAATGAAAGCAGGGGCATCGAATATAATTTTAGCTCATAACCATCCGAGTGGGAATTTAAAACCAAGTCATCCTGATATATCGATAACTAAAAAACTGGTTACTGCTGGAAAGATTTTAGAGGTTAAGATTGTGGAACATTTAATAATAACTAATGAAGGCTATTATAGTTTTTCAGATGAAGGAATGCTGTAACCGAAATATTCTTTAACTTCACATAGTGTAAACAACAAATTTGATAACCAGAAGAAGTGGTTATTTGTTCTTTTTCGTCTGATTTTAGCTGAATTTTGATGCTATAAACTAACTCCCTAAATCGTAATAGGCTGAGACTCCTACCCCTACAGCCCTTTCGTTTAATTTAGGTTTATAATTGGTTAGTTTAAGCTCCACTCTCCCCGTTTGGAGCTTAACTGTTTTATAGGGTTTTGGTTTTAGACTTAAACAACCTCGTATTAAACATTGATTAAAACTTTGAAAGGAAATTATCCGCTTTATGGAGCTACATCACCCAAAAAACAATTGCTATATTTGGCAAATCAACAAAATTCTTTACTTTAGTGTAATTTTAACACTAAGTGTAAATTAGACAAAAATAAATTCAAAATAAGATGAGCTTAATTCTTGATGTACACGCAAGACAAATCCTTGATTCTAGAGGAAATCCTACTATTGAAGTAGATGTAATCACCGAAAACGGTATTTTAGGCAGAGCAGCGGTACCTTCTGGTGCTTCAACTGGGCAGTACGAAGCTGTTGAACTACGTGACAAAGACAAATCTGTATATTTAGGTAAAGGCGTTTTAAAAGCTGTAGCCAACGTTAACGAAAAAATTGCCGAAGCATTAAAAGGTATTGATGTATTTGAACAAAATGCAATTGATAAATTAATGATTGATTTAGACGGTACAGAAAATAAAGGAAATTTAGGTGCAAATGCTATTTTGGGTGTTTCTTTGGCAGTAGCTAAAGCGGCAGCACAAGAAAGCCGTCAGCCTTTATACCGCTACGTGGGCGGTGTAAATGCAAATACACTTCCAATCCCGATGATGAATATTGTAAACGGTGGTTCGCACTCTGATGCGCCTATCGCTTTCCAAGAATTTATGATTATGCCAGTTGGCGCATCTTCTTTCTCTGAAGCTTTACGTTGGGGAACAGAAGTTTTCCATAGCTTAAAAGCAATTTTGCATAATAGAGGTTTGTCAACAGCGGTAGGAGACGAAGGTGGTTTTGCACCAACTTTTGACGGTACTGAAGATGGCGTTGAAACCATTTTAAAAGCGATTGAAAAAGCAGGTTACAAACCGGGTGTTGACATCTGTTTAGCTTTTGACTGTGCTTCTTCTGAGTTTTACAAAGATGGGATTTATGATTATTCTAAATTTGAAGGACCAAATGGCGCAAAACGTACAAGTGCAGAGCAAGTTGAGTATTTAGCTTCTTTAACAGAAAAATATCCAATCATCTCTATTGAAGATGGTATGGATGAAAATGATTGGGATGGCTGGAAATTATTGACCGAAAGAATTGGTGATAAAGTACAATTAGTAGGTGATGATTTGTTTGTAACCAACGTTAAGAAATTGAGCCAAGGTATTGATAACGATACTGCAAATTCGATTCTAGTAAAAGTTAACCAAATTGGTTCACTTACCGAAACTATTGATGCGGTAACTATGGCGCAAAATGCAGGTTATACTACAGTAATGTCTCACCGTTCTGGTGAAACTGAAGATGTAACTATTGCAGATTTAGCAGTTGCTTTAAACTGCGGTCAAATTAAAACTGGTTCAGCTTCACGTTCGGACAGGATTGCAAAATACAACCAGTTATTACGTATTGAAGAAGAATTGGGTTCTAGAGCCAAATTTATTGGTAAAGATTTTAAATTCTTTAAAAACAGAAAATAATCTGTTAAGAAAAACATTCAAGAAAATCCACTTCCTGTTATTAGGAAGTGGATTTTTTGTTTGCAAAAAATTGGATTACTAAATCGCTTTTTTTAAACAGGATAAACTTTTGTTCCTAAAAGGCAACGCCTAATACCAACAATAACCAAGATAAAAATAGAGTAGAAGATAAAAAAAGGAATTATATAGGCTTCCAAATTAAGCAACAACATAATCGCCATTAAAAGTAACTGAAATCCCAATCCATACATGGAAATCACAGTCATAAACCATTTAGGTAATGGTTTGCTATTTACGGCATCTTTATCCATTTGGTAAACAATTTTGTCGAAAGCACCGTAAAGCAGGTAGTATGTTTTGTATAAAAAGTTTACTGTACTTTGCTTTTCACCTCTTAAGGCTGTAGGAATATGATTTTCAAACACCCTACTTGTAGAATCACCTGCAACGCTGTGTCGTAAAATAACATAGTAATAATTATATACTGTACCTTGCGTTTGTATGCAAACAAATGCCAAAAGCATATACAAAACAGAGCCTTGTGTAATGTGCAAAAAGGTAAGCAAAAACAAAAAGTTTAAAATAATGTCAGAAATGGAATCGTAATAACGGCCTGTGTAAGAAGGCGTATTTTTTAATCTCGATAATTCTCCGTCTGAGGCATCTAAAATTGACTTTAAAATCAGAAGCAGGGCCGCTAAAACGGGGTATCCTAAAAGAATTGCCACAATTGCGGATAAACCGGCGATAACAAATAAAGTTGTAATGTCAATTGGTCTTACCTTTGTTTTCATTAGCGAGGTAGCTATCCAACGTCCTGGAAGCCTGCCGTAATCTGATAAATCAATAAATCGGTATCGTTTGGGTAATTTGGACATCTTTTTTATCTGACGGGCTTAATTTCTTTCAAAGTCTCGTCCGTTCTTTTAATTTATATTGCTACCGTAAAGTTTGGAGCGGGTTAGCTTTGCTCAACTTATCATATAATAAAATTCTGCGGATATTGTTTTTGCTATTTTAAAGTAAATCCAAAAACGTTACAAGGTGCTAATTTAGTAAAAACAATAGCATCACTCATTTATTCTTTTTAAGTCCAGAACTTACATTCTCTCGGCACAGTTTTTATTCAACAAAATCACAGCTCACTTGTTTATCAGAAAATGGCGCTAATCACATTTACCAAAAGAGGAATTTACTGCAAGCAAGGCGACTTTTACGTTGACCCTTGGTGGCCGGTGGATTATGCGGTAACCACGCATGGCCATGCAGATCATGTTCGGTTTGGCAATAAACATTACCTCTGCCATACCTTAACAAGTCCCATAATTAAGAGGAGAATTAGCCCAGATTTGGATGTGCAAACTTTGGCGTACGGCGAAAGCATTACACGAAACGGCGTAAATATTTCCTTTTTCCCTGCCGGGCACATCATCGGTTCTGCCCAGGTTCGCTTGGAATATAAAGGAGAAATTTGTGTAATTTCCGGAGATTATAAAATTGAGGATGATGGCATCAGTACGCCTTTTGAACCTGTAAAATGCCATTCTTTTGTTTCGGAAAGCACTTTTGGATTGCCGATTTATAAATGGCAAAAACAGCAAGTAGTTTTTGATGGGATTAAAAGCTGGATCAGCAATAACATCGAACACCAAAAAACGAGTGTTTTAATTGCATACAGTTTAGGTAAAGCGCAAAGGCTCATTAAAAATTTGGCTGGTGATGTGCCCATCTACGTTCATAATAGCATCGCAAACTTAAACGAAGTCATTATTGAAGCAGGTGTCCCGCTCCCGGAAACCACCAGAATTACGCCCGAAATTACCAAAGACCAATTGCAAAACGGAATTGTAATTGTTCCCCCAGCCATGCGGGATAGCCGTTGGATGAAAAGTTTAAGCCATCCCGTTACCGGGATTTGTTCTGGTTGGATGCAGGTACGTTCGCACCGCCGCTGGCAAAGTGCCGATGCAGGTTTTGCCTTGAGCGACCATGCCGATTTTAACGGATTATTGCAAGCCATTAAAGCAACAGAAGCTGAAAAAGTTTATGTTACCCACGGTTTTACTTCTGCTTTTTCAAGGTATTTAAATGAAAACGGAATCTCTTCTGAGGTAGTTGCTACGCATTTTGGACAGGAAGATGATGAAGAAAATAAAGCTGATTTAGCCGAAACGGAGCAGTCTAATTCTGAACCCAAAACCCCCAAAACAGAATGAAACGTTTCGCCCAACTCATCCAACAGCTGGAACTCAGCAATAAAACCAATGATAAAATTGGCGCTTTGGTCGACTATTTTAACGAAGCCGATGACAAAGATAAAGTCTGGGTAATTGCTTTGTTCACCGGCAAAAAACCGAAACGCCCGATTAAATCTTCCTTATTAAAATATTGGGCTATTGATATTGCGGATATCCCCGAATGGCTTTTTACGGAAAGCTACGCTAACGTTGGCGATTTAAGCGAAACCATCGCTTTGCTTTTACCTCCGGCAGAAAATGTATCAGATTTTCACCTTCACCAATGGATTGAAAGCCTTCAGGATTTAGAAGGCAAAGATGATGACATCAAAAAAGATTTTATTTTAAATGCTTGGAACAGTTTGGAAACTAACGAGCGGTTCATTTTTAATAAGCTCATTTCCGGGAATTTCCGAATAGGGATTTCATCTAAAAACCTAATCAACGCTTTAGCCAAACAGAGCGGTTTAGAAAGCGTTCAAATTACCCACAGCATTATGGGAAAATGGGATCCATATTCGATGACTTTCGCCGATTTAATCAACGGTGAACACGTGAATACCGATAATTCTTGGCCTTACCCTTTTTGCCTCGCTTACGCTTTAGATACCGAACCGGAAAACTTGGGCGATATTGCAAATTGGCAAGCAGAGTGGAAATGGGACGGCATCCGCGGACAAATTGTGAAACGTAACGGCGAGCTGTTTATTTGGAGCAGGGGCGAAGAACTGGTGACAGACCAGTTTCCAGAACTTCATTTTTTGGTGGATGCTTTGCCAGATGGCGTAGTTTTAGATGGCGAGATTTTAGCGGTTAAAGATAAAGCGGTATTGTCTTTCAGTACTTTGCAACAGCGTTTAAACCGTAAAAATATTAGCAAAAAAGAATTGGAAAACGCACCTATCGGTTTTTTTGTTTACGATTTATTGGAGTTTGAAAGAAACGATTTTCGCGAACATCCGTTAAGCGAACGCAGAAAAATTTTAGAAAATATCATCGGGAAATTGGATGCAAATCATGTGCTTTTATCTGAGGTAGTGAAATGTAATTCCTGGGAAGAACTGGCAATAGAAAGGCAAAAATCACGGGAGTTAAACAGCGAAGGCATCATGCTTAAAAAGCTGGATTCGCACTACCATGCTGGCCGTAAACGTGGCGACTGGTGGAAATGGAAAGTAAACCCCTACACGGTTGATGCGGTGATGATTTATGCACAAAAAGGAAGCGGTAGGCGGGCAAATTTTTTTACAGATTATACTTTTGCAGTGCGTGATGGCGAGAATTTAGTTACCATTGCCAAAGCCTATTCCGGTTTAACCGATAAAGAAATTAAGGAAGTCAATTCTTTTGTGAACAAAAACGCCATTGAAAAATTTGGTCCAGTACGTACCGTAAAACCGGAGCTGGTGTTCGAAATCGCTTTTGAAGGCATCGCGGAAAGCAAACGACATAAAGCGGGCTTGGCATTACGCTTTCCACGGATTTTACGGTGGCGAAAAGACAAAAATGCTTCGGAAATTAATACTTTGCAAGATTTGCAACAGCTTTTGCAATCAACGTTATAGTTTTTTAACCACATAGGTTTTTATGGATGGAATACAATTTTTTTAATAAGCGAGGGAAAGGCGAGTCTGCATACAGCGTGTAATACCTGTTTGTGAGATGTTTCACTATCGTTCAACATTACGATATGTAGATGAAATCTTTTAAATAACAGCATAACCTTATGTGGTTCATTTTTTAATTAAACGATGGAGCTAACAAAAACCAAAGGCTACAAAAAGGTGAAAGCCTGGCTTAAAGCCGATAAAAAAAAGCCTTTCAAATTTCAGGAAGATGCCTGGCAATATTATCTGGACGGTTATAGCGGTTTGGTAAATGCGCCCACAGGATTCGGAAAAACTTATTCGCTGTTTTTGGCGGCGGTGATTGATGCTTTAAATCAGCCAGAAGCGAAAAACAAAAAACAGAAAGACCGTTTGCAATTAATTTGGATTACGCCTTTGCGTTCGTTAGCAAAAGATTTAGCTCGGGCAATGCGAGAAACCTTGCTAGAATTGGAATTAGACTGGATGGTGGGCGTTAGAAACGGCGATACTTCGCAAGCCGAAAAGCTCCAACAGAAAAAATCAATGCCCGAGATTCTGTTAATTACGCCAGAAAGTATGCACCTGCTTTTATCGCAAAAAGAGTCTTCTAAGATTTTCAAAAACTTAAAATGCGTGGTTGCGGACGAATGGCATGAGCTTTTAGGAAGCAAGCGTGGCGTTTTGGTAGAACTCGCTTTATCGCGGATTAAAGGCTTACAAAAACTTGCAAACAATGAAGTGTTAAGAGTTTGGGGAATTTCTGCAACCATCGGAAATATTGACGAAGCGATGCAGGTGTTAAATCCGGATGCCAATAGCAGACGCATCATTATAAAAGCCGATTTAGAAAAGAAAATCGAAATCAAATCCATCCTTCCGGATGATATCGAAACTTTGCCTTGGGCTGGTCATCTCGGCTTAAAGCTGGCGTACAAACTTTTGCCCATCATCGAAAAAAGTAAAACCACTTTAATTTTTATCAATACCCGTGGGCAAACGGAAATGTGGTACCAGCATCTGCTCAACCTCGAACCCGAACTTGCTGGGCAATTGGCCATTCATCATGGTTCCATAGATTTTGAATTGCGCAACTGGATTGAGGATGCTTTACACACCGGTCAATTAAAAGCGGTTATAGCAACTTCCTCCTTGGATTTAGGCGTGGATTTTAAACCGGTGGATACCGTGGTGCAAGTCGGTTCGCCGAAAGGTGTTGCCCGGTTTTTACAAAGAGCTGGCCGTTCGGGACATTCTCCTTACGAAACCTCAAAAATCTATTTTTTGCCAACCCACGCCTTGGAATTGGTAGAAGCCGCTGCCATTAAGGAAGCAGCAAAAAATGGTGATATTGAAAGCCGGGAACCGGTAATTATGGTTTTTGATACCTTGATTCAGTATTTGGTAACCTTAGCCATAGGCGATGGTTTCGACGATAAAATCATATACGAGGAAATTAAAAACACCCATGCTTTCCACATGATTTTACCCGAGGAATGGGATTGGGTAATGCGGTTTATCACCTCGGGCGGGGAAAGTTTGACCGCCTACACTGAGTTTAAAAAAGTGGCTAAAGATGAGGATGACGGCTTGTGGAAAGTGAAAAGCCGGCAATTGGCCATGCGCCATCGTTTGCATATTGGAACCATTGTAAGCGATGCCATGTTGAAAGTGAAGTTTTTATCCGGAGGTTATATTGGCATGATCGAAGAATATTTTGTGAGCCGTTTAAAAGCTGGCGATAATTTTAGGTTGGCCGGTCGGGTTTTAGAATTTGTGCAGGTGAAGGACATGACCGTGGTGGTTCGCTTGAGCAAAAAGAAAAATGCCGTTTCGCCAAGCTGGCTCGGTGGAAGGTTGCCTTTATCGTCAAACTTAGGTGCTGTGTTGCGCAAAAAATACAACGAAGCTTTAGATAAAAACCATAAGGACGAGGAACTGAATGCGACTTATCCATTGTTTTTATTGCAGGAAAAACGTTCCCATGTTCCAAAAAACGATGAATTGTTGATTGAGCTCATCAACAATAAAGAGGGCTTCCATCTGTTCGCTTATCCTTTTGAAGGGCGCTTGGTACACGAGGTTTTGGCCGCTTTGGCTGCTTATCGCTTAAGCAAATTGTTGCCCATTACTTTCTCCATTGCGATGAACGATTACGGTTTTGAGCTGCTGAGCGATACCGAAATCCCGATGGATGATGCCATTGCTTATGATGTTTTCTCGCCCAAAAATCTCACTCAGGATATTACTTCGAGTATAAACTCCACCGAAATGGCCCGCCGAAAATTTAGAGATATCGCCTGTATCTCGGGTCTGATTTTTCAGGGCTATCCTGGGAAATACGTTGCCAATAAACATTTGCAGTCGTCCGCGGGTTTGTTTTTCAAGGTTTTTAGCGATTTCGATAAACATAATTTACTTTTACGGCAGGCTTATGACGAGGTGTTTTATCAGCAATTGGAAGAACCCAGACTGGCCGCCGCTTTAGAGCGGATACAGAAAGGAAATATCATTATCACGCATCCAAACAGTTTTACACCGCTATCTTTTCCAATAAAAGTAGACAGCTTGCGGGAAAGCATGAGCTCCGAAGCTTTGGAAGAACGCATCGCAAGGATGAAAGCGGATTCGGACAGGAGATTGATAGAGGATTGATTAAGTTGTAGGTTTTAAGTTATAGGTGATAAGTTTTAGGTAATAAGTTGAATATGAAAAACACATCCATAAAATTATTTGAAGAAAAACAGGTACGTAGCATTTGGAATGATGAAGATGAAAAATGGTACTTTTCCGTTGTTGATATTATACAAATATTGACTGAAACTGAAAGACCACGAAAGTATTGGAGCGATTTAAAGGCGAAACTAAAAAAAGAAGGAAGTGAGTTGTCCGAAAAAATCGGACAACTGAAAATGCAATCAACAGACGGAAAGTTTTACAAAACTGATATTGCGGATACCGAACAACTATTCCGTTTAATACAGTCTGTTCCATCGCCTAAAGCAGAACCTTTTAAATTGTGGATAGCTAAAGTTGCCAGAGAAAGAATTGATGAAATAGAAGATCCCGAATTAGGTATAGACCGATTAATGGAAACTTATCTTAAAAAAGGTTATAGCAAAGAATGGATTAATCAGCGTTTAAAAAGCATTGAAGTCCGTAAAGAACTTACTGATGAATGGGATAGCCGAGGGGTAAAAAAAGGACAAGAATATGCTATACTCACCGATGAGATTACCAAAGCTTGGAGCGGATTTTCAGTAAAGGAATACAAGAAACATAAAGACCTAAAAAAGGAAAATTTAAGGGATAATATGACCAATTTGGAATTGGTGCTCAACATGCTTGCCGAAGCAACAACTACCGAAATAAGCAAAGAAAAAAAGCCAAAAACTTTCGCAGAGAATAAAACAATTGCCAACCAAGGCGGCACTATTGCAGGCAATACCCGTAAAGAAATTGAAGAAAAAACCGGTAAAAAAGTAGTAAGCGAGCTATCCGCTAAAAAAATAACGGATCGTAAAAATCTCAAATAAACAAGAGAGAGGTTTGTTTAATTAGTATATCAACGGCGGTTAATTTTTGACCACGGAATTCCTACCAATCACCTAAAAAACTGATTACTAACCACCTAACAAACTGACAACAAATCACCTGAATAAATGACCATCACCACCCACGGCGAAGAGCTAATTTTAGATAAGGAACGAGCAATTTATTTCCCGAAACACCAGCTTTTGGCCATTTCGGATTTACACTTAGGCAAATCTGCTCATTTTAGGCAGGCGGGCATTCCAGTTCCGGCGAGTGTAGCAAAACAGGATTTAATCAGACTAGATGAAATTTTACAGAAATACAAGCCCACCACTTTGCTCATCAATGGAGATATGTTTCATCATGGATTAAACGCTGATATAGATGAATTCTATCAGTGGCGGAAAAACTATCAACAAACAAATTTTTTATTGGTCAAAGGCAATCACGACCGTTTAGCGAAAGCTGATTATGCTTCCATGGATATTGAAATTCACGAACCAAGTTTTTGTGTTGGACCTTTCTGTTTTATCCACGATGCACCAAAATGTACCGAAGAAGAATTATATCCCATCAGTGGACATATTCATCCGGGCGTAACCGTAGTTGGTAAGGCAAGGCAACGCTTAAAATTTCCCTGCTTTTATTTTGGAAAAGATTATGCCGTGATGCCGGCGTTTAGTGTTTTCACAGGCTTGTATAATATCAAACCAAAAAAAGAGGAGCAGGTTTTTGCGGTAACGAAGGAAAGTGTGGTGGAGGTTTAAAACCTTCTCAGAACTTCGCTGGTGTAGAAGCAATTTGGTTATTTGAGGTTTTCTCTCCAGGTTTCGTCATTTCGAGGTACGAGAAATCTCATGCGAAAAGTTTCCTTGTAGGAGGTAATACCTATTTGTGAGATGTTTCACTATCGTTCAACATGACGGCGTGGCTTAACTTACTAATATCGAAAAGCCGAGCCTGTATATTATTATTCATATACCAATTGTTTCTGTTGGTCTAGTGATTTTTTAAAATATGGATTTTTGATAGCTTTTTCCTCTAATAAATCGATCGGTTTTTTAAGAATTTCTTGAAGAGAAAATTTAAAGTCAAAATAGTTGTCCGTATAATCTTCAACAGGAATGTTAGCAAAATCAACAATCAAATCAATATCGCTTTTCGAGTTATAGTTTTCGGTTAAAACAGAGCCAAATGCGTGTAAAGTTTTAACCCTGTGCAATTTACAGAGCTTGGTAATATCAGGAATAAATGACTTTAGCCGTTCCATTTCTTATTTATATGAAAATCCAATTTACGGTTTTTTCAATAGATATTTTTAATTTTTAAAAAAATCACCTCGCCAAAACCAACCATCCAAAATAAACCAACATCGCCACACCACTAACAAAAGTCATTCGCATGGCATTCAAAAAATTTGCATTTTTCCCATCCTTTAAAACCTTAAAAAACCACCAGATAAAGTAAACCAGAATTGGTAAGGTGCAAATCGCGAAAACGTAAAAATTCAACAGTTTGCCTGCCAATAGCCAATAATAAAACATCAGGCTTAAGCCGATAAAAAACACGATTCCCGAAAAAACAAAAGAACCTTTATAGCCTAACAAAATACTTAAAGTACGGTCGCCTCTTTTGCTGTCTTCCTCATGCTGGTAAATTTGCGTTAACGGATACGATGCGCCTATTAAACAGGAAGAAACTAAACAAGCTATAAAATCCTCCGAATAAAAATCGACAATAGGTAGGGTAATAGCTGTATAACAGGTGTAGTAAACAAAACCTCCCTGAAAAATAAACACCACCAAAAAACTAATGATTGGATATTTTTTCAACCTCACAGATGGATGACTGTAGGCTTTCGACAAAAGATTATAAATCAAAACACAAACACAGAACTTGATGTTTACCAACAAAGCAAGCAACACCGCAATCCATTCCAAGCTAATTGACGTAATGTATAAAGTACGGTTTACCTTTGGCGGAGCTTTAATGAGCGCTATGCTTCCTTCATCTTTATCAAAATAGCTATTGTAGCCATTGCTTGCGGGATAAACCAAAAAATGCAGTATTAAAAAAACCAGTACGGCATTAGTATTGTTAACAATGGGTACGGTAGCCAATGCAAACAAAAAAACCGGCAACAACAATAAAGAAAAGGGAAAACGCAGGTGTAATAAAACGCTCCTAAATTTTTTATCCATCAAAAAATTATATTTATAAAAGTAGAAAAATAGATTAAATGAGGAGCATCATTTCGGCAATTGGCACCAGTAATCCTTCCAATAAGTTTTCGCAAGAGCAGATTTTTGAGTTCATGAAGGACGCACATCAGCTCAACGAAGAAAATGCCCGCAGATTACATAAATTGTATCAAGTTTCAGGGATTGCGCATCGTTATTCTGTTTTAAATGATTTTGGCGCCGGTAAAGGCAGTTACGAATTTTTCGGAAACGATGCAGGTCTGCAACCATTCCCAACCACAGCGCAACGCGGAGCTATTTTTCAAAAAACAGCTTTAAATTTATGCCTCTCGGCGATTGACCATTGCTTGAGCAAACTCAAAACTTTTGATGTTAAGCAGGTTACGCACCTCATTACCGTAAGCTGTACCGGAATGTACGCCCCAGGTTTGGATATAGAAATAGTGGAGAAATTAGGCTTAAAGCCCAGTGTTGAACGCACCTGCATTAATTTTATGGGCTGTTATGGTGCTTTTAATGCGCTTAAAGTTGCGGATTATATTTGCAAAGCCGAACCTAAAGCAAACGTTTTGATTGTGGATGTGGAGCTTTGTACTTTACACTTTCAAAAAGAAAACACTTTGGATAATTGGCTGGCAAATTCGCTTTTTGCGGATGGCGCATCAGCTATTTTAGTACAGAGTGAAACCTATGCCAAGGAGAAAGTATTTGAACTTGATACCTTTTATACCGAAGTAGTTACCGAAGCCCGAAATGAAATGGCCTGGAAAATCGGCGACCATGGTTTTGAAATGCAATTGACCAATAAAGTCTCTAAACAGATAAAATCTGGCATTAAAGGCGTTGCTGAAAAACTATTGGAAAAAGCTAAATTGACTTTTGACAATATTGAAACCTACGCCATTCATCCCGGAGGAAGAAAAATTTTAGAAGTTTGCGACGAGGTTTTCGGTTTGAGCGATGACGAACTTGAGGCAAGCTACAACGTTTTAAAAAACTTCGGTAATATGTCTTCCACTACCATTATATTCGTGTTGGAAGAATTGGGCAGAAAAGCATCGG
>NZ_CAMLIG010000019.1 GCF_946480185.1 uncultured Pedobacter sp. | reverse complement strand
CCGCCAGTTGGCGGATCAACATGACGTGATGGGCGCTATTTTCCCTCAAAAAGAAACCTATAAAAGAAATTGCAATATAATTTTTAGACAGCTTCTAAGTTAAAAGTGAGAAGTATAAAAATTCTTTTCACCACAGAAAATCAGTCTTTTTTCTTTCAGCGAAGCGGTCTTTTTTCTTAAATCTATGCCAGAAGCGATCTTTACTCTTTTTTATGCGCTCTTCGGTTGCTTTACCTGAAAACTATAGATTAGATAAATTAGCGTTGGTAAAATAAACACGCTGCCAATTAATAAAGCCCAACCTAAAGCTTCAATGGTTTTTTGATTTCCCTGTTCTTCTAATAAAGAAAGTGTGGTACCGCCTTTTAATAGGATGATATTCGGATAATGTTTCCAAGTGGTAATAAACAAAATCATGGTGACCTGAAATCCTGCTAAAAAACGCATGGTATTGGTATGTTCTGTATTCCAAATAAGCCAAAGAATTACTACAGAAATAGTAGCCAATGTAAAAGCAATTATTCCGGGCCAATTATCAAAAACCCAAGTGGCTAAAGGTATCTTTTCAATTAATGATGCGATAAAAACTAAACCTCCGCAAATGACAGCCAAAACGTTAAACCACTTTGCCTTTTTGATAAATCTTTGTTTTTCTGAAGCTTCAGGCGTTTGCCCGATAATAAAAACTGCCGCCAAAAAACCGCAAATTGCAACGGTAAACAAGCCAACAGTGAAAGAAAAACCATTTACCCAGCTAAAAATATAGGCATCTAAAAAATTAGTTGCCGTGGGATTTATTTTCTCGGTTACGGTGCTACCGGCAATAATTCCTAAAAATAATGGGGTAATAAAGCTGGAATAAACAAAAATTTTATTATAAACCTGTTGCATTTCGTCCTTTACCGCATCGTAATGTCTAAAAGTAAATGCTGTTCCTCTGGCAATAATTCCTAAAAGCATTAAAACCAACGGAATATGCATGTAAGTGGACATGGTAGTGTATATTTTAGGGAAACCTACAAATAGTATCACAACAGCAATAATTAACCACATGTGGTTGGCCTCCCAAATTGGACCAATTGCCCTATACATGGTTTTACGCGTTTTGTTTTTATTATTATCTGAGGTGAAAAGCTCTAAAATACCAGCGCCAAAATCTGCTCCGCCTAAAATGAGGTAAAGTAAAATTGCTGTCCAAAGAAATATAATAACAACGTATATCATGGCTTTTAGTCGGCTATATTTGGTGAATCGTAAAGTTTAGGAACCATTTTAATTTGGCGGTACAACATAAACACCACAATAATAGATAGGGAAATATAAACGGCGGTAAATATGTAAAAAGAGTAAATGATGCCCGGCATTGGGGTAACAGCATCGGCTGTACGCATAACATTTTTAATAATCCAAGGCTGTCGGCCAACTTCGGTAACTGTCCAGCCGGCTTCAACCGCTATAAAACCTAATGGCGTTGCACAAACAAAAAGTTTCAGTAGCCATTTTTGATCAAGCCAATTTCTTTTTTTCCATAAAGCAATAAAATAGGCAAAACTAATAGCCATTAACAGCATCCCAATTCCAACCATAATTTGAAAAGCATAATGCGTAACTGCAACCGGTGGTTGGTTTTCTTTCGGGATTTGATCTAGTCCGATAACTTCTGTATTGAAATCGCCGTGAACCATAAAACTTAGCGCTCCCGGAATTTTAATGGCATAATTAACTTCCTGTTTTTCTGTATCCGGGATACCGCCAATAATTAAGGGTGCGCTTTTTTCTGTATGGAAATGGGCTTCCATAGCGGCCAGTTTTGCAGGTTGGTTTTTTGCAACAAATTTTGCTGAAATGTCTCCGCTAAGCGGTTGTAGAACTGCTGCAATTGTTGCGAAAATAGCTGCGATTTTAAAAGATTTTGTATGAAAATCAACACTTTGTTTTTTTAAAATCATGAGAGCGTGAACGCCGGCTACGGCAAATCCGGTTGCGGCAAAAGCGGCAATACACATGTGCAGGGCTTGCGAAAACCAAGCATCGTTAAACATCGCTGCTATCGGGTCTATATTCAAATATTTGCCGTCTATATAATCAAAACCCGATGGGCTGTTCATCCAGGCATTTGCTGCAACTACTAAAATTCCTGATAATAAACCGCTTATGCCAACTACAACGCCTGTAAACCAATGAAACCATTTGTTAAATCTGTCCCATCCGTAAAGAAAGAAACCTAGTGCAATGGCTTCGATAAAAAAGGCAGTTCCTTCTAAAGAAAAAGGCATTCCGAAAATTGGACCGGCATGCTCCATAAATTTGGGCCATAATAAGCCGAGTTCAAAAGACAATACCGTACCGGATACGGCGCCGGTTGCAAAAAATATAGCAACTCCTTTAGTCCAAGCTTTTGTAATGTTTTTATAGGTGATGTTATTGGTTTTCAAGTACAAATAATGTGATACTGCCATAAAAAACGGCATTACCATCCCAATACACGAAAATATAATGTGAAAGCCCAGGGAAAGAGCCATTTGAGATCTGGCGGCTAAAAAATCATCCATTTGTTGTCAAATTGAAAATATCCAAACATAGCCATAAACACTTATTAATTTCAAAAATTAATGAAAGTTAAGTAATTTATAGTGTTTCTAATTTAATTTGAGATTTGCTTTTTGCCACTTTATAAAATCTAAAAACTACTTAATAATAGCTGTTTTAGTTTCGGTAGTGTGCGCATTAAAATAACCTAAAGCCCCGTTATCAAAATTAGAGTCTGGATTTGAAGGTGCCGTTGGCGGCCCACCGTTTCCTGAAATTTGAGAGATGGCAAAGAAATATCGATAAACATTCATATCAATACACTGAAATTCAAGCTTGATCTCATCGCCAGATTTAAGCTCGGGTTTACTGTTAAACAATGTATTGCTAACATATTTGCCATCGTTAAATCTGTCGGAATCTACAAAATAGCCCTCAACCAGTTTATTGTTTACGGTTAAGATGTACCTGTATTGGTTGGGTACGTCGTAGGTATCGGCATAATTTACCTTAACATATTTTTGTGACTTCCCGAAAAACGATATCTCTGTAACTGACAATGAATCTAATATCACTTTTTTTGGCATTGTTGATTTTGCAGTGTAAGTAACATCGTCTGATTTTACACTTATTTGATAAGTATTGCCCGGCTTACCTCTAAAACGCTCAGAAAAATAATTCCCCTCAGCATCCGCAGTTCCAACATGGTAAGTTTTATTTTCTGTTAAATCTTTTAAGGTAATAACGGCATCACTAACCACGCTCAAACTATTGTCTTCTGTAAAAGGTTTAGTTTGTGTCA
This sequence comes from uncultured Pedobacter sp., assembly GCF_946480185.1. The sequence continues at coordinate 79,700 of NZ_CAMLIG010000019.1, read as the reverse complement.
CTTTTATAACCTGAGGCATATATTCGTCGTTTACGTTAGCTTCAATTACAATTACAGGTTTTGCGTTCTTTAAATTTATATCAATTACTTTTTCGCAAGCATTTAAAGCTAAAGCTACTATTGCGCAAAGTATAAGGTGTACTTTCTTCATGTGTTAAAACTTAAAATTCCAGGTAACAGATGGTATAATGCCAAATAAGGAAGTTTGCACCGCTTGGGTTTTACTTGGATTATCCGGATCGTTTTTAAAATCAATAGAATAAGCATTTTTTCTGTTGTAAACATTATAAATCCCGAAAGACCAGCTCGACTGGTATTTTCTGTTTGGATTTACTTTAGGTTCTAAAGTTGCGGATAAATCTAAACGGTGATAAGCAGGAGTGCGGTAACCGTTTTTTTCTGAGTAATAAAAAACAGTTTGTCCGTTTAACTGATATTTGCCACTGGGATAAGTAATGGCGTTTCCGGTACTGTAAACAAAAGTTGAAGATAAAGTCCAGCGTTTGCTAGCCTTGTAAATTCCAACTAAAGAAAGGTCATGCGTACGGTCTTGCTTTGCGTTAAACCATTTTCCATTGTTAATTTGTTGAAACTGTCTTTCGGTTTTTGCTAAGGTATAACCAATCCAACCGTTAAAATTACCGAAGCGCTTTTTTAAGAATAGCTCAATACCATAAGCTCTTCCATCGCCAAACAGCAAATCAGATTCTACGTTTTTGTTTCCACGTAAATCCGTACCGTTACGGTATTCAATTTGGTTCTTCATGTTTTTGTAATAGATTTCTGAAGAAAACTCGTAACTGTCGTTTTTGAAATTGCTGAAATAACCTAAAGCAACCTGATCCGAGATTTCCGGTTTCACATTATTGCTGTTCATAATGTATAAATCGGTAGGAGAAGTTGCCGTAGAGTTAGACATTAAATGCAAGTTTTGCGTATTTCTGGCAAAAGATACCTTTATGGATTTACTGTCTGATAATTTGTAGGCCACCGAAATACGTGGTTCCAAATTAAAATAGTTTTTCACTACTTCTCCGGCTGTGTAGCTTGTTGAGCTGGTTTCGTTGCCGTCTTTGTCATAAGTTTTAAATGTGCCTGAGCCTAAAGCGGCAAAATCGCTAAACCTTGCGCCATAAGCCACATTAAGCCCATCGGTAATCTTATATTCGTCAGAAAAATAAGCGGCCAATTCTAATCCGTTACGGTTCTCTATTTGGCTTTCGTTTACACTTGAGCTTTGGCTTGCCGTAATTTTACCGGGGATGATGGTGTGATATATGGCATTTAAACCAAATTTAATCTCGTGGGCATTGTTGGCGGTAAACTGAAAATCCTGTTTTAAATTAAAATCTCTGATCGAAGATTTAACGTTAAAATCATTATCAGACAATAAGCTTTCAATTAGGTAATTGTAATTGCTGTAAATTAAAGAAGTGTTAGAAAAAAGTCGGTTGGAAAACAAGTGATTTAACCTGATGGTTCCGGTAGTGTTTCCCCAATCAAATCCGAAACTGTTTTTAATCCCCAATTTATCTCTACCAAAATAGCCTGAAAAGTAGAGGCTGTTTTTGCTATCCAAAATAAAGTTCATTTTGGCATTTAAATCATAAAAATAAAGCTTGCTTCCCCTAACGCTGGTATCGGGCGAAAAAGCTAAAAAGGTATCGGCGTAAGTTCTTCTTCCGCTAATCATAAATGAACTTTTGTCTTTCTTTATGGGTCCTTCAACTTTCAATCGCGAAGCAATTAATCCAAGTCCGCCTTCAACGGTATAGGCTTTTTTATTGCCATCGTTCATTTTAATATCCAAAACTGAGGCTAATCTGCCACCGTATTGTGCAGGCATATCTCCTTTATAAACAGTAACATCCTTTATGGCATCTGAATTAAAAGTAGAGAAAAAACCCAGTAGGTGAGAGGCATTATAAACTGGCGCCTCATCTAACAAAATTAGGTTTTGGTCGGTCGAGCCTCCTCTGACATAAAAACCGCTATTTCCTTCTCCGGCAGATTTTATACCCGGTAACAGTTGTAGCGTTTTTAAAATATCACGCTCTCCAAACAAAACAGGAATATTATTGATTTCCTTAACGTTTAACTTTTGAACGCCCATTAAAGGATTTTCCACATTGTTATTGCGCTTTTCATCGGTAACCACCACTTCATTTAACTGATTTGCAGATGAAAGGGAAATATTCTGGGTAATATCGCCATTAAGGCTAATATTTTTTTTGATGGTTTGATAGCCTACATAGCTGTAAACCACCTGATAAACACCAGCTGGAACGCTTAGCGAATAGTAACCATAAGCATTTGTAACGGTTCCCATTGTAGCACTACCATATAGCTGCACAGAAGCGCCAATTAAGGTTTCTCCACTGGTAGCGTCTTTTAAAACGCCATTTAAAACGTAGTTTTTTTGGGCAAGCACCGAGTTAATATTGAGAAAACAAATGGAAGACAAGAAAAGCAACAGAAATTTAATTTTCATCAATATATAATGCTTGTTGAGGATAATATTTTTTTCAAATGTAGTAAAGCTAAACGCTTAAATGTACTGTTTCATTGCTAAAACATGCAGGTTTAAAAAATGTTTTATAGATTAGAGTTTAATATGCTAAAACATTATTGTATAAATGAACGTTTGTAACCTAAAATCATAAATTTTTAAAGAAAACACATCATGAAAAAACAAATCGCAATTATTGCCAGTCTGTTTATTTTATTTGCCACCGTTAATGTAAACGCACAAACCGACAAGAGCAAAAGACCTAGTCCGCCAGATAAAGTTACTGAAACCTTAAAATCAGGAGTAACTGTCTCGATTGATTACAGCCAACCCTCTGTTAAAGGCAGAACCATTGGAAACGAGATTGCGCCTTACGGTAAAGTTTGGAGAACAGGAGCTAATGAAGCTACCGTTTTTGAAGTGAATAAGGATGTTAAAATCAATGGGAAAGCATTGGCGGCTGGTAAATATGGTTTATACAGCATTCCTGGTGCAAAAGAATGGACTATCATTTTCAACAAAACCTGGAACCAGTGGGGTACTAAATATGCAGAAGCTGATGATGCTTTACGTATTAAAGTTAACGCAATGACCGCTAAAGATTTCACCGAAAAAATGACTTTTAAGATTGAAAAATCGGGCGAGGTAAAATTAATGTGGGGAAATGTAATTGTACCGTTTACGGTTAAATAAATACTATTGAAAATTAAAGAGGCTTTCGGTTGATTAAATCGTGAGCCTTTTTATTGCCAATCGACAAGCCCGATAATGATTAAAAAGCACTCGCAAGCCATCTGTCCTGAGAGTTAAGTGCAACGTCTCTCTGGATTAAATAATAAATAGGAGTTTCCAAACTCCTTAATTAAAAAGGAATAGTTGCGAGAACTAAAACTTTAAAGAGTCTGGAGACTCTTTTCCATTTAAGAATCCGAAGAGCACTACGCTTAACTCTACAGACAGTTAGGGGCTGTGGGGAGGTTGATGCCCTCGATAAGACCCTTAGCACATCAACAAGCCCTCATGCAAAAGATTTTACAGATTATTTGAACGGGGTGGAAACCAAAATCTGCATAGCCTGTTCACTGGTAAAGCCTTCGGCAAGCAGGGCATCATAAAAAGCTTTTCTTAAATGTGCTTGCTCTTTCAACACTTCGGGCTGTTTAAAATAATCGGTTAATCCCTGTAGGGAAGATTGGTAGATCTCTTTAAAGCTATTGGCTGTGAATCCTGCTGAAAAAGGAGGTGGAGGCGGAGAAACAAGCACTGTATCTGTTATCTCTCTTGCTTGAAAATGAGGAATCTGTAGGTCAGTAGTTCTTTGCTTTTCAAGGTTGATGCCATAAAAATTAAAGTCAAACTTGCTTCCGGGTTCAACTTCTATCACATCAAATATTTTAGTGTTTTTAGGTAAAGGCTCAAAGTACACCGTAAAGGCATGTTTCTGTTCATCCGCTTTAAAATGATACATTTCTGGCGCAATGCTGATTCCTTCCGATTTGATATAGTGGTAACTTTTATTTTCTGGCGTTCTAATTTGGATGTGGTCACTTAAGCGTATCCAGCCCTTGTTGTTCAAATGCTCAAAGCTAACAATGGTGTTCCGCTTGGTGAATTCAACCTTGGTGATGTAACAGAGCCTATCGCCCACACTTTCTACGTAAGGCTTTTCATAGGTCTGAGCAAAAGCTGAATGGAACAATAAAATACAAAAACAGGCGAAAAGAAAAGTGAATTTCATTTTGATTGGTTTTTAATTAGTGCTTTAAATATAGCTAATTAAATTAAAAATTTATATGCGGTTAATCTACCGATAATTAAAGAGCACAAGCAAGATGTCCCCCGCTGGAGACTTGCAATGTTATCAAGTTAAGCGTTTCGTCATTTTGAACGTAGTGAAAAATCACAAAAATAGGTAATAAATTCTATGAGCAGACCTTGCTTGTGAGATGTTTCGTCCTCAAGTGAATATTTTCTTAAATAATAGCATTGAGGAAGCTAGGGGACGTTATCACGTCAACAAGCCTACGAAAATTTACCTCCTCCAGCGCAAATTCCGAATTTCATGTAGCACATTCATAAATTAACAAATAATATACTTGCTTTATTGTTAATAAAAAGCTAATTTTAGTTCCAAACCTAAAACGCTTGGAAAATCCCTTAACTAATGAATTTATTGGTTCGCGGTAAGAAGAAAATCATCGCATGACATGGTGGTGCGGACTGTGGTGATTGGATATTGAATTTAAAATTAAGTATTATCCGCTGTTTGGAATGGGAAGGTGAACCATCTCTATTTTTGATGGTGTGTGGTCAGCATATCGATAATGATAAATATATGGAAGAACATTTACAAGAGTCTTTACCGCTACAAAATCATGAGGGTTTTTCCCGAAGAGATTTATTGCCCTGGTGGATCAAAGCATTTTGCTGGTTATTTATGGCTATGGGTGTTATTGCACCGTTAAGTTTAGCAATGGTGGCAACCTGGAAAGAAACCTATCTTTCGCTGTACGGCATCAGTACAAACAACCCATTATCAGCTATTGGTTTCTTATTAATCACGCTGATGCTGTTCAAAGGATTTACCGCCTACGCCTTATGGTTTGAGAAAGATTATGCGTTTTTGTTGGGTAAAATTGACGCCGTTTTGGGAGTGGTTATTTGTGTACTGGTGATGCTGATCCTGCCGATCATTGCTGATGGCTACGCCGTAACCTTCCGCCTCGAAATCATATTGCTTGTACTCTTTTATAGAGCGCTCAATAAAAAAGAATATGCATGGGTAAACAAAGAACCGCAACAAATACCAAATTCTTAAATTAAAAATCAATTTCTATAAAACCAATGGAACCTTTACAGTACGAAATTCATCCAAAAGAAAACCGCTATTTCATCACCAAATTAATGGTGAGCATTCCCCTTTATGCGCTCATACTTTATGGCATTTATGCGCTGTTTACAACAGAAGCTAAGTTAATGGTCTTTCTGCCTTTAACCCTTTATGCTGTATTCATTATGCTTTATTTTTTCTTTGCTCATGGCATTTTGGTGGGGCATATTAAAGGCAATGCAGTAAGAATTACCGAACGACAATTCCCTGAAGTTTACCAAGTGCTCGAAAAACAATGTGACCGCTTAGGAATGCCCATCCCTCCGGTTTATATGATGCAACACGGTGGGTTGCTCAATGCCTTTGCCACAAGATTTATCGGTAAAGACTATGTGTTAATCTATTCTGAGATATTCGATTTGGCTTTCGAGGGAGGAATGGACGAACTCAGCTTCGTATTAGCCCACGAGTTGGGCCATATCAAAAGAAAGCATATTCAAAAGCGTTTTTGGCTGTTTCCTTCCATATTTATTCCTTTTCTTAACTCAGCCTATTCCAGAGCCTGCGAATATACCTGCGACAATATCGGGAATGCCCTTAGTCCAAGTGGATCGGGCTCAGGTTTACTGGTGCTTGCTTCAGGTAAAACAACTTACAAAAAGGTGAATGTGGAAGCATACCTTGAAAATGCCAGTTATGAAACAGGTTTCTGGAAATGGTTTGCCGAAAAAGCATCTTCACATCCAAATTTGCCCAAGCGAATAGAGAACGTAAAGGAGCAGGGAATACCGGTTTCTGTGTAAATGGTTATTTAGATTATTCGGTTAAAAAATCAAAATCATACCGATATAAATAACCACTAAAGCAATTAGCTAAGAAGATATAAACTAATAATAATTGGCAAATGAACATAGAGTTTAATCATTTTTTGGGTTTAATCCAAGCTGTTCGGTATGTTAGCGTAACGCATCCCGAATCTTAAATGAAGCGGATTTGTAATCCGCGTAAAAACGCTTTTGTACGAAGTGGATTGCAAATCCACACTATCAAAAATTCCACATGCGCTACGCTAAAATGTAGAATAGCATCAACAAACTTCTTAGTTTTCAAAAATATTTAAATGAACGGGACGATTAAACGTGATGAGTTGATACTCATAATTTGCCTTAGATCTAATATATTTACCAAGCATTATAAGACACATGAAAAAACTAATTTTAGGATTAATTTCCGCATTCATCATCCACACTTCATATGGGCAAGAAATAGAAAAACTTGATTACTGTAATTGCGAGAGCAAGATTGAACAAGTTTCGCCAGCTTTGAACCGTCAGTATGAGATGAAATGCAATGGCTTGTTAATTGAAAATGGCGCATTTCTAAACGGGCAAAAAGATGGGGAATGGAAAACATATAGCCGTAAAGGAAAGTTGATCCGTAAATTTAATTACCAAAATGGATTGCTCCAGGGCAAGGTTGAGGTGTATAATGTTAAGGGGCAATCTAAAGTTGACGGTCAATTTGATAGGGGAAACAAAATTGGGAAGTGGACCTATTATAACGATAAAGGTGCAGTACTTTGCCAGGGCAGTTACGAGGCTAATCAGCCCATCGGTCTATGGACAATTAATGATAAAAAAGGAAAAAATCCAGTTGTTCAGTATAATTTTGCCTCGAAAAAATATCTACTCAAAAATGAAGCTCCATTTCCTAAGGGTGGGGTTATACAAAATGACAATACAGAAGAATGGTATATTTTAAACGTACCCAATGTAAAGTACACTACGGCTACGGAACCGATGGGAGGATACAGCTTTGCCAATTACCTTTTTAATGATCTAGTCGAGGTCCCTGAAAACTATTGGGATACCTATGTTTATCAAAAATACAAGGTTTCCTATAAAATTGCAGCGGACAACCAGTTGAGCTTCGATAGTGAGCGATTTACAGGAGACTTTCCCGATGATCATTCAGAGCTAACTTTCTTAATCATGACTGATCCGGTTGCTAAGCTTACCAGGTTTAAGCACTCCGATGTACAAGCTAAACTAATTGATTTAAAGATTAAAGAAGCTTTGAGTTTAATGCCTCCTTGGATTTATAATGGGCAGTCAGATGTCGACTTATATATTCACTATGTTATTAATCAAAACTTTCAGCGGCGATAAATGGGTGTTATAGATGTAAAGAAGATGTGTCGCTTGATTGAAACAATACCTAAGAGTTTCTGGTTAAATAGAATTGAACTATATTTAGCATTAAATTAGCTGTTTTTTGGAAATATTATTACCTGTTAGATTTGATGGTTATATGCAATCCGGTGGCTCTACAAAGCCTTGGAAGGTAATGGCAATTCAGCAAGGTGAGGAAATTCCAGAGGAACGAAACATGGTGGTTAAACTATTCACTGAGAATAATGTTTTGCAAGGAAATAGCATCGCTAAAGAATTTATTTGTAATACGCTGGCTAGCGAATTTGATTTTGTAATACCTTCCGCTTTTTTGATTGATTTACATCAGGAAGATTTTCTTGCCACACTGGATGAAGAAGTATTAGCAAACTTAAACAGCAAACATAAAGGATTGACATTTGCCAGTACCCTAATAGATGCCTCCTTAATAAATGTAAGCTTAAAGTACAATTCTTTCGATATGCATGATCGGGCAACTTTATTTGCTTTTGACTGCTTAATATTAAATACAGACCGAGGCGGTCATCGTAATAAACCAAATTTACTGTTGGATGATGATGGTTTTATATTGATAGATCATGAATTGACGTTAAATTTTATAGATAGTGAAAATGATGCTTCCTTAAACAAGCTATTGGAAGTTTTTAACGCAAGCTCTTGGCCAGGTTTTTATCAAAAGCATATTTTTTATAACAGCTTGAAAAATTATAAAGGTTCCAAAAGGAATTTATTTGATACTTTTGAGCAATCTTTAAGAACATTAAATATAAATAGGATAGTTGAATACATTCAAGAGTTAGATGATCATCAGATTAAAACAGGCAATTCTAATTTATTAATTGATTATCTTCGATACCTGAAACAAAACTCAAATCATTTTCGTATTGTCTTGTTGGGATTAATAGCATGAATAAAGGAACTTTTACATATGGCCTTTTACAGTATCATCACTCACAAATTTTGGGTGAAGTGCTGAATATTGGCCTGCTGGTTTATTTTCCGCATGTTAAAAAGCTGGCTTTCATCTGTCCTGAAAAGCTCATACGATTAAGATTCGCCTATCCTAATGTTCCTGATAAGACCATCAAAGCTTATTTCAAATATTTTGATAGCCGGGTAAGAGAACTGAATGCGAATCCTGAGATTTTCGCGGATTATGATTTGAGCAAATCACTACAGGTATTTGTAGAGAAGGAATTTTTACAGGCAGATTCGTCTGCTTTACAATTTGGTAATTACAGGACTTCTGTGCTGTATACAGAGGACGTCAATTACCTCACCAATCAGTTATACAACTTGTATTTTTCGGTTTTCCAGTTTCAGGAGAACATTGCCAAAAGGGTTGATGAATCCGTTTTGTTAAACAAATACAAAAAATTATTAAAGGAATTCTCCCATCAAAATACGGCGATAAAAGAAAACAACAAATTCCACTTTGACTATAGCATTGAACCAAATGATGGTTCAAGGATTAAGTTTGATGTGGCATGGAAAGAAAATGACCATTTGCATCTAGTAAAACCGGTAAGCTTTGATTTAACAAGGCAAGATGCTATTACTAAGAAAGCCTATCAATACTACGGTCAGTTTTTAGACCTTCAAAGTATGGCCAATGAGAAAGATTATGTGTTTGATGTGCTTTTAGCTAAGCCTAAGGCAAAGAGCTTGTCTAAAGCTTATGATAATGCCATTAGGTTATTAGAAAAACCTAAAGGTGTGAACTTGATAGCTCATGATGAGTTGAATGCTTATTCAAAAGCTACTGCAGAGTCGGCATTGATATAATCTTGAATCATTTGGTTGGATCTTGTTAAACTTGAACTTTTAGGAAAGTTAGCGAATATTTGTTACTGCCCTGCTAACCAAAGTCATAAAATTATAACCCTAATGCCCATAAAAAGCATTCCTGCCACCAATCAGATTGACAGTGATTTTCGTATCCTCTTTTAAATCAACCTTTAAAACTAGGTCGTCAATGTTAATTGCTCCGTCACCGTTGAAATCAGCGTATTTGGTGTCTCCAACTTTTGGGGTAGGTTTCTGTATTGGGCTGTGATTAATTTCTTCCAAAGATTTAAAGGTACCAGTAGCAACAAATGTAGCCGCCGAATTACCCATATACCAGTCTGAATAGGCTTCGCTAGCCAACAAATAAATTAAATAGCTCTTTCCTTTAGTCAGGGTTAAATTCACATCACCGTCAGCAGTACTAATACCTATATGATTTCTATAAGAAACCCTATCGGTATTTTCTAAAATATCGAAGCCAATACTTGGAGCAGCATTATGATTGGGGTCTAACACATGAATGGTTAAAGTGGCTGTGGTGTCTTTTTTACAGGCGCTTAAAGAAAGCACTAATGCACAGAAAAGAGCAAGAAGAATTCGGTTATTTATTTGCATAATACAACTTTGTTAGTCTATTCGTTTGTTGCTATTTTTAGGTGTAGTCTCAAAATTCAATAGCTCATTTAAAACTTTTCCCCATCTGTCCTGAGAGTTAAGTGCAACGTCTCTCTGGATCAAATAATAAATAGGAGTTTCCAAACTCCCTAATTAAAAAAACAATAGCTCCCTAAAACTAAAAACTTTAAAGAGTCTGAAGACTCTTTTTCATTGAAGAATCCGAAGAGCGCTACGCTTAACTCTTCAGAAAGTTAGGCCCCTTCAATGCGCCATATTGAACGGAGTGAAAACGTTAGTTTATTGAAGATACATCCCACACGCAAGTTACGCGATGCAAATGGAAAAACTTGCAAGTGGGATGTCTCCTGTCGTCGACATGACGGGGATTAATAAGGGCAGCCCTGTGTGTGGGAGGACTCTTTTCCTCTGCGGGATAAAATTCCAAATCAGATTAAACTGTTACTCCTAAATACACGCTATTGCTTTGCATGCTACGGTCATGCCGGATGAAGGCTGCCCAAATGTACATGCCTGCTCTTAGCTGTTGAGGCAGGAAGCTGAATTTGGTGTTTGAACGATAGGCCTGCAGGCTATATTCGCAGGTGCTCGATTCCTTGTCCCAAACCACCAGAAGTAATTGGTCATCCCTTCGGGCATTTTCTTTCAAAATGCTGTCCCATTCTAAATATATACCCGCATCATCCTGAGAAAAAGTGATGGATGCCGGCATATAAACGTGGCCTTGGGCAAGGCGCACCAAAGTATAATCCAATACCAGATCAGGGTAGGTGCCGATGATCGCATTCTTCTTATTGTAGGATAGGGCACTGTTGAAAGCTGTAGGAATAATAGTTTCATCCCTAAAGCCAATCCGCACCACTTCCACCATTTTTTTTAGGAAGAGTTGCACCAATTTCATCTTTAGCTGATTGGCGAGCTGTTTCTCGCTAAACTTTTGGGGCGGACAAGGTTTGGAACGTATGATTTCCAGTCCACGCCAAGTTGTGCCTACTACATTGCCCACTTTCCCACTAAATCCCCCGTTGATTCCGTTTTTGATAATAGCCATAGTTTAGTAACGAGTAAACAATATATTCAAAATATATAATAAATACAAAATAGGGTTTTTAAAGGTAAAGATTCCTATGAATCCCCTAGAAAGTCCCTATAAATCCCTTATAAAAGATTTATAAATAATGATTGAATATCTTAAAAAATATGGATTGCAGCCAGAATCTTCTTGAATAATTTAATGAAAGCCTTTAAGCGAATGAGTGCATTTGCCAGCAATTTTTAAACACTTATAGCATGTTGCCTGCAAGAGCTTGTGCGTTTTAGTAGCTAATACGAGCTTATAAAATGGCTTTTAAGCGAATAAAAGTTTAAAACACAAAAACCCGTAAAAAGCATCAGATGGAAAGGTAGCAATGCAAAGTCTTTGTAATAAAACGCTGCAATTACTCCCGTAAAGAAATACAAACACAACAATAACTCGGCATAAAAAGATACTGAAAGTTTGTGCTTTAGGTAAATATTGCTTTTGAAACTATCGGTAATAGTAGTGACGTTAAATTTTGGTGTTCGGATAAAATCTGATTTAAAATTAAAAACACCTTCCAACACTGCGATGGAGTTATGAAAACTTAATGCCATAGAAACGGACAAAAACATAGGGAAAAGCTTTATAAACGACCCGTAATCTTTATGTTTTGAAAAACTGGCAATTAGGTAAAACAAAGTGACAATTAAAAAACCGATCACATAAATTGATAGGAGTTGAAAATAGATAGTGGGGATATCCGTATTGTTTTTTATAAATAAAACCGGAATGCTCAATACACTTGTTAAGAAAATAAACAGGAAAGCGTAAGAATTTAATAGATGTAAACTGGCAAATATCTTTCTTTTTAAACCTATATCTGTTTTCCAAACTGAGGTGATCATTTTCTTAGATGTTTCAATGGCTCCTTTGGTCCAGCGATGCTGTTGAGATTTAAACGAATTTAATTCTACCGGCAGTTCTGCGGGTGTTGTAATTTCTTCTACATACTTAAATTCCCAACCTTTTAATTGTGCTCGATAACTTAAATCTAAGTCTTCTGTAAGTGTATCGTGTTGCCATCCACCTGCTTCTTCAATGCACTTTTTACGCCATATACCAGCGGTTCCATTAAAATTCATGAATAGGTGGGCCGAATTTCTACCTGTTTGTTCAATGGTAAAGTGCCCGTCCAATCCGAATCCTTGAACTTTAGTTAACAAAGAAAAATCATTATTGATATGTCCCCATCTACTTTGCACCATTCCGATATTATCGTTTTCGAAATAGGGTAGAAGTTGATTTAGAAATTCTGGTTCTGGTAAAAAATCAGCATCAAAAATTGCGATGAGCTCTCCTTTTGCTTGTGTTAAACCGTATTGAAGCGCCCCCGCTTTAAATCCAATATTTTTTCCTCTTTTAATATGCTGAATATCAAAACCTAAAGCAACTTTATCGAGAATCAATTTGGCAGTTAAAGCCAAAGATTCGTCGTTAGAATCATCTAAAACCTGAATTTCTAATTTGTTATTGGGATAATTTAAATTACAAACGGAATTTATTAAACGCTCGGTTACATAAAGTTCATTGAAAAGCGGAAGTTGAATGGTAATGATCGGAAGATTTTCGGGGAGCTTTAACTTTGGGGAATTTGTTTTTTTAGATTTTAAGTAGAAATAAATGAGAAAAGCTTGCCCTACGCTAAACAACAATATCACGGTAAGTGAAATTACGTACAAAACCAATATTGTAATTTGCCAAATCATTTATGTTGTAAAATTACAGGTTTTTAAAAATTGTAAAGATGATTTTATAACCTGCTAAAACCACTCCTTTTATTGTACCAGAAACCTTGCTTACACCAATCCGCTTTCTATATTTTACTGGGATTTCCGTACATTTTAAATGGAGTTTAACTGCTTTTACCTGCATTTCTACCGTCCAACCGTATGTGGTATCCTGCATATTAATTAGCATTAGTTTTTCCCAAGTAATTGCTCTAAAAGGCCCTAAATCGGTGAATTTTACTTTATAAAATAGATCAATTAAATGCGTGGCCAGCCAGTTTCCGAATTCCTGTGGCAAGGTCATTGAACCGCGTTCTTTCGCTCCTAATGCTCTGGACCCAATTACCAAGTCAGCTTCCAAATTATCAATAGGCGCAATTAATTTTGAAATTTCTTCTGGATAATCAGAATAATCGCCATCTAAAAAAACAACAATATCCTGAGGATTTGCTTTTGCTTTTAAATATTCGATACCTTTTAAACAGGCATTTCCGTAACCGGATATGGGTGCCAACACTACGGTTGCGCCAGCTTTTTCGGCCTCCAACTGTGTATTGTCTTTCGAATTATTATTGCCAACTACAACTTCCATTACCACAGATTTGGGTATATCATTGATAACTTTCGCAATTGATTTTTCTTCATTATATGCAGGAATAATCACATAAACCTTCCTGTTTGTCAGCTCATTCACCATTACTTCTCTTCTGGTCTGGTGTAAATATCAAACCGACCTTCTTCTGCTAAATTTTCTAATTTCAAAACTCCTCTCGGACAAACTGCCGCACAAACCCCACAACCTACACAAGATGCCCTGATGATATTTTCTCCCTTTTGAGCATAAGCTCTCACATCAATTCCCATTTCGCAATAGGTAGAACAATTGCCACAAGATATGCACTGTCCGCCGTTGGTAGTAATTCTAAATTGTGATTTAAATCTTTGCACCAAACCTAAATAGGCTGCTAAGGGACAACCAAACCTGCACCAGACCCTGCTTCCCATTAAGGGATAAAAACCTGTTCCAATTGCTCCGGCAAATATAAACCCGATGGCAAAAGCGTAAATCTCTCTTATAGCATAAGTGTTAATCCCTATAATGGTGGATGAACCCGTAAAGAAAGTATATAAAACAGCAACCGTCATCAGGATAGCAAAAACTAAAACGCTGTGGACAATTACTCTTTCGTATTTCCAGGCTTTTAAAGATTTATCAGATAATTGTCTAAACGGATCGCCAAAAGTTTCTGCTAAACCACCGCAACCGCAAACCCAACTACAATACCATCTTTTACCGAAGAAATAAACCATAACCGGTACGCCAACCACAAATAAGAATATTCCCCAACCTAACATCCAATAACCTAATAATCCGGACGATAAAAGCGTATTTAAATGATAATCAAAGAAGAACGTATAATCTAACGGCCACATGTTTTTTAAGTCTGCAGATGGCAACTGCAACTTTGATAAAATATTTGGAATTAAAAAAGCAAAAGCCACTTGAAAAAATATAACCGAAGTAGTGCGTACCATTTGATAGGTATTGTGGCGGTATTTTACATACATTCTAATGCCCATAGTTACCATAATTAGGCAGTACAAAAATCCGTATAAAAACCAATGGCTGGCTTCGCTACCGTTTAAAGTGTAGCTTAAGGGATCTACCAACAAAACCCAATTGCTTAAATAGGCAGGTGCTTTGTACAAAAAGAGGTAAAAAACAATCAAAAAGACACTGAATAAAACAGCAATGGTTCCGCGACTGGTAATTCCGGTTTTAAAAATGCCGTTATTTCTCATGCCCGCTACAGGCTGAATAAAAAGATCAGCAACCATATAAATAGCCCCACTTAAAGCGCTAATTATAAAACAGATATAGAACAAAAGCATTTGGTTTTCTTTTAAAAAACCAATAGTGCTGTTTTTAGTGAGCGATAAAGCATAATCTGTACTGATTACTTTATCATATTCTTTGTTTTCTTTAAATTTCTGATTGGTTTTGTCTAAAGCTTTATTATAGTCAGCAATGAAATTGATGTTGCTATTATATTCTTTGCCAAACATTGCTTTAATATTCGGCATTAGCAATGCCCTGTGCGTACTATCCGTTACAGAGGCATTAAATACTTTTTCCGTAAGTTGATATTTCCCAAAACTTAATAATGATAGAAAAAAGCCTAAACAAATGATAAATATGGCAAGTCCGATTTTTTGAATGATTTTCATGTTCTTTATAATCTATCGGATTTAAAAAATTAAAAATTTTTTCTTTTTAGGAAGCTCCACTTTGTGAAGCGGATAAGTATTGTTAAACTGTTCTATTATTTTTTTGTGAGGGTTGGCGCTAAATTCTGGATCAAAAAAACCTTCGTTTAAATGCGCAATGCAATTGCTGATGTGGTTTCCGTTTCTGATCCAAGTATCTGCAAGGGTTTGTTTAAACCTGATTCCAAAAAAATTAAAACCTTTAATGCTACCGTCTAATTTACTAAAGTTTGCCCGAAAAGAGATTTTACCTTTCGGATGTTCCCAATAAAACGTAGCCTCATCGTTAAAAGGATTTTTAAACATTAAGCCATAAGTTTGATATTCAATATCCAAAAACTTTGCGGAATTAAACCAAATTCCCCTTTCGTATTTGGTCTTGTTGCCACAGATAGTTTTTGCCAAAGTTTTCCCCTGCATTTTGCCTGTGTACCAAAGTTTTTCTACCGGTGGATGGTTTTCTTTTGGATTTCTGAACTGTGCACAATCGCCCAAAGCATAAACATCCTCGATATTAGTTTCTAAAAATTCATTGATCAAAATGCCTTCATCCAATTCTAATTCGCTGTTTTTTAGAAAATTAACGTTTGGCATAACTCCGGTGGTTAAACCTACAAATTGGCAATTGATGGTTTTTCCGTCTTTGGTTTTAACTGCTTTTACCCAACCATTTCCGTCAGCCAAAATCTCTTCCAACTCTGTATTAGGCAATAAATTGATGTGGTGTTCATGAATATGTCTGCTTACCAACTGCGCTTCTTCTAAAGGCAGAACACTGTTCCAATAATGCTTTTCTCTAATTAAAAAGGTGACTTCAATTCCCCGGCTGTTCAGCATTTCTGCCATTTCAATACCAATTAAACCGCCACCCACAATTACGGACTGTTTAACATTCTTGGTATTTTCTTCCATTAATTCCACGTCTTGCTTGCTGTACAAACCTTGTACGCCTTTCAAATTTTCTCCGGGCCAGCCAAATGTTTTAGGAACAGAACCGGTAGAGATGACCAGTTTATCATAAACAATTTCTTCTCCTGCAGCAGTTTTTAACGTTTTATTTTTAAAATCAATATCGGCGATATATGCGTTTTTTAACGCTATTCTGTTTTTCTCCCAAAACCAATCTTCATAGGGTTTGGTATGTTCGTATTTCATGTGCCCCATGTAAATATACATGAGTGCAGTTCTCGAAAAAAAATGGTCAGACTCGGCAGAAATAACTAAAATTTCGTGATCGCTTTGTTTTCTGATATGTCTGGCGGTGGTAATTCCAGCTATTCCGTTACCGATAATTACAATTTTCATGCTGCGGTTAACTATTATTTTCCGTTTAAGCTCCAATTATAATCAAGATAGCTGATTTTTGTTTTATCGCTAATTTTTGTTGACGAATATTTATTGATAAAATTCACTACGCTTCCTTCGGCTTTTATAAAATCTGCTTTGTACCAGTCAAATAATTTGGAGATAGCGGCACTTTTCTCTGTTATCTTGTTGAAGTTTGGATTCGCCAAAGCTGCTTTAGTATTCTTAGTTAGCATTTCTTGAACGTTATCACCTGTAAAAGCATGGTTTGATAGGGTAGGACAAGACATCGCTGCACAATTTACGGCAAAGTGGATACGTCCATCAAATAAATCACTACCTAATAAAATCTTTTTCTCGATATCATTTAAGGCGAATGTTTTGCCTTCAAATTTAAAAGGGAGCGCTTGGTCCCAAATTTTCCCACCCGCAATATTGGTAATTGATGCTACCGGATAGTGTCTTACAATTTGATCTATGGTTAAGGCATTATACGCATTTATCCAAAATGCAGTTTTCTCATTTTTTGAAAGGTTAGCTGTATTTATTTTCGTTAAGCTTATGATATAATTCTCTAAAGAGGCTTTATCATTAACAAATCCTTTATAGTTAACACTTCCTTTATCAGAAACATTTGCTTGTAACAGCTTATCAAATGCGGAGTGGTTTACCTTAATAGCTCCCTCATTGTTGTTGGAAGTCTCTGTTTTTAGGGCTTCCTGAGTGGTATTGTTTTTTGGTGCTCCGTTAGTGCAGGCAACTGTTGCCACAGCAAGTAGTAAAGCAGCTGTTATATTCTGAAGTTTTTTCATGATATTTTGAATTTTTAATAATTACGGTAGAATAAATACTATGGTTTTTAATAACACTTAAAACAGAAAATCGTTTTAAGTTTAGCCGAAGAATCTACTATAAATAAAAAACTCTCCATTTCGGAGAGCTTTTTTAAATTAAATTCTTCTAATATCTGCACCGAGTGCTTTTAACCTGGTATCAATATCCTGATAACCTCGCTCAATCTGTTCTATATTGTAAATGGTGCTTCTTCCCGAGGCAGATAAAGCGGCAATTAATAAAGAAACTCCAGCTCTGATATCTGGCGATGTCATTTCGATTCCTTTTAATTGGTATCTTTTATCTAAACCTATAACTGTAGCTCTGTGTGGGTCGCAAAGAATAATTTGTGCACCCATATCAATCAGTTTGTCCACAAAAAACAGGCGGCTTTCAAACATTTTTTGGTGAATAAGAACAGATCCTTTAGCCTGCGTTGCTACCACTAATAAAATGGAAAGTAAATCTGGCGTAAAACCCGGCCATGGCGCATCTGCTACAGTTAGTATTGAACCATCGATAAAAGTTTCTATTTCATAACTTTTTTGAGCCGGGATATAAATATCATCACCACGCAACTCGAACTGGATTCCTATTCTTCTAAAAACATCGGGAATAATTCCTAATTCTTGGTAACAAACATCTTTAATCGTGATTTCAGACTCTGTCATTGCGGCTAAACCGATGAAAGAACCAATCTCAATCATATCCGGCAATAAACGGTGTTCTGTTCCGCTTAGCTCTTTAACACCTTCAATGGTTAATAAATTAGAACCTATTCCCGTTATTTTTGCGCCCATGCGGTTAAGCATTTTACAAAGCTGTTGCAGGTATGGTTCGCAAGCGGCATTATAAATGGTGGTAGTTCCCTGCGCTAAAACCGCCGCCATAACAATATTTGCTGTTCCGGTTACTGATGCTTCATCCAATAAAATGAAAGTACCTTTTAACTGGCTGGCATCAATATTAAAGAAACCGGTTTCGGCATTATAAATGAACTTAGCACCCAATTTTTCGAATCCTAAAAAGTGGGTATCTAACCTACGTCTTCCAATTTTATCACCTCCGGGTTTTGGTATGGCCGCTTTTCCAAACCTGGCCAATAGCGGGCCAACAATCATGATAGAACCGCGTAAGCTTCCGCCTTTCGCCTTGAACGTTTGTGACTGAAAAAACTCTAAATTGATATTTGCTGCCTGAAACTCGTAAGTATCTTTTGAAATTCTTTTGACATCAACTCCTAAATCGCCAAGTAATTCGATAAGTTTAACAACATCCTTAATATCGGGAATATTACTTACGGTTATTTTTTCCGAGGTTAATAATACCGCCGAAAGAATTTGTAATGCTTCATTTTTTGCTCCTTGAGGTATAATTTCACCTTTTAAGGGCTTGCCTCCACGAATCTCAAATGCGTTCATAAAATTTATATATAGTTTAGGGGTTGGATTTTAGTTAGAGAAATTTTGATTAATTAGGTCTTCTGCCACCACCGCCGTTATTATTGCTATAGCTTTTTTGACGACCTTTATTGTTGTTATTGCTCTGTTGTCTGCCTCCGTTACTTCTGCCTCCGTTAGTTTTTTGTGAACGGCCTCCGCCACTATTACTAGCATCTCTGCTACCTGTATTAGCTGGTTTTAAATCAACTTTGTTGAGAACAATATTAGTAACATCAAGCTCATTATTGGATAATACTGTTAAGTCATTTAAAATCTGTTCATCAGCAACATGATCCTTGTTCCAAACAACGTAAGCCATTTTCATAAAATTGGCAATTGAATTCGTCATGTGCTCTCTTTTTTCCGGCTCGGTTATTTCCTTCGCTTTTTTAATCATCATTTCTACCGTATGCCCATAGTGCTTAAATTTAATGCGCTTTTGTGGATAAGTTAAAACTTCTGGCTTAAAGTTGATTTCTTCAGCTGTTGGACTTGGGTATGGAGAATCTACATCGATTTTAAATTTTGAGATGATTTGTAAATGATCCCATAACTTATGTTTGAAATCTGGCACATCTCTTAAATGAGGATTTAAAAAACCCATCATATCTATCACAACTTGTGCGTATCTATTGCGCTCTTCTTTAGTTGGTAAAGCCACAATATATTCAACCATGTTTTGAACATTTCGGCCGTATTCTGCTAAAATGAGTTTTTCTCTTGAAGTATTGTAATCAAAAGTTTGTTCTGTTGTATTAACCATTTTTGAAATTTAGAGCTTCTGAGAAGCTTTTTCCGTCACTAAAGACAAGATTTATGCAAATCTAATGAAACCTTTGTCTTTTTAATTACCGGATTTTATATTTTATGAGGAATAAATTATTTAAAATGCAGTGGATAAATATAGTACATCTTATTGCAAAAAGCAATTAGCTGCTAAATTATAACATAATCGTTATATGTTCAGCGTCTTTCTAAGGTCCGATGAAATTTCTTTAGTAATGTCTAAAATGCTTTGCAGTTCATTGGTAGAATTGTCAATTATGCTATCGCATTTGCTTCTATATGGCAAAAGGTATTCATTGTACGAAGGCATAACGTGGTTTTGCCATTTGTACATGACGTCTTCTTGCGAGTAACCACGCTCAATCAAATCACGTTTCAACCTGCGCTCTAATGCAATTTCTGTGGCGGCATCCATAAAAATGCGATAATCAAAAATTGCATCTATCTTTTGATAATGGTAAATAAACAAACCTTCTAAGATCAAAATAGGAGCGGGCTTTATCTCCAATAGCTGAGGTTTAAGGCTTGGATTATTGAACGTATATTCTTGTTTGTAAACTGTTTTGTAGTTTAATAAATCAAAAACATCATTTTCAAACTGGTTAACCTCAATGCAGGTAGGCAAATCAAAATTATGCAGCCTGTTTTCTTCCGCAGTCATTTCTCCTTGCGGAATGTAGTAATCATCCTGAGAAACTAAACAAACCTCTTCATTTGAAAAGTGATTTAAGAAAGCTTTTAAAAAAAAGGTTTTTCCCGAACCACTTCCACCAGCAACACCCAGTACGTAAGGTTTATTATTGCTCATTAGGCAAGCCAAATGTTATGTTTACTAAAAATCTTTTATCTAAGGCGCCAATTGCATCAGCGCATGATTTAGTAACTACAACAATTACATCTTTTGTAGTTTCGTTTTCTGTAAATCTTCCAACCACCTTAGCGAAAACACTTTTGTTGGTCATTGGGTTGGTTATTTTTATAATGGTTCCAACTGGCGCAACTCGGTGTAAGGCATAGCTTTTTGTAGCATCTAGGTTATTGTCATCAATCCAAACGGCTAAACCTTTGTCGTTCATTTCCGTAATGCCGTATCTGTTCTTTGGAATTTCTACGGTATTTTGCGAGTCGGTAGAATCTAAATACTTTATTTTATTAGGATTGGGAGTGCCAATTTTATTATCAGGTTTTTTCTCAACTAACACCGGTTTTCCAGCATCATTTTTCTGAACCGTTGGATTAAGCGCTACTTCGTCACTACTAATGACTTTAAGGCTTTGACCCACTGTTAAAGTGCTGTTTTTCAATCCATTCAAAAGTTTTAAATCATCCACTCGCATATTGTAATGGCTGGCAATTCCGTAAAGCGTTTCTCCGGGTGCAACTTTATGCGTTTTTTCTTTCTTTTTTGGAGGATTTTCTTTTGCTGGTGAAGTAAAAACAACGGATTTAGAAGTTGCTGTTTGAGCAGGAACTGCCTTTGAGGCGATAAAACTTTCTCCGGTAGGAATTTTAACAGTTTCCCCTGGATGCAAGGCTATGCTTTTGTTAAATTCCATAATTTTAGTCGGACTTAAATTATAGCGTCTGCCTAGCGCATAATAGGTTTCTTTAGGTTCAATTTTATGTAAAATAACTTTTTTGCCATCTAGGTTTTCAACACCTATAGAGTCAATTAAACTTCCGGCGAAAACATTAGCAGATGTTAACATGACTAAGAAAAAAAGAATGTTTTTGTAATTCATGAAATGATATTTATTCATTTTAAAAATTTTGCAATTATACGAAATAACTCACAATTTCAGATTTGTTTCTGATATAAAATAAATGATTGTGCCATACAAAGAACGTATCAAAACTCATCTTTTGTATCTGGTTGTTCAATATTTCGTTAATTAAAATATTACCGTTTTTTTCAACGCTGATATATTGGTCAAAAGCAGCACCTTGCGCTTTATAAAAAGAAGAAATATTTAAACCTTTGTAGGTAAGGTGGTAGCTAGTAAGTAAAATGTTTTCACTTTCTTGCATTGTTGGTAGAAAAATATTGTTTTGTAACGATTTTAAATCTTTTAATTCAACGGCTTCCATATCCTTTACCATATTTCCATTTTGGTAGTTTGCAATACGATATTTTCTGGGTAAAATTTTCGTGTCAAAAACTACGATACCTTCATTGGTGAACAGTTGTGCGCCAATGCTAAAATTCTGCCACAGAATTTTACGGGTTTGCAAGTCAAAAGCTATCAAACCTTTTTGCACCGGAGAAAAATCAGATTCGAATCCGTTAAAGTAAAGAATACCGTTAACTACGTTGTTAATACTTACTTCCCAGTCGTCAGCAAATTTGAAATTGTTTAATAAAAGAGTCTGGTTTTTGAGGTTATACGCGTAAAATGAAACTTTTTTATCTGCTGTTCTGCATTCCCAAACTATTGTTTCTTCGGTTTCATCTAAAATAATTTTCCAGATTATACCTTCACATTTGGCAGAGTATGCAAGCTTTAACGTATCTTTATTTGTAACCATTTCTTTCAAAACTAACAATTATGAAATTCATTAAGGGTTTGGCGGTGTTTTTTTTACTTTGCTGTTTTAATTTATTGGCATCTGCACAAACAAAAGTTTATCAATTAAATTTAAAAGACGAGATTAATCCTGCTGCTTGGCGCTCTACACAAAAAGCCTTCGACGCTGCAAAAGCCAACGGAGCTGAGGTTTTGATTATTGATATGAATACTTATGGCGGTATGTTGGACTATGCAGACTCCATTAGAACTAAAATTTTAAACAGCAAGCTAAAAACCATCGTGTTCATCGACAATAATGCGGCATCAGCAGGAGCTTTGATTTCTATTGCATGTGACAAAATTTACATGAGCAAAGGCGCTACAATTGGCGCAGCAAGTGTTGTAAATGGACAAGGGGAGGTGTTGCCAGAGAAATTTCAATCTTATATGAGAGGATTGATGCGTACCACCGCAGAGGCTAAAGGTCGCGACCCGAAAATTGCTGAAGCTTTTGTTGATGCCGATGTAGAAATAGCAGGCATTAATCCGAAAGGGAAAGTACTTACGCTCACCACTGCCGAGGCCATTAAAAATGGATATTGTAATGGAGAAGCTATATCTATAGACGATGTTTTAAAACAGGAAAACATGAGCAATTACAAAACACAAGTTTATGTGCCTACTTTTTCTGATACTATAATTGGAATACTAACTAACCCTGCCGTGAGCAGTGTCCTTATTTTATTGATGATTGGTGGGATCTATTTTGAACTGCAGTCTCCAGGAATTGGTTTTGCTTTATTAATAGCTATAGTGGCAGGCTTACTGTTTTTTGCACCACTTTATATCGAAGGTTTAGCGGCAAATTGGGAAATTTTACTCTTCCTTTTGGGCATAGTATTTTTAGCCTTAGAATTTTTTTTGATACCCGGATTTGGTGTTTTTGGCATAGTAGGCATTGTTTGTATGGTGGTAGGTTTGGCCATGAGCTTGGTGTTAAATAATTTCTTTGATTTAAGTGTAAGCGGTAACGAGCGGATTGTACAATCTTTCTTACTTGTACTGGGCTCTATTATAGGTGCTGTCTTTTTATCAGTAGTTTTTGGAGGGAATATATTACGCTCAAAAACTTTTCAAAAGCTTGTTTTACAGGATGAGCAACAGTCATCAAAAGGTTACCAAGTTACCAAACCAAATTTTGAACTATTAGGTAAAAAAGGTTTCGCAAAAACAGACTTAAGACCGTCTGGAAAAATTGAAATTGATGGCGAATGGTATCAAGCAATTTCTAACGATGGATACATTGATAATGGAACGGATATTGTAGTATCCAAGATAGAAAATTACAACCTTATTGTGAAAAAGCTTATTGTTTAAACACAAGAGGTCATTAAAAGTATAAAGTTATGACAGTAAATAAAATTGGATTAAAAAACAAACCAGTAATTGAATTAGCAGATCATTTAAATATTCTTTTGGCAAATTATCAGATTCACTATCAGAAGGTTAGAGGTTGTCACTGGAATGTGAAAGGGCATCATTTTTTTGATTTACACGTTAAGTTTGAAGAATTATACAATAACGCTCAGCTAACTATTGATGAGCTTGCAGAACGTATTCTGACATTAGGAAAATCGCCAATGAGTACGTATGCAGATTATATCAAAAACTCAAGCATCAAGGAAATAAAAACTGATGGTTTATCAGAAGAAAAAATGGTGGAAGCCATTTTAGGCGATTTTAAACAATTAATTGAACTTGAGCGTGAAGTAATTGAAAACGCATCTGAAAATGCAAACGATGAAGGAACTGCTGATATGATTATCGGTTTCTTGAAATTTAAAGAAAAAACCAGCTGGATGTTTAGGGCCTGGTCTGGAAAACAATAACGTCTGCTTAAAACCTATGAAACAAAAAGGACTATCTATTCAGACAGCCCTTTTTTGTAGGAAATGTTGCTATTTTAATAAAAGCTTCCGTCGCCTTTTCTTCTGATGCTGTTTCCTTTTTTGCCCATTGCGCCTGTCCATTTTTGAAGGTTCATACTTAAATTCAGCATCACATACCTGCTATTTGGGTTGGTAGCAATCTCGGTAAAGCCATTGTCGCTAGTGGTTCTGTTTATAAAGTTGTTCTGGTTCAATAAGTCATAGGCTCGTAACTGTAAAGCACCT
The DNA here is from genome assembly GCF_946480185.1 of uncultured Pedobacter sp. The sequence continues at coordinate 55,621 of NZ_CAMLIG010000019.1, read as the reverse complement.
CTGTTTTTAAAGACCTTCATTTCCAACATTGTATTAATTACAAATGGGTTGTTAGTAACGTTGTTATTTATACCACTAACATAATTTTTGCTTAAGGCATAACCAAACTGCATGTTCTTTAAAAAGTAAACATTTCCATCTAAACTTAGGGACCAAATTTTTTGTGTAATACCATTAGCGATTGAATAACTGGTTTTATTAAAATCATAGGAAAGATAAGGGTTAATTTCTAACCAATCTGTTGGGTTGATACGAGGACCCAAACTCTCTTTAAAACCCCAAGTATCTGAAGTTGTTTTTTCGCCATTACTCATTGCTACCCTAGCATTTTTATCAATGCTTCCTGTTAAAGAAAAATTATACTTTCGGTCGTTGCTCTGCTTAGATATTGAATAATCGGCACTTTGCCTATTGTTGCCGTTAATGTTTACGTAACGTGTTTCGTTTTTAAAACTTCCATAAACATCTTTTATAGCAACAGTATTGCTTGTTACCTGATTTTCGGTAAAAGATGAATTTAACCGGATATAATAATTCAATTTTGAGTTTGCGATATAATTGCTATACTGCCCTATAACCGAGTGTGTAAACGCTGCTTTCAAATCGGGATTACCCACAATTGGATGTTGCGGATTTGATACATCACGTACAGGCTGTATTTGATCAAAATTTGGCTCATTTGCGCTTCCGTTATAATATATAGCTAATTGGTGTGTGCTGGATAACCGCAATTGAAAGCGGGCAATTGGAATGATTTTAAAATAGGTTTGGTCTGTTTTTGTACCCAAACTTACCTTTTCACCCACTAAAGAAGTGTTAACGCCTGTTAAACCTAAAGAAAAACTGTATTTACTTTGGTTGTTTCCGTATTTATAATTTACAGAGTTTCGGTACTGCGTAAAAAAGTAGTTGAAAATATTGCTTAACGAGTCGATTACAAAGCGGTTATTTGAGTTGTCGATATTGCTTGTTATCTTACTATTATCATAACCCCTGCGTTCAACGTTCGAATTGAATTCTAACCGTGATAAGGTTGTAATTGGCTCAGAATAGGTCAAACTTGCCCTGTAACTCTTTTGCAAATTATTAGTATTTATTGCCCTGTGGATGGTTGAATCTTTTAAAACATTATTCGAATCTCCGTCATAATACCTAATGGTGTTATTTTGTTCAGATTCGTTATCATTTTTCTGAGAACCAAGCGTTGCTTCTGCAGAAAAAACTCGTCCCGGCTTGCGCAACCAAATGTGTTGATAAGCAACCGTTCCGCCTACGTTTGGGGTTTTTCCGATAACCTTACTGTTGTTCTTCTGGTCTTGATGTATAAAGCCCGTTTGAAACGTGTTCGAAGAATTTTCTGAGTTGCTATTTGAAAGCGATATCGAAGGCCTGAATTGCAGGAAATTAGCACTGTCTATATTGTATTCGATCTCAAAATTTATATTGTGAGTTCCTCCGAAGTTCTTATTGTCAGAGTTTCTTTTGGTCAATGTTTTCTCTACACTTTTATCTGGCAAAATATTGTTGAACTCTGAATAGCTGTCAGTAATGGTATTATTGTCATTGTATCTATAAGCGTAATTAGCCAAAAATTCTACTTTTTTCCCAAACTTATCACGATAGGTAAATGAAGGAGAAGTTCTTAAGCTTTCTCCGCCAGATGCGCTTCCGCTACCGCCTCCGCCAAATCCGCTACCGCTTCTTCCGCCACGGTTGTTGCCGGAACCTAAACGCCCGATGCTACTATTGCCACCGGCAATACCATTTGGTGTCTGCATAAAAGTACCGTTTGCCGTAAGGGTTTGGTTCATGTTTATTCGGGTAATGTTGGCGCTTGCTTCTAGCTGGTTCATAGTACCAACGCCAAAATTTAACCGAGCCATATTGCCTACAGATTTTTCGGTTTTGGTAGTGATATTTAAAACCTTGGTAGGGTCACCGTCTTTTATCCCGGTTTTGGCAGCGGTATTTCCGTAATCATCAACAACTTGTATTTTGTCAACAATCTCAGCAGGTAAGTTTTGTACCGTAGTAGCTACATCGCCTCCGTAAATATCTTTACCGTTTAGCCTAGCCTTTACAATCGCTGTTCCGTTTACCGTTACAGACCCGTCATTACCCACCTCCATGCCTTCCATTTTTTGCAGAAGCTCATCAACAGTTGCTCCGGCTCTTACCACATAATCGCTTGCCCTATATTCTATGGTGTCTGTTTTGTAAACTATTGAAGGCGTACCGTTTACGGTGACCGCATCCAACATTCTGGAATCGCTTTTCAAAACAATGGGATCCAAAGTCAGTCGGGGAGTGGCATCGTTATATTTGCCCGAAATTACTTTGCCTACGTAGCCAAGTGAGCCTACGCTGATGGTAAATACCCAGGATTTTACATTTCTAAAAACAAAGATTCCGTCTTCATTGGTACTTGTTCTTAATGTGTCTGCAGACGACGTTAAAGTAACCGTTGCGCCAATAATCGCTTGGTTTGTAGAATCTTTTACAATCCCGCTCACTTGTCTGTAAAGAATGGGTTTTGCTTTTTCTGTTGTTTGTGCAATGGTAGTTAAGCAACTTGCTGTTAACAGGATGCAGAAAGAAAAACTCGCCAAGCGTCGGTAAAAAGTTTTCATATATAATGGGGAAAAAACCTATAAAATTTATTTAGCTATTGTATATTTTCCCCAAAAATCTGTGGGCGTCATCAAATCCTGGAAGTTAAATCCACCTCTTCCGCCATCTCGCTGACCTCCGCCACCAAAACCACCTGCTGGTCGGTCTCCGCCTCTGTTGCCTCCGCCAAAGTTTCTCATCTCTAAACCATTAACTTTTATGTTATAACCAAATTCTTTGTGAATATCGACAGGTAATAATTCTAGGGGAATTCCAATTTCATAAGTATAAGTTCCGTTTTTATCCAAGCTGGCCATTGCTTTAATACTATATTCATTGAAAATAGAAACTAATGTATCGGTAACGTCTTTGAAGCCCGAAATGCGTATATCCTTTGCACCATCCAGTTCTCTTTGTCCAATAGCGTTTTGCATAGAGTCGCGTTGTTCCTGTGTCATGGTTTGGTAGGAGCCATAAGCAGCCCTTTGCCCTCCGCCACCCATAGCTGCTCTTCGGCTATTACGGGTAATTACCGGATAAGTTAAATTCAATAATTCTTTCGACCTTTTTTTGCCATCTGCATTTAAACTAAAGGTTATACCACCCATTAAAATTTTACGGGTCGTTGTAGCATCCTTTGCCTGCATAATGATATAAAGCTTTTTATCATCATTTGCAATGGTATAAGCTAAACCAGTACTTTTATTAAAAGCTTTTAAAGGTGTTATCCAATCGTTTGCTTTGCCATCAACATTTATTTTGGAGACTACTAAACTTTCTTCTTGAATATCAGCTATTTTTTGAGCAGAAACAGAGAAAACATTAAACAACGAGGCAAAAAGCATTGCACTACCGTATTTTAATACATTAATTTTCATTTTAATAATAATATTAGTTGAACAAATTTATAATTGATAAAACAAACTGAAATTAAATGATACCACTAGCTGAAAATTAGCTACAAGACTCCCTAATTAATCGATTTAAAGCAATTGTTGATTTTTGCCTTAAAGTACGTTTAACATTCGTTTAAATAAAAGGTTTAAATTGAGAACCCCATTAATCCAAACATCCGTAAAAACTCTGTTTGTATATTTGCTTTAAAATGAACCTCTTTTTTGGAGTAGGGATGTATAAAACTAAGTTCAGAGGCATGCAACATCATGGTGTCCATTTGCCAAGTATCTTTAAAAAGCTTATTCTGTTTATTGCAACCATGAGGTCGGTCGCCAATAATAGGGTGGTTAATATGTGCGAAATGTTTTCTTAGCTGATGCATGCGTCCGGTTTGCGGAGCAGCTTCTACAAGCGAGTAGCGTGAACTTTCATGTTTCCCAAAAGCAACCGGAATTTCGGCCCTTTGCAAAGTTTTAAAATGTGTGAAAGCTTCCTGCATAACGCCGTTTTCCTTTTTTAAAGGATAATCTATATCCATTTCATCTGGAGTATGACCACGTACAATAGCTAAATACTTTTTTTTGATGAGGTTATCTCTAAAAAGCATCTGTAGTAAAACGTTAGTCTCTTTATTAAGGGCAAAAAGTAACAATCCGCCGGTTTTTCTATCAAGCCGATGTGCGGGCCAAACATTTTTCTGTAATTGGTCTCTTAATAACTGAAGTGCAAATTCTTCTGCATCTCTTGCAATAGGAGATTGGTGAACCAACAAACCGTGTAGCTTGTTAATGAGAACCAAATCTTCATCTTGATGGATAATTTCTAACATTTGATGCGAATTAAGGAAAATTATCTGATACAACAGTGTGTATTGAAATTTAAACAGTTGCTAAGTTTTTTGCTTCTTCTTTTTTGCCGCAGGGAAAAGAATATTGTTTAAAATCAAACGGTAACCTGGGGAATTTGGGTATAAACTTAGATCAGTAGGAGGGTCGCCAACTTTATGCTGGTAATCTTCGGGATCATGCCCTCCGTAAAATGTCCATTGTCCTTTACCATATTCACCATGGATGTATCTTGCTTCTCCAGCAGATTTTAATTCGCCCATCACCAAAACATCGGGTTTTAATAAAGAAGACCTAAACGCGGTGGTTTGCCCCATAAAACCTTTAATTACCTTTTCGTGGTTTTGGGTAAGCATAGTGGGCACAACATCCCATTTTGCAGAGAAATCAAAAAGTGTAAAATAATCTCTAGTTCTATCTACTTGCCTAGTTTGCGTAACATCAATATCAGAAAACTCATAATTCATGGGGTTTAAATCCAGCTTAAAGTTTTGGAAAGCAAAACATTTTGAATAATCCAATTTTGATTGCGCTTGCGCATCTGCAGCATCACCATCAAACATACTCTCGCAAATATCAACACCGGTTGCTGCCAAAGCAATATCAAAACTATCTGTGCCAGAACACATGGCAAATAAAAATCCTCCACCACCACAAAAATCTTTGATTTTTTGTGCGACAGCCAATTTCATCAACGAAACTTTAGAAAACCCTAGCTTTTTAGCCATCGCTTCTTGGTTCCTCACGTCATCCTGATACCAACTTTCTCCACGATAATTTGCCCAAAAACGTCCGTACTGTCCGGTAAAATCTTCGTGGTGTAAGTGCAACCAATCATATTCCGGTAGTTTGCCTCCAATTACGTCTTCATCGTAAATTACGTCGTAGGGGATTTCTGCGTAAGTTAAAACCAAGGTTACGGCATCATCCCAAGGCAATTTGCTTTTGGGCGAATAAACAGCAATTTTAGGTGCTTTTTCCAGCTTAACAATATCCATGTTAACGTCTGGCTGGTTAATTTCTGTAAGTATGGCATTCACTTTCGCATCGGGCAACACATCGTAACTAACTCCTCTTATTTTTAATTCGGCTTCAATTTGTTGGTTGTATGATATCAGGAAACTGCCACCTCTATAATTTAAAAGCCAATCAACCTCCAAATTCTTTTTTAGTGTATAAAAAGCTAATCCATAAGCTTTTAAATGGTTCTTTTGGCTTTCATCCATTGGTATCAAAATGGATGATGCAAAGGTTTTTATTGATAAAAAAACAAGAATTACAAATAGATATTTTACTTTCATTTTTCTAAAAATAAGGATATTACACCAAAACGTTTAGCTGGGCAGAAAATTTTGCTAATTTTGCGACTCTTAATAAAATAATTAAAGATGAGCAAAGCGATAATAAAAACTGCGAAAGGCGACATGACCGTTGAGTTTTATGATAACGACGCCCCAAAAACTGTTGAAAATTTTAAAAAACTAGCTAAAGAAGGTTTTTATAATGGATTGACCTTTCACCGTGTTATTCCTGATTTTGTGATTCAAGGCGGTTGCCCTTTTTCTAAAGAAGAAGCCACAGCATACAAAGCAGGTTCTGGCGGCCCAGGTTACCAGATTGACTGTGAGTTAAGTGGCGAAAACCAATATCATGATAGAGGTGTACTGTCAATGGCGCATGCAGGCAGAAATACTGGCGGTTCGCAATTTTTTATTTGCCATAGCAGAAACAACACTGCACATTTAGACAGAAACCATACTTGTTTTGGTAAAGTTGTTGAAAACGTTGACGTTGTTGACGCCATTAAACAAGGTGACAAAATCATCAGTATAGATATTATTGAAGCTTAATAAACAACACTATGAATTTAGCAGGAATTGTAGCGGTTTCGGGCAAACCCGGATTGCACAAACTAATTGGCCAAAATAAATCGGGCTATATTTTAGAAAGCTTAGACGACCAAAAAGTCAAAACAATTGTAAATATCTCTACAGCTAAATTAGCTTCATTAGAAGATATCACCGTTTACGGCGAAGATGACGATTTAAGGCTTAAGGATATCTTTGAGAAAATGAAAGGTGCCAAAAACGTTCCGGATGCTAAAGCTGATGGTAAAGTTTTAAGAACTTTCTTTTTTGAAGTTGCGCCACAGCATGACGAGGAAAAAGTTTATTCATCTGATATTAAGAAAATTGTAAACTGGTTTCATATTTTAAAGGATATGCCTTTATTTAACGAAGCAGCTCCGCTTGCTGATGAAGCTAAAGAAGAAAAAGCTGAAGTTAAAAAAGACGCTCCGAAGGTATCGAAACAGGACACAGTGAAAACTGCGAAACCTAAAAACGTTAAAACGAATACTAAATCTGTAGCTACTAAAAAAGCTGGCGGAAGTAAAAATCCATAAGCCAACGCTACTTATATCATTGAAAAAGGGTCTGAGAATATTAATTCTCAGACCCTTTTTCTTTATGGCTTATTGGATTTTAGAAATCATACCTTAAGGTAGCATGTCTTTTTCCGAAAACGGAACCTGTAGCGCTATGAATGGCCAACATTTTATCGTTAAAATCGCCAACCCATGAAAGTTCCAATTCATCGTATTGGTTTTTAGGTATAACATATTCTTTTAGCTTGATGAAAATAGCAGACTCCAATCCATGTTTCTGAAACTTTTCTTTTGTTCCCATTACAATAGCCCGCATTCTGTTTACACCTCTGATTTTTTTATACATAAATTTCAGCTTGCCTATTAAATCAAGTTTACCGTTTAAGGGTTTAATCATTAAATTGGCATCGGGTAAAATAACTACAAACGAGGCTGGCTCGCCATTTATATAGGCAAACCAAATCAGCTTTGGATCCATAATTAACTTCATCTGTTCAAAACTTTCTTTAACAGTACTAAGTTTTATAGGCGAAAAATTATCGAAGCTTTTCCATCCGTCGTTATAAATTTCCATAAAATCCTTAGCGTACTTATCAAAGTTTTTTGGATCCAGGTGTTCAAATGTATAACCCGGTTTGTTGGAAACCCAGTTTGCTATTTTTGTAAACCTCTCTGGAAAATCTTTGTGTAAATCCAAATGGTTGGTTAATTGTTCATACTCTGTTTTAAAACCATAATCTTTAAAATGTTGGTGGTAATACGGTTTATTATAATTCATTCCGTATGACGGATGAGTATACCCCTCAATTAGCAATCCCCAAAAGGTGTCGTTTTCACCGAAGTTTATTGGGCCCAACATGGCTTCCATTCCGTTTTCTTGCAACCATTTCTTTGCAGTGTCAAACAGCAGTTTAAACGCTTCAGAATCATCAATACATTCTACAAAACCCACACCACCGGTTGGTTTATCAAATGTGTAAGCCTTTCTATCGTTTATGAACGCAGCAATTCTTCCAATTAGTCGGTCACTATCATCTAATAAAATCCATCGCTTTGCCTTTCCGTGTTTATGGAAACTATTTTTTGCTGGATCAAATATGGTATCAATATCCTTATCTAACGGGCAAACCCAAACGTCGTCATTTTTATAAATTACGCGGGCAACATCTAAAAATTCTCTTTTTCTTTTTGGAGAATCAACCTCTAAAATTTTCATATAATTAGGTAAGGATATAAAAAAAGCATCCTTTTTTATTGGATGCTTTTAAAACAGCTATATTAAAAATGATTTAAAAATCATCGTCGTCATCAAAACTTAAATCATCGAAACCATCGAGATCATCTAAAGGCGCATCAAAGTCGTCGTCGTCATCATCAGAAAACTTGCTTTTTGCTTTTGGGTCAATCTCAAGGTTGTCGTCCTCATCCTCGTCTGTAACTTTAGGGGTTGGGCTTTTAGTGGGTTTGGTTTGCTTTGCCATTGTGATTTCTTTTACTTTACTAATTTAGTACTTTTAAAAATCTTATAAAAATATTTTTTTTGGTGTTTATCCTGAGGCAAAAATATAAGGAAATTTGAATTTCAAAAAATTCATTTAAAATTATTCTGACTTATCACCAATTTCAATTTGTGCCGTTTCTTCAATGTCCTTTAACTGAGGCAAATCCGTAATAGAATTAATGCCAAAATAATCTAAAAAATATTGGCTAAGGTTGTATAAAAGCGGCCTTCCGGGGCCATCAGCCTTGCCGGAAATGCTAATTAAATCTTTGTCCAACAGTTTCTGTATCGTATAATCGCAGTTTACGCCTCTAATTTGTTCAATCTCTAGCTTGGTAATGGGTTGCCTATAGGCGATGATGGACAAGGTTTCTAAAGCGGACTGACTTAATTTCTTTTTTGATTTTTGGATATGCAATTGGTTTACGATGGGTTGCATCGCTTTTCGGGTTAAAAACTGATAACCTCCAGAAATTTCAACCAGCTCAAGCGCTGAAGATTGTTCTGTATATCGTTTTTTTATGTTCTCGATAGCTTCTTTTACTTCCTTGTCTTCAAAATCTTTTTCCAGGGCACTTTGCAAACAAATTATAATTTCTTCAATACGTAAACTCGCATCAGAGGCAAAAATTAGAGCTTCAATATACTGATCAATCATGTTGGTAAAAGTAGTGAGTAATGAGTACTGCGTAGTGGGTATTGAGTGAAAAAACTCAATCCTTCAATCCTTCATTAATAATCAATCACCTGCTGAGTTAACTCATGTACATCAGTTCTCCACTCATAACGCTGTGTACGCAACTGTGGCTCAAATCCAGCTTCCTTTATAGATTCCTGGATTCCATTTGAGGTAAAACGATGAGGAGCACCAGCGGCGCTTACTACGTTTTCTTCAATCATGATAGAACCAAAATCATTTGCACCTGCATGTAGGCAAATTTGCGCAACTTGTTTTCCAACGGTTAACCATGATGCCTGTATATTTTTAACGTTTGGCAACATAATTCTGCTGAGTGCTATCATTCTGATATATTCGTCGCCATTTACATTGTTGGTAATTCCACGTACTTTTTTAAGCAAAGTTCCATCATCCTGAAAAGGCCAAGGAATAAAAGCTATAAAGCCATAATTACCTTCGGGTTTTTCGCTTTGTACCTCGCGGATCCAAATTAAATGCTCAAAGCGTTCTTCAATAGTTTCTATATGCCCAAACATCATAGTTGCAGAAGTTGGAATATTTAACTGGTGTGCGGCCCGCATTACATCTAACCATTCTTGCCCGCCACACTTACCTTTAGATATTAACCGACGAACTCTATCATTTAAAATCTCTGCACCAGCACCAGGAAGTGAATCTAAGCCTGCTTCTTTCAACGCTTTTAAAACATCATAATGGCTCATGTTTTCCAGTTTTGCAACGTGAGCAATTTCTGGTGGACCTAAAGCGTGGAGTTTAATAGTTGGATAAAGCGATTTTAGCTGTTTAAATAAATCGGCGTAGAACTGAAGGCCTAAATCTGGATGATGCCCGCCTTGTAAAAGCAACTGATCACCTCCAAGCTTAATGGTTTCTTCTATCTTTTGTTTGTAGCTTTCAATATCTGTGATGTAACTTTCCTCATGCCCGGGTCTTCTGTAAAAATTACAAAACTTACAGTTTGCAATGCAAACGTTGGTGGTATTTACATTTCTATCTATTTGCCAAGTTACTTTTCCATGCGGAACCTGAATTTTTCTTAACTCGTTGGCAACGTACATTAACTCCGGAGTGGTGGCGTTATGGTATAAATGAAGGCCTTCTTCCAAACTTAAAAACTCAAAGTTTAGTGCCCTGTTTAATAGCTCAGGAATATTCATATCCAAAAGTACAGCTAATTTTCAATTTTGTTTGATTTGCCCCCTTCCATTTTTAAATGGTGACGGTTTTTTGATTTTAGTTTAAGATGAAAATAGAGCAGGAGAGAAGTTGTTTTGTTAAACGTATCTGGAAATGATGATAAAAATGAGACTCACCAGAATAGCCAATATCCAAAACAGTCGCTTCTCGTTACTGTTGTTTCCGCTTTTAAAGGAATAATGTCTTTTGTTTCCAAACATATTTGTATTCTTTTATTCGTGATGATAGGGTTCGCCTTTTAAAATGGTAAATGCTCTGTAAATCTGCTCCGCAAAAAACAACCGTATCATTTGATGAGAGAAAGTCATGCGTGACAGCGACAGTTTATAATGCGCTCTTTGATATATAGAGTTATCAAAGCCGTAAGGTCCGCCGATTAAAAAAACTATATTTTGTACACTTCCAATCATTTTTTTGTTTAGCAAATCTGCAAAATGCATTGAACTCAATTCCACACCACGTTCATCTAAAACAATAACCTCATCTGTTGGGTTAATGTTTTTCAAAAACAGCTCTGCTTCTTTGCTTTTTTGTTCATCCTCGCTCAGGTTCTTTGTTTTCTTCAAATCTGGGATAATCTTTATCTCAAATTTGACGTAATGCTTTAAGCGTTTAAGGTATTTGTTTATTCCTTCGATGATATAAGCATCGTCAGTTTTGCCAATTGCTATCAAAGTGATTTTCATAGATTTGCTTTTACTTTAACAGAAAAGATGTAGATTTTTTAAAAAGTCATTTACAATCTTTACATAAAGTAAAGCGTAAAGCCGGAAAAGAAGATGGAAAATTTAAACTTCTTTAAGATGAAAAATTATTATCGGTTTTAATTTAACACAGCGTCGTTTCCTTCTAAAGCTCTTTGTACGGTTTCAAGAATAACATTGGGATAGATAGGCTTATTAATAAAGTCATAAGCACCCATTCTAATTAACTCTGCCGCTAAATTAGGGTCGCCAAACCCGCTTACGATGATAACAATCAACTCAGGGAAATCTGATTTGATGCGTCTTAAAATTTCGCGTCCATCGGTATCTTCCAACCTAAAATCACTAAGTACGAGATCAAATTTTTCGTTTTCTAAATATTCAAAAGCTGTTGCACCGCTTTCAGCAGTAACGGTTTGATACCCATTCTTCGTTAAAAATTTAGACATAATCAAGCATATCCCAATCTCGTCGTCTATTATTAAAATCTTCTTCATAGTGGATAAGCCAAAACTATTTGTGTTTTAAATCTGAACGAATAAAAGTAATTATTTATTTCGCAGGTTTAAAACAGATTTATAAATATTTTTTTATGATTTAATAATAACATGGTTTTTATTAACATGCAGTGTAAAATTTCCTCTGTTTTTTAACAACATGTACGGGTAAAGCCTTACACACTAAACTAAAGTAGAGTTTTTCCAACTTTAAAAGTGATTATTTTTTTGATTCTATATTTCAATATTTTGGTGTTATAATTGCAATTATTTGAACATTTCAAGATATACAATTATGATTAAAGTAAATTTTAAAACCGTTGTTTTCGCATTAAGCTTATCGCTGATTGCCTTGTTTTACACTTCTTGTAAGTCAAAAAAACCTATAATTCAACCCAAAGAAGAACCAAAAGAGGTTGTAGAGCCAGCAAAACCTGTTGAACCCGTAAAAGAAGTTGATACAGATGGCGATGGTATTTCTGATTCTAAAGACGAATGTCCGGAAGTTAAAGGCGATGCATCCAATAATGGTTGCCCTATAGAGAAAATGAAAGTTTACGATTATAAAAATATCCAGTTTGAATTTAATTCATCTGTTTTAAAAACATCTTCTTATGCAGTTTTAGAGAAAATTGCACAGCAGATTAAAAACTCTGGGAATGGTAAATTTTTGGTGAACGGACACTCATCTGCGGAGGGTACAGCGCAAAGAAATATGGCGCTTTCTGTTGACAGAGCCAATGCTGTTAAAAATTACTTGGTTAACAACGGAATTGCATCAAACCGTTTAATCACCAAAGGTTTTGGCGAGTCTCAGCCAGTTGCAGACAACTCAACAGAAGCTGGTAGAGCTTTAAACCGTAGAGTTGAAATTGCTCCGGAAAAATAAAACAAGCATTAAATTTGATAAATTTAAAACCGCTGATATCTCCGGCGGTTTTTTTTATGTTTTTTCATAAACTTATGGCAAACCCTAATATAAATTACGAAGCCTTGAAAGCTGAATTAGAGATTCAGCTTGGCAAACTAAAGCGGTTCATTAATATTTATTCTTACTGCCGATTAACTGTTTTTGCTGTTGCTGTTTTGGGGGCATATTTGTTTTTCAACAAAGGCTTAGTTGCGCTTTCTGTTATTGCTTTATTGATGATTGTTGCATTTTTAATCCTCGTTAAACAGCAGGTAAAATATCAGTCGGTTTATGATTTTGCCCAAACAAAACTTCAGTTAGTCGAAAACGAGATCGGACTTTCTATCGGTACAGCAAACATTTATCCAAACGGAAATGAATACCAAGACCCCAATCATGTATATACCGATGATTTAGATGTTTTTGGTGAGTTTTCGCTTTTCGCTTATCTCAATAGAACAGTCACCATAAAAGGGAAATCAATATTAGCAAACTGGTTAAATAAATCCGCAATAAAAACTACAATTGAGAAAAGGCAAAGTGCTATAAAAGAGATTGCTATCTACAAAGAAGAAATTCTTAATTTTAGAACCCGACTTTTTAATCTGGACATTAACCAAGCACCAAAAATCGAGAACTTTTTTAAGGATTATTTGCCCGCTAATATTGGATTTGTGAGTTCGAAATTCGTATCGTTCATGATAATTGCGGTAACTATTATAAACCCGATACTGTTCATGTTTGCAGTTTTTATTGGAGGTGTTTTCTGGAGTTTATTATCCTTAGGGCTTTTGGCAAGCGCAACTCTTTACTTTATATACAAAGCTAAAATTGACCATATCCACGAAAACATTGGGAGCAGTGTAACGGTATTGCAAGGCTATGCGCCAAATATCAAATGGATTGAGGAAGTTAATTGGCAAAGTGAGCTATTACAAGAAAAAGCAAACGACATTAAAAGCAGCCAGCCTCTGCATCAGCAAATTGCTGATTTGGCAGGTATATTAAATTCACTGAATAGTAGGCTAAACCTAATTGTAGGTGTATTTTTAAACTTGTTTTTTCAGTGGGATTTGCGCTGTTTAAAAAGACTGGCTAAATGGGAGCGGAATAATCAAACAAATATTGTAAAAGGAATAAGCCTTATTGGCGAGTTTGAAGCGCTAATTACCTTGGCAACGCTTAACCTCAATCATCCTAAATGGTCAACTCCTGTAATCAGCGACAGCTATTTGTTTAATGCTCAAGACCTTGGGCATCCGCTAATTAAGGTTGAAAATAGAGTTTCAAATAATTTTCAGCTGGCAAAAAATCCCACGATAGCTATAATTACCGGTTCAAATATGGCAGGTAAATCAACATTTTTACGTACCGTGGGGGTAAATATGGTTTTGGCTTTTGCCGGGGCAAATGTTTGTGCAAACCAATTTGAATCTTCCGTTTTTAATCTGATAACCTACATGCGTATTAAAGATTCTTTGGCAAGTCAAACCTCTACTTTTAAAGCAGAGATTGACCGCTTGAAAATGATATTAGATATTACTAAAACAGACGAACATACTTTCGTTTTGGTAGATGAAATGCTAAGGGGAACAAACAGCCGGGATAAATATCTGGGTTCAAAGGTTTTTATTAAAGCGTTGATTAAGCAGCATACGCCTGGCTTTATTGCCACCCATGATTTACAGATTGCCGAACTGGCCAACGAATTTCCTCAACAGATCAGAAACTATCATTTTGATATCCAGATTAAAAACGAAGAAATGTATTTTGATTATAAGATTAAAGTTGGCGAGTGCAAAACTTTTAATGCATCTATTTTATTGAAAGCTATAGGATTAAACGTTAACGAGTAATGTTTCAACTAAAACAGTCTAAAAACCAAGGTTATATAATAACATAATTGGCTGTTTTTTTGTTGGGCATATTCAAAGCTGCCGTTTTGGGGTAAGCATAAAAATCAAAAAATTCGGTTTACTACGATGATTTAAACTATAAATATTATGGGAAGAGTAAAAAAATTAGCCATTTTAAACTTAGTGTTTTATGCAATTGCCTTCGCTGTTGCTAATTTAAGTCAGTTAAAATTATTTGGCGGTGTTACCAATGCTGACATCTCAAACAAATATAACACTGTATTTACGCCAGCGGGTTTAACCTTCGCTATTTGGGGCATTATCTATCTCTCCTTATTTATTTTCACAATACGCAGTTTAATTAAGGCCTATAAAGATGATGTCCACTCAGAAAACAGTCAGGATGTTTTACGAATTGGGAATTTGTTTATCGTAAACAATATTGCAACTACGTTTTGGGTGTTTGCTTTTACTTATCAATATATCTTAACCTCAACCATATTAATCATTATCCAGCTCATTACTTTAGTGATGATTTTTGTAAAATTGAATCTTTTTGATAGAAGTAAAACCTTTAATAACAAGCTTTTTACCCAGTTTCCTTTAAGTATTTATTTTGCATGGTTATGCGTAGCAAATGTTGCTAACATATCTGTGTGTTTAGTTTATTTTAATTGGGACGGTTTTGGAATTAATCCAGGGGTTTGGGCTGTGCTTATGGTCTCTGTGGTTATTCTGCTTTCAGTTTTTATGATTTTAGCAAAGCGCAACTGGTTTTTTGGTTTGGTGGCTGTTTGGTCATTATATGGAATATATTTAAAAAGAGAACAGGTTGATGCACAACAATATCCACTGCTGATGCAGGTCTGTTTATACGGTATGGCGCTTTTAGCGATATTAGTTTTAATACAAATGATATTAAATCTAAAGCACAAAACACATTGGGAAGCAATTAAGCCCTAGTTTCTTGGTTAGGAAAGAACAAAAAATATCCGATTTTAAATTGTTTAAGCAGCGTAATACCATGAGAAATAATATCTTGGCGGATGCTTAAAATTGTATTCGATCCAGTTTACGCCCATCCTCTGCCCGCAGGACATCGTTTCCCGATGCTGAAGTACGAGTTGATTCCGCTCCAACTTAAACACGAAGGAATCATTACAGATGAAAACCTTTTTTCTCCAGCTATTTGCGATGAAAAATGGGTTTTATTAACGCATGAAGCGGACTACTGGCAAAAATTAAAAAATCTTAATTTAAGTTATCAGGAAGAAAAGCGCACAGGATTTCCGTTAAACGTCCAATTGGTACAAAGGGAATTGCGTATTGCGCAAGGGACAATTGATGCCAGCCATTATGCTATTGAGAACGGCGTTGCCTTTAATGTTGCCGGAGGAACCCATCATGCCGGAAGCAACTGGGGCGAAGGTTTTTGTTTGTTGAACGATCAAGCTATTGCATCTAATTATTTATTGGCTAACAAATTAGCCTCTTCTATTTTAATTATTG
This sequence comes from uncultured Pedobacter sp., assembly GCF_946480185.1. The sequence goes on along the minus strand of NZ_CAMLIG010000019.1, from coordinate 40,009 downwards.
ATTTAGATGTTCATCAGGGAAACGGTACTGCGCAAATCTTTGAAAACAATCCAAACGTTTTTACCTTTTCTGTTCATGGAGAAAAGAATTTCCCTTTCCGTAAGGAAAAATCTGATTTAGATATCCCCTTGCCAGATGGCGTTAAAGACGACGCTTATTTACAGATTCTGGTCCAGCATCTTCCAACTTTGTTCGATAAGGTAAAACCCGATTTTGTATTTTTTCTTTCTGGTGTTGATGTGCTAGAGACAGATAAATTAGGTAAACTTGCGCTCAGTTTAAAAGGTTGCCAGCAAAGGGACCAAATGGTTTTTGAGGAATGTTATCAGCGCAAAATACCTGTACAGGTAAGTATGGGAGGCGGTTACTCTGCTGATATTAAAGTTATTGTTGATGCACATTGTAACACTTTTAAAACTGCAGAACAAATTTATTTTTAAAATATGATTACATCATTTGAAGCATCGTTAAATCAAATATCGGTACATAAAGTAGGCAATAAGGCGCATGACGAATACTTTGTTTTATCTGAAGAGCCTTTAGGTATTGAGGATGAAATGCTGAAAAACCTATTAATGACCTACTTTTTAAAACCTTTTGAAAAAGTAAATGAGGTTTATCGGTTTACACACGCCACAAACGATTTGGCGCTAAACGAGATTTATCATTTCGCTAAAAAAGCCTTTGAAAGTGGCAGCAATTTCCACGAAATCAGCCAACAGATCACTCGCCATTTGTATGATGTTTCTACACATCCAAAAATTAAGGCAGGAGAAGTGTATATCGTTAATTTCGAGTCGGTGCAAATTGAAGGAGAATTGCATAAAGCGATTGGGATTTTTAAATCAGAAACCAAAGAAACCTATTTAAAAGTTTATCCGGATGCCGGAGGTTTTTCTTTAAGTTACGAGCAGGAAGCCATTAATATACAGAAACTTGACAAAGGTTGTTTGATTGTCAATACCGAATTAGAAGAAGGTTATAAAGTTGTGGTAATTGACCAAACTAACAAAAGTGGCGAAGCGGTTTATTGGAAAGATGATTTTTTAAAACTTAAAATCCGTAACGATAGTTTTAACCAAACACATAACGTTTTAGGGCTATACAAAAACTTTGTCACCGAAAAAATCGACGAAACTTTTGAGATTTCAAAACCTGATAAAATTGATTTGCTTAATAAATCAATGAAGTATTTTAAGGAAAAAGAAAAGTTTGATTTTGAGGAATTTTCTGATGAGGTGATAGGGAATGAAGTTGCATCACAATCTTTCAAAAACATGATGAGCAGTTACGAGCAAGAGTTTGAGACTCCTTTAAGTAATGGTTTCGATATTTCTGCACAAGCAGTTAAGAAACAGAACGCTAACTATAAAACAGTTTTAAAACTGGATAAAAATTTCCACGTATATATTCATGGCGATAGAAGTTTGTTGGAACAGGGTTTTGATGATATTAAAGGGAAGAATTATATTACGCTGTTTTACGATAAAGAGGCTTAAACTAAAGATTAATTTATTCTTAAATTAGCCCCATGTTATTAGAAACAATTGATACCCGCCGTAAGGCACTAACTATAAATTTAGATCAAAACATATACGGTACATTTGCAGAAATAGGCGCAGGACAGGAAGTTGCCCGAAACTTTTTTACAGCTGGCGCCGCTTCCGGGACAATCGCTAAAACCATGTCGGCCTACGATATGACTTTTAGCAACGAGATTTACGGCGCAGAAGAATCCGGAAGGTACGTTTCTAAATCCCGTTTAGAAAAAATGCTCAACCACGAGTTTGAACTGCTGTGCGAACGTTTACACGGCGTAAAGTATGAACAGCGCAAGTTTTTCTCTTTTGCAGATACCGTAACTACTTTAAATTACAACAAATCAAACGATCCACACGGCTGGCTGGGTATTAAGTTTCAGTTGGAACCCTGCGGACCGGCAAATGAAATTATTTTTCACGTCCGTTTGTTGGATAGTGACGCCACTTTGCAGCAGAATATATTGGGTATTTTAGGTGTGAATCTGGTTTATGCGGCCTTTTTTCACCATCATGATACGCAAAGGATGATTGAATCTTTGGCAGACAATTTAAGTCCCGGCTCGGTTGAAATTGACTTAATTAGTGTTAAAGGTCCAGCTTTCGCTGATGTAAGTGAGGTTTTGGTAAATCTTTATTTAATACAAAAAGGGTTTTCACCGGCTGCGGTTTTTATCCCTAAAGAAGGAGTGATGCAGGCAAAAGATTTGATGTACAAAAAGCACATCATGATTTTGCGTACCCGCTTTAATCAAAAAGTAAAGCCAGATTTCGATCTTTTTAACAACGCAGTAAAGCAATATAAGTTTCACATGGATATTAAAGACGCAGACTCGCTCACCATGGTAGAGCTTACGCTCAATAATATGATGGAAACAAACTCCTGTGCGGATAATGAACAGCTTGCCAGAATTTCAAAAAGAGCAGCAGAAATATTGGAAATAGGTCATTCGGTAATTATCTCTAACTTTAACCGTCATAATAAATTGGCTAAATACTTGGCCAAGTGCAAACCTCAAAGTGTTGGAATCACTACCAATATTGCAAATTTAAAGCATATTTTCCTTTCCGAAAATTATGGAAGCAACTATACCAATGAGCTTTTGGCTTATGTGAGTGATTTGTTTAGCGGAAACGTAAAACTCCTCACTTTTCCTTATCGGGATATTAAAAACAAGAAAATTGTGACTTCTAAAAATTTAGAAGTTTCACCAGAAGCTAAACCGCTTTTCGACTTTTTATTACTGAATAAATATATTGTTGATATTGAGGATATTGAGTGGGAGTATAATTAGAGATATTTTTAAAAATCATTCTTTATTGTCTTTTTCTGAATGAACATACCTAATCTAAAATATTGAGAAATACATTTTTCATATCAGAATTTGGGACTCAGTAAATAAATTGCCTCCAAACAATAAATCAGCGTCTTTACAATAAAAAATCACGAAATTGTTTTTTTATTTCAAACCATTCCAACTCAAACAAATGAAACCAACCCATTATTTATTCTTAGGTTTAACATTTTTCGTTCTGCAATCAGCGAAAGCTCAATCAGCCTATGTAGCACCGGAATTGCCATTTATTCCAAATAAAGTGTTCAACATTAAAACATTTGGCGCAGTTAGTGATAACCAAACAGACAATACCCAAGCTATCCAAAATGCAATAGATGCTGCCGTAAAAGTAGGCGGAGGAAAAGTTGAGATACCTGTAGGCGAATATTTATGCGGTTCATTACAGTTTAACAACAACATTAATTTACAGATTGATTCTGCTGCTGTCCTTCGGTTTTTACCAATAGACAGGTATCCTGGCGGACTGAAAGAAGGAACCAGTTTTATAACCGGCTCAAAACTTCATGACATTGCTATCACCGGAAAAGGAACTATTGATGGGCAAGGAAGTCCTTGGTGGCCTTATGCAAAAACGAAAGGTGCTAATCGCCCCAAAATGATTTCTTTTGGACATTGCGAGAAAATTTTAATTAAAGATGTTACTTTAACCAATTCTCCAAAATTTCATATTGCAATAAGTGGAGCGTCAAACGTAACCGTTAGTGGCGTAACCGTTGCTGCGCCGTCATCAACAGATCCGGTAAACCCAAGCCATAATACAGATGCCTGTGATGTTTCTGGGCATCATATTTTAGTAGAGAACTGTAACGTAAGCGTGGGTGATGACGATTATACTTGCGGAGGAAATACCTCTGATGTACTCATTAGAAATTGTAATTACGGCAACGGACATGGCGTTTCAATTGGTAGTTATACCAACGGAGGAGTAGCTAACATTACTGTTGAAAACTGCACTTTTACCAATACAGACTGTGGTATCCGTATTAAGACAGACAGAGATAGAGGAGGAGTTGTTGAAAATATAACTTACCGGAATTTAAAAATGACCAACGTAGGCATTCCTATTTTAATATATGCCTCTTACATGGCAGTGGGAAAAGAATATAGGGATTTACAAAAAATCACCCCTGAAATTGCAGACACTTATCCGTCTGCACCTGTTGCAGAAAAAACTCCAATTTACCGCAATTTTACTTTCGAAAATATTACAGCTACTGTTCAATCTGGCAAACGGGCAGGCTTAATTTGGGGCTTGCCAGAAGCACCGGTTACCAACGTGATTTTCAAAAATGTAAATATAAAAGCAGACAAAGCATTTGGTGTTTTCTTTGCAAAAGGTATCCAGTTTAAAGATTGTAACATCATTACCAAACAAGGAAAAAACAAACTTGAGACTACTCACGCAGATTTTATTCAATAATGATTGTTAGTCCTGTTGTTGATAATCCGTTACAGCAACAGGACTAATTATCAAAGATTTAAAAGCGTAATACTTTATTGCTTCCAAAACTCTCCATTTAGCAACCAAAATCTAGCTTCTCATATTAATATACTGCAAAGGCTGGCCAAAATCTTCCGTTCGGCATAAAGCAATTACTGCCTGCAAATCGTCTAATTTTTTGCCCGTTACACGTACTTGGTCTTCCATAATAGCCGCTTGTACCTTTAACCCCGAATCTTTAATTTTCTTTACTACTTTTTTTGCTGCTTCCTTATCAATTCCCTCTTTCACTATAATTTCTTTTTTAATCATATTTCCTGTAACGGAAATAAAAGGTTTTTCGAAATCTAAAGCTTTTGGATCTATGTTCTGTTTTACAAATCTGGAAATGATTGCATCTGTAATTGCTTTCAAACGCATATCATCTTCTGTAACAACAGTCAGTACATTTGTTTTCTTATCCAGTTCAACTGTACTTTTAGAAGTGTTAAAATCATAACGGTTTAAAATTTCTTTTTTAGCGTTATTCACTGCATTATCTAAGTTTTGAGCATCTATTTTGCTAACAATATCAAAAGAAGGCATGTTTGGAATATTATTTGTTATAATAAAAAAATAAAGATAAATTTAAAATTTTAAACCATGGCAATGAAATCTCAGAAAACGAAATCAACAATTAAAGCTGGCAAAAAAGCTACCGAAAAACTTGAAATTAGTTTAAGGAAAAAAATAAAGGATTTTGTATTTAGCTTGGGGCATGATGCAGAAGATATAGGTGATGAAATAAAAAAAACAAGTAAGGTTTTAGCAAAAAGATTAAACCGTAAATTAAAAGAAGCCAAAAAATCTATAGACGATAAGGTTTCTCAGGTTAAAAAGTCTAAAAAAGCAGACGTTAAAAAGAACGTTGATAAACTTGATAAAATTGTAAGTCAGGCTAAAAAAGACACAAAGAAAGTAGTTAAAAAGGCAGGCTCGGTAAAAACAGTTGATGTATTGCCAGCTATTTCTAAAGAAGTTGAAAAAGCGATATCAACTAAAAAAGTTGTAGCAAAGCCAGTTGTTAAAAAAGCAGTGGCGGTCGTTAAAGAAGAAGTTAGCAAAGCTGCTGTACCTGTTAATAAAGTTGCAACAAAAACAGTTGTTAAAAAAGCAGTAGCAGAAGCCAAAAAAACGGTTCCTGTTAAAAAGACAGTCACAAAACCAGTTGCAAAAGTGGCTACAAAACCTGCTGAAGAAAAAGAAACTACAAATTCAGCAGTAGAAAATACCCATCCAGAAACTCCGGTAGTGAGCAAAAGAAGAACGAAATCTCCAATACCAAAATCAGATACCAAGCCTCAAAATACAGACCTACCTTTAGAGGCTGGCCCAAGAAACAAATATAAAAGAGGATAAATTTAATTGTTAACATTAACTTAATAATTAATTCTCAGCTTATTCGCACTTTTGACGTTCCGGACAATTGCCCGGGACTTCTTTTTATTTCAAATGAATAAAGAAAAACCGCCTTTACTTAACAGAGAAATTAGTTGGCTTTATTTTAACGCAAGAGTTTTGCAAGAAGCGGCAGATAAGTCTGTCCCGTTAATAGAAAGAATAAAGTTTTTGGCGATTTTTTCTTCCAACCTTGACGAATTTTATAGGGTGAGGGTAGCAACACTTAACCGTTTGGTAACTGTGGTTAGCAAAACCAAAGATGAGCTCGGGTTTAATCCTAAAAAAATACTTAATCAAATTAAAAATATTGTTGTAAAGCAGGAAAAGAAATTTAACCTGCTTTATGAGCAAATCATCAAAGAACTTGCAGAAAATAAAATCTTTATTTTAAACGATCAACAGCTCAACGTAAGCAGAGGAGGATTTGTTAAAAGTTATTTCCGCGAAAAAATACTACCAGCAATTGTCCCTATCATAATCGATGACAATAAACCTTTCCCTGAATTACGGGATCGGGTAATTTACTTTTTAGTAAAACTTAGCCACAATGACAGCAAGGCTAAAATTAAGTATGCGCTAATTGAAATCCCAGAAAGTTTAGACCGATTTTTAATTCTTCCGGATACAAACGATTTAAAGTTTATCATTCTTTTAGATGATGTAATACGCTATTGTTTAGATGAAATCTTCTTTATTTTTCATTACAATATTATTGAAGCGTACTCTTTACAGGTAACACGTGATGCCGCACTTGATTTAGATACAAATGTGAGCGACAGATTTATTGAAGCACTTTCAAAAAGCCTACAGAAAAGAAAAAAAGGAAAGCCGATGCGCCTACTTTACGATAGCAGTATGCCTATTGATATGCTAAACGTAGTAGTAAGCAAATTAAATCTGTATTCAGAAAGTTTAATTCCAGGCAATAAGTATCATAATTTTAAAGACTTTATCGCTTTTCCAAACGTTGGGCCTGAAACTTTAAGCTATAGAAGTATTAAACCGCTCCCTGTTAAAGATTTAAGTGTAAATAAAGGAATGCTTGAGTTGATCAAGAAGCAAGATTACTTAATCAATTTGCCTTATCAGTCCTTTGATTACATTATCCATTTTTTACGCGAAGCAGCAATTGACCCTCGCGTTACCACCATACACATTACCCTTTACCGTTTAGCACAAAATTCAAGAATTATAAATGCGCTGATCAATGCTTCAAGGAATGGCAAAAAGGTGATTTGTTTGGTGGAGCTAAAAGCCAGGTTTGATGAGCAGGCAAACATTTACTGGACAGGCAAGCTGGAAGAAGAAGGTGTAGAGGTTAATTATGGAATTACTGGGTATAAAGTACATACCAAAATTTGCATGATTACCCGTATAGAAAAAGGTAAAACGGTTTATTATGCAAATTTATCCACCGGTAATTACAATGAAAAAACAGCAAAACTTTATTGTGATCACAGTCTTTTTACCGCAAACGAAAACATCACTAAAGAACTAAGTAAGCTTTTTACAAATATAGAAAACAAAAAAATCTCTAAAGATTATGAGCATTTAATTGTTTCGCCAACAGAAACTCGTAAAAAGCTGTTTTCTTTTATTGACAGAGAGATTAAAAATGCTAAAGCTAAAAAGAATGCGTATTTGACTTTAAAAATGAACTCGTTGGCAGATGAGCTTACCATCAAAAAGCTGTATGAAGCAAGTAATGCTGGAGTTAAAATTAAGCTAATTGTAAGGGGGATGTGCTGTTTAGTACCTAACCAAGTCGGTTTTAGTGAAAATATTGAAGTGATTTCTATTATAGATAAGTTTTTGGAACACGCCCGCATTTGGATTTTTGGAAATAACGGAAAGGAAGAGGTTTATTTGCTTTCCGCAGATTTAATGACACGTAATCTCGACCATAGAATTGAGGTTGGTTTCCCGATTTATGATCCATTAATCAAAAAGGAAATTATCGAACTGATAGATATCCAGTTAATGGATAATACCAAAGCCAGGGAAATTAATGCACTTAATAACAACAAGTACCGCAAAACGGGTGTCAAAGTACCTTATCGTACACAGATTGATACTTATAATTATTTAAAAAATAAAATTCAGCAAAATTGAGATACGCAGCTATTGACATCGGTTCTAATGCCATCAGATTATTAATTGCTTCCATTTTATCAATCGAAGGAAAAACAACTTTCAAAAAAACCTCATTAATTAGGGTGCCGTTAAGATTAGGAGATAATGCTTTTATCGACCATCATATTTGTGATAAAAAAGCGGAGGAGCTGGTAAAAACAATGATTGCCTTTAAAAACCTCATGGATGTTTACCATGTAGAAGATTATATGGCCTGCGCAACTTCGGCCTTACGTGAGGCTGAAAACGGACCAGATTTGGTACGGAGAATTAAAGAGGAAGCCGGTATAGATTTAGAAATTGTTGAAGGACAAAAAGAAGCAAACATTATTTATTCAAGTCATATCGATCAGGATTTTGAACATAATGCGAATTACCTTTATATTGACGTAGGCGGTGGTAGCACAGAATTATCTATATTTTCTGAAGGCAAACCTGTAGCCTCAAAATCTTTTAATTTGGGTACCATCAGAATTTTAGATCACCAGGATAAAGACGAAACCTGGGAGGATTTAAAATTGTGGATTAAGACCGAAACCAAAAACTATAAAAACTTAATGGGCATTGGTACCGGCGGTAACATTAATAAGCTTTTTAGGTTAGCAGGAGAAAAAGACGGGACGCCTTTAAGTTTTGCTAAACTAAAAGCCCAATATGATCATTTAAATGCACACTCTTTAAAAGAACGGATATTTACTTTAGGTTTAAACCAAGATAGGGCAGATGTTATTATTCCAGCCTGTCAGATTTTTTTAACAGTGATGAGTTATGCTTCCATTAAACAAATCCATGTTCCCAAGGTGGGTATGGTAGATGGAATTATCAACTTATTGATAGAAAAGAATTTTAAGAAGTAGGTCTTAAAAAATCAGTTGGATGATTAATCATCCAATTGATTTTAACTTTATAGCGCAGCCTCTAAATCGGCAATTAAATCATCAATATGCTCTAAACCAACAGAAACCCTTAATAAGTTTTTCGGAGTTTTTGTATCTGGTCCTTCAACAGAATACCTGTGCTCAATTAAACTTTCTACGCCTCCTAAACTTGTTGCCTGTGTAAATATTTTCAAGGCGTTTACAACGCTATGTGCCTTTTCCTCTCCGCCCTTTAATAAAAACGACAACATCCCACCGTAAGAAAGCATCTGTTGTTGCGCTAGCTGATGTTGCGGATGCGACGCCAAACCAGGATAAAAAACAGCTTCAACAGCCGGATGATTTTCTAAATAGTTAGCCAAAGCTGTTGCATTTTCAACATGTCCACGCATGCGGTAAGGTAAAGTTTTAATTCCTCTTGTTACCATATAACAATCAAAAGGAGAGGGGATTGCACCGCCATAACCCTGTACAATTCTAATTTTGCTCCACAAATCACTTTCTTCCTTTGTAATTAAAGCACCGCCAGAAACATCACTATGTCCGTTCATGTACTTAGTGGTAGAATGCATCACAATATCGGCTCCTAAATCCAAGGGTTTTTGGCAAATGGGAGAAGCAAAAGTGTTATCGATTACAAAAGTAATCTGATGCTCACGGGCGATATGCGCAATAGCTCCGATATCACAAAGTTTCATTAAGGGATTTGAAGGCGTTTCTGCCCAAATCAACCTCGTCTCGCGTTTAATGGTATTAAAAATAAGTTCAACATCGGTAAAATCTATAAAATCAAAAGTCAAAATCCCTTTAAACATTAATTTTAGCTGGTTACGCAAACCGTGGTACATATCATCAGGGCAAATAATGTGGCTGCCCGGTTCCAAAGCCTGAAAAACCGACATCCCCGCCGCATTGCCCGATGAAAAAGCACAAGCGTCAACTCCGTTTTCCAGTTTAGCCAGAACATTTTCTAGCGCTTTTCTATTCGGATTTTCTGCTCTTGAATACATATAGCCACCTGGGTAATCTCCTTGTGGACCCCGCAAAAACGTAGTGGAAAGTGTTAAAGGTTGTACAACAGCGCCGGTGCTTTTATCAGATTCATTTCCAGCATGAATAGCTAATGTTTCAATTTTCATTATTTATTTTTTTCTTCCAAACTTAACACATTCACACTTGTTTTACATTAATTAAACCTAATTAAATGGGGTTTTTGCTATTTTTGACAAAATTCTAATATATATGAATTCAAGCCACCAGATTGAGAGTTTATTAGCTAATAAAAATTTAAGTGACCAACATAGAAACATTGCCTTAAAAGTTAAAAACGGAGAACGCATTACTTTTGATGAAGGTGTGTATTTGTTTGAAAAAGGAGAACTTTCTTACCTAGGTATTCTAGCTAATTATATCAGAGAAAAACGTCATGGCAACAAAACTTATTTCAACAGGAATTTCCATATAGAACCTACCAATCTTTGCGTTTACGATTGCAAATTTTGCTCTTATTCTGTTTTAATTAAAGAACGAAGTGAAGGATGGGAATACACTATGGATGAGATGCTTAACATTGTAAAATCTTATGATGATCAGCCTGTAACAGAAGCACACATAGTAGGAGGGGTTTTGCCTCAATACGATTTGGAATTTTATACCAGTTTGTTCTCTGCTATAAAAAAGCATCGTCCTGAGTTACACGTAAAAGCATTAACTCCAGTTGAGTATCATTACATCTTTAAAAAAGCGAAAATTGATTATGCTACAGGGATGAAATTAATGAAAGAAGCCGGTTTAGAATCATTGCCGGGCGGAGGTGCAGAAATTTTTGATCCAGAAATCAGAAACAAGATTGCCAAAGATAAATGTAACGCCGAACAGTGGCTGCAGATACATGAAGAGTGGCATAAATTAGGAATGCGATCTAATGCAACTATGCTTTACGGACATATCGAAAATTTTACGCACCGAATAGATCATTTGGAGCGCTTAAGACAGCTACAAGATAAAACCGGCGGTTTCCAAACTTTTATTCCATTAAAATTCAGGAATAAGGACAACCAAATGTCTGATGTAGCTGAATCATCTGTAGTAGAAGATTTACGGAATTATGCCGTATCAAGAATCTACCTAGATAATTTTGACCATATCAAAGCTTATTGGGCTATGATCAGTAGAAATACTGCACAGCTTTCTTTAAACTTTGGTGTGGATGATATCGATGGAACTTTGGACGATACCACGAAGATTTACAGTATGGCTGGCGCTGAGGAGCAACATCCGGCAATGAGTACAAAAGATTTGGTCAAGCTGATAAAAGCTGTTGGCAGACAACCAATTGAACGCGATACACTTTATAATGTAATTACGGATTTCGAGAACGTTGAATTTGCAGACGATGTGAAACCAAGATACTACGCTTTACCTGTTTTAAAATAATTTATGAGCGATTCCCAAATAAAAAGATTATACATCATCAGACATGGTGAAACCGATTTAAATAAAAACAACGTTGTACAAGGAAGAGGAGTAGATGCTGATTTAAATGATACCGGAAGACAACAAGCTGAAGAATTTTATCAATACTATAAAGATGTGCTTTTTGATAAAATTTATACCTCTGATTTAAAACGTACGCACCAAACTGTAGCTAAATTTATTGAAAAAGGTATTCCTTGGGAGCAGTTAGCCGGATTAGACGAATTTGGTTGGGGCATATATGAAGGAAAAGAACATTCTCCTGAATTAAATGTAAGCTTTAATAAATTAGTAAAATCTTGGGCGGAAGGTGATTATGACAACAAAGCGGAAGGAGGGGAGAGTCCGAATGAAGTACATCTTAGACAAGCTGAGGCGATGAACCATATTTTAGCGAAAAAACAGGAAAAAACCGTGCTGATCTGCATGCATGGAAGAGCTCTGCGTTTATTGCTTTGTGCATTAATGAATAAAACTTTTAACCACATGGATGATTTTCCACACAAAAATACTTCTTTATATGTTTTAGATTATGACGGTAAAGATTTTAGTATTGAGGTTTTCAATAGTGTAGCGCATTTACAACAGGTTTATGGTTAAGATTTCGGCGGTAAGTTACACCAATACGATTCCGTTTATTTACGGTTTACAATACCATTCTATTAAAAAAAATATCGAATTAAGCTTAGATATTCCAGCATTATGTGCTGATAAACTAGTGGAAAACAAAGTTGATATCGGTCTAATTCCGGTTGCGGCAATTTTAGATTTACCCGAATGGCATATCGTTTCTGATTATTGCATAGGTGCTAACGGAGCTGTAAATTCGGTATTTATATTTAGTAATTGCCCCGTTAAAGATATAAAATATCTTCAGTTAGATCCTCAATCTAAATCATCCAACAACCTAGCATTAGTTTTATTAAAAAACTATTGGAAGGTTGAACCAGAATTGGTTTACAAAGCAAAAGAATACGGACGCTCAACACATCCTAAAACTGCTTTTGTGCAAATAGGCGACAGAACCTTTGGTAAAGTTGACAAACATTTTTATGTATATGATTTGGCCGCCGAATGGAAAAATTTCACAGGATTAGAGTTTGTTTTTGCCGCTTGGGTAAGTAATAAGAAGTTGGATGAAGTTTTTATTACGCAACTTAATGAAGCTTTGAAATTTGGTTTAAACAGCCGTTTGAAAATCTTTGAAAATATGGAAATGCGTTCAGATTTTGATTTGGTGGACTACCTAATGCACAAGATTGATTATAGCTTAACGGATAGTAAAATGGAAGCTATGGCTTTGTTTCATAAGTTGATTAAAGAACTTTAATCACGGGGCGTACATTAAACATAGGTAAAAACCGCCCGGCGTATTAAGCAAACGAAACAGGTGAGTTCAGTGAAATACTACTTAACATAATATAAATTATAGGACAAATATTACGTTTTAGTTTTCAGAGATTTCTACAGAAAAATAGAATGAAGATGAATTGAATGGATTTGAGAATGCCTGCTGAATATTATTATAGAATGCTTCTTTTAAACTTTGGGAAGTTTTTGAAACAAAAAATAAATTCCCTGAAATTTGCATCTCAGGGAACTTAAAATTTATATTCTTTTAACGTTAATAGCGTTCATACCTTTAAGGCCTTTTTCAAGCTCAAAACTAACTTTATCACCTTCGCGTACTTCTTCTGTTAAACCGTTAACATGTACAAAGTATTTTTCTTGTGTACTGTCCTCGCGGATAAATCCAAATCCTTTTTGATCGTTAAAGAAATCTATTTTACCTTTTTTCGGAAGCGTTAAATCTTCCGCTTCTTGCTTAGGGATACCAATTTCTATAGTGCTGGCATCAATTTCTTTTTTCTTACGGATTGGATCTGGTGGCGTATCTGTAATGTTTCCGTATTCATCTACATAAGCCATCATGCTCTCTAAACTACCGCCCGCGGAGTTTTCCTTGCGCTCTTCTTTCTTTTGCTGTTTTTCTTGTCTCTTCTTTAAACGCTTTTTTTCATTTTCTTTTTTGCTAAAAGTTTCTTGTGATCTACCCATTGATTGTTTATTGTTTTTAAATCTGTTTTATATCAAAGCATAAAAATCAAGCTAATGAAAAGTCAATTTGGTATTGATAGCATCAATAATGAAATTGAAAGGTTAATTGCAAATAAGCAAGATTTAAAAGAACCAATATTTTGGTTTTGGTTGTTAAAACCGCTTAAAAATTTCGCTAAAGGATTTGAAATGCTTTTGAATTTCACAAAGATAGCATTTTTAACACGATATCAATTATTAATGTAAAATATTAGCTTCCTTTAACTTGATTTTACTTAGCGTGATGAGATTTAAGATTAAAATACATAACATTAGCCAAGCCAAACCTCCAATGTATCCTGCTAAAATATCCGATGGATAATGCACTCCTAAATAAATACGGCTAACCCCTATCAATAACGTCATAAACACACAAACTAAAGTAATCCCATATTTTAACCAATTCTTTTTAACCAGAATTATCGATAAATAAATGATAAATCCATAAAAAACCATGGCACTCATTGCGTGTCCGCTCGGGAAACTATAAAATTGGGCAAAAACCAAACGCCCAATTTCTGGCGGTCGCTGGCGTTCAATGATGTTTTTTAAAACAATGTTTAAACCAGATGACAATAACAAAACCAGCGTAATTTCTAAAGATAAACGCCAAGTTTTTCTGATGATAAAAAAGATAGTGAGTATGGGAATAATTAAAGCATAGCCAATTAAGTTACCTATAAAAGTCATGCTTTTCATGATCTCGGTATTTATTGGAGTTCTAAAACTCACAATTTGACCAATTACTAAATCATCATAAAATTTTAATTTATCATCAGAGAGTTCCTCAGTTAAGCCATAAAAACAGATGATGGCTAAAACCATTATAACAAACGCAATAATGATGGTGCTAAATTCTGGGACTAACTTATAGTCGTTAATGTATTGTTTAAAAAGTATTTTGAACCTTTTCAAGTAATTTATAGGGTGTCTACTTTTTCGAAAGAAATTTTCAAATCCCTTTCTAAATCAGCTATTTTACCAAGTTCAGATGGCGCAACAAAAGCAATCGAAAAGCCTTGTTTCCCTGCCCTGGCGGTTCTTCCGCTTCTGTGCGTATAATATTCTAGCTGATCTGGCAATTGGTAATGCAAAACGTATGCTAAATTATCAACATCAATCCCTCTGGCAGAAATATCCGTCGCAATTAAAATCTGCAATCTTTTTGATTTGAACAAACGCATCACACGGTCTCTGTCTCGTTGCCCTAAATCTCCATGGATTGCTTCTGCCTTAATATTTTTGGCCTGTAGCTGTTTTTCTAAAGTTTGCGTTCCGGCCTTAGTTCTACAGAAAATAATCCCTCTTTTTTCGCCCTGCGCTTTTAAAAATCTAGATAATACGTCAACTTTGTCTTTAATATCTGCAATTAAATACTGATGCGCAATCCCTTGGTTAACCACGTTGTCTTTTGACACGGTAACTGTAAAAGCATCGTCGTCCATAAATTCGTCGATGATTTCTTTTAAAGCGGCAGGCATTGTAGCAGAGAAAAGCCATGTATTGCTTTTCTTGGCATTTGTATAGCTTAAAATCTTGTCAACATCAGCTTTAAAGCCCATGCTCAACATTTCGTCGGCTTCATCCAAAACTACGGTTTTAACGTTTTCTAAATTAATAGCATTACGCTCCAGCAAATCAATTAAACGCCCCGGTGTTGATACCACAATATGCGTAGGCCTGCGTAACCTGCTAATTTGTAAATCAATTTTTTCGCCACCATAAACAGATTCAGTAAAAATCTTTTTATCAGCATATTTGGTAAATCTAAAGAGCTGTTTTGCTATCTGTTGTGCCAACTCCCTAGTCGGACTAATCACTATAGCTTGTATTTGTTTTAAGTCGGGATTTATGCGTTGTAAAATAGGCAAGCCATAAGCTGCAGTTTTGCCCGTACCTGTTTGTGCCTGCCCAATAAAATCTTTTCCTTGTGCCTCCAATAAAAACGGAATCGCTTTTTGCTGAATTTCAGTTGGTATTTGTATGTTGTTTTCTGTTAATGCTTTGATGAATTGTTCATCAATACCCAGTTCTTGGAAATTTTTCAATTTTGTTTTATTTAATGCGCAAAGGTAATCAAATAAAATTGAGCATATTAGTAGTTCACTGATTCATTAGTCATTAGCCTCGTTTTGTGGTTTTTTAGTTCATTGGTCATTAGTTGTTAGGGACTGCATAGCATTCCATCGTTCTCTCCTTCATTCATTTAAAATTATCAGTTGGCAGTCTGCAAGTCAGTCTCACATCTCAATACTCACATCTCAATAAAATGGCTTATTTTTACTGTTTATGAAGAGTAACCCAATCGATGATTTCAAAAATTTCATGTACACCCAGTATTTTTCTGACGGTGTTAAAGTTACTTTAGGTGTACTACTCCCCTCTTTAATCTTTTTTCAGTTTAACATGCTTGAGATTGGAATTACACTTTCTTTGGGCGCTCTGTGTGTTAGCATAGCAGACACACCGGGTCCATGGTCGCACCGTAAAACCGGAATGCTTTTTACCAATATTTTCATCTTTTTAACAGCGTTATTAACTGTTTCCATAAATACCAATGTTTACCTGGTTGCAACAGAGATTTTTTTATTGGTATTTCTGTTTTCTATGTTTTACCTGTACGGCACCAGAGCTGCTTCTGTGGGTACGGCCGCACTTTTAATAATGGTGTTAGATATTATTCCCGGAAAAACAGCGCTAAATCCATTTGAACATTCATTTTTGGTGTTGGGTGGCGGTGTTTGGTATTTTTTATTGAGTACTCTTTTTTCAAGAATAAAACCTTATAGATATGCACAACAAACTTTGGGCGAAAGCATCAGCGAAGTTGGGAAATATATGCGTTTAAGGGCAAGGTTTTACGGCAATGAAGTTTCTGTAGAAGATAACTTTAAGGCGCTTGTAAGCCAACAAGTTAAAGTGAGTGAGTTACAGGACAATGTAAGAGATGCATTATTTAAAACCCGCAAATTAATGAACGAATCTACCAATATAGGTAGATTGATGGTGCAGATTTTTGTGGATACGGTAGATATTTTTGAGCAAACAATGGCTACGCATAATGATTATGATACGATTAGAACTCGTTTTGGTGGTTTGGATATTTTGCCCGCTTTTTCCAGTACGATTGAAAAAATAGCCGATGAAATAGATTATATAGGTTTCTGCTTAATTCATCAGCAAAAACCTACAGACAAATACCTTTCTATCACAGATTTAGATTTACTGAAAGCTAAAATAGACGAGCTAGAACGTGGAGGTACGTCTGTTTTGATTTTGAAGAAGATTTTAATCAATCTCAGGAATATTTATAACAAAGCAGCAGATATTGCAAATTACTTTGATAAGGAAATTATCGAAACAAAGCGGAGCTCCTCTCCTACAGAACTTTCACGTTTTGCAAGCCATCAAAGTTTTGATTGGAAGATTTTTAGAAACAACTTAAATTTTCAGTCCAGTGTTTTTAAATATTCTTTACGCATTGCTATAATTTGTTTAGTGGGTTTTTTTGTAGGTAAAATGTTTCCGCTTGGGCACCATAGCTATTGGATTATTTTAACTATTCTGGTAATTATGAAGCCCGGATTTAGTAGTACCAAACAAAGAAATTACGAACGCGTTGCCGGCACTTTAATAGGTGGCGTATTGGGTGCGGTAATTTTAATGTTGGTAAAGGATGAAACTGCAAGGTTTGTACTTTTAATAATGTTTATGCTGGTTACCTATAGCATTATTAGAATTAGATATGTGTTAGGTGTTATTTTTATGACACCATTCATCCTCATACTTTTTAGCTTTCTTAACGTGGCAAATAACACCACCGTTATCGCAAGCGAGCGTATTGTTGATACTTTAATAGGTTCTGTGTTAGCTTTTTTATCCAGCTATATTTTGTTTCCCGATTGGGAATCGGCACAGTTAAGGAATTTTTTGCCTAGTATGATAAAGGCAAATTTGAATTATTTGGAGCATATTATTTTGCGCCAGTCTTTATTGCCAATAAGCGTTACAGAATACAAGTTAGCACGTAAAAATGTTTATGTAAACACTGCAAACCTAGCGGGGGCATTTCAGCGGATGTTGCAGGAACCTAAAAGCAAACAGCATCACATCAAAGAAATCCACAAATTTGTGGTGCTTAACCATATTCTGTCATCTTATTTGGCCAACCTTTCGGCAAGTTTTACAGATAGTGGCGCAAGCATTAACTCAGAGCAGTTAAAACTCATTAGAAAAAGCCGTTTTTATTTGGAAGAAGCCGCTGAAAAAATTAACAATAAGGTTGAAGGAAGCACTCAAACTAAACTTCACATACATCTTTCAGATAAAAATGTGGATCCTCAGATTACAGAACAGTTAGAATTAATTACCAATTTAGCTGCTGAAATTTCTAAAATAAGTGAAAAGGTATAATGCCGTTTTGACGTTCTAGATTGGATATAAACTTCTCAATTTATTATACATCTCGTTTGCATCAAAAGGCTTATAAATATAATCTATCATCCCAGCATCATTAACTTCCTTTAATATTTCATTAGAGATAGAGGCTGTAAAGGCGATAATATGCGTTTCCTGGTTTATTTTGTTCTTTCCAAATTTAATGGTCTTTGCCGCTAAGTAACCATCAACAACTGGCATGTGTAAATCCATTAAAATAATATCAAACTTAGTTTTTTCTGCCATTTCAATAGCTTGCTGACCGTTTTCTGCAAATACAGGCGTATTATTCCACTTTGCAAATACTTTTTTTATTAATACTCGGTTCATTAAATTATCTTCTGCAACCAGTACATTTAAATCGCTGATATCCTTTTCAACAATTTTTTCTAAAGTTGTTCTTGCAGTTGATTTATTGATTTTCGGCTGAGTTTTAAAGTTAATATCGAAAAAAAACTTAGAACCCTGATGAACGTTACTCACCAAATTAATTTGACTATCAAAAAGTGAAAGTAAACGTTTAACGATGGACAAACCTAAACCTGTACCGCCGAAATCACGGGTAATACTTGATGATGCTTGGCTAAAAGGTTCAAATACCACAGTTTGCTCTTCTTCACTAATGCCAATTCCAGTATCTTTAACAGAAAAACGGATTATCATTTCATCTTCCTGTTTACTTAAAATATCCAATTTTACAAGCACTTCTCCTACCGAAGTAAACTTAATAGCATTCCCAATCAGATTGTAGAAAATTTGAGTGATACGAGTGGGATCTGTAATAAGATCATAATTGTTTAAATCCTCGTCAATTTCGAGCTTTAAAGCTATATGTTTATTAATCGCTTGATTGTGCAATCCAGAACAAACGGTATTGAGCAATTTTACCACATCTACATTAACGGTTTCTAAAGTTAATTTGGAAGATTCCAGCTTGTTATAATCAAGTATATCGTTAATGATATTTAATAAGGTATTTGCGGAAAATTTCAAATCTTTTAAGTTTTCCGCCTGATGCGGTTCATAAGTGTCAGAAAGCAATAAATCTGTAGTTCCAATTACTGTATTTAAAGGAGTACGCAACTCGTGTGACATGGTAGAAAGAAAGTTGGATTTTACTTGTACTGCCTCATTTGCAGTTTTTACAGCCAACTGTAGTTGAATATTTAATTCTTCTTTCTCATTTACAGTTTTTACAAATGATTGGTAAAATAAATACGGAATATAAATAATAGTGATAAAGTTGATAAAAACGATAATTTCATAACCGGGAGAAGCCAGCGCACCTAACTCTGATTCGCTATTAAAATTATGACCAAGAGCTAAAGAAATAATTACAGGAACAGTTGCCACTATAGAATAAAATATACCAAACCGCGAGTTTAGTATATAAAAGCTGGATAAAATGATTGAGAAAACAAATTGTAAGGTAATAATATTAACAGACTTTGCTGTTAAAAACAAATTGGTATAAACCAATATTAAGCCACCTATAACAATAGTATGAGCGATAAATTTAAAAGGTATGATTTTTTTAACAAAGCAGTAGAAAAGAATGATATAAACAATTAGGTAGGTTATAGCTCTTACAAACTGGATATATTGGTCAAAATAAGCTGCGGTACCAGCCGCTAATATTCCCTTAATAAAAGTCAATATAAACACGATAAAAAGTATTTTGTGTTTAGCTTTTAAAAAAGAATCTTTTTGGTCTTTAAATATGTTATCTAGAGAAAAATTAAATAACAAAATCTTTGATTTCATAAAAAATAATAAGGCTTTTACTTAAAGCAAAAATGAATATTAGGTTTTACGTTATTGTTAAGCTAAAAGTTTTAATTTGAAGCTAACTTTCTTTTAAAACCGCATATAAACTTGTGCCTGCTACTAATAACTCTTGCGTTATATTTTTAGTATATTCGGCTATTTCTGCTTTAAAGTCCTTTACAGAAGCGCCTGTACGTATTTCTTCCAGCCTTTTTTCCCATTGTCCGGTTAATTCTGCCTGAGCAATTTTTTTATTCTTTACAACGTCATAAACTGCTAAACCTTTTTTTGACGGAACAAGGTTTTTCTTCTCTCTTACGATATATTCGCGTTTAATTAACGTTTCGATGATAGAGGCTCTGGTTGCTGGCGTACCTAAACCACTTTCTTTCATGGCATACCTAAGTTCCTCGTCTTCAATATCTTTACCGCAAGTTTCTAAAGCTTTAAGCAAGGTAGCTTCGGTAAATAAAGGTTTTGGCTTGGTTTGCTTTTCCAGCACTGCTTTATTGGTAATGTCTAAACTCTCTCCTTTAATTACTTTGGGCAAAGTAGCGTTATCTTCATCTTTTTTCTCCTCATCGTTATCATTAAAAACAGAACGCCAACCTGCGGACTGTATCACGGTTCCATTTGCAATAAAATCAGATCCTGAACTTACGGTGATTTTAGTGGTTTCTTTTAAACATTCTTGATGAAAAGCTTCCAGCATTCTGCCCACCACCATATCGTAAACTGCCTGTCGGTCTGATGATAATTGCCCAGAACTTTCTCCGGTAGGCAAAATGGCATGGTGATCTGTTACTTTTTTGGCATTTACACTCCTTTTGTTCAGTTTATTTTCCATAAGAAAAACAGCATCCTTTCCGAATAAGGGGTGATCGGTGAATTTAGAAATCAAATCCGGTATGGTAGCAAAAACATCATCACCAATATAACGGCTTCCTGTACGCGGATAAGTCACCAATTTGCTTTCGTACAAATTTTGTAAAATGCCTAAAGTTTGGTCTGCGGTGTAGCCTTTCTTTTTATTGGCTTCTTGCTGTAAACTGCTTAAATCATGTAATAATGGTGGCGGTTCTTTTTTAGCCTTGGCTTCCACGTTAGCAATTAAACCACCTTTTGGGTGTCCACTGGCTACATCTAAAACCTGGGCTAAAACAGCATCGGCTTCTTCCTTGGTTTTATAGTTTTTGGTGGAGATGGCTCTAAAAAAACTTTCTTCTTTACTTAACTGTATAGCAACCTGAAAATAAATTTCTGGGACAAAGTTTTTTGTTTCTATATAACGACTGCAAATCATGGCCAAGGTTGGCGTTTGTACTCTTCCTAAAGATAAAACGGCTCTATTGCCTGCTGAAATACTTAACGCCTGTGTAGCGTTCATCCCAACCAACCAATCGGATTCTGACCTGCAATGCGCAGAATTAAACAAGGTATCATAATCTGTTCCTGGTTTTAAATTCCGGAAACCATCTTTAATTGCTTGGTCTGTTTGCGAAGAAATCCACAACCTACGGAAAGGTTTTTTGCATTTTAAATAATAGTAGATATACCTAAAAATCAGCTCACCTTCCCTCCCAGCATCTGTGGCAACAATAATTTCCGTACACTCGTCAAACAAACTTTTAATAACATCCAGTTGCTTGCGTACTGCGGGATCTTCAACTATACCGTCTTTAGTTTTGATTTTGCGAACGGCCAGTTTAAATTTCTGAGGCAGCATGGGTAAATTCTGTTGTTTCCAACCGTAAAAGCCATAATCTTGCGGAGGCGCTAACTGCAACAAATGTCCAAAAGCCCAAGTAAAAGAATAGCCTTTACCTTCAATATAACCGGCTTTTTTATTGGTTGCGCCAAATACTTTAGCTAACTCACGAGCAACGGATGGTTTTTCGGCAATTATTACTTTCATTAATTAAAATGCTTTTTTTGTCAATTAAACGGTTCTAAATTAACCTATTTTTATACGTTATCCTTTCAAATTCACCTTAAAAGAACTAACAATTATCATCATCTGAAAATCAGTTTCGCTTAATATCCTGACTATCAACCTTAATCCATGTGGAGATATTCATCTCACAAATACAGCTTTTTGTATGATAATTTCTCAGATGTCACGAATTTAATAGGGAATCAAAAACCGTTATCGTTTTAAAATAAACAGCTATTTATACAGATGCTTATTATAATAACTTAACTTTTTTAAACTGTGGACTTTATCCACAATCTGACCGTTTATTAAACAATTATTATATTTGCCGCACCCACCAAAACAATATATCTTAAAGGAAATGCAGAAAACAACCTACCAAACCCTGTTTGAGGAATTAAAAAGAGTTTTAATAAGCCGAGGATTTACTGATGAAAGGGCGAGTGCATGTGCAGAAATTTTCGCTAATAACAGCCGAGACGGGGTTTATTCGCATGGCTTAAACAGGTTTCCTGTTTTTATCGAATATATTGATGAAGGATTTGTAGCTGTAAACGCTGTACCAACTTTGGTAAACAGCTTTGGCGTAATTGAGCAATGGGACGGAAATTTAGGCCCGGGTGTTTTGAACGCACAATTTTGCATGAACAGGGCAATTGAGCTTGCCAAAAAAAACGGAATGGGCTGTGTGGCTTTAAAAAACACCAACCACTGGATGCGTGGAGGGGCTTATGGATGGCAGGCAGCAGAAGCAAACTGTATTGGAATAAATTTTACGAATACCATTGGCATTATGCCACCTTGGGGATCTGATATTGCTTCAATTGGAAATAACCCTTTAATTATTGCCGTACCCCATAAAAGCGGACATATTGTTTTGGATATGGCAATGGCTCAATTTTCTTACGGTAAATTACAGGAATACGAATTAAAAGGAAAGGAACTTCCATTTTACGGAGGTTATGATGAGGAAGGGAAGCTTACGAAGGATCCAGTTAGCATCCAAAAAACCAAACGCCCCTTACCAGTTGGAATGTGGAAAGGTTCTGGCTTGGCAATTATGCTTGATTTATTAGCGAGTATTTTAAGTGGCGGACAAACCACCGGAGCAATTACCGAGAGTAAGAAAGAAAAAAATATCTCTCAGGTTTACATTTGTTTAGATATGAGTTTATATCCAAATGCTAGCGCTATTGCTGATGAAATATTGGATTATACCAAACAAGGCAAACAGGAAGTACGTTACCCTGGGGAACAAACATTAAAAATTAGGGAAGAAAACATGCTTAATGGAATTCCTGTTGATGAAACTATGTGGCAAAAAGTTAAAAGTCTTTAAAAAACTGTTTTTCGGTTAAGTATTTCCAATATCGTTTTGGTACGTGTTGAATATGTAAACGTGAGTTTTTACGGGCCTTAATATTAGTTTTCTCAAAGTATGTACGCCATAAATTTTGGTACAAATCTTCATTGCTGCCTAAAGTATCTAAATCCTTGCATTTGTGATCAAAATTCATTTCCACAGTTTCAACAGACTTTAAGTTATAATATAAGCCGTACTGTCTTTTTTGGTCGAAAATTAGCCACTTTTGGTCTTGGTAGCGCTGTGCAAAATGTGTGGCAATAATGGGCATCACGTTAAAATCGGGTTCTATTTCTGCAAAATAGATATCGTCTGTAATTAATCTAAACCGCACAAAAGCCTCCATACGGTGTTTTTCTCTGCCCACCTGTTTGGTGTATCTTTCTAACTTAAGAACGGACTGGTTGGTCATGTTGCTCAATATTTTCTTTTCAGGATGCGCAATGGCATATCTAATCACCTCTAAAATTGGTCTTTCGCAATATTCGTCTTCGGTTAATAAACTATAAATAATTTGCTGAATTCCTTTTTCGCCAAGCAAAACCTTTACTTTTTTAAACACCCGTTCCGCTTTTTTAGTGTCGGTAATCACGCGGTGTAAACCATAAAAAAGTTGGGGCTTTGGTAAACCTTCTTTTCTAATTTCCGCTTTATCCAATTTATACTCGTAAACCTCAAAAACCGCGGTAAAAAAGCCATCTAAACTATGGTCATAAGTTAAAAGCGTAATCATTAAAACAAGCTTAACTGTGGTGAATAATGGGTTTCGTACTTACTTTTTACCGTTTTAAGGATAACATCTTTTAAGTTTGGCTGATGCAAGAAATTGGTTTTGATAAATGAGCTTGCAAAGCTGATAAAATGTTGCGCCCTGTTAACCGCAACGCCCATTTTTTGTAAATGCTGTAAATTTAGCTTGGCAAATTTCCTTCCTTCTACAATTTTCCATGCTGATTTTACGCCTACTCCGGGTATTCTTAATATGGCTTCGAAATCTGCAGTTTGGATATTTAATGGAAAAAAATCGAGATTTCTTAAAGCCCAACCTAGTTTTGGATCTACATCCAACTCTAAAAAAGGTTTATTCACATCTAAAATTTCATCGGCTTTAAAGCCATAAAAACGCATGAGCCAATCTGCTTGATAAAGTCGGTTTTCCCGAAGCATTGGAACTTGTGATCGCAAGGAGGGCAAACGGGCATCATTAGCAACTGGCACATAACCCGAATAATAAACCCTTTTTAAATTGAAGTCTTTATAAAAATGATTCGCCGTATGAATAATCTGTAAGTCGGTTTCGGGTGTAGCGCCAATGATCATTTGGGTACTTTGTCCGCCGGGAGCAAATTTAGGTGTGTTCTTAAAGCGTTTCAGTTCATCTTTATAAAGGATAATCTCATTTTTTACGAAATTCATTGGGTCAATCATATCCTGCCGGTTTTTATCGGGAGCTAACAATTTTAAGCCTTCAACGGTTGGAAGTTCCAAATTCACGCTCAGGCGGTCGGCATATAAACCTGCTTCTTTCATCAGCTCATCAGAAGCACCCGGGATACTTTTTAAATGGATATAACCATTGAAATTTTGTTCTAAGCGCAGTTTTTTTGCTACGGAAACCAAACGTTCCATGGTAGTATTGGCATCTTTAAAAATACCAGAGCTCAAAAACAAACCCTCAATATAATTGCGACGATAAAAGTTGATGGTTAAATCCACCACTTCCTGCACTGTAAATGCGGCCCGTTTTATATCGTTGCTTTTGCGGGTTACACAATAAGCGCAATCATAAATGCAAACATTGGTCAATAAAATTTTTAACAACGAAACACAACGGCCATCTTCTGTATAAGAATGACAAATCCCCATTCCGGTAGAATCGCCCAAGCCTTTATTTTTGTTTTTACGAGTGCTTCCACTTGATGCGCAAGAGACGTCATACTTAGCCGCATCAGCTAAAATAGAGAGTTTTTCGTTTATTTTTTCAAAGTCCATCAAACAAAATTACTAAATATGTTAGTTAAACAAAACTAAAATAATTAGTATTTTTAGTTTTAATCACACAAAAAAAAGCCTGAACTTTTACATTCAGGCTTTCATCAAAACAATTAAACTAAAAGCTCTTATTTAATTTCTATCTGCCTTGTTAATACTTTGGCTTCTTCTTTTTTAGGGATTTGAATTTGTAAAACGCCGTTTTCGTAGGTGGCTTCAATTTTACTATGATCTACCAATTCTGGCAAGTTAAAAGATCTTGAGAAGGCATGATAGCTAAATTCTCTTTTATTGAATTTTTTGCTGTCTTCTTTTACGTCATTGCTTACCTCAGCAGATACTGTTAAAACGTCTTTTTCTAAGGCAATTTTAAAATCTTCTTTCTTTAATCCGGGCGCAGCCAAATCCAATGTAAAAGCATTTGCGGTTTCCGATACATTTACTGCCGGAACATGTTGCGATGGTTTAGGCAATGCATATCCATCGGTGAAGAATGAATCAAACAACTCATTAAAGGTTGAATAGCCATTAGCTCTTTTTTGATCGTTAAATTTTACTAAAGTCATTTTTATATCCTCCTATTTGTTAATTTTACTTGATGTTTAGTACCAATCAAGTTGGATACCAATGCATAAAAAAGCTATATTTAATGACTTTGTGTCTTGTTTTAAAAATATTTACCGACAAAATTTCCGATTATGGATATAAATGAAATTCTCAAACACTATAGATACAGAATTCAGATCCCGATAAGATTTTCGGATATGGATATGTTTGGCCATGCAAACAATGCAGTTTACCTCACTTATTTTGAACAGGCCCGTTCAGATTATTGGCGAGAAATTATTAAGTGGGACTGGAAAGCTACCGGAATTATCGTAGCAAAAGCGCAGGTAGATTATGTGCGTCCGATTGTTTTGGAAGAAAAGATTTTTGCGTACGTAAAAACCAGCCGCTTAGGAAACAGCAGTTGGGATATTGAATATGTTTTAGTTTGCGAAAAAGAAGACGGTTCATTGTCGTTAAGAACAATGGGAAAAACGGTTCAGGTTGCTATTGACTATCAAACTAAAAAGCCCACTCCTATCCCAAAACCCGAACGCGATTTAATGAAGAAGTATGATAATATTTGGCTGAATGAGCTGTAGGTGGTTAGTTTGTTGGGTATTTGGTTGGTGTTTAAAATACAAATTCAATCCTTCACTCATTCTATCATTCAATAATTATTTTTTAAACTCTTAATATTCCTCTAAACCCTCTGGAAGCATAATAGGATTCGGCGCCGTTGTGGTAGGTGAACACCTTTCCATAACGGAAATCGCAAAAGATTGCGCCGCCCAAATCCCTGATATCTTTTGGGGTTTGAATCCAGCTGGATGTTTTTTGATCAAAAACTCCGAGTTTTTGTAAATTTCTATATTGTTCTTCAGTTAGTATTTCGATACCGATTTCATTTGCAATATCCAGCGCCGAGCTTTTGGGTTTATTTTCTTTTCTGGCATCTAAAGCCTTTCTATCATAACACAAGCTTCTTCTGCCTTTTGGGCTTTCCGCAGAACAATCGCAGAAAATATACTCGCCGGTATTTTCATCAAAGCCAATGACATCAGGTTCGCCACCGCTTAGCTCCATTTCATTTAAAGACCAAAGTTTTGATGCAGACAACAAAAGCTTTGCTTCAATTTTGTTCCATTCAAGTTCCGGATGTAAATTTCTGTTTTTCTCAAAACGGATTTTTAACAGCTCTAAAAGTTGTTTTTGTTGGTCTTTAGGTAATTCCATTGTCGGGCGGTGGTTTTTTGGAAAACTCTGTTTACACTCTCATTTCGGGCAATTCAATCTTTCTATGATTCTTGCTTTCAATCCCTGTTACACATATCGTTTAATAATTCGCAGTTTATGCGAGTATCTATTTTCATCCAAGGCAAAAATCCCCTGGTTATCTATTCTGTCAATTTTCACTCTGCCAGATGAATGAATAATCTGGCTGTTGTTCAACATAATCCCCACATGAGTGATTTTTCCTTCTTCATTGTCAAAGAAAGCTAAATCACCAGCTTTTGCTTCGGTTAAAAAATCTACCACGCTTCCTTGTTCTGCCTGTTGCCAAGCATCTCTATTGAGATTTAATCCCAACATTTTGTAAACAATCTGCGAAAAACCCGAACAGTCAATTCCTGCGTGGGTACGTCCGCCCCATAAATACGGAACATTCAAAAACGTTTTTGCAGTTTCAACCACATCTACCTCAAAATCTTCGGCATTTGGCACAAAAACATTATTTGATGTTACTTGGTAAGTTTCGTCTAACAAACTGAACTTTCCTTCGTTATAATTAGGCAAAGTAGTTCCGGCGTGTAAATAAATCGGCGACTTTGAATTTCCTTTTAGCACTAATGTATTTGCTTCTTTGGTTAAAAAAGTAAAACTTTTATCTGAATCGGTATAGTTGTTTTCGTTCAATACAGAAACCTGTTTAGCGTCAACCCAACCAATGTATGCATCATTAAAAGTTTTAATTTGGAGCCAGTCACCTTGTTGTTCAAATGCTTCAAAGACATCTGCAAAAAGTAACTGAGAAACTATTTCTGAACGATGCGAAGGATTTGCCCGCAAGGGTATGGAGGATAATGCGCAAGTGCCTATAAAGTTTTCCATAGGTTGATATAAGATGGTCTGAATTTTGCGTAATTTAATACAAAAGAAACTAACATGGAAAGTTTAACAACATTCGAGCGTATTTTAATTGCAGTTGACGATTCTGAGTACGCCTATCATGCTGCCGAATATGGTTTTTCATTGGCAAAAAAGCTCAACGCATCGGTTTCATTGGTTCATATTAATCAAGTGCCAATAACTACAAATATTACTGGCGATCCAATTTTAGGAGATCCTGGAATTATTTTACCCAACGTAATGGATATCCAACGTGAGCATAGCGAGAAATTATTTGCTGATTTAAGATCGAAATTTGCTAAGGAAACTATTGTTGACGAATATATTTTAGTTGGTGATGTTTCAAGCGAAATTGTAACATTGGCCAAAGAGAAAAATTTTTCGATGATTGTTGTGGGAACGCACAGCCGTAAAGGTTTTGATCATTTTATATCAGGTTCTGTTGCCGAAAGTGTAAGTAGGCATGCAAAATGCCCAGTTTTAATTGTTCCACTGCGTAATAATAAGTAAGAGCGTCAACCCAAGCCTCTCCAAAGGAAAGAGAGCTGTTTTGCTAAAGGTTAAATTTTTGACTTTTGTGTTGACTCTTTTTAGTTTTTAGTTTTACTTTAGCGCGGTATATGATTTTACACCTCGCCGAGTTAGAAAAATTTAAAGCTAAGGTGCAACAATGGGCATCAGATTTTGAGATATGTTGTGTATTAAACTCCAATTCTTACGCAGATTCATATTCTAAGTTTGACTTTGCCATTGGCGCAGGTGTTATTGAGAAAATAGAGACAAATTCTTTTAAAGCGATTGATGATTTTCAAATTAGAAACCGCCAGAATTGGATTTTTGGCGGTTTTAGTTACGATTTGAAAAACGATATTGAACCGCTGAAATCACAAAACCCCGATTTTGTAAAATTTCCAGAAGCTTTCTTCTTTGTTCCAAAACATACTTTAATATTAAAAGGCAACCGCTTAGAAATCCTCAGCGAAAGCGCAGCAATAATTTGGGAAGAAATTAACAAAACCGAGCTTCAAAACCATAATGACAAAATTTCGGTTCAAATTCAACAAAGATTTAGTAAAACCGAATACCTAAACACTGTCGAAAAAATAATCCATCAAATTAGCATCGGTAATATTTACGAAACTAATTTTTGCATGGAGTTTTATGCTTTACAAGCTCATATACATCCGTTTAGTACTTACCAGCGCTTAAACCAGCATTCCCCTACCCCTTTTTCAAATTATTTTAAATGGTTTGATAAGCATATCATTGCTGCAACGCCCGAAAGGTTTTTGGCTAAACGTGGAGAAAAACTGATTTCGCAACCTATAAAAGGAACTGCAAAAAGAGGGAAAACCATTGAGGAAGACACGGAAATTATTAAAAACCTAAAAGAGAGTTCTAAAGAGCAACAAGAAAATGTGATGATTGTGGATTTGGTACGCAATGATTTAACAAAATCCGCTTTAGAAGGTTCGGTAAAAGTTGATGAGCTTTTTGGCGTTTACTCTTTTAAACAAGTACACCACTTAATTTCTACCATTGTTTGCCGTAAAAGTCCGGAGATTTCAAACGTAACTGCTGTAAAAAACACATTCCCTATGGGCAGTATGACGGGCGCTCCAAAAATTAAAGCCATGAAACTGATGGAGGAGTTTGAGCAGACGAAAAGAGGAATGTATTCTGGTGCTGTTGGTTATTTTTCGCCAGACGGCGATTTTGATTTTAATGTGATCATAAGAACTATCCTTTATAACGAAACGGAAAAATATTTATCGTTTCAAGTAGGGAGCGCAATTACTTATTACGCCGTCCCTGACCAGGAGTATGAGGAGTGTTTACTAAAAGTTAAAGCTATTTTAGAAGTATTGGCTTAAAGCATTTTTTTTGTGGAATCTCTTTTGATAATGGTAGAAGGCATGCTTAGGTCAACATAACCTTCATTCTCTTTTTTCCCTTCAATCTCTTCAAGCAAAAGTTTGGCTGCTGTTTTACCAATCTCAAATGCGGGTTGTGAAATGGTTGATAACGAAGGATTTAAAAGTCGGGCCACATTCAAACAGGAAAAAGTAATGATTTTGATATCATTTGGGATGCTTAATCCAACATTGTTGCAAACATCATAACAGGCAATTGCCAAACGTTCTACCGAGCAAAAAATAGCATCCGGCTTTTTATCCAAAATAAATGCTGTTAAATCATCCAAATCAATCTCTTTAGACGGAACAAATGATTTTACCAAAGATTTATCAAGGGGCAAATTGTTTTTCGCTAAAACATCAAAATAAGCTTTTTCCCGCTTATGCATAGTTGATAGCTTTTCGCCAGCTTTTAAAAAAAGAATTTTTTTACAGCCTCGGTTTACCAGATGGCTAACGCCGTTAAAACTACTTTCGTAGTCGTCGCTATAAACTTTAGATGCGTTAAAATCCTCAATCACCCTGTCAAACATTACCATTTTCACATTTCTGTCTACCAGTTCTTTTAAATGATCAGAATTTTCACTTTCCGAATTAACGGAAATCAAAACGCCATCAACTCTGCCGCCAATCAGGTGGTTTGTAATACGTACTTCTTTTTGGTACTCTTCGTGGGTTTCGTAAATCAAAACATAATAATCCTTTTCTGCACAGATCGTCTCCACGCCTTTAATTACCAAAGAGAAAAAGTTATTTGAAATTTCCGGAATAATGAGGGCAATAGTTTTACTGATGTGCTTTCGCAGAAAAGCCGCAAAAGGATTTGGTTGATAATTTAATTCTTTTGCTAGCGCTTTTACCCGTTTTTTAGTTTCAACATTAATCTCGTAGCTATCTGTTAATGCTCTTGATACTGTTGATACAGATAAACCCAGTTTGCTTGCCAACTGTTTTAGCGTAACATTTTTCATAAGCTGAGCTATTGATTAAACTTAATACTCTAAAGGAACAATAGGTTCTTTTTTACTTGTTGACATAATCATCATCGTTTGAAAGGTTTTAACTACGGGTATCCGGCTAATCTTTTGCATAATTAACTGTTCGTAAGTTTTAATGTCCTTTACGTAAGCCTTAAGCAAAAAATCATATTGACCTGTAACGTGATGGCACTCTGTTATTTCTTTAATCGAATCAATCTCCTTCAAAAAAATCTCGCGGGTATCTGGCGCATGAAAATCCAAAGAAACTTGTATAAAGGTTTTAATGCCCAAACCTAATTTTTCTTCATCAACTAAAGCATGGTAACTTTTTATATAACCAGAGTTCTCCAGTTTCCGAACGCGTTCCAAGGTAGGCGCCGGAGACAAACCAATATGTTGCGATAATTGCAGATTAGTAATTCTTCCGTTTTCCTGTAAAATCTTAAGAATATTGAAATCTATTTTATCCAGTTCCATAATTTATGATTTAGTACAAATTTAAATTTATTCCTCATAACCCAAATTATATTTTAATAAAGACGCTTATTTTTTCAATATATTTTCCGAATAGCTTATTTTTAGACTGGTCTAAAAATTATTACCAAATAAATTTGAAATTTTATTAGTTTTACCTTTAATAAGGATATGTGATTCATTTTTAGCTATTCCCGGTTTTTTTTATTGCAAATGGATTTAAAAGAAAATTTAAAATCGCTTAGTGAAGTTCACGAAAGTATAGGCACAAACAAACGCACAGGCTGGAAAAGAATATTAGCGTTCTTAGGCCCGGCTTATTTGGTAAGCGTTGGCTATATGGATCCAGGAAACTGGGCTACAGATATCGCTGGAGGATCTCAGTTTGGTTATCAGCTGATTTGGGTTTTGCTAATGTCCAACCTTATTGCCTTGTTATTGCAATCTTTGAGTGCCAGATTAGGCATTGTTGGCGGAGTTGATTTGGCACAGGCTTCAAAAAATGCCTATCCAAAATGGGCAAATTTTCCACTTTATATTTTGGCGGAAATTGCCATTGCCGCCTGTGATTTGGCCGAAATTATTGGTATGGCCATAGGTTTAAATTTGTTATTTGGACTGCCTTTAATTTGGGGAATAAGCATTACCATATTAGATACTTTATTGTTGCTGTTTTTGATAAAACGTGGAATGCGTTCTTTAGAAATGTTTATTGTATCGCTGGTATCCATTATAGGTTTGTCTTTTTTTGTGGAAATGCTAATTGTTGAACCAGTTTACGGTGACGTAATAAAGGGATTAGTACCTTCAAACTTAAACGGTACCGCCTTATATGTAGCAATTGGAATTATCGGTGCAACGGTAATGCCCCATAATTTATACCTACATTCTTCACTGGTACAAACCAGAAAATTTGACCGCTCTGTAAAAGGAATTAAAGAAGCTTTAAAGTTCAATTTTATTGATACTACAATTGCTTTAAACCTTGCGTTTTTTGTAAATGCTGCAATTTTAATTTTGGCCGCGGCAGCGTTTTATGTAAAGGGTTATCATGAGGTAGCAGAAATTCAGGATGCTTTTGTGTTGTTAGAGAAAATATTTGGGAAAGCCGCTCCTACTTTATTTGCAATTGCTTTAATTGCTGCAGGGCAAAGTTCAACCATAACCGGAACGCTGGCCGGTCAAATTATTATGGAAGGCCATATCAATCTTAGGATACAGCCTTGGTTAAGAAGACTGATTACCCGAGTAATTGCAATCACACCAGCTTTTTGTACCATCTTGTTTTTCGGGGAAGATTCTTTAGGCAGCTTATTGGTGTTTAGCCAAGTGGTATTAAGCTTACAATTAGGTTTTGCCGTAATACCGCTGATTCATTTCAACTCGGATAAAAAGCTGATGGGAGATTTCACCATTAAACCTTGGGTAAAAATTCTGGCCTGGTTCAGTTCGGCAATTATTGTTTACCTCAACATTCATTTAGTTGTGGACGAAGTTATAGGCTGGCTAAACGGCGGCGCAAGCCACCTCCTTATCTATTTATTGGTCGTTCCGCTTCTACTGGCCTCACTAGCTTTGTTAATTTATATTTTCCTTCATCCTTTTGTTACTAAGAACAAAGAGAAAAAGAGATTTGTTCCCCACGGCCAAGCTGTTGAATATACCGAGAATTTACATATAGGCTATAAGCATATTGGTATCACCACTGATTTTTCTAAAAAGGATCAAAAAATTATTAATAATGCATTATTTCAAGGAGGTACTACGGCACAATATACTTTCATCCATGTTGTTGAAACCGCAGCCGCAAGGTATCACGGAAAAAATGTAATGGATCAGGAAACGATTTTAGACGAGGAAAACTTAAAGAAGTACACAGAAGATCTGAAACTTTTGGGCTTCCGGTCAGATTATAAAATTGGTTACGGTGGCACTGCGGTTGCAATTGCCAAAATAGTAAATGAGTCTGAGATTGACTTTTTAGTGATGGGCGCCCACGGGCATAAAGGCTTTAAAGACTTAGTTTTTGGAACTACTGTGGAAAGTGTAAGACACAAAATCAAAATCCCTGTACTGATTGTTAATTAAATCTTTTAAAGGTGAATTTCGTGGTTAGCAAGCTTACGAAGTTTTTGAAAATCGTAAGTCTAAAAAATTCGACATAAAAAAAATCCCTTTCTTTTATCGGAAAGGGATTTCTCAAATATCTGTTAGATAAGCTTTTATCTTTTGCTAATTTCAACGTACTCTCTATCATTTTCACCAATATAAATTTGGCGAGGACGACCAATAGGATCACCGTTTTCTCTCATTTCTTTCCATTGTGCAATCCATCCCGGTAAACGGCCTAAAGCAAATAATACGGTAAACATTTCTGTTGGGAAACCTAAAGCCCTGTAAATGATGCCCGAATAAAAATCTACGTTAGGATATAATTTTCTTTCTACAAAGTACGGATCGTTTAATGCAACTTCTTCCAGTTTTTTGGCAATATCCAAAACCGGATCGTTGATGCCTAATTTTGCTAAAATATCATCACAAGCTTTTTTGATGATTTTTGCTCTTGGATCAAAGTTTTTGTAAACTCGGTGACCAAAGCCCATCAATCTAAAAGAATCGTTTTTATCTTTTGCCTTGTTAACCCATTTGTCAACATCGCCGCCATCATTCTTTATTTTCTCCAGCATTTCAATTACTGCCTGGTTTGCGCCACCATGCAGCGGACCCCAAAGTGCAGAACAACCAGCAGATATGGATGCGTATAAATTACAATCAGAAGAACCAACAATTCTTACCGTAGATGTAGAACAGTTTTGCTCGTGATCTGCGTGTAAAATCAATAATTTGTTCATTGCATCCACCACTACATCATCAATTACAACATCTTCTGTACGCTGACCAAAAGTCATGTGCAAAAAGTTAGTTACGTAATCGAATTTGTTTTTTGGATAAATTACCGGGTGACCTAAAGATTTTTTGTAAATCCAAGATACGATAGTTGCCATTTTAGCCAACAATTTGATAATTGTTAAATCAAATTCTTCTTTTGTAGCGTGTGGATCTAAAGACTCTGGATAAAATGCAGATAAAGAACAAACCAAAGAAGACAACTGCCCCATTGGATGAGATTTTGATGGAAAGCCATCAAAAAACTTCTTCATATCTTCATGCACCAACGTGTGGCGACTAATCTGATGTTGGAAATCTTCTATCTGTGTTTGGTTTGGTAACGAACCGTAAATCAACAAATAAGCAACTTCTAAAAAAGTTGATTTTTCTGCTAATTCTTCAATCCCGTAACCTCTATATTTTAAAATACCTTTTTCTCCATCTAAAAAGGTAATCGCACTTTTGGTAGCACCTGTGTTTTTAAAGCCACTATCTAATGTCACATAACCTGTTTGATCTCTGAGCTTAGCTATATCAATAGCTTTCTCATTTTCAGTACCTTCAACAATTGGTAAACTGAATGTATTTCCGTTTAATTTAAGTTCTGCAGTTTCTGACATATAGTAATTTTTCGCTTTGCCACAAATTTATATATTTATATGGACAATTAATCATCAAAAACTAAAATAATCTGCTTTATTTTATCCTTAAGATGGTTTTTTGACAAAAAACACAGAAAAACATCGCCAGTTTAATTTTTAAAGATTTACATCACGATAAATCAAGCTATTTTCTGTCTTTTTCAAGAGATAGTAGCTTCTTTAAGTGAAAAATTAGGGATCGTTTCGAAAATGTATCCCTTATTTTTAAAAGTTGCTACAACTATAATCTCAAATCTATATTTGGATGCTTTAAATACACCCTCAATTCTTTAGATAATAGTGGAGATTGTTTCCACCTCGTTATGAATATGGATAATAACGGAGACTAATTTATCCATAAACTTCTTTTTGCTCTTTAAAAATGCTAAATGCATATATTTATAAACCAAAGAGACTATAGAAATAGATTTGGAAAAGAGAAAACCAAACTCAAATAATAAACGTATTGTAAAATAATCAACAATCATTTTGAATGAAGAATTTTCGACTCAAAATTATTATCTCCGTTTACTTTTGCTTAATCACTTTAGCGTTGTATAACTCTGTGCATAGTTATCAAAGCAACCTTAGAAGTGCCAAAGCAGAGGTTTTCTCTAAATTGTCTGCCATTTCAAACATTATTGGTACGCAAATAAATGGTGATATACACCAAAGAATTGTTAATGCTTATCTTTCTAAAGACGGGATCAAATCATCAAAACAGGATCAAGATTACCAAGCTATTCATGAGCAATTGGTAGAAATCAAAAAGGTTTCAGGTATTAACACCGACATTTACACGCTGTTTCCCACCAAAGATTTTAAAAAGTTCTACTTCGGCGTTAGCTCTAGCGAAGTGCCTTATTTTAGACATTTATACCGTAATCCGCCCGCTGCGTTAATTGACAGTTATAATACTGGTGGAACAATTGATGAGTACAAAGATGAAAATGGCGACTGGTTATCCGCCTTTACACCAATAAGAAATAGTAAAAACCAAGTAGTCGCGGTAGTACAGCTTGATAAAAACTTTTCAGAATTTAAATCAGACATCACTAATCGTTTAATAAAAAATATTCTGGTAATTTTTGTTTGTTATAGCGTAATAGGGTTCCTTTTATTTCTGTTTTTGAAGGATATTTTAGGAAAAGAAGAGATCTATATACGTTCGCAAACAGAATATACGGAAATATTGACTACTGAAGTTGATTTAAGAACAAGAGAACTTTCTGTAGCTAATGATAAATTAAACAAACTTAATAAGGAATTAGAATCCTTTTTTTATTCTACGTCTCATGACATCAGAGGGCCTTTATGCCGTATTTTAGGGCTTTCGTCTTTGGCTAAAATGGAAACTGACAAACAGCAGTTTGTTGAACTAATTGAACAGGAATCGCAGAAGATGGACGAAATGCTAAAGAAAATGATCTTAGTCAACAACATTAGAACTAAAAATTTAAGTGTTAGTCCAATTAAAGTTTCTGAAACTGTTGGTCTTGCGCTTACGGGTTTAAAAGCAAAGTATAAGTTTGAAAAACAGGAAATTGTATTTGTCACAAAAAGCAATCATTTAAATGGCTTTAATTGCGATTTAGAACTGTTTGAGTCAATAATTGTGAATCTTTTGGATAATGCTTTTAAATTTTGCGATGAAACAAATCCGATAATTAAAGTGAATTCGTTTATAGATGATAATGGCATTTTTAGTTTATCTGTTAAAAACAATGGTAAGGTTTTCTCGGAAATTGAAAGAAATAATGCTTTCGAACTTTTTAAAAGAGCCAATAAACAAGGAGATATGGACACCTTACGTTTGGGTTTATATGCTATAAAAACATCTTTAGATCGGTTGAATGGACTTATCGATATTTATTCGGAGGAAAGCTTTACCGAAATTAGAGTAATGATCCCCGATTATTTGATGAACGAAAAAATAAACCGAGATTTAAAATCGCAAGCTAATTTGGCTATTTAAATGATTCGGTTTTGTGCCCTAAACTTTAAAGGCGTAATTCCCATCGTTTTAACAAACAGCCTGGAGAAATAGTGTACATCAAAAATCCCCAACTTGTAAGAAATCTCTTTCACCAAAGCGTCGTTGTATTTCAGGTATTCGCAAGCTTTCTGAATTTTAATGTCGTTATAATAATTCATCGGCGAAAGACCTGTAACTCGTTTAAAAATTGAAGAAAAATGAGAAACGGATAAATTTACGTTTGTGGCGATTTCTGTAAGGTTAAGGTTTCGTTCTATGTTTTCTTTCATAAATTGTATGCTACTGTTCACCAGTAACTGAAATTTATCCGCTGTGGCATTATTGTCTGCGGTAATTAAAACAAACGACGACACTAGGTTTAACAGACACATATTAATTAGGATGAGGTTTTCTTGACCGTAACCTTGCTCTAAACATTTGTAAATTCTGTTAAAAAGTTTAATACGTTCTTCATTATAAGGTAAATATCCTTTGTACGATTTTGCGTATTTGATAAACAAATCTGATACCTCCTGTATCGCTTCGCCTTTGAAGAAAAACCAGTAAATAGACCAAGGTTTAATTTTATCAGCATAATAAGAAAAAGGGGTATGGGCTGGAATTAGAAAAAAATCTCCGGGCGAGATGTGAAAAATTTTATAGTTGATGACAGCTACTCCATAACCTTTCACACAGTAAATCAGCACATATTCTTCTCTCCCATCGTTTTCTTCTATAAACTGATATTTAGCGTCCGGAAAAAAGCCGACTTTTGTGAAAAAGCCATTTTTTGATGAGGGATGTTTTCCGCAATAATGATCAATAACCTCCGCAGAAAGCTCAATTAGCCTTTGTCCCGCAAAACCCTGTTTCTTTTTTGCCATTTTTATCCACGTTTAAATTAAAGTAGTTCTAATTTACCCTATAAATTTGCGTAAAATAATCCAACATTAACATCATATTATCTACTTTTTAATTGTACCGATGTGATACCTTGCCCTCATTAAATTAACAACAAATTCACAATCAACCAACTAAACCAAAAAAATATTTAAAGCATGAAAGATCCACAAAATCTAGTAAAAAGCATTTTTCTTAAAACATTTAATGAAGAACCATTAGTGGTTTGTTCTCCTGGAAGAGTTAATTTAATTGGCGAGCATACCGATTATAATATGGGTTATGTATTGCCGGCGGCGATAAACAAAGCCGCTTATATAGCACTTTCGAAAAGGGAGGATGATACCATATTTATAGTAGCTGCTGATTTAGACGAAACTTATACTACAGAAGTTGGTAAACTGACTTATTCCGA
This sequence comes from uncultured Pedobacter sp., assembly GCF_946480185.1. Next base: position 2,291 of record NZ_CAMLIG010000019.1, on the reverse strand, counting down.
TAAAGGTTGGCCAAATTACGTCATCTGTATTGTAGAGCAGTTGCAAAAAACAAACAAACATGTGGGTGGTTTTAATGCCGTTATTTCTGGTGATGTGCCTTTGGGTGCTGGAATGTCTTCATCTGCGGCTTTAGAATGTGCTACTATTTTTGGTTTAAACCACGTTTTCGGTCTCGAACTTGAAAAAATGCAAATGGTAAAATTGGCACAAAAAGCTGAGAATGAATTCGTAGGCGTTAACTGTGGAATTATGGATCAGTTTGCCAGTGTTTTTGGAAAAAAAGGCCATGTAGTAAAATTGGATTGCCGTTCATTGGAATATGAATATGTGCCTTTTGAACTCGAAGGGATTAAAATTGTTTTATTTGATTCCATGGTGAAACACTCTTTGGCTTCATCTGAGTATAATGTGAGGACCAGCCAATGCAGCGAGGGTGTTTCCATCATCCAAAAGAAATACCCGCAAGTTAAAACTTTGCGTGATGCCACTATTGAAATGGTGGAAGAATGCTTAGCCGGAGAAAGCAGTGATATTTATGACAGGTGTAAATATGTTGTTGAGGAAAACAACCGTTTATTGGCCGCTTGCGAAGATTTGAAACACAATAGAATTGCAGACTTCGGACAAAAAATGTATGAAACACATTCTGGATTAAGTGAGCTTTATGAAGTAAGCTGTCCTGAACTGGATTTTATTGTTTCCTGTACCAAAAAAGAAGATGGCATTTTAGGTGCAAGAATGATGGGCGGAGGTTTTGGAGGCTGTGTAATTTCTTTGGTTAAAGAAGATCAGTTAGAAGGAATTGTGCAACGCATTAAGGAAGCTTATTTCAACAAAATGAACATTGGGATGAATGTTTATATCACCCAAATTGAAGAAGGAACGCACATTATAGCTTAGTTTTTAAGTAGAAAGTACAAAGTAAATACTTGTACTCTTGATCATCAAACATTACAAAAGATTTCAGTCATAACCTGACTAACGATAACAAATATGGAATTTAATTTTGAAGAACATCCACACCAAAGATTAAACATTTTAACTGGTGACTGGATTTTAGTTTCTCCGCATCGTACAAAAAGACCTTGGCAGGGAAAAGTTGAAGCAGCCGCAAATACACAGCGCCCAAGCTACGACGAAAATTGCTATTTATGCCCAGGAAATACCCGTTCAGACGGAACTGTAAATCCAAAATATACTGCTCCTTATGCCTTCACTAATGATTTTTCTTCTTTATTAAGCGACACACCAGATGGCGGTTTAAATGCGAATGGATTATTGCAGGCAAAAAGTGAGAAAGGCATTTGTAGGGTAATCTGTTTTTCGCCCCGTCATGATTTAACGCTTCCACAAATGGAGACTGCTGATATTGTACAGGTTATAGAACTTTGGAAAAGTGAATTTCAGGAGCTGAGTAAAAATGAATGGATAAAATACATTCAGATTTTTGAAAATAAAGGTGATATTATGGGCTGTAGCAATCCTCATCCTCACGGACAAATTTGGTCGCAAAGCAGTATTCCTGTTGAACCTGCAAAAGAAACCGTCCAGTTTGCGAAATACTACAGAGAAAATCAAAAAAGTTTGTTGAGCGCTTACTTGTCCGAAGAAGAAAAAACCAAAGAGCGTTTAGTACTTGAAAACGAACATTTTGTGGCTTTGGTGCCATTTTGGGCAGTTTGGCCTTATGAAACTATGATTATAAGTAAAAGACATGTACAATACACACATGAATTTACGACAGAAGAAACAAAGGCTTTGGCAGAAATTTTAAAAGCATTAACCATTAAGTACGATAATCTTTTTGAAACCTCTTTCCCTTATTCGTCAGGCATTCACCAAGCGCCAGCTAACGATGGCGAATATCCCGAATGGCACTGGCACATGCATTTTTATCCACCTCTGTTACGTTCTTCAACTGTTAAAAAGTTTATGGTAGGTTACGAAATGATGGCAAACCCTCAACGTGATATTACTGCAGAACAAGCAGCAAAAAAACTGAGAGAGCTTCCAGATAAACATTATTTAAAGTAAATAAACTCCAACGAAACGCTTTAAAATAAAATGGGCTGTCTGAAATTAGATCCAGACAGCCTATTTGATTTGTATTAAAAGAAAACTAAAACTTCAAGTATTTTACTGTTTACCCTTGTTTATCAACTGCTTAATAGAATTACATGGTGCTCGTTTGCAATGAGTGGCTAACCTTGTTTAACGATTCCATCGTGATGGAACCATCGGCTGTTAAATGCCAATTTAATTTAGATATTAATCCAAAAAATTAAAACTT
>NZ_CAMLIG010000018.1 GCF_946480185.1 uncultured Pedobacter sp. | reverse complement strand
TAGAGCATTACACTTTTAATGTAGTGGTCCTGGGTTCGAATCCCAGCGGGATCACCAGTATTTACAAAGCCTCAGCGATTGAGGCTTTTTTTATCTAATTTCTTAACAACCGATTCCGTAGCTCAGCTGGTAGAGCATTACACTTTTAATGTAGTGGTCCTGGGTTCGAATCCCAGCGGGATCACATTCGAAAACCGTCCGAAAGGATGGTTTTCTTTGTTTAAAGACCAATCTTGATTTCCTTTATTGTGATTAAAAATATCCTTAAAGAACTTTTAATACTTTTTCATCTGGATTTTACGCAAAACCTCAGATATGATAGATTGACCAGAGTTATTCTGAAAAAAGTACTCACCCGAAATTTCAATTGTATTGATGTGGGCTGTCATAAAGGTGAAATTTTGGATTTGATATTAAAATATGCTCCCGATGGCAAACATTATGCTTTTGAACCTATCCCCTATTTATTTCAATCTTTAAAAATTAAATATTTCGACAAAGCAACTTTATATCCCTTCGCCCTGTCTGACAGTAGTGGAAAAACTACCTTTCATCTGGTAAAAAATGCTCCCGCTTACAGTGGGATTAAAATCCGAAAATATGACATCGAAAACCCGGATATCGAAAAAATCAACGTTACCAAAGAAAGATTGGATGCTGTTGTCCCTGAAAATCAGAAAATAGATCTCATAAAAATTGATGTTGAGGGTGGCGAATTTGCGGTACTTAAAGGTGCTATCCATCTGTTGAAAAATCATAAACCCATTATTTTATTTGAATTTGGAAAAGGAGCAAGTGATTTTTATGGAACCACGCCTAGTGATATGTTTGAGTTTTTATCACTTGAATTCAAATACAAAATTTACACGCTAGAATATTTTTTGAACAAGCAGGAACCTACTAAAAAAGATGAATTCATAAATTACTTTGAAAATGGGACTGAATATTATTTTATTGCGATATAAGATTTTGATGCGATTGCAACCTTGGGGTACTCTTATTTCTATTTAATGGAAACAGAATCTCTAATTAAAACATCCGACCCTTCCACTAAAAATACGGAATTGGGTTTCTGACTATCTAAAAATGCGAAATTATCTCCATACAAATCTTTAAAATCAACATTGATGGCAAATTCATTTACGTGGTAAATTTTCCATCTCGGATGCTCCACATCGTACTCCAAACACTTGTTTTCCCCAGATTTGACGTAACCAAAATAATGTTCAGTTATAAACTCAGCTTCACTACCTGGAATTAATTCGATGGCCTTATCATTTGCTACAACAGATAGCTCATACCAGTTTTTCTTTTTCCAGTAATAGCTGATTTTTTCAGAATTATTATCTTTCTCCCAATTATGCTTTGTTTTTAAAACTTCATAATTTTCATAAAAAAGTGTATTTGCTACCAAGGCAATCATTGGCTTACTTACTATTTCAGAAATAAAAACAGCCCCTCGTTTCCAAACTTCGCCATCCTTATACTTAACATAAAACCTAAGATTGATCTCCTCAAAATTGACATGAAACGGAATTTTAAAACCCTTTAATTTAGTGTTTTGAAACATAAAGCCAATTAAGCTGACGTAATGGTTGCCATTAAAGGCGTCTAACTGCGTATGAGGTGGAAGGTATTTTTCTAAAATTTGTTTCGGGACAATATAATTGGCCATAATTAATTTACGCCATTCTGCAGTTAAAAATACTGGCTTTTTCATAATGAAAGAGCAATTGAGAAGATGTTTTGTTTTAAAATTTAAGACGTTGATAGCGAAAGTTAAATTATATTTTTGAACCGAATTTAACCAAACTACTAATCATCTAAGTCCCGCTTTAATTTGGCGTAATAAGGCTAAGTTTTGCGCTACTTCAGTTTTAGACTTCACTTCAGCTCAAATAATGGAATTATCTTTATTTTATTAATCTCGATCAGGGTCAAGGCAAATTCGATTTTTTCTTTTAGAGAAACAGACTTGTTTCGGCCGTCATAAAGTATGTAATCCAATACATTTGATGGTTTGTCTAAAGCAAAATAAGTTTAATAAGCATGCGCCTGAACAGAATTTAAGATGTTTTTGAAAAGATGCGGATCTCGTTTTGATTCAAGCGATTATAGCTGAAGGGTATTTATTTTATCTTCTAACTGGCTCAGTTTGACTTCGGCACCAGCTTTTTTTATTCTGCTTTTATACGCTTAAGTACGAGATAGCAAATTAAAAAGTTAAGTATTAACCCAATTGCTGGGATAAGATAGAAAATAGATATGTTGCCATTTGTATATATTGCCGAAATCCAAAGTTAACATTCTGGTTGTTTCGATGACAAAATCGCCTATTTTAGCAAAGGTTTGACTTAAAAAAAACATCCTTTTTAGCTTTAAATTTAAAAAGCATCGGGTTAAGTTATAGCTGCTTAATTTATTTTAAATCTTAACACAATAAAAATTAGGTGTTATTATCTTTGCACAAGAATTATATTATTCAGCCGTCCAGGATGTTTTTAAATCTTTTTCATCAAAATACTTTAATCTTTAACAGACAACAAACTTATGCCGTTTTAGCAACAGGTGGAGTTGTTGGTTTTCTTTCTGGTCTTTTAGGTAAAGGTGGCAGTGCCATTGCAACTCCTGCACTTCAGGTATTTGCTGGAATTCCCTCTTATACTGCATTGTCATCTCCGTTGCCATCCACTTTACCAACCACACTTTCTGCTTGCTTTGCCTACAAAGATCATAACCTCATTGATTTTAAAGTTGCCTATAAAAGTATTCTTTTCGGTATTCCGGCTACATTAATTGGTTCTTACTTTACCAGCCAGCTTAACGGAGAAATACTTATGGTTTTAACGGCTTTATTTATTTTAGGATTAGGATTTTCGTTCCTACTATTTTCTATGCCCGCAAAAGTTGATTTAGAACCTAATATTCCTAATTATAAAATTTCGGTCGTTGCTATTGGGGTAGGTTTTCTTGCAGGTTTGCTGGCTAATAGTGGCGGTGTGCTATTTGGTCCATTGTTTATTAGGGTGTTGAAGATGCCTACCAAACGGGCATTAGCAACCAGTTTAATAGTGGCCGCGGGTTTGGCAATTCCGGGTACCATTGCACATTGGTATCTTGGGCACATCAACTGGTACATTGTTTTGCTTTTGTCAATAACTTCTATTCCATGCTCCTATCTTGGGGCTAAAACTGCATTAAAAGTAAAGACAGCGATTATAGAAAATATATTTGCAATGATGTTAATTGCATTTGGTTTATTTGACCTGTTTTATACCATTTGGAACTGGTAGTAAAAAACGGTTAGAAAAAAACAAATGCCATCCAAAATAGGTAAACCATGTTAATTTAAACACCGGAACTTAAATAAATCATCTAGAACGGATCAGTAGCAGGAGTTACGTTTCAGCGTTATTAATTGGCAAAACCTTTAACGCTTAAAATTGCTGAAGTTTTGCATCAAAAATTGGGATACTGGCTGAATTCTTTTTGGCCTGAATTAAATTTTCATTAAAGTCCATAATCCCCGTGTCCTCACAAACCAAAATTTAAATCTAATTCCCCTAAAATACCTTTAATTCTAATTATGGATATTTTTAAAACGCAAAGAAATTCCATCATATTGCTAGTTTTATCAAACTGGACAAGATGATTTTGGATTTCTAACTCATATTTCGGAAGTACTTTAGTTTGCTAATAGAATTTTGGTCTGTGAGTACATAAATCGGGTGTAGAGAAGTAACTTTTTAATGAGGCATCACATCGTAAAACAAAGAATTATTAAACAAGATTTAAACAGTTGTTAACTTAGAATTTACATTACTTCTTTACTTTAACCAAAATTTTTAGAAGTGAAAAAAAATCACATTTTATTTTTAGTTATCATTGTTGCATTCTGCCGTTGTCAAAAATCTTCTACCCCGCCAGTATCTCCTTGCAACGCAGGCACTAGTTATTCTGCCACTGTAAGACCGATATTAATCACTAATTGTGCTAAATCAGATTGCCATGATGGGAATTATTTGCCCTCGTTAGCAGATTATAACATTGCACATGATGGAGCTACTCAAATAAAATCAGATATAAATAGTGGGAGAATGCCAAAAGGGTCAACCTTAAAAGTTGAGGACAAGGCGGCTATTCTATGTTGGATAGATAACGGTTCGAAAAATAATTAAGATCAATGATTAGCTTTCGAAAAAAATCTATCTATCCGTATTCTATTAAGCACAGGGGTACTTTGGAATAAATAATGAAAAAGAGTTTTAACTCTATCCATAAAAAAACCGTTCAAATGAATTTGAACGGCTTATCATCGATCAAAAAAACTGAAGCTTAAAAACAATATTTATTCGCTTCTATCAATTGTTTGGCGACGCGTTGTCTGGCATCTTTAATGTTAAATGGTGCAACTTTTGTAAATCGGCGTAATCCCATTAACATCATATTCAGTTCATCACCTTCGGCAAAAGAATTTAATGCTTCTTTGCCTGCCATGTAAGTTCTATCAACGGCTTCTTGCAAGTAAATTCGCATCATATCCAGCTGGCCTTTACATGCTTCCTCGCCTCGCATAGAAACTAATTTTTCGACCCTTAAAATTGTTGATTCTGCAACATAAACAACGCCTATAATATCGGCAATGTTCATTAAAATTTCCTGCTCTTTAGAAAGGCTCATCATCAGTTTTTGAACCGCAGAACCTGCAATCATTAAACCTGCTTTCTTTAAATTTTTAAGTGTTTTTTTCTCTACGGCAAACAAAGAATCATCCTCATCTCCAAACTCCGGGATCGACATTAATTCGCCCGCCACAGCTGTAGCCGGAGTCATTAAATCTAACTCTCCTTTTAACGCTCTTTTCAAAAGCATATCTACAATTAACAGGCGGTTGATCTCATTGGTTCCTTCAAAGATACGGTTGATACGGCTATCGCGATAAGCTCTGTCCATCGGCGCATCCGCAGAAAATCCCATCCCACCGTAAACCTGTACGCCTTCATCAACTATATAATCTAAAACTTCTGAACCCCAAACTTTAATAATTGCACATTCCACGGCAAATAGTTCGGTAGATTTCAGCTTTGCTTTTCCACTGTCCATTCCGTTTGCTACGAGTTGTTCGTAAGCATCATCGATGTTTTGCCCGGCCCGATAAGCCGCACTTTCTACAGCAAAGTTACGAGTAGCCATTTCGGCCAGTTTATAACGGATTGCGCCAAATTTGGAAATATTGAGTCCGAACTGAACCCTTTCGTTTGAATAGTTAATCGCTTGGTCCAAAACTTTACGCGAAGATCCAATGGCGGCGGCGCCGAGTTTAATTCGCCCGATGTTTAAAATGTTAACCGCAATTTTAAATCCGTTCTCTCTTTCGGAAAGTAAATTTTCTTTTGGAACGGGACAATCGCTAAAAAAAATCTGACGGGTTGATGAACCTTTGATTCCCATTTTATGCTCTTCGGGGTTCATGGTGATACCACCAAATGCTTTCTCCACAATAAATGCAGAAAGGTTTTTGTCGTCATCAATCTTAGCGAAAACAATAAAAATATCAGCAAAACCGCCATTAGTGATCCACATTTTTTGGCCGTTGATGATGTAATGCGTTGCTTCGGCGTTTAAAACTGCTTTGGTTTTACCAGAATTTGCGTCCGATCCGGCATTAGGTTCGGTTAAACAGTAAGAAGCTTTCCACTCGCCAGACGCTAATTTCGGAATATATTTATCTTTTTGTTCTTTGTTACCGTAATACAAAATCGGCAATGTTCCGATCCCGGTATGTGCCGAAAGTGCAACCGCAAACGAATGTCCAGCACCTATGGCATCTGTAACCAGCATAGACGTATTGAAGTTTTTTCCGAAGCCTCCATATTCTTCAGGGATAGAAACCGCCAATAAACCAAGTTCTCCGGCTTTATCCATCAGAGATTCCATTAAGCCTTCTTCCTGCTTGTCTATCCGATCTAGATTAGGGGTGACTTCAGCGGCTAAAAAATCTTCACAAGTTTTCTTAATCATTAAAGCTTCTTCATCAAATTCTTCAGGGATGAACACATCCTGATAGCTAGTTTCGGAGATGATGAATTCTCCGCCTTTTGTTGATTGCTTTTCCATTTTTAAAAGTATTGAGTAGAGCGTATTGAGTATTGAGATGACTAACTTTCTCTAAGTTCTCAATACTCATATCTCACTATAATTTATTTACTTAATGATAATTGAAGTTTATAATTCATTTTTTGGATTTCATCAATGCTTTCTAAAATCTCATTAATCGATTTCGAATCGATAAAATTCAATTTATTCGCTATGATGAGTTGAGTTTGAAGTTCGTATACGGAACCATTTGCGATTCCAAGAAACTGTTTAAATTCACCTTTTGTATTTCTTCCTGCCCCTTCCGAAATATTCGACGAAATAGAAACAGCACACCTTCTAACTTGAGAAGTCAACCCAAATCTTTCATCGGGAGGGAATTTCGAAGATAATTCATAAACCTGAACTGCCAAATCCATCGACTTAGTCCAGATTTTTAATTCTTTGACGTTATGCATTCTATCTAATCAATTCTAAAAGTTCTCAATACACAATACTCATATCGCAATACTAAAACATCTCAAATATCCCAGCCGCACCTTGCCCGCTTCCTACGCACATGGTTACCATTCCGTATTTTTGGTTTCTTCTTTTTAATTCGTTAAAGATTTGTACAGACAGTTTTGCTCCGGTACAGCCCAATGGGTGACCTAATGCAATTGCGCCTCCGTTTACATTTACTTTTTCTTGGTTTAAACCTAGAGTTCTGATGACTGCTAAAGACTGAGAAGCAAAAGCTTCATTTAACTCTATCAAATCAATCTGTTCCAGTTTCATATCAGCTTGTTTCAAAGCCCTTGGAATTGCTTCAATGGGACCAATTCCCATGATTCTTGGTGGAACTCCCGCTACCGAATAGCTTATTAAACGAGCAATTGGTTCCACATTTAATTGTTTCAGCATTTTTTCAGAAACTACTAAAACAAAGGCAGCACCGTCTGAAGTTTGGGAAGAATTTCCTGCCGTGACGGAACCACCCGCCGCAAAAACAGGTTTCAATTTGGCTAAAGCCGAAAGCGAAGTGTCAGCTCTTGGCCCTTCATCGGTATCTACCACGTATTCACGAGTTTTCTTCTTCATGTTGGCATCCAAATAATTTTCCTTTACCGTGATGGGTAAAAGTCCGTCTTTCAGATGTCCGTTTTTAATGGCTTCAATTGCTTTTTGGTGGGATTTCAACGAAAATTCGTCCTGATCTTCACGGCTTACATTGTATTCTTTAGCCACCGCCTCGGCAGTTAGTCCCATGCCCCAGTACCAATCTGGGTTTTTCATGGCGACTTCTGGGTTTGGCACTACTTTCCATCCACCGAAAGGCATTCCGCTCATTACTTCCACGCCTCCGGCAACAATACAATCTGCCATTCCAGCTTTGATTTTTGCAACTGCCGTTGCAATGGTTTCCAACCCTGAGGCGCAATAACGGTTGATGGTTACTCCCGGAACTTTATCGGTATCCAAAGCCATCAGCGAAATCACTCTGCCAATGTTTAAACCTTGTTCAGCCTCTGGCGTGGCATTTCCTACGATGACATCATCGATTTGGGTTTTGTCGAGGTTTGGGACTGAGGCAACCAATTCTCTGATTACTTCTGCCGCTAAATCGTCTGCCCGTGTAAAACGAAATACTCCGCGAGGAGCTTTTCCAACTGCTGTTCTGTATCCTGCTATGATGTATGCTTCCATGCTATGTTTTTGTTTAAGGATGAAGGAGTAAGGAACAAAGACACTCACCAATCGTCCATTAACTTCTCTGTTCTTTGTTCCTTATTCTTTGTCTTTATTCTTTGTTCCTTATTCTTTGTTCAAACTGCTAATTCCTCAATGGTTTCCCCTTAGTAATAATGCTCTGAATTCTTTCCAAGGTCTTTTTCTCTCCGCACAAACTCAAAAATGCTTCTCTTTCTAAATCCAATAAATATTGCTCGGTGACTAGAGTTGGTGCAGATAGATCGCCTCCGCACATTACATAGCCTAATTTTTGGGAGATTTTTTGATCATAGTCTGAAATGTAATTTCCAGACCGCATGCTATTTGCTCCGGCGTAAACCATTCCCAATCCATATTTACCGAGAACTTTAATATCGCTTCTACGCACTGGTTGGGTATATCCGGCATTGGCTAATTCTAAAGCTTTTTCTTTAGCATCAGCAATGAGTCTGCTTCTGTTCATGGAAATAGAGAATTTATCTTTCAATAAATAGCCTAAATCATAAGCTTCTAAAGCTGAGGTGGAAACTTTAGCCATTGCAATGGTCAGGAATTTTTCTTTTAGAGTGTTTTGTTCAATCTGTTCGGCATGGAACTCATCAGAAGCCCTCAAAGTCATTTCTTTTGTTCCGCCACCGCCAGGAATCAATCCTACGCCAAACTCCACCAAACCCATATAAGTTTCAGCATTTAACTGAACGTGATCTGCATGTAAGGCAAATTCACAGCCACCGCCCAAAGTTAAGTTATGTGGCGCAACCACTACTGGAATAGAAGAATAACGCAATCGCATGGACGTATTCTGGAACATTTTAATGGCCATGTTCACTTCGTCCCACTCCTGCTCTACCGCCATCATAAAAATCATCCCTACGTTTGCTCCAGCAGAGAAATTAGCACCGTCGTTACCTATGACTAAACCTCTATAATCTTTCTCGGCAATGTCAATCGCTTTGTTAATTCCTGCTAAAACTTCACCCCCAATGGTGTTCATTTTGGTGTGGAATTCTAAGTTTAAAATGCCATCGCCTAAATCTGTCAGGGTAGTTCCGGCATTTTTCCAGATGGTTTTTGTAGCTCTGATGTTATCTAACACAATAAACGCATCCTGACCTGGAATTGCTTTATAGGATTTTGTTAGGATATCGTAATAGGTTTTGTTACCGTTTTCTATTTTGTAGAATGACGTATTTCCGGCTTCCAACATTTCGCTTACCCATTTTGCTGGAGTTTTGCCGTTGGCTTTCATCATCTCCACGCCTTCTTTTACACCTAAAGCATCCCAAACTTCAAACGGACCTAGCTCCCAGCCAAAACCGGCCCGCATAGCATCATCAATACGGTAAGTTTCATCAGAAATTTCTGGAATCCGGTTAGAAACGTATTCAAACAATCCTGAAAAAGAAATTCTGAAAAACTCTGCTGCTTTATCTTTTCCGGCAGCGTAAACTTTCATTCGCTCACGCAAATTTTCTATAGGTTTTGTAGCATCTAACGTAGCTGATTTCACCTTGTTTTGCGGGCGGTATTCCAAAGTTTTTAAGTCTAAAGCTAAAATCTCTGCTTTGCCGTCTTTATCTTTTGTTTTTTTGTAGAAACCCTGACCAGTTTTATCGCCCAACCATTTGTTTTCCTGCATTTTCTTTACGTAATCAGGCAAAACAAAAACTTCTTTCTGTTCGTCGTTAGGCGCATTTTCAGACAAACCGTTGGCCACGTTAATCATGGTATCCAAGCCAACCACATCCGTAGTACGGAAAGTAGCAGATTTCGGTCGCCCCAAAGCTGGACCGGTAAATTTGTCCACTTCCTCAACCGTTAAGTCCATTTTTTCTACCAAATGCAATAGCGCCATGATAGAATAAACGCCTACTCTGTTTGCGATAAAAGCAGGAGTATCTTTACATAAAACAGTGGTTTTACCCAAAAATTTATCGCCATAATGCATCAAAAAATCAATAACTTCTTTGTCGGTATCGGGAGTTGGGATAATTTCCAATAAACTTAAATAACGTGGCGGATTAAAAAAGTGTGTTCCACAGAAATTCTTTTTAAAATCCTCGGAACGCCCTTCGGCCATTAAATGGATAGGGATTCCGGAGGTATTGGAAGTAATTAAAGTTCCGGGCTTTCTAAACTGCTCTACCTGGTCATAAACTATTTTTTTGATTTTAAGGTTTTCAACCACTACTTCAATTGTCCAATCGCAAGTGGAAATAGCCGCAATGTTGTCCTCAAAGTTTCCGGTTTTAATTTTATTTAAAACCGCTTTGTTATAAACAGGCGAAGGGTTAGATTTTGCCGCAAAAGCCAAAGCATCATTAACAATTCTGTTGCGCACAAGCGGGCTTTCTAAGGTTAAGCCTTTAGCCTGTTCCTTATCGTTTAGTTCTTTGGGAACAATATCCAAAAGCAAAACTTCTACTCCAATATTAGCAAAGTGGCAAGCTATCCGCGAACCCATAATTCCGGACCCTAGTACTGCTACTTTTTTGATTGATCTCTTCATAAAAATTAAAATATCAAGGTTTGTAATTGGTGGTTAGCTCGTTAATCAGTTTTAAAGAATTAACCAATTGTTCTTTTTCGGTATCTGCTAAATTTTCTTGTAAATAGTCGTTAAACTTTTTAACCACAACTCTTGCAAGGTGTCTTTTTTCTTTACCAAGGTTTGTGAGATACAGCTTAACCGACCGTTTATCGGTTAAATGGCTCTCTCGATATATTAAACCGATTTTCTCTAAGTTGTTCAGCATCCGACTCAAACTTGTGGACTTTAAGCCTAATAAAGTTGCCATTTCCGTAACGGTTGTGCCGTTATCCTCATCTATATTCATCAACAGATAACCTATCGATTGTGTAATGCCAAATTCAGACGCCAATTGATTGTACCTGTTTGCAATATTTTGCCAAGTTACTTTTAAGTGATAATCAATGGTTTCCTGATGCTTCATTAATTTATAATTTTAAAAATTGAAAAAGGGTAAATATTCTTTGTTCTTTATTTTTAATTTAGTCGGAAACCAAATATAAACATCTTTAATTTATTATGCAAGCATAATAAATTAAGAAAATCAATATTTTTAAATGGCTTTTGGTGTAATTATTGCTAAATGAGTTCATTAATTTAAAAGACTAAGCGGATTGGATTTACAAATACAAGATTTTAAATGATTCTAATAGTTGATGACAAGCAAGAGAATATATACTCTTTAAAAAAACTACTAGAATCAAAAGGGTTTAATGTAGATACGGCACTTTCTGGCGAAGAATGTCTTAAAAAAGTGCTCAACACCGATTATGCGCTGATTATTTTAGACGTTCAAATGCCGTTAATGGATGGTTTTGAAGTGGCTGAAACTTTAAGTGGTTTTAACAAAACAAAAGATATACCCATTATATTTTTATCTGCGGTTAACACCAACAACCAGTTCATTAACAAAGGTTACGAATCTGGAGGAATAGATTACGTAGTAAAACCCTTTGATCCCGAGATTTTGTTGTTAAAAGTGAACAACTTTGTAAAACTTTATAAACAGACTAAAGAATTACAAGACACCCAACATGCTTTACGAGCAGAGATAGATATCAGAAGAAAAGTACAGGCAGAGCTTAAAGAAAGAGTAGAGGAATTACAAAACACCTTGGAGGCACTTCCTTTAATTACTTTTACAGCGAATGAAGAAGGAAGAATAGAGTTTGTTAATCATAATTGGTTTAAATACAGCCTAACTGCTGATCAATTTCCACAGACTTTTAACGATGAAATAGACATTAGTAAAGAATGGAAAAAGGTAATTCCAAAGAAAGAAAGTTTAGAGTTAGAAGTTCGCATTAGAGAATTAGACAGTCAGTTTTACAGATACCATCTTTTACGAATTGTGCCTATTTTAGAAAATCAAAAAGTATTAAAATGGATAGGTACTTTTACCGATATTGAGGACCAGAAACAAATCGAAAAAAAGAAAGACGAGTTTTTAAGTATCACTAGCCACGAGTTAAAAACGCCACTAACCAGCGTAAAGGCCTATATTCAATTGCTTTCCCGGTCACTTAAAGATCACGAATCTGCACAGGTGAAAAGTTACATAGAAAAAGCACAATTACAAGTTGGCAAACTTAACGAGCTGATATCAGATTTATTGGATGTTTCTAAAATTGAGAGCGGTGAGCTAAAGCTCAACAAACAACCTTTTGATGCAAAAAATTTGATTAATGTGGCTTTAGAAACCATACAGCAAACTCACGAGGATTTTGATATAGAAGTTATAGGAAACGAAACTTCAATAACAATTAACGCTGATGAAAGCAGAATAGAACAAGTATTAATAAATTACTTGACAAATGCGTTAAAATATTCCATAAACCAAAAAAAAGTTAAAATCAGCAGAGAGGTTTTAGATGGTAACTTAATTATCAGAGTTAAAGACAACGGCATTGGTATTCCTGCCGAAAAACAGCGTTTAATATTCTCAAAATTTTACCGAGTGGAAGAGTCGTCTTTAAAGTTTCAGGGCTTAGGAATTGGGCTTTACATTTGTGCTGAAATTATTAAAAGACATAATGGCGAGTTGGGAGTTAGTAGCTCAACAGACAGTGGGTCAGAATTTTATTTTTCAATTCCAATCAATTTATAATTACATCTTCTAAAAATATGGCAAGTAAATTTATTAGAAATCTACAAATAGGTTTTGCGGTATCTTTCCTCATACTTATTTTAAGCTCCACAGCATCTTATATATCTATTAATAACTTGGTAGATAACCAGGGATGGGTTAAACATTCACTTAAAGTTTTAAAAACTTTAGACGATGTACATTTAAATCTTAAAGATAAGGTAATAGGAATGCGAGGATTTCTGTTGACCAAAGACTATAAATACGTACAACCATATTATACCAGTAAGCTTACCCAAGACTCTTTGCTTAGTTCTTTGGGTTCTCAGTTATCCGACAATCGTGATCAAATAGCGAACTTAAAGCTACTCTCGATCCAATTTTCAGATTATGATGCGGTTTTGGATGGATTGATTAGTCAAACCAAAGCCAATAAAGAAAACAGCGCTTCCCAAATTGATCTTGGCCGTGAATTATGGGAACGTGTGCAAGGTCAAATCATAAAAATGAAAGCCATAGAGCGACATTTACTTGAGGACAGAATTGCTGCAAGTAAAAGATCTTCTACCCTTACTCCTATTTTGCTATTTTTTTCAGCATTGTTCTCATTAATCATTACCCTTGTATTCTACATCAGAATTAAAAACGACTTTGCAGAACGAGAAAAGTTAAAAGCCAGTTTAATCAGTAAAGACAAGGATACCAGTGGTAGTATATTAAAAATTGAAGAAATTGCGCATGAAATTTCTTTAGGGAATTATAGTACACGCATAGAAAGTGAGAACCTAGGAATATTAAGCAAGCTAAGTGAGTCATTAAATAATATGGCAACATCCTTAGAAACATCATTTAATAAGTTGAATGATAACGAATGGCTACAGAAAGGACTAGCAGATTTAAATGAAAGATTAGTTGGCAATAAAACCGTAGATGTTATTTGTGAAGAAACCATCAATCACATGATAACTTATGGCCAATGTGTAAATGGCGCTATTTATCTTTATGAAGATGGCAAGCTTGTTCTGAAAAAAG
Source organism: uncultured Pedobacter sp. (assembly GCF_946480185.1). The sequence continues at coordinate 71,293 of NZ_CAMLIG010000018.1, read as the reverse complement.
CATACGCACATGAAGCCTTTATGAAACCTTATTTTGAAGAAGGTGAAGGCTTGGTTGGCCAAGTTTTTAAGGATATGAAACCAAAGGTGGTGAGCACTTTGGAAGATAATTTTGTAACCACCATAGCTAATGGCACAATCAAACTCACTAACTTATTGCTTTGCCCAATTATGCAGGACAATACACCTATTGGAGTGGTGGAATTAGGTTGCAATGATGCCTTTGCGGAAATTGATTTGATCTTCCACTCCCGGGTAGCTGAAAACGTGGGAATCGCGATTAGTAGTGCAAAATCCCGTAGACATATCCAAAATTTATTGGAGGAAACACAAACGCAAACAGAAGAGCTACAATCTCAACAGAGTGAGTTGGAGAACTTAAACTCGGAACTGGAAGCTCAAACCCAAAAACTGCAGGCTTCTGAAGAGGAATTAAGAGTTCAACAGGAAGAATTGATACAATCAAACAAAGAGCTTGAAGAACGTTCGGCTCAGTTAGAAGAAAAAAACGCTGAAATTATAGAACGAAATATAGAAATACAACAAAAAGCCGAGGAATTGGCTTTAAGTACCAAATACAAATCGGAATTTTTGGCTAACATGTCTCATGAGTTGCGTACGCCTTTAAATTCGATATTGTTACTATCACGGTTAACCGCTGAAAATCCGGAAGGAAACTTAAACGAAGAACAAATTGAATCAGCAAAAGTGATTCAAAGTTCTGGAAATGGTTTGTTGACTTTAATTGATGAGATTCTGGATTTGTCGAAAATCGAATCAGGTAAAATGGATGTTCATATAGAATCTACGCCGATAAACACCATAACCACTGAGCTAAAAAATCTTTTCGTACCAACAGCAAAAAATAAAAACATTGAATTCAATATTAACGTGAACACTGCGCTTACAGAAATTGACACAGATTTTCTGAGGTTGGGGCAAATACTTAAAAACCTAATTTCTAACGCCATAAAATTCACAGAAAAAGGCTTTGTAAACTTAACTATCGAAGACAAAAACAAGAAAATAATTTTTAAAGTAACCGATACCGGCATTGGTATAGCAGAAGATAAACAAAGAATCATATTTGAGGCATTTCAACAAGCAGACGGAACCACAAGAAGACGTTTTGGAGGTACAGGCTTGGGTTTATCAATTAGCAGAGAACTGGTTAAGCTTTTAGGAGGAACAATATCTGTGGAAAGTAACCCCGGAAAAGGAAGCTGTTTTACCGCTATTTTTCCTTTAGAGAAAGAAGAGATTATAGTAGAGGAGATAAAGCCAAATGTGTTTGAAAATTCTTTTGAGAAACAGCGGAAACTGGTTGACAATAATTATGTAATTGACGTAATCCCTAAAGAAATAGAAGACGATAGAGCTTCTATTAAAGACGGTGATAGTGTTATTTTAATAGTAGAAGACGACACCCTTTTTGCCAAAACATTACTTACATACGCCAGAAAAAACAACTATAAAGGTATTGCTATAGTTCGTGGCGATTTAGTATTGCAAGTTGCTTTACAGTACAAGCCCAAAGCCATATTATTAGACATACAACTTCCAGTAATGGATGGCTGGATGGTAATGGACCAGTTAAAAACTCATTCACAAACCAAACATATCCCGGTACATATCATGTCTTCTTTGCAGGCCAGAAAAGAAAGCCTGTTAAAAGGAGCGGTAGATTTCATCAACAAGCCTTTCGCTATTTCGCAAATGGCAGAGGTATTTAAAAAGATTGAAGAAGCGCTAAACAAAGGACCCCGGAAAGTATTGATCATTGAAGAAAACAACAAACACGCAAATGCACTTTCCTATTTCTTGGGTAATTTTGATATTACTACCGAGATAAAAAATACAATAATTGAAAGTGCCGCCGCTCTTCAAGAAAAAGATGTGGACTGTGTGATTTTGGATATGGGCGTTCCGTACGAAACAGCTTACGAAACGTTAGAAACTATTAAGAAAAATCCGGGCTTAGAAAATTTACCGATCATTATTTTTACAGGCAAAAACATCTCGAAAGTTGAAGAGCTGAAAATCAAAAAATACGCCGACTCTATCATCGTTAAAACCGCTCATTCTTACCAAAGAGTACTAGACGAGGTTGGACTTTTTCTGCATTTGATTGATGAAGGCAAAACGCCCCAAAAAGAAAGCTCTATCATTAAATTAGGAACACTAACCGAGGTGATCAAAAATAAAACTGTATTAGTTGCCGATGATGATGTTAGAAATATTTTCTCGCTCTCAAAAGCACTGGAAAAACATGGCATGAAAGTTATTAGTGCTATTGACGGTAAACAGGCAATTAAAAAACTGGAAGAACATCCGGAAATTGACATTATTTTAATGGACATCATGATGCCTGAAATGGATGGTTATGAAACCATAAGCGCCATTAGGGAAAATCCAAAATATAAAAATCTACCAATTTTTGCTGTTACCGCAAAGGCGATGATTGGCGATAGAGAAAAGTGTATTAAGGTTGGCGCATCGGATTATATATCAAAGCCAGTGGATATCGACCAATTATTGTCTTTACTAAGAGTGTGGTTATATAAAGGCTAGAATTCTTTATGCAGAAAAAAGAAATATTAATAATAGATGATGATTATAGAAACATTTTTGCGTTGAAAATGGTTCTAAAAGCAAAAAAATATCAGTGTCAAACTGCTACGGGCTTTAAAGAAGCACAAAATGTTTTAAAAACAAACACAAATGTTGGACTGATTTTGATGGATATGATGATGCCGGAAGTTGACGGCTACGAAGCTATTGAAATTTTAAAGCAACAAGGAAATAAGTTACCTATAATTGCAATTACCGCACAGGCAATGAGTGGCGACAAGGAAAAATGTATAGCTGCAGGTGCAGACGGATACGTATCCAAACCAGTAAATATTGACCACGTGATGGTTTATATCGAAAAATACTTATAAAACAATGTTTGGCTATAACTTGGTAGGAGATGATGATTTAGATTTACTACTGAACAATGTAGCCGATAAATATGGGTATGACTTTACAGAATACAGTAAAGCATCTATAATTCGCAGAATAAATCGACTTTGTACTTTAGATAAGTTTGCCAGCTTTGCCGAACTACGTTATAAAGTTTTAAACGATGAAAGCTATTTTGGACGATTTGTTGAGGAAATAACTGTAAATGTGACTGAGATGTTTAGAGACAGGCATTTCTATCAGACATTAAGAGAGCAAATTATACCCCAATTAGGCGTTCACTCACATATAAAAATTTGGTTGGCAGGTTGTTCTACTGGAGAGGAAGTTTATTCTTTATCTATTTTATTACACGAGGCTAACTTGGCACACAAATCCATGATTTATGCTACGGATATTAATCCAAGTGTTTTGGAAACGGCAAAAAATGGCATATATGCTATTGGATTAATGCGAAATTACTCTGAAAATTACATAAACAGTGGCGGAACCGCTAATTTCAGCAACTACTATACAGCAAACTATGATCATGTAAGATTTATAGATCGGCTAAGAGAGCGTGTAATTTTTGCAACGCATAACTTAGTTTCTGACAGCTCATTCAACGAATTTCAATTGATACTTTGCCGTAATGTTCTAATTTATTTTGATAAAAATCTACAAGAAAAAGTTTTTCAATTATTTGATTCTAGCTTAGAAAGTTTGGGTTATTTAGCCTTAGGATCGAAAGAAACTATTAGATTTTCTCATTTAGAGGGACGCTACCAACAAATCGAAAAAGAAAAGATATGGAGAAAAGTGACCTGAAAAATCAAGTAGAATTATTAGTTATTGGCGGATCTGCAGGGTCTTTCAATGTTCTTTTAGAAATTATTCCTAGAATCAAAACACCTATAAACTTTGCTATTGTAATTGTTTTACACCGTAAAAGTGGATTAAATTCAAGCATTAGCGAAGTTTTTAAACTGAGAACTACCCTCAACGTTTTTGAGTGCGAAGATAAGGACCCAATTGTTGCTGGAAATATCTATTTCGCTCCTGCTGATTATCATTTATTGATTGAAAAAGACCATACATTTTCTTTGGATTATTCTGAAAAACTGAACTACTCCAGACCAGCTATTGACATTACTTTAAAAGTTGCAGCAGATTTATATCAAGAAAAAATAGGCGCTATACTACTTTCTGGCGCTAATTCAGATGGCGCCGAAGGAATATTTTACGTTCATAAAAAAAATGGAACAACAATTGTACAAGATCCAGTTAGTGCAGAAATAGACACAATGCCCAAAGAAGCACTTAAATTATTTAAACCAGATTTTGTAGCCGATATTGATGAAATTGTAAATCTTATCAATAGCCTTTAACCCATTTTAATTGAAAAAAACAATACTCATTTTTGATGACGATACTAATATTTTAGAGTTGTGTTCTATAATTTTAACAGAATGTGGATATGAAGTTGCCACATCAGAAACTTCGCATGATATTATCGAAAAAGTTGAAGAAACCAATCCTGATGCGATTTTGATGGATAATTGGATACCAGATATCGGCGGAATTGAAGCAACTAGAATTCTGAAAAAACATCCGAAATTTAATCACATACCCGTAATTTATTTTTCAGCGAATAACGATATTAAAAGCCTAGCAGAAAAAGCCGGCGCAGATGCACATTTGGCCAAGCCTTTTGATTTGGATGAGCTAGAGAAATTAATAAAATCTTTAATTTAGATTTATCTATCAAGAGAAAAAAGTCGTTCGTTATGAACAGCTTTTTTTAAATGCTTTTTGGTAATGAACGATTTTTAAATGTGTTTGATTTGCAATTAAATGAACTACTGTTAAAACATAAACCCAATTCCTGCGCTTAAATTCACCATACCTATCTCCTGATTATTAGATTCATCGGGATAATTAGTACCAATACTATCTGATCTTTTTATCCCTGTAAAATTAGGTTTAGTACTAAAATAATCTGCATTAACCAATATTGCAATTCTATGGCTAACGTTTAATTTTAGGCCTGCACCAATTAAAAAAGCAAATGCAGTGGCTTTGGATTCGCCCTGTTTAAAATAGCCAGAGCTTCCGTTTCCGCTCAACGTTGAAGTAAACTGGGGAGAAGTACATGATGCAAAACCCGCCAATGCTCTAGTATCCACACTAAAATTTTCTGCTAAAGGGAAATTAGCAGTCACACCACCAAGTAAGGTTCCAAATTTAAAATCATCAGAATTTATAACCACCGTAGCCCCAGGATATGCATTATAAAATTTATCAGCTATTGCATCATCATCTAGTGGATTACGTCCGTTCTTAAACATCAGCCCAAGGCCAAAAATTTTTCTTGGTTTGTAATTGTAGTAAATATCGAATACATTTCCGTCTTTTATACTTCCAGAATTATCATTATCCGAACTTTTTTTAGCGTACTCGCCAAGTGGTTTTGAAATACCAATATTCACAGATAACGTAGATTTTGTTTGTGCACCAACTGAAAATACAGTTAACATAATAGCACATACAAGCAGTAATTTTATTTTCATATCATTTTAACCTGAACATTAACAATTGGTTAACTCTAAATACACTGGATATTTGAACTAATTTTCAAATTAATATAGATAATTGATTTCTTTACGCTCTGAACCAATAGACCAATTCAAAAAGCCTTACAGAAAAAAAGAGTCCGCTTTAAAAATACTTTAAAGCGGACTTATGTAATACTATGTACCCAAACTAAGTTCAAAGCAGTTTTTCCATAAAAAAATCCAATCCAAAAAATGGATTAGAAAACAAAAAACAGTTTTTAAAGTGGTTTAAACGCTGTTTTTGACAATTTTTGTACCCAAGAGGAGGGTATATTTTAGTCTATTACTAAGCAAAGTAAAACTATCAAACGACAAACAAATCCTTTATTAATACGATTTATAGCGACTAAATAACAATTTAGAGCAATATTGATATAGTTTAAAATAAAATTAAAACCGTGTGCAAAACCGTGTGCAAATTATTATCTTTGTGATGCAACAAAGAATTTCATGGCACAACCAAAAGTATATCTACGCCCAAAGCCTAGTAAGGACGGCAAACATCAAATCTTAATTTCCTATTTTATCCAAGGAAAGCGTTTAGAGTATTATACCGGAATTAGCATTAAAAAGACTGATTTTAAAAATACCGGCGAACACTCTATAAAATCAACCGCCCTACATTCAGCATCATTCAATCAAAAAATCAAAAACATAAAAGCAGATGCTGTTAAATTTGCTACCGAGGCCAAAGGAGATGACATAAATCCTAAATTCATTCGGGAGCAACTTGATGCTATTTATAAGCCTAGAGAAGATGATAACACACAATTGGAACAGCCCAAAGAAACATCTTTCATAAAATACTTCGAGAAAGCTATAAACGACAGCAAAGCCGGCAAACGCTTAATATCTACAGGCAAAAGGAACGGATCAAGATACAGTCTAAGAGCAATAAAAAACTATTCCGTTTCGCTTTCAGCAATAAAGAGATATTTAGAATATTCAGAATTAAAAGATCTATCCTTTGATGATATTGATAAGGATTTTTATAATGGGTTTAGAGATTTTTGCTACAATATTGAAAACAAAGAGAAATCAACCTTTGCCGGCTATATCAAAGACATCAAAACATTAATGAGTGAAAGCGAACACTTATTTAAAACTAAGGACTTTGTTTTACCAAGCTATGAATCTGATACTATTTACTTGACAAATGAAGAGATTGACAAAATATCAAATATTGATTTATCCGATAGCACAAAGCACTTTACGAATATTGAAGGAGAAAAAATATTTTATCCAACACTCGACAGAGTAAGAGATTTATATCTAATAGGAGCTTATTCTGGACTTAGATTCAGCGACTTACAAGAATTAGAGCTAAACAGTATTGAAGGTAATTTCATAAGGCTTAAACAGGCTAAAACGGGTGCAAGGGTTGCGATTCCGGTAATGAGTAAGTTAAAGCCGATCATTTTAAAATATCCTGACCAACTACCTACAATATCAAATCAAAAGTTTAATCAGTACATTAAATATGTTGCGGAGCTGGCAGGGCTTAATGAGGTCCGGACTATCAAAAACACTAAAGGCAACAAAGAAAACTCAACTAAACATCCGCTTTATAGTTTAATTACCTCGCATAGTTGCCGGCGTTCCTACGCAACGAATATGTTTAAGGCTGGCGTTCCTCCTATGCTTATAATGAGTGCTACCGGCCATAAAACAGAATCTAGTTTCTTAAAGTATATCAGAGCTACTAATGAAGACAAAGCAAAATTATTAGCTGAAGCTTTAAACAAATTAGGACTTTAAACTTTAACAATTCTTTTAGAAACTAAACAGTGAGTGTAATTGAGAAAAGGAAAAAGTAGTATAATTATTAACCCTTAAATTTTATAAAATGAATGAGCAACAATTAAAATCAAAACTTAGTGTAATGAGTTTAACAGAATTAAGCTGTTTAGAGCCATTAATTAAAAAGTATTACAATTCTCTAATCTCAACTTCAAGAGGTGAAGATGACTTAAACGGTTTGGAAGCAGAAAAGCGCCAGAGCTTAGATTGCTTAGAAAGTGCCATTAACGACAAGATAGCGCACTTATTAGATTAGTTATAACTTAAATATTAATTATGGAATGCAACTTACCTTTATTTAAATGTTTCAAAAGTTATTCAAACCCACCCCATAAAATAGAATCAACTTTGGGAAATAATTTTATTACCCCTTACCTATTATAATAACCACAGTTAAAAAGGTGCTTAAAAAAAATTAAAAAAAGATTTTATAATAGTAACTTATGATAGATACCAGTAATATTAAAACCAAATCTGATTTTTTAGGATCTCTAAGTAGAGTTACGCCAAAAAATAAGGAGCATGTTTATAAAAGAGTATTTGACCGGTACGCTATGAGCAATAAAGAGGATTATTTAAAAGATTGTATTGGATATTTTCTACTAAATGTTTTTGCTTTAAGAAAAAAAGATATTCTAACCGGCTTTGAAGAAGCCCGACAAATAGTAAAAACTCAAAATGGATTTGGAAAGGTTGATGACATACGTTTCACAGGTAAAACAATTGATGGTATAACCAGAACTTTCAGAATTAGAATTATTGGTATTGATAGACCATCACTTTCTCAATCAGAAAATCATGAAATTCTTTTATGGAAAAGTAATTATGTGATAGTAAGCACTATTGATGAATTTTATAAATGGTATGTTAAGAATTTCGGAGAAGTTGAAATTTAAATTTACTATGAGTTACTTTTTAGATTGAACCCTCCAATTTAAAACTTCTCCCCCCTCAATCACGGATACTTCTCCAGTAAAAATATTTGTTCTCACGATATTATCTCTGTAAGAATAATCAAACCTATTAAGAAACGCATAAACAGCTATTGCAATAATGAAAAGCAATAACTTAAAAAATTTGTAATTTTTTCCAAAGAAAGCCATGTCTTGAATTTTCGTCTGTGAACACTTATTTTACGCTAATATAGTAACAGCTTTAAACAATCCATAAAATCACAAGACGTTATTACTACGCTTCTCTAAGTAGTCAAATAAAAAAGGTTTACCAAATTAATGATAAACCCTTTTATAAATCTCAATTGCAACAAAGAGACACGATTCAAATATAGTACTTTACAATCTAAAAATAATAAAGCATTGACATTAGAAAACGTGTGTGCTACCGTGTGTAAAAACATAAATAATGCTTTTAAATACGTTTAAAAGCTATTTAATGTACCCCAAACCCAACTGTTTTCGAATGAATTTTTGGAGGATTTAAAGAAAATTGCTCGTTTAAACGGCGGAAAGAAAGATTAGGAACATCTTAAGCAGATTAATTTCGAACTATGTAGAGAGACCGATGGGCACCCCATGACATATTGCAATCGAATCGCAAAGAGAAGGATTGAAAATATCTTGATAAGATTGATTTCGAACTATTTAGAAAGATGGCGTATCCAAAAGCTCATTGTTTTCGAACGAATTTATTGAAGATTTACAGAAAATTGCTAATTTAGAAGGTATGAAAAAAGACTAGTTAAATATATTAGTTTCGAACTATTAGAAACACAGTTAGTACACATGCAAGCCTATATAGAACCTAATAAATTTTTATTCAATTGTGTGTAGATTAAGCAAAATAAATTCGTTTAATCGGTTTAGTGTTAAGTATCTAGTTCAATAGGGTGACAATCTAATAAAAATAAACTGTCAAACGGCACATCTTCATAAGAGCGATAAATTTGTATTTTTAGACATTAACTTAATGATAATTTCAATACCAAATACTTCGCTCTAAAGCTAAGCAGAAAACTTCTATCTTCTTAAGATTTCATCATCTTCAATAATATAAATATATCTTTAAATAATTGATAACATTATTTTATTATTTGAAAGCTTATCTAATTAACGCTTTAAGCCTTGATTTTTAAATCTAAACCTTTCTCAAAATAGACATTCTCAAGGATCGAAACACTTACATTCTTATTGTCTATTATATCAAATTCCATTTATTAGGTACTACATAGGACGCATAACTACATAGATTGATTATATGCTTCAAATAAATCCTCAAGCCTGTTCTTAAAAAAACCAAACTTGAGGATCTAAAGCTAATTATAGCCAGGATTGTTATCCATTGGTTTACCTAAATTTGCATTAATTACGCTTTGTGGTATTGGCAAGAGTGTATCTCTTAACGCAATTAACGATCCACTATAAATATTATGCATTTGTGTACGCTCAAACCATTTATGCGCCCTACGCAAAGCATATCGGCGTGGTTCTTCAGAAAACAACTCTCTTGATCTTTCATCTAAAATAAAATCAATATTTACTTGGGACCCAACAACAGCAGAAGCATGTGACCTTGCTCTTAGAGTAGTTAATGTTGTGGCAGCACCGTCAAAATCTTTTAAGCCTAACTGTGCTTCGGCAAGCAAAAGATAAGTTTCGCCCAAGCGTAAATAAATTTGATCGTTAAATGTTGAAGTATTTTGTACATCAGCGGGATCATCCGGCGCATTATCCCATTTACGGGTACTTGGCCAATTTTGTTTGTAATTAGCAGTAGGCAATGGCTCACTACAATCTATACTTAGTTTAACAGAATCGCTAAGCGTTCCACCCGTATAACCCGGCTTTACGCAAGTAGCTATAGAATTACTTCCTGTTGGTAATGATTTTGGGTTGTTCATTTGATATGCAAACCTCCATGCATATTTTGAACCTCTATCGTCACCATTTGCGTATAATGAAAATGCAAATTTAGTTGCTGCAAACCTTCCTATACCTCTTCCTCCATTCTCTTTAGAGTAAGTAATTGGCTTATAACTTTTGCTACCTACAGTTATGGTGATATCATTATAACGGTTTACCCACCATCTTCTCATCAAGTTAGTTTCAGAACCTGTTGATAGATATTCGTTAGGCATTACCCAAAGTACTTCTGTATTGCCTTGTTCTCTGGTTGAATTTCCATCCAAAAACATATCTGTAAATGGCGTACCTGGATTATTTTTGTTTACGCCATATCTTGCAGTCATTAATTTATAATTGGTGTTATTGATAACGGCCAAAGCCATGTCTTTTGCTTTTTGATATTGTCCAATTTCTAAATAAAGTTCAGAGAGGTAATGTTCTGCCACCACTTTACTTGCCCTACCTGGTGCGCTAGGCAAATCTGTTAAATTAGCCTCTGCAAAAAGCCAATCCGCTTCCATTGCTTTTCTAATTTCTGCAACTGGCGCTCTCTGATAATCAGTTTTCACACCGGTAGATTCGGTTAAACTTAAGGGTACTGGACCATATAGATTAACTAAATGACGGTATGCCCAAGCTCTTATTAATCTGGCTTCCCCAACTATCTGGTTTTTCTGCGAATCTGTCCAGTTTAACTTAACCGTTTCTGACCTGCCTATAAGCGTATTTGCCGAGTTGATAACTGTATATAAATAGGAAAACAGATTGCCCACGTAAGCAGAATTTGAATTTAATCTGATACCAAAATCATTAAATGTATTGTCTCCATCCGTTCCCGGATATAAACTGAAAGCATTATCTACTCCGATTACTGCTGCTGCTAAAGGCAAACTATTACTCGGGCCTTCAATTCCTCTCCGCTCCTGACGCCATAATGCGTACAGGCCGTTTAATCCGGCCTCAAATCCATCTTGACTTACATAAAGATTATCTGCAGCGATAATGCCTAAGGGTTTTTCGTTCAGAAATGTCTTTTTACAACTGATCTGCAAAATAAGCAAGGTTGCTAAAAATGATGATATTATTACTTTTTTCATGATGTTTAGATTAAAGAGTAAGCGTTAAGCCAAAAACAATTTCTCTTTGTAGAGGAAGAGCATATTGATTGGTGAATTCAGGATCTAAAGCTTTGTATTTAGTAAATGTCGCCAGATTTCTACCAGTTGCATAAATTTTTAAGCCAGATATTTTTGCTTTTTCTAATAAGTTAGCAGGTAAATTATAAGCTAAAGAAACATCTTTCAACCTTGCAAAATCTGCTTTTTCATAAAGAGCTACATTAAGCACATTGGCCTTCGCATCATTGGCAAAATGGTCTCCAGTTAGGTTTGTTGGAGACCACCAATTTTTCTGGGTCGTATTTCTTCGAGTATCGCCAAACACGGCATCGCCCCAAAACGGATCTTCCTTAATATTACCTGTGGCTCCTTGAAAAAACACCATCAAACTAAAATTTTTGTAATTGAATGTGTTGGTAAAACCGAATATAAACTTTGGATCTTGCTGACCCAAAATCACTTTATCAGCACTGGTGCTTAATACGCCATCTCCATCAGTATCGGCAATCTTCACATAACCGGGCTGGGCAGTCGGTTGCAATCCATCGGCAGTAACTTCATCTTCAGAATGGTAAAAACCGTTATACTTTAACGCATAAATAATTTTTATAGGTTGGCCTATAAACCAATTGTTACTTAAATCGTCTTTTCCGTCACCATATAAATCAACAATTTTATTTTTGTTATGAGATAAGTTAACATTCGTAGTCCATTTAAAATTTTTATTAACAATGTTTATAGACGTTAATCCCAGCTCGATACCATTATTTGCGGTTTTCCCGATATTTTGAATGACGCTTGAGATACCTTGAACTGGAGAAAGCGATCTTTTTAATAGTAAATCGCTGGTTTTAGCGTTGTAATAATCTAAATTTCCTTGGATCCGATTGTTGAATAAGCCAAAATCTAAACCAACAGAAAGTGACTTGGTTGATTCCCAGCCCAAACTACCATTTGCTAATTTATTAGGAACATAACCTTGCAAAACATTGCTACCGTTTAAATATTGTAGATTTTGTAAGGTTGCTAAAGAACTGTATGCACCTACTGCTTGATTACCGTTTGTACCATAAGAACCTCTTAATTTTAAATTATTAATAAATGCTAGGTTTTTCATAAAATCTTCTTTAAAGATATTCCACGCTAAAGCAACAGAAGGAAAGGTGCCGTATTTGGTGTCAACTCCAAATGCAGAGTATCCATCCCTTCTAGCGGTTAATGTTAACAGGTATTTACTATTATAACCGTAATTCACCCTTACCATTTGCGATAATAAATTGGTTTTATTGTTTGTGCTTGAGGGCTCGATTAACAGTGCCGACTCCATTTGATAGTTAGTTAACACATCATTTGGAAATCCCGTTCCGTGTACTTGGTCGCGGTCAAAATCAGAACTTTGACTGCTGTATAACGCAGTTACGCCGATACTATGTTTAGCAAAAGTTCTGTTGAAATTTAAAATATTTTCAACTGTAAAATTTCTGCTTAAAGCTTCATAGTTTTCTGCGTAGCCGTTTTTCTCATAACCTTTTGCTACATCTCTGCCATAATAAGTTTTACGGTGGTCACTTCCATATTCTACACCTGTATTTAGTTTATAAGATAAGCCTTTAACAAAAGGAATCTTAACATCTACGCTGTTAGCCGTAAATATTTTATAATAATCTTCAGTATTATCAACCAATAAATTACCTAGGGGATTGCCTGATTTGTTAATGTCTTCATTGGCATAAATGGCAATGGAGCCGTCTGCATTAAAAGGCTCGGTCAAAGGATCAAAAAAACCTGCACCCGCTGCCACAGCATCAGGATCATCAAATTGTGCGGGTAAACCATCTTTGTTTTGCAAAGAAAATTGCGAATTTGAAGTAATGGTTAACCAAGGAGCAACTTGAATACTAACATTTGGCTTTAATGAATATCTTTTGAATTCATCATTTTTGGCTACCCCTTTTGAATCTAGGTACGTTGCACCAAGGTAGTAATTTGCTTTATCAGAACCGCCATTTACAGCAAGTGAATGTTGGTTCCGTGATCCTGTTTGGGTAGCCAATTTGTACCAATCAACTCCTTTTCCAGTATCATAAACTCTTTGTTCTTGGGTAGTTATTGTATTAACCGCATTTAATCGGGTTGTTTTAAAATCATAAAACTCAGCACCGGTCATTAAATCTGGTTTATTCACCAATGTTTGTGTGCCGTAAAAACCATCATAAGTAATTTTAACCTGTCCGCTTTTACCTTTTTTACTTGTTACCAAAATAACGCCGTTTGCTCCTCTTGAACCGTAAATCGCAGCGGCAGATGCATCCTTTAAAACTTCTATAGATTCAATATCATTTGGGTTAATTTCAGAGATTCCTCCTTCATAGGGTACGCCATCATAAATAATAAGAGGGCCATTTCCCGCTGTAATTGAGTTTCTACCTCTCAACATAATTTCCACATTACTTCCTTCGGCACCACCACCGTTTGTATTAATTTGTAAACCCGGTACCGAGCCTTGCAAAGCTTGTGCAATATTAGTGTTTGGCAGCTGCTCTAGCCTTTCTTTAGGGATAGATGCCACAGCTCCGGTTACATCGCTGCGCTTCTGCGTTCCATAACCTACAACCACGACTTCGTTTAATTTGTTTAAATCTTCTTGTAAAATCACATTAAGCGTCGCACCTGTTGGCTTCAGCTCCAGAGCTTTAAACCCTAAATAAGAAAACACTAAATTGTTTTTTCCGGTAACGGTGATAGAGAATTTACCATCCGCGTTGGTTAAAGTGCTGTTTTTTACTCCTTTTTCTGACACGCCCACACCAATTAAGGGTTGACCGTCTTTGGCCGATGTTACTGTACCTGTGACTTTTTGCTGGGCAAACAATGTTCCAAAGCCAAGAAACAGAAAAAACAGTAAAACAACCGAGCTGCATTTTTTGTAATTCAGATTCATAAAATGATAATTAGGTTATTGAAATTGGTTTATAATTCTATCGAACAAATTGGTTTTTTCAAAAGAATTAATCAAATTTAAGTAGTTATAACACTAAAAAAACCGGTTAAAACGCACAAAACACCCTGCTAAATCTATCGGAAAGCAAAAAGCAAATTATTGTGAATTACGAATAGTGAGCATTTGATTTTTAAGTAAATCAAACGTATAAACATCTTTAGATAGCTGTTTCAGAACTACAATTTTATTATTGATACACACTTTCGGATTTTTAAGCTGTGCTTTTATAATTAAGGGGGAACCGGCTAGGCTTTTAATTTCGATAAATTCTGTTTTACCATTTTTAAGTTTCGCACTCACTTCAAAAGCGCCCTCGGTAAGCCAATTTTTAAATTCCAAATCTTTCCATTGGTTAGGTACAGCCGGAAAAACCCTCACTTTACCGCCCCAAGATTGTAACAACATATCCTGTAAACATTGGGCAGCGGATAAAGGAGTTTCGAAAACCGGTCCTTTTTCTTTGTATAATCCGTTTGGCAGGATAAACCGGTTTAAACCTTTTAAATATTTTAGTGCATCATCCCCATTTCCAATGGCAGATGAAATAGACGAGGCACCTGTATAGCTATAGCCTTGTAAACCTTTTGGGTCGCCAATCCAGTTTTTTAACGATTTCTCTATTAGAGCTCTATTCTTGTCGTTATCTATGTTTAAAAGATAAAGAGGGTAAATCATCAGCAAATGCGAATAATGCCTGTGAGAAACTGTGTAAGGCAAATCGGCACCAATCATTAAACCATTTTCGTTGACTTGGTAGTCCACCAAATTCTCCAATACTTCTCTCCATTCATTTCTCAAATTTTCATCTACATTTAACGTTTCCGAAGCGTTCAGCAGTGTTTTTAAACCCCAATTGACCAACGCAATATCCATATTGGGGTCTTTGGTTTCGCCGGGAAATCCCTTATTTGCAACCGGATATTCGGGCGAATACCCCATCGGAATATGATATTTGCCGTCTTTTTCCTTTGCCAAAATATGGAGGTAGTAATTTATGCTCCGCCTCAAAAGCGGATAACATTTCTCCCGTAAAAAAGAAGTGTCCATGCTATAACGATACATCAGCCAGACATTGTGCATTACCCAAGGCAAGTTACTATGCAGGTTTTAGTAACGTGTATCATCATCCGCAGATCCCTTTAAATCCTGAGCAGTCGCCAGAGCCAGATAAGCGGCGTCTTTTTGCCAAGCTAAGGGTTTTACATTTTTGATGAGCTGATCCTGATTTTTTAACAAAGAATTAGGAAGAGATTGTGCAATATCCAAATGGTTTGAAGTATTTAATAGCCGGTAGCAAAGCTGAACGCTTAAATCCCAGGTAATATATGGCCAGGGCGTTGCTTGAAACCAAGGTCCAGATGTATCCATAATTGGTCCGTTTGCCCTACTTGCGCTGCCAGCTTTATACAATTGCAGGTAGTACATTTTTCCAGATTCTTATCGGGGATGCTCATAAAGCTTTTGTGATAAAAATTAGCCCACCAATTTTTATGTTGCTCAAACGCGGTTTTTAAGTTCGATTTATCAAAACCGTTCAAAACAGTTAAGGCATTAACTACTGAGTGCTTTTGCGGATAGGAATTCTGAATGGTTACGCTAATTATACTTTTGGCTTTAGAAATTTTCTGCTGTTTCCATGCAACCGTAAACGATCCGCCGGCTAACAGATTTTGCGTACTTAAATTAACCTCTTCTTTTATTGATAAATCGGGTTTAGGATTCGGTTTATAAATTTTTAAAATATCAAAGTATTTATCACCATACGCGTCCGCATATTTTTTGATGTTTTCCAGCGTGTTCGGAAAATTGATGGTTCTCGTAGTTTTAGCTTCTGCTGGCTCAAAACTTAATTTATAACGCTCTTCTCCTTTGCAAATAACTTGGGTTAAAATCAAATCTTTGTTAGCCTGCACAAAATGGTGGAGGTTTACTGTCCCTTTTGTTGTTTCAATTTGTGCAGTTAGATCTGCAGTATATAAGTTTTGCTTAAAATTACCTTTTAATATTTTGCCCTTAAAAGCTATGTTCAAAAAACCGATTAATAAACGAGGACGAGCATAAGCCGTCCAGCCAGAAGAATCACTACGATGGTCGTGGACATCCGTTCTAAAAAGTTGGATTTTTAAAACGTTGGTTTTATTGGTATCGCGGTAAACCATCGACCCGATAAATCCGTTTCCAAAATAAGGTGCTTCATCCCAACTTTTGGGAATGCTATCAAAGCTTAAATTTTTATTAGCAAATAGGATTTTATAATTAACGTTTTTTACCTGAGATTCCGCCTGTAAACCAAAGTTCAACAACAGAATCAGCGATAAACTCCAAAAAACAGACTTCTTTGCAGTAAAAAACACCTAACTATTTTACCTTTTGTAAGTCCAACATTTTCTCTGCAAACCGTTGACCCAATATAATGGCAGACGCTCTGTTAAAATGGGTATTATCTCCTTTATCAATCAAACCTTCAGAACTTGCAATGGCTGTATGCGCCACTAAGGCAGGTAATTTTGCGGTTTGTCTGTTTATATTATCATATTGTGGATTGTATCTGCCCAACTGGCCAACCACAACCGGCAGGTTCGGATTGCCGACCAATGTCCGTACTCTTTTAATTAAATCAACAAGTTTTGGTAAATAAGCCTCGGCACTTTCAGCTTTACTATCGCTTTCACCTTGATGCCAAATTACCCCTTTAATTGTTCCATATTTCATAGCCTCAATAATTCTTTTTTCGGCATCATCCCAAGGGTATTTTTTAGTGTTTTTATCAAAACCGCCGGGAGTCCAGGCGTTAATTGATGTTCCGCCTACGGCTGTTGGTACTAAAGCAATGGTTCTGCTTTTATCCGCATTTTGCAGTGCTATTCCAAAAGACAGACCGGGACCAACGGCAGCAACACTGGGTTTATCAAAATGAAGTGGATTTTTCGCCCCAGCCCATTCTAAATTTTTGGTAAACATCAACACCTTTTCGTTTTGTACGATACTATCTTCTGCAATTAAAGGTCCGCGTCCCGACATATTAGACTGACCCATTAAAATATAGATATCTAAGTTTTTATTCGCAATTGCTTTTTTGGCGGTATTGGTATTCTTTTTACTGGCACATGAAAATAGGCTTAGTGCAAAAACGGCAGTAAAAGCCAACATAATGTTTGCAGGAAATCTGGTCATCTTTTATTTTTTTGGTTAAAGAAGTTTATATTCCAAATATACCATGTAAACGCGTTTTTTAAAACCTGTCAAATAATACATTTATACAGGTAATTTAATGCGCATCAAATTAGTCACCTGCTAAAGCCATTGAAATGAACGATTTCAAGTACTCTGCTTAAGTTTCGAAATCTGCTGGCCTATAATACCTCGGCAACATTTACCAAGCCTTTTTGCAACTTATGCACCGCAGGCAAGCTGTTTAAAACCCATACTTTAGCGTCAACCCATTACTACAGAATAAACCGTTTTAAATACGTTATGAAGATTTTTAAACCGATTGGTTTTTTTATATGTTGTCTTTTTATTTCGGTAAATACTTTTGCCCAAAATATTGAGCCAAGTATCACTTTAACTAAAGATTGGAAATTCCAATATGGCGGAACTGACTTTGCAGAAACACCAAATTTTAACGATACACTTTGGTCGACCGTAAATATCCCACACACCTGGAATGCAAAAGATATTTTTGATGACGATTTAACTTATGCCCGCGGAATTGCTTGGTATCGTAAATCTATTGCGCTTTCTGCGCAACAGTTAACTAATAATGTATCTATATATTTTGATGGCGTTTACCAAATTGCAGATATATATATAAATGGTGCTTTTGTTGGCGAACACAAAGGCGGATATACTGCATTCTCATTTGACATTACTGATAAATTGCAGGAAGGTAAAAACACCATTGCTGTAAAAGTTAACAGCGCACAAAATCCATTTATCCCACCTTTATCTATTGGCTATGCAAGTTACGGAGGTATCTATCGTCCGGTTAAGCTAGTTTTTAGCAAGGCAATTCGCTTTAATGGAGTGTATGCAGGTAGTGGGATTAAAATTAAAACACCCCAGGTTTCCAATGAAAAAGCAAGTATTGAAATCGATGCAAACATTAAAAATACAACCGATATAAATCAGAACATTAAGCTAACACATAACATCTATAACGACAAAAAACAACTAGTAAGATCGTTAACAAAAAACTTTTCTCTTGCAGCCAATCAATCAACGACAATCAACTTAAATAGTGAACTACAAAAACCACAACTTTGGAGCCCCGACATACCAAACCTTTATCAAGTGGAAAGTGCTTTAACAGTGAACGGAAAAACCATAGCAACGGTTAAAACCCCACTCGGTTTTAGGTGGTTTAGTTTTAGCCCCTCAACAGGGTTTAGTTTAAATGGAGCTAAATACATTTTAAAAGGCACTAACCGCCATCAAGATATGGAAGGGAAGGGTGATGCTTTAAGCAATGAAGACCATTTGCGAGATATGCAAATGATTAAAGATATGGGTGCAAATTTCATCCGTTTGGCACATTACCCACAATCTCCAAGGGTTTTGGCTTTAGCCGACAGTTTGGGTTTGCTCATTTGGGAAGAAATTCCGGTAGTTAATTACATGAACCCTGTTCCCGAGTTTTTGGCAAACGCTAAAAATATGATCAAAGAAATGATCAATCAAGGCTATAACCATCCCTCTGTAATTATTTGGGGTTCAATGAATGAGATTTTGCTCTGGGGAAAAAATGCGGAACGCGTACAGGAACACGAAAATGAAAAAGAGTATGTAAAAAAAGTGCAGAAATATGGCGTAGCGTTAGATAGCTTAGTTAGGGCGACAGATCCAAGTAGATATAGTGTAATTGCGATGCATCAAAGCAAAGAATATGACAAGTTTAATATCTCAAAAACTGCGCAAATTAGTGCCTATAACATTTACAGTGGCTGGTATAGTGGCAAGGTAAACGAGTTGACAAATTACCTTGATAAAAGGCATCAAGAAAATCCAGACCAAATACTTCTTGTAAGCGAATACGGCGCAGGCAGCGATGGCAGACTAAACACTTCTCAACCAAAAAGGCTAGATTTTAGCGGACAGTACCAACGTTTTTACCACGAGGAATATTTACGCCAGTTTAAGCAATTGCCTTATCTGTCTGGAACTGCAGTTTGGAACGAATTCGATTTTTCGCAACCCAACATCGGTGGAACAATCATTAACATTAACCAAAAAGGCTTGGTTAACTTTAACAGAACGCCGAAAGATGTTTATTATCTATATCAGGCAAACTGGGCTAGCAAACCAATGATACATATAGCGTCACACGATTGGACTGAAAGAGCCGGAGACAAAAACCGAAAAATACCTCTAGAAATCTATAGTAATCTTAAAAATGTTTCTTTAAATATCAATGGAAAAAAACAAGGAAGAAAACCCTTAAATGACGTACAAAAAGCGGTGTATAACTCCTCTTTAAAATATGGCAAAAACTTTATTGAAGCAACAGCTTACAACGGTAAAAATTTAATCAAAGATACTTTAACAATTAACCTAAGACCTAAAGCAATTGACCGTAACACATTTAAATCCTTAACGGTAAATATTGGAGCAAATACACAATACCTTGACCGCGAAGGCAATATCTGGGTAGAAGATCAGCCGTATCAAAAAGGACAATTCGGTTACATTGGCGGAACTCCGGTGACCATGAATCTTAAAAAACTAATAAAAGGCACTAATGATGTTCCTCTTTATTATTCTTCTTTAGAAGGTTTAAAAGCTTATAAAATTGATGTGCCTAATGGCAATTATGAAGTCACTTTAGGCTTTGTAGAGCAAAAAGTTTCGGAAGATATTGATAGGATTTTTAGCGTTAGTACCAATGGAAAAGAACTAATCAACAATATTAATTTAAATAAGCAAGTTGGCGAGTTTAAATCATACCAAAAAACCTTTAGGATTAGCACAAGCAGCAATCAAGGAATTAATTTAACATTTAGCGCATCACAAGGAACACCTATTTTAAGTGCCTTAGCGATAAAGAAAACGCAATCCGCAACAAATTAAACGCAAAAGATTAAGCAAAAAAAACAGAATAATGAATACTAAAAACAGCTTATACCTTTGCCTTTTATTGGCAATTTCTCCCTTTATTACTAATGCTCAGACAGAAAATATAGCCTTAAACAAACAGGTTAAAGTAAGCTCTGTTGACGGTAAAAACATAGCATCAAAAACTGTTGACGGCATTAAAAGCTCAACAAACTATTGGCAAACCGAAACCCAAAGTAAAGCACCTCATTTTATTGAGATTGATTTACATAAGTACCATAAAATAAGCAATGTCTCAGTGTATTCCCTTCCTGGCGATGCTGAAAAATTGACTAAGCAAATTGTTGTGCAATATTGGGATGATTCCAATTGGACGCCAATTAACGTTAAACCCTTAATCGACAAAAACAAAACAGTTATCACCTACCCTATCAGCCCAGCATTGGTTACGTTTATGGTACGGATTGAGGCCTTAAATGCACCATCAATAGCAATTTCCGAAATTGAAGTTGCTGGCAGTTTAGTTACTGGTCAAGCGCCAGAAACTGTCTTAAAATTAAAAACTGGAGAACCAAAAGATGCTACAGTAACCGTAACCAATGAAAACGTTGGCAAAAGCTTTAAATATGTAGGTTATAACCAAGGTTACTATATGCCGGGTAGCAATGTTTCTGCCTGGTTAGCTTACTCGCAGGTAAATTCCCTAAGGGTTTGGACAAGCTTAACAGAATATGCACCAACAAAAGATTTTAACGAGAAAAATGAAGTAAATACGCTGGCTGATTTTGAAGCATTAAAAAGCCGGCTGCGGTCATCACCAGAAAAAAACGAGTTTATAAACTGGAACGCATTGCTCCATAGATACGAGGTTGAAGTTGATAAAAGCGGCAATCAAATGAACTTTGGTTATGCGCTTAGCGAACTTAAAAAACTAAAAATTCAACCTGTCTTGCAGATTAATGAACGTCGTTTTGTAGATACTTGGAAAGATAAATGGGAACATTGGCAACGCTACTATGCGTTGGCTTACTATGCTGCAAAAAAAGGAAATACAGCGATGTTTGCGATGCAAAATGAACCAAATCATAAAGAGTCTGGTCCGATGAAAATCCCGACTTGGATGCTTGGTTTACAAATTGCATCTGATGCTGTAAAATGTGCCGTAGCAGATGTAAACAAAAAATACCACACCAATCTTAACCCTAAATTTGTTGCACCCATTACGGCCGGTTACAATACAGATTGGTGGGCTTACGTGGTAAATCATATTCGTGATGGTTACGATGGAAAAAAAATGGACAGAGACCTTTTCGATATTTTTAGTACGCACTCTTATAATCAGCCTGCTTCAGGTTATGCAACGCGTACGTCCGACATCAGAGAGATTATCAAAGAAAATCATCCGCTTCACGATACTTTACCGATTGTTTACACTGAAATTGGACGTTGGATGAACTCGCTTTTAATTGATAAAAAAGAAACTTACGATTCTCCTTCTGTTTTTACAGAGTGGGCAGGCATCTATGCCAACAATTTAAAAAACCAGACTTACGGAATGTGGGCTTTTAAATTTGCCAATACCGTTTCGTCAACCTACACTAAAGGAATAAAATCTGGCCATCATTTAACTTGGCAAGGCCAGCGCATAATAGAAGATGCTTATAAAAACTTGGCGTTAAACGCAAAAGTTAGCAGTACAAATGGAAATTCAAATGAATTAAAATTTGTTACTGATGGTAATAAATCCGATGCTTCTACTTGGAAATCAGATTCTACCGCAAATGCAAAAACGGTTGAAATCGATTTAGGAAAACAGCAAAGTATTGGTAGCATCAGTATTTATTCGGGTTCGTCTTACGGCGTTTACACCGGCCCAGATCGTATCAAAAACTTTGAAATACAATATTTTTCCGACAAGCAATGGAAAACCCTTCCGGACGGAAAAGTTAAAGACAGCAAATACGTACGTTACTTTATCAGTCTTAAAAATCCGGTCAATGCTAGTAAAATCCGTTTTATAAGTTCAGATGCAGGCATCATAAAACTAAGAGAAATTAAGGTTTTTGCAGAAAGTGATAAAAACTTTAAAGCTGATGATTATAATGTTTCCGGTTTACACAGAACGGCAGAGGTTGTAAGATTATTTGCTACCGGTTTTAAAGGCGAACGTCCGTTATTAAAAACCACTAGCAACACCGATGCTACTAAATTTGATCATTATACTTCTTACGATGAAAAAAAAGGCAATTATTATATGTGGTTAGTACAAAGAGACGGTTTTGATTATAACCTAAAAATTAATTTGGCTGATTTAAACATTGGCGAAGGCAACCCGGTAATTGCGCAAACTGTGAGTCCTGATTTATATGGCGAGGCTTCGCAGGTAAAGTCTGTATCGGCAAATAAAGAGGTAGAAATTACGCTTCCGGCGCAAGGCGTGGTTTTATTGACCATTCCTGCGGGCAAAGGTTTTGTAAAACAGGTAACGAATGTTACTAACGATGCAACCGTAAGCGCCGGTGCAAATAGCCTCAAAAATTACGGTAATGATAAAAGTTTGCAAGTTGCTTTAAATGCGGCCGAACCGGCAAAAAACAAAGTGGCTTATTTGGCTTTCAATTTAAAAACCGATGCAAAAAATGCGGCCCAAATTATACTTTCAGTAAACGGAAAGACCACCACCGATACCACTTTTAGGATACACGTTTATGCCATCCCAAGCCAAACTTTTGATGAAAACAACATCACTTGGGCTACCGCGCCACAACTTGATAAAACCGAAGCTTTGGTTACGCAAGTTGCAACAAAAGCATTTATAGCTGGCGAATTAAGTTTTGATGGTACTGCAAAAACGCATTATTTGGATGTTACGGAAGTGATCAAAAAACACCCGTCAGAAAATTATACATTTGTGCTAGTGCGTGAAACCCGCCACGCCGGTGACGATGAGGACAAAAACAGAACCATCAATATCGCCAGCAAAGAGGACAATAACGGCGCTCAACTAATTTACTGGACCAATAAGTAAAAACCATGTTAAAAAAACTATCGGCTTTCTGTTGCTGCTTAATTATAATGGCAACAGGCTTAAAAGCGCAGGAAAGAATCAAGAAAACTATTAACACCAACTGGAATTTCCATAAAGGAGAAATTGATGGTTTCCCAAAAACCAAGATTAAAGTGGATTGGGAAAAAGTAAATATTCCGCATACTTGGAACGTAATTGATGTAGAGGATGATGAACCTGGCTATTACCGCGGAACCGGCTACTACCAAAAACAGGTCAGCATTCCGTCATCATGGAAAAACAAAGCTATTTATATTTATTTTGAAGGCGCATCGCAGATTGCCGAGGTTTTTATCAACGGAAAATCTGTGGGCAGCCACATTGGAGGCTATAATTTTTTCAGTTTCCCGATAACGGATGCCGTTAATTTTGACCAGACCAACACCATCAGCATTAAAGTAAACAACGAGCATAACGAAGATATTCCCCCACTTTCTGCCGATTTTACTTTTTATGGAGGTATTTACCGTGATGTTTACTTAATTGCCACCAACAAAGTCCATTTTGATATGGACAACCATGCATCAAAAGGCATATTTATTTCTACGCCAAAAGTAGCTAAAGAACAGGCTTCTGTATTGGTAAAAGGCGTTTTAAGCAATACCGAAAGAGAAAATAAATCCTTAATTATTTACAGCCAAATTTTTGATGCATCCGGCAAAAAAGTAGCAGAAAAGCAAAATAAAATAAAAGCTTCGGCACAAAACAACCAAGTTTTTGAACAAAATATTCCGTCTGTTAAAAACCCAAATCTTTGGTCGCCAGAGTCGCCTTATTTATACCGGATTTTATCGCAGCTTAAAGACGCAAAAACAGGCGATTTATTGGATGAGATAAGCAATCCCCTAGGTTTCAGGTGGTTTAGTTTTGATGCCGATAAAGGTTTCTTTTTAAACGGCGAACACGTAAAACTCATCGGTACCAACCGCCATCAGGATTTTAAAGATTTAGGAAACGCTTTGCCAGACGCTTTACACGTTAGAGATATGGAGTTACTAAAAGCAATGGGCGGCAACTTTTTGCGTATTGCCCATTACCCGCAAGATCCCGAAGTTTTAGAGGCCTGCGACCGTTTGGGAATTTTAACTTCGGTGGAAATACCCATCGTAAACACGATTACAGAATCAAAAGCTTTCGCCGATAACTGCAAAAATATGCAAGTGGAAATGATCCGCCAAAGCTATAACCATCCCAGCGTAATTATTTGGGCTTATATGAACGAGGTTTTATTGAGGCCACGTTATGATAAAGGCAGCGAAAAACAGGAAAACTACTTTAAAGCGATAGCAAAATTGGCGCAGGAAATTGAGGATATTACCCGAAAAGAAGATCCGTCTCGCTATACCATGATTCCCTGCCACGGCAGTTTTGACGTTTACAAAAGAGTGGGCTTAACGCAAATTCCAGAAATTGTAGGCTGGAACCTTTACCAGGGCTGGTACAGTGGCGATTTTCAAGGTTTCGCAGCGTATCTGGACAGGCATCATAAAGAACTGCCCACAAAACCGGTAATGATTACAGAATACGGAGCTGATGTTGATCCGCATCTCAATAATCCAAACCCTATTAGGTTTGATAAATCTCAGGAACACTCCAACCTTTATCATCAGTTTTACTTAAAAGCGATGCTTGAGCGCCCTTTTGTTGCCGGAAGCGCAATATGGAATTTAGCCGATTTCAACTCGGAACAGCGTACCGATACAGACCCGCATACCAATAACAAAGGCATTTTAACCACCGATAGACAGCCGAAAGATCAATATTATTTCTACCAGTCGCATTTGCTAAAAACACCTTTTATAAAAGTTGGCTCTCAGCTCCGCAACTTAAGAAGCGGAATTTCTGACAGCGAAACCGAACTGATCCATCATGAAATAGTGGAGATTTACAGCAACCAGCCCGAGGTTAGTTTAAAAGTTAACGGTAAAGTTTTAGAGACCGTTAAAATTGATTTCAATATCGCAAAATTTGATGTTCCTTTTAAAGACGGCATTAACCAGTTAGAAGCGGTGACTTTGGTAAACGGCAAAGAACTGGTTGATTTTGTGGAGATTAAATATATCATTGTTCCGCAAAAACTGAAATCCGATTTAAAACCGTTTACAGAACTGAATGTAAGCTTGGGCGACCCTCGTTTTTACATGGATAAAACTTTACAGCAAGTTTGGTTGCCAGAACAGGCTTACACTGTGGGAAGTTGGGGTTATGTGGGCGGCGATATTTTTAAGATGAAAAACAGCGGGCGTCAAAGTTTTGGAACCGATAAAAATATATTGGGCACAGATTACGATGCCATTTACGCTACACAGCGTGAAGATATTAAACAGTTTAAACTGGATGTGCCTGACGGCAAATATGAACTTACCCTTCATTTTGCCGAATTACTTTCTGACAAAGAAAAAGAAGGCCTAGTTTACAATTTAGGAAACGCCGCAGAAAACGAAAAATTTACAGAAAGAAGTTTTAATGTTTATGTAAACGGCAACAAAGTTTTGGATAACCTCGGCACACAAAACGAGCTGGTTCCAGAAGTTGCTTATGCCACAAAAATCAGTGTAAACGTTAAAAATGGGATGGGTGTAACGGTAGATTTTGAAGCTTTAAAAAGCATACCCATTTTAAACGGTTTACAGTTAAGAAGAATTTATTAGTACATGACATTCTTTAACACCTAGAAACATAGACATTCAATTTTATAAAAGGATTTTTAATCACGCATAGCCCGCTGAAGCAAGGCTATAAAATTATAGGCTACGTTAACCAGCAACCTGTAGAAAATGCAGCGCTTGAAAGGGAAATTGAAACCCAAAAATCTGAGGTAATGAACGAGCTTTCGCAACAATATCACCTTACAGATTTAAGCAATTTTTGGTCGAGAAAATTTGACGGAGTTAAAGCAAGCGACATCCTAAAAAAGAAAGCTTGGGATGCTTTGATTAAAGCAAAAGTGCAAGAACAACTTTTTAATTCTCTAAATCTTTGGCCTTTTAAAAACAGTGCGGAACTAAATACCGAAATGGAGAAAGTAAATGCAGAACGAGAAAAGCTAAAAACCGCCGGAAAAGTTATTTATGGTCCTGTTTTGTTTACCCAGAAAAGTTTTTACAACTATGAATTTAGCAATGCGATTATTAAAACCAAAGACAAAATTTTTCCAAGACCAATTGCCGAAACCACGCTTTTGGAGCATTACAAAAAACTAAAGAAAACCATATACGCAAATGCCGATTATGATTTTGAAGAAGTAAAAAGCCATATAGAAACCTCTTTTATTGACGAGGCTTATGAAAAACTAGTTACCAGTAAAATAATGCAGGCAACAGTAACCATTAAAAATTATACAACCAATAAATAAGCAATTAATTATACACTTAAAAACAAAACACGATGAAAAAAACATTACTCACAGGAAGCTTAATTGCTTTCGCATTTGGTGCTTTTGCACAATTTACCGCTGGTAGATTGGTAGTATCACAGTATGGAGATGGAGTAAATCCGTTACCTATAGATGGAACTACGGTTCCAGTATTTTTAAAAGAATACAAAGTAATTCCTGGAGCATCAACCAAATCTGTAGCTATGCCTACTGACACCATTAAAACTCCTACCCCTATAAATTATCCTTTTACTGGTCTTCCTACCGGTTCAAACGAAGGATTGATTAGCTTATCACCAGATGGAAATCTTTTAAGTATGTACGGTTACGGCATTACAGTAGGTAAAACTTTAGCAGGCACAGATGTTAGAACAATTGCTTTGGTAAAAGCAGATGAATCCATTAACACTACAACAGGCTTGCCCGGAGGGTCAACAGTTGCTAATGCCAGAAGTGCAATAACCGTAGATGGGAGTGCATTCTGGATTGCAAGTTCAGGTGGCGGAGTTAGGTACACGGTTTTAGGCAGTAGTTCTACAGCTGCAGTTAACTCTTCTCCGTTAGGCGCTATGAGAAGTGTGAATATATTTAACGGGCAGTTATATGAAAGTACAAATAGTAATTCTGCCGGCGCTTATCATATTGGTGCGGTTGGTTCGGGTTTACCTACTTCAGGTCCAAATGCAAGCACCGCTCCAGTAGCGCTTCCAGGATTAGAGGGCTCTTCTACAGTTGCACCTACGGCACCAAATCAGGTTGTATTTTTAAAAACTTCTGTTGGGACAGGCGCACCTGATTTAATTTACAATACCAATGATGGCAACGGAACAATTGAGAAATGGGTTTTAACGTCTGGTACTTGGGTAAATAAAGGAGCATTAGTTGTTACAGCAGATTTAGGAGCATTGAGTGTTAAAGGTATTACAGCAAGAATAATTGGAGATACTTCTTATGTTTATGCAAATACTGCTGATAAACTTATTGCAATTAGAGATACATTAAGTGCTAACAAAACCATCTCTGTAGCTAATACTACCATTACACTTTTAGCAACAGCACCCGCTAATACAATATTTAAAGGTGTTGCATTTACACCCGGTACAAACTCTGCAACTGTTCTTCCTATCAAGCTTTCTTCTTTTACCGGAAAAAGTACCTTAAACGGCGTACAATTAAGCTGGGCTACTGCATCAGAAAAAAACAACAATTATTTCGACGTACTACGTTCTACTGATGGAAAAGCTTTCAATAAAATTGAAGAAGTTGCGGGCAACGGAAATTCTGATGTTGCATTGACCTACTCTTTTTTAGATAGAACAGCCGCAAAAGGTGCAAACTATTACAAACTAAACCAAGTTGACAATAATGGCAAAAGCGAAGAATTTGGTCCAGTGGCAGTAACTGTAAACGGACAACCTGCTGATCTTTCTGTATATGCAAACAAAGCAAGCGGACAAATTAAGGTAAATGTTTACGCTAACCAAGTTGGTAACGCATTGCTTAATATTTTTGATGCTAACGGAAGAGTGATAGCTAGCCAAAACGTTAATTTAAATACTGGCAACAATGAAATAACTTTAAACATCCAAAGTGCTGGAGCTGGCTTACATATTGCAAGCTTATCAATTAACGGGTTAACTTTAACCAAAAAGTTCATGTTTCAATAAACATGAAATAGAATTTTCTTAAAACGCTCCATGGGAGCGTTTTTTGTTTTTATTAGCTTGTCATTGATGAAACACTAAGAGAAATTTGCAAGATATAGGAGCTGAAATCCTATTTAAAAACTATAATAAGAAAATAAACTTTTGTAAAACGCGGATCTTCAAAATGAGAATATCAAAACTAAGGTGATATATTACAAATACATTTAAGTTATTCCTTATTACTTACCATGCTGTAATCTTTCGGAGTTTTTTTAAACTGCTCTTTAAAACACTTTCTGAAATAATCCAGATCGGCAAAACCCACCATATAAGCCACTTCGCTTACGTTGTAATGTCCGGTTTCTAAAAGCTGGGCGGCCCTTTTCAGTCTCACAGTCCTGATAATTTCTATGGTGGTTTGATTGGTCAATGCTTTTATTTTTCTGTAAAGCGTTACCCTGCTCATTCCAATTTCTTTTCCCAATTCCTCAACACTTAAGGTAGGTTCTCCTAAATTGTCCTCGATAAACTTCATTACTTTTTCTATGAACTTTTCATCGGGCGAGCTGATTGCTATGTTTTTAGGCGTAAAACTAACTTCTTTTCTGTAGCGCTCTCTCAACTGTTTCCTTAACTCCAATAAATTCCATACTCTTGCCTCAACAATTTTTAAGCTGAAGGGTTTAGTAATGTAATCGTCAGCTCCAGTCTCTAACCCTTCGATCTTATAAATCAGCGGAGTTCTAGCGGTTAATAGTATGATAGGGATATGGCTCGTTGCTTCGGCTGATTTTAGTTTACTGCAAAGCTCTGTACCGCTCATTTCGGGCATCATCACATCGCTAATTATAATATCAGGAATCAGCTCTAAAGCTTTATCCAAACCAATTACACCATTCTCGGCGGTATGTACCACAAATGAACTTTTAAAATGATCTTCTAAAAACCCGCGAACGTCCTTATTATCTTCCACAATCAGCATGATAGGAATATCTGCTCCGGCTTCTTTTAAAATTTCCTCTTTCTTTTTTAAAATAATTTGGCTGTTGCCGATGTTATCGTCCTTAATTTTATAAAGATCTATGTTTTCACTGTTCTGGTAGTTTTCAATAATCTCTGCCGATGAAAAATGAGCTTTACCTAAAGGAATTTTTACAGTGAATTTGGTAAAGCCTTTTTCGTCATTTTTTGCTTCCCGGCTTTGTACACTTATGTCTCCGTGGTGAAGGTTAACCAAGCCCTTTGTAAAGGCAAGTCCAATCCCAGTTCCCAGCGGGTTCATTCCATTTGCATCTAAATGAGTGAATTCTTCAAAAATTTTATCGGTGTATTTTTCTGGAATTCCCTTACCATCGTCTTGTACGGCAACGCAAACAAATCCTTTTTCTTGATCGGCTAATTTTTCTGTGGAAACGGTTATTTTAATATTTCCGCCTTCCGGTGTAAATTTTAAAGAATTTGACAATAAATTATAAAGAATTTTCTCGAAGTTATCCCTATCAAAATAAGCCCTTATACTATTAGCTTCGGTTTCAACCTCCAAATTAATTTTCAAATATTTGGCATAAGAATCAAAAGCCATTACCACTTCTTTTACAAAGCGCACCATATTTCCTTCTGCAGCCCGAAGGAGCATTTTTCCGCTTTCAAACTTTCTAAAATCAAGTAACTGGTTAATTAAGCGCACCAAACGTTCGCCGTTTCTTTGCATTAAAGACAGTTGATTTTGCACAATATTGTTCCCCGCATTCATTTCTACCAGTTTTTCTATTGGCGCTAAAATTAAGGTAAGCGGTGTTTTAATTTCATGCGAAATGTTTGTAAAGAAACTCAGTTTTCTTTGTGCCAAATCCTGATCTTTTTGATGGCTTTTATATTCAAAAGCAAGTTCGTTTTTAAGTTTGGCGGTTCTGATAGAATAAATGTAATACACGTAAAGGATACCCGCAATCATAAACAGGTATATTAAATAAGCCCACCAAGTTTTCCAAAAAGGTGGTAAAACTTTAATTTTTAAGCTCCGCACTTCATTATTCCAAACGCCATCGTTATTAGCGGCTTTAACTTTAAAAACGTAGGTCCCGGCACTTAAATTTGTATAAGTTGCCGAGTGTTGGTTGCCTACTTCATTCCAATCATCATCTGCAAAACCCTCTAATTTATAGGCATACTTGTTTTTTTCTGAATTGATATAATTTAGCGCCGCATACTTTATGGTAATATATGCTTGGTCATAAGACAGTACAATTTCGTCAGTTTCTCCAATCTGCTTGCTAAGCGGCGAATTTTCTGTGTTTATATTTACCTCTTTATTGCGAATGAGGAAATCTGTAAGTACTACTTTTGGTTTAAAATTATTTGATTTAATTTTATTAGGATGAAAAAAAGTAACGCCATTAATTCCGCCGAACAAAAGTTCTCCATCAGCCCCTTTTGCTACCGCCTCGTTAGAAAACTGATTGCTTTGTAAGCCATCTGCCACGGTATAATTAGTGATTTTTAATTCCTGATTTGCATTAACATTATATTTTCTGAGGTCGATTTTTGATAATCCTTTATTGGTACTTACCCATAAAAACCCCATGTTGTCCTCAACAATAGCATGGATTACATTATTTGCAAGTCCGTTTTTTTCTGTAATGTGGCCAAAGGTTTTGTTTGTTGCGTTAAAAAGATTTAATCCGCCACCTTCTGTGCCAACCCATAACCTATTTTTAGTATCCTTAAATAAACATAAAACAGAATTGCCAGAAATTGATTGCGGATTGCCTTCTTGATGCAAAAACCTGGTAAAAGTACCGCTTTGCGGATTGTAAAAATTTAATCCCTTTTGTGTGCCCACCCATAAATTTTCATTAACAGCTAATAGCGAAGTAAGGTTATTTGAACTTATAGAATTAGTTTTTTTGACATCGTAAAAAAACTCTTTAAGCTTGCCGTTTGCATAAATAACCAAGCCTTTGCCGTTTGTGGCAATGTATGCTTTATCATTTTTAAGTACTAAATCATGCACCTGATAAGGCTCTACCGGGTTTTGCGGATTTTGACTTTTTAGCAGATCCGCAAAAGTACCTGTGTTTTTATTGTAGATACTTATACCGTTATAAGTACCTAGCCACAAGTTTCCTTTGCCATCATCCACCATACATTTTACAATATTGTTGCTGTTATTAATATTGCCCAGTACGGTATGGTATTGGTTAATTTCGGTTTTGAGGTTGATGTAATTTAAACCTCCGCCTTCTGTGCCAATCCATAAACTGCCGTCTTTTTCTTTGATGATGGAACTGACCACTCGGTGGTTAAGCCCTAAATTAGCCCCTATTTTTTCTCCCAAATAAGAAAAATTCCTACTGTTCTCATTAAAAATATTTAACCCTCCGGCATAAGTTCCAATCCAGGTACTGCCGGCATCGTCTCTTAAAAAATTTCTTACAGAATTATGCGATAAGCTATTTTGATTGTATTTATCGTAAGTGTAATTGTAAAATTTACCAGCCGCAATGTTAAATACGCTAAGTCCTTCTCTTGTACCTATCCATAATTCATTTTCAGAATATATAAAAACATCCCGTACCACGTTAGATAATAAGCCATTGGCCTCTGGAGATGCTTTATAATTTTTTAAAGTTTGCTGATGAACATCATAAAAAAATAGGCCGTGGCTTTCGGTACCCATCCAGTAATTACCTGATTTTGTAAGCTTAATTGTGCGCACATTATCTGAAGTTAAAGCGCTATTTTGGGCTATTACTTTGGGCAATGCGATGAATTTTTTTGATTTAATATCAAACAGCCTTAAACCTGTACCGGTGTTAACCCACAGCTGATGGTCTTTAGATTCAAAAGTGCTGAGTACTTTATAAGGGTTAACTCCTTTTACTAAAGATTTGTACTTATAAGTAGCTTTTACTTTGTGGTTTTTGTCCAATAATTTTAAACCGTCTCTGCTACTGATCCAAAACTCGCCATTGGCATCTTTCATCAAAAACGTAATGAAATCGTTTTTTTGATCTGTTGTGCTTTTTAAATTAATTTTGCTAAAATTCTCTAAATCTCTGTGGTAAATATTCAACCCGTCTGATGTGGCTATTAAAAGATTTCCGTTTTCATCTTCAACAATAGAATTTACTTGATTATTGCTTAGGCTTTTAGGATCATTTAATTCATGTTTATAAATTAACCAATCTACGCCATCGTACCTGTTTAAACCATCTTCTGTGCCTACCCAAATAAAACCTTTATGATCTTGATAGGTACAAAAAACTGTGTTTTGAGATAAACCTTCATTAATTGTGAGGTGCCGAAACTTTAATACAGGACGTTGTGCATAGGCACTTCCACCGTTAAAGATAAGTACAACAATAGAGAGAAATTGAAAATAAAATAGGGACTTTTTAATCACGAAAATTGGCTTTCTGAAAAACAGATCATTTAAAACTAATCCTGTTTTAAAGGTATGTTTTTTTTTAGAAATAGAAAATATCCTACTAATTTAAAAGCCCTGCATTTAATTACATAAAGGCTAACAATTAAATTTTAATGTGATACTTTTTTAACAGCTCTTCGTTAAGGATTAGCATCGGGTTATATAGAGTTTAAGAAACTGTCTAAAAGTATCTAATAATGTTATTATTTAAGAGTTTTCGTCATGTCGAGGCAACGAGACATCTCACAAATTAGATATGCCCGTAGCATAGCAAACCCTGCGAGTGGATGCTTCGACTCCGCTCAACATGACGCTAGGCGCTCTTCTGCTTAAAAACAACTGCTTAATAATCAATATACTATAAATTTTTTTTGAATTTCAATTACACTCAATATAAGTGGGATTTTATAAATTTGATATAATTATCCCAATCAAAAGCGGTAATACCATGCTTTCCTTCTCTTAAATGAAAACCTAACCTATCGCCATAAATTGATTGATTCACAGGAGGCATTTTAGCGGTTGGCAAACCTTTAAAACCATAAAGTTTATACGCAGGTTCAATGGCTTTTATTGCTAAAAACTCGCCTTTAGGGTCTTCGTTCAAATCTTCTTCGGCACTTCCTAAATAAAACGGACGTGGAGCCATCATCGCTAAAACCATGTGCTGGTCAAAGGGCATTTCTGCTACATGGTTTGAATATTTTGAAAAATTATGGCAAAACCATTGCGGAAAAACTTTATTTATGCGCTCAACAGATTCGCCAAATTGCCTCTGGAATAAAGCGTCTCCTCCTTTGCCAGATTCTGTACTGATTACTATTGCAAAACGCTGGTCTGTTGCGCCTGCCCATAAAGCCGCTTTTCCTAATCGTGAAAGTCCGGTTAAAATAACTTTGTTTGAATTGATGTCATTATCTTTTTCCAGATAATCCATTGCCCTGCTCAATCCCCAAGCCCAGGCACCAATGGTGCTAAAATTGTCTTTTCTATCTTGTAATTTGGGATATAATGACTGAACAGCGTTTGTAACATTGTCATAATCCGGATCTATATCTCCGCAATAAATAGTTGCAGATGCAAAGCCAGCTTCCAACATTTTTTCTACAGGCCAAACCCCGGATGCTACACCACGGGAAGTCTCGGAAGCCCTATTGTTGATTGCGCCTTTTGATTTTTTACTCACCCAACTGTGCGTAATACGAACCGCAGGGTCATTGATTACTTCTTGGTTTCCTCCAAAATTTAAGCCCAAAATAACAGGTGGTTTTATACTGTTTTTAGGGATATACATTAAAATATCCATGTAAACACTATCTTGTTTGGGGCTAAAAACCACCTTAATTTGTTTACGGATGGCTTTTCCGTTTAGTGCATTGTTATCTAAATCAAAAACCTCAAATTTCATTTTTGCCGGCTTGCCAGGATGTTGGCCGTACATCTCTTGCTGCAACAGATCCAAAATTTCTTCTCTTCTTTTTTCCCATTGTTGCACAGTTTTTACCTGCTTTCCGTTTTCAAATTTCAACAAAGGCGGAAGCGTATATGCCGGCACTTTAGTTTCATCTAAGGTTTGGGCGCTTGCTTTACAAACAATAAAAAGGATTAAGAATAAAAGATATTTTTGAAATTTCATTTTTGTTGATTTAAAAGCCTAGAATTAATTTTTTAGGATTTCCTGTAACCATTTTTGAGCTAAGTTAGGCCAAACCTCGGCCGCAGGATTTCCTTTTCTTAAGCCATAACCATGTCCGCCTTTTGGAGTAACATGAAACTCAAACGGGATTTTATTTGCTCTTAACGCCATCCCCATACTAAAAGGGATATTGTACGGATCATCACTGGCTACAAAAATAAAAACCGGCGGTGTATTGGCATCAACAGGAATTTCAGAGATCAAATGCCGGTCTGTACCGGTTGACATAGATCCGGGATAAATCAATAAAGCAAAATCTGGCCTGCAAGAGAAGCCATCAATAGCATCAATTTTGTTTTCTAATTTCCGATGAAAATCTGTAGAAGCTCTGGCTGATAAATTGCCACCAGCAGAAAAACCCATCACTCCGATTTTTGAGCTGTCTAATTTAAAATCTGTTGCTTTTGAACGGACTAATCTTATAGCTCTTTGAATATCATTTAAGGCTTTTTTCTGTTGATTTGGAACACTATATTGCAAGATAAAAGCGGTATAGCCTAAACCATTTAACCAATTTGCTATTTCTGTACCTTCTAAATTCCAAGCTAAAAATTTATTGCCACCACCCGGGCTAATGATAATAGCCGCACCGTTTCCATTCATTTTTGGGCGATAAACCTTTAGCAAAGGTGTTGTTACATTGGTAACTTTTAGTACTTTTTTAACAGTGTCAAATTCTTCATCTGGCTGTTGCAAACTTTTGGATGGCCAAAGGTTGATTACCTGTTTTTGTTGGGAAAATCCTTTTAAAGAAAAACAGATTAAGAATAATAAAACCAGCTTTTTCATCTGTTTATTTTGTTTTTTTGCCATGAAGCAATTATGATTTACTATTCCCGCAGTGGAGAAACAAGCTCTGGGGTTTTGGCACCATCATGATGGTTTTCATCATTAATTCCATTCATCTGTACGGAAAGAAGATGCAGGCAAACCGTCATTATTAAACAATTCTCCAACTACCCATTCTTTAAAGGCGTAGCGCACAGCAACCGGGCTTTTTACCTTATCGCTTGATACGGTGACTGTATTCCTATCAATTTTTGCTTCTGCCGGATAAAAAACTTTATCGGTGCCGGCAACTTCAAATAAAGTAAGTGGTTTTCTGTACGATGTTAAATAAGGGGCATTTCCGAATGAAAGAACTGCTTTATTTCCATCAATTTTCATTGATTTATAGGTTGGGCCTTGGTAACCAATACCCTCAATTCCGTAGGTTTTTGCCAAAGCCCAATATCCCAATCGGTGTGCCGGTGTGGTTTTATCCATAAAGTGGATGTCGTTTTCCATCCCAACATCTAATAAACAAGCCATCCCGCTGTTGGGAATTATATCCATAGCTTTCAGTTGTGCTTCTCTTAGTTTTGGCCCGCTTCTGCTTGGGTCTGATGATCCGTAAGGAGCAATTTGTGCATAATAAAACGGAAAATCTCCTTCGTTCCATTGTTTACGCCAATCGGCTACCATTATTGGAAACAGTTTTCCGTACAGTCCCGGCTCATGCCTGTTACTTTCTCCCTGCATCCAAATCACGCCTTTAATTCCGTAATTCATCAAAGGGGCAACCATGGCATTAAACAATGCAGTAGGTTCCCGGTGCGGATGCTCATTATCTTTTAAAGTAGCTGGAATTTTCACTTCCGGAAAAGCTTTTAAACTTTCGTTGCTCATCCAGGCTTCTACCATTGTTCCTCCAACTGTTGACATAATTAAACCCACGGGAACATTCAGTTTCTTTTGCAACATGGTGCCAAACTGATAACCAATAGCACTAAACTCTCTGGCTGTGGCCGATGTACATTCCTGCCATTGCCCTTTAACGTCATTTAACGGCGTTAATGAAGTTGCCATTTTTACTTTAAATAAATGAATATTTTTATTATCGGCATTTAAAATAATTTCATTGGCATTTAAAATTGGCGAAGAATTTCCTCTTAAAGCCATTTCCATATTAGACTGGCCAGAGCAAAGCCAAACCTCGCCAATTAAAATCTGATGCAGCACCAGTTCTTTGCCATCACTGATTTTTATTTCATACGGACCACCGGCTGCGGGCGTATTGATATTCAATTGCCATTCGCCATTCTGGTTTGAGGCTGACTGATAATTTTTATTGTCCCAAGAAGTGGTGACTGATACTTTTGCATTGTCTTTTGCCCAGCCCCAGATTTTCACATTGGCTTTTTGTTGTAAAACCATATAATCACCTACCAATGCCGGTAATTTAATTTCGGCAAAAGTTAAGGTTGAACAAAAGATGAATGCTGATAAAAAGAAAAGAATTTTTCTCATGATAAATTTTATGATGATATTAAATTGGTTGAATTAAGATTGAAGCCTTGAACTCAAAATTCGGATTTTTACACTAAAAAAACTAACGACAGATGGTTCAAATCCACCTTGTATTTGCTTCAAATTTGTAATGCGATTAAATCTCATCATTTTCCAAGATTTTTATACCTCAACATGGCTTCAACAAAATAGTAATCTGCGTAAGGCAAAGGAACATCAACCAAAGCGCCTTTAGGCAAATGACCTACGGAATGCTTTAAAATAAAACCGCCGTTTGTGCCGTAAGCTGCCTTATATTCGGGCGAGGATAAAGTGCGGATAATGGTTTCTGCAACACCAATGTATTTTTTCGATAACGCCGCATCAACATAACCCGCGAGTTCAACTAAGGCAGAGGCATAAATCGCTCCGGCAGAAGCGTCGCGGTAGGTATTTGGGATTTTTGGATCGTTAAAATCCCAATAAGGCACTTTGTCTGCCGGTAAATTTGGATTATTCAGAATAAAATCCGCAATATGCTTAGCCTGTTCCAAATATTTCGGGTCTTTTGTTTCTCTGTACATCATTGTAAAACCGTAAAGACCCCAGCCTTGCCCTCTTGCCCAAGCAGAATCATCCGCGTAGCCTTGTACAGTCTGTTTTTTATTGATTCCGCCTGTTTCGGGGTTGTAGTTTACCAAATGGTAAGAACTATAATCGGGTCTGAAATGATTTTTCATCGTGGTGTTTGCGTGTGAGATTGCAACTTTTGCATAGGTGGAATCTCCGGTTGCCTTGGTTGCCCAAGTCAGCAATTCCAAATTCATCATATTATCAATAATTACTCTGAATTCTCCAGGTTTAGAACTCCACGACATGGTACAGCCTACCGTTGGGTTAAATCTTTTTACCAGACTTTTGGCGCTGGTTATTAAAATAGCTTTATATTCTTCACTGGGATTTATCTGGTTTACAATGCCGTAGCTATCGTTCATCATAAAACCTATATCGTGAGAATTAATATGTTTTATGGGTTCCATTACCGGAAGCTTTGCCAAACCTGCGTTGTAAACAGTTTTATCTCCGGTGCCTTCGTACAGATAAAATAATGTTCCCGGATAAAAACCGCTTACCCAATTTCTTGCCGAAGTGCTTTTGGGTTTACCGTATTGAAAAGTTTCAGGCAAACTATCCGCCGGAACATTTTTCATCAGTACTTTATATTGTTCAACCCCGTCTTTTAGGTTTTGATCAATAAGCTTAAGCATATCCGGCTTTGGCTTCAATGCCATTTTGTTGGCATTACAGGATAATAATGCGGCGCTGACCGTAATTGTTATGGCAACAAATATTTTATTGATCTTCATGGTTGTTCTTAATTATTTATTCTTTATCGTTATAAGCATGGTCAATTTCAATCTCTTCGCCATTCCAAGCTTTTTTTGCAGTCCAGTCTGCATCCGGTCCCTGCCAAAATGGATCGTTTGCTGGCAATCCTAAAACAAGAAATGCTTCTGAACATAAATACAGGCTACCTGTGGAAATATAATTTTCGCCCACGGATGGCTGATGCCCGGCAAACCCGATGCGTAGCCAACCTTTATCATCAAATGTTTCAGGCATTTCCACTTGTCTTTTTATTATGGTGTAAAGTGCAGCTCTTACCTGCTGTGGCTTTACCATTTCTGGCAATTGGTGCAACAATGCGATTTTTGAAAGCAGTTGAAAAGCACCGAAACGATAAGCCAAAGATCTGCCTACTGGCGGATAAGTGCCTTCCGGAGAGATTAAGCGTTCCTGAATCGCTGCATAACGTTGCGCTCTTCCCAACATCAGTTCATAATAATGATTGCGGTCTAGGCCGTCATCCTTAAGTACTTTGGTTATACTCAAAAGCATAGGCTGAATGACATAACTATTATAATAATCCCAATGAAAATTTGGGCCGTCGCCATAGGTTCCATCTCCTTTATACCATAACAAATGTTGCTTAATGGCGTAATCAATCCGCATCATGTCTCCTGATTTATCAAATTTTTGTAAAGCGGCTTCGACGGTTGCGCTAAACATCAGCCAATTTGAATATGATGGATTTATAATCCTGCTGGATTTTAGCGCAGCTATTACATTCTGTTTTGTTTGCTTATCCAGATTTCCCCACAATTGAGTTGGCGCCCTTAACAAAGCATCGGCAAAAAAAGCAGCGTCCACTAGCGGCTGTCTGCCTTGATTAAAATTCATAAAATCTGCAACTTTCGGATCTGTTGCGTTTTTGATGCACTGTAAAGCTAAGTCGATGTATTTTTTTCTGATGATTCCTTCTTTTGTGGAATCAGGACCTAATTCTAACCACGGCGCCATTCCGTCCAATAATCTTCCGAAAGCTTCTAAATAAGTGCTGTAAACGCGGTCTTTTGCGGCCTTAGCTTCCACCGGCATAGTGCTTTTTAGCTTATTTTCACTTAAAGCGGTTAAAACCGGATCGGCTATTTTAGTAAGTGTTTTAACATAAAACGCTCTTTCAGCTACGCCATCGTTATTTTGCGCCCATGAAAACTGGGGTATAAAAATTAAGAGGAACAGTAATTTTTTTATATTATTCATTTTCTTCTATTTATTTTTTATTGAAACTCGTCTCCATCATTACAAGCCTTCTGTCTCCTTGGTAAACTACCTTTACATTTTCATCGTCAACATCGCTATCGATAGATTTATATTCTCCGGCCTGAACAACAGCATTTGTTTCCTTTAAATCATTTACTTTTATTTTTACGGTAAGCGCTTCCGCAGATGGATTCCAGACTACAGAATTCATATTATTTTTTCCTTTAGGGATACGACACCAGAACTGCGCAGTTCCAGATTTAGAAGATTTGCTAAAAGTTGGACTTCTACCATAACTTGGGTCATAAGGTCCCCAAGGTCTTCTGCCGTTTACCACATATTGCAGTCCCGGTCTAGTATTGAATCTGCTCGGATGTCCGCCGGCTAATTGATAACCTTCTTTTGTCACTTTAATTCCTTCGGCTAAAAAAGCATCGGTCAAACGCGGAGTACCATTTGCGATAAAACCGTTATAAGAATCTATAATCAAGCCTTTTTCGGAAGT
Organism: uncultured Pedobacter sp.; assembly: GCF_946480185.1. Next base: position 31,314 of record NZ_CAMLIG010000018.1, on the reverse strand, counting down.
ATAATCGCCCCAAATAATTGGATTAGTGACCAATTGCTGTAGCTGATGCCCTTCGTTTGAAGCGCTGTAATTCAGCATATTTATTAGGAGTTTATCTGCCACAGGATCCAATCCGGTTCTGTTAGAAATATCAAAACCACAAATTAAAATACTTCCCGAACCCATAAATTGTTCTGCTAAGGCTATGGATTGCAGTCCGTAATTTAAATCGGCAAGAATGGCTGTTGAGGACATTCCGTCAGCGTCTTCCAGTTTAAAAGCGTCCGTTACCGGATATATGGCTGGCATTCCGGTTTTTTCTTCACTCCAGTTTGTGTAATCAGACCAAACAATCAAGTTATCCCGGCTTATTCCAGAAAAAACCGGATGATCTTTTCTTTCGGGATTGATATTGAAACCATTGCGAGCGGCTGTGGTTGATACCGGATAAACGCCATTATCAATATCCACAGTGTTGTTGGTCAATTTAAAATCTAGTAATTTATTTAAGTAAACTCTTGAACTGCTGTCTTGCCTTAGCGCTAGCACTCTGCCTCCTTTTTTCATAAAATCTTTAATAGACGAGGCAGTAGAAGCAAGTTTTTCATCTGCACTGTTCTCGCCAATCACTAAAATTGTTCCGTTAGATAAATCTTTACTACCAGTAAATTCCTGAAACGGGATGTTAAGTTTTTTGAAAGATTTTTTTGTATCGCCTTTTGTGTCGTACAAAGTTATTTTTGAAGAAGTGTTTGCTAACTGGCCTTTAAATCCATCATCAGCAATAAAAAGTTTGAAAAAATTTTGAGACACCTTTTTTCCATTGGCATAAACTTCGCCATTTAAAGTATAATCTCCCGAAACAATATGCTCTGGCAATTTGATATTAACCGCTTTTTTAGAAGTGCCGTAATAAGGTATATCGCTGAAAGAAATACTATCCTTTACAACAGCTGTTCTTGCTTTATCATAAATCTGATAAACCAGTTTTACATTCTTCAAATCTTTAAAATCGTTATCGTCATTAATAATATGAGCCACCGGACTGAAAGTCGAGCCGGCGTATAGTTTTGAAGTCCAGCATTCCCAACTCAAAAGCACTGGTTGATAAGAAACCTTTACTTGGGCTGTAACTGGCTTGGGGTTCATATCCGCAAATTTTTCTATGGTATCCCAGTTGTAAAACAGAATGGTGAAAGGGAAAACGCCGCTTAAAGCGTGATTTTTGTCTCTCAACTGCCTAAAAGTTTCTGTGGCTTGTCTAAAAGTGAAACTCTGATGTTTGTCTGCCAATTGCGACTGCAGATCTTGTCTTTCGTGACCAGTCCATGTAAGTTGCGAGCTTGGATTTTTATGCCCTGGAGTTTGGTTATAGCGTCCATCGGGACCGGTATAATTGCCTACACATTCGGTAAAAGTAATGGGCTGTCCGCTTTTTGGGAAGGGGATGATATTTGCATTATCCCTGATATTTAAAAAAGTGTATGGCGAACTGTAATACCAGCCCCAATAGCGGTGCAAATCACAAATATCTCCTGTTTTACCGTAACCGTAACCGGCATTGGCAATGTAAACACGAGTTTCATCCCAAGCCTTTAATTTATGAAAAGCATAATCTAAAAACTTTTCCCAAAGCAACGCTCTTGAACCTCTGAAAGGAGTTTCGTTAGTCATTGCATATACCATTAAACTTGGGTGATGAGCAATGGCGCCCAGCTTTTCATTCTCGTACCAGGAAACACCTCTATCATAATCGCTCGGGAAACCGCCATCAGTTTCATCACCTATAGCCTCCTGTTTCTTTACTTTTTCTCCGCCAGCTACTTTTCCGCCATAGTTTCCTCCGAAAACCATCATGCCAAGTTCGTCACATACGTCATACCATTCTTCAGCATCCGGAATTCTGATGATATTTACATTGATGCTTTTCATAAACTTTACGTAGTCTATGGCAAAATTACGGCTGTACTCTAGCTCTGTCGGAATTCCTCTTTCTGGCGGATTGATGGCGATGCCTCTTAAAAAAATCGGTTTCCCGTTTAGATATAAATTCTCTCCTTTTCTTTCGAAACTTCTAAAGCCAGCTCTTTCTGTTAGCTGAGAAACTATTTTTTTCCCATGATACTGTTCAAGTGTTATTTGGTAAAGATACGGTTGGTTAGGCGTCCATAATATAGGTTTTAAACCACTGATTAGAAACGCTATTTTTTTTCCTCCTTCGTTAACTGCCGAGGTGGATTTCACAGGTCCTTGCCAAAGCACTTTTCCATCGGCAATTGACTTGATGAACACTTTAAATGTATTTTTGCTTTCACTTTTAAAATCAGCGTCAGTGACTATTCTAACATAATCTAGTCCTGTAAAAGGAGTAATAGCTTTTGCAACGTTCTCTTGGGAGAAAACCTGACTCAGTAAGATTAAATTGAATAAAATTAAATTCAGGGTTGTTTTTAATAAAATACTATAAAAAGCTGATTTTGACTTTTGCATCAATCGATAATATGCTTATTGTGGTTTAAATTTAGATTAATTATATGGCGCAATTTAGGAAGTTAAAAAGGGTTTCATACCTGCTAAATGAAACATAAGTACCCTTTGAAAATATCATTTTATAAATTTCAGAGAAGTTTTAACAGGATTCGTCAATAAAATTTTAAATACTGTTTGCTTAGAGAAATATTCTGAAAAATGATTTAAATGTAAAAATGACTTTTATAACTGCCGATAAATGTCTTTAGCTAAAAGGACTTTTTAGATTACCCCCATTATACAACACCTTAGTATGTAACATATCACCTGCATGTTAGAAACTTATGTAGTAACTATATGTGTTTCAATCTACTACCTTAGTACTTGTTAAAAAAGGATCCCATATCCTGAAATTTGACGACTAATCCAATTACTAACAAATTTTTAAACATCATGAAAAATTATCAAAAACTGGTTTTGTTAACCAGTATTTTGCCTTTTATGGCATGTCAGAAAACAACATTATCAGTAGAAAAAGCGCAAGATGGTACTGCTAAGGATGATCTCACTACCTTTTCTACAACAACTACTTACTATGTAGATAATGTAAACGGAAGCGATTCTTACAGTGGTACTACAACACAGTATCCTTGGAAAACGCTAGCAAAGGTAAACTCAGTAACCTTTGTGGCCGGTAACCGGATAAGATTTAAATCTGGTGGAAACTGGACAGGACAGTTGCATCCCAAAGGATCTGGCATTAGCGGAAGCACAATTAAAATAGATAGCTACGATACAGGATCAAAACCGGTTATCAATGGCAATGGTGTAGCTAATGGAACAGTTTATCTTTATAACCAACAATATTGGGAAATTAACGACTTAGAGATTACCAACTTTAATGCAAGTGAAGAAGGAGGAAAAAGCCTGGCAAACTGGGAAAGTGACAACACCAACAACTATGCTAATGTAGACCATCCTGGTATTGTTGAAAACAGCAATAGTAAGAAATTAGGGATTCTTATAGCCGCAGAAGACGCCGGAACAGTTAATCACATTTATTTACATGGTTTGCTAATTCATGGCATTAATGGATATATGGATAATTCTTCTATTTATTCAAGAAACAACGGTGGTATTTATTTCGAAATTACAGGCAATACAACTCCAACACATTTTAACGATATACTTGTAGATTACTGCACCGTTCGTGATGTAGACCATACTGGAATGTTTTTGCAGTCGAGTTGGGCAGATCGGACAGCGTTTAGCAATAACAACTGGACTCCTTCCACCAATATAATCGTTAGCCATAATACTTTTGAAAATACTGGAGGGCATGGCTTAATTATGCGTGTTGCTACGGCACCTTTAATGGAGTATAACCTGTTTGACCACTGTTCGATTAAGGCAACTGGCAATGCTGCTTTTAATTTTAATACTGATGATGCACTTTGGCAATATAATGAAAGTAGATTTACAAAAGCAAATGATGGAGATCATGACGCTGGTGGGATTGACGCCGACTTTAGATCAAAAAGAACAGTAATACAATACAATTACCTTCATGAAAATGATTTTGGGATATTGGTAACTGGAGGTGATGGAGTGTTTAATCAAAGCACGGTGATTAGATTTAATCTGTTTGTTAAAGATGGAAAACACACCCATCCGCATGCAGGTAAATTTTTAATACAGATTAACGGTCACTGTACGGATTTACACGTTTATAACAACACATTTGACGTAGGACCTAGTCAAGACGGCGTAAACATACTTTCTTTTACCCCATGGGCAGGCACAAGTGATTGGCCAGATGGCACTAAATTTTACAATAATATATTCGATAATTCCGGTACTAATTCTAACTATAACTTAGGTAGCAGTACAAACAATACCTTTGACTATAATGCATTTTATAAAAATACCGCAGCAAACCAGCCAAGCCAATCACACAACATTGCCGGCGATGTTAAATTTGTTAACACCGGTTCAGGCACTCCCGAAGGTTTCAAATTAAAAAGTGGTTCTGTCGCTTTATCCTCGGGAAGGGTATTGAGCACTAACGGAGGTAAGGACTTTTTTGGAAATGCGGTTTCTACGACAAATCCTATAAATGTGGGATTCTATGGGGGATTAGGGCTTTAGCTCTTGGTGATTTATTTAAGGAAAACAGGGAAGCAGAAATGTTTCCCTGTTTTTTAATTTTAAATAGATACGTATTTTATCAGTTCAGTCCAAAAACTATATTTCATTCAATTTTTTGTTTATAAACTTCACTGTCCAGACAATTTTTAAAATTGGGAAATGAAGTTTCATTTTGCTTTGTACAAACGGAAAAATTTCACTAGGAGAACATAAGAAATATAAATAATTATTCGGTTTAAAAGAAGTTGATAGACAAAAGAAGTATGAAAAAAAAATATCATTTGTCATTCGGCGTTCAAGTTAAGCTTGATGCCCAAACGCCTGAAGGTGTTCCAGTATTACTAACTCATTGTTCTTTATTGGACAGTTGAAGTGATAGGCTTTTAATCAAATCTACTTCTGCCTGGCTGTAAGGGGTTCCGTCTTTTCTAAAAATATCATGAAACCAAATTTCAGGTTCTTCGCCGGATGGTATTGGCGTGTCCCATTTATAAACGGTATTTGTTTTTCCGGCTACTAAGCCCCAGTTGTACGCGCCAATATTTTGTTTTTTTAGGATAGGCATAATGTTAAAAAACTTGCTTCCGTTGTTTCTGGCCATGTATTCGGTACAAATAAGCGGCCCTTTGTATTTGTTTTTGAAAGCATCAATGGTTTTCTGATGGTCCACCTCATTGCCATAATTATGATAAGTTACCACGTCTGAATTAGTAATCTGCCATGCCGAAAGTTCTTTTAAATCCCAGTTCCAAACGCCGGCGGTTAATGGTTGCGAAGGATTAATTGTTCTGGCCCAAGCGAATACTTTTTGCAATAAAGGCATACTTTTATTTCCAATTCCTTGTCCGCCCGGTTCGTTGTACAAATCCCACATTACAATACGTTTGTCGTTTTTAAACGAGGTCAAAACATCTTTTACATAGGTTTCTAAAGTGTTTGTCAATTTTGGTTCTCTGTAAATTCTATTTCCGGGATCTTTTAACCAGCCCGAATTGTGGATTCCGGGTTTTGGTGCAGGTTGTTTACCTGCTTTATATTCTGCGTTCCAGCAATCGTCAAAAAAAACCAAAATTGTAGAAATTTGATGCTTATCAGCTATAGCTAAATATTGATTAACACTTTTTTTAAACCCTTTTGGATCTTGTTGCCAAGCGATATGATGCAAGTAAACCCGCATGGAATTCATGCCGATGCCTTCTGCATACCCTAATTCTCTATCGATAGTCGCAGGATCAAAAGTTGCTGCCTGCCACATTTCTAACTGATTAATAGCAGTACTTGGAATAAAATTTGCTCCACGTAACCAGCCCCACTGCTTATACCAATTGTTTGCCTGCTCAACCGTCCATTTTTCTCTGGGCTTTTGATTTTTAGCAACTTTTGGGCTACAAGCGGACATTAATACGTTCGCTAATAATAGTATGGACAATATTTTTATGGTAATCTTCATGTCTTTTTCATTAAGGATTGATGGATAAATTTAATAAACCTTAACCTCCCAAATCCCTGGTCTTGTATTCTGTTTTTCGTTTCTTAAAATAACGCGGATATACCTAGCTTTATATTTTAACGAACTTACTATAGGCGATCCAATTTTGGTATTTTCCCACTGGTCATCAGCTAGTTTCCAAATTTTATGATCTTCAGAAACTTCAATTTTATACTGATAGGCTTTGATGGGAAATTCGGTAAAAAGCTGAATTTGGTTAAACAATTTTACTTCCCCTAAATCTAACTGAAGCCATTCTTGCGCATATTTTCCGCCAATCCAAAGTGTTCCGTTGTTTTCATCTACTGCAAATTTTGCTTTGGTTACTACGGTATCTAAATCACTGGAACTTGTAACTTTAGCTCCAAAAGCCAAGTTAGGTTCCGTTTTAACCGATTGTAAAGTGCCAACTCCCCTATGTGTAGTAACTACTCTTTGTAAAGAACCATCTGGGTTAAAATTTAATTCGTCAACGGCTACCTGTCGCAGTTTTTGAGAAATATCGTACTTATCTAAAGTATTAAAACGGTGATAAACGATGTAATATTTATCATTGAATTTTAAAACGGTATGGTGCCCGGTTGATTTAATTTTATTGTCGCCATCATCTGTACTTAAAATGGGGCGCACCATTCCTTCTTTCCAAGGCCCAAAAGGTGTGGGACCGGTGGCATAACGAATTTGATAAGTTTCGTCCCAAGTTTTCCCCCACGAATAAGAAAAATAATATTCGCCATTCTTTTTAAACATGTACGGTCCTTCAAAATAATGCGGAGGAGTTACATCTTTTGGCATTTCGGCAAACGAAATCATATCTGCATTTAGTTTTACGCCCAAACATCTGCCTTCAATATCACGTCCGCTATCAGAAGAACCCCAATAAAGATATGCCTGCCCATCATCATCCACAAAACATTCTGCATCAATGGTTTCCACATAATAATATTCTTTGTGACGTACCAGCGGAGTATTATCTGCTTTAGCATTTTTCCATGGTCCGATCGGGCTATTGGCAACGCCAACCCAAATCTCTTGACCAACAGTTACATACATGTAAAACTTGCCATTCGGCGATTTAATTAAGCTTGGTGCCCAAACACCTGAAGGTGTTCCAGTATTACTTACGCATTGTTCTTTAGTAGGCCAGTTCAAGTAATCGCATTTCCAGTTCACAAAATCTGTAGAAGTCCAAACTGCAAGCTTTGTAATATCGTTCCAACTTGGCATATCGCTGGTAGCGTAAATGTAAAATGTGCCCTTGCTTTCAATAATTGTAGGATCGGCAAAATAGCCCTGCAACAACGGGTTTCCGGTTTTTGGGCTATCAAATTTCAAATCCTTTTTAGTCCATAAATTGATTACAGACTGATCTGGGTTTTGTGCAAAGCTGTTAAAAGCAATTGCCAAAATAATGGCTGTTAGCAATTGGTTTTTAAAGATTTTTAAACTCATATCTTTCGTTTATTTAGGCCAATTCCAATTTGTTAAATCATCGCTCCACGCTATCCCGATGGAAGCATTTTTATCAAAATCTCCTTCTTCTTCGGTTTTTGGTCCAGAGCCGTGGAAAAACATTACGTATTTCCCAAAATGTTTATTGTTTTTTAAGTTGATTACAGTTCCTGCTGTAATTCTCCCTTTTGCCCAGTCCCAATTTTTTTGTCCAAGGGTAATCAAATTACCCCAATCTTCCCAAGTTTTTAGGTCTTTTGATTTTTTGATGCCAATACCATTTTTAAGCGAATGGAATAAAATATATTCTCCATTTTCATGCAAAACAGAAGTATTTTCACCAGATTCGGTATAACCAACAAAGTTCCATTTACGCAAATCGTAACTGTAAGACATGCTTACGCCATTCTGTTTATAAAAACACCACCATTTTCCGAGTTCATTTTTATCTTCCAGCAAATAAGGATCAATCATCCGACCCATGTCTTTAAAAGACACTTCTGGGCCTTTAACTTTCATAATCTCGGGTGTACTCCAGTTTTCTAAATCTTTACTGCGCATAAGGTACAAACGGGCATCGCCACTTCCAAAACGGGGCATTTGGCTAACCTTATAATTTGGGCGGGGATAAGTTTGTAGGCATAAAACCCATTCGTTATTAAATTTTATCACATTTCCCGGGCTTGAAAAATTCAGGGACATATCTCTGGGCGAGATGATTTTTATTGGCGACCAGTTTTTTAAATCCTTGGATTTGCTCATGGCGGTGTAAGAATACACATACCCTGCTTCCGTACGCACTAATGTAAAAAAGAGATACATTGTTTTATCGTGAAACAAAACCGCTGGGTCACGGTAAGCTATCGAATCATTTCCTTTAAAAATGATGGGAGATTTAAGGCTTTTTAAAAAGTTTTTTTGTGCAAAAACTTGAGTTGAGCTTAGTAAAAGGAAAATAAAGCAAAAAACTTTTATTAATTTATTCATGGCGGTATCACTTATGTTTTCTAATTTTTCGTGGAAGTTCATTCAGCATCAGCATCTGTTTTGAATCCAAACCTTCTATGATTTCTTGCTTTGTATTGGCATTGAAAACCATTTTTCCCCAGCTCATCATCCAAACCCATGGCTGATTTTTTAGCAATCTTTTACTTGGCAAAACGCTGTTTTCTGTTAAAGCTAATGGTTTTCCGTTCGCCAATTTCAACATTCTATCGTAAAATGCTTGCGGGTAAACGGTTGTAGAATCTTTCATCGGATAAATATCGCAACCTAAAATGTCAACAGTATTGCCAGTAGGATAATAATCCGCAACATCATCCCAAGGTTTGTCGGGTGTCCAGGCCCAAAGAATGTTATTTAAGTGATGATGGTTGGTGTAATAATCATAAAGCTGACGCCATAATGCTTTAAAACCATCCTCGCCTTTCCGGTGTCCCCACCAAAACCAGTTGCCGTTCATTTCGTGATAAGGCCTAAAAATTACAGGGATTTTAGCTTCCTGTAATTCCTTAAAATAAACGGCAATTAAATCCATTTGGGCCGTCCATTTTTTGTATAGCGGTGTGCCCAGCGTGGTCAGTTCTGTCCATTGTTCATCCGTTAACTGGCTGATGATTCCGCCCTTGAAAGGAGTTGGCTCGCCCAAAGCAGGATTTGCCTGATGGTAAGATAGCACAATGATTGCACCTCTGGCATATTGCTTCTTAATTTCTGGAACCAGTAAAGGGCGGTATTTAATGTTGTCGATGTCGTGGTTCTCATCGGCAAAGCCAAAATCTCCTCCCCATATTGCGGGGTATTTACCGGTAACTGTATAAATGCTATCGGCAGCTTTTGACATTCCGCCAATGATATTGTGCATGCCATAAAGGGTCTTTTTCCCGTTTATTTGATACAGGTATTTTAATAAATCCCTGGTTTCTTTGCTTGCGTTTTTGTTAACTGGTAAAACCTGCTGGGCACTTGTTTTATAACTACAAATGAGCAAACAAAACACCGCTACCAAACAATTCCTCATTAAATTTATTTTACATTTTGTTTGACCACTTTACTGCTTTGCACATCCGTAAAAAATCCGTTCCCATTTTTTAAACTAATGGGCTTTAGTAATTTATTTGACGGAGAAGCTTTTCCGCGGAAGCTGGTAATGGATAAGCTTTTAAAATCATTTACAACAACTGCGTTTGTAAAAAACGTTGGAAGGTTTGGCATCCATTCCAATGTAAAATCTTCTATTTTTAAGCCATCTACTTTTTGAGCATATAAACCTGGAATATCCTGAGCAAAAATTTGTTTCTTTGGGTCTAACTGCGCCCTTAAATCCACATTTCCTCCGGCAACGGCATTCAGTTTACTATCGATAATTTTAAAAGTGATGTCTTTAAATGAAAGGTTTTCTATTCTGCTTTCATCCGTACCGTAAACCAAAATTCCGTTTTCGCCTTCGCAGATGATGTTGCTGAAATTTACATTTTTTATTTTTCCTAGTTTAGCATCCGGATTACCGCGAATTGCCGAAATGTGGATAGGTTCGCCGTTTCCCCACCAATCGCCGGTGCTTAATTTTGTTTGGATATAAACATTAGAGATATTGATGTTTTCTACATTTCCGCGGTCTCTTAAAAATATGCCTATTCCCCGGTTTGAGTTGGTAATGTTTACGTTGTTAATCTGGATATTTTTAACGTTGTTTTGGTCTAAAAAGCCAATCCTGATAGCACTGGAGTTTGATTGTAGATTACAGTTGCTAATCGCGATATTTTCGCAATCTTTTTTAATTCCTTTGTAACCTGGGATTTCAAAATGATGGTCGTAACCCACAACAACTATGGCATCATCGCCCGACCGAATATCGGAATTGGCGATGATCACATTAGAGCTACTGGTCACATCAATCCCATCTGCATTGGGCACTAACATATTTGTCCATAACCGAATACCATCTACCAAAACACCGTCACAATCTGCAATATGCAAAGTCCAGAAAGTTGAATTTGTAAGCGTTATTTTTTTTACATTTACCTTTTTGCACTGCGCAAATATGATCATTTGACGCGGGCGTGGATCTAAAGGTGTAACCGGTCCGTCGCCTAAACCGCTTACTACATTTCTGTAATTTTGTTTTTGGCGGGTATAACTATTTGTGATCGAATCAATTTTTTTTGGTGTATTCCAATCAAAGAAAGCTTTATCATTTCCATCGATGGTTCCGTTTCCGGTAATAGCAACATTTTGTGCATCATGCGTATAAAAAATGCCGTAATAATTGGTACCGTAAGGCTCTTTTTGATAGCTTTTATAATCTTTTATATTGGAGCTTCCTTTTATTATTGCGCCAATTTCTAAATAAAAATTAACATTGCTTTTTAAAGAAATTGTACCTGTTACAAACTTTCCGGACGGAACATAAACCGTTCCGCCCCCATTTCCGGAGCAATCGTCAATTGCTTTTTGAATAGCAACGGTATTAATGGTTTTCCCATCAGCTACCGCTCCATAATTTTTTATATTATACGTTTGTGCAAAGCTGTTAGAAGCCAAAAACAAAATAACACACGTGAACAAAGTTTTCATATTTCTGTTTTTTACTGATAAGATGGCGGAGCATCCTCCACTTTATTTCCCCAATTTTTATTCGGTTTGTCGCCCATTTTAAAGTTGACGGTTCCACCGTTTTGCATTGCATCCCAATCCAGCCATAGATTAGTGGAAGTTTTGCCGTTGATTTTCATGTTTTGGATATAGCCGTTTTCTGCTTTCGCATTTTTACCATTTACCGTAACGGTGTTGCCATTTGCTAAACGGATGGTGGTTTTTTTAAACAGCGGACCAGAAATCATAAAACCGGATTCGCCGGGTAAATAAGGATATAAACCCATTGCAGAGAAAACGTACAGTGCCGACATTGCCCCAGAATCGTCATCACCCGTTAAACCATTTGGCGTATTGTTAAAGTAATTGTTTATAATATCCCGATTGTGCTGTTGCGCTTTCCATGGTGTTTGCAAGTAATTATAAACGTAAGTTGCGCCGAAGCAAGGCTCGTTACCCAACCAATAATGTGGTTTTTCTGGTGCCCAGCCTACTTCAATTTTATTCATAAAAGTATCTAACCGGTTCTCTATAAATTGCTTTCCGCCAGCGATTTCAATCAGCTTTTTCATGCTGTGTGGTACGCTCCAAAAATATTGTATGGCGTTTCCTTCGTTAAAACCCGTTTCGGTGGTTTTGTTAAAAGGTGTTATAAATTTACCGTCAGCCGTTCGGGGCTGTAATAGTTTTGTTATTGGATTATACAGGTTAAAAATATTCTGCGAACGTTTTAAATAGTATTCATTGGCTTCTTTATCGCGCGATGCCTTGCAGATTTTAGCGATAGCATAATCAGCAATACCATATTCCATCGTCATGGAACCGCCAAAACCCTGCTTATCAACCGGAACGTAGCTTAATTTTTTATAATCGTCAATTCCCATCCAGCCATGGCGACCTTGATTTGGATAATAATCCATTGACACTTTTTTCATCATGTCTTTCATTTTTTGGAGGTCGAAATTTTTAGCGCCCATGACATACATATTGGCCACAAAGGCAAATGGCGAATAACCGTTCATTACCCCATATTCTACATTGTTCATGCTCCAGTTGGGCAAAGCACCGCCTTGTTGGGCATCCAACAATAAAGATTGGATCATATCCGATGATTCTTTTGGGGCAATCATCGCTTGCAGATAAGCCGTGGTTCGGTAAGTATCCCAAAGCGAAAAGTTGACATATTTGTTCCTCCCCTTTTCCATTAAATGCACTTTATCATCAAAACCAATGTACTCGTGGTTTACATCTTCAAAAATATTTGCCTGCAATAAGTTGTGATAAATTGCGGTGTAAAAAGTCGATTTTTCATCACTGGTTCCGCCATCAACTGTAATTTTATTGAGATATTTTGACCAGTCTGTTTGTACTTTGCTTAAAGTATTTTCAAAATCCCAATTTGGAATTTCGGTGTTTAAATTAAGGGAAGCATTTTCCATACTCACAAAAGAAAGCGCTGTACGTATTTTTACCTTTTTTGTTTCCTGCGCAAAACCAATGTAACTGGCAAAATTATTTCCGGATACGGTATCTCTGTCTGCAAATTTCTGCTCGCCTTTCCACACCCCAAAATCCGAAATTGGGGTGTCAAATTCCATCACAAAATAAATTTTGTAGGGAAGATGGGCTGGGTCTCTCCAGCAAAAACCACCGGTAGAAACCCAACCAGAAATCTGATTTTTTTCTTTATCGATTTTTACCGCTCCATCGGCAATGCCGTTTGCGCTGTTGGTGGGGATAAAGATTATCCGCGCTTTTTCATTTCCGTTATAATCAATTTCGCCAATTCCAGCTCTTTGTGTAGCAGTAAAGCGGGCGTTAATTTGGCAATCTTTTAGTTTTACTTCGTAATACCCGGGATTTGCTTTTTCATCAGCATGAGCGAAGGAACTTTTATAAGCATCGCGATTATTTACCGGCGAAACGTTTAAATTGCCCGTAAGCGGGAAAAACATTAAATCTTGCATGGCGTGGCAACCCACACCGCTAAAATGCGTTAAACCAAAACCTCTGATTTCTGTTTGCGCATATTTATAACCCGGTCTGGCATCCGTACCGTCATAATCTTTAAAAGTATTGGACGGGCTGATAGAAACCATCCCGAAAGGAGCCTGGGCACCGGGATAAGTGTTGCCGTTTTCCCCAGTTCCAATAAAAACGTTTACATAATCGATCGGTTTTTTTTGGGCTTCCGCCTGATAAGTGGTGGTTAGAACTGCTATGAATAGGAAACACTTTTTTATCATGATATTATATTTATGTAAAGGCTTTCAGCTTTATGCCTTAAGCTTTTTGCATTTAAAATTTACGGATTCCCCCAAACTTTAACTTCCCAAACGGATGCCGTTCTGTCCTCGGAATTATTGATAGAAAGTTTAATGAATTTTGCTTTGATAGCTATATCCGTAAACATGTTTGGGTAAGCCTGTACCGCTTGCAAGGTATGGTCAACAATTGTTGTCCAGTTTTGGTTATCGTTGGAATATTCTAATTTGTAAGTATGCCACTTATCGGGATATTCAAAATCAATCTCTATTTGTTTGATGGCTTTTTCTTCGCCTAAATTGATGGATAATTCTCCTTTCTGATTTACTTCGGTGGTCCATCGGGTATCGTTTTTACCGTCAACAGCGTGGATGGCTCTGTGGTTTAAGCTTTCGGTATTGGCAAAAACTTCTGCATTTATAGCGTAGTTTACCATTTTAGGCTTAATGTTTAAGGCCTTTGGCAAATCGTTTATCCACTGTTTAAACTGAATTTTGCCATCTTTATCAAAAGTAAATTCGCTTGCACAGGTAAACCTGTACGAACATGGATTCGGCGAATCTGGATCCTGACGGTGATAAAAAGCAAACCATCTACCGTTTAACTCGATGACTGAATTATGGCCGGGGCCCAATACGCTATCTTGTTCGCTGGTTGCCAACACAATTCCTTTATCGATAGATTTATACGGGCCTTCAATGTTTTTAGAAACCGCGTATTTAATGTTGTAACTGCGTTGCCAGCATCGTCCGCCTGCCCACATTAAATAATACAGACCGTCTTTATACAATAGATACGGTGCTTCTGTAAAGTCAAAAAGTTCGCCTTTAAAAGGTATTTTCTTTTCTACTTTAACCAAATAATCTGACGAGCTGACATCATTGTTCATCTCAAAAAGTTCTTTTGAAGCAGAGATTACATAAGTTTTTCCGGAAACCGGATCAATAAAAGGTTCCAGATCAAATCCTCCTAAATGGTTCATTTTTTTGAATGGACCGGTTGGAGAATCGCCTTTGTAAGCATAGCCAGAGTAATCAACGGAGTTTTGACAATACAGATAATATTTACCGTTTTTACCCTTGGTAACCGCAGGTGCCCAAATTGTTTCATTTGGTAAACCTTCAATTTTTTCGGGCCTCCAAACCAGTAAGTCCTCAGAAACCCACACAAGAGACTGTCCATCATTACCGAAGGGGCCATAACCGTCTGTGGTAACATATAGGTAATATTTATTATCAAACTTTTTTATACTTGGATCGGCAAAATAGCCAGGGATAATTGGGTTTTGGGCAAAGCCGAAAAAAGCGATACTGGTTAGTAAAAAAGTAAAACAGAATTTTTTCATTAGAATATATTTTTTTATGGCAATGAAGCATACATGATCTTAATCATTCCTTTTTTTTACTGCAAGCTCATGTAAGTTTCATTTTTATTAACTGAGTTTTTTTAATCGATTAATTACTTCCATACAAGCCCGGCTGTTATGGTATGGGCATTTCCAAAAACCTGCTTTGTCTTCGCCCTGCATCAAAGAAAAATCTTTGTTTACGCCCCAAAACCATTCGCCGTTTTTATGGTCAATGATGTGTTTTTTGGTAAAATCCCAAATGGATAAAAAATGATTATAAAAGTTTTCATTTTTACTGAGTTGATAGGCATTTAAAAACCCAACCATCGCTTCGGCCTGCACCCACCAATGTTTTTCTGGTATCTGATGATTTTTATCGGCTTCCAATTCGTAAATCAGAGCGCCGGTTTTATCAATTCCTTCTGCAGAAGCATTTGCAATTTCTACTGCCAGCTGCTCAAAATGATGGATAAGTTTTTCGTCGCCAATTACCTCTGCCGCTTCCAGCATCAGCCACGAAGCTTCAATATCATGTCCGTAAGAAACAATATTGTAGTTTGAGTTCCACTCTTCATCAAAAAACAGCATCAGATGCCTGGTGTTTTGGTCAAGAATATGTTGCTCGAAAACTTCTAAAAGGTGTTTTGTTTTTTCTTTCAGTTGCGCATCCGGCCAATATCTGTACAAGTTGGTATAAGCCTCCAAAATGTGCAGGTGCGTATTCATGGTTTTTTTCTCATTGGCATCCTTATCGCTTAAACGCAGGTCATCGATGGTTTGCCAATTGCGGGTTAAAGCCTCTAAATAGCCTCCGTTTTTTGCATCAAAACTGTGCTTTTCTATATCGTGAAAAAGAGAAACAGCTAAATTTAAAGCTTCCTGATTGTTGCTTGTTCTGTAATATTCTGTTAAACCGTAAATGGCAAAAGAAATGGCGTAAATCTGTTTTTTGGTATCTAAAGGATTCCCCAGCGCATCTACCGACCAATAAACGCCTCCCATTTCTTGATCGATAAAATGGTTTTTTAAATAATCAAAACTTCTTTCTGCCAATTTCAGGTAATTGGCATCCTGACTAAAATTATAACCGGCAGAAAAAGACCAAAGGATACGGGCATTCAAAACAGCGCCTTTCGGAGCGTTTTCTGTAACGTTATTCTCGTTATCCAGTTTGCCTAAAAAGCCCCCGTTTTTTTCATCAACGGTGTATTTAGCCCAATAATCAAGAATTGATTTTAACTGGTTTTTAAACTCTGCAATTAGCTGTTTTTGCATTTTCGGGACAATTAAAACAAAAGCTTGGAAATATTTTTAACCTGATTATGATTAAAATTTCAAGCATTGATTATGAATTACTAAACCAATTCAATTGTATCGGGCTTTAGCCCGATGATAAAATTTATTCGATGTTTGGCTTTAGCCGAAACTTAGGATAGATTTTGGCTAAAGCCAAATGATAATTGCTTTAAAAACGGGCTAAAGCCTGTTCCTACGAATAATTTTATTAATCGAACTAAGCTTTTATCAATATACCAAGCTATTTGTCTGTTACCTGTGTGTTTTTTATGTGCTTGTTCTTTTCGATTAATTGGTTAACTGCTTTTACCGAATTTGCCGAGCTTAAACCGTCTTCTGGTGTGTTGATGCAGTAATCTACCAGTTGCTCAATAGTTGAAGTTGCTACATGCATCCGTGTATCTGATGATGCGTAGTAAATAAATACATCGCCATTATCATCTGCAATCCAACCGTTGGAAAACACTACGTTAGATACATCTCCAATACGTTCTTCGCCCTCCGGAGCGATAAAATAACCGCCCGGTTTGTGTATTACTTTGGTCAAATCCTGCAAATCAGTCATAAACATATAAAGCACATAACGTAAACCTGCCGCTGTGTTTCTAACGCCATGAGCTAAATGCAACCAACCTTTTTCTGTTTTAATCGGCGTTGGACCCTGCCCGTTTTTGGCCTCGTAAACCGTATGGTATTCTTTGCCGTACAAAACATGTTCATTTGCTACTTCTGCGTTTTCCATTGATGTTGATAGGCCAAAGCCAATTCCTCCGCCTTTGCCTGCTTCGATAAAACTATCTTGCGGACGGGTGTAAAAAGCATATTGCCCGTCAACAAATTCGGGATGCAAAACCACATTTCTCTGCTGTGGCGATGGCGTTTTTAAATCTGCCAAACGGTCCCACGTTATCAGATCTTTTGTTCTCATGATACCGCACTGTGCCACCGCAGCAGATTCGTCACCTATTGGCGCTTGTGGATCTTTCTTTTCTGTACAGAACAGGCCATAGATAAAACCATCATCATGCTGGGTTAAACGCATATCATATACATTGGAATCTGCGCCCTCGTGGCTGTCGAAAACAATCGGTGAATCCCAAAATTTAAATCCGTCAACCCCGTTAGCACTTTCGGCAACGGCAAAAAAAGATTTTCTATCAGCGCCTTCCACACGCACTACCATGATGTACTTACCGTTAAATTTGATAGCTCCCGCATTAAACGCGGCGTTTACCGCTATTCTTTCCATCAAAAAAGGATTGCTTTTTTCATCAAAGTCATAACGCCAGTTTAAAGGAATATGCGCCGCCGTAACAACCGGATTCTTATAACGATCAAATATTCCGTTTCCCAATGCCTCTTTTTCATTCTTCTGGTTAATGAGCGCTTGATGATTTTCCTGTAATTCTGCCAAACGGCGTGTAAAATTAGATGTCATTTTATATATAATTTGAACGGTGTTAAATTTTATTCTTTATTATCAATTCCTTTTTATTTTTCAGCTTGTTGATGGTACTGGTTTTTCCTTCTAACTGGTAAACAATGATGTTTCTGGTTTCTTCGCCTTCTATTTCCAGAACACTATTTTTAATGGCATTAGGCTTTATAAAGGCATTTTTTACATCGGATAATAAAATATCCGAAGACTTGTTTTGCAAAGTTTCCTGATTTGCTTTAAAGCTTTCCAGCGTTAAACCATCTACATTTTTAGCGTAAAAAGCATTACTCCACAATGGCTCTGCACCTGCCGTTTTCCAATTTATTTTTATATTTTTTACAATAATTTCAGAGGCATTAACAATTTCAATTGCATGGGTAGTTCTTTTATCTTTTTCTGATTCTTTGTTGATATCCAATGTTACATTATGGATATTTATACCGCTGATAGAATTATTTCCTTCGCCAAAGCCTTTAATGGTTGAAGTACCTTCAACAGTGCCACGGATGTTGCTAAGCGTTACGTTTTCTATTTTCCCTAAACGGGAATCCGGATTTCTTTTAAAAACGTTAAAATGGAATGCTTCGCCGTTTCCCCACCAGAAAAACGGTTTGCGCTTACAGTCCATGCTGATGTTTGAAAAATTGACATCAGAAACTGTTCCTCCGTCTCTGATTATAATTCCAATTCCCCGGTTGCTTTCGCTGATGGCGCAGTTTGTAAACGATATTCTTCTAAAATCAGAATGGCTTTCGGTACCCAGTTTTAAGGCACATGATGTGGATGATAAAACGCAGTTGTCAATCAAAATATCTTCGCAACTTTCTGTCCGCGTACCTTGTTTGGTTGTTTTTAAGCAGATGGCATCATCGCCAGTTTGAACAATACTGTTGCTGATGATTACATTTTTACAGCCATCAATATCCAAACCATCAGAATTTACGCCTTCTGTTAAACTAGAAATAATTTTTATCCCATTTATTCTTACGTTTTTACTCCATTGTATATGGCAACTCCAGTTTGGAGAGTTTACAATACTAATGTCTTCTAAAAACAGATTTTTACAATCGGAGATATAAACCAAAGAGATTTTTGGATTGTTAACCCAAGGCCGTTCCATACTTACGCCACTTTTCATGGCATTTGCATTCCAGCCCGGATAACTGTCTTTATGTGTTACCGTGGTATAATAAAAACTTGGTTGGCCTTTGATAGCTCCTTTTCCGGTAATGCTAAAGTTCTCAATATTGTGCGCAACCAGCAACGCAGGTATAAAATTATCACCGGCATCTTGCAAACCCAGCTTTTCATTTTTGTACAAACTTTTATCTGCAATTGCAACAAGCGTTGCTCCATTACCCAACTTAAAATCGATATTACTTTTTAGGTAAATGGTTGAAGTATAAAAAGTGCCGGCAGGAATCAACACTGTACCTCCGCCGGTTTTTTCGCATTGGTTTATCGCTTGCTGAATTGCCTTTTGCGAATTAAAGTTTTCATCCTGTTTGGCTCCAAAATCCAGCACATTAAATACCGCAATACTTTGGGCATAAGAATAATCTATTGATAAACAAAAAAGTATAATCAAAGTAATTAAAGCTAAACGGTTAATTTTAATACCCATATTTTAACCTAAATCTGTTTCTTCGTTTTTGCGTCTTGCGGATAGTTCATCACTTACGGTCATCATAAATGAATCGCTAAGTTTATAAAAGCCAATAAATATTGCTGAAATAAGCGCACCCGCGGCAGGGATAAGGCTCATCATCATTCTGATACCTGTTTGTGCATCTTCCGTTTGTATCACGTTGGCTTTAAATCCGTAAATAGCTAACAGCCAACCGGTAAGCGCACCGCCTAAAGTCCAGCCTAATTTTTGCGACATGGATGAAGAAGAGAAAATTAAACCTGTTGCTCTTCTCCCGGTTTTCCATTCAGAATAATCTGCAATATCTGCGTACATAGACCATAACAGCGGGAAAATTATTCCGGCACAGATACTTATCAAAAATTGGAAACTGAAAATAAGCACAAGGTTGTTCTCTTTAAAGAAAAAGAAAACAATGCTCAGCACACATGCAATAACCATTGCATTTAAAAAGGTGTTTTTTTTGCCAATTTTATCTGAAATAGGTTTTGCCAATACTACGCCAACAATATTGGCCGCCTGCCCTAGCACAAGGTACAGCGTACTAAAGTTGATTGCTATTTTTGTTAAAGGAATTTCAAATGCTTCCTGACTTTGAAAATAATACTTAAAATAAAAAATGGTAGAACCGTCTCTTAAAGAATTAAAAATAAGTGTAGAAATACCTGCACCCAAGAGGATAAACCAAGGCTTATTTGTTGCCAGGTTTCTTAAATCGGCTTTAAGAGAAGTTTTTTGTTCCTTAGGCGGGCTTACCCTTTCGCGGGTCCAGGCAAAAGTAAAATAGAAAAGCACAACAGCTATTATTGCATAAATAACCATTGCAAACTGCCATCCGTATTGAACGTTGGCACTGCCTGTTACGGTTTTACTTAAAGCTGTTACCAATGGTTCTGCCGTAGCCAATACCAAAATACTTCCGGCAAATGCAAACACAAAGCGGAAGGTGGAAAGTGTTGTGCGTTCTTTAATGTTGGAAGTCATTACGCCCATTAGCGATGCGTAAGGAACATTGATGCCCGAATAAACCATCATCATTAATGTGTAGGTGATATAGGCATATATTACCTTGCCTGTTACGCTTAAATCAGGCGTGGTAAATGTTAATACACCAATTATCCCAAACGGGATAGCAACAAAAAGGATGTACGGCCTAAATTTGCCCCATTTGGTAGTTGTTCTATCTGAAACAATACCGATTATTGGGTCCAGGGCTGTATCCCAGATCCGGGTTACCAAAAACATGGTTCCTACAATGGCTGCCGGAATTCCAAAAACATCTGTATAAAAGAAAAGCAGATATACCGAGAATATTTTCCAGAACATAGAAGATGCAAAATCTCCGAAACCGTAGCCAACTTTTTCTTTAAAACTTAATTTTTCAGCCATATTGCTATTAAAATAATTTGTGCTATCGATATTTATTTATAAACGTTTTCTTTTGCGATGTCGCTTTGAAAAAGTGTGCCTTTTAAATCATAAAACTTCTGAAAATCAGGCGCTGATGGCTGCCCTGGGTAAGGGGCGTAATAATGGAATTTTTTTTCATTCTCCATCCAACCATGATTTCGCCATACCAGAACGTAAGATATCCGGTAGTCTTTAATTACAGGCCAAAGCGTATTTGTCCACCAGTCTTTGATAGGTAGCGCTTCAAGACCGGTTTCTGCAAAAGTTGGGATTTTGTTATGTGCTTTAGCCACTGAATCTAAGATAGTTAATCCGCCTTTAATTTGTGCCTGATAGTTTAAGGACGATTTTTGGATAACAGAGTCGGCCGTATTTATTGGTGCAAACTGGTAATTATCAAAGCTTACCATATCTATAAAATTATCTCCAGGGTAACGCTCGGTAAATTCGGCAGCTGTTTGAAAGGAGTTGGTATTGTAAACATAAATTATGTTGTGTAAATGCTTTTTATTTTTTAGATAATTAACCGTGTACTGGTATAATTTAATGTATTCATCGGTAGATGTAGAGTCTTTGCCCCACCAAAACCAGCCTCCGTTAAGTTCGTGATATGGCCTAAAAATTATAGGAATATGCTTGCCATCACTGCCTTTTAAACTTTTTATATACTTGGCCGCACTGTTCATCCATTTTTTGTAAATCCTGTTTTTTTTACCGCCCGGCAAAACTGCAGCTACTGCGGGCGTATTGTCCCAAGCATGTTTTAACGTTACAGGGTTATCTACATGCCAGCTAAAGGTGTTTATCCCTCCGTTATCATAAACCCATTTAATATATTCCTTCATTTTTTCAAAGGGAACTCCATCAATATTGTTTTTTGACTGATGCTCTATTTGGCCCAGATCCCAACCAAAAACTGCCGGATAGTCTTTTACCACATCATTAACGTCGCTTCTAATTCCATCTGCCTTTTTCCATTTTACCCCATAGGCCAAATCGTCCTGATGGCCAAACATCACGCCTTTATCCAAAAGCTTTTGAAGGTTTTTGTAAAGATTTTTGGTTTCTGGTGTAGCCTTATCATCAATCAGTTTCATTTCCTGCGCAAACACTGCTTGCGTAACTATTGTTAATGTTATGATGATTGCAAAAGTTTTAATTCTCATTAATTATTGTTTTAGAAAAATTTTTAATTATTTTCCAAGTTGATTTGTCTGATGTAAAAACCGAATTAAGGCCTTGTTCCTCACCTCCCGGATCGCCCATATAATCATCCCCTTCTTTCCAAAAAACCTGTCCGTCTATTGGTCTGGCAATACCGCCGAAAGCCCAAAAATTTGTACCTACAAGCACTGGATATTTAGCCTGTAGGCCAAAAACATTTTTGTAAAATAAATTGCGGTTATAAGTGGTGGATTGGGGATTAAAAGAACCTAAATCTCTTGGCAAGCCAAATTCTTCGAGTACTAAAGGCTTGTTTAGTTCTTTTGCAACTGCTACGTGTTTTGCCACACAGTTTTCGGCCTTTTTAATAATGCTATACATGCTTGCATTAATTGAAGTGTCTTTAAACCAGCCCCAGTTTTTTGGCCACAGGTGTATGTTTATGTAATCGATGTTTTTATCGGCATGTATTGCTTTAAATATTTCCATATCTCCATCATAAGCAATATCCCCTTCGCTACCGGTTGATAATAAATGGTTAGGATCAATTGATTTTACCAACGCAGCTACGTGTTTCATCCAATCTAAAAAGGCTTGGTTGTTTATCGGCCGCATTGTACGTGGTTCGTTGATTATCTGCCAGGCCATAATAGCCGGATCATCGGTGTATTTTAAGCCATTTACTGTATTGGTATGGTTTAAAATATAGGTAATGTATTTATCAACATCATCTTTACAGGGCTGGCAGTTATAAAACTGTGTAATGTAATCGCGGTATTTGTCCCAGCTATAGTTATCAGTTTTAGAGTATAACTGAGGTGTGTAGCCGTTCCATTCAAGGTATTGTCCTAATCCTCCGCTCCAATCCCAAGTATTGGTAAAATGCAGTACCGCTTTCATATTACGTTTTCCCATTTCGTTTAACAGATAATCTAATCCGTACAAAATAGAATCGCGGAAAACTCCTTTTTGTGGCTGCAGGGCATCTGCATTGGCAACTCGGTATTTATAATCTACTACTCCTTCTGCGCCCACCATTACTCTTAAATTGTTAACGCCTTTTCTTTTTAAAAAATTAAGCTCTTTTTTAAGACGTTTTTTTCCGTCTTTTCCTTTAAGTGCCAGCAAACCCCCATACCAGTAGTTTGCGCCAACATAAGTATATGGTTTACCATTTATGGTAAAAGCTATACCGTTACGCTTTACAAAATTCTCTTGGGCATACAGTAAATGGCCTGGACAAAATATCCAGACCATTACCATCACTGTACTAAACCTAACCAATTTCTTAATCATTCCGTTTTAAATGATACTGTGATTTTTAATCTTCATTTTCGATGACTAAATATTAAAAATCCCTCTGTTTTAATATTAATTTTTTACTGCGATAGCTGGACTAGTTTATACTATTGGAGCAAATTACTTACTTCTTTGCAAGTGTATAAAAGTCTGGCACTTTGTCTCCAAAAACTATATTGGAAGTATTTTTAAACTTAATAAAATCTGCTTCTGCGGGATGTCCTTTATAAGGCGTATAATAATTACTTCCGTTGTACCATACCATTGCATAAGAGATGTTCACTTTTTGCTTTGTTAAAGCTTTAAAAAGCACCTGAGTGTACCAATCACTTTGAGTAATGTCTGCTAAACCAGTTTCTGTTAGCGCTGCAATTTTATTGGCCTTGGCCGCATAATCAGACATGATTTTTAATTTATTGCTTGCGGAAGTAATACCTGTAGCTGTTTTTAAATCCTCGTACTGGTCCATTCCTAAAACGTCAACATAATCATCACCAGGGTAATAGGTTAAATATTGTTGTTCATTACTCGCTAAACCTCTGTCTGGAGACCAGGCAAATAATACGTTATGGACTTGTTTTTCATCTCTTAAATATTCTACAGTGTATTGGTACAGTTCTTTATATTGTTGTGTAGTGCAATGTGTTTTACCCCACCAAAACCAGTCTCCATCCATTTCGTGAAACGGCCTAAAAATGACCGGAACTAATTTACCATCATCTGATTTTATAGATTTAATATAGTCTGCAACTCTGTCTAAAGACATTTTAAATACCGCATTTGAACTACCTCCAGGTAAAATTTGAGAAACTGCAGGTGTTGGCTCATCTTTATAGTAGAAAGGAGCGTTTTTACCTTCTGATTTACTAGGATCTTGACCCGGACTTTTACTTGCAACTGGATTCCAATAATGCCAGCAATAGGTGTTTATTCCGCCTCTTTTGTATGCGTTGACCGTTTGAGTTCTAATGATATTTGCTTGCTCATCAAACCAGCCGTTACGCTGAAAAGAGGCAATATCTAACAAATCCCATCCATAAACGGCAGGGAAAGCCCCTGTTACTTCTTTTATGTCTGACATACCTAACATAAAACCGGGCGATTTACCTTGTTTAGTATCATCTTGGTGGCCAAACATAATTTTTGTTTTAGCTAAAATTTGCATATTGTAAAACATGGCCGCGGTTTCATCAGTCGCATTTTTATCTACTAACCAAGTTTTTACTGTTGCCAATGTTGGAACAGGATCTTCTTTGGGTGGATCTATAACAACAGGCGGTTCAATTGGAGTTATTTTGTCATCTTTTTTACAGGCACTAAATCCTGTTACAAATAAGAGACAGGCTATAAAAAATTGATGTTTAAAATTGCGTTTCATAATTAGAAAATTGATTTTGCTATTTTAGGAAAACCCGATGCTTGATTTAAAAAGTCTGATTTAAACTCGGTTCAAATCAGACTTTTAATTTCAACGATTTAAATAAATCCGATATCGTCTATGTAAATAGTGCTTGGTGCAAAGCCACTGAATTCCTGTAAAATAATTTCCTTAATTTCTGTTGGACTGCCCAAGGAACTTAATGGTACCGTAAAATCTGTATATACGCCTTCTTTTAAAATGAGACTAACACGTTTACCGTCTGTATAAGTATCGTTAAGAGAGATGTTAACTTTCTTTCCCTCAGAACCTGGCCCACCATAAATAGAAATTTTTATTGCCGTTAAGCCTAATGCAGCCACATCTATTTTGGCACCGTTATAGCCAGCCCTGTACGCCCCATAACCTCCTACGTAATCGCACCTAAGTGTTTTCGTTCCTCTTTTAACGGGAGTTGTAACTTCACTTGTAGTTGAGTTATAGCCTGTTGAAGACCAGTTTGTTGCGTAAGTATCATCATAAACCAGCCTTTTAAACCCGAAAGAAGCGATAGATTCTGTAGTTCCGCCTTTGGTAGTTACAAATATTTTAGCCTGAACGATACCATCTGGCACTTTTACTTTTATTTCCATAGATGTAGGGGTTCCAACAATTTCTGCTACAACATCATTAAACATTACAGATTCTATGTTTTCGAAAACTTTTCCTGTTATTGTTACTATTTCGCCAGCGCCGGCCGCAAGCGGTGCAAAGCTTAAAATACTTGGAGCTGGCTGTAGAACCGGAAATTCATAAGTTACAGAGCCAAATGCTGTTGTTAAAATCAGCGTTTTGGTTTGCCCGGGACCATAATCAATGTCTTCTTCCGGGATAGAAAATATCAAACTGTTACTGGTTACCAGTGTTGAGTTAAAGTAGATATTTGTTCCGTTTAGCGTTAAGCTTTTGGCGCTTGAAAGATTTTTGCCAATTATTACATAGGTGTTTTGCAACTCACCAGCAACTACAGTAGAATCAAAAGGGACTAATACTCTTTTATCTACCGTTTCAGAGTTGTCCAAATCAATAGGACGTGTTACCTGAACAGTATCTACTTTAGTAAGTGTTCTTATACGCTCTATAGTTGGCATTCCTCCAGATTCATCCTTTTTACAGGAATAGGTTGCGGTAACAAGTAATGCCACAAACATTAATATGATGTTCGCACCTCTGTTTTTTAAAGTTTCCATATTCTTATATTGTTAATATAATTTATTGTTATTTCTCTAGTTAAAATTGTAAGGTACCGGTGCGTCCAACAATTTTGGATTGGTAGCAACTTCGGTAGCCGGATAAGGGAAATAAAAACTGGCATCGTTAATATTGGTGTTATAACCATCTCCAAACCTTTTTGGAGGATTGTCATTGCTTACCTGTCCTCTATCCTGTTGCTTAACCATAGCAATTGCTATAGGATGAGTTGTAACGTTAAAACCGTCTCTTCGGGCCAAATCAAACCAAGTATCATTTTCAAATGCAAATTCTCTTCTTCTCTCATCCAAAATATCATCTTTAATTAGCGTTGTAGGCGTATTGCTTGGCGCACCCGGAAGATTTAATGCCGGGTTTGGCACTGTATAATAGCGCTTGATTTCTGTTAAGTCACCAAGCCCAGCTCTGTTTCTGATTTTATTAATGGCGGCTAATGCCTGCAAATCTGTTGAAGTTGGTGCGCCTGCCATAATAGCTTCTGCAAGTATTAAATATACTTCGGAGTAGCGCATCATGTAGGTATTGTTAGCGGCAGATTGCCTAGATCCTACACCTCCATTATCTGCCGGTGAGCCTACCACATATTTTTTTACGGCAGTTCTTGTGCCTTGTGCGTTTCCATCTAATGGAAAAGTATATCCACCATCCGCTTTATGTATGTTCGGATAAAAATCTCCCGGAAACATAATAGTTGCATGTCTTCTTAAATCTCCCGGATCATACAAATCTTGCAAATCAGGCGTTGGACCCAACAAACCGTAACCATCGCCTGTTAAGGTAATACCATTATAGGCAAAAGCTGCTTGGGTAGGGTTTCCTAAACCGTAACCTCCAGACCCTAACCACTGAAGTTGGATAACAGATTCTTCGTTGTTATTATTTTCTGTTAAGAAAAGATCTTCGTAAGATTTTCCGGCGACATCTGTACCATAAAGTTTAAACTCGCCACTATTGATTACTTTTTCTGCTTCTAATTTAGCATTGGTATAATCCTGCATATACAGGTAAACTTTAGCTAATAGTGCAGAAGCAGAACCGCTTGATACTCTACCAGATCCTTTACCGCTCCTCATCATCGCCGGAAGGTTTTCTTCTGCAAATTTTAAATCGCTTACAATAAATTTATAAAGATCTGGAATTGGCGCTGTGTTAACCTGATAGTCTTTAATATATTTCTCGCTATCCTCAATAAGCGGAACATTACCAAAGGTTCTAACCAAATGAAAATATGCCAATGCCCTAAATAAATGTGCTTCGCCCAGTGCAACATTTACTGTTGTTTGGCTAACGGAAGGAGCAACGCTTGTTGGCAGGTTATTGATAACACCGTTTGCCTGGGCTACAACAATGTAAAGTGCGTTCCAGCCTTGTTCTATCTGGAAGTTAGTTGGCGTAACAGAATAATTCCCAAAGTTTACAACATCTCCAGACACTGTTCTGCCGTTGCCGCCCGCTAGCTCTGTAACTGCCCATCCGGTTTTACCAACCCAGCCAAACCATGCAGCGCTGTACAGTACGTTTGTACTTGCTTGCACTTGGTCATCTGTACTGTAAAAGTTATCAACCGTGATTGCGCTTTGCGGAGGGCGGTCAAAGAAACTATCTTTACAGCCACCAAGTGCTAAACTTAGCATGGTTGCTCCTGTGATAGCTATTGCTATATTTTTTAAATTCTTTTTCATTTCTATTATATTTTAAAATGAGGCATTAATACCAAATGTGATTGTACGTGGACTTGGATAACGACCAATATCTATATTAGATAAGAACACGTTTTGACTGATAGAACCTATCTCGGGATCCAGACCTGTATAAGGTGTAAATACATATAAATTTTGTGCACTTACATAAACTTTTAGGGCATTTAACTTTACTTTGGTTAATAGTTTAGCCGGTATGTTATAACCTAAGTTTACATTCTGTATCCTTAAATAAGAACCACTTTCTAAAAATCTATCAGAATTTAAAAGGTTGAGGTTATCTCCGTCTCTGGGTGCAGGATTATTTGAGTTTGGATTTTCTGGTGACCAGAAATCCGATGCAGAGGCTAATTGGTTAACCCATCTTCCGCTTAAGCTAGCAACCCTGTAATTTAAGGCATTGATGATTTTTGATCCGTAAGATCCATTTAAAAAAATAGATAAGTCGAAATTTTTGTACGAGAAATTGTTAGTGATGCCATAAGTAAATTTTGGACTTGGGTTACCTAAACTGGTTTGGTCTTTTTCATCTACTACCCCGTCTTTATTTACATCTTCATATTGGATATCACCATACCAAGTTCCATCTTTATCCGCACTAATTGGCCTTTCAAACTGTACCGGAGCATTTCTTAACTGATCTTCAGTTCTAAAAATGTCTTTAACTTTATAGCCATAAAACTCGCCGACAGGTCCACCGACAACCGTTTTTGTTATAGGTAGGGATAAAAAGCTAATTCCTATATTCCCTTGGATAAATGGGGTGCCAGAGGCCAATGATTTTACGGTATTTTTGTTGGTAGAAAAGTTTAAACTGGTACTCCATTTAAAATTTCCAACTAAGTTTCTGCTGTTTACACTAAATTCAAAACCTTTATTTTGTAATTCCCCACCGTTAATATACGGAGGATTAATAACGCCATTGCCACTATACTCTGCAGATTTTCCGAGTAAATAAGCAGGCAAAGCCGCTTTAAATAAAAAGTCTTTAGACGTTTTCTGGTAATAATCCATAGAAACATCTACTCTGTTTTTTACAAAGGTTAAATCTAAACCTACATCGCCTTGTATCTGAGTTTCCCATTTAAGACCTAAGTTTCTAACTTTATCTAATGCAAAGCCAGTTCCTAAACCTGTGGGGACCGCAACTAAAGCAACGCCATAAAGGTAGTTTGGCACAGATTGGTTTCCGGTACCACCATAACTGGCTCTTATTTTAATATCATCAAAAACGGTTTTTAAACTTTTGGCAAAGTTTTCCTGACTTAATCTCCATGATGCACCTATTGAAGGGAAAACACCTACTTGGTTGCCCGGCGCAAATTTAGATGATCTATCAGACCTTACGGTTGCCGTAAAGCTGTATTTATTGTCAAAAGTATAAATGCTACGGAAAAAAAATGATTCTAATCCGTCGCCATCTTTGTATTCGTTATTTGTTGCTGTTTGTGCATCTCCAAGGTTGATAGACTGTAAATCGTTACTAAAAAATTTCAACCTGCTTATATCTGTGCCTTTCCATGATGATTGGTTAACCTCATGCCCGGCTAATAACGTTACATCGTGTTTTTTTGCAAAAACATGTTTGTAGGTCAAATACTCTTTCCATGACCAAAAAGTATTTCCAGAGTAATATTCTGTAAGTTTTGCGGTTTCGTTAATATTTAATGGTCCGTAATTATAAGTTGGCAAAAACTGCCTAGCTTCAGAATAACCAAAGTTTCCACCTATTTCAGAATGTAAGGATAAATCTTTGGTAAAGTTAATATCTGCATAAGCAGTACCGTTTAATCCACTTCTTTCTAAAGTATTTGTTACATCTAAGGCTTGCGCAATTGGGTTAATTACCGATCCGGACTCAAAAGCTTGTCCACCTGAAAAAGTACCATCAGCGTTCCTCACTGCCCGGTCTGGCGAACTTAATAATGCGTTTTGCACAATACCGCCGTTGTCGCTAATTCCTCTGTTTTCAAAACTTCTACTTCCAGAAACCGCTAAACCTGCTTTAAACCAGTCTCTTATCTGGCCGTTTACGTTTGACCTAAAAGAATATCTTTTATAGTCGCCACCTATAATTGTTCCTTCTTGGTCTGTATAGTTTCCAGAGATATAATAATCTGTATTGTCTTTTGCTCCGGATAAAGAGATTTGATGATTTTGTTGACCCGCAGTTCTAAAAACTTCGTCCTGCCAATCAGTTCCTTTGCTTAAAAACTCCGGATTAGCGAATTCTGCTTGTGGCAATACACCAACAACGTCAGCTAAAGTATTTTGCAACCTTGCGTATTGCGGCAAATCCATTACATCTAAAAACTTACCTTGTTGGCGGATACCATAATATCCATCGTAATTGATTTTACCGTTACCATTTTTACCTCTTTTAGTAGTAATAATAATAACACCATTAGCACCGCGGCTACCATAAATAGCAGTAGCAGAAGCATCTTTTAAAATCTGTATGGATTCAATATCATTTGGGTTTAATGTAGAAAGTGGGCTCACAGTGCTTTCCCCGTTTCCGGCACCAACCTCGCCTTTATTGTTTAAAACCAATGATCTGCCACTGCTTGCGGTGTTATTTGGATCTCCGGAAATAGCAACACCGTCAATCACATATAAAGGATCATTTGATGCGCTTAAAGACGTGATACCACGTATAGTAACCGAGGTATTACTACCAGGAGCACCCGAGTTTTGACTGATAAAAACTCCGGAAGCCTTACCTTGCAATAATTGGTCGATACTTACTTGTGGAATACTTTCAATGTCTTTAGCCGTTACCGTAGATATGGCACTGTTTAAATCGGATTTTCTCTGAGTTCCGTAACCGATAAAAACTACCTCATCCAAGCTACTAACAGCCATTTTCATAGCTATTTGGATATAATCCTTACCTGCTACACTAACGTCTTGCGGGCTCATACCTAAAAAAGCTACTTTTAAAGTTGCTTTATCAGAGGGCACCATAATAGTAAACTCTCCGTTAGCATTTGTTAACGTAACTTTCTTTTCACCATTAACCGAAACCGAAGCTCCTGGCAATGGTAAATTCTCGTTGTCCACAACTTTCCCTCGTACTTGCCTGTCCTGCGCCTGAGTGTTAAGGAAGCTAGCCGTTAGAAAAAAAAGACAAAAGAACTTCAAGTAAAAAATTCTTTTCATATTAAAATAATTAATTGGTTTATAATAACCCAAATATATGCGCATTTTAAACACCTAATTAATACTATTATGACAAATAATATTCAAAATATAACTTTACAATTGCTTAGAACACTAATAGCTATTATTTTTAGATTTTTATTATAGTATTATTATAACACAAATACACTATATTTATAATATAATTATACCAATTATGAGCAACAATATCATCAGAGAAATCACTCCATTGAACCAAAACGACTGTTTTACCCTATTTTCCCGCAATAAAAAAAACTTTGATTTTCCGTTGCATTACCACGAAGAATTTGAGTTAAACTTGATTTTAAATGCTGGAGGCGCAAAAAGAATAGTTGGCGACCATATAGAAGTGATAGAAGATTTGGAATTGGTGCTGGTTGGGCCAAACCTTTGCCATGCTTGGTTTAACCATAACTGTAAAGACAAAAACATCACAGAAATAACCATCCAATTTCATAAAGATTTATTTGACGATTCTTTTTTGCGCAGAAACCAGCTTAGTTTTATTAGAAATATGTTTGAGCAATCTAGGAAAGGGATTCTTTTTTCGCAGGAAACGATTGAGCGCTTAAAATCAAGAATTATTTATTTAGATAAGAAACAGGGTTTTGATTCTGTTTTAGAACTGATATCTATTTTACATGACCTATCTATCTCTAGAAATATACGTACTCTTTCTGATGTAACTTTTAGTACCGATCAGTTTAGTTATAACAGCAGGCGCATAGAAAAAGCTTTTGAATATATAGATACGCAGTCAAGCTATGCTGGAGCGAGCTGCGATGATCCGTAGTCCGACTGGA
>NZ_CAMLIG010000017.1 GCF_946480185.1 uncultured Pedobacter sp. | reverse complement strand
TCCAGTTCTGGAAGTTAAAAGTTCAGGTTTTAAACCTCGCTTTAAAGCTGGCGCTACAAAAACCGTTGACATCAAAGAAAATAAGCCTGAAGTTATAGAAGAACCGGATTTGGAAATAGAAAAACCTGGAACTGCAAAGCCAGCAGGTTTTAGACCTCGCTTTAAAGCTGGCGCTGCAAAAACTGTTTATATCAAAGAGGATAAGCCTGAAGTTATAGAAGAACCGGATTCGGCAATAGAAAAACCCGGAACCGCAAAGCCAGCAGGTTTTAAACCTCGCTTTAAAGCTGGCGCTACAAAAACTGTTGATATCAAAGAGGATAAGCCTGAAGTTATAGAAGAACCGGATTCGGCAATAGAAAAACCTGTAATTGCAAAGCCAGCAGGTTTTAAACCTCGCTTTAAAGCTGGATTTTCTAAAACTGTTGACGTTAAAGAAGAGAATTTAGAAGTAAAAGAAAACGGAGATTTAAATGAAGATCAACCTTTAGTAGCAAAGCCAGTTGGATTTAAACCTCGTTTTAAAGCGATCAAAAAGGAAGAATAAATTTTTAGACAGACAGCATTCGAGTGTAATTAGTGTCTTTCGTTTCCTCCAAAAGGGCTTTATTGCAAAAATCTAAAGCCACAGCCATTCCCATCATTGCCCAAAAAATTACAGCAATTTTATCTTGGTCTAAAAAGTTGTTCATCAGTCCATGGAAAAAATAGCTTAACATAGCTAGTAAGATAGCCAAAGCCAACATTTTTATTTCTCTTGATTGGGGATGGTAATAAATCCGCATAAGCGTAGAAATATACGTCAAGAAAAGTCCTATAATTATTAATAATCCAATTACTCCACTTTCTACTAAGGGACCAAAATACTCACTATGTATCTCGCCCATGGTTCCGTGAGTAGTACTAATAATCGTCATTTCATGCGCTCGCTGGTAGGGCGAATATTCAAACATATATGTTCCGGGGCCGTATCCGAAAAAAGGTTTTTCTAAAAACATACGATAGCCAGATTCCCATCTATTGATACGTTCTACGTTCGATACATCTGTTTTAACATTGGATACTGAGCGTATGTCGGTTGCTAAGTTTTTGCCAGATACTGCTTTATTGTATTTTATTGACTGATAGATTTGGTTGCTGAAAGTTAATGCCAAGGTCAGAAATAAAAACAGTGCAATGAGTACGGATTTAAACTTAACTTTCCCCTTCAGTAATAAATTAAAGCCTAATGCAAATATGAGGCTTAAAACGGCCGCTCTCGAATAGGATAAAATAATTCCAACGGTACATAAAGCCAAGAATAAAAAAATCAACATTTTATACCAATAAACTAATCCTCCGTTTTTAAACGTCAGCAATACTAAAGCATAGATAAAAACGATACTACAAACTGCGCTGTAAACCGTATGATCATCCATTAGCGGGTGCATTACCAGCATGCTTTTTTCCTGAGAAAAGCCTGTTGCTGCATGGTTGATTGTGGTGTATATAATTACTATGCATAAACCTAACCCAAAAGCTGTAAAAAACGACTTAATATTTTTAGGCTTTCTGAAAATAATTGTGCCCCAAAAAAATCCAAATGCAACAGTCCAAATTCGGGCTAACAAAAACTTAAATGAAATAATTGGAAGGGTACTGGTAACAGAGGTAATAAAAATCCAGCTGAGATTTATTAGAATTAAAATTGTAATCTGATGTTTTAAAATTGAGCGGATGGTACCGAAATCTTTAGCAACTTTTATGATAGATAGAAGCAAGAAAACCAGCATTAAAGGTTCGTTGGGAATATTTATTCCAGAACTACCAATCATTAATTTTATGGAGATTGGTGTACAAAAGGCTACTAAAAAATAAACATTTTCAACAGACACCAAAAAAAGACCTATTATTAAAAGCAAAAGAGGAAGTGCAAGGATGTAATATTCTGGAAAGCCTACAACTAAAAACGCACCTAATAAAATGATGATAATGCTAATAGCATAAAGCTTTTTAATATCAGTATTTAAATGCCACATTAACCTTTAAAGCGAGGTGCAACAAATTCAAGGTAACATACTGCCAAAAAGCTGATGATAAAGGCCGAAAGTCCAAACAAGAATACAAAAAGCATTTTATTTGGATACTTGCTTTTTTCTGGAACTGTTGCTTTTTGGATTAAAAAGCGTTGCGAAATGAAACCTTTATAATCCAATTCTGCACCTTCAAACCGTTTTTGCAGATCTGCCAAAGATTCCTGTTCCTTGTCGTAAAGTGCTACTAACTCTAAATATTTCCCGCTTAATTTGCCGAAATTAGCAATTGTTGGTTTTAACGATTGGTAACTTGCTTTGGTAGCTTCTACTCTGCCTTTTGCCCTAATTATTGCGGTGTCCGGAAGTTTGTTCTGGTATTGCTGATAAACTTTTAGTCTTGCCTCTTCTGCTTTGGCCTGAGTTTGTGCATCTATCATGGCTTTGCTTAATACCTTCGATTGAGATTCGTAATCGAAAATACCCTGCTCTCTTATTTGTTTTAATTGCTGTAAAATTGAATCTACTTCGGTTTGCTTTTTATGATATTGCAGTTTTATAAGGTCATAGGCCTGTTGTCCTCTTTCCTGCCTTATTGTGCTGCGCATACTGTCTAAACATGCTGATATATAGTTTGCCATATCAGTTGCTAAAATTGGATCAACATCTTTTACAGAAACTTTAATGGCTAAATTATCGGTACGTTTAAATTCAGTGTTAGATTCAAATTCGTTTCTCGCTTTTGTTTTAGGATATTTTGTGTTTCCGCCTAAGCGATAATGGTTGATCAAATTGAATTTACTGATGACGTTATCTTTCAGTGCATCGGAATTTAGCATTTCTATAGCTTGGTCTATCTGGTCTTCGTTGCCATAACTCATGAAATTTTCCAAGTTATTTTCAGCAAGTAGAGACTTTGAAATAGAGTTATTTGCAGGAACGTAAAAAATAGTTGAAGATTCGTATTTAGGGGTAATGATAAACGCTATTGCAACTCCGGCAATCATCCCGATAAGGGTAATTAAAAAAATATGCATTTTATATTTTAAGCCAACTTTTATAATGTCAACTAAATCAAAACTGGTGTGTTTGTTTTCCATAAAGAAATTGAAATTGTGAATTTACAGAAATAATTAGCTGTTAGGTAAAAAAGATTAAGGCATTACGTCCATAAATTTTCTACTGCTGTTGATATCAAAAAATCTAAATAAAATGGCCAAAATTATTGATATGAAAGTATATAGTACTATTCCGAACATCCAATTTGTGATGATAGGATTGAGAAAGTATCCCAGCATGATCAGTGTGAGGATAAATCCCGAAAATTTAAACCATAAAAACAGCGGAAACTTATTTTTAAATTTGATATGATAAAGTACTAAATAGGCTATTCCGATAATTAAAAAACTCATTAAAGAACTTACAGCAGCGCCCAAAGATTGGTACGTTGGAATTAATAATAAGTTTAAACCGATGTTGAGTGCTAAGCCACTAGCCGAAATGATGTTCAATTGTCTTAAACTATTATTTGCAGTTAAAAAAGTACTGAAAATATAGTAAATCGCAATTAGTGGGAGACTAAACATCAATATCCCAAAGATTAAAGCAAGTTTGGCACTGTAAGCTTGTGCGTACAGGAGTTGCATTAAGTTTGTGCGAAAAAACCAGCTCGCCATGGCGATAATTATGGTAAGCGTTAAAAGTACCGAAAGGCTATTTTTTATCAAATCATCTATTTTGTTTTTATCTGCAATTAGTTTGCAAACTACAGGATAAAATAATGTGGCAAATAAAATAGGCAACATACTGGCCGCATCTAAAAAGCGGTAAGCTGCAACATAAGTTCCTGTTTCTAAATTTCCGTTTGGGAGCATTTTAGCTAGCATTACAACGTCAACTTTATTGTAGGCAAGTACTAAAAAGGCGAATAGCGCAAATGGAATTATTTTTTTAATGATAGAAAGATTGAGGCTGATTTTGCCTTTAATAAAAACTGAAATTTCTTTTTTATAGAGGTAATATACACAAGAAATTAGCGCAACGGAAAGCCCGATAATTTGCGCAATTACATAAAAATTAATGCTGAAGGTGAAACTGCTTTTAAAATATAGTACGGGAATAAAGGCGATGATAAGAATGATTTTATCGAAAACTGAAAAAAATATTTCCACCTTTAACAGCTGATACCCTTTTAAAAAACTTCTGGAATAGGTTAAAAAGGAAAACAGAATTTGATAAAGAATGAGTAAGCCTATTAATTGAAAATCTTTAAAGCCTAACAAAAAACTAAGGGACAGGCTAATAATTAAGTACAATGCAGATAAGATGATTTTTAAATGGAACAGTTCAGAGATAGCTTGTTTCTTTGGATTGCCTTTGCTTAAATATTGGATTATGTAATTGTTTAAACCAGGATCATTAATAGCGCTGAGGATGAGCGTAAAATTTAAAACGCTGTAATAAAAGCCAAAATTCTCAAAGCCTACATTAAGCTGAACTTTACGTTCGATAAAGAAGATCCAGATTAATTTCACCAAAAGGTTAATCAAAATAAGGAACGTAACCTGGCTGGCAAATTTTTTATTGTTCATTAGCAAAGCCAAAATAAACCAATAATAGTAAAACAGCAATTTTAATATGTGCGGGCATTGGTTATCTTAGCAATTCATCAGCACCAAAACATTGCGAATAGCCGTAAATACCAGATTATTAATCAAAAATCAATTAGAGGGGATTGGTCGCTTTACCTTTGAATCCTTGCGCAGATTGGTTTTAAGCCATCCGGAGGTACAATTTATCTTTTGTTTCGATAGAAAATTTGACTCTAGTTTTATTTTCGCAAGCAACGTTAAAGGTATTGTCATTTATCCACAGGCCCGTCATCCTTTTTTGTATTACATCTGGTTTCAGTACAGGTTAAAAAAGATTTTGGAGCAGGAAAAAGTGGATTTACTGCTTTCGCCCGATGGATTTCTGCCTTTAAATACCAACGTAAAAACTTTGTCGGTAATTCACGATATTGCTTTCGAGCATTTTAACAATGGAGTCGATTGGTTGCATCAGCGATACTATAAATATTACTTCCCAAAATTTGCTAAACAGGCCAGTAGAATTATTACAGTTTCGCAGTTTACAAAGGCAGATTTAGTAAAAACCTATCAGTTAAATCCAGCTAAAATTGATGTAGTTTACAACGGAGTCTCATCTGTTTTTAAGCAGACGGATAGAAAGCTTAAAGATAAAACTCCTTATTTTATTTACGTAGGTGCAATTCATCCCCGTAAAAATGTTTTAAACCTGTTAAAAGCCTTTGAGCAATTTAAAATTCAAAATCCAGAATTTACTCATCAATTGATATTAGTTGGGCGGAAAAGTTGGCAGCTTTCTGCAATTGTAAAATATTTAAAAGCCATGAAGTTTAAAAGTGATGTTTTGTTTAATAAAAACATTGACGATGAAGATTTAAACCTACTTTTAAACAACGCAACTGCGCTAATTTATCCTTCTGTTTTTGAGGGATTTGGTTTGCCAGTGATAGAAGGTTTTAGCTGTGGAACGCCGGTAATTACAAGTAAGAATACCGCAATGGAAGAAATTGCCCAAGGCGCCGCACACCTTTTTGATGCCGAAGACGTTAATGAACTTACAGAGAAAATGTATCAACAGGCATCCGGAAAGGCGGAAAATCAAGAGAAAATTAATTTAGGCTTTGCGTTGGCAAAACAATATAACTGGGACCGCAGCGCAGCGCAGATATGGCAATCCATTTTAAAAACAATTAACCAATAAATGCTTTTACCATTTTACCAAGATAAATTTATAGAGGCAGGCTGCGACGAAGCAGGGCGAGGCTGTTTGGCAGGCCCAGTATTTGCAGCAGCCGTAATTTTGCCGAAAGATTTTAATCATCCGCTTTTAAACGATTCAAAACAGCTTAAAGAAAAAGACCGCTATGCACTTCGCAAAGAGATTGAGGAAACTGCGGTGGCTTTTGCCGTTGGGATAGTTGACCATCAAGAAATTGATAAAATAAACATTTTAAACGCGTCTTTTTTGGCGATGCACAGGGCAATAGCAAAACTTACACAAACTGCGGAATTTTTGATTATTGACGGCAATCGTTTTAACGCTTATCCAAATATTAAACACCAATGTATTGTAAAAGGTGATAGTAAATATTTTTCAATTGCAGCCGCATCAATTCTCGCAAAAACTTATCGGGATGATTTTATGGAAACTATTGATGCTGAATATCCTGTTTATCAGTGGAAAAAAAACAAAGGCTATCCAACCACAGTACACCGGCAAGCCGTGTTGGATTTAGGTTTTAGCCCGTACCACAGAAAAACTTTTAAAGTAAGCAATCCTCAACTCTCTATTTTTTAGTATTTTGCAAACATGCGCATCTTATTATTAACTAACAGAGTTCCGTTTCCTGCTGATGGCGGGTACGCTATTGTGGTTCATAATACCATTCAGTCGCTGTTAGATCTGGGTTGTCAGGTTACTTTATTCAGTTTAAATACCACCAAACATTACGTTAATATCAATCAAATTGATGATCCTATTTTTAAAAAAATAAAATTCCATCAGTATAAAATAGATAATAGGGTAAAGGCCAGCAATGCTTTTTTCAATTTGTTTTCTAAAAAGTCGTATAATATTAGCCGTTTTTATCATCCTGGCTGTGCAAGCAGGCTCACACATCTTTTAATTAAAGAAGAGTTTGATATTGTTCAATTTGAAGGTTTACAGGTAACTCCTTATCTGCAAATAGTTAAAGCTAATTCTAAAGCAAAGCTGATTTATAGGGCGCATAACATTGAACATCAAATCTGGAAAAGGCTTACCATCAAAGAAAATTTCCTCATCAGAAAACTGTATCTGCATTTATTGAGCAAGCGTTTACAAACATTTGAATATAATATTTTAGATAAGTTTGATGCTATTTTGGCTATCAGTTTTGTTGATGAGCATTTCTTTAATTCTTTAGGTTTTCATGAAAATGTTTACACCTTTCCGGTAGCGCTAAATTTGGATAATTATGCCAACGATTATAAATTATCACCAAACAAAAGCGTCGGTTATATTGGTTCAATGGATTGGCGTCCAAATATTGAAGGTTTAGATTGGTTTTTGGAAACCATTTGGCCAAGTATCATACAGTTAGGCTCGGGAATAACTTTCCATTTAGCTGGTAAAAATATCCCAGAATACTACGAAGATTTAGCTGATGAACATTTTATTAACGAGGGACAAGTAGAGAATGCAAAGGAATTTATAGCTCGGCAACATGTGCTAATTGTGCCACTTTTATCCGGAAGTGGTATGCGTGTTAAAATTATTGAAGCTATGGCTTTGGGCAAATGTATCATTGCAACATCAATTGCCGCGGAGGGAATTGCCTATCACCATGACCGGGATATTTTAATTGCCGATTCCAGTGATCACTTTTATAAGCAGATCCTTCGTTGCTTTACTGATAAAAACTTAATCAACAGGATAGGAGAAGGCGCCAGAAAGTTGGTAGAGAAAAATCACAATCAAAAAAAATACGGGGAAAAATTGATGAAAGTATATGAACAACTCGCTAAAGAGAAAGTTTAAATTTTATTAATTTCGCGACTCAAATCTCACACCCCCCATTAATTGTAATTTATAGGGGTTTTATTTCGATAAAATGAAAACCACCGCTTTAACTGCGAAACACATTTCTTTAGGTGCCAAAATGGTGCCTTTTGCAGGGTTTAATATGCCTGTTCAATATTCTGGTATCAATGCCGAACATGATGCGGTACGTAAATCAGTTGGGGTTTTTGATGTCAGCCACATGGGCGAATTTATTTTAAAAGGCGATAAAGCAATGGATTTAATTCAGCAGGTAACCTCAAATGATGCTTCTAGGCTTTTCGACGGAAAAATACAGTACGCCTATTTACCTAATAAAACGGGCGGTATTATCGATGATTTGCTGGTTTACAGGATTGATGAGAAAACCTACATGCTGGTAGTAAATGCATCAAATATTGAAAAAGACTGGGATTGGATCAGTAGTTTTAATACTTACGGTGTGGAGATGAAAAATATATCAGACCGTACTTCCTTATTGGCGGTTCAAGGACCAAATGCTGCTAAAGCCTTGCAAAGTTTAACCGATGTTAATTTGGATGAAATGGACTATTACACCTTCAAAAAAGGAAAGTTTGCGGGTTTTGATAATATTTTGATTTCGGCAACTGGCTATACTGGCGCAGGAGGTTTTGAGATTTACTTTGATAACGCTTACGCCGATGAAATTTGGGATGCCATTTTTAAAGCAGGCGAGGCTTATGATATTAAACCGATAGGTTTGGCTGCTCGTGATACTTTACGCTTAGAAATGGGTTTCTGCTTGTACGGAAATGATATTGATGATACAACTTCTCCGTTTGAAGCGGGCTTGGGGTGGGTAACTAAGTTTGCCAAAGAATTCACCAACTCAGATTTCTTGAAAAAGCAAAAAGAAAATGGGGTAGCTAAAAAACTGGTAGGTTTTGAAATGGTTGAAAGAGGAATTCCTCGCCATGATTATGAAGTTGTGGACGCTGAAGGCAATACAATTGGAAAAGTAACGTCTGGCACACAGTCGCCATCTTTACAAAAAGCCATCGGTTTAGCTTACGTATCCAAAACTTTCTCTGCAGATGGACAAGAAATTTTTATCAAAATAAGAGATAACAAAGTGAAGGCGAAAGTGGTAAAATTTCCTTTTTATAAAAATAAATAGCATCAAAGATTTTATGCAAAAAAACATACAGGTTTGCCTAACTCCGGCATTACTTCCGCTATACGATTTAACAAATTCCATTGTTGTAGTGATTGATATTTTTAGAGCAACTAGCTCTATTTGTTACGGAATTGAAAACGGTGCAGAAGCTATCATTCCCGTTGCAACAGTTGAAGAATGTAGAAATCACGGAAACGGCTGTTTGTTAGCGGCCGAACGCGACGGTAAAGTAGTGGAAGGCTTTGATTTT
This sequence comes from uncultured Pedobacter sp., assembly GCF_946480185.1. The sequence continues at coordinate 75,931 of NZ_CAMLIG010000017.1, read as the reverse complement.
GGAAACTCGCCCTTTTCTTATACCGCAGAAAAAGTAAAAGGAAAAACAGTGGTTTTAACTACCACAAATGGTACTTATGCCATTGATGAATCAAAAAAAACAGCTCGTCAAGTAATTATTGGTTCTTTTTTAAATTTGGATGCGGTTTGTGATTATTTAAAGACACAAGAACACGATGTACTTTTGCTCTGTGCCGGCTGGAAAAAAAAGTTTAATCTGGAAGATACGCTGTTCGCAGGAGCAGTAGTGCATCAGCTAATTTCTGAAAATTACTTTTTAGATGACAGCAGTATTGCGGCAGAAGACCTATATGTTTTGGCTCAGGATGATTTAGAAGTATATACCGCTAAAACTTCACACAGTGAACGTTTAAAAAAACTGGGGATTGAGGAAGATATTAAATTTTGTTTGAATGTAAACACGGCTAAGAGTGTTCCGGTTTTAGTGGGAAATAAGTTGGTTAAACTTTGCTAATTTTTAAAAGATTTAAAACAGAACCTCAATAAAGTGCATAAAAAAAGGGATTAAAAATTAATTAATCCCTTTTTTTCCGCGATTTAAAAAAAAAGTTAAGCAACTTGTACAAGGTTTAATTTTAAAAAGAAGTTTTCAAAATTAACCGTGTTTCCACTTAACCAGTTCATTAAAGTAAATATTCCGTTTTCTTCTTTTTTGTTCTCCATTGTTTGTTGTACAAACTTATTCATAATCACCGGAATAACTTTTTCACTCAAATCCTTCGCATCATTAATGCTAAGATTAAAATAACTGTTTAAACGGTGTGAATATTTGTTGATCATCGCATTTGTTAAACTTTGATGGTTTGACTGTTTCCCCATGAAAGACGACATCAAATCTTTTGCTTTACCGTGGTCAAGCTGAGATTTTAAAACATCAACAATAACTGCAGTTGCTTCATTCATGGCATCTTTCATAGCTGTTTGGCTAAGATCAGAGGCTAAGAAAACTTGTTCGCTTTCTTTTACAATTTGATTCAGTTTTTCAAACATGTCAATTAATATTAAGTGATTAACAAATAGATTACAAAATAGATGTTTTATTGTTAAATTATCAAGTATAAAACTTTATATATGCGTTTGTTTTATAATAATGACTTATTATTTACAAATGCCTTAAGTAAAGAGGTTAAAAAAAGGAAATCTATTAATTAAATCGATTTCCTTTTTCAGTTCTTCGGTATTTTGCCGACTAGTTAGTTGCAGCTTTCGCCTCTTGTTTCATTTTATTGTTTGCAACAATAACAATTTCTACCCTACGGTTTTGCGCCATTCCTTCTGCAGTATCGTTTGATGCAATGGGCTCAGTTTCACCTTTTCCAACAGTTTTTAACCTTTCACTACTCACACCTTTAGAAACTGCATAATCTTTTACGGCAGCAGCTCTTTTTTGTGATAGTGTCATATTGTAAGCGTCGCTTCCCGACGCATCTGTATGCCCAATTACCATAATATCAGTATCAGGATATTTATTTAAGGAAGCCGCAAGGTTATCAATATTTTGTTTTGCGCTTGCTTGTAATTCTGATTTGTCAACTCCGAATAAAATACCAGAATCGAATTTTACAATAATACCTTCTTCATAAGGAATTACTTCTGCACCAGGAATACTCTGCTGAATTTCCTTAGCTTGTTTGTCCATTTTTTTGCCAATAAACGCTCCAGCTGTTCCGCCAATTGCTCCACCAATAATTGCACCTACTGCGGTATTGCCTGCTTTTTTACCAATTAAAGCACCAATAGTACCACCGGCAACTGCGCCAATACCTGCGCCTTTTTGTGTATTTGTTAATGATTTACACGCCGGAGTAAGTGTTGTTACTCCTAAAACTGCAACTAAACTTAATGCTGTAATTCTTAAATTATTAGCTTTCATAATTTTTATTCTTGTGATTGTTTATGCATCGTTACAAACAAAATGCCAAAAAATAAAATTCCTATGTTTGTTTAATAATGAGAAATAAATCTGTTAAAAAAATAGCGATTATAGGCTGTGGATGGCTTGGTTTGCCCTTGGCGAAAAAATTATTAAAAGATGAGTACAGTATAAATGGGTCAACAACAAGTGTTCATAAATTAGGTGTTTTGGAGCAGAATGGTATTGTTCCATATTTAATACAATTGGGTACTGCAGATACTATTAACGGTATTAAAGATTTTCTAGCTGTTGATTTGTTAATTATTAATATTCCGCCGGGGCGACACGATGGTTCTGGTGAGCTGTATTTGGCTAAACTACAGTATCTTAGAAATGAAATTTTGCTGTCATCCGTAAAAAAAGTCATATTTATTTCTTCAACATCTGTTTATTCTGAAAATAATGGAATACATACAGAAGAAAGCAATTCTTTTGGAGATACAGCTACAGCTAAAAGAATGCTAGCGGCAGAGAATATTTTCTCCAGTTTAAACAATAGAGCTACTACCATAATAAGAATGGCTGGACTTATCGGGCCAGATAGACACCCAGGAAGATTCTTTGCAAGTAAAAGTGATATTCCAAACGGTTTAGCACCGATGAATCTTATTCATTTGGATGATTGTATTGGCGTAATCAGTAAAGTAATTGAGGATGATTTATGGAATGAAATTTTTAACGGTGCAACACCAAGTCATCCCACAAAAATGGAGTTTTACGATATGGCAACTATGAACCTTTACGGTAAACATGCCGATTTTATAGCGGAGAAAAAGGATTTTAAGATTATTGATGCCAATAAGATCATTTCAAAAGGATATCAATTTAAGTATCCTGATTTGATGGAATGGTTGAAAGCAGCTCCTCAAAACTAAAACTGGCTTTATTTAAAACTTCCCAAGTAGAATCAGACAGCAAACGAATGGTAGATAAATAGCGGGAAAGAGTTTTTGAACGTCCCCATTCTTCCGGCGCAATCATACTTACCAAAAGTGTTCCCTTTTCCTGCTTTTCGTAGAGGTGATAAACTTGGCCTAAAACTGGTTTAAAACGGAGTTCAGCTTTGTAAATTAATTCAGATATTTTTAGGCGATCTTCAATTTCTTTTACCTGTTGCATAATTAATTCTGCTTGTTTACGCAACATTTCAACTTGCTGATGAGCTTGTAGGTGCATTGTCTCAAGTGCATTTGCCTGGATTTTGTTTTTATCTGTTGCCCTAATTACTGGCGAGTTTACCGTTAACGGAACCGGAGAAAATTTTGCTTCGCCAGAGTAATAATTAGTATCTTCTTTTTCCATAATGCTTTAACGCAAATAAGTATTTTTGGTTTTTGTAATGCATTATTTAGTGCGCAATATTTGAGGATTAAGAAAACTAATTTTGATTTTAAACCGATGGAAAAATTTACCTGTATAATTATAGATGAGGAGTTAAAAGAAAGCGAAAATCTATCAGATATTTTGACTCAAAATGATTTTGTAAAAGTTTTAGCAACCGTAACAAATGTCAAAGAAGGACTAAGTTTAGTAAATGACAAAGAACCTAATTTGTTGTTTTTAGCCGTTAAAGGCGATGATTTATCGGCTCTGAAATTTATCGAGAAAATTAAAAAGCAACCCACTATCATTTTTTTAACCAATAATAATGATAGCGTAAAAACCTTTGAAGTCAATAAACTGCATTACCTAAAAAAGCCTTTGAAAGCCACTGAAATACAGCAGCTTATTGCCTCGCTACAAAAAACACATCAACAAATTGCGCTTAAAATGCAAGGCTTGTTGGGGAAATTGAAATTTGAAGATTAAATATTGTTTAATAAACGCGGCAAAGTAACCCTTTTAAATATTCTCCTTCTGGGAAAGATATTCTTACCGGATGATCCTCTGGCTGTGTAAACTGATGAATAATTTGTACTTCTTTACCCGCGTCTAAAGCGGCCCAAGCTATAATTTGTTTAAACGTTTCCATATCAACAGCGCCAGAACAACTAAAAGTTGCTAATAATCCGCCTTCTGTTAAAATTTGCATCCCTAAACGGTTTAAATCTTTATAAGCCCTGGCTGCTCTGTCCAATGCAGATCTTGAAGGTGCATATTTTGGCGGATCTAAAATTACGATATCAAATGTTTCTCCAGCTTCTTTAAAAATTCTCAGCTGCTTGTTTACATCGTTTTGAATTGCAGTGCAGTTATTTGCGTCAAATTTATTTAAGCTAAGGTTTTTCTTTAGCGTTTCTATCGCTAAGGATGAGCTATCAACAGCGGTAACTTCTTTAGCGCCATTTGCCAGTGCATTTAGGGTAAAGCCTCCGCTGTAGCTAAAGCAATCCAGCACTTTTTTGTCTTTAACGTAGCCCGCAAGCATCTGTCGGTTAAAGCGTTGGTCGCAATAAAACCCAGATTTTTGTCCCTCAATAATATTGATGTGGTATTTAATACCGTTCTCTTTTACTTCTACAAAGTCCGGAGGCAAAGCGCCAGCAAGCAGTCCATTTCCTTCTGCTAATCCGTCATGCGCTCTTGCACTAGCATCGCTTTTATCAAAAACGCCTTTTGCACCGGTTAGTTTTTGCAATTCGTCCAAAATCACGGTTTTCATGATTTCCATTCCTGATGTCAGAATCTGAACAGAAAGATAATCACCGTATTTATCGACAATTAATCCCGGTAAATAATCCGATTCACTAAAAACAAGTCGACAAGTGTTGTTTTTATTCGTTAACAAATGCAGTCTGTTTTTTACGGCCACTTGCAATCTTTTACGGTACCAATCTTCATTAGGCAAATTGTTTTCTTCCCAACTTAATACCCTAACCGCTACTCTTGATTCGTTATTATAGTAGCCATACGCTAAGAATTCGTTAGTAGAGGAGTAAACAGCTACTAACTCACCGTTCTCGGGTTTGCCTTTGATATTTTGTACTGCGCCAGAAAAAATCCAGGGATGACGTTGTAAAACAGCTTTTTCTTTACCTTTTTTTAATAAAATTGATACCATAAGCCACAAAGTTATAATAATGCTTTTTTTAAAATCAATTTATCCGATAAAACTCAGTATAAATTATAAAAGCCTTATTTTATGATAGATATAAAGAAAATAAATTTTATGCTTTATTGGTTAAATTTGTATCTTGCGCCCTCTAAAATAAAGCATAGTTTACGATATGGGTATAATGGGTTTTTTGCGCAACCGAGCAGGAGTGATCATAGTGGTTGCTATCGGTGTTGCAATTGTGGCGTTTCTGTTAAGTGATGCGATAAGAAGTGGGCAAGGTTTTATTGCCGATTCTAAAAGCGAAGTAGGTGTAGTTGGAAAAGAGTCAATCAACTACAAGGATTTTAACGATAAAGTTGAACAAAATTCTCAGCAGTTTAAACAACAAATGGGGAGTTTAAATGCTCAAATGACTTCTTATGTTGTTGAGAATACATGGAATCAGACTATTTCTGGAATGATTTTGAAAAAGCAAACTTCCGATTTGGGAATTGCTGTTGGTGAATCGGAATTGTTTGATTTAATGTTTGACAATCCGTCTCCACAAGTGAAGCAAATTTTTACCAATCAACAAACCGGACAGTTTGATAGAGCAACAGCACTTAGTTCAAGAAAAAGTGCAGATACAGATCCATCTGGTCAGTTGAAGGCTCAATGGGTGGCTTTGGAAGAAAGCGTACACCAACAACGTGAAAACGAAAAGTACATCAGTTTAGTTAAAAATGGTATTTACGTAAACTCTTTAGATGCTAAAGATGATTACATCAATAAAAATAAGCTGGTTAATTTTGACTATGTATATAAGGATTACGCAAGTGTTCCTGAGTCTCAGATTAAATTAACTGATGCTGATTACAAAGAATACTACGAAAAAAATAAATACAAATTTAAAAATCCATCTGAAACCAGAACTTTTGAATATGTAGCTTTTAACGCAGCACCGTCAAAACAAGATAGCTTAGATGCAAAGGCTAAAATTGATAAAATAGCTGAAGGCTTAAAAGCTTCAACAAATGATTCGTTATTTGTAGCGATCAATGCCGATACAAAAACGCCTATTACTTATCATAAAAAAGGACAATTGGAGCCTGCTTTAGATTCTGTGATGTTTAACGCAAGTAAAGGATTTGTTTACGGTCCATATTTTTCTAACGGATCTTATAAAGTTGCTAAGTTAATTGATGCAAGAGTAAGCCCTGATTCAGTGAAAGCTCGTCATATTTTAATCAATCCGGCTACAGTAGGCGGAATGGATAAAGCAATGGCCAAGGCAGATTCATTAAAGAAATTAATTATGGGCGGTGCTGATTTTGCAAAGCTAGCTGCAGAATATGGTACAGATGCATCTAAGGATAAAGGTGGCGATTTAGGTACTTTTGCCCGAGGTTCTATGATTCCAGCTTTTGAAGACGCTGTTTTTAACGGTTCTGTAGGTCAAACGCTAATCGTGAAAACACAATATGGTGTTCATGTCATCAATATAGAAAAGCAAATAGGCATGTCTAAAGTGGTGAAAGTTGCCATAGTTGATAAAGCGTTATTGCCAAGTTCGTCTACAGAGCAGGTTGCTTATCAAAAAGCACAAAGCTTTTTAAGCACAGTAACAGATTTAAAATCTTTTGACGAGAACACACAAAAACAAGGTTTAAATAAGTTAGTTGGTGCAGATGTTACACCTCTACAATCTTCTTTGCCAGGTTTGGATGATGCTAGGAATTTAGTTCGTTGGGCTTATAAAGCAGAGAAAGGCGATGTTTCAAATGAGATTTTTGATATCGGCGATAAATATGTGGTTGCCGTATTAACTGCAATTAAACCAGAAGGTACCTTAAGCCTTGATGATGTTAAAGCGCAAATTGAACCTGATGTAAAAAGAGCGGTGCAAGCTAAAGTGTTAAAAGCTACTTTTGATAAAGCTGTTGAAGGTGCATCGTCACTTGCGCAGGTGGCTCAAAAAACAGGAACTCAAGTTACACCGGTAGAAAATGTTGTTTTCGCTAATCCGGTTATTCCTGGTGTAGCGCAAGAAAATAAAGTTATCGGTAGTATTTTTGGTTCTCAACCCAATAAACTATCAAAAGTTATTGAAGGCGACCGTGGTGTTTATGTTTATACTGTAAAAAGTTTTATTAACCCAGCTCCTTTAACTAACGTTTTAAAAGTTAAAGATCAATTGGAAAAAACTATCAGCCAACAAGTTGACGCTGCTGTTTTTGAAGTTTTACGTAAAAAGGCAAACGTAAAAGATTACAGAGCTAAGTTTTATTAATAGATAAAATACTTATTTTTAAAGCCGGGATTGACAACAATTCCCGGCTTTTTTAGTTTATTGAGATATGGAAATTCAGGAAAATATTGTTAACAAAGTTGCATTAAGTGGATTAGTGTCCTTTGATCTAGCAGATTTGCATCACCCTGGTGAGCGGGTAGTTTATGATATTACAGATAACCTTTTCCAAGGATTAATATTAAGGGAAAAGGACTTTAGGGAATTTGTTAAAACCCATGATTGGACCCAATATACAGGTAAGAACGTTTCTGTAATTTGTTCGGCAGATGCAATTGTACCTACTTGGGCCTATATGCTTATTGCATCTAAACTTGCGCCCTACGCCAATTTTGTTGTATTTGGAGATTTGGAGGTTTTAGAAACTTCTCTTTATTTGCAGGCATTAGAAAAACTTCCACTGGAGCAATATCGAGATCAAAGATTGGTTATCAAGGGCTGTGGAGATATTGAAGTTCCAACTTCTGCCTATATGGCTATCACCGCTAAATTAAATAATATTGCTAAAAGTGTGATGTATGGAGAACCATGCTCAACCGTACCTATCTTTAAGCGAAAAGATTAGTTTGGTGCAAATTTTGTAATTCTACCATTTATGAATAAGCTTTCAATCTTAATATTTGCTTTTGCTTTAATTTGTACAAGCAGTTTTGCACAGGGTTTAGATTACATAAATACGTCATCTTTTAAAGAAGGGGAAACTTTGACTTACAAACTTAAGTACGGCTTTATTACCGCTGCCGAGGCTAAGTTACGAGTACTTTCAAGCGATGTGAAATTTGATAACAGGTCAACTTACCATCTTTTGGTAGAAGGAAATACATCTGGCACTTTCGATATTTTTTACAAGGTTCGCAATCGTTATGATTCTTACATTGATAGACAAAATTACAGCCCTTATTTATATACCGAAAACATTCGGGAAAATAAATATAGACGAAATGACAAGGCAAGATTTTATCAAGATGAAAAGAAAGTTGTTGCAAAAAAGGGAACTTTCAGATCGCCGATAAGCCAAACATTTGATTTGGTAAGTGCTTATTACTTTACCAGAAACATTGATTTAAGTAATATGAGAATAGGGGATAAGTTTACGATCTACTATTTTTTAGATGATGAAATTACGCCTCTTACTGTTCAATATTTTGGAAAAGAAACTGTTGATACGGATTTAGGGAGAATCAGATGTTTGAAATTTAGCCCTTCTATTAGGCCGGGAAGAGTTTTTAGAAAAGACAGCAGAATTTATTTATGGATTAGTGACGATGCAAACAGGATTCCTGTAAAGGCACAAGCTGATGTAGTGGTAGGTTCTATTAATATGGAGATATCATCTGCTAAAGGTTTAGTAAAACCTTTACAAACGGAATAGGATTGCATGCTAAAAATTACAAAAATAAAAAAGCGATTTCAATAACTGAAACCGCTTTCTTAAACCAAACTTACAAACTTACCGCGTGAAAAATAAATTTGTAAGCTTGATTTTGTTACTCAAAGGTAGTTTTGTTTATGTGAATTTAAACTCAGCTTCATCTCATGGAGAAGCAGTTAATGTTTATGCAAAGTTTACAGTGATTTTTACTAATTAAAAACGGTAAATAATACTGTATCTTAATCATATTGCATTTTAAACTTTGGGGTAATAGATGAAATATTAGGATTGGAGTCAGAAATAATCTTTAATTGCACATCATACCACCAATGAGGATCCCCAACACCTGTTTCAATAGGACCTCCATATGGATTGCCTCCTGTTGTAGCTAGAGTTGTCCAATCCATATATTGTTCGCCATCGTTTGGTGTGCCACTAACAATAGTTCCTTTTAATACACCAAACTGGTAAACTTCAAAAGTTACCGTATTTGTAGTAACTAATTGGGAATTCCACTTTATTGTACATCCATAATCATTATATCTAATTGAATTATCTAAATCTGTTATCCAATTTGTAATCTGAGTATTGAAGTAATTTACTGAACTTGAGTAGCTTGTGAAATAACCAGGACTATATTCGTAACTATATTCAATGTAAACTTTACCATCACTATAGCTTGAGGGTAAACTACATTGTATTGATCCGTCGTAATAATAATCTCCAGAGAAATTACTTGTTGTGATAGTTTTTACATCGGAAATAATTAATGGATCAAAGTGAGTTGGAGAGACAACAAAGACTCTTACTTTGGCATTAACATCTTCATATCCGCCTGTAGTAGGTTTGATACCTCTTGTAAGTGTAAACAATGCCGTAAAGGATTTTGGATTAGAACTAACATTTATTTTGCCATTAACTAAATCTGAAGGATGGATATTATAAGATTGCAATAAAGTACTTGAATAAGCTGTGTTAGTTATTGAAACTATTATTATAATAGCTGTCTTCTTTAAAAAATTTCTCATAATTTTAATTTTTAATACCATTAGTTAATTTGAATTCATTTGCATTGGAATATTGTTTTGATATTTCATATAGTGGAAATTCCAACTTTTTCAGAACAATGAACTTCTCATGATTTGAATCAAATTCAATATCTGACTCTTTTACACCTAATGTTTTACTCAAATAAAATATCAGTTTATCACTTTCACTTTGATTTACTCCCTTATTAACTGTCTTCTTTAAAATTAAGGAATCTTCAGAAGCTTCTTTCTTCTCACACGAAGAGGATAGCATGGCTAATACAACTCCCAAAAGGAGAATTCGATTTTTTTTAGCATTAATTTTTTCATGTTTCTAAATATTTGTTATACAATAATAGTGTAGTTTAGTTACCAATATGTTAAGCCAATATTATATTTAAATATTTTAGAAACTTCTCTTCTAGTTTTATGATCTTCAACTTTATGATGTATAAAATGGATGCAAAATTTATATCCTTTTAGTATGTATTTCTAATACTGTACATAAGCTTGAAATCAATGATGCATAAGATTTGAAATTTCCTTAAACAAAAGGAGGGAAATTCCAATTTTGGAATCTCCCTCCTGGGAAAATGATTTTATTTAAAACTGAGCACCAGTTGCTGCAGAAGATTCGGATTTTAAAGTGAAATTTGGAGCTGTTAAGCTAAAAGGATTGTTTAACAATGCTTGTGAAGCAGCTTCAGTAATATTAGCGTTTCCTTTAGCGTTAAAGTAAGTTTTTAATAAATCTACTGTTGTAAAGGAAGGAGTGTTGCCAGACGCAATGATATCAAGACCAGCTACATAAGACTGGTAAATGTTATTTGAAATTATTGACGTTCCATCAGTTAAAGCATCTCCAGTTTCTTTGTCGCGTATATTTAAGCCATATCTAAAACCGATGAAGATAGAATTCCCCAAAACCATTTTAGAACCTCTTCTCCACAAATTGGCATGCTCGTGTTTTGTGTCAACACTTGCTAAAGAAGCTGAATTTGCTACCGGACCAATAATTGTCATATTTGAAATTACTGGGCGGGTTCTTGGTATTGAAATGAAGTCTGTTTCAGAATTGTCTGACTCAATACCGTTCGATTGTCCCGCCTGATCTGCCAATTGTGGATCTCTTTGACCTACACAAAATTGCAATTTACCTTCAAAACCGTTATCAAAATCGAAAGAATCATCTACGTTTGAAGTTGATATTAAATGTTTTGCATTAACAGTTCCACCAAACCACTCATAAGAATCATCACCAGAGAAAGCAACCTGAATGTAATCTAAAGTTGTTCCAGTACCTACTGAACCTAAAGTTAAGCCGTTGATCTCATTATTCGGTTGAAAAGCAATACCCGGATATTCGATACGAACATATTTTAATGTACCTGAATTATCTGCTGCGTTCATACCGCCATGCGCACCATCATTTGCTGCATTGTTAACGCCTCCTTCAATGGTTCCAACTCCTCCAGGGATATTGTTAGGAGCTTTACCCAATAAAATAATTCCTCCCCAATCGCCAGGAGCTCTTGATCCTTTAGCAATGTTTGAAGTGAAAATAATTGGTTTAGCTGCCGTTCCTTCTGCCATAATTTTGGCTCCTTGAGTTACAATAATTGTTGCTTTAGAGCTTTTATCTCCTCTAAGGATAGTTCCGGCTGGGATGGTTAATGTTGCACCAGACTTAACATAAATAAAACCCGACATTAGGTAAACTTTATTTGCATCCAACGTAGTATTGGTGGTAATATTACCAGATAATGTAGCATTAGTTGCAGGGTAGTCAGTTTGTTGCGGGTTGTAGTTTGCCCAACCTGCAGACCAGTCTGTTGTACCAAAGGCACCTTTGTAGGCTACTCTATCAAAAAATGTGTTAGAAAGTGTTTCTGTGTTATCTCCCACCGGTGGTTCTACTATAGGGTCTGAATTATCTTTCTTACAAGCTGTAAATGCAGATATACCTATTAGGGATGCTACTAAAAATTGTGATTTGAAATTTCTCATTTTTATTGTTTTTATTTTTTATAAAAGTAGAAGAGACAGGTTACCTAAATATTACGTTTACATTAAATAACCCGGTGTTTTTAGTTAAGTTAATGTTAAGTGTTATTTAAAAGTATAGGCAAAGCTTAAAGAGATGCTAGAGCCATATCTTTCGGAGATGTTTACATAATCTTTTCCGCTATCAAATTGTCCGTTGTTGTTTGCATCCTGATAAAAAATACCTTTATTATTTAAAATATCACTGTAGTTGATTTTGAATTCTCCTTTTGAGTTGGCTATTTTTTTAGAGAACTGGAAATCCAAAATATTACGTGGGTTTTCATAAATATCTTTGTCCTGTACGTTTCCTACCGCCCAAATTCTTTTTCCAATTCTGTTGTATAATAAACTGAAACCAACACCGTTCGCAGACGCAGAGTTATATTGGATACCGGTATTGATTAAGTAAGGTGATTGTCCTTGTAGCGGTCTTACTCCATCTTTATTAACTAATCTAGAAACCACCACTTCGGATTTAATGAAAGATGCATTTGCGCTGAAAGTGAAGTTCTTAAATCGATCATCAATAAACTTTAAAGATTTACGCACTTCTGCTTCTACACCGTATAATGTTGCAGATTTGGCATTTGAATATCCGATGGTTCTACCGCTTGTACCCAATTGTAAAGCCTGCTCAATCGGTAAATCGAATCTTTTAAAGAAGGTAGAAACAGAAAACACTTCGCCGGTGCCAGGGTAGGTTGCAAAACCTAAATCAACATTAATAGTACTTGATTGTTTAAGCTTTGGGTTACCTTGTACAGAAACGTTTTTGTTGAAATCGTAAAATGAAAACGGGGCAATTTCTCTGAATTCAGGACGGCCCACTGTTTGCGATCCAGATAACCTTAAGCTTGATTTTTCTGTTAGGTTATAAATCAGGTTAACAGAAGGTAAAATATTTACGTATGTAGTATCAACTACAATTGGTGTGTAAGAGTTGTCGGCGCTGGTTAATTTTTGACGATACGATTCTGCTCTTACACCCGCACTCAATCTCAACTTATCGCTGGTAAAGCCATCAAACATTAGGAATCCTGCATTTAAAAACGAGTTTGCTTTGTAGGCATCGCTTCCGTTGGTGATTTCATCTAAAACAAATCCTCTTGGTCTGATATTTTCTGGATTAAAAATCTGATCTTGAGGAAGAGACAATGCCGCATTATTATCAAAATTATTGTCTCTGATAAAACCGATAACCCTAGCGCTAAAATCACGATCTCTTAAACTACCAAAATATCCAAATTTAATCTTGTTGTTGTCTTTAAACCATTTTACCGGAATGGTGAAATTTGCCGAAGCACCGTAGGCATTTTCGTTCAGTAATGACGAGAAGTTACCCGCTATGCGTGGATCTGATGAACCGTTTGGTACAGATGCAACGCCTTGCGAGTACTCCATTCTTTTAAAGCCAGGTTCTTTACGGTCAGTGTTGGCATAATTCAAATTCCAATCAAATTTAATTTTACTGGTTTCGGACAGTAAATGATCACCACTTAGCTGGTTGCTAATTAAAGAACGTTGCAATAAATAATCAGCTGTTCTTGAAAAAGGTTGGCTGCTTTCATCAATACCATTTCTGTTGGTAAATTTGCTTTCAATTACACGGTTGTAAATATTTTTCAAAGCTATTTTATTGCTTCCCCAAGAGTAGGCGAAATTTGCTAAGCCTCCAATGTTGGTGTTATAACTGTAAACCTGGTCGTTAAATTTATCGCCCACGTTTTGCCCAGCATAAGCAATCTGATCAACATCTTTTAAACGTTCATCATAACGGTAAGATAAAGAAAGGATAGTTCCAAATTTATTGCTGTTATCGTATATTTTACTGTTGCCATAATTTGCCTGAAAAATTGGCCCTAGTTTAGATTTTACATCGTTGTACCCCCAGTTGTTTTTAAAAGCTCTGGATAGTTCAAACCTTTCTGGTCCTTGACTAGGCAATGCTAAATATTCGGCTTTTGACGGAAAAATTGCAGGGATATCACGCCCTTTATCATAAAATCCGAAGACTTCGTTTCCGCTTTTTGGTGCGCTAATAAAATTTTTGAAAGTAGATTGAGTATTGTAAGATGTTCCTAAAGACAAGTTCACAAATTTAGTGTCCGGGAAATCTTTAGTTGAAATCTGGATAATACCTCCCGAAAAATCGCCAGGAAGATCTGCTGAAGCTGTTTTGTTTACAACAATTGCATCAACCAAGTTGGATGGGATAATGTCAAAAGAGAAAGCTTTTCTGTCCACTTCTGTATTTGGCAATATTGCATTGTTCAACATGGCGGTATTATACCGATCAGATAATCCCCTTACGATAATGAACTTGTTATCCTGAATGGAAGCGCCACTCACCCTTTTTAAAACTTCGGAAGTGTTTTTATCTGGCGAACGTTTAATCACGTCAGAAGAAATGCCACTAGAGATGCTGACGCTATTTTTCTGTTGTGCGTATAAAGCATTAACCGAAGCCCTTACATAGCTGGCGGTAACTACAACCTCGTTTAAAGCTTGTTTTGCAGATTCTTCCATGCTAATGTTAAGCGTGGTAGTTTCATTTTCCTTAACTTCAACAGCTGTAATGGTTTTAGATTGGTAGCCTAGGTATCTAAAGGTTACATTGTATTTACCTGGATTTAAATTGGCGATTATAAATCTACCGTCAATATCAGTAGATGCACCTTTGCTTGTGCCATCAATACCAACTGTTAAACCAATTAATGTTTCTCCGTTGCCTTTATCAACAACTTTTCCTGTAATTTTTCCTGTTTGTGCAAATGCCGTTGTTGTTAATAAAATTAGCATCGTGCTAATTTTTAGGGATTTAAAAAAATATTTCACTTTTACTTTTGTTTGGTTGTTGCAAAAGTATTAGCGCAATGTTAGGTGTTTGTTAGCTTATGATTAATTAAAAGTGAGGGTATGGTTAAGATAGTGTTAAGTGTTTTTGGTTGTTTTGTGTGTTTTCACTCGCTATCCGTTCATACTGTGCTAGGCGTTAAGCACTGAGCGGTATCTATTTCAATCGTTAGCCGATTCTGGTCTTGTATTTTAAGAGAAGAATATCTTAAGTTTTCGTAAATTAACTAATGTTATTATAAAAGTATTAGCTAAAGATCTTGAAAATTAGTTTGAAGGATTTTTGTCTGACATTATAATTGGCCTTTTTTATCCCACTTTTGTCTCCTAAAACTAAAAACCCTTGTAAATATCTTGTTTACAAGGGTTTATTTTTAATAATGTGGACCCGGAGGGATTCGAACCCTCGTCCAAACATGGGACCAGTTGCGCTTTCTACATGCTTATTTTATGGTTGGTTTTCGAGAGCAACTTGGACATAAACATCCTGGCTACTCCTTAGTTTCTTTAATTTTCGAGAAAAGTCCGAAACTTACTTTTCCTTATTCCGGCATTTCTGTGCTTCCATATCGATTGCCGCCAGACTTGGCCTTCGGGAAACATCTCGCTCGCACTTCTAAAGTGCGACTAAGCAATCTTAACTTGGTTAAGATTAAGCAGCAAGAGCGTAGTTATTTTCGCCTTTTGTGTTTTGAGAATCAATATTTAAGCGCTGAATCCTCATTGCGCTGCATGCTTACACACTTATCATCCATCCTGTCTATTCCGGTCGAGCCCAGTTTTTGTAGAAGTTCAAAGTTAAGAGTTTAAAGTTAAGAGTGCTAACTTTTCTACATTAATTCCGCTTTAAACCTTTCACTTTGTTCTTCCCGGATAAGCTTCTAAAGCTTTTTCTAAACATATCATGGCCTTTTTAATGTCTTCTTGATTGATGACATAAGCCAAACGAACTTCGTTCAAGCCTTTGTCATCACCCACATAAAAGCCTGCTGCAGGCGCAATCATTACAGTTTGTTTTTCGTAATTGAATTCTTCCAAAATCCACCTGCAGAAATTCTCCGCATTATCAACCGGTAAGCTGGCAACTACATAAAAAGCACCACCTGGAACTGGACAAAAAACGCCTTCCATTTTGTTCAAGGCTTCCACCAAAATATCTCTTCTGGCAGTATATTCTTTATTTATCTCTTCAAAGTATTCGTCCGGAGTGTCTAAAGCGGCTTCTCCGGCAATCTGTTCTAGCATTCCTGCACTTAATCTGGCTTGCGCAAACTTTAAACCGGTAGCTCTAACGTCTTTGTTTTTAGTGATCAAACATCCTAATCTTGCACCACATGCACTGTATCTCTTAGAAACGGTATCAACAATAATTACATGTTCTTCCAATCCCGGTAAAAACATGGGTGAGATAAATTTTCTGCCATCATAACAGAAATCTCGATAAGCTTCATCAGCAATGATAAATAAATCGTGTTTTAGGGCAATTTCTTTTAAATCCTCCATTTCATCTTGGCTGTATAGATAGCCTGTCGGATTATTGGGATTACAAATCATGATTGCTCTGGTACGCGGCGTAATGTATTTTTCAAATTCCTTAACGGAAGGCAAAGCAAAGCCTGTTTCTATACTTGATGAAATTGGCGTAACCACTACGTCTGTTTGGCAAGCAAATGCGTTATAGTTAGCGTAAAATGGTTCAGGAATTAAAATCTCCTCGTCTATGTCAAAGCAAGAGCGTAAAGCAATTAATATTGCCTCAGAACCGCCTAAGGTAACGATAATGTCATCTGGAGTAATGTTGTAATTCAACTTATTGTAATAAGCCGCTAATTTTTCTCTATAGCTTTCTGTTCCTTCAGATGCGGTATATGCCCAAACATCAATGTCGGTATTTTTTATCGCGTCAAGCATTGCTTTAGGCGTTTCAATATCCGGCTGACCAATGTTTAAATGATATACTTTTATTCCTTGCTTCTTTGCTTTATCGGCAAACGGAGTCAACTTCCTTATTGGGGAAGCCGGCATTTGTTCTCCTTTTGATGAGACTTTTGGCATAGCCAGCAAAGCTAGTCATCTCAGCATGAAAAATGAAAGGATTTGGCAAAAAAAAGAAAAACTAATTTTAAATTTTGTATTTTTAATAAAAAGCCTATGTTTTATTTGGCTATATGGATAATTAGAAATGATTTTCAAACTATCTAATTTTTGTTTTTTAGGAGTCTAAACGCAATTTTTTTGAAAATGCCAAAAAATGTTTTTCGATACCGTACCAAGAGGCTATACCGCAAAGGATAGCTAAAGTATAAATTAAAATAAAGTAATTGCTTGAAATTCTTAACTGCAGAAAAGTATTGATAACCAGTACATGGTAAATGTAAGTTCCGTAAGAGACATCTACATTTTTAAGTAGGCTGAAGCTTAAATGGGTATAGCTGAAAGCGAATGAAAACATACAGAGTATCAGCAATAGCAGATATAAAAAACTGATGGTATCAAATTGATAGCGAGCTATTTTAATGTCATAAACTATAATTATGCAGATAAAAATCGCCAATAAACCTGCCCAGTAAGCTGTTTTTCCGTAGAAGAGTTTCTTTATCGATGCTAAATTTATCCATAACAAAATACCAATTCCAAAAAAGGTGAAGTTATAAGGAAGAGAATTAAAAAGCAGTTTGTAGCCTAACGATCCAAAAGTTAGGTTTTTGTTAACGTAATAATTTACGAAACAAGAAAGCACAACTAGATAAGGGATAATATTGTTTTTAAACCGGATACTTTTATTTTTCCACTTGGTAATTTTAGTCAACAGAAAAAAGAAAATGTAAAATTGAAGTTCCACACTAATAGTCCAAAGTGCACCATTTGGATGATGCCCCATTCCGAAACTTTTCATACTTTCGGGTGTGTAAAATTGGAAAATAGAGAGTTGAGCAAGCAGATACTTGAATAAATCAAGGTTTAAACTAGCCGAATTAAAATAGAACAGAAGTAGGCATGTAATAGCTACGTTTACAAAAAGTGCGGGGTAAATTCTAAATACCCGCTTTAAACCGAAGGAACTTTCGGTGGAATTTTCTAAAGATTTGGCAATTAAAAAACCGCTAATGGTAAAGAAAATAATTACCCCGGGAAAAAGCCATAATATTTTTAAGAAAAGGGTGTTTTCTCCAACATTATAAAAACTATATGTATGGAGAACTAAAACTTGTAAACAGGCAAATAATCTTACTAAATTAAAATTGTTGTTTTCTTTAGCAAGAAGATTATCCATTTACCTAGTTATAAACAAACTCCCCAAACTCGCTGGTAATCGTTACCTGCTTTTTCTCCGCCTTTTCAACCCTACCTACAATCTGTGCATCTATCCCGAAAGATTTAGAAATCTCGATGATTCTTTGTGCAACATTAGCTGGAACGTAAATTTCCATGCGGTGTCCCATATTAAAAACCTTATACATTTCTTTCCAATCGGTACCAGATTGCTCCTGAATGAGTTTGAAAAGCGGTGGAATTGGGAATAAATTATTTTTAATGATATGCAGTTTTTCTATAAAGTGCAGCACCTTGGTTTGTGCGCCACCGCTACAATGTACCATTCCGTGAATTTGGGAACGGTGCTGATCTAATATTTTTTTGATCACCGGAGCGTACGTTCTTGTTGGCGATAAAACCAACTTTCCGGCAGTTACGCTTAAATCATCCGAAACTTGAACTAAATCTGTCAGCGCTTTTTTACCAGAAAAAACCAAGTCAAAAGGAACAGCGGGGTCAAAGCTTTCGGGGAATTTGTTGGCGATGGCTTTTTCAAAAACATCATGCCGGGCAGATGTTAATCCGTTTGAACCCATCCCGCCGTTGTATTCCGTTTCGTAAGTCGCTTGTCCGCTTGATGATAATCCAACAATCACATCACCATCTGTAATGGTATGGTTAGAAATCACGTCCTCGCGTTTCATACGGCATGTAACCGTAGAATCCACAATAATGGTACGCACCAAATCCCCAACATCGGCAGTTTCGCCACCGGTTGAATAAATATTGATACCCATTTCGCGTAAATCGGCCAAAATTTCTTCCGTTCCGTTGATGATTTCGGCAATTACTTCGCCCGGAATTAGGTTTTTATTTCTTCCGATGGTAGATGACAATAAAATATGGTCGGTTGCGCCAACGCAAAGCAAATCATCCAAATTCATGATAATCGCATCCTGCGCAATCCCTTTCCAAACAGAAATATCGCCGGTTTCTTTCCAATAAATATAAGCCAAAGAAGATTTTGTTCCTGCACCATCTGCATGCATAATGTTGCAATAAGCCTCATCATTACCTAAAATATCAGGAATAATTTTGCAGAAAGCCTGAGGGAAAATGCCTTTATCAATATTCTTGATGGCATTATGGACATCTTCTTTTCCGGCAGAAACGCCACGCTGGTTATATCTATTATCACTCATGTTGGCGCAAAGATATTAAAATTAGGGTAAAAGGTAGAGGGTTTAAGGTGTAGGGTTTGATGTAAAAGTTTAATTTTTTATTTGGCCGTTTTTACACGCTTTCCTCTGTATCTTTTTTGCAGAAAAAGCAAAAAAGGATGCCTTTCCAATCGTTAACGCATCTGCATTGTTGAAAATAAATTCCTGAGATGAAGTCCAATTTTCCACGTACCAGTCAAGTACAAGCCTAAATTAACCGTTAATTCGCCCTTGGCCTTTGCGGTACAGATGAACAAGGTAAAAGTAAAGCTTCCATAGCAAAGGGCGCAGGCGAGAGTTTATTCAATTTATCTATTGTTTTATATCGGCTTTCATGTGTTCGTTTCACTCGGGTTTTGAATACTTTTTTGCGGAAAAAAAGTATTTGCCAATGCCCGGCATGAGGGCAGGCAAGCCTGAGCGTAAAAGCCGAAACCGTTTAAAATAAAAACAAAAATTAAAACAAAGTTGGGTTCTCCGTTGCCATTTTAGGGACAGTTAACTTTAAATCCAAAGCTTTATTTAGTCTTTCAATAAAATAAGCAGAAAGCAGGGGCGAAGCTTTTTCAACATTCTGGTGAACAAAAAAATAAAGTTCCTGCAAACCTTCTTTTCTCCATTTTACAATTCGTTCTACCCATTCATCCAATCTGGCGTAATCACTTTTGTCATTGGCGCCAACGTATCTTATAAAAGCCTTAGGCGATGTCAATTTCATGTGCAACATATCCCGTCTGCCTGCGGTATCCACAATAATATTTGAAATGTGGTGTTTATGGAAAAGCTCAAAAACCTCATTGGCAACTTTTTCATCGGTAAACCATTCCTCATTTCTTAGCTCAACACCCAACGGAATCGCTTTCGGAAATTCCTCAATTACCGTTTTTAACCTGTCAAAATCTTTGGGTTTAAAATTATCATGCAGTTGTAAAAAAGCCATTCCTAATTTATCCTCAAAATTACTGATGGCATCACAAAACTGCATCAGCGGTTCTTTAATGTTGTTTAACCTCCGAAAATGACTTACCGTATTGGTGATTTTCGGAAAAAACTTAAAATCTGCAGGTGTTTTTTCGTTCCAGATTATAACCTGTTGGCGTTCTGGGATGCTGTAAAATGTAGCGTTTAATTCAATGGAGTTAAACTGGGTTGCGTAATAGCTCAGCTCATCTCTTGATCCTTTCGGATAAAAGCCTTTTAAATCCGTTTTGTTCCATTTTGCGCATCCAACATAGGCTTTTAAATCAGCTTTAGATTTGTTTTCTTTCAAAACGGCTGCGGTTTCCTTTGCATCTGCCGGAAGGCTAAAATCTATTTCTGCGGGGTTTTCTACTTTTCCAAATTGCATGGTTTAAAAGTAGTGAAATTTGGTGCTATTGCTAGTTTTTAAAAACTTTTTCTGATTTCAGTATCTCTGTTTTTTTAGTTAGGGCGCTTTAACACGCTTTCCGTTATATCTTTTTTTGTTGTCCTAAGCAGATCCGAAGCACAAAAAAAGGATGCCACTTCAATCGTTAGCGCATATTGTCTTTTGTAAATAAATCCAACTTTAAATGACATTCCAAAGAACAAGCCCAATCATAAAATGCGCCCTTTTTTCGTTATTTTTGCAAAAATTTAAAACAAAAAGCTTCGTCGTTTTTTGTATAAAAGAAGAAAGCTAGCTATGAGTAATAATCCAATTGATTTGGGCGAACAAAGTGAGGTTGAAGTTTACGGTGCCAGAGTTCATAATTTAAAAAATATAGATATTTCTTTTCCGCGAAACAAGCTGGTGGTAATTACCGGTTTAAGTGGTTCGGGGAAATCTTCATTGGCATTTGATACCATTTATGCCGAAGGTCAGCGTAGATACATGGAAACATTTTCGGCTTATTCCCGTCAGTTTATGGGCGGAATGGAACGCCCCGATGTGGACAAAGTATCGGGTTTAAGTCCGGTAATTGCTATCGAACAAAAAACCACTTCTAAAAACCCGCGTTCTACCGTTGGAACCATTACAGAGATTTACGATTTTTTGCGCTTGCTGTACGCCCGTATCGGCGATGCTTATTCTTACAACACCGGCGAAAAAATGGTAAAGATGTCTGAAGACCAAATCATGAACCAAATTTTAACTCAGTTTGACGGAAAGCCGATTAATATTTTGGCACCAGTTGTAAAAGGCAGAAAAGGGCATTACCGCGAACTTTTTGAGCAAATCCGTAAACAAGGTTATTTGAAAGTACGTGTAGATGGTGAAATTTTGGACGTAACTCCAAAAATGCAATTAGACAGGTACAAAATCCATGATATTGAAACCGTGGTTGACCGTTTGATTGTTTCTGAAAAAGACAAAAAACGTTTATATACTTCCATTCAATCGGCATTAAAAATAGCCAAAGGAATCATCAAAATATCCGATAAAGAAAACAACAGCTATCATTTTTCTAAATATTTGATGTGCCCAACAACGGGCGTTTCTTATGATGAACCTCAGCCAAATTCCTTCTCGTTCAACTCGCCTTATGGCGCTTGCCCCGAGTGTGATGGTTTGGGTTATATTTTTGATGTGGATGAAGAATCGGTAATCCCGAACAGAAAACTAAGCATCATAAACGGTGGTTTAGCTCCTTTGGGCGATTATCGTGAAACCTGGATTTTCCAGGTCATTAAAGCTTTGGGTAAAAAATACGGATTTTCTTTATCGCAACCCATTGAAAAACTAGATGCAAAAGCCATAGATATTTTGTTGCATGGAACAGAAGATTTAATCACCGTTCCGGTAGAATATAACAAATGGAACGTCCAAAATTACCAGATCAATTTTGATGGCATCATTAAAATGCTGGAAGAACAGAACGAGAAAAAAGCGGGTTCTGGAAATGATGATTTGGAGGCTTACCGAGTTTTAAAAAAATGTCCGTTATGTGAAGGGGCAAGGCTGAAAAAGGAATCACTTCACTTTAAAGTTAATGAGAAAAATATTTTTGAATTGGCTTCCATGGACATCAGCAATCTGCAAAAATGGTTCGATGGTTTGGAGGACAGGTTAAGCGAACGCCAGAATGTAATTGCCAAAGAAATCCTGAAAGAAATCCGTTCACGCATTGGCTTTTTGTTGGATGTTGGTTTGGTTTATTTAACGCTCGACAGAACCGCAAGAACTTTATCAGGCGGAGAAGCACAACGTATCCGTTTGGCAACTCAAATTGGCTCGCAACTGATGAACGTGATGTATATTTTGGATGAACCTTCCATCGGTTTGCACCAGAGAGATAACGACCGTTTAATCAAGGCACTTAAAAATCTTCGCGATCTCAACAATACCGTTTTAGTGGTAGAGCATGATAAGGATATGATTTTGGAGGCGGATTATGTGATTGATATGGGACCTGCGGCCGGTGTTAAAGGCGGAGAAGTGGTTGCGCAAGGAACGGCAGCGGAAGTTTTGGCGTCCAATACTTTAACCGCATCTTACCTAAACGGAGAGCGTGAAATTGCTGTTCCGGCAAAAACAAGAGCAGGTAATGGTCATGTTTTATCGCTTAAGAAAGCATCGGGAAATAATTTAAAAAATGTAAGTGTCGATTTTCCTTTGGGTCAGTTCATTTGCGTTACCGGGGTTTCTGGCAGCGGAAAATCTACTTTAATTGGCGAAACACTTTACCCAGTTTTGAACAAGCACTTTTTTAGAGCGAAGAAAACGCCAATGCCTTTTAAAGAAATCAAAGGTTTGGAACATATTGATAAAGTTATTGAGATTGACCAAACGCCAATCGGGCGTACGCCACGCTCAAATCCATCTACTTATACCGGAGTTTTTTCGGATATCCGTAACCTGTTTGTGGCTTTGCCCGAAGCACAGATTAGAGGTTATAAACCCGGCCGGTTCTCGTTCAACGTAAAAGGCGGGCGTTGCGAAACTTGCCAAGGTGGCGGAATGAAAGTGATTGAGATGAACTTTTTGCCAGATGTACAGGTTCCTTGCGAAGTTTGTGGTGGCAAACGTTACAATCGTGAAACTTTGGAGGTGCGTTTTAGAGGTAAATCCATTTCAGATGTGCTGGATATGAGCATTGAAGATGCCTGCGTTTTCTTTGAAAATATTCCATCTATTTACCGAAAAATAAAAACTTTGAAAGACGTTGGTTTGGGTTATATCACTTTGGGTCAGTCGTCTACCACTTTATCCGGCGGTGAAGCGCAAAGGGTGAAATTAGCTACAGAGCTTTCCAAAAAAGATACCGGAAATACGTTTTATATTTTAGATGAACCAACCACAGGTTTACATTTTGAGGATATCAATGTGCTTTTAGGCGTGTTGAATATGCTGGTGGATAAAGGAAACACCGTTTTGGTAATTGAGCATAATTTGGATGTGATAAAAGTTGCAGATTATGTGATTGATTTAGGTCCGGAAGGTGGTTCTGGCGGAGGAAACATTGTTTACGCCGGCACACCAAAAGGTTTAACCAAAGTGAAAGAAAGCTTTACGGGTGTTTTCTTGAAGAAGGAGCTGGATAGTATGGTGAAGGTTTAGGGATTTGGTTGCGGTTTTGGTATATTTATCTGCAGGTTTACTTTTCTAAACTAATTTGTTAGCTATGGACGAAAAAGAAAAGAACGGGGTTTGTGAGCCGTCTGTTGACCACCAGAAAGCGGAGGATGATTCATTACGACTGGCGTTGACTAGGTCTTATACCGAAAGGTTTTTTATCATGACGCGGTTGATGAAAATGGACATGATGTTTCGGAATGCTAAGATAACGCATCAGCCTTTTGATAAATTAGCTGAAAAATAATGGATGTTTTCGATGAGGAGCTACTTAAGCTTTGGAAAGCTTTGATAACTAATAATGTAAATTATTTGATGATAGGTGGCGTTGCGGTTAACCTTCATGGATACCATAGAACCACAAATGATATCGACATTTGGCTGGAAGATACACTATTGAACAGGAAAAATTTAAGATTAGCGTTCAAAGAGTACGGAATGGGAGATTTTGAAGCTCTTGAAACCTTACAGTTTATTCCAGGTTGGACAACCTTTCGGTTAGATAATCATCTTGAAGTTGATGTTATGACATCCGTCAAAGGATTAGAAAAATACAATTTTCATGAAGCATATAAATTAGCTTCTATAGCAGATATATTAGACTTGAAAATTCCATTTCTTCATATCAATCAATTGTTGGAGGCAAAAAAAGCGGCCAATCGCCTGAAGGATCAAATCGATATTATCGCTCTCGAAAAAATAAAGAAGCTCAGAGAAGAGTAATCATTTTAAAATACAATGCAAAAAAAAGACCGTTACCAAGCTTTTGTAGATTATTTTTCAAAACATCAGCCCGAGGCTGTAACAGAACTCAATTATTCCAATCCCTTTGAATTGCTGATTGCGGTAATTCTTTCTGCACAATGTACCGATAAACGGATTAACCAAATTACTCCAAAATTATTTGAACGTTTTCCAACGCCAGAATCTTTAGCGCAATCTACATCTGATGAGGTTTTTACCTATATCCGTTCAGTAAGTTATCCTAACAATAAGGCAAAGCATTTGGTAGGTATGGCCAATGTTCTTTTGAATGAGTTCGGTGGAACAGTGCCTGAAGACGTAAATGACCTGCAAAAAATGCCCGGGGTTGGACGAAAAACAGCAAATGTAATCGCTTCCGTTATCTACAATGCCCCAACCATGGCGGTGGATACGCATGTTTTTCGGGTCTCCAACCGTTTAGGTTTAACTACGGCCGCAAAGACACCTTTAGCTGTAGAAAAACAATTGGTAAAATACCTTCCGCAAGATAAAATACATATTGCGCATCATTGGTTAATTTTACACGGCCGATATATTTGCGTGGCCCGCAGTCCGAAATGTGATATTTGCCCAATCAGCTATTTCTGCAAATATTTTGAGCAACATAATACGGCCACTGCATTAAAAAAGAAAGAAGAGGCTGAGCTTAAAAAAACAAAACAGAAATCATTAAAATTAAAGAAAGATAAAATAGCGAAGGAGTTGAAAAAGCGAGCGGTCAAATAATCATTTTATGCACATTAATTTGAATTGTGCTGTCACTTACTTAAGTTTATATTTATAAATTTGGTTTTACCAAAAAAATTAGCATTTTTGCATTATTAATAAAATATTAGAGATAAATACTAAAAAAATTATACATGGCTGTAAGTAACGAGAAAGCAAGTAGCGACAAATTAAAAGTATTGCAATTAACCTTAGATAAGTTAGAAAAATCTTATGGTAAGGGTTCGGTAATGAAGCTTGGCGATGCGCCAATAGAAGCTATGGGATCTATTTCTACGGGTTCTTTAGGTTTGGATATTGCTTTAGGAATTGGCGGAGTGCCAAAAGGTAGAGTAATTGAAATATACGGTCCTGAATCTTCTGGTAAAACAACCTTGGCTACACATATTATTGCAGAAGCACAGAAAAAAGGTGGCATTGCGGCATTTATTGATGCTGAGCATGCTTTCGATCAGTTCTATGCCAAGAAATTAGGCGTTGATGTAGAAAATCTATTGATTTCGCAACCGGATAACGGCGAGCAAGCCTTAGAAATTGCCGATAATTTAATCCGTTCTGGGGCAATAGATGTAATTGTAATTGACTCTGTTGCTGCATTGGTCCCAAAAAGTGAGATTGAAGGCGAGATGGGAGATTCTAAAATGGGTTTACATGCTCGTTTAATGTCTCAGGCTTTACGAAAATTAACAGGAACCATCAGTAAAACAAACTGTTGCTGTATTTTTATCAATCAATTGCGTGATAAAATTGGCGTAATGTTCGGTAGCCCGGAGACTACAACCGGTGGTAATGCTTTGAAGTTTTACGCTTCTGTACGTTTGGATATCAGACGTATTGCACAAATTAAAGATAGCGATGAAGTAGCCGGTAACCGTGTGAAAGTAAAAATCGTGAAAAACAAAGTTGCTCCGCCTTTCAGAGTTGCTGAGTTTGATGTTATGTTTGGACAGGGGATTTCTAAAGTAGGAGAGATTGTTGATTTAGGTGTTGAGTACGGAATTATTAAAAAAGCTGGTTCGTGGTTTAGTTACGGCGATACCAAATTAGGCCAGGGACGAGACGCTGTAAAGCAACTGTTAATGGATAACCCAGAACTTTCTGATGAATTAGAAGCTAAAATTAAGGATGCAGTTTCGGGTATTACTTTGATGGTTGAGCCTGAATAAAATAAAAGTTAGCCCTACAAACAAAATTAAGCAAAAGCGACACTGTGGAATTCACAATGTCGCTTTTTTTATAAAAAGGAATTATAGATAAACTAAAAACCCTCGCTAGTTATATTAGCGAGGGTTTTATAAAGTTATAAGCTTAAAGAGAAAAGATTATTTCTTTCCTCCTTGGGCTGCTTGTTGTTCTGCTTGTTTTAATGCTCTTGACATAATTACAGAAACAATTGTGTCTTCTGGTACGTTAGTAATGGTGTAATCAGCTGATTTTAAATCACGTACCCTTACCGATTTACCAACTTCTAATGGCTCAATAGATACTTCTACTTCTTGAGGCATGTTTTTTGGTAAAGCGTTAACCCTTAATTTACGTAATTTTTGAACTAATTTACCGCCCATTTTAACACCTGGAGAAGTTCCGGTTAATTTTACAGGAATTTCTATGGTTACTTTTTTATCATCAAATAATTGAAGAAAGTCAATATGTAAAATTTTCTCAGTTAATGGGTGAAACTGGATATCTTGCATGATTGCGTTGAATTTTTTTCCTCCGACAGTTAATTCAGCAAAGTTTACTTCAGCAGTGTAAACTAAATCTCTTAATGCTGGTGCATCAACAGCAAAGTGAATTTGCTCTTTTCCGCCATATAATACAGCAGGCACTTTACCTTCGTAACGCAATTCCTTTGCGTCGCGTTTCCCTACGTTCTCTCTCGGAGAACCGCTAATTGCGATTGATTTCATGTTTGTTTTATATTAATCTATTTTAAATAATTCACTTATTGAGGCATGCTCGTTTACATTGGCTATTGCCTTTGCAAAAAAGTCTGATGCGGATAATACTTTTATTTTTGGACTACTATGTTTTAACGGAATAGTATCCGTTACAATCAATTCCGTTAATGCAGATTTTTCTAAAGTTGCATAAGCATTTCCTGATAAAACGGCATGAGTACAAACCGCTCTAACACTTTTTGCGCCTTTTTCCATAATCAAACTTGCTGCTTTAGCCAATGTTCCGCCGGTATCTATGATATCATCTATCAAAACAATATCTAAACCTTTTACATCGCCAATGATAGACATTGATTCTATTTCATTAGCTCTCTTTCTGGTTTTATCACAAATCACAACCTCTGCATTGAAATATTTCGCAAAAGTTCTGGCCCGGTAACTACCACCCATATCTGGAGAAGCAATAGTCAGTTTTTCTAACCCTAAACTTTTAATATGCGGTACAAATATTACGGAAGCATCTAGATGATCAACCGGAATATCAAAAAAACCTTGAATTTGCGCAGCGTGTAAATCCATTGTCATGATACGATGAATACCGGCAGCAACTAACAGATTGGCTACTAATTTTGCTCCAATTGCAACTCTTGGTTTATCTTTCCTGTCCTGACGAGCTAAGCCAAAATAAGGGATAACTGCTGTTATATAGTGTGCAGATGCTCTTTTGGCAGCATCAATCATCATCAACAGCTCAACTAAATTGTCATTTGGCTGGCAGGTTGATTGAATTAAAAAAACATCACAACCGCGGATAGATTCATCGTAATGTGGCTGAAACTCGCCATCAGAAAAACGTGATAAAATTACTTTTCCTAATTCTTTTCCGTAACACTTCGCAATTTTTTCAGACAGCGCTTTTGAACCTGTACCAGAGAAAAGTTTGATGTTGTTAAAAGTGGAAGGCATGAGCTTTCGAGGGATTTAAAATAAAAAATTCGGAAATCAAATTGTTTAATTTCCGAATTTTAACTGTTGCCCGACCAGGATTCGAACCTAGACAAACGGTACCAAAAACCGTTGTACTACCTTTATACTATCGGGCAATCTCTATATTCAAGAAAAATGGTTTTCCTGAAATGGAATGCAAATATAGAAGCATAAAGCGCAGAATGCAAATATTTTTTAAAATAATTCAAATGCTTTTGTAAAGGTTTCGTTTTCAGATAATTTAATCAAGGCTTCGGTTAATTAATGTTAAATTGCTCGTTAATTAAATTGTATTCATTATTTTCGGCGGTTAAAAGTAAAATCAAAAAATGAAGTATTCAAAAATCAACAACCTTTTTGGTTGGCTTGTTTTCTTAATTGCAACAACGACGTATATCTTAACGCTAGAGCCTACTGCAAGTTATTGGGATTGTGGAGAGTTTATTTCAGCAGCGTATAAGCTTCAGATTGTGCACCAACCAGGTGCGCCATTGTTTTTAATGATTGGTAAAATTTTTAGTTTGTTTGCAAGTGACCCTAAAATGGTAGCTTATTGTGTAAACATGAGTTCGGCTTTATCAAGCGGGGCAACGATTATGTTTCTGTTCTGGACAATTACGGCTCTGGGTAAAAAAGTAAGTATAGCTACTAAAACCCCATTAAACACTGCAACTATAATAGGTATAATGGGCGCTGGTTTAGTTGGAGCTTTGGCTTACACATATTCTGATTCTTTTTGGTTTTCTGCAGTTGAGGCTGAGGTTTATGCAATGTCATCACTTTCTACCGCTATAGTTTTTTGGGCAATCTTAAAGTGGGATGCACATGCGGACGAACCTTATGCAGATAAGTGGTTGGTTTTCATCGCTTATGTAATGGGTTTATCTATCGGTATCCACCTTTTAAATCTACTGGTAATCCCTGCAATGGCGTTGGTTTATTATTTTAGAAGAAACAAGCTTGCTACTACAAAAGGCGTATTTATTGCAATGTTTGCGGGTGTAGTGATATTGGGTTTTGTGCAATACGGCATTATACAATACCTAATTAAAATAGGTGCAAACTTTGATTTGTTTTTTGTAAATACTTTAGGTTTTGGTTTTGGTTCTGGAGTTATGGTGTTCGCAGTGCTATTGATTGGCGCAACTATTTGGCTAACGCTATATTCTATAAAAAATAAGAAACCACTATTGAACCTGGCAATGTTGTCGTTTATTTTCATCTTGTTTGGTTATAGTTCTTTTGTGATGATTGTAATCAGAGCAAAAGCTAATCCTACTTTAAACAATAGTAATCCGCAGGATGCTTTTTCTTTTCTAAGTTATTTGAATAGAGAGCAATACGGAGATAGACCTTTGCTTTACGGTCAATACTTTGATTCAAAGCCGATTGAAACAAAGCAAGATGGAAATATATACGTAAAGGGAGAAAAAAAATATGAAATTGCCGGTCAAAAGCAATCTTATGAATACGATAGAAATACTTTATTTCCTAGGATGTACAGTGATGACAGTAATCATCCAGCGGTTTACAGAGATTGGATGGAGCTTGGTCCGCAAGAAAGCCCAACTTTTGCAACAAACATTGGCTGGTTTGGAACCTATCAAATTGGGTTTATGTACATGCGATATTTCCTGTGGAATTTTGCCGGCCGACAAAACGACGAAATAGGAGTTGGAGATTATACCAGCGGAAACTGGATTAGCGGTATCAAATTTTTGGATGCCTTACGTTTAGGCGATCAATCTCATTTGCCAGATAGCATCACAAAAAACAAGTCAAACAACCGCCTGTATTTCTTGCCACTTATTTTAGGCTTATTAGGTGCATTTTGGCACTTCAAATACAGCCAGAAAGATGCGGGGATTGTTGCATTGCTGTTTTTCTTTACCGGCTTGGCAATTGTTATTTATTTGAACCAAACGCCCAGTCAGCCCAGAGAACGAGATTATGCTTATGTCGGGTCCTTTTATGCCTTTGCAATTTGGATAGGATTAAGTGTTTTTGCCATATCGCAGTGGTTACGGAAAGCGGTAACGCCAAAAGCGGCAGCTATTCTTGCAACAGTTGTGGGATTATTGGCCGCTCCGGTTTTAATGGCCAGTCAAGAGTGGGATGATCATAACCGTTCAACAAAGTCAACAGCTAGAGATTTTGCTCGGAATTATTTAGAGAGTTGTGCGCCAAACGCGATACTTTTTACTTATGGTGACAACGATACTTATCCGCTTTGGTTTGTACAAGAAGTAGAAAACTGTAGGCCAGATGTTAGAATTGTGAATCTTAGCTTGTTTGATACAGATTGGTATATTAATCAATTAAGGCGACCTTTCAATAAATCTGAACCATTGCCAATGACAATGAAACCAGAGATGTACAAGACTGGAACCCGAGATGTAATGTTCTATCAAAACTTCAACTTAGAAGGTCCGCAAGAACTAAAAGATGTTTTTGAATTTGTAACGTCGGAAAATCCAGAAGCAAAGGTTGATTACCAAAGCGGAAGAAAAGAAAACTTTTTGCCAACAAAAAACCTTAAGTTGACCATTGACCCTGCAACTGTGCTAAGAACCAAAACGGTTGATGCAGATGAAGCTAGTAAAATTGTGTCTGTAATGCAGTGGACGTTTTCTGGTAATTACTTAACTAAAGGTCAGTTGGCTATTTTGGATATTTTGGCGCACAATAAATGGAAACGTCCAATTTATTTCGCCTTCACTGTTCCAAACAGTAACTTCTTAGGCTTAGATAATTATTTGTTTAATGAAGGTTTCGCGTTAAGATTAGAGCCAAAAACAAAAGCAAAAATACCTTCTAATAGTCCGCTTGGAGAAACAGAAGTAGTGAATACCAAAGAAATGTACACCAACATGATGACTAAGTTTGATTGGGGTACTATAAAGTCATCTCCTTATCTAGATCCTGAATCTGAAAAAATGGTATTTCTTTCAGTAAATAAATTCACGGAACTTGCTAAGAATTTAATTTTTGAAGGGAAGCTGGATAGCGCAAGAAATGTGGTTAAACGCTGTATGAAAGTTTTGCCTATTTACACTACTTATGATGCTAATTTTGCTTTGAGCAAATATGAATTGGTAAATTTAATGTACGAGTTAGGATTAAAAGCAGATGCTACAAATCTTTTAAAACAGACTGAAAATTTGGTTACCCAAGAATTGGATTATCATTATAGTATTATTCAAGGAAAAGAAAATTTGGGAAGTAGAGATATTCAGCTGAATTTATTTGTTCTTTCTCAGTTTGTAGAGATGACCAAACAATATGGAGAGCCAGCTTTGAACAAAGAGCTTGAAATTAAAATGAAAAACTACGAAGCTAAATTTAATATGAGCAGATAGTAAAGAGAATCTTTTATTTGAAAGGATAGCGGTGAATAGCCGCTACCCTTTTTTGTTTTTAACGTTTTGTTGGGGTTTCCTGTTTTCAACAAATAACTCCCAATTAAGCCACAAAACAAGGAGGTTTTCTCCGAAGGAGAAAGATTTATGATGAGGCTCTTATTCCTCCATTTCTCCGGTTTCTAAAAAGTGATGCACAGGTCTATAATGCAAATCAAAAGCTTCTGCAATTCCTCTGTGCACTACGTCCCCGTTTATAATATTCAGTCCTTTTAAAAGTTCGTAATTATCTAAACAGGCTTTTTTCCAGCCCTTATCTGCAATTTGGAGAATATATGGGAATGTACTGTTAGTTAACGCAATTGTAGAGGTGTAAGGCACAGCGCCGGGCATATTAGGTACGCAGTAGTGCAATATCCCATCTACAATATAAGTGGGATTTTCATGTGTGGTAGCCTTACAAGTTTCTATACAGCCGCCTTGATCTACAGAAACATCAACGATAACTGTGCCTGGTCGCATTAGTTTTAGCATGTCGCGTGTAATTACTTTAGGAGATTTTCTGCCGGGAAGGAGCACTGCGCCAACAATTAAATCATGATTAGCAACTAGTTTTCTAATATTATATTCGCTACTGTACATGGTGACAACATGAGGCGGTAAAACATCATTCACATATCTTAAGCGTTGTATATCAGTATCTATAATGGTTACATGAGCGCCTAATCCTGAAGCCATTTTTGCGGCCTGTACACCAACAATGCCAGCGCCGATAATTAGTACTTTTCCAGGCGTAACCCCTGGTACACCGCCAAGTAAAATCCCACGCCCCATTACCGGTTTTTCTAAATATCTGGCGCCTTGTTGAATAGCCATACGTCCTGCCACTTCAGACATTGGAACTAAAATCGGTAAAACCTTATTAGTGGTCTCCACCGTTTCGTAAGCTATACAAATAGCGCCGCTATCAATCATTGCATGAGTCAATTTACGATCTGATACAAAATGGAAAAAGCTGAAAATAATTTGGTTTCGCTTTGCCATTTTATGCTCGGTGTCCTCCGGTTCTTTTACTTTGATTAGGAGATCCGACCTTCCCCAAACCTCGTCAGCTGTTTGGATAATTTGTGCGCCGGCTTCTTCGTAATCGTCATTTCTAAAACCACTGGCGGCGCCAGAATGTGTTTCTATCAATACTTGATGGCCTCTTTTAACCAATTCATGAGTGCCGGCAGGGGTTAAGCCTACTCTGTTTTCATGATTTTTCATTTCTCTTGGTACACCGATAATCATAATTTTAATTTTTACAGAATAAACTAATGTTTTTTATAAAAATAGATATAAAAATTTATAATTTTAATACAATTAAAACATTTTAGTTGGTAAATACATAAAATTATTTTTTTCAGACGCTAACAAAAGACATTTTTTAATTGTAAAGATTTGTATTTTTAATTTTTTAAAGCCTAAATGATACTTCGAGAAGACGCTGAGAACTATATTTTAATTACTCAACATGATCACGCGTATATAGCCGGAGAATTGTTGACACATTTTAAAAAAGAGTTTATTGCTGTAGAACATTTTGAGTCCTTTAAGTTTGCAGTACATCAGCATGATCGGGCTTGGGTAATTCCTGATTCGCACCCATTATTAAATGACGTTACGCAAAAGCCTTTCACTTTTTTAGATTTTCCGGAAAAACTAAGATTTTACTTTTATAAGTTAGGTGTTGAGCAAGTAAACCAGGCAAACTCTTACGCCGCTTTACTTTGTAGTATGCATTATTGTAATTTAGCATCTTCGTCGTCTTCAAATACAGCAGCTCAATTTATAGAAACAGAAAAGTTGCGCCAGAACCATTTGATTTCCAAGTTGAAAATTCCACATACTCGTTTACTAAATTATCAGCTCCAAATTTTAAAATTTTGCGATGATTTGTCTCTTTACATCTGTATGAATAGGCCAGGAGCAAACAAAGAGGAGGAAGTCTCCTTATTTAAAAAAGGTTTTGCGGAGTCTGAGTTTTTTCATCAGGATGGAGAAACAAAAGTTATGGCTTCATACAAAGACAGAAATACAATTAAATTTAATTCGAGTCCGTTTGAAGATGTTTTCGAAATCAAAGTACACATGAAACGAGTTTCAAAAAAACTGATTAAAGATATCGGTATTGCAGATGCTTATCACGCTGAACCAACCACCTTTTTTAAGGTTAATATTGGATATCAAGCGCATAAATAATGCTTGCACAGTTTTGAGTGAAATAAAGCCGGGTGGTGGCTGTGCCCGCAGGACATTGACTTATTCAGTATAAGAATTTTTTTAA
Source organism: uncultured Pedobacter sp. (assembly GCF_946480185.1). The sequence goes on along the minus strand of NZ_CAMLIG010000017.1, from coordinate 42,333 downwards.
AGTATTCATTAAGTCTATTTTTCCATTGATACATCATTAACTAACGCCAGATATTCTTAATATGTGGAAATCTTCTACTTGCCTGTTTTGTGCAAAATTTTAGCTTTGTAAAGGTTCATTGCGATTTGCAACGTAGCGTTTCTTTCCGAAGAAATATTTTGACGCGAATCTCAATACTCAAATCTAACAAATGGCTGAATTAAGTGTAAATTATAGCGAAGACAGTATCCGGTCGCTCGATTGGAAAGAGCACATTAGGCTTCGCCCAGGAATGTACATTGGTAAACTGGGAGACGGATCGGCTTATGACGATGGCGTTTACGTTTTGCTAAAAGAGATTGTAGATAACTCTATTGATGAGTTTGTGATGGGCGCAGGGCGTATTATTGATATTACTGTAAGCGATCATAAAGTTTCCGTAAGGGATTACGGACGTGGAATTCCATTGGGAAAAGTGATTGATTGCGTTTCTAAAATCAACACCGGCGGTAAATACGATTCCAAAGCTTTTCAAAAATCTGTAGGTTTAAACGGAGTAGGTACAAAGGCAGTAAATGCTTTATCTAACTTTTTTACCGTACAATCATACCGTGACGGGAAAACCAAAAAAGCAGAGTTTGAAAAAGGCGAATTAATTAAAGACAATCCCGAAATAGATACCACACAGCGAAACGGTACGGCCACCATTTTTATTCCGGATGACACCATTTTTAGGAACTACCGCTACATCCCGGAGTTTATAGAGAACATGATCTGGAATTATGTTTTTCTGAATGCAGGTTTAACAGTCAACTTTAATGGACAAAAGTTTTTCTCGGAACGCGGTTTATATGATTTATTAACCAGAAATACCGATGCGGAAGCTAACCGTTATCCAATTATTCATTTGCAGGGCGAAGATATTGAGATTGCGATGACGCATGGTCAGCAATATGGTGAAGAATATTACTCTTTCGTAAATGGCCAGCATACTACTCAGGGCGGAACGCACCAACAGGCTTTTAGAGAAGCGGTGGTGAAAACCATTAGAGAGTTTTATAAAAAGGAATTTGACGCTTCGGACATTCGGGCATCAATAGTCGCCGCAATTTCCGTTAGGGTTCAGGAACCTGTTTTTGAGTCGCAAACCAAAACTAAATTAGGCTCTTTAAATGTTGGCCCAGATGGACCTACGGTACGTACTTTTATCAACGATTTTGTAAAGAAAGAGCTTGACGATTACTTACATAAATATCCGGAAACGGCCGATGCTTTATTGAAACGAATTTTACAGTCTGAAAGGGAACGTAAAGATATTGCCGGAATTAAGAAACTGGCGAATGATCGGGCAAAAAAAGCAAGCTTGCACAACCGTAAACTGCGTGATTGCAAATGGCATTTTGATGATGAAAAACTAGATGAAGAAGCTCGTAAAAGAACTACTTTATTTATTACCGAGGGAGATTCTGCATCTGGTTCGATAACAAAAGCCCGTGAGGTTAAAACACAAGCGGTTTTTTCTTTGAAGGGAAAACCTTTAAACGCTTTCGGACTCACCAAAAAAGTAGTTTACGAAAACGAAGAATTTAATTTATTGCAACACGCTTTAAATATTGAAGATGGTTTAGAAGGCTTACGTTACAATAATATTGTAGTTGCTACCGATGCCGATGTGGACGGTATGCACATCCGTTTATTGTTGATGACTTTCTTTCTGCAGTTTTTTCCGGATTTGGTAAAAACAGGTCATGTTTTTATTTTGCAAACCCCTTTATTTAGGGTTCGTAATAAAAAGGAAACCATTTATTGCTATAGCGATGAAGAACGTGTTTTAGCAATAGATAAACTCGGCGGGAAGCCGGAAATTACCCGGTTTAAAGGTTTGGGCGAGATTTCTCCCGACGAATTCGAAAATTTTATTGGCGAGGATATCCGATTGGACCCCGTGATTTTACATGGCGAAACAAAAATTAAAAACTTGTTGGAATATTACATGGGCAAAAACACCATGGACAGGCAACAGCATATTGTGCAGAATCTAAGAATAGAAAAAGACGATGCTGATATTATTGCCGATGCAAAGACAGCTGCTGAAGCGTTGGAAGAATCGGTGGCGTAGTAAGGCTGAAGAGTAATCCAAAGCTTTATCTCTGCTAACTCTGTGAAAAACTCAGTTAACTCCGTGGTTGAAACATAAAAATGGAAAGGGAAAACTTTCCTGCAACAGATATTATAGGCTTAGCAATAAAAGTTCATAAAGAACTTGGACCTGGTTTACTGGAGCCTGAATACAAAGAATGTTTATTTTTCGAAATAAGTAAAAGTGGGGATATTTGTTGAGAAAGAAAAAGCAGTCCCTCTTATTTATGAAGACATAAAGCTGGATTGCGGATATAGATTAGATATTATTGTAGAAAACAGATTAATAATCGAAGCAAAATCAGTTGAAACTTTAAATGATATTCATTTAGCCAAAACGCTAACATATTTAAAACTATCAAAATGCAGATTAGGATTATTGATTAATTTTGATGTAGTCCTTTTAAAAGATAGAATTAAAAGAGTTATAAATGGTTATTATTAACAATTAGCCACGGAGTTAACAAAGGAAAACACAAAGCTCGCTGAGCTTATCTTTGTGAACTCTGTGAAAATCTATGCACCCTCTGTGGTTAAAATAATATGGACGAAAACAATTACGAAAACGAAGAAACCTTACACAACGTAACTCCGCTCAGCGGCTTATACGAAAACTGGTTTCTAGATTATGCTTCCTATGTAATTTTAGATCGGGCGGTGCCTCATATTTTTGATGGGTTAAAGCCAGTGCAACGCCGTATTCTCCATTCATTGAAAGAAATGGACGATGGCCGTTTCAACAAAGCCGCCAATGTAATTGGTAATACCATGAAATACCATCCGCATGGCGATGCCTCCATCGGCGATGCAATGGTACAGATTGGGCAGAAAAACTTACTGATTGACACACAAGGAAACTGGGGCGACCCTGTAACCGGAGATTCTGCGGCCGCACCGCGTTACATCGAAGCCCGTTTATCCAAATTCGCTTTAGAAGTTGTTTTTAACCCGGATACTACCGAATGGCAATCCTCCTACGATGGTAGAAATAAAGAACCCGTTACTTTACCGGTAAAATTCCCGCTTTTATTGGCGCAGGGCGCAGAAGGTATTGCCGTAGGTTTGGCTACCAAAGTAATGCCCCATAACTTTATCGAACTGATTGATGCTTCCATAGAAGTTTTAAAAGGCAACCGGCCAGATATTATTCCCGATTTTTTAACGGGCGGAATGGCGGATTTCTCTAATTACAACGAAGGACAGCGAGGCGGGAAAATCAGAGTTCGGGCTAAAATTTCCGAAATTGATAAAAAGACTTTAGTTATTACCGAAATCCCTTTTTCAACCACTACCATCGGTTTAATTGACAGCATCATTTCTGCCAATGACAAAGGAAAAATCAAAATCAAAAAAATTGAGGATAACACCGCAAAAGACGTAGAAATTGTGGTGCATTTAGCTCCGGGGATTTCTCCGGATGTAACCATTGATGCACTTTACGCTTTCACCAGTTGCGAGGTTTCCATATCGCCAAACACCTGTATCATCAAAGGCGATAAACCTCATTTCATGAGCGTGAACGATATTTTAGTCGAAAGTACGCATTACACTAAAAACCTTTTAAAAAGAGAATTGGAGATTAAACTGCATGATTTGCAGGAGAAAATTTTCTTCAGTTCTTTGCTCAAAATATTTATTCAGGAAGGGATGTACAAACATGCCGACTATGAAAACTCCACCAATTTTGAAGAAGTTTTAGTGGTTTTACACCGATTGTTTGAGCCTTTTAAGCCGAGTTTATATCGCGAGATTTTACCCGAGGATTTCAAGAAACTGATTGACAAGCCAATGAGCAGCATCACCCGTTTTGATGTTAAAAAGGCGGATGAACAGATGGCAAATCTCGAAAAGGAAATTAAAAGCGTAAAACATGATTTGCGCCATTTAACCGATTACGCCATCGCCTATTTTGAACGATTGAAAGAAAAATTTGGTAAGGGTAGGGAGCGTAAAACCGAGATTAGGGCATTTGACAGAGTAGAAGCTGCACAAGTTGCCTTGGCAAATACCAAATTTTATTTAAACCGGGCAGATGGCTTTATTGGTACCGGTTTAAAGAAAGACGAATACGCTTTTGATTGCTCCGATTTAGATGATATTGTGGTTTTTAGGGAAGATGGCGTTTGCTTGGTCACCAAAGTTCAGGATAAAACATTTGTTGGGAAAGGCATTTTGCATATTGGCGTTTTCAAGAAAAATGATGAGCGCACCATCTACAACATGATTTATAAAGATGGAAAAACTGGCGTTGCTTATATCAAACGTTTTGCCATTGGCGGTGTTACCCGCGATAAGGAATACGATTTAACCAAGGGCACAAAAGGTAGTAAAGTTTTATATTTTACGGCGAATCCAAACGGCGAGGCAGAAGTAATTAATGTGGCTTTAAAGCCGATGTCGAAACTGCGTAAACTCACTTTTGATCATGATTTTGCCGAAACCGCCATTAAAGGCAGAGCTTCGCAGGGAAATATCCTAACCAAATTCGCCATCAAGAAAATCACTTTAAAATCTAAAGGTGTTTCTACCTTGGCCGGAAGAAAAATCTGGTACGACCCCATCATTAAGCGCTTAAACGAAAACGGACATGGACGTTATTTAGGGGAGTTCCAGGCAGAAGATAAAATTCTTTGTGTATTTAATGATGGCAGCTACGAGCTTTCAAGTTTTGATTTAAGCAACCACTTTGATGATAAAATGGTGCGGATTGAAAAATTTGGACCGGAGAAAGTATTTGCCTGCATCCATCTCGATGGAAAATCAAAAAATTATTACGTCAAACGTTTTGTATTTGAAGATTTGGCAATTGGCAAAAGGGCGGGTTTTATTAACGAGGAACCTGGTTCAAAAATGTTGATTTTAAGCAGTGCCGATCATCCAATTGTTAAAGTAGAAGCCTTAAAAGGGAAATCCCAGATTTTTGATGAACAGGAAATTGATTTGTCTGATGCTATCGATGTTAAAGGAATGAAAGCCCAAGGGAATAAATTGAGTCCGCATGATGTGCAAAATATCACATTAATTTCTGAGGAAAATGAGGAGGAAGAGGCTGAAGATTTAGAGGAGAATGACGAAGAGATTGATGGAGATGATAGCGAAGATAACTCTACGGAAGAAACATCTACTGAAAATGTTGGCTCAGAGGAGAAAGTGAAACCCGAAAACAGTAACAAAGTAGAGGAAACGCATCAAGAAAATCTAAAATCCGAAGAAATAAAAAAGCCAACGTTCACCTCAAATCCAAAACCTGCTAAACAGGTAGATTTTGAAATCACCAATCCTGACGATATAAAATTGGACGATAAAGGGCAGACTAAACTATTTTAGTCTGCCAAGTCCTAATTAGTCGCACCTGTCAGGTTGAGCGGAGTCGAAACCTTTCACCGACAATTTCCCCCATCTTACCGAATTCCCGACCTGTTCCATCGAAAACCGTTCGGTCAACATCCAAACAACACCTACATTTATATCATTAAATCAAAAGAAATGGAAAATCCAGAAATAGAAAAAAGACCAAATCAACACGGTAAAAAAGTGTTAGGTTGGGCAATTTTAATAGTTGGTTTGGCACTTTTAGCTAAACAGATGGGGGCACAATTGCCCGAGTGGTTATTCAGTTGGCCAATGCTATTAATATTTTTAGGGCTAGTAAGCGGTATAAAACACCGGTTCCGAACCAGTGGCTGGATAATTATGGTTTTAGTGGGTTCGGTTTTTCTTGCCGAACGTATTTCTCCAGAATTATCCGTATCAAAATATACATGGCCGATAATTTTAATAGGTTTCGGTATCTTCTTCATTTTCGGAAAAGGCTTTAAAAAGAACGATTGTAAAAGAAGAAGACGGTGGCAAGAACGCTATGGCAATCCACATACCGATAACTTTGCTTATGCTGAAGCACCAAAAAATGAAGAACCTGCAACAGAAAAAAATGAGTACCACGTTGCGGGTGAAGAATATTTAGACAGCGTTTCTGTCTTTGGCGGTACTAAAAAAAATATTCTTTCTAAAAACTTTAAAGGCGGAGAGGTCACCAATATTATGGGTGGTACCGAGCTTAACTTTTACCATGCAGATATTAGCGGAGTAGCAGTTTTAGAGGTTACCCAAGTATTTGGCGGAACAAAAATTATTGTTCCTCCATCATGGGAAGTAATTACAGAAATATCAACCACAATATTCGCAGGCATTGACGACAAAAGGTCGTTAAACCAAGTCCTTGCGGATAAAAGCAAAGTTTTAGTAATTAAAGGAACGTCAGTTTTTGGAGGAATAGATATCCGAAACTTTTAAACCAAAACAAATGAACTGGTTTGTAGCGAAATTAATATTCGAAATAAAAACTCAAGACAGTAAATCGGCTCAGTTTGATGAGCAGTTACGCTTGATAGAAGCCGTAAATGAAGAATTAGCTATTGAAATGGCTTATCAATTGGGTTTAATGCAACAGGAAGAAATTATAAACAGAGATAATCATGCTGTTGTTTGGAAATTTGTTGCGGTTACAGAAATACACAGTATCGGCGATATCGCCCACGGTAAAGAAATTCATTATCATATTACCGAGCCAGAACAAGCAGAACAATACTTAGCTTTGGTACATGCAAAAGCAAGCTATTTAAAAAACAGAAGATCAACTTATCAGGAATAAAGTGTCAGCTTCACCATTATCAAATCATAAATTTAAGTGGATTTTTCTTTTTTTGATTGCGGTATTTACGGCATTCCAATATTACACGCTTATTTTATTTCATATTGATAATCAAGATGCTATAAAAGACAGTGTTTTTTCAAACGTTCTTTTAGCTTTAAGTTGCTGGTTAATTAGCAATAGCCTTTCATTTTACAGACCCAAAGGTTATAAATATCTTTTTGTAATTGTTTGGTGTACGGTTTTGGCCGCAATTTATATTTATTCGCTTACGCTGATATTTAGTAATACGGAACTTTATCTTGGAGCTAGCCATCAATTTCTTCAGCTTTCGTTGCCGGTGCGTTTCATGTTCGCTTTGCTTTTTATAGGCAGTATGGCAACCATTAGTGTGCTTTGGTACAGCGAGGAAGAAAATAAAGAATTTACCCGAAGAAGAAATGAAGCCGACAAACTTACCAAAGAAATCGAGCTGGCATCTTTAAGAGAAAAACTGCAACCGCATTTTTTGTTCAATAGTTTGAATTCTATCAGTGCTTTAATCATTTCTCAGCCAAAGGAAGCCCGAAAAATGGTGCATCAATTGTCTGATTTTTTGCGTGGCACTTTAAGAAAAGACGATAGCTTAAGTAATTTAAAAACTGAGCTGGAACATTTAGAGCTTTATTTGGACATTGAAAAAGTACGTTTTGGAAACCGTTTGAACGCACAAATTTTGGCAGATGAAACCGTTTTAAACAAAACTTTACCGCCCATGCTTTTACAGCCTTTGGTTGAAAACGCCATCAAATTCGGTTTGTACGATACTTTGGATAAAGTAACCATCAATATTTCCGCAGCTTTCCAAAACCCTTATTTGCAAATTACCATTACCAATCCGTTTGATCCTGAAACTTCGCACAGTAATAAAGGCACAGGTTTCGGATTGTCAAGCACAAAAAGAAGGCTACAACTTTTATACAGCCGCAATGATTTGCTAACCACACAGAAACAAAACGGAGAATTCATCAGCATTTTAAAAATACCGCAAATATGATTAAAGCTTTAATAATCGACGATGAGCCTTTAGCCAGAAACATCATCAGAGAATATCTTTTGAACTTCCCTCAGGTTGAGGTGATAGAAGAATGCGGGAATGGTTTCGAGGGCCTAAAAGCGATAAATCAGCATAAACCACAACTCGTTTTTTTAGATATACAAATGCCTAAAATTACCGGTTTCGAGCTTTTAGAATTGGTGGAAGAATTGCCGGCAATTATTTTCACCACCGCATTTGACGAATTTGCACTGAAGGCTTTTGAAGCCAACGCCGTAGATTATTTGTTAAAACCTTTTAATGAAGAACGCTTTAAAAAAGCAATGGATAAATTTTTATCCAGCAATAAAGAAGAACAAATTAAGCCAGTTAAAAATGTTTTGGAAGCGGTTTCTGCACAAAGCCAGACTCAGAACGAACGCATCGTAATTAAATTAGGCAATAAAATAAAGGTGATTTCTATTTACGATATTACCCACCTAACCGCCGATGATGATTATGTTAAAATTTACACTGCCGATGGTGAGTTTTTAAAAAATCATACCCTTTCTTTCTTTGAAAAAAATCTAAACCCAAATTTGTTTGTCAGGGTTCACCGTTCCCATATCGTAAAAATAGATCAAATTACTAAAATTGAAGCTTACGAAAAAGATGGTCATCTATTAATCTTAAAAACCGGACAAAAAATTCCGGTAAGTAAAACGGGCTACCCAAAATTGAAAGCGGTTTTAGGGATTTAGTTCTTTCACCACATAGGTACATAGATAGATCAACGAAGAGAGCTAGTTGTAAATACCTTAGCTATGTACCTATGTGGTTATAAAAAGTTTACACTTAAATATTTTCGAGTGAAATTTAGACAGACCCTGCCAAAAATGTATCTTCGTTGCTATGTCAGCTAACGATATAAAAGCCCAAATTGATTCTTTAGTAAAAGAGCTAAAACAACATAATTATAATTATTATGTATTGGCCATGCCCACCATTTCTGATTATGATTTTGATCAGAAACTGAAAGAGCTGGAAGCTTTGGAAAAAGCAAATCCACAATTTTTAAATCCCGATTCGCCAACACAAAAAGTGGGCGGAGAAATCACCAAAAACTTTAAAACCGTTGTGCACAAATGGCCAATGATGTCATTGGGCAATACGTATAATGAGCAGGATTTGTTGGATTTTGACCAGCGCATTAAAAAAGCAATCGGCGAAAATTTCGAATACGTTTGCGAGTTAAAGTTTGATGGTTTATCCATGAGTTTAACTTACGAAAACGGTAAACTTTCCAGAGCAGTTACCCGTGGCGATGGCACCAAAGGCGATGAAGTTACGGCAAACATCAAAACCATCCGCACCATTCCAACTACCGTTCATGGCGATAAAATGCCAGCGGAGTTTGATATCCGTGGCGAAGTTTTTATGCACCACGCCGCTTTTGAAAAACTGAATCAAGAACGTGTAGAAAACGGAGAGCCAGCATTTGCCAATCCACGTAATTTTGCTTCCGGAACGGTAAAAATGCAGGATTCTGCCGAAGTAGCCAAACGCCCTTTAGATTGTTTTCTGTACTTCTTTTACAGCGATAACAATCCATTTAAAACCCATTGGGAAAGTTTACAAGCCGTGAAAAGCTGGGGATTCAAAATTTCCGAAGAAAGTAAATTGTGCAATAACATTCAGGAAGTTTTAGCTTTTATTCAAACTTGGGAGCAAAAAAGGTTTAAGTTAAGTTACGATATCGACGGGATTGTGCTCAAAGTAAACAGCTACGCACAACAACAGGAACTAGGTTTTACCGCAAAATCGCCACGTTGGGCCATCAGCTATAAATACAAAGCGCAGGAAGTTGAAACTGTCTTAGAAAAAGTGACTTACCAAGTCGGGCGCACTGGTGCAGTTACGCCAGTTGCCAATTTAAAACCGGTTTTACTAGCCGGAACCACGGTAAAACGGGCAACTTTACACAACGCCAACGAAATTGAACGATTAGATTTACACGAGAAAGATACTGTTTTAGTAGAAAAAGGTGGCGAAATTATCCCAAAAGTAATTCAGGTAAACCTAGATAAACGGTTGCCGGGAGCTAAAAAAATAGAATACATCCACAACTGCCCCGAGTGTGATACACCTTTGGTTCGTACAGAAGGCGAAGCGGTACATTATTGCCCAAATGATGAAGGTTGTCCGCCACAGATTGTTGGTCGCATCCAGCATTTCATCAGCCGTAAGGCAATGAATATTGAAGGAATTGGTGTAGAAACCGTAGAAACGCTTTATCAAAAAAATCTCCTCACACACATTAGTGATATTTATACGCTAAAAAATCACGAGGAAGATTTAAAAAACTTAGAACGCTTTGGCGAAAAATCCATCACCAACATGCTTGATGGTATCGAGAAATCGAAACAAATGCCGTTTGAAAAAGTATTATTTGGCTTAGGAATACGTTATGTAGGCGCAACAGTTGCATTAAAATTAGCAAAGCATTTTAAAACTATTGAACGTATTGCTAATGCAGATTTTGAAGAGCTTATTGCAGCGGATGAAATAGGCGAGCGAATTGCACAAAGTGTAATTGAATATTTTGCAAACCCTAAATATCGGGAAGAAATCGCTAAGCTAAAACAGGCAGGTTTAAATTTTGAAATAGAAGAAAAGGAAGTAGTTTTGCAGAGCGAAAATTTGACAGGCAAAACTTTTATTATTTCCGGAGTTTTTGAAGGCTATAGCCGGGATGAGCTTAAAGATATGATTGAAGCAAACGGCGGAAAAATTTTAAGCAGCATATCTGCCAAATTAAATTATTTGGTAGCTGGTGATAACATGGGGCCGGCTAAACTAGAAAAAGCAAACAAATTGCAAATCCCAATAATTACAGCTCAGGATTTGTTAGAACTGATAAAATGAGAGAGATATTAAGTAAATACAGGTTAAAATCAGGGTTTTATAAGTTAAAGCAAGAGATCAAAAAAATCAGTCGTAAAAATAAATCAATTTCTTTAAAGGCGGCTAAATACATCGGAATTCTGGTAACGGTAAAAAACCAAGCGGAGCTAAACGAAGTGGCTAAAATGGCTAATGACTTGGTAAAGGCGCAAAAAAATGTGCGTTTGCTGGCATTTACCGAAGATTACAGTTTAAAATCTCCCGAAGGTTCAAACATCCAAATGCTATCCAAAGAGGATGTAAATTGGAGCCTAATTCCCAAACGCGAAAAAATAATCAACTTTGTAAACAATGAGTTTGATATTCTGATTAACTTGTGCACCGAAATTTGTTTTCCGTTGGTGTACGTTACGGCACTTTCAAAATCATTTTTTAAGGTTGGCGCATACCACAAAAAAAATTCGGCAATTTATGATTTTATGGTTGCTACGCAGCAACAAAGTATCAGCGGTTTCAGTGTAGAGTTAAAATATTATTTAGATAAAATAAAATGAGCATGTTTTACGGAACAGGAGTAGCCATGGTTACCCCCTTTCTTGAGGATGGAAACGTTGATTATAACGGTTTACAGAAAACCATTGAAAACCTAATTAACGGTAATGTGGAATATATTGTGGTGATGGGTACAACTGCCGAATCTGCAACTTTAACCAGTGAAGAAAAGAAAGAGATTTTTGAATTTAGCGCAAAAATAACCAACAACCGAGTTCCGTTAATGGCCGGCATTGGCGGTAACAACACTGCCGAAATTGTTGAAGCTGTGCGCAAATTTGATTTGCCCGGATATAAAGCCATACTTTCTGTGGTTCCTTATTACAACAAGCCAAATCAGGAAGGTATTTATCAGCATTATAAAGCCGTTGCCGAAGCCAGTAAACTGCCAATTTTATTATACAACGTTCCAGGTCGTACGGGGGTCACAATGTCGGCAGAAACCACTTTGCGTTTAGCCAACAACGTTAAAAATATATTGGGCGTAAAAGAAGCGTCCGGAAGTTTTGATATTTTTAATGAGATAGCTGCGCATAAACCAAAAGACTTTTTATTGATTTCTGGCGATGATCCGGTTACACTTCCAATGATGGCTTTGGGCGCTGTGGGTATTATTTCTGTAATCGGGAATGCCATTCCGGCGCAACTTTCGGCAATGGTTCGTAAATGTTTGGCCGGTGATTTTAAAGGTGCACATGAAGCGCATTTCAGCTTTCTGGAATTTACACGTTTGTGCTTTGCAGAAGGAAATCCAGCGGGCGTTAAAGCCGCTATGCAGGTTTTGGGCATTTGCGAGGATCACCTGCGTTTGCCTTTGGTAAAAGTAACCAATGCAACCCGTTCAAAAATCGAGATCGAAATCAAGAAAATCACAGCGTAAAAGGTTTTTTATAAAATATAGTAGGAAGTCGGCAATCATTTGGCCGACTTTTTTTGTGCTTTTTTGAAAAGGTACTGTATTGCAATTAACGTTGGCCAGTCTGGCTTTTCGCTCATACTGCACAGGCATTAACCACAGGCCGGTATCCGCTACAATCCAGTTTATTAAACAGTGTTACAGCAAATTCTATTTTAAACAGTGTGTTGTTTACAGATTGAATTTGTTTTATAATTTAAAATAACGAATACAAGAGCAATAATACAACGGGAATTTCTATTTTAGCTTTATGGAAGAACAAAACGACAATCAACTAAATATAGAACTATCAGAAGAATTGGCCGAAGGAATTTATTCAAACCTAGCCATCATCACCCATTCAAACAGCGAGTTTGTATTGGATTTTATCCGTGTAATGCCGGGTGTGCCAAAAGCAAAAGTAAAAAGCAGAATTGTGTTAACTCCAGATCATGCTAAACGCTTAATGAGCGCTTTGGAAGATAACATCGCAAAGTTTGAGATGATTAATGGAACCATTAAAGTGGGTGGCGACAATAACGGAGGAATGCCATTTAATTTTGGCGGGCCACCAGCACAAGCTTAAATTTAAACTATCGCGATGCCCAAACCTACTTTTAGCAAGGAAACTTTCCAAATTACAGGTTCAAACAATAAACCAATCATTGGCGATATTACTTACGCCAATGCTTACCCAGATTATTTGGTGATTTTTGTTCATGGGTTTAAAGGTTTTAAGGATTGGGGTGCGCATCACTTAATAGCCGAAGCTTTCGCAGATGCTGGAATTTATTTTCTGAAATTCAACTTTTCACACAGTGGCGTAAAAGCAGATGATCTTTCGGATATAAAAGATTTACAGGCTTTTTCAGAAAATACTCCAAGTAAGGAGCTTTATGATTTAGATAAGGTAATTACTTACGCAAAAGAAAAATTTCCGCACCTGCAGATTGTTTTATTAGGACATAGTAGGGGTGGGGCTTTATCAATTTTGCAAGCCGAAAAAGATAAAAGAGTGATTAAGCTAATTACTTGGGCTTCTATAGGCAGTTTCAGAAACTTATGGAGCAAAGAAGATGAAGCCGATTGGAAAGAAAAAGGCGTACGCTACATCTTAAACGGAAGAACAAAAGAACAGATGCCACTTTCTGTTGAATTGTTGAACGATGTTTTAACCCATGAAAAAGATTATAATTTGCAAACTGCGGCAAGTTCTATAAATAAGCCGTGGCTAATTGCGCAGGGAACAGAAGATCCGGCTGTAAAAGTAGCGGTCGCCGAAGAATTTCATCGCTTACAAAAGCAATCTAAACTTTTGATTTTAGAAGGTGCAAATCACGTTTTTGGCGCTTTGCATCCTTATACTGGAAATGAACTTCCAGAGGATTTAAAGAAATTTATGCAAGCTTCTATTGAATTTATAACACATTAATTTCTCTTTTTCTAAAAGAGACTATTAGATTTCTTGTAAATTAATTTCATTTTACTCAATACATTGAGTAATTTGTAAATTATGTTCCAACGAGCTTATTTAGAGAAACTTATAACACGTATGAACGAGCCAAGACAGTTCATTCAAGTGTTAATGGGTCCAAGACAAGTGGGTAAAACAACTTTAATTGAACAATTAACAGCAAAAATTGGTTGTGCCTATATTTTTGAATCCGCAGATGCCGTTCCGGCATCAGACCAAACTTGGATTTCGGCACTATGGGAAAAAGCGAGATTGCTAAATAATAACACAGAAATACAAGACTGTCTATTGGTGATTGATGAGATCCAAAAGATTGATAACTGGAGCGAAATCGTAAAAAAATTATGGGAAGAAGACACCAAAAACAAACTCAAATTAAAGGTTATTCTTTTAGGTTCTTCACGTTTATTACTGCAACAAGGTTTAACAGAGTCCTTAGTCGGTAGATTTGAAAGTACGTACATTGCCCATTGGAGTTTTACAGAAATGGAAGAAGCATTTGGTTTTACGGCGGAACAATATGTTTGGTTTGGCGCTTATCCGGGTTCTGTATCTTTAATTAATGATGAGGAACGATGGAAAAATTATGTAATTAATGCTTTAATTGAAACCAGATAACCAATATTTTAAAGTTTACGCGGATTGATAAGCCAGCTTTAATGAAGCGTTTGTTTGAATTGGGCTGTTTGTATTCGGGTCAGATTTTATCTTACACAAAAGTAATGGGGCAGTTGCAAGACGCAGGAAATACCACTACAATTTCCAATTATTTGGATTTGCTAGATACAGCCGGTTTACTAGCTGGGATTGAAAAATACGCGGCAGATGTGATTAGAAAGCGTTCATCAAGCCCGAAATTTCAAGTACATAATAATGCATTAATCAGCGCCCAACGGATTGAGTTTTTTGATGAAATTTTAACAAAGAAAGAAGAATGGGGACGTATGGTCGAATCTGCAATTGGGAGTCATTTAATCAATTCTTCTTTAACCCATAACTTTAAAGTCTATTATTGGCGACATAGAAATGAGGAATTGGATTTCGTTTTAGAAAAACGAGGAAAAGTAATAGGGTTGGAAGTAAAAACGAATAGTACCAAAAGTACAAGTGGGATGAATGCTTTTAGTAAAATGTACCAGCCAGATAAAGTTTTGATGATAGGAAACGGCGGTTTGCCATGGCAGGATTTCTTGAAACTAAATCCAAACGACTTGTTTTAATTTGGTTATTCCTCCTTTTCATGCGTTAAAATAATCTCAATCCTTTTATCCGGAATTAACCACATTAAGGCAACTACAACATACAGAGTAATGGCTAGCCAGCTTACCCAAAATGAAGCCAGTATTCCCAAAGTGTAAATCATCGGAGAAGCTTTTCCTTTTAAATCCTTTCCTACGGCTTTACCCAAAATTGAATGATTGCCATGTTGTTTGATGATGATGCTTTGTAAAATCCAATAAGCAATTGCGGCCATCAACAAAACAAAACCATAGAGCGCCAATGGCAGCGCAGTTAAATGGTTTTCGCCCAGCCAGCCGGTTGCAAAAGGAATTAAGGATAACCAGAAAAGTAAATGTAGGTTTGCCCATAAAATTCCGCCACTCACATTTTTAACCGTGTGCATCATGTGGTGGTGGTTGTTCCAGTAAATCCCAATATAAATAAAACTTAAAACATAACTTAAAGCAACCGGAATCAAAGGTTTTAAATCAGCAAATTCAGCACCATGCGGGACTTTAATTTCTAAAACCATAATGGTAATAATAATGGCCAAAACACCATCACTAAAAGCCTCCATTCTCGTTTTATTCATTTTTTATATTCTTTTGTAAAGAACGTTATTGAAACTTATTACCTAATACTTACAACCTAAAACTTTTTAAACTTCCTTCTCCACCCAATTCCCGTCTTCTTTTATAATCTCAATCAGCTCATTTAAAGCATCTTTAGAATTCACGTTTTTCTTTACCACTTCTTTACTTCGGTACAAAGTGATTTTGCCGGGACCAGTGCCAACATAGCCATAATCGGCATCAGCCATTTCTCCAGGGCCATTTACAATACAGCCCATAATCCCAATTTTAACACCTTTTAAATGGTCGGTTTTGCTACGGATCATCTGCGTTGTTTCCTGCAAATCAAATTGTGTACGTCCGCAACTTGGACAACTGATGTATTCTGTTTTTGAGATACGCGAACGGGTTGCCTGTAAAATCCCGAAAGAAGTAGAAACCCTAAATTTGGTCGAAACCTGTGGCGCATCCAGCCAAATGCCATCGCCCAAACCATCTAACAATAAAGCACCTAAGTCAGTAGCACCGTATAATTGAGTTTTTAACTCTTTTTGATCTAAACTATCTGCATCATCAAAAGTATAGCTTCGTTTAACAATTACTGGCGTATCAATTCCGGCATTCATCAGTTTAAAAAAGAAAGCTCTTTGATCTGCCATTCCGTGTTCTTTATTAGTTTCCAAAACAAAAACCAAAGTTTTATCAAAAGGGATATTGGCAAAATCATCGCCATCTAAATCTTTATGGCAAACCCGAACAAGGTTTAGCGATTTGTCTTTTTCTGTTGCAGACAAGTATTCTTTCAGCGAAAACAGCGGATGACAATTCATTTTGCTTTTTAGCTTTAACCATGTATGATAATTATAAAGCTGTTTTAAATTTCCGGGGAAATTAAAAGATGGTAATTCGTCGCCTAAATAAGCAAAATCTATGGACTGGTCGCCCATATTGTATTTATCCAAAATCGGCGAATAATTATAGCCGGCAGGGGCTAAAATTTGTGCGTCTTTTAAGTTTTGATCAGATAAATCCAAAACTACTCGTGGCACTTGATGTCCGCCGATGAAAGTATTTAATTCTGCCGATGCCCTTTTATTGTACTCAAAAGGCGAGAAACCTTCCGGAATTTCAAAATCCGGGGTTTCCACCGCATCCACCGAAACAGATTTTCTCTGCTCATAGCGTTTTGCCAAAGCTTGCGCTACCGGAATCTCAAATTCGGGTTCTTCTGTTAAAGAAATCCTAATGGTATCGCCTAAGCCGTCTTCCAGCAAAGTTCCAATTCCCACTGCCGATTTAATTCTGCCATCTTCGCCGTCACCAGCTTCGGTAACGCCTAAATGCAAAGGATAATTCATCCCTTCGGCAACCATGGTTTGAACCAACAAACGGTAAGCCTGCACCATCACCTGCGTATTGCTCGATTTCATAGAAATCACCAAGTCATGGTAATCCAGCTCACGGCAAATCCTAATAAATTCCATTGCCGATTCCACCATTCCCTTCGGTGTATCGCCATACCAGCTCATAATCCTGTCAGAAAGTGAACCGTGGTTAGTGCCAATACGCATGGCCGTTCCGTGGGCTTTGCAAATTTCCACCAATGGCGAAAACTTCTTCTTTATCCTCGCCAGTTCCTTTTCATAGGCTTCCGGCGTGTAATCTATCTCTTCAAATTTCTTTTTATCGGCGTAATTTCCGGGGTTAACCCTTACTTTTTCTACAATCTTGGCAGCCAATTCGGCGGCGTTTGGTGTAAAGTGAATATCGGCAACAATAGGCGTGTGATAACCTTTTTCTGCCAAACCTTTTTTAATTTCGGCTAAGTTTTGTGCTTCTTTTATCGATGGCGCAGTAATCCTCACATATTCGCATCCGGCATCAATCATCCTAATGCTTTGCGCAATGGAAGCTTCAGTGTCCATAGTGAAAGCTGTTGTCATCGACTGGATACGGATAGGCTGTGTGCCACCCATTTTTACGCCGCCAATATTAACTTCTTTGGTTGAAAATCTGCTGTATTGTGTTAAAGAATTACAATATATCCCTTTTAAAGCGTTCGCTTTCTCGTCCATTTCAAAATAAATTTGTGTAAAAATAAGGCTTTTTATCAGAAGATTTAAAGAAGCGGTGTAAGGTTTTGGGTGAAAGGTATTTGTTGGTAATTATATTTTGGGTGTTTCCGCCAACTGGCGGGCCGGGCTATACGTTACAATCTTTTTTGTTATACTTCGACTCCGCTCAGCATTACAAAAAGGATTTTCACTGCTATCCCTAACACGGGACTGATTTGGGATTAAATCATTTGATATTTTGACGTCAATTACATCAGTCTTTCTGATGATATCTTTTTTAGTAAAGCACAAAATTGCTTCGATTTAATGAATCGAAAAATAAAAGCAATACCTTGCAATCCCGAACGAATAAGTAATCATGAAAAATCCCAACCGTAAAACAATCCTAATTTCCGTAGTTATCATTTTAATCGGAATAATGATTTATAATAGTCTTTCGCAACCGGGAATTAAAAATCTGAAAACGAAATTCAAGGAGATAAGTTTTGTAAGAAATGAACAAAACGTTGGGCCAGTTTTAAGAGCTTATATAGTTACGGTTGATACCGCAAATTTTGTGGATATGAAAACCTATGGCGATTTTTTGCCCCATACCAAATACGGAAACACTAAGGTTTACTTTTTTGCCCAAGACAAACCTTTCCCTAATACTGTGAGTTTAACTGAACCTGTTTTTGCGGAACAATTTAGAAAGCTTTGTTTGGCTGTTTACGAGAAAAATGGAATGGGAGAGGTTACTATTAAATCCTTTTAGAGAAGGATTTTTTTCAATTTAAAAGCGTCGTCATGTCGAGGCAACGAGACATCTCACAAATAGGTTCCCATGCGATTTTTAAAATTGCAAGGTTTTTCATGCGAACTGGAAACTTTGTATGTGAAATTTCTCTTATCGTCGAAATGACGAAAAGCAGAAGAATATTTTAACTTAAGGGTATTGTTTTTAAATCTGAAGTTCGGAAAAACAGCCCTAGCAATGGCCCAGTCATGAAACCTTATCCTTTCTGAAAACCTTAATCAAAACCGAGTAAATCAAGCTCAAAACCCCAATCACCAAAAATGGATAAACAATCCAGTCCTGATGTTTGGTGTAAAAAGTGAGTTCAGAGTTTAAGTTGATATCCTGTTTAATTACCGCATCTTTCCACCATTCGGTTTTTTGCACCACATCTCCACGCTGGTTAATAAAGGCCGAAATCCCCGTGTTGGCAGAACGAGCCACCCACCGTCGGTTTTCAATTGCTCTTAATCGGGCGTAATCTAGGTGTTGGTCTTTTCCTGTGGTATTTCCCCACCAACCGTCATTGGTAATCACTGCAATAAATTGAGCACCCTTATTTACGGATTTCGCAATCCAATCTCCCCAAATAGACTCGTAACAGATAGCCGGAACCACGCCTATTCCGCTAGAAGCGTATAAATTGCTAGGTTCTTTTTGTGCTCCGTAACCACCTGTTGTGCCTCCAAATTTTTCAAAAAGCGGGTTCAGAACTTTTAGCAATGCCGGAAATGGCATTTTTTCTACACCCGGAACCAATTTAGATTTATGGTAAAACTGCAGTTTTGGCGAATTTTCAATTGCAACAGCAGCATTAAAGCTATCCCAATAGATGTTATTTTGTTGGTCAAATCTCGCGGATTCAGTCCTTTTGTTTTGATAAACCAAATAGGTCTCTGCACCAGTGATTACTGTTGCATTTTTAAAGCTATCCAAAAAGTGATTTACGGTTGTGAAATTCCGACTCTCTAAAAATCGGTCTTCTTCTGTAAAGCCAACTAAAGCAGTTTCGGGCCAAATAAAAAACTCAGTATTTACCTGTCCTTTTTCTTTACTCAGTTTTATCAATTTATTCAGTTGTTCCTCGGGTGTATAAATAAAGTTTTTGCCATACGGATCAATATTTGGCTGGACTACCACTACATCAGAAGGGTTAACTTCTTCCTCGTAATTGTTGTACATATACAACGAAACCGTCACCGGGAGCACAATCCAAGCCAGTAAACTAATTAAAGCTAAACTTGATTTCTTGTTGTGCAACTTGCCAGCCTCTGTATTTTTACTTTCTAATTTTGTATTTTTAATTTGTTCGTACATCCTAAAAATCAAAATATTACTCACCAAAATCCATAAAGTTCCACCGTAAACTCCGGTGTATTCGTACCATTGGATCAGTTGGGCAGAGGTAGCAAATCCATTTCCTAAAGTCATCCAAGGGAATTTTAAATCCCATGTTTGGTGCAAATATTCGTAGCTCATCCATAAGCCAACTAAACATAAATCGGCTATAATAGGTTTAGTTTTAGCAGCGATTTTTCGGTAAAACCAAAAACTCAAAGTCATTAAAAAAGCGCCTAAGCAAAAAGGAATTAAAGATAAAATACAGGCCGCAATGGTGGGCATTACCGCATTTAATGAATTAAAAACCCAATAGATAGATGCCGTATTCCAAACCAAAAATGTTAAGCCGGCGGTTAAAAATATAGGCTTTTTTGCTCGCTCACTTTCCGATAATTCCTGCAAAGCAATCATCAAAGGAACTAATGCAAACAATAAAATAACGGAAGTGTAGGGAATAGGAGGCCAGGCCAACCAAAGTAAAAAGCTAGAAAGTAAAGCCAGCCAGATGTGTCTTTTCATTATTTATAATATTTTTCGTCTTTTTTTGGAGCTGGTTTATCGCTTCCAGCAACTATAATCACAAACTCACCTTTTAAAATGTTTTCTTCAAAATGCGTTTTTATTTCTGTTAAAGTTCCACGTACGTTTTCTTCAAACATTTTGGTCAACTCACGGGAAATTGAGGCTTGTCGTTCCTCTCCAAAATATTCAATAAATTCTTCTAAGGTTTTTAATAAACGGTGCGGAGATTCGTAAAAAATCATGGTGCGTTGTTCGTAAATCAAATCTTTTAGACGGGTTTGACGACCTTTTTTTACAGGTAAAAATCCTTCAAAAGTAAACCTATCATTGGGTAAACCCGAGTTGACCAAAGCCGGAACAAAAGCCGTTGCTCCGGGCAAACATTCTACCGGTAAATCATGTTTTAAAACCTCGCGAACCAATAAAAAACCTGGGTCGGAAATAGCTGGCGTACCGGCATCAGAAATTAAGGCGATATTTTTACCTTCTTTTAAAAATTTGACAATCTCGGCAACAGCCTTGTGCTCATTATGTTGATGATGGGCAAAAACTTTTTGGTCGATCTCAAAATGTTTGAGCATAGGCGCAGATGTACGGGTGTCTTCGGCTAAAATTAAATCCACTTCTTTTAAAATGCGTAAAGCCCGTAAAGTAATGTCTTCTAAATTGCCAATTGGCGTGGGTACCAAGTAAAGTTTGCCGTTCATATCATCAAATTTATCTTTTCAATTTTACAATTATTGGTCTGTGATATGCAATACTCATTGCGCAATACTATATTTGTAAAAAATTAAAAGATGCTGCAAGTTAGTTATATCCGCGAAAATAAAGAGGAAGTTTTAGAGCGATTAGCCGTAAAGAATTTCAACCAGCCAGAATTGGTTGACCAGATTATCCATTTAGATGATCAAAGAAAAAGTACCCAAGCACAAGCAGATGAGCTGTTAGCGAAAGGTAATGCGGCGGCTAAACAGATTGGTGAATTGATGCGCAACGGAAAAAAAGAGGAAGCAGAAGCGATAAAAGCAGAAACCTCAAAATCTAAGGAAGAGGTAAAAGCCTTGCAGGAAGAATTAGCGATTATTGAGCATGAGTTACAACAAAAGTTGGTGATTTTACCCAACTTACCACACAGTAGCGTTCCGAGAGGAAAAACTCCCGAAGAAAATGAAGTGGTGTTGAGTAATGGAGAATTACCCAACTTACCAAAAAACGCATTGCCTCATTGGGAATTGGCAGCAAAATATAACCTGATTGATTTTGAATTAGGTGTTAAAATTACTGGCGCTGGCTTTCCGGTTTATAAAGGAAAAGGCGCTAAAATCCAGAGAGCATTGATCAATTTCTTTTTAGCTGAAGCAGAAAAAGCGGGCTACGATGAAATGATGGTTCCGCTTTTAGTAAACGAAGCATCCGGTTTTGGAACGGGGCAATTGCCAGATAAAGAAGGGCAGATGTACCAAGTTGGTTTGGATAATTTGTATCTGATTCCGACTGCCGAAGTACCTGTAACCAACCTTTACCGTGATGTGATTTTAAAAGAAGAAGAATTACCGATTAAAAACTGTGGCTATACGCCGTGTTTCCGTAGGGAAGCGGGTTCTTATGGTGCTCATGTTCGTGGTTTAAATCGCTTGCATCAGTTTGATAAGGTAGAAATTGTACAAATTGTCCATCCAGAAAAATCTTATGAAGTTTTGGAACAAATGAGCTTACACGTTCAAGGTTTATTGCAAAAGTTAGGCTTACAATACCGTGTTTTAAGGTTATGTGGTGGCGATATGGGCTTTACTTCTGCTTTAACTTATGATATGGAAGTTTATAGCGCAGCGCAGGAACGTTGGTTAGAAGTTTCTTCCGTTTCTAACTTCGAGACTTTCCAGAGCAACCGTTTAAAATTGCGTTTTAAAGGAAAAGAAGGCAAAACGCAGTTGCCACATACTTTAAATGGAAGTGCTTTAGCTTTACCCAGGATTTTAGCCTCTATTTTGGAGAATTACCAAACCGAAGATGGTATTAAAGTGCCGGAATGTTTAGTACCGTTTACAGGTTTCGATTTTATAGGATAAATCCGATTTAAACATGTTTTTGAGAAGCAACATCTTTCGGTGTTGCTTTTTTGTTTGATGTGTTCAGTTCAAAGAGAATCCCTTTTTTCAGAGACTCCGCGTTTCTTCTGCGCCGTGTTTAGTTAAATCATGAGTTATTTATCTACTTTAGTACGGTGGAAAACGTTGTGGCATTAACGTCGTTTGTACGAAAAATTCGGGACACCTTTAAAAACTATATTCTTCGATGAAAAAAAAGATTTTAATTGATGCAAGAAGAAAACTTAATAGTGGCATCGGCAGAGTTACCCAATGGCTCGTTAACCACTTAACAGATACCGATTTGATGGAGTTTTATTACTTAACTTTTGAAGGAAATAAAGTTCCATATAACCTACCCGAAAGCAGATGTATCATTGCCAAAGCTCAACCTCTTTCAATTGAAGAAATATACGAAACGCCAGGTTTAATTGCTAAAAACAACTTTGACTTGTATATAAATCCACAGTTCAATATTTCACCATTTATTGTAACGAAAACAATTACCATCCTACACGATTTTTGGTATTTGAAAAACGAAAAGTTTTTACCAACTATTAACGACGTTAATTTTCGTTTTGATGTAAAGGAAAGTAACTACGCGAACGTTTTTAACAATTGGTTAAGCGACAAAAAAGCGGAACAGTTGATGACAGCAGAAGGATTAATAAAATACAAGCAAAATAAAGATTTAAAAAATGATGTTCTTAATCTTGTATGGGCACAACTGAGTGTCTGTTCTTTTTACTCGCATAGCATAGTTTTTATTACAGAAGATGTGCGGAATGATTTTGAGGATGTTTTTAAGAAAAAAATAAATTCTTCCGTTATATCGAATGGTTATCACAATTTTTTTGAAAATGTTCAATCTAAAACACAGCATATTTTTTTGTGTTTAGCCAAGCTAGAAAAAAGAAAAAATATTTTGTTACTGCTAGCAGCGTATGAGATCTACTACAAAAAAGCAAACAATCCTATTGAACTGGTAATAGCAGGAGATAAAGGGTATGGCGCCTATGCTGCTGAAGTTCTATCGAAAATTGAGGAAATGACGGCTAAAAATATTCATGTATCCTTTATTGAATCCGCAAATGATTCTAAAATTAAAGAATTACTTGAAAAAACTTTGGCATTGGTTCTAATTAGCGAATATGAAGCTTTTGGGCTTCCTACAGTGGAAGCTTCGTTGGCGGAAATACCTGTGATTACATCTAATAATGGTTATGCTAAAGATTTTCTATCAGAACAGGTTATAATTATTAAGGATTTGAATCCAGAAACAGTTGCAAACGCTTTATTGGAGGTGCAAAACGATTACCCTTTGTATAAAGAAAAAGCAAGACAGGCAAAACAAATTGTAATCAAAACATTAGATAACGAGCTGTTGAAAGCTAAATGGTATAACTTAATAACTCAAACAATTTCTGAATAAAGTAAACCCGAACAAGTATTGCGCTCGTTTTTAACGAGTTTGGGTTGGCTATTTCATCTCGATGTTTTGCATCAAGGAAAATGTTAAATCTTAGATAAAATCGAAAAGCCGTCTTAAGCGCTCTTTGCAAACGATCGCAATTAATTGTTCACCACTAAACTGCTCACCATTAATGCGGGAATGATTTTTCCATTTAAATCTTCATCATCTTTAGCATAAGACAAAATTGTTTCGCATTTCAACGAAAACGGCGGAGCATCTAAAAACACCCCAGAAGTTTTAGTATTTTGTAATCGGATATAACCACCTAAACTTTTATCGCCATTTAAAATCGTTGGATTTACGGGCAAATGTTCTGTGACTATTACGTATTTAAATTTTTTGGTTTTCTGCAAAATTTGACTGATTTGCGCATTCGTGAGGTGTTGTAACACTTGCCTTATCACACATAAATCTGCATCGGGATAATTTTCCGACCTAATTGCGTCTAAATGGAAGAAATTTGTCTTTTCGTTTTTATAAGTTTGTTGTAAATGAGCAACTAAACTACGGACAATATCTGCTCCAGTGTAATCCACTTTAACGTTTTGCAAAACCTTTTTCATGATGGAGAAATCACCACAGCCGATTTCAAACGCCGATTTTATGTTGTGTTTTTGGATAAAATCGCATAACGTATCAATATATTTCAACGTATTTACATCATGAGTTCCAGTTCCAGAGAAATAAGCGGATTCTACATTATTTTTGCCCCAATAGCCCTTTTTGTAAATCTCAGTGAAAACTTCCTCAGCAGTTTTATTTCTGTTTTTAAACTCTGAATAAACTTTAAACCACAATTTTGGGATGAGTTTTTTAAAAAATAATTTCATCAATCACGCACTTTACTGGTTAAACAGGCGTATAAATGTGCTTTCACCATCCGTCCCATGTGCTTAATTTTGGTAAACTTTTTATCCTGATGGTAATCCGCCAATTCTTGTCCTAAAGCCAATGTTTTTTCTAAAGGTGCAATTTCGTCGTTTAAAGAAGCGTCAAAAAGCTCACGTAATCTGTACCTGCCTAGTTTCACACGGTGACTAATAATGCTCCGTTCCTCTTGTTGGTATTGTTTCATGGTGTGCTCATTGATGGAATCCATTCCCAAAAAAACCAAGTTGTTGTTCTCTTTAAAATATTGCGGCAGGTAAAGTTTTAGTTTCCCTTCGTAAGATTGCTGGTCAAAATCTATCGCTCTAATACGGTACTGGTTGCCCTCGATATCCGGCGTAATATCCACCACAAAGTTGTATGAGCGCATATCGCCCAATAATCGAACAAAACAACGTTCGTTAAATTTTACAAACTCTTTGCTGATACGGGTTTGGTTAAACTTTACTTCATTGATATACTCGTCTACAAAAACATCACCGGGCAAACCGGGGATGTGTTCTTCAATCAATGTTTCTTTATTGGTGATGTAACTGATCCTGTTGGGCGATAAAATATGTTCCAACTCTAAACCGTAAATCCGCGAAGCATCTGCTCGTTTAACATAAAAATGGTCGTAGTTATCATTTAAACGATTGATGACACGAACCCGGAAAGGCTTTGAATTTCCAAAAGAACAATAATCTATCCGAGAGACAGAAAGATGATTCATCACTTCCAAACGGCCTGCGGCGTTCATTAAAGCATAAATATATTTTAAGCCCATATAAAGTTCTTTCATCTCGCTCTCGTCATAGTAAACCGTTTGCCAAAGTGTGTCTTTGCTATTTTTATCCAACAAAGGTGTAGCTAGATTAAAACGGAGCATATCGGCGTACTGTATCGGCAGTTCTACCTCTCTATCAAACTTAATTAAGTAGTTTCTTAACGGTTCTTTGATAGGGTAAAAAATCTTTTTTTTGGACGGTACGTCGTTTCTTTCTTGTGAAATGCTCATTGTAATGTGCTATAAATTGGCTTTAGCTTTCCGCTTTATCATGATTTGCCTAACAAAATATCGGCTTCTTTTGCAACCACTTGTCCCGAAATAATTGCCGGAGGAACGCCGGGACCAGGAACGGTTAATTGCCCAGTGAACAACAGATTTTTGATTTTTTTAGCTCGCATGGCAGGTTTAAAAAATGCTGTTTGGGCTAAAGTATTGGCTAAACCGTACGCGTTTCCTTTGTACGAGTGATAATCTGCAGTAAAATCCTGCATGGCATAACTTCGTTTTACCAACTCATGCCCGCGGATGGTTTGCCCGGTTATTTTCTCAAATCTATCCATCATTATTTGATAATATTTTTCCCGCTGTTCTTCAAAATCTTCCAATCCGGGAGCAAGAGGAATTAAAAAAAACAGGTTTTCTTTTCCTTCCGGTGCCGAACCTAAATCTGTTTTGCTGACGCAGGAAACGTAAAATAAAGGTTTTGATGGCCACTGCGGTGTGGTGTAAATTTCTTTGGCATGCTGGTCCAAATCTTCATCAAAAAACAGATTGTGATGTTGAATGTCTTCAATTTTTTTATCTAAACCGATGTAAAATAGGAGAGAAGATGGCGACATGGTCCGGCTTTCCCAATATTTTTCATCGTAATTTCTATATTTTTTTTCGATGAGGTTTTGCTCTATAAAATGATAATCGCCAGCGGCAATCACAAAATCGGTTTCGTAATTTCCGTTATTGGTAATTAGCTTTTTAGCGATGCCATTTTCGATATCGATTTTTTGCACTTCGGTATTTAAAATAATTTTAACGCCATTATCCACCGCAATTTTGGTCATTGCTTTTACAATTTCGTACATCCCGCCCATCGGGAACCAAGTGCCCATTGCTAAATCGGCATGGTTCATTAAGCTGTACATTGCCGGAATTTTTTGAGCCGTAGCTCCTAAAAACAAAACCGGAAATTCTAAAAGCTGAATCAGTTTTGGATTGGTGAAATACTGTCGTACATGTTTTGCCATTGGTTTTAGCATGTGGATGCGCAAACTTTCCAGCATCATTTTTAGATCGATGAATTCGCCCAGATGGTGCGATGGACGGAAAACATAATCGCCCATGGCACTTTTATATTTATAGGCTGCTTGTTCCATAAATTTGCGCAAACCAATGGAACTTCCGGTTTCGTAGCTTTCAAAAAGCGTTTCCAAATCCTGCATATTTGCCGGAATGTCCATAAAATCATGCGCACCAAAATAAACTCGGTAACCAGGGTCTAATCGTTTTAAATCGTAAAAATCACTTACTCTCTTCCCGAAAAGGGCAAAATAGTTTTCAAAAATATCGGGCATCCAATACCAGCTTGGGCCCATATCAAAGGTAAAGCCTTCGCTTTTCCATACTCTTGCTCTACCGCCAGTTTGCTCATTTTTTTCGATAATAGTTACATGGTAACCTTGCTTTGCCAAAATAGCCGAGGCTGCCAAGCCAGAAAATCCCGACCCTATTACATGAATTCGTTTTTTTTGCTGCATATTCACTGATAATTCTAAAATTAGCTATTTTGTTTGGCGCAATCGAAAACAAAAGGAACAAAAAAAGCGTATTTTAAAAAAATATGTCAAAAGCATCTATGGATCTGTATAATGAAACCTGTTTTGAGTGCAGCAAAATCATCACTAATAAATACAGTACGTCTTTTAGTTTAGGAATCAAAGCCTTTTCTAAAGAATTACGGTATCCTATTTATGCAATTTATGGTTTTGTACGTTATGCAGATGAGATTGTGGATACTTTTCATGATAAGGATAAAGCCTATTTAATTACCAAATTTAAGGCTGATACCAAAGAAGCCATCGACTTAAAAATCAGTTTAAACCCAGTTTTACAGGCTTTTCAGGAAGTAGTTAATAAATATAATATCACTTTTGATTTGATTGATGCCTTTCTGAAATCTATGGAAATGGATTTAGACAAAACCACTTATACCGATGCCAGTTACAACGAATATATTTATGGTTCTGCCGAGGTTGTGGGTTTAATGTGCTTACGGATTTTTTGCAATGGTGATGATGCTAGATATCAGGATTTAGTACCTCAAGCCAGAAGATTAGGTGCCGCTTTCCAAAAAATTAATTTTTTGCGAGATATTAAAGCCGATTTTAATGAACGTGGCAGAACGTATTTTCCCGGAGTTGATTTTACTCGTTTTACTGAACAGGATAAAAAGGAAATTGAAGCTGATATTAAAGCTGATTTTGATGATGCACTGAAAGGAATTAAACGATTACCCAATGGGGCGAAACTAGGTGTTTATATTGCTTATGTTTATTATCTGGAGCTGTTTAAAAAGATTAAAAACATTTCTGCTTCAACCATCTCCAATAAAAGAATTAGAGTTTCCGATTCGCATAAAATTTATTTGATGGCAGAAGCCTTGGTTAAAAACAAATTAAACTATGTTTGATTTTAAATCGTTTATCAGTTGTAAACGAAACATTAGAAATGAAGACTATTTTAAGCATCATAATTTTTATTGGCTCATTTTATCAAGCTAAAGCAATTGATATTAACCAATTGCGTAGGGATTATATTTTGTCGGTAGATGACAGCGACAAAGCCGATGAGCTGTACAAGGAATTAAAGGCGGTTAAAAATCCGGATGCTTTAACGCTGGCTTATTTGGGTTCTGTTGAAGCAATTCAAGGTAAACACGCTTGGAATCCGATAAATAAAATGAGTTATTTAAAACAAGGTTTTTCAACTATTGATAAAGCAGTTTTAAAAGACCCAAACCAGTTAGAAGTGAGGTTCTTACGGTTCAGTTTGCAATATTACGTACCTGCTTTTTTGGGCTATAGCAAAAACTTGATGGTGGATAAAAACAAAATTGTTGCGCTCATCAAAAACGGAACAGCATCTGATGTAAAAATGGATCACACCGTGTTTAAAACAATTGTGAATTTTATGATTGATAGCAAAAAGTGTAATGCACAGGAAATGGCAGTCTTAAAAAAAGCTTTAAATGGATAAACATTACACCTATCTGCTCATCAACTTTGCGACTGTTTTTTTTCCGCTCATTTTATCTTTCGATAAAAAAGTAGCATTCTATAAAAAGTGGAAGTACATTTTGCCAGGTTTGTTAATTACCGGCGTTTTATATTTGGTTTGGGATTCTGTTTTTACCCTGAAAAACGTTTGGTCTTTTAATGATGATTATATCTTGGGTATCAAACTTTTCGGACTGCCCTTAGAGGAAATGTTGTTTTTTGTCACCGTTCCATTTGCCTGCGTTTTTATTTACGAGTGTTTAATCAGCTATTTTAAACTAAACGTCAGCGAAAAGCTGGTGAAGTATATCAGTGTATTTTTATTGGCATTGAGTTTAATTCTTGCACTTTTATATGCCAGTCGTTTATACAGTATCATCAATTTTTTAACCTTAGCCGTTGTTTTGCTTTATACGTTAACCAAGCCAGTTAAGCTGGATATGGGCAAGTTTTACGTGGCTTACGCAGTTTCCTTAATTCCATTTTATATCGTTAACGGAATACTAACGGCCATCCCAATAGTGAGTTATAACAATGCCCAGAATATGGGATTTAGGGTTGGAACAATCCCGTTTGAAGACCATTTTTATTCGATGTCTTTGATGCTGCTGAATTTGCTTTTCTTTGAATATTTTAGAAATAGAGATGGAAAGCGAATTGCCTGAGTACACCAAATCACAGTTGGCCTTACGAAACGGACAGGATAAACCCCAGATTTGGGTAGCTTATTTGGGTAAGATATATGATGTTACAGAAAGCCGTTTATGGCGAGACGGTAAACATTACGAGCATTGGGCCGGTCAGGATTTAACCGATGAATTAAAAGATGCGCCACATACCCAGAAAGTTTTTGAGAAGTTTAAGGTGGTGGGGATTTTAGCGAATGATAGAAGGATGGAATGATAGAGGGATTGAATGATAGAATGATAGAATAATTTTATAATGGCAAGTTGAATTTCATTTTAAGGATAATCTGTCTTGATTCTTGCTACTTGTGTCTTGATTCTAAAAAAGACTTTTCACAAATATTTTGCAATACAAGATTGAATAGCTATTTTTGCAATCCGATTTAAGGAAAACGCAATGTTTTAAAATTAAAAAGGGTATTAAAATAAAATGGACCTGTGGCTCAACTGGATAGAGCACTTGACTACGGATCAGGAGGTTAGGGGTTCGAATCCCTTCAGGTTCACCATTAATTTAAGGTAAAGCCTTTTTGCCAAAGCAAAAAGGCTTTTTAATTTTAATAGAAATATATGCTAAATATCGTTCTCTTCGGCCCTCCAGGCGCTGGTAAAGGCACACAATCTCAAAACTTAATTCAACAATATAACTTGATACACCTTTCCACAGGTGATATTTTGAGAGGTGAAATCACTAACGGAACTCCGCTTGGCTTAGAAGCTAAAAAATTAATGGATGAAGGTTTGTTAGTGCCGGACGAAGTAGTGATTGGGATGATTTCTAACAAATTAGATCAGAATAAAGACGCAAAAGGATTTATTTTCGACGGTTTCCCACGTACGGTTGCACAGGCAGAAGCTTTAGACCAATTATTGGTTTCAAAAAACGAGTCTATTTCTGCAATGATTGCCTTAGAGGTTGAAGAAGAAGAATTAGGAAAGCGTTTGTTGCTAAGGGGAAAAGATTCTGGCCGGCCAGATGATCAGGATCCTGAAATTATTAAAAAGCGGGTACACGAATACACTACCAAAACTGCTCCGGTTGCTAATTTTTACAAGTCGCAAGGTAAATTTTACTCGGTTGAAGGAATTGGTACTATAGAAAATATTTTCTCTGATATTAAAGCCGTAGTAGAAAAGCTTTAATTCGGGAGAATCAATTATTTAGGAACTGCTTAATTAATAAAGGTTAAGCAGTTTCTTTGTTTTATTGCATTGTTAACGATCACCACTATATTTAAAAGCACACCATGTCTCAAGGAACAAATTTTGTAGATTATGTAAAAATTTCCTGTAAATCGGGGAAAGGCGGACCGGGTTCTGCCTATTTACATCGCGATAAAAAAACGAGCATGGGTGGACCGGCCGGTGGTGATGGCGCCCGTGGAGGACATGTAATTGTTAAAGGCAATGCGCAATTGTGGACTTTACTTCATTTAAAATTCCGTAAACACGTTTTTGCAGGCGAAGGCGGAGCAGGTGGCGCCACAATGAAAAGCGGTAAAACCGGTCGCGACGAAATTTTAGAAGTTCCGTTAGGAACAGTAGCAAAAGATGCGGAAACCGGCGAAATCCTTTTTGAAATTACAGAAGATGGTGAAGAACAGATTTTATTGCCAGGCGGAAAAGGAGGTTTAGGAAACTCCCACTTTAAATCGGCAACGCACCAAACGCCACGTTATGCGCAACCAGGTTTGCCTGGGCAGGAAGCTTGGCGAATTTTAGAATTAAAAGTTTTAGCCGATGTGGGCTTGGTAGGTTTTCCAAATGCTGGTAAATCAACATTACTTTCGGTAATTACTGCTGCAAAGCCCGAGATTGGCGATTATCCCTTTACCACCATTGTGCCTAATTTAGGGATCGTTTCTTACCGCGGACATCAGTCTTTTATCATGGCAGATATTCCCGGAATTATCGAAGGCGCATCCGAAGGCAAAGGATTGGGATTTAGATTCCTACGCCATATTGAGCGTAACGCGGTTTTATTGTTTATGGTTCCGGCTGATACCATTCGAACGATTAAAGAAGAATATGAGATTTTACTTTCTGAATTAACCGCATTTAATCCAGAATTACTGCAAAAACCAAAGATCATCGCCATTACCAAAACAGATTTATTGGATGATGAACTTCAAAAGGAAATGACAGCACAACTGCCGAAAGATATTCCGTGGATATTTATTTCTTCTTTGGCCAATAAAGGCTTGATGGAGTTGAAGGATATGTTGTGGAAAGCGATAAACGGGTAGTTGCTTTATCCGAAAAGTGTTTTGTTGGTCGAGACTAATTTCTGTCCATGTTTTTGAAGAAATGGACTCTTATTGAATAACCATATTGAAGAAAACATTCGTAGGAATACCCAATTTTTTATGAAATACATTAGCAATCCTTAATGTGATTTCTCTTTTACCATTAAGTATTGAAGATACATAACTTTTAGAGCCTATAAAGGGCTGCAAATCCTTGTTTTTAAGCCCTAATTCTTCCATTTTTAATTTAATGGCTTCCAAGGGTTCGGGCGAGGCAATACGATAATGCACATCTTCATAATTATTAATTAACAATCCTAATAGTTCAGCTTCGGAAAAATCGGGACTATTAGGCTCAACATCAAAGATTGCATCTAATCTTTCTACTGCTTTATTGTATTCGCTTTCTGTTTTTAATATAGTCCAATTCATAGCTTTACTTATTATAGCTTATTGTTTCAACATCTATTTTATCATAATCTTTATGAGTGCCAAACCAAATCACAAATATTTGCTTAGTATGAAAGTTTATTTTAACAACCAGTCTGTAATTATTGCCCTTAATATTAAACACAACCCTATTATTGGCTACAATACTGGCATTTTTATAAACCGCCTTTAGCTCATTAAAGTTACCGAAATTAGCTTCCTTAATTTCAGAATACCAAAGTTCAATTGGCTTTTTTGCATCAGGATATTTCGTATAAAATACAATTAGTGTACTTCGTTTTATTACGTTAAAATAACCCATTAGTACAAATATAATAAAAGTTCACAAATTGTAAACCTCAGCATCTTACTATTCTAATTTTCTTAACATTCCCTTTACCTTAACCGTTTGAAATTCATACGCCTATTAACTACCTTTGCAGTTCACTAAATAATTAACTATGTCATCAGTAGAGACAAAATACCTTCCTTACAAAGTTAAGGACATTTCCCTTGCAGCATGGGGGAGAAAAGAAATTGAATTGGCCGAAGCAGAAATGCCAGGCTTAATGGCTTTAAGAGCAGAGTTTGGCGCAAGCAAACCTTTGGCCGGAGCTAGAATTGCAGGTTGTTTACACATGACCATCCAAACTGCTGTTTTAATTGAAACATTGGTTGCTTTAGGTGCCGATGTAACTTGGTCTTCATGTAATATTTTTTCCACTCAAGATCATGCAGCGGCAGCAATTGCAGCCGCAGGAATTCCGGTTTACGCTTGGAAAGGCTTAAACGAAGAAGAATTTGATTGGTGTATTGAACAAACTTTGTTTTTCGGCGAAAACCGCGAGCCGTTAAATATGATTTTAGATGATGGTGGCGATTTAACCAATATGGTTTTGGATAGATATCCAGAATTGGCAGCTGGAATTAAAGGAATTTCTGAAGAAACTACCACTGGCGTTCTTCGCTTACACGACCGTGTGAAAAAAGGAACTTTACCAATGCCGGCAATCAATATCAATGATTCGGTTACTAAATCAAAATTTGATAATAAATACGGTTGTCGCGAATCTTTAGTTGATGCAATCCGTAGAGCTACTGACGTTATGATGGCTGGTAAAGTGGCTGTTGTTTGTGGTTATGGTGATGTGGGTAAAGGTTCGGCGGAATCTTTGGCGAGAGCTGGCGTTCGTGTTATCGTTACAGAAATTGACCCAATTTGCGCCTTACAAGCTGCAATGGAAGGTTACGAAGTTAAAAAATTAGCTACTGCTATTAAAGAAGCTGATATTGTGGTTACCGCAACCGGAAATAAAGATATAGTAAGAGGCGAGCATTTTGAAGCTTTAAAAGATAAAGCCATCGTTTGTAACATCGGCCACTTCGATAACGAAATTGATATGGCTTGGTTAAACAAAAATCACGGTGCATCAAAAATTGAAATCAAACCTCAGGTTGATAAATATACCATTAATGGAAACGACGTCATCGTTTTAGCAGAAGGCCGTTTAGTGAATTTAGGTTGTGCAACTGGTCATCCATCATTTGTAATGTCTAATTCTTTCACTAACCAAACTTTGGCGCAAATTGAACTTTGGACTAATGCACAGGCTTATGAAAACAAGGTTTATGTATTGCCAAAAACTTTGGACGAAAAAGTAGCTCGTTTACACTTAGCTAAAATTGGTGTTGAGTTAGAAGAATTATCTAAGGAACAAGCTGATTATATCGGTGTAACTGTTGAAGGACCTTTTAAATCTGACGCTTACCGTTACTAGGTTTAAAGTTAAAAGTATAAAGTAAAAAACCGCTCTGGATTTCAGAGCGGTTTTTTTGTTTATTATTTATTAAAAATTGATAATGATTTGGGCGTTTAACACGCTGTCCACTATATCTTTTTTGTCATCCTGAGCGGAGCCGAAGGACAAAAAAGGATGCCGTTTCCATCGTTAACGCGAAAAATATATCATACACAAAAAAAATGTGTTATTTATTAAAAAAGTGTGTCTCCGCTTTTTCAGCAATCTGTCCGCCAATAGCTAAGGCAGCGGTAGCGGCCGGAGAAGGAGCATTCAGCACATGGATAGAATTATTGTGATATTCAATCCTGAAATCATCTCTTGTATCTCCATCTTGGCTCAATAACAGAGCTCTTACGCCAGAACGTCCGGGTTTGATGTCGTCCATGGTTAATGACGGAATTAAACCCTGTAAGGTTTTTAGGAACAATTTTTTGGAGAAAGCTCGTCGGTATTCGTTAATCCCAAAACGCATATTCTTGAAAAACAATTTCCAAGTTCCTCCATACGTTAAAGCGTCGTAAGTATCCCTCCAACTGAAATCAAGTTTGTTATATCCTTCACGTTTGAAAGTAAATACCGCGTTTGGACCGCACTCTATTTCCCCATTGGTCATCCTTGTAAAATGTACGCCTAAAAAAGGAAAATCAGGGTTAGGAACCGGATAAATTAAATTTTTTACCTTATGTTTTCCTTGCTCGGTAAGCTCGTAATAATCGCCACGGAAACCCACTACCTGTTCTTTTAAATCTAGGCCGTCTTTACGGGCCAATCTGTCGGCTTGTAAGCCGGCGCAAAAAATCAAATGTTTGGCTTTGAATTTTTTGGTAGCTCCAATTACGGTAGAATAAGCATTGTTGCTCTCAATATCCATTACCTCTTCGCCTAAAACGGTTTTAGAGTTGCTATTTATTCCCAAAGCGTTGGCAATCATTTTCTCTGTTGCATCACGATAGTCGATAATTCCCGTACACGGAACTAAAATCCCCGCAATACCTTCAACAAAAGGTTCGTATTCTTTAATTTCCTGAGCGGTTATTTTTTTAATGCCCTCAATTTTATTTTCTAATCCAATATTGAAGATTTTATCGAGGTAAGGAAGTTCTTCTTTTTTAGTGGCCACCACCACTTTTCCGCAAATATCATGAGGCACATTATTCGCTTTAGCAAACTCCACCAGCTCATGCCGACCTTTTACACAATTTTCGGCTTTTAAAGAACCCGGCTTGTAATATAAACCCGAGTGGATTACGCCAGAATTATTCCCTGTTTGGTGGTCTGCAAAATGCTTTTCCTTTTCAATGAGAATAATATTTAGTTCCGGATTTCTTTTTTGAAGTTTATAAAAAGTAGCAGCGCCGACAATTCCTCCGCCAATAATTGCTACGTCAAATGTTTGATTTTCCACGAGATTATTTTTTTTGCAAAAATAGCGATTTAGTTAATTAAAGACCGTTGTTTTTTATAGTTAAACACGGTTGGTTTAAGATGCCAGCTCCTCATAACCCAAAATATCAAAATAAACCTTTTCACCGTTTACAAAAGGAATAAACTCCGGATCGTGGACTAAAATAATTTTGCTTTCGGCAATCAGTTCAACTTCTTGATAGGCGCCACAAAAATGGGTCGATTTAATTATTGCATCCGCCATTCCGTTAGTATATGACAAACTGATTTGGTGCGGATAGACAGCAAATTCAACTTCTTGTTTGGGCAAAAAACTCAGGTTTTTCAATAGGTTTGCTTTGCCTAAAAGGTTGGCAACATAAGCACTTTCCGGATGTAAGTATAATTCCCGAGGATGCCCTTGGCGTACAATTTTCCCGTTTTTCACGATGATGAGTTGGTCTGATAATGCTAAACCATCTGTAGGGTCATGGGAAACCATAATCACTGTGATTTTTAAGAATTTAGAAAGTCGCTCAATATCATCTCTTAACTGGCGTTTTAAAATACTGTCGATCTGGCTAAAAGGTTCATCCAGCAACAGTACTTTTGGTTCTGTAATTACTGCTCGGGCAATAGCTACCCGTTGTTGTTCGCCACCGCTTAATTCCACTATTTTTTTCTCGGCCAAATGGTCAATCCTTAAAAACTCCATGGTTTGTAAAGTGAGCTGACTTTTAGCCTGCAAATCAGAATTAGAGAGTTGCGATGCAATATTATCGAAGACTTTAGCGTAAAGATTTAAGGTAACTTCTTGGGTTACCATCTTCATCTCGTCATGCCCCGGAATTAATTTTTCCGTTGGACCTTTGATTTTTTCGCCATTAAATAAAACTTCGCCTTCTTGCGGTGTTAAATAGCCGTAAATCAGTTTCAGCAGGGTGGTTTTTCCACTGCCGCTTTCGCCAATAATGGTTACAATTTCTCCTTGCTCAATATTTAAGCTTACGCCTGATATTCCGGAAGGAACACCTTCTAAAAAATTTTTGCTTACATTTTTTAGCTGTATCAGCGACATTGTTTTATCTTTTTTATGGGGGCGTAAAGATAAAAAAAATTGACGGATGCGGTGATGTTTTTGGTTTTATCTAAAAGTATTGAGTACCGCGTATTGAGTATTGAGATTCTTTTAAACCTTAAACTATGGGGTACAAATACTAATGGAGCTATCTGCTAATGGTAAAACTAATTGAACTAAATTATACTTGATACAAGTACTAATGAACTACCTGTGCGGATTACAAATGCTAATGACCAATGAGCGAACTGTTTAAAACCCGAACGTAAAACCCAAATTGAAATTCTTATAATCTGCCGGGCCTTGGTTTTTGGCAAAAACATCGTTTAAATAATATTTACAGAACAACCCTGCGCCACCGTATCCAATTCTAATGCTTCCGCCATAACGTAAAGGCTCCAAATTGTAATCATCTTTAAACTTTTCTTTGCCGTTTTCTTTACTAATCTGTTTTACTTTTCCGTTTAACAAAAAGCCTACTTCTGGGCCAAAAACTATTGAAGTGCGGTTTCCTTTTTTATCCTCAGCAGATCTGTATTCAAAATATAACGGAACTCTTAAATATCGGCTGGAGAATCTGTTTTTTGAATAATTGATAGCGTCATCCGTTTTTGTAAGTGTTGGCTTTTCTGGCTGTATCGTTACGTTTTGTTTCAAACGCATGTGGTTCCAATCTAAACCGGCAGCTAACATCACTTTTACATTGGTACTAAATCTTAGGCCAACTTGTACTAAATCAAAACCGACATTGCTTGTTTTCCAGGTGTCTGTTTCCAAATACTCGTAACCTGCCGGTGCGCCAAAGGTTGACCCTGTGTGGTACATACTTAAGCCGATATCAAAATGTTCAAACGTTAAGCCGTAAGTAAGTGAAGGGTATTTGACCGTTTTTTTAGAGGTTTTTGTGCTATCACTTTTGCCAACACTTACTTTAACGTTGCCGGCTTCAATTAACACATGCGACCCACTTTCTTTAGTAACCACAACGCTATCTGTTGTTTGAGTTTGTGCTTTTAGCAATTGACTCATGCAAACTGCTATCGCTATTAAGTATATTTTTTTCATGATATTTTATTTTAATCTTGTTTTCTGAATTTAAAAAGCCCCAAATTTATTCCTGTTATTTCGTTGTCGCTCTCCTCGGTTCTACTAATCTTTATAATTTTTTCTTCTCTTTTGTCTACTTTTGCCACTACATAATTTACCAAATCGCCCATTGTTGATATTTTCCTTCTTTTTGATACAGGCTCATCTTCTGTGGTGATTTCTGCTAAAATTTGTTTGTTAGTATTAGCTGAATTTTCTGAGATATCCGTCTTCAGTTTCTCCATTTCTTCTTGGGCTAAAATCTGTTCTGTCACTAATTTTGTTCGGATCCGTTTTGCATTTTTTACCAACGCCATGTCAGTTTTTATAGGCTCAACAGTAATTTCTGTTTCAAAAGTATTTTTTATTGTTGGCTCTTTACTTTTAATCGTTTTGCTAATTTTAGCTGTCTTCTTTGGTGTGTTTTCTACAGAGCGGTCTGTTTCCTTCTCCACTTTTAAAGTACTTTCAATACCCGTGTTTTCCTCTTGATTCAAATTTGCTATAATTCCATTTCCTCTGTCGGTGTGCAGTTTAATTACAGCAGTAGGTTTAGTGTACAAACCAATTCCAATCCCCAATACAATAATAATGCTAGCGGCCGCCATCCAAAAAACAGGAAAAATTTTCCGTTTCGGTTTTGGATTAATTTTATCAGAAATTTTTGTCCAGCTTTCCGTTGCTGGCTCAATCTCTAACTCCTCAAATGACGATTTAAAAAACTGATCAAAATCTTTATCCAACATTGGCTTCATTTTTATATCCTTCCAATTTTAAAACTTGTTCTTTTAATATCGCTCTCGCTCTTGATAATTGCGATTTGCTGGCACCTTCTGTAATGCCCAATTGTTCGGCAATTTCTTTGTGCGAGTACCCTTCGATAGCATACATGTTAAATACCAAACGGTAGCCGTTACTCAAGTTCTGAATCAACCGCATTAAATCTTTAACATTTATATTGCTCATATCAAAACTCACGCTGGCTTGTTGTTCATGCGTTTCATCAATATCAACCACGTTTAAACTGCGTAAGTTTTTTCGGTAATATTCAATAGAGGTATTTACCATAATCCTCCGCATCCAGCCTTCAAAAGAGCCTTCTCCTCTATAATCTGATAGCTTTTTGAACACTTTAACAAAGCCAGTCTGCATCATGTCCTCCGCTTCAAATTGGTCTTTGGCGTACCTCATACAAATCCCCAACATCTTAGAAGAGGTTGTTTTGTAAAGCAACTCCTGGCTTTGCCGGTTACCGTTTTGGCATCCTTTTGCTAAATCCTCTAAAGTGTATTTATGTTCCAAATTCATATAAGGTTCTGTATGCAAGATGGGTTATTTTGCTGAAAGGTTGCATAGCGGCAAAAAGATTTTTTAATTTACTTTTTGGCGTTTATAAACACTCTGCCAGCTGGCGGACGGTATTCAGTGCTGTCGTTAACGTGAAAAATATACAAATTTTAATAACCAAAAACAGTAACGAAATAATTGACAAAAAATGAAACTCAAATGTTCATTTTTCGTAAAAGTACCGGACACACAAACAGCTAATTTTATTTTATTGATGCACAACTACTTTTTTGAATTTTATTCAGCTGTAAAAAAGCGAAGTTTTGTGCAGTATTTCTTCGGTAAGAGCTTTATTTTTTCAAGTCTTTTATTAATAGCCTTGTTTACGGTAAACGTTCCATGGGCAGTAGCCCAAGTTTGCGGAACTTCTGGCTGGGATGGTCCCCAAAACGCAGTCCCGCCTGTTAATACCTATTTTCCACTAGGCACTTCAACAACGTTGACAGCTGGGAGTAAATCCATTGTGCTTTTAGCGGTTCCTCCTAATGATCCCAACTATAATTTAAGCTACGGTGTTACGCCTATAAAAGCTGGAGATTTAATTCTGATTATCCAAATGCAGGATGCTACATTCAATTCGGATAATAGTAACTTATATGGAAGTGGTTTGTCAAATAGCGGGCCTGATAACCTAGGCGGAACAGGCTACACCAACTTAAATAATTCTGGAAAATTTGAATATGTAGTGGCAACAAGTGATGTCCCTATTACTGGTGGGATGCTTAGTTTCAGAGGGGCGGGAGCTAATAGCGGCTGTGTTAATGCTTACACCAATGCAAATGCTACTACAACCACTGGTCAAAAAAGATTTCAAGTAGTGAGAGTTCCTCAATATTCCAATTTAGTGCTCACTTCAAATATTACGACACCACCTTATAATGGAAGTGTGGGAGGTTTAATAGCCTTTGATGTTGCTGGAACAATGCAATTTAATGGATTTGTTGTTGATGCTTCTGCAAGAGGTTTTAGAGGTGGATATGGGCCTAAAGCAAGTTCTGGTGCTAATAATGGTACTTTTTATGTAGGACTCTCATCAGATACGAGATCTGTGGGTAAGGGGGAGGGAATCGGCGGTACGCCACAGTATATGTGGGACGGCTTTAAACAGGTTAATAATGGATCTGACGGACTGCCTGCAGGGTCATACGGCAGAGGTGCGCCTGCAAATGGTGGAGGTGGTGGGAATGACCATAATGCTGGTGGTGGAGGTGGCGGAAATGGTGGTTATGGAGGTGTTGGGGGACTTGGGTGGGAAGGTCATGCCGGGCCAAATAGCTATCCAAACGGAGGCAGGCCGGGGAGCAAAATTACTATTAATCCTACATTAGATATGTTGTTAATGGGAGGAGGTGGAGGAGGAGGGGATGCCAACGATGCGCTATCGGGTGTTACTGGTGGTGTAGGTGGAGGAATAGTTTTGGTGAACGTTCAAGAAATAGTTGGAGCCGGCATTATACGATCAAATGGCGGTAATGGTGCTCCAGGAACATACGGTTCTAATCCTGATGGAGCAGGAGGTGGGGGGGCAGGAGGGTCAATTTTTGTACGCTCTTTAGTGGCAAGCCCAACAGCAAACTTAACGCTGGAGGCCAAAGGTGGAAGGGGAGGGAATACTTTAAACGATACTGGAAACATACTTCCTCATGGGCCAGGGGGTGGAGGTGGTGGTGGATTTATTTTTACACAAATTCCTTCTGCAACTGTTGTTAAAAATGTTTCAGCAGGTTTGTCAGGGAAAACTAATAATGGTGCGGGAATTCAGCATGGAGCCTTAAACGGGACCGATGGACAAACTAAAGAATTTACTACAGCAGATTTGCCAACGTACTTAAAAGGTGGAGGTTCAATTTGTTATCCTGAACTTACCACCACGCTTAGCGAATTAAAACCGGGATCGGCAGGAGCAAGAAGCGCCGGGACAACAGCAACTTACACCTTAACAATTGCAAATGCACCTACAAATGGCAATGCTGGAAATGTAGAAGCCTGGCTTAATTTACCTTCTAGTTTTAAAGTGAAAAGTATTTCCTATACTTTAACTGGGTACGCTGCAGGAACGCTTGATGCCACACCTCATATTGGCGCTTCGGGAATAATGAGTTTTGGGAATTTTAATATTTCTCCCGGTGATAAAGTGGTCATTACTATTATTGTAGATATTGATGCGAACGCACCAACAGGTGTTTATCAGGCAAGTGCACAAGCTACGTATTTAGATCCGACCAGAACAAATATCAATCCCTACAGGAAAATTACCGCTACAACAGATCCATTTTCGGGGTTTAATTCCACTTATGAAACAGGAGGAATAACAAGTGTAATAGGCAAAAACTATAATGGAAATCTATCAACATCGATTGCTGAGGATGTGTATGTTAACGCAGTTGCACCTACTGGTTCGTGTGATGCTGTTACAGGTGGCGGTTTTGATACTTACACACCTGGAGACTATACCTCTTTAGATAAGTGGTTGCCTGTGCGTTCAGGAGAGGTTGTTAAAATTGTTACTCAGGGAGTATCAAAAGGTGCAGCTATTAGAAACACTTTATATTCGTTGAAACAACAAATCCAGTCAATTGAGGCCTCAACTAATTATACGTTAAATTTCGGCTTGCAAAGATGGTCAGATAAACCTTCAGGATGTAACTCCAATAATTCCAGTCCTACTCTTAGAATTAGAATCTATGATCCATTGAATCCCTCTTCCTATCTTTTAAACCAAACAGTAAGTCCGGGTAACTTTAACAATACTAGTCCGATCCTGGTAACTTTGCCATTCTCTACGAGTGCAACAACTTCATCCCTTGTGCTTGAAATAGATGAAACTGGTTCTGTAAATTCAGCTTGCCCTTTTTTTGTTGACGAGATTTCAATTACTTCTAACCTAAATATTATCTATTCAGGAACCAACGTTACTTGTAATGGCGAAAATAATGGTAAGGTAACAGTAAGCTTATTAACCGGCGCTGCCGCTCCATACAAAGTTTCTTACTCTTTAAATGGAGGGAGTTATAGTGTGCCTCAAGCTATTAACCCGATAAGCAGCTCCGGTGTACCGTTGGTTTTTGATAATTTAGCGCCAGGAAACTATTCGATAAAAATAGTAGATGCTAACGGTTGTACAAACATTAGGGATATAGACGTTACAGAGCCCCCCATTATCACACTTTCAGAAACTCATATTGACAACTCCTGTAATAACAATTCTATTGGAGCCATAGATTTAACTGTTAGCGGCGGAACAGCACCTTACACATATAATTGGCTAAAAGACGGTGTAGCTTATGCAAGTACTCAAGATATTAGTAACCTGCCACCAGGTAGTTATATGGTTACTGTAACGGATAATAATAATTGCCAAAAGCAACTTTCATTAGATATTTTGCCGTTGACACCATTTACGCTTACGGCAAACCAAACAAATAGTACCTGTAATGGATCAGCGACTGGTACTATTACATTAAACCCATCGGGAGGAAAAGCACCATATAGTTTTGATTGGAGCAATGACTCACATGATCAGAATCAGACAAATTTAATTGCTGGAGATTACACTGTTGTAGGTACAGATGGTTTAGGTTGCGATGTAATTCTTAATTTTGTCATCACCGAACCGGCAGAGCTGAAGCTTACAGCAGACAGGACAGAGATCAAATGCTTCGGTGAGACATCTG
>NZ_CAMLIG010000016.1 GCF_946480185.1 uncultured Pedobacter sp. | reverse complement strand
CGCTTACCACTTCTTTCCTAAAAAACCTTCCCTCAATATCAAATTTCAGAAAAATTATAACCAACTCTTTTTGGCCGCTTAAACCGAACTCACGTTACATTATGTTTCTTATGAATATATTCGCTCACTTACCGAAATTACAGAAAAATCGAAGCAGAGCTTCGAGGAATCAAACCAAAAGAGATTGAATACAGATTTACGAATCTAAAAAAATGTTACAAAACCCCTGTTCATTAGAAACATCTGTCGGTGAGATATTCTACTCAACTTACTTACCTTAGTGATATTCCAATTGCTAATCGGGGCTATTAAAATTAGCCTCTAAAAAGTCTTAATAATACAATTAAAAAGTTTAGACTTAAAAACCAATTTATTCTTTTTTATATGAATAGAACATTTACTAACTGGACTTTAAAAGCTTATTTTACATTTTCATTTCTTTTATGGTTCGGAATGCTCTCTGCACAAACCGTATTTAACGCTACCGATGAAGCTTCGGTTTACGTAGGAAATACAACGCACAATTATGAGGGATCTGACTTTCAGGTTAAAGATGCCAACAATGGCTATACACAAAGGTTAGCTTATGTTAAGTTTGATCTCGGGACAACAAAAAGCACACAAGTAGGAACTGCTACATTAAGATTATATTGCATAAAAAATGCAGGAGGTAGTACCCCTACCAAAATTACCACTTTTAGTACCTCACCAAGTTGGAGCGAAGGAACACTTACTTATGGTAACAAACCTAATTTTGAAGCACCGTTAAGTGTTTCTACCGTGGGTGCAGCAGGAAGCTATTACGAGTGGGATGTAACCAATTATGTTAAAGAATTGGTTAAAAATAATTCAATTGCTAGTTTTGGCTTGAGCGATGAAGACAAAATCGGAAACCAAATTATCCTTTACCAAAAATCTATAGGAAGCGACTACTTACCAGAATTGGTAATTAGCGCTACACCTAACCCAAACCCTGTAAATATTGCTCCAGTTATACCCAATCAGCTTTTTAGTGATGGAATGATTTTACAACAGTCTAAAGCTTCCACATCAATATATGGAAAAGCAGGAATTGGTTCTAACATAACAGTTACCCCTTCTTGGAATAACACGCCTTATACCGCAACTGCCACTACAGACGTTAATGGAAAATGGAAAGTAGATATTGCTACTCCAACTGCGGTTGTTGGGGCTGGTCCATATACGGTTAACATAAAAGACGCTGACGGACATAGCACAACCATTACAAATGTGCAAATAGGCGAAGTTTGGTTTTGCGCAGGTCAATCTAATATGGAAATGAGACTGAAAGGCTTTGGCGGACCTCCTCCTACTTCCCCAATAAAAGATGGAGATGCTATTATTGCTGCAGCTAATGATGTAAATATCAGAATGTTTACACTTCCTACTACTTTAGCTTACAATCCTCAGGCAGATTTAAGCGGAACTTGGAACGAAGCTAATCCTTCAAATGCTTTTTATTTTAGCGCAATTGCTTATCAATACGCACTTGCATTAAAGCAAAAACTAGGGATCCCAGTAGGTGTAATTGTTAGTGCAGTTGGTGGAATTCCGATACAATCTTTAATGAGCAGGGAAAGCTTGCAACCTTTTTCGGAAGTAACATTACCTGACGCTAATACTGCAATAGATAAATCGACCCCAACATCTGTATTTAATGGAATGGTTAGTCCGGTGGTTGATTATGGCATTAAAGGATTTATTTGGTATCAAGGAGAAAGTAACAGACAAGAACCTTATTTATATAA
The DNA here is from genome assembly GCF_946480185.1 of uncultured Pedobacter sp. The sequence continues at coordinate 89,622 of NZ_CAMLIG010000016.1, read as the reverse complement.
AAAATTATTTCCAGCATTAATTGCCGATTACAGAAGCAAATGGAACGATAATAACCTTCCTTTCTATTTTGTGCAGATTGCTCCTAACAACTACTCGGTGCCCGAAGGCGGTGCCCGGATGCGTGAAGTTCAGTACGATGTTTATAAAGCTACTGCCAATACAGGCATAAGCATCCCGATGGAAGTTGGCGAAGCTAGCGAAATTCATTATGCTGATAAAACCACCCCTGCTAACCGTTTGGCTTATATTGCTTTAAATAGAGATTATGGTTATACAAGCACACCATACTTAGGGCCAGAATACAGTTCTGTAAGTTTCACTGGGAATGTAGCCACACTTTCTTTTAACCATGCAGATGGATTACAGTTTAAAGGAAACACTGCTTCTCTTTTTGAAATTGCTGGCGCAGATAAAGTATTTTATCCTGCAACAGCAATCATCAATAATATCACTAACCAAATAGAGGTGTCTTCAACAAGTGTTGCTACACCAGTGGCAGTGCGTTACGCTTTTTCAAACTTTGTAGTTGGCAACTTATTTAACGGAGATAATTTGCCTGCCTCTACGTTCAGAACTATTGATTGGGATCCAGAAGCTTTGCCAATAGAATTATCATCCTTTACTGGAAAAGCAACCAATAACGGTATCGCCTTAAAATGGACAACTGCCAGTGAAAAAAACAACCATTATTTTGAGCTTTTAAAATCAACAGACGGCAAAAACTTTAAAACTATTGCAACCATTAAAGGAGCGGGCGACTCTGATCAAAAGTTATTTTATGATTTTACTGACTTAGAGCCGGTTTCTGGGGTTAATTACTACCAACTAAAACAGGTAGATTTTGATGGCGAAAGCTCTACATCTCAACTGATTGCAGTTAAATATAGTTTAAGCATTGCTAAGGTATCCGTTTATCCAAACCCGGCAACAGCTTCGCTAAACATTCAGTTACCAACCTATAACACAAAAGAAACCACACTTAGCCTTAGCGATTTAACCGGTAAAACAGTTATCCACAAATCAGTGTCTGCAAATCAAAATGTTATTACACTTTCTGTTGCTGATATGGCAAGAGGACTATACATTTTGGAACTGAAAACTACCGACAATATAGTGCTATTAACAGAAAAAGTAATCCTTAGATAGGCGAAAACATACGAAACAAAGCTGAAAGCTGACCTGGTAAATAAGACAACATAAAGAAACTGTAAATCAAATCGAACATGAAAATATTAAATAAAATAAAGACCTATACTTTTTTAGTGTTAGCACTACTGTTAGTACAAAGCACTGCATTCTCACAATCTCAAACCTTTACCCCTACTGATGATGCCATGATTTGGCAAGGTGGCCAAAGCAGTAATTACGAGACTAAAAACCAAATGTATGTAAAAATACAATCTGGGCAATCCAGATATTCTTACGTTAAGTTTGACCTTTCCGGTTTCAATCTTAACGCTACCGGACGTACTGTTGTTAGGTTATATTGCGAAAAGAAAGCAGACAACGCTGTATCAAACACCATAAATGTAATGGCTGTTTCTGACAATACGTGGACAGAAGCTACTTTAAATTATACTAATGCGCCCGCTAGAGAAAGTGTGGTTGGAACAAACACTATCGATGACCAAGTTGGACAGTATTACGAATGGGATATAACCAATTATATCAATTCGTTAAACGTTACCAAAACCAGCAACACTATTTTAAGTTTAGCTTTTTCTGACGGAACAACCTCTAACAACACTGTTTATTTTACTACTAAAGAAGGTGTGGAAAGTCAACGACCAGAATTACAAATTTATGAGCAGGCCTCAGTGCCTAAAACTTATTATGTAGATGCTGATAATGGGAATGATGCTAATGACGGTTTAAGCGAAACAAATGCTTGGAAATCTTTAGTTAATCCTAATTCAACAGTATTAGTTCCAGGTTCAAAAATCCTATTTAAAGCCGGCGGTGCTTGGATGGGACAGCTTACTCCATTAGGTTCTGGTTCAAACGGACAACCAATAATTATAGACCAATATGGCACAGGTAACAAGCCAATGATTAACGGTGGAGGATTAAATGGCACAGGTACTGTAAAGCTTTATAATCAAGCATACATTGAAGTTAACAATTTGGAAATCACCAACGATGATGGTGCTACAACTGATGAAAGACGAGGTGTAGAAGTAAGTGGTTCAAACTTTGGAACCATGAATCATATCTATTTAAAAAACCTTACTATCCACGATGTTAAAGGAACAGTGGGTAATACTTTAGCCGACAAAAAATCTGCCGCCATTTATTTCACGGTAGAACATGATGACAGTAAAGATACCCGGTACAACGATATTTTAGTTGAAGGCTGTGAGATTTATGATATTCAAAATCAGGGAATTGTAACCAATAATGAAACTTCTGCCGCTGATTATCCAGGTTCTACCGATTGGATGCGACGCAGAATTACCAACCTAAACATTAGAAACAATACCATTTACAATATCACTAAAAATGCAATGATTGTACGTTTGGCAGATGGTGGCTTGGTAGAACATAACCTCTGTCATGATACATCTTACGGTGTAGATGATGGTGGAAATGCAATTGGTGGAAACATCATGTTCAGCCGAAGTTCTCAAAACACTATTTTTCAATATAATGAAGGGTATAACAATAAGGGATTTGCCGTTGACGGAAGTATGTATGACCCAGATTATAGTAGTCCGGGAGTTATTTTCCAATACAGCTACAGCCATGATAACGCAGCAGGCTTGTTATGGGTTTGTACTAGCCCACAAGACGTTGGTGTGGTTTGTCGATACAATGTCAGCCAAAATGACAAAGGTGCTCTAGTTTATTTTAATTACGATTTTACGGATGTTAAGGTTTACAACAATACCTTTTATATAGGTCCGGGTTTAGCGCCAAAAATTATTCAGGAAAATACCACCAGAGACCATACGTATCAATATTATAATAACATTGTTTATAATGATCCGGCTAATTCTTCAAACCCGGCAAATAACACAGGCGCACCGCGTTTTGCATTTGCAAATACCGGTATCGGAGTACAAAACAGAACCATTACCGATAATCTATTTTACCGCACTCCTACTCCATCACAAATTAATACCGGTACAAATTCAACAGCAGACCCACTATTTGTTGAGGTAAACAAAGCGACCACGGGTTTAAATACCGTTGGCGGTTATAAACTGAAACCGGGCTCTCCTGCTTTAGGAACGGGTAAAACGATAGCAGATAATGGCGGTAAAGATTATTTTGGAATAACAGTATCATCCACTGCTCAACCTAACATGGGTTTCTACAATGGACCGGGTACACTTTCTGCGACTATTGATGCTAATTTTCATGTTTACCTTTTAACAGGTCAATCCAACATGAGCGGTAGAGGCTATTTAACTGATGATACTTACAACCTTAATCCCGATCCACGTATTAAAATGTTAAAACTGGATGGTACTTGGGTAACAGCTTTAAATCCATTACATGGCGAGCTAGAAAGTGATGCTGGTGTTGGTCCAGGGATAGGTTTTGCTCTTGAAATGCTGAAAGATGCAGATCCAAATGTGACCATCGGTTTAATTCCAACAGCAGTTGGTGGGCAACCCATATCGGTATTTGCTCCGGGTGTAACCAATCCTAGAACCAATAAAAGCATTTACGATGAATCTGTAAAATATGTAAACATTGCCAAAACTACCGGTGTTTTAAAAGGGATTTTGTTTCACCAAGGCGAGTCAAACAATAGCACCACTTCGGCGTGGGTTAATGGTGTAAAAGCACTCATCAACAATTTCAGAAGCGATTTTAACGACCCAAAATTACCATTCATCATCGGGGAGATGGGCCGTTTCCCAGGAAATCCAAACAAATATTCAAGCATTCTTGCGGTAATGCCGGGCTTAGTAGCTGATGTTCCTTATACTGCTTTAGTATCTTCCGCTGGCTTGGTGGATAGAGGAGACGAGACCCACTTTAATACTGCATCAGCTTATATTTTAGGACAAAGATATGCCGTAGCAATGAAAAGTGTACAAGCCACTTTACCTATAACGCTGGTGAAATTTAAAGCTTCAAAAAAAAATGACGGGGCACTTATCCAATGGAGCACATCATCAGAAATAAATAATGACCGATTTGAATTAGAGCATTCTGTAGATGGTAAAACTTTTCAAAAAATTACGGTTATAAAAGGTAACGGAACTTCTAACCAACTAATCAATTATTCCTACTTAGATAAAAATCCGGATAACGGGGTTAATTATTACCGTTTGGTGCAATATGATTTAGATGGCAAAAAAAGCACATCAGACGTGGTTGCGCTAACTTTTAGCTTTTCTAATAAAGGAAATGACTTTGAAATTTTTTTATACCCTAATCCTGCAAAAGATAAAATTTTTGTCAACCTAAAAGCTAAACCTAATCAGCAGATTAAAATGGCCATATACAATTTACAGGGACAACAATTAAGGCAGTTGAAATTTTCTGCCAACGAATTGGTTCAGGAAAACATACAGGATTTAGGTCCCGGAGTTTACATTTTGAGAGTTCAGGATGCAGATTCTGGAGAACTAATCGGCGAAAGCAAATTTATAAAATATTAAAAAAAGACATGTCGCAAGATCCACATTTGATAAAAGTGGTTGCATTGGTTTGTTGTTGCATTGGCTTGCTGATAACAAAAGTAAACTATGCGCAAACCAATGAAATTGTGGGTTATATTAACAAACAACCGATAGAACAAGTGGAGGTGAACAGAGAAATGGAGAACCATAAATCTGAAGTGATGAATAAGCTTGCCAAAGAATATCATTTGAATAGCCTGAGCAATTTTTGGTCGAGAGAATTTGAGGGTGTTAAAAGTGTTGATATTTTGAAAAAAATTGCTTGGGAAGCATTGGTGAAAGCTAAAGTGCAGGAGCAACTTTTTAGTTCGCAAAACCTTTGGTCGTTTAAAAACTACAGCGATTTAAAACAGCAGATGAAACAAGTAAACGCCAAAAGACTAAAATTGAAATCTACAGGAAAAGTGATTTATGGACCAGTCCTATTCACCGAAAAAACCTTTTACGAGTATGAGTTTAGCAACGCGATTATAAAGGTGAAGGACAAATTATACCCTCGGCCAATTGCCGAAGCTAAACTTATAAATCATTACAATGAATTAAAAAAAACAGTTTATGCTAATTCTAACAGTGGTTTTAAAAAATTGCAAACCAGAGTTGAAACCTCCTATATAGATAAAGAATACAACAACCTAATTACAGAAAAAGTAAAATCGGCACAAGTAATTATCAAATAGTTTACAATAAAAAAACAAATTAGTATTAATATAAAAAACAAAAAATCATGAAAAAAAACTTACTGACAACAGGCTTAATGGCCTTAACAATTGGAGCCTTTGCTCAAACACCGCAGACCGTACCTACGACTTCGGCTCTTACGCAAGATTTTTCCCTTTTTAATACTTCTTCCGCAGTAAACGACCCTTACCCAGCAGGAATACAGGGCGTACGTGTTTCTGCATCTTCACCAAGTTCGGCTGGAAGATTGAATGCTACGAATACAAACATATCGCTGAACGGTTCTGGAGACGCGTCCACAGGCGTTTCTGGTATTTACAACTATGATGGAAAAATAGGATGGTTTTCGAACGCCGTAAATGACTATGGTTTTATTTGGGCATTAAACACTACGAACATCCCTACCACAAAACGTGTTGAGCTGAAATTTGATGCGGTGGTAATGAGAAATTTATATGATGGAGGGGAAACTACACCTACAAATGATTATAAATTTGGTGTTGCTGTAATGTGGAGAGATGCGGCTTCGACGTCAACCGCTTATACACTGATAGATAATGAGTTTATTAATAATGCAGAAGCGCCAATTAATACTACTGGAACCACAGGGGTAAATCCAAAATCATTGACCTTTGTTTTGCCTCAAGAAGCCAGTAATGTTGCTAATCTTCAAATCAGATTTGTAATGAGGGATTATAAAACAAATGTGGTTAGCCCAGCTCCAGCGGGATCAGAAAAACCAAGTTTTGCTATTGATAATTTGTCAGCTAAAGCAGTAGAACCACTTCCTGTCAAACTTTCTTCTTTCACAGGAAAAAGTACTTTAAACGGCGCACAATTAAGTTGGACAACCGCTTCTGAAAAAGACAATAATCATTTTGATGTATTGCGCTCCGAAGATGGTAAAAGCTTTAGTAAAATTGGCGAAGTAGCAGTAGCAGGTAACGGAAATTCTGATGCTACCTTAAATTATTCATACCTGGATAAAAATGCAGCTAAGGGCGCAAATTATTATAAGCTAAACCAGGTAGATAATAATGGCAAAAGCGAAGAATTCGGACCAGTGGTTGTAACTGTAAATGGCGAACCGGCAGACCTTTCTGTTTATGCCAATAGAGCAAGCGGACAGATTAAAGTAAACGTTTATGCCAATCAAAATGGGGAAGCAATGCTTAACATTTATGATGCTAACGGAAGAACTTTGGCCAGCAAAAATGTGGCTCTACAAGCAGGCAATAACGAGATAAGCTTAAACAGCTTAAGCGCCGGTGCAGGTTTGCACATTGCAAGCTTAAAGTTAGATGGCGTAACATTAACTAAGAAATTTATCTTCCAATAAATTTTAAATAATTGCTTCTTCTAAAGACGCTCCCTTTTGGGGGCGTTTTTTGTTTGCTTATATTTTTAACCCGCCATTTCGACGAAGTACGAGGAGAAATCTGTAAGCTAAAAAGGATAGAACCCTTTTTAAAACCACAGCCAGAAAAATAAGGCCTGTGCAAAGAAACTTACAGATCTCTCACAGCGTCGAGGACGGACACTAGGAGAGAGACGAGGATAAAAAATTTACTCATCTCCGCTTGCAGCACTGTAATCTTTTGGGGTTTTCTTAAATTGCTCTTTAAAGCATTTTCTAAAATAATCTAAATCAGTAAAACCAACCATATAAGCTACTTCGCTTACATTATAATGTTTGGTTTCCAATAACTGTGCGGCCCTTTTTATCCTCACATTTCTAATAATCTCGATAGTGGTTTGGTTCGTTAAAGCCTTAATTTTACGGTAAAGTGTCACCCTGCTCATTCCCACTTCCTTTCCTAATGCCTCCACATTTAAAGTGGGTTCACCTAAGTTTTCCTCAATAAACTTCATCACTTTTTCAATAAATTTTTCGTCGGGAGAGCTTAAAGCAATATTTTTTGGTTCCAATGCAATTTCTTTGCGATATCGTTCTCTTAACTGCCGTCTAAGCTCTAACAAGTTCCATACTCTGGTTTCAACTACCTTGATACTAAAAGGTTTGGTAATATAATCGTCGGCTCCAGTTTCTAGACCCTCTATCTTAAAAATAAGAGGTGTACGAGCGGTTAATAGAATTACGGGAATATGGCTGGTAGCCTGATTTGACTTAATCTCGTTACATAATTCAGTTCCCGTCATTTCTGGCATCATTACATCACTTATAATAATATCCGGAATCAGATCTAAAGCCTTTTCTAATCCAATTCTGCCATTTTCTGCCGTATGTACATTAAAAGATGCTTTGAAATGATTCTCTAAAAAATCACGTACATCAGCATTGTCTTCAACAATTAAGATAATTGGAGATTCATTACCAGCTTCTGCTAAAAACCTCTGCTTCCTTTCTTCAACTAATAGGCTGTTGCCGATATTTCCTTCATCAACACTATAGCGCTTTATATCTTCACTTGTTTTATAATTTTCGATGATTTCGTCTTCGGACAAGTGTTTTCTTCCGATAGGAATTTTAACTGTAAATTTAGTAAAACCTTTGTTTTCACGGGTTGTCTCCTCACTATGTACGCTAATCGTCCCATGATGTAACTGTACTAAAGCCTTAGTAAAAGCCAGACCAATACCAGATCCTAATGGATTATCGCCATCATTGTTAGAATGATCAAACTCACCGAATATCTTTCCCAAATAATTTTCCGGAATTCCTTTTCCGTTATCTTCAACAGATATACACACAAATCCATCCTCGCCTTCCTTAATTTCCTCTCGTATCCCAACCCTTACGGTCCCACCCTCTGGTGTAAATTTTAACGCGTTTGAAAGCAGATTATAAATAATTTTTTCGAAATTATCACGATCAAAATAGGCTTTGATACTGTTCGATTGTGCATCAACGGTAAGGTTGATTTTTAAATACTTGGCATAAGAATCAAATGCCATTACTACCTCTTTAATAAATCTTACCATGTTACCTTCCGCGGCCTTTAATCTCATTTTGCCGCTTTCAAATTTTCTAAAATCAAGCAACTGGTTAATCAACCGTACCAAACGCTCGCCGTTTCTCTGCATTAATGCCAGCTGGTTTTGCACCAAGTTGTTGCCAGCATTCATCTCGATAAGCTTTTCAACCGGCGCCAAAATTAAGGTAAGAGGCGTTTTAATCTCATGGGAAATATTAGTAAAAAAAGCCAGCTTGCGCTGTGCAAGTTCCTGATCTTTTTCATGTGTTTTGTACTCATAGGCCAGCTGATTTTTTAATTTGGCTGTACGGATAGAATAGATGTAATAAGTATATAAAAGCCCTATTACTGTCAAGAAATACAAAAAATATGCCCACCAGGTTTTCCAGAAAGGGGGCAAAATTTTTATCTTCAACGTTCTGATTTGATTGTTCCAGATACCGTCGTTATTAGCAGCCCTAACTTTAAAAATATAATTGCCGGCGCTTAAATTTGTATAGGTTGCAGTACGCTGGTTACCAACTTCGTTCCAGTCTTCGTTATTAAAACCCTCCAGCTTAAATGCGTATTGATTTTTTTCGGGATTTATATAATTTAACGCCGCATACTTGATTGTAAAATAAGCCTGATCTGCGCTTAGTACAATTTCGTTGGTCTCCTCTATCTGTTTATCTAAAGGCGAATCTTCAGAATCAAGAGAAACTTCCTTGTTGCGTATATAAAAATCCGTTAATACTACCCTTGGCTTAAAATTGTTTGCTATAATCTTTGATGGAAAAAAAAAGGTAATACCATTAATTCCTCCGAAAAGTAATTCGCCATTTGTACCCTTTTCAACCGCACCGTTTGAAAACTGGTTACTTTGCAAGCCGTCTGATACATTATAATTTTTAATCTGAAAGTTAAGCGAATCCTGTAAAAAAGCTTGTATATTAATTTTCGAGAGTCCTTTATTAGTGCTAGCCCACAAAAAACCTTCATTATCTTGTATCAGACTATGCACCACATTGTTTGATAAACCATTTTTGGTAGTGATTGCCCTAAATCTATTATTTTTGGCATCCAGATAATTTAGCCCTCCTCCTTCCGTACCCACCCATAAGTTAGCATCTGCATCACGATACAAACACAAAATAGAATTAGACGATAATGAACCTGGTTTATCATCATCATGCAAAAACTGAATAAAACTTTTTTGATTAATATTATATCGGTTAAGACCACGTTGCGAACCAATCCAAAGAGTGTTACCAATCTTTAAAAGCGACATGAGGTTGTTAGAACTAATACTATGATTATCTTTTTGGTCATACAGAAACGTTTGTACAACTGTTGGGGTATAAATTAAAAGTCCTTTGCCGTTAGTAGCGATATAAGCCGTAGTGCCGTCTAAAATAATATCATGAATTTGATAATTTCCTACCGAATTTAAATTTCCGTTTGACTTAAGCAGACTGCTATAATGTTGCGTTTGCTTATCAAAAATATTGATGCCGTTGTAGGTACCTAACCAAATTTTACCTTTTCCATCATCAACCATACACTTTACAATATTGCTACCGTTATTTGCTAAATTAATAATTGGAAAAAAACGACTGATGCCCCTAGCTCTATGTATATAGTTTAATCCTCCTCCTTCTGTACCTATCCATAACCCACCATTTGGTTCATGGTGTATAGCGCTTACGACACGATGGTTTAATCCTAGATCGTTTCCCAATTTTTCGCCTAGATAACTGAAGTTCCGGCTACTCTCATAAAATACATTTAAGCCCCCAGCATACGTTCCAAGCCAAATGCTACCTGCTTCGTCTTTTAAAAAATTTCGGACAGAGTTATGCGACAGACTATATGGATTATATTTATCATAGACATAATTGCGGAAACGTTGCGTCTGTAAGTCAAAGATGCTTAAACCATCTCTTGTACCAATCCACATTTCATTTGTGGAATAAAAGAAAATATCTCTTACAACGTTTGAGGCAATGCTGTTTAGCACCGGATTGTTTCGGTAGTTTGTTATCGAATGTTTTACAATATCATAGTAAAAAAGGCCGCTTGCTTCGGTCCCAAACCAAAAATTATTTTGATCATCCTGCTTTATCGCTCTCACGTTCCCTTCGCTAAGTTCGCTATTTTTTGCAATTGCAGATGGCAAGGGTTCAAAGCGTAAAGCCTGCATATTAAACAGTTTTAAACCGTCTTCTGTATTTACCCATAAACGATGATTGGCAGATTCAAAAGTGTTTAGCACCTTCTCAGAATTCAGCCCTTTGTTTTTTGTAACGTATCTGAAAGATTGTTCTACTGCCGATTTATCTTTTTTCAGTAGTGTTAAACCTTTTCTGCTCCCTATCCAAAATCTCCCATTGCTATCCTTCATTACGGAGCTCACAAAGTCATTGTTCTGCTCTTTTGAAGTGTGAAGGTTTACTCTTCGAAAAACGTTTTTAGCCGGATCATAAATATTTAGACCATCTGCCGTAGCAATAATCAAACTGCCATCTTCTGCTTGCTCAATTGCGTTGACTTGGTTATTGCTTAAACTTGTTTTGTTATTGATATCGTGTTTAAATATCAACCAATCGGTACCGTCAAAACGGTTTAAACCATCCTCTGTACCTACCCAAATAAAACCTTTTTTATCCTGAAAAGTGCAATAAACTGTATTTTGAGAAAGCCCATCATTAATGGTTAAATGCTTAAATTTAATGGGCTGAGTTTGCCCAAGAACATGCCCCAGATTAAAAAAAAATAAGGAACAGCAAAAAATTACTTTAGCTATTTTATTCACAAAAAAAAGTTTATTCAGCGAATGAATTGGTTTAATTAATGGAAACAAGATAGCTAAATTTCATAGTTTTTACTTTGCGAATTAGTAAAATTATAATCGTGTTTTCAAAAACAAAAAATAATTGTCCCAATCATACTTTGTAATACCGTGGCCGCCCGGTCTTAAATGAAATCCCATTTTTTCTGAAGTTGCGGGTTGGCTAACTTTTGGAAAGGAATTAACAGGCAAACCATCAAAACCAAATAGTTTATAAATTGGCTCTGTAGCTTTTAATGCTAAAAATTCTCCTTTTGGATCCTCGTTTAAATCTTCTTCGGCCGCACCTACGTAAAGCGGACGCGGTGCAATTAAAGCCAATACCATGTGCTGGTCAAACGGCATATCAGGAACATGATTTGCGTATTTAGCGAAATTATGGCAAAACCATTGGGGAAAAACTTTACTAATTCTATCAACGGATTCGCCAAATTCTCGTTTAAAAAGTGCATCGCCCCCTTTTCCAGCTTCGGTACTGATTAAAACCGCAAAACGTTGATCTAAAGCGCCTGCCCACAAAGATGCTTTTCCCATCCTTGATAAACCTGTTAAAACCACCTTTTTCGCATTTATCTGTTTATCTGTTTCAAAATAATCCATCGCTCTGCTTAATCCCCAAGCCCAAGCACCAATGGTACTAAAATTATCTTTTCGCTTTTGCAATTTTGGATATAAGGACTGAACAGCGTTGGTGAGGTTAAAATAATCTGGATCAATATCCCCTGCATAAATTGTTGCAGCAGCATAACCTTCGTCAATCATACGTTCTACCGGAAAAGCCTCTGTAGAATAACCTCTAGACACAACGGTAGCGTGATTATTTACCACACCTTTTGATTTTCTACTTACCCAACTATGTGTGATTTTAACATTTGGATCGTTTACAACTTCCTGGTTACCGCCAAAATTTAAACCTAAAATCAACGGAGCTGGCTGTTTAATTTTGTTGGGGATGTAGATTAAAACATCCATATACACGCTGTCAACTCTGCTATCAAAAGTTACCCGTACTTGCTTTCTGGTTGCTTTCCCGTTTAAAGCGGTACTGTCATTATCAAACACCTTAAACACCATTCTTTTAGGGCGCTTTGGAGACTGACCGTACATTTCTTTTTTTAGAAGGTTAATAATCTCGGTTCGTCTTTTGTTTTCCCAAACTTTTGATATTTTAACTGCTTTTCCATTATTTAAAGTAGTTAATGATGGCAATACGTAAGCAGGCACTTCCGCTTCTTTTAAAGTTTGAGCTTTTATTTCGGCAGATAAAGCAGTTAGCATCAAACACAATAGTACAACAAAAACTGCTTTTATTTTTGAGCGATCAATCATTATTTAAGTTTAAAATGTTGTTAAGCCAGCTTTCTGCTAAACTTGGCCAAGCTTCTGCCGCCGGATTCCCTTTCCGCAAGCCATATCCATGTCCGCCTTTGGGCACCACATGAAATTCAAAAGGAATTTTATTGGCCCGCAAAGCCATGCCCATACTAAACGGAATGTTATAAGGATCGTCTGATGCTACAAAAATGAAAACAGGTGGTGTATCTGCATCGACAGGAATCTGTGGAATTAAATGGCGGTCTTCACCGGTTGACATAGAGCCTGGATATACTAATAAAGCGAAATTTGGTCGTGATGAAATTTTATCGATATCGTCATTTAACGCGCCAAGTGTTAGTTTAAAACCGGTTGCTGCTCTGGCACTTAAATTACCTCCGGCAGAAAAACCTATCACGCCAATTTTATTGGTATCAATATTAAATTTTAAGGCATTGTAGCGCATCATCTTTATAGCTCTATGCAAATCATTTAATGCCCCAACTTGATTATTGGGTACTCGATACTGCAAAACAACAGCCGTATAACCTAAATTAGTTAACCAATCTGCTATTTCGGTTCCCTCTAAATTCCAAGACAAATATTTTTGTCCGCCACCGGGATTAATGATTACCGTCGCTTTATTTGATTTTGTTTTAGGACGGTAAACTGCTATTAATGGATCAGTAACTTCTGTTACCTTGATAATGTTTTTACTGCTGTCAACCTTAATTTTTCCGGCTTCCTTTTTTGCCAATTGATTAGGCATTTCATTTTTCCAAAGTTTTAATTCAATTGGATGATTTTGAGCACAGACACTCCCAGCAATCAATAAAAAGATTATTATTAGTCTATTTCTCATCTTATTTCCAATTATCTGTTCGGAAAGAAGACGCAGGCAAACCGTCATTATTGTAAAGTTCGCCCATTACCCATTCTTTATAAGCATACCTAACTGCTACCGGGTTTTTAACCTCATCACTTCGTACAGTAACAGTGTTTTTATCAATCGAAGCCTTGGCTTGGTGAAAAACCTTATCATCGCCGGCGATTTCAAATAAAGTCAATGGTTTTCTGTAACTAGTTAAATAAGGCGCATACTCAAAATTCAAAATTGCTTTATTTCCATCAATTTTCATTGATTTATACCTCGGGCTTTGGTAGCCTATGCCAGCGATACCATAAGTTTTACCCAACCCCCAATAAGCCAAACGTTGCGCAGGAATGGTTTTGTTCATAAAATGGATGTCGTTTTCCATACCCACATCTAACAAACACGCCATCCCACTATTTGGGATAATATCTATTGCTTTCAACTGTGCTTCCCTTACACCAGCTCCACTTCTGCTGGTATCGCTTGAACCAAAAGGCGCTATCTGTGCATAGTAAAAAGCGAAATCTCCAAGTCCCCATTGTTTGCGCCAATCGCTTACCATCACAGGGAATAATTTGCCATAGAGCTCTGGCTCGTTACGGTTACTTTCTCCTTGCATCCAAATTACTCCCTTAATATTGTATTTTAGAAGTGGGGCTATCATTGCATTAAAAAGAACAGTTGGTTCTCTTTGCGGATGTTTGTTATTTTCTAAAGTAGTTGGAACTTTTACTTCAGGATACGCCTCCAAACTAGGTTTGCTCATCCAAGCTTCAACCATTGTTCCGCCAACGGTACTCATGATCATCCCAATTGGAACATTTAATTTTTTGTTTAATATTTCTGCGTATTGATAACCAATTGCACTAAATTCTCTGGCTGTGGCCGATGTAGATTCGATCCATTGGCCTGTTACATCATTTAAGGGTGTAATTGAGCTTACTTCCTTCACCTTAAAAAGCCTAATGTCCGGATGATCGGCATTCAAAATAATTTCATTGGCGTTTAATATGGGTGATGAGTTTCCGCGTAAAGCCATTTCCATATTTGATTGACCAGAGCAAACCCAAACTTCTCCAATTAAAATATTGTTCAAAGCCACTTCCCCATCTCCGCTTAATTTAATTTTATAAGGACCGCCGGCTACTGGGGTTTTTACTGATGTTTCCCACTCTCCATTTTTATTTGTAGTAGCTTGGTAAACTTTGTTATCCCACGATGTTGATATAGATATTTTACCGCTAGCCGTTGCCCAGCCCCAAATTTTAACGTTTGCTTGCTGTTGCAATACCATGTTGTTGCCTACTAACGCCGGCAGTTTAATGGCCGCAAAGGTTAAGCTTGAACAATAGCCTATAATGAACAACAAGAATGATATTTTCTTCATGATGAATTGGTAATAAATGACTGGTTAAAAGGTAAGCTTAATAGCTTGATATAAAATTCGGATTTTTAAATCGAAAAACTAAAGATAAATGATTCAAATCACCCATGCATTTGCTTCAAATCTTATTGATTTAGGAAAAATCACTCTGTTATAATTTGTAGGCATTAGCAACCTTATTTATAATACAATTACTTCAGGATAGGGTTATGTCCTTGATAAGACAGAAATTTTCATACCGGATAGGTGTCTTCTCTTAAAATTTTCGGCAATAAGAAAAGGTTGTTGTTATTTCTCATCAACAAACACACACTATTATAAACTCGTAACCTAAAATATTTTTACATTATGAACAGCTACAGCGAACTCCTTTTAATAAGATAAAAAGGATTTTTGATTTGGTCATTTTTATTTTCACTTAACAGCTTAGCGGCGCTTTCACCCATCTTCTCAAAATCGGTTGTTACCACCGTAATATCTAGCAATTCTTTAAGTACCGTCTCGTTAAAGGAAACCACGCCGATGTCCTTTCCTAATTGTAAACCCAATTCTCTGCACTGTTTGATCAATACCGCCAAATCTGATTCTGTCAACAAGATATAGGCATTTCCCGGTTTGATGTTTTGTTTTTCCGTGTTGTTGATGACTTCAAACTGCTTATTGGTTTCTATACAAAATTTCATCACACCTTCATTAAGTTCAATGGGGTGATTGCTGTATTTCGGAAAAACAACAATGATACGTTCGTATTTTTCAGTGAGCTCTTCTGACTCTTTTAGCGCTGCGTATATATCTGATTTGAAATCTTGGTAAACACTGTTTACGCTATTTTCTAGATTTATATTTCTGTCCAGCAATAGAAGTTTGTCAACTGGTATGGCATTTAAAATCTCTAAATAATCCTCTTCATCTGCGTCATGAAAAAAATGTGGCATCACCACGTAGTGGCTATACTGCCCAAGATTTTCATCAATTATTTCTTTTAAAACAGCAGGATCATAATGGTGGATATAAAGGTCCACACGGAATTTATTCCCTAAGGTTTTCAAAAAAGCATCATAAATTATCTTTTTATAGGAACTCAGTTTGTTAAAAATCAATAGGATTCTTACCTTACTGTCCTGTCTCTCTAAAATGTAATTTCCTTTACCTTTTACGGCAATGATATAATTCTTTTCTATAAGTTTTTTATAGGCCTTCTCTACTGTGTCACGCGAAACCCCATGTCTTTTACTGAAAACGGAAATAGAAGGCAACCTGGTATTTCTCTTCAGTTCTCCCGTTTCAATCTGTTTTACAACAGAATTTACAATCTGCATCAACTTTGTAGTTGAACTTTCCTTTTCTACTTTGATATCAAACATATTATTTATCTTCTCCTGTTGACCTATCTTAATAGTTAATATTTAAATCGACTTAAAAAATTTTATTTAGTGAGTATTTATTTAACCTTCCATTGCAAAACTGAAACTTTTTGCCCAGTTAACTCTTTGGTAGTTTCTCCGTCTCCTTGCTCTACATGTTCAACAAATAAATTCAATATTTTTTTGTCTTTCCACAGCTCGGTATCGTAGGTTGGTTCCCATAAGCCAACTGAATTGCTTGTTAGATCTTTAAACTTCCATTTAGCTTGGTCAATATCCTTGTTAATAGCCACACTCACCTTATCTCCTCTTTCTTGATCTCTAAAAAACACATATACTTGTGTTTTATGATGCTTTTCCGTTACAACCAGTAAAGGTCTCGAAATGGGGATTCGCTTGGTGCCACCTCCAGACAAACTGAAAGGAGTTTCTCTATTAGATACCTGTTGGGTTTGCCAAACATTGTCTTTCTTATAAATCAGGCGATACTGCGGAATACTGTCTCCTTTTGCTGTCCAATAGTTTACGATATACGGACTGTTAAGCTCATCTACTGCGATTGCGGTAGAATTTATCAATTCTGATTTTTGGGGAATTTTTAAAGCATACTCAGCTGTGGCTGCGGTGATCGGTAATTTGTAATTTTCGCCCGTACTCTTTTTCCACGTTATCCCGCCATCTTCTGACTTTGCATAACACATATCATGATTTGTTGCTACATCTCCTGTTTCTCTCCACACCCACGAGATTTGGATCGTTCCAGAATTGTCAATAACCATTTGCCAGTATGGACTACGCTCGCCTTCTCCGTTGATCCATCCGTCCTGAAGCATTGTCCATTTTTTAGATTTTGTATCGTAACTGTTCAACATTAAGCTTCCGTTTCCTGATGCTCCGTCTCTGTATAAAAACAGAAGATTTCCGTTCGCTAAACGATAAAACTCGGGATAGGTCACATGTTTTTCTTTTATGCCCGTCATCCCCATTTTTGGGGTAAGTTCTAAGGAACCCGGACTTACACTCTTGCAATAATTAAAAGGTCCACCATGTAAACCCCATGACATGTGCAAATAGCCATCGCCATCTATCATAATACTAATTGACTTGTGTGCATCAGTAGCATCGCCTTTATAGGGTGTTACTTTTAATTCCCATTTTTTGGATTTGATGTTGCGTTTACCTAAAACTACGTTCTGTGCTTCATCGTAATAAGCGATATACTGTGTGTCTTTATAGGTCACTAAAGAATTGCGTCTGAAAATAACGGTGTTCACCGAATTCTTTGCCCACGCTTCTCCCGCAGGAATAATTTTCGCACAGCTACTCCCTTTTAACTGGCCTTTCGCATTTATAGTAGTAACTGATACAATAGCAATAAGCAGTAAACTCTTTTTTAAATTAGAATACATTTTAAATTATTTATTTTTTTGTATGAATATATCTGTAATTAAATCTTGCGTTAGGCGCTGCGTCTCCCTTGTCTAAAAAGTTAATCACACCGTCTTTAGCTGGCACATTATCAGCCCATTTAAAATCTAAGGTAAAATCGGCGGAATTAATATTTAGACTCTTTTTAGGGATTTTAACTTCCATTTCATTACCATCAATTTTATAGGATACTTTTGTAATATCCTCCCATTTCCAACCACCTAAGCTTTTAGCTACCGTGGTTGAGGTTTTACTTTCCGGATTTCCGTTTATCAAAAATTGATATCCTTCCCAATTGTCCAGTTTTTCATTGTTAATATTAATGAAAAGATTCATCCAGTTAGGTGTTCCATAACCCGTAATTGGTTTAGCCGTTTCTACGTAGAACGAGATGTAATTATCATCGGTGGCAACTTTGGCCATTACTATATCGTTTCTTCCGGTGTTGTTGACGTATTCTTTTATGCTTCCATAACCCGGATGATTACGATGGAAAGTATCGTCCTTATCGTCATAGAAAACTGCTTTCACCTGATCCCAATATTTAAAATCACCATCGATAGTTATTTTATTCATCTCCTGATAAGTTGGGATTTCGCGGGTTCCCTTGAACTTACGAATGTTATTTACCAACTGGTAGTAATAATCGTCTGCAAAACCACCTTTCATAGGCTCAATATCTCTACTATATTCTTGGTTATATAAATCAACAAAATAGGTCTCCCCTTTTTTGATGGTTTTACCTAAGAAGGTTTTTGCATTACCATTATCAAAACGCATGGCCACCCATTCGTTCCATCCGGTAACAAAAACAAATTCTGGATCTACGGCTAAAGCTCTTTTCCATTGCTCTTCAAAATATAAGCCTTTTGAAGATTGTTTTACTTCGGGTTCTTTACCGTCATGGAAACTTCTGCCGATGTTTGAAACTGGGTGTTCTGCAATGCTTACACTGATTTGTTCTGGCTTATCTTTCCGCTCATGCCAGCCGTAAGATTGTGGCGTATGATCTAACCATGTCCATTTATCTTTTCCGTTGCCAAACCATTCCTGGTTTTTGCTCCATGCCCATGACTGTCGGATATTGAAAAAGTCTTTTACTTGTTGACTTTGGTTTTCTGGTGGCGCTAACAAAAGTGGTTTCCCTTTCCAATAAAACCATAAATCTTTGAACAAACCTTTATCATAAATACTATCATAAAGTCTGTTTACGGTTTGCTGCGGCTTGCTGTTAACGATAAAGGCAAAGTACGGCGTAGATAAACCTTCTTTGCGCATTTGTCTGTAAACCGTTGCTATTTTTGTTACCTGTGGAAGATAGATTGCCGCATTGGTGACATCCAAAATAATTACGTCGACACCAGCATCGGAAAGCATTTGCGCATGTTTTCTGATGACCCATTCATCATCGGGCAAATAATAGCCAAAATAAGGCTCACCCCAATGATGAAACGCGTTAATTGGGCCATATTGCGGGTTATTGGGATTAGCTTTTAGCATTTTACTAATGTCATAAGGGCTCGCTTTTTCATCTCCCGATTTTTGAATGACCCCTTCATCCTTACGCATTCCTTTCCCATGCTCATCATAACCGTGAGCACCTTGCCAGATAAAATAAAATATACCTACATATTTATCTTTTTTCTGGATTTGATTTATAGGTGATATCCTACCCAAATCATCTTTTGCAACCCAAGTATCTGCCATGGATGACGATATTAGATTTTTAGAGGTTTCCTGTGCTGATAAATTGGTATGGAAATAAAACAAACTAATAAATACAAACGACAATTCCTTTAAAAAGCTTTTTCTCATGATTTATTCTTTAATAATTTTCACCCCTTTTGGAGCTTCAATTTTCGATTCTATTTTTCCGTTAGCCAATTTTGTATGCTTAATTTTAACTACGCCATAAGGTGTTGGAAAAGTACCTTCCACGAATTTAAGATCGCCCAAATGAGGTACTATCTTTAAAACCTTACATCCAGGTTCCATTACTTGTACACCCAGCACATTTGCTGTAAGCCATGATGTTGGCCCTGATGCCCAACCGTGAGAAAGGCTGTGACGTAATTTTTTATAACTATAAGCGCCATAAGTAGCGTGAATGTCAATTTTTCCTGCTGGAAGTAACTCATCAATTCTACCGGCATTTTTCATCCAGTTTACGGCAAAATCTTCCCAAAAAGTAGTTGCTCCCATATCCAACATTCCGCCCCAATAATCTCTGATGTTATTGATTGCCCCTTCATAATTGCCTGCTTTGGCTTTTGCCTCTAGCATGTAATAACCGTAGAAAGTAGAAAAATCTTTCGTTCCGCCCACAGAGATAATATCATCTGCTTTTTTGGCGGGCATTAATCCGGCTAAAGCCATTAGTGACGCTGCTTGCTTGTTACCCACCGCATCTGGAACATGCTTTTTCATTTGAGCAACGGTAGCTTCACATTTCTCGGCAGTTTTTGTTTCTCCTAAAACACGGCATAAGTGTGCTCCGTCATTTAAGGTCATTACCATCATGGCCTGTAAACCTGCATGTACTGCTGGCTTGTTAGCAAAGGTTGGCCAATCTAAAAAGCGCATTCCGTCCAAATTTTCGTTGCCGTCTTTAACTTTAGAGACCAGCAGATCCAATAAAGGCACTAGATAATCACGTTGTTGTTTTAGGTAATCTAAGTTACCCTGATATTGGTACCACTCTCTCTGAATACGCACCCACCACATCGAATAGGAGCTAATTCCGTTCATCCAAGCTGGTAATGGCGTAACATTTTTGATTAAGTTTAAGCTTTTTGGTACCACCTCGTTATAACCGAAAACATTATTAATGGTCATCACTTCGGGGTGCATATCTCCTACCCAAACCAAACGATCTCTTTTTGGACCGTCCCAAAGGTATTGTTGCATATTTAACTGAACGGTATATGCACCGGTTAACCAAATTTTATTTAATCTTTCATCACTGCTTTTAAAGGAACCTAAGTAAGGTATATCGCGGAAAACAAAAATTGCTCTTGCTTCTTTTAATAAAAGTTCAGCATTGTCATCTACCAAATCAACACGTACAAACCTAAAACCTGTATTACCAATTTCTAGCTCGCCCAACCAAGGCACTTCCAAAGTAAAATCACGGATCGCGTGGTCATTTGTTGCACCTTTAATGGTATCAATATCGGCCATAGCTTCACTTACCGACTCGCCAAAGCGCACCCTAATTTTAACCGGACCATGCTTTTTCATCATGCCGGTAACCAGTTGCAGGCCGCCGTGTATTTCTTTTCCGAAATCTAAGAGAACGCTGCCTTTATGTTCGCCCTCGTTTTTTAACTCTACTAAATTTGTATTGATCAATTCTGCCTGTCCGTTGCCGGCTTGCAGTAGTCTTTTAGCATTGACCACATATTTCCCAGTACTGTCCGATTGCCAAACAATACGTTGTGGCGTTAAATAAACCCTCGCTCGGTTATCTTTTTCGGTGAGGTATTTATCCGCAGGTTTAAAAACTGGGGGCAAAACAGATTGTGCAAGAACACAAGTGCTTGTAGCAAGCAGTAAGCCTATATTTATAAATAATTGATTCGTAAATTTCATACTCTTAATATTTTACGGTGGTAACATTAACTGCTCCGGTTAAACCGGATGGTTGCATTGGACTATTTGGATTGTAAAGAGGGTAACTTGTCCAAGTTTTTCTTTCTGCACCTGGCAATTTACTATCACCAATTAAACGGTTTACCCAAGTATTTACTACCGAAATTTCTACATTGTTTTTACCTTTTTTAACTGCTTTGGTGATATCTACTCGCCAAGGAGCTGTCCAAACGCCACCTACATCCACACCGTTAACTTTTACGGTTGCCATTACTTTAACGTCGGTTAAATTAAGGTAAACTTTCTCTCCGTTTTTCGGAGTTTCTGCGTTAAAAGTATTATTGTACAACGCAGTACCCGAGTAATATTTAATGCTATCGTTTGCGCTTGTTGTCCAATCTATAAGCTTATTAAAAATAACAGGATTTTTAGGTCCCCGCATTTTTTGGTCAAAAGTTACAGTCCAAGGTGTATTAATTTGTGTTTCAACTTTTGCCTCAGGGAAATTTTCTCCGTTGCCTGTCGTCGCTGTAGTTGCTTTTCTAAAAATGATAAATGCACTTTGCAGTGGAGCGAGTTTTAACGGAATTAATGTTCCATTATCACTGATGCTAAACTGTGACAACATCCTTACAGCTCCTGTTACCGGATCCCATATTTCTGGTTGTTTTCCTTTGATATTGAAAACAGGATTAACACTGATGTTAGTTTCTGATTGATTGCTCACAAAATAGATATCTTCTTCCTGCATTTTTCTGTGGATGTATAACAAAGGATCACTTTTTTCCGATTTAAAATCAGGTAGGATATTCAGCTTTGCAAAAACTTCTTCCATCGTCATTCCAGACATGATATTTCCTTTTCCAAATGATCTGGATTTTAATTTTACGCCATCGACATCGCCCCACAGTTCTTTCGCCAATTTCTTTACTTCGACATCTGCTTGTGGATAAGCCTGTAAACTTGGTGAGCGTAAAGGTGCTGGACCTAATACGGTTGCGCCTTGTGCTACCAAATCTTTAACTTTCTGTAAAAATTCTGGGCGCATAGTCTCCAGTTTTGGCAATACCAAAACACTGTAAGTCATCCCATCTGGCAATACCAATTTGCCGTTAACTACATTAACGCGGCTTTTAATTACCTCCGCATTAATGTAGTCAAAAGAATAACCTTTTGGTAAAGCTGGATCTGTTACTCCCGTCATTTTTGGTGCATCTTCGCCGATAAAGTAGGCAGCATCAGCAATATATTTACCTTGTTGCAACATAAAATTACATCTTTTTAGATAAGTTGTAAAGAAGTGTAGATAGTTGAAATAGGTATTGTGTCTATTAAACTCATTACCGAAATTGGCATTAATACCCGGCACTTTATCATCCGAAGGTTGTTCGATATAAACATGTAATAACGTGTTGTTAATTCCTTCAGTAAAGAAACGATCTCCACGCTGTTTCATCATGTATGGATAGCGCACATAAGGTTTGCCTCCCGCCGTAAATGATTCTGCGGAAACTTTAGTTTTTCCGTAGATATGCGCTGCTGATGAAGCCGCTCTGTTTTCAATGTTTCCTAATTCTCCCTCACTCCAGAATTCGCCACCAATTTCATCCGATTGTCCGCCATACTGCAAAAACTCGCCCGGGAAGCCCCAGTGTCCGTAGTTTTCCAGCCAAGTATGTAAACCATATTTATAGCTGATATCTCGTAACCCTCCAACATAATCGTAAGCTACCCTATCGGCAATAAAGCGCCTTAAATCCCATAAAAAACGATCAGACATTTCTGCACTCCCAACCACTTCACCTTTTATTACTGGTAAATATGGCAATGCATCATAACCGTAATTTTCTTTGAACTTAGCCAACATTCCGTCCGTCCAATTTTGTCCACCAGTTTCATAACTATCCTGTACAGTTACTTTCCATGTTTTACGATCTTCTGCTGGTATTCGTTTGATAATCTCTCCTAAGAAAGCTTCAAAATGCTCCGCGACATGTTCCTTGCTCATTTTATCAACCTCTAATCCAATACCTTCTGGCGAAGCTGGACCGTTTTGTACTTTTGTAGGCGACATCCCTGAACGCATTACCAACCAATTGCCTTTTGGGGCATCCCAAGTTAAAATACCGTCTGCACTCATTTTATCAGTAATATCAATAGTGGTTGACGGATCTATAATTAGATTTTTATCCTCAACTATTGGCTGAGGTTTCCACTGATACTCGTTCCAATAAGGAAGTGGTGTCTGAAACATTTTAGCTAATGTTTTTTCTGTAAAACGCTCCACTTTTGGGGTTGCGCTCAGCTCAATTTCGGCGACTCCAAAGTTTTTGGTGGTTTTGGTAAAAACAATTCTAAAATCTGTAGCTGTGGTAGCAGGAAAAGAAATAGCTACTGGTCCGTAAGGATCAAAACCAACGTTTAAGTTTGCTCGGCTTCTGTCGATTTCAAAAGCTTTGATGGTCCTGTATCCGTCTTTTTCTTTCACCTGAATTTCTGCATTTGCTTCAGCTTCTTTTTGCGCCGGATAAATCACCAAACTACGGGCGGTATATGCTGTTTTAGTTACTAAATCAATCGTAAATTCTGTGGATGCCGGTATAGCAACTTCTGTCTCCTGATTTCCATCAATTACTTTAACAATATCGGTAATTGTGGCGCTGGTTAATAATTGAGGTTTTAAACTATTAATATTTTTTCCATAATTTTCCGGCGCTTTGTAAGCAGTTACACGTACGTCTTGAAAATCGCCATCCGGCTTGGCTAGTTTAACCGAAACTTTTTCCCCTCCTTTTACGATGGTTTCTGAAGAAGCCAAATAGCGCATAGCTTGTTCTGGCTTAATCCATGGCCCACCGGATTGGCTCCATCCCGGACTATTGAAAATCCCTATTTGTATATTTAGCTCGGTAGCAGTTTTTAAAGCAGTGTGTAAAATATCCCACCACTCGTCAGAAAACAGTTTCACTTTCCCATAAGGTGTACTTTCGTATCCGATATTTCCGATAAAAGCCCGATTGATTCCCTGACTTTTCATCGCATGTAAATCTTTCACCACGCCTTCTTTGGAAATATTATCCGACAACCAATACCAATAGACACTGGTTTGTATGCTATCTGGAATGTTAGTGAAAGTTTTCTCGAGTAAGGTTGGTTGGTAAGTGCTCGGCTCTTGCTGTGGCGCCGACTTTTGACTGCAGGAAACACCTGCACAAGCTAATGCCGTGCCCAAGAAAAACGGGGTAACTTTACGAATGGATCTGGATATCATGATAAATAAAAAATTATAAAGAATTTAGAATAACGGTTTATAAATTTAGGCTTTTGGGTTTCTGCAAATCATAAATAAATTAATGCCTTATCATCAGTAATATGCTATTCAATAACAACTATTAAAAATTTAATTCCACAAATTAGTGTCTTTTAAAAAACAAAAAATTCAATGCTAGACTATATTGGTTGATTTCTATTGGTATGTATAGAAACACTCAAGAGCTGAAAAACCGCTATAGCACATTATTTAAAAAAACAACAACAAAATCAGAAAGTATTCTTTCTGATTTTGGCAAGTATTAATTTACAGTTTTATGAATGCACATCATTTATTGTGTGTTGCATGCAATCAACAAAGAACTCACTTTATTATTTAACATTCCCGGATGGCTCATTAAATCTATAGTTACATTTACGGGCAACGCACCGCTTACCGCAGATTTACTTTTAATCCTCACCACTAGATTGAGCTTTTTTGAATCTTTTAAACGATACTTTTTAAAGCAAGGAAAACCATCTTTGGTAACATAATCAGTAACATCAGCATCATTTAAGATGTAGGTAATGGTGTAATTGTCATTATCTGCCTTTGCCTTGATAAGTGGAGTGGTATCAATCCAAGCATCATCGTCAGATGCAATATTAAGCGGCACAGAAAAATCAACATTGCTACTTGTAACAGGTAATTTAACTGCTAAAGAAGTGGTTTTGTCAACAATGTTTGCATTGCTCTGCGTTGTATTTAGGTAAACTTTTGATTTTCCTCTTAAATGTCTGATTAAATAGTATGCAACTCCTGTGAGAGATTTTGCAGGTTCGCCAGTTACTGTTTTTTCGGGGGTTACTGGATATTGTTGTAATTGTGCCGCATAATATTCTATCGCCCAAATATCAGGACTTGCATCAGCGTCTTCATGTTCTTGAATACAATTTATACTTACGGATAATAGCGGATCTGCCGTTTTTGCTTCGTAAGGAGATATCATTACCATAGCTGTTTTGCCTAATCGATGGGCATATTTTACGCCTGAAATACTTCCTTGTCTGTAACCAGTGGTATTGGCAATCCAAAGCCCTATTGGACCATCAATTCCAGAACCATCTGTTTTAGCAATACCATCTCGCCAAGCAATGGCACCTTTTGTATCTGATTCTATATCTCCATTTACCAACCACGGAGCACCCATGCCCAATAACGTGATTGCACCACCGGATTTTAGCGCTGTTTTTCGAGATTCCGTTACACCACGGTTCACAATTCCATAATTAACATTGAATCCTGCCTATTTTAAGATCCCAATTTTAATTGCATCTGAATTATCATCGGTACGCTCCAAATCAGTTTCGTAAAATACATTTTTTTTAGAAAACAAAGTCGACAAAGCTCCTAAACGCTGGTTTTGGGTTGCATCCTCTTTGTTTGTATTTAATGCAAAGTTATTGATGTAATATCCATCTGCGTTCTGTTGCACATAACGCCAATCCTCAGGATGGCCTAAATATCCTAAAAAAGCACCTGTAGTATTATCCCCTCCTCCAATGTAAACCTTAATATTTTGGTTAGGAACTGTAACACCTCCCGGTTTGGTTGGTGGAGGTGGTGGCGATGGTGGTGGCGAAACATTAGCTTTCTTTTGGCAAGAAGACGAAATTATTGCTACCATAAGCAACGTTATATTTAATAGCTTTTTCATATCCTTATTTTTTAAAACCGTTTTCTAATTTTTATTCCACTAATTATTGCATTTCCCTGTTGCTTGTTAAAAGAGATGTTTATCCCTTTACCATTATTAACATTTACATCACATTTTACATTGATTGCTGTTTTTTCTGATGAGCCGGACGGATAGTTGTAGATTGATTTTCCGTTAACTAACACCGAAAATTTGTTGCCAGAAATTTGATCAACAAATAAAAGTTCCACTTCATAATTCCCATCAGCAACATCAAACTGTATGCTTTCTGCATTTTTTAAATAAGCGTAATATAATGGGTCATTTTTAGTTCTTTTCACATCAAACCTAACAGGTTGCTTATAGACTTCGTCTGCTTTTATATAACCCCAATAACCTTGGGTATATTTTCTTTCGGGTTCCCAAACTAAGGCTGTTGGTTCTTCTATAAAATACTCCTGACTGCCTAAATTAACGGCGATTGCCGTAAATGAAGGGTTGTTTAGTAAATAAGGTTGTAAGTGAAAATTGATCGCAATTTGATCAGAAACACTATCTGCTTTCGCTACAATTTGATTTATTCCATTATGAAACGATACGTCCCAAATAGCTTTAGAATGAAATATATCCTTTTTCCCTAAAGAAATTCCATTATTAAACAACTCAACCTGAGGCAGGTTGCTATAAACAACAACCGGTTGCTTGCAGTAATTGGTTTGTTCACTTTCGGCTCTTCCAGTTCTATTTTTCCAATCGGTAGAAGCTATTTTTAAAATCGGTTTTTGAGATAACGTTGCCTGAAAAAAATAATAGGAATCTTTAGGCTTTCTATCAACCGTTAATAAACCTTTATTATTAATGTTTGGCACAACATCCATTCTTCCTTCAGAGTTAAAATCAAAAGAATTCCATACGGTTGCACCAGAAACAAAAGGGCGAGCCATTATTTGCTGATAATAACTTTCTAGGTTTATTTCTTGATATTCTATACTATAATCATATCTTGTAGGAGTTAACGAGTGAATTCTGGTATCGCTTCCTGCACCAAATTCTGATATAATAAAGCTTTTTGTAGGATAATTTTGGTGCCATTTATCTAAAAACGGACCAAATTTGGTCATGTCTTCCTGATACCAGCCGATGTACAAATTCCAGCCAACAACATCACAGATATTGCCGATGCCGGTTTCCAGATATTCATTGGCATAAGTGTATTCCAAAGCCATTGCGGTATTACGGGAAAGATCTTCCTGCTTTACAATGGCTTCCAGTTCATTAGCCAATTCGGTGGTTTTGGCCAACAAGTTTTTGCGCTCAACAAGCTTTCTCATTTTGTTAGTCGCAAAAACTTCATTCATATATCCCCAAATTATAATCGAGGGATGATTGAAGTTTTGCCTAATCATTTCTTTAAGCGAGTTCTTTGCATTATCTGCAAACTCTTCTGTTGTATTAATTTCATTAACTACCGGTATTTCTTCCCAAACTAGCAAACCGTATTTATCGCACATTTCTAAAACACGTGGATCTTGTGGATAGTGCGCTATCCGTATAAAATTTGCACCCATTTCTTTTATCAAACGGATGTCTTCTTCATGAAAATCATCAAGCAACGCGTTTCCATAACCTTGGCGGTCTTGGTGGCGGTTGGTACCTATTAATTTCAATGGTTTCCCATTAAGGAAAAAACCTTTATCAGCGTCAAATTTAAACCATCTAAAACCCAAAGGCTGGACAGAAGAATCCATGGCTCTTTTTGTTTCTTTATCGATGATTTTTAACTCCACCGTATATAAATTAGGCGTTGTTGGCGACCATAACTTGGGATTTAGAACTTCGGTATCAGTAAAACTGAAATTCCATTTCGCATTTTTACTGATTGCTTTTTTATAAGTTTTGCTGTAAACAATTTTACCTTCAGCATCTTTTATAATTGTTTGCAAATCAACGTTTTTAGTCCGGCTAGATTCATTTACGATAGCTCCTGCAATTTTTACGCTTCCCTTTTTAGAAGAGACAGCAGGTGTTGAAATAAAAATGCCTTGGGATCCTAAATTTGACATATCAAAATGGAGCTCATTTTTTGTCACCAAAAACACATCCCTATAAATCCCACCGTAAAAAGTAAAATCTGCACTAACCGGCAAATCATTAAAATTTACAGCGTTATCAACCTTAACTTTTATATCGTTTTTTCCGTTGGCACTTAAAAAAGGCGTAATATCAAAATTGAAAGCCGTATAGCCGCCAACATGCTTACCAACCAATTTTTCGTTAACAAAAAGTTCGGTATTGCTATTTGCGCCTTCAAAATGAAGAAAAATCTTTTGGCTTTTTTCAACCGAAATATTCAACTTTTTCTTGTACCAACCTATACCGCGGTAATACCCTGGCGTTTCATCAATAACATCTTTAGCATTCCAAGTATGTGGGAGGTTGATCTTCTCCCAATTGGTAGCATCAACTGTTTTTGAGAACTCCCAATTTTCATTAATAGATACTTTTTTTTGTGCCCAAACAGTTAATCCGTTAATTAAAAACAGAAAAAACAAAAGTGGTTTTATAAGGTAAGTTTGCTTCATAAAAGCTATGCGGCTATTTTGTAATGAGTTTATTTTTTAAATCTGAAGATCAACTCTTATAGTTAAATATCTCTGCCAAAAGTATATTGAGTTTATGCGGTTTGCTTGTAAATAAGACCATTGTTTTACTAAAACGAAATCATGTGGCTATACCTCATCATTGCCTCAATAAAGTAATAATCTGCGTAGGTTAAAGGCACATCTATTTGCGATTTTGCAGGTAAGTGCCCTACACTATGTTTCAAAATGAAACCACCGTTTGTGCCAATTTGTGCTTTATATTTTTCCGACGACAGATTTTTCAATATAGTTTCGGCAGTTTTATAATACCATTCTGCTTCTGCACCAGAATTGTAGGTACTTAGTTCTAATAGTGCCGACGCTATAATTGCGGCCGCAGAAACATCCCGGTAGGCATTCGGAATATTTGGAGCATTAAAATCCCAATAAGGTATTTTGTCTTCTGGCAGGTTTGCGTTATTCAGAATAAATTCGGCAATATGATTAGCCTGCTCTAAGTACTTTTCATCTTTGGTTTCACGATACATCATGGTAAATCCATACAAACCCCACGCTTGCCCCCTGGCCCAAGCCGAGCTATCTGAATAACCTTGTGCAGTACGTTTTTTAACTACCTCACCAGTTTGTGGAATGTAATTCACCACGTGATAACTGCTGTAATCTGGTCGGAAATGATTTTTCATGGCAGTGTTTGCATGAGCTACTGCAATTTTGTAATACGTAGAGTCTCCGGTTTCTTTGGTCGCCCAAAAAAGCAACTCTAAATTCATCATATTGTCTATAATCACTAAAAAGTCATCTGGATTTTTAGAATTCCAAGACTTTATACTGCCTACTTTCGGATTAAATCTGGTAGCTAAAGATTTAGCGCCATTAATTAACACTTGCTTATCGCTTGCTTCTGGATCTATTTTTAAGGCATTCCCGAAACTATCAAAAAGCATAAAGCCTACATCGTGACTGGTAGTGTTATATTGCTCTTTAGCCAATGGCTTCATAATTCTTCGAGCTTCATCTCGCAGTTTTGTATCGCCAGTAGCTTTGTACAAATACCATAAAGAGCCTGGGTAAAACCCACTTACCCAATCTCCAGAAACGGTGGTAATGAGCTTGCCATTTGCATAAGACTGCGGAAAGCGTTGCGGATCTGAGAGCAAAGACGACATGTACAGGTATTGTGCCTCACCATCTTTTAAGTTTTGATGAATAGTAGACAAAAGTTGTTTATTTGGCCTTAACTTTTTCGTTGCGCAACTGCTCATTAAAAAAATAAATACAATAAAAAAACAGGTGCTTTTTAAGCTTAGTAGTCCGAAGGTGGGTTTGTTCATAGTTTAAACAAGATTATTTTTTGATATAAAGATTGATGAAGGACGAGCCCCTATTTTGACAACAATTTGGTTTCTCCTGTTTTCACGTTTAAAAAAAAAGGTTGAGGTTTTGGTAGGCACAGCTTTCCGCCTCCAATCTGCAAAGGCATCCATAAGTAACGAGAATCCCATTGGGTATTGGGTTTCCAAACGTCAGCCATAAAAATTACAGAGGTTGTTTTTGTGCCCACCACTTTTATCATCATGGTAGATTGCGAGCTGTAAGTATTGGTTTCAGGCGGGGCAATATCCTTAAAATCCGACCATGGTCCGGCTAATGATTTTGCAGTTGCATACTTGTTTGGATTAGCATCCCAAGCTGTTAAACCTGATCCAATTGCATAATACAAACCTTTATAATGAACAATAGCGCCACCTTCTAAAGGTGCTTGTATTAAACAAACTTCGGTAACATCCATGTAGTCGTCGGTTAGTTTTGCAATCCTAAATCCTTTATAAGGTCTGTCTTCAAATATCAGATA
Source organism: uncultured Pedobacter sp. (assembly GCF_946480185.1). The sequence continues at coordinate 59,184 of NZ_CAMLIG010000016.1, read as the reverse complement.
AGCAGAGCCGTCATCATCTATAAACTGTCCAATATCACGACTTTCATGTCCTAAAGGTTGAAATGCTTTTACAAATTTGTAATCGCCATCCACCTTATGGCTTACGGCAACACCTACTTTCGCCAATTGATAATGCTCATCTAAATGGAAATACATTACAAATTGCTTGGTTTTGTGATTGTAATATACCTTTGGTCGTTCTAAAACCCAGTCTTTACCAAACCCTTCTGGTGGCGTAAATTTTAACTGTTTTAAAAATTTCCAGTTCACCAAATCTTTGGAAGAATAACAGCCTACATATCTTAACGATGGATCGTTATCTTTCGAACGATCTTCGCCAAACCAGTAATAGGTGTTCTCTACTTTTATAATTCCGCCACCATGCGCTTGGATATGTTTACCTCTATTATCTTTCCAAATTGCTTTTGGATAAATCACATTGTTTTTTTGTGCAAACAACGCAACTGGTGCCATAAAAAGGAATGTTATAGCTATAAAGAAATTGAAATATGCTCTCATATTTTGTATTGATTTTTTAATTTATTGAATAACCACTTTTAAAGCTTCCTGCAATTTATCGGCGTTAACCCTTAAAATATAAACTCCCGGATTAGGTTTTTGCACCAACTTTAATTGATAACTATTTTGTCCGCTTTTAGCCTTTATATTTTCTGAATAAATGATTTTACCATTGCTATCATATAATCTTACGGAAAGGTTTCTTACACTCAAATCAGAGATTTGCAAGTTGATAATTCCGTTAGATGGATTAGGATAAACCATTACTTTGGCAGTTTGGTTTTCCTTATCATTAGCCACGGCAGTGGTTAAGGTATTATCATACATTGCTTCTTTTGAATATAAAGTTTTTACGCTATCATTATAAGCATATAAGCGGTAAACGTACTTTTTACCAGCAAGTATGCTTGCATCTGAATAGCTAGTGGCGTTTGCAGTGGTGGTGAAAATAGTTTTAAAATCACCTTCGTTTTCAATTTTTGACTGAATCACAAAACCTTTTTCAAAATCTGCATTATCATCCCAAGTTAATTTTACTGTTGTTGCATTAACCGCTTCAGTTTTCAAATTTTTAACGGCATCTAAATCGGTACTTAAATCCAAAGCGCCTGTTACGTTAACGGCAACTGCTGACCATATTAACTGCCCGTCTTTCATCACCTTGTAGCTACGGTTGTTTACGTTAGTGGCTACATTAAAAAAGGTTGCAGTACCTGTTGCATCTGTTTTATGCATTTCGGCATCGAAAAATATTTCGGCATCTATTAATGCAGCCGACTGATATTTTAGCCCTAACACCACTTTTTGGGGCATTACTTCGCCCACTAAAGGGTTAAAGGTTTTATCCCAACTGCTTACGCCAACTGTTGAAAGGTATGGCGCAAAAACGTTGTCTTCATTAGCAGTTCCTGCTGCTTGAATCACATACCAGCTTGGTTTTTTCACATCTTGAGCTTCATCCTGCCCCGTTTGAGTAGTCCACAAACCTAACCACAGACCACCTTCTTGTCTATTATCAACTCTACGATGATATTGAAAGGCCTCTAAAGTTGGTAGTCGATTAAACTTTTTCCACATATATGCAACTCCTGCTGCTTGCTCTTTTAAGGCTTGTGTAGTAAATGTCCCGTTAGCTCTTTTTGTCTGGATTCCTTGTTCAGAAAACATCAAAGTTCTTACTTTTTGTCCTTGATAAAGGGTCGTTTTTTGCCTCATCCATGTATCTATTAGTTCGGCATTTTTTGGGGTCACTAGCGGAGAGGAATTGACGTCTAAGGTAACGGATCCATCATTCCAAGTTTTCGGCTCCAATAAACTTGCCGGATAAGGGTGATAAGCGACTCCCCACTCATAATCGCCTTGCTTTGCCGACATCTGTTTAAACTGATTCAACATTGTTATAGATGGATAAGAACCTGCCGCACCTACATTGGCCCAGAAATGATCTAACGATAAAAACACTTTTGCTGCTGGGTTATACATTCTGGCCGCATAATATACTGTTCGCATCGACCTATCATATATTTCCGTATAGATATTAACAGGCTTTGACCCGGCATTTGTCCAATAATATCCATAATCAACCTCATTATGTAATATCCAACTATTAATTCGTCCGTAAAGTTTATCCGTTCTTGAATACCTTTGTGATAAAAACGCAATGAAAGCCGCATAATAATTAATCCCTTGCAAAGATGTTACATTTGCCATGGTGTAAGGTCCATTATCCGCGTCCGGATAATTTAATATTGGACCCAGTGAACCCGTAATACCCCTTGGAATTAGTAAAATCATGGATACCAAAGCATTATTGTCAGAACAGGTTTTAAGTGTATTATCCAGATTTGTGACTGCACTTGTATTATAGTAATATGTTTTGCCATTGTAAACAAAGCTAGTTGTGGTACTGCTTAAGGTAATAAACGATGTTAACACCATATTAATGGTAACGTTATTATATCCAACATCGCTCAAATCTGCGGTGCCTCCTCCAGACGTAGTAAACCCGCCTATCCCTTTTTTTGTGAGTGGCTTTTCTTCTGGCAAATAACCATTTGCGGTTTTAAAAATATCATTCGCATAGTGGGCGTATGACTTATAAACATAAGTATTACCCGTTTTCTCTGCAATTACCCACCTTGAAAGTAGACGATCATATCTATCTGCACCGATGGTCAAATACCTATCAAAATCTAAATGAACTATTTCCGTGGTCGCTGTAATAGGCGTGGCAAAAGAAATGTTTTCTGGCTTTAAAATATCATCATACATCTTCAGCTCACATAAGTAAAGCGTACCAGGATTTGATGGTATCTGCAAATCTACATTTACTTTCAAAGAATCTACAGCAACATTTGATACTTTGTTAGAAAAATTTGTATTTAAATAGGAATCAAAAAGTCTGCTAGATGCATATGGATCATTGGCTAACTCTGTAGCTGTAGGTTTTCTTAAAACAATATTTTTTATGATAATTTGCTGACCCGTTTTGCGTCCAATATCGAACCTAAATTGAGAAAATGCTTTAGTCCATTTAGTTGTAGGATCCTTCATATTGATAGTGAAGGTTTTAAAAACAGAGGTTGCAGGTAACGCACCTGCTTGTATAGATTGAGCGGCAGTTATTGGAGGACCAAAAAATATCTCCACATCATCAATACCCGCTGAAGCGATATAATCGAAACTGAAATAATAAACTTCATCTGAATTATAAGAAGTTGAAATATTGTTTCCATAAACATAGGGATCTGTACCCAGCGTATTTATGGTATAAGCACCGCCCCCATTATCCGTAATGTTCATTTGATTTTGAGAACTGGTGTTTAGCGTTATGGGGAAATCTGTATTTTGAGCTTTTAAATTTAAGTGGACAAAAACAGCTAATAATAACGTAAAGGCTTTTTTCATAATGGTTATATTGAGCTATAAAAGGGTCTTATCGAAAATAAATTATTTATAAAAATACCGATTTCAGTATTAAAATCTCCCGTATAAATGATTCATAACCACCCTCCAATTTGGACAAAGCAATTCTTTTTTTTCTAAATCCCTCACTATTTTCAAATACTCTGGCTCAAAGTAAGTTGCCATAGAGAACAAGTCGAGACCATGTGAGGGTTGGTAAAAGGCACCAGTAATAAAATTTGACTCTTTATTCTGGGCCCTTTTTTTATCAAATGCTATTTTACTGTTCACAAATTCCTCATGCGTTTTTTCGCCAGTAGTATAAGGAACCAAAAACTCCATCGATTTTTGTATGGATGAACCTATGGGGCTTACATAATGGTAATAATCAACGGCAGTTGCTCTGTTTACTACAATTGCGAGCCTTACTAACGGTTCTAAGGTATAAACCTGATAATGCAAAGCATCTCTCTCTTTAAAGTCCATTCCAGAGCCGTCTGCATATAAGTTGGTCCCTATTTGAGATGGCAATGCGCTAATAGTGAATTCTTTAAGACTATCATCATTAATTGCATAAGCAATCATTCCAATTACTTTTACCCGGTGCGAATTCCAGTTACTGGTTTGATGGCCGGGTTTAAGTTTTGAAAAAAACGGGTGATTTAACTCCTTGTATGCCATTATGCTGAGCCATTTTTTAATCGTTTCATTGTCACTTTTTTTCAGATCATTTTTAATCAAATCATACGCTTCAAAAGCTACTTCAAATTTGGTATCGTTTATAGGATTTTGCATTGGCTTGTTCAGTGTTGCCCACGCTAACAAAAAGTCTTTTGCTTTACTTAAATACACTTTTTTACCCTCAATTTTATATGATAAGACCAAAGCGTACATTCTGTTAACATCTTTTAAAGATTTTAACGACCTTATTTTTTTGGGGTCATTGGCTAATCTTCCTTCAGAAAAAACGGTATCTACAGGGGCAGGCTTTTCGGATAGGGATGAATCCGCCAGCTTTTTAAATGCCAAATACTGCGATTGTACAAAGGCATCTTTCTTAATCAGTTTTTTTAAAGCCTTCACTTCCTGCTTATTCATACTTAGGTATTGTGCATGAGTTGTCAAACTAAATAAGGATAAAAGAATAATACTTAAATATTTCATTGGTTTTATTTCTTGCTTTTTGAGCTTTGTCTGGCATTTAAAAAACTTACTTACTCTCGTTACGAACGATATTAAAACAACCTTCTTTATCTAATTTCATTTTTAGAATGGACACTTTTTGCCAATGAGGATCGTTATCGGGATAACACCAAACCGTCGCATAAATTTGCTCATCGGGCCCAATAAAATAACTATTATGTCCCCCATAGCGAATTGCACAATAGCGTTTAGAATAAGGTCCATAAATATTATCAGAAGAAGCAATCATGCTATCATAACTTATCTTCCCATCTTCGTGTACGTTCCAATCGGCAGCACTTAAATAATACCTTCCCTGATATTTAAAAAGGTTTACTCCTTCATAACCTACATGTGGATAATCTGTAGCTTTTAAATGCCTAAAGGGCTCTTCAAAGCCTCTAAAATCAGGCTTTAGTTTTGCAATTTCTCCTCCTTGTTTTAACATATAAACCGATCCGTCATCATCAAAAAATACATTGGAATCAAAGCCTTCGGTAAGAGGCATCTGAGGAGACACTTCTTTATAAGGCCCCTCTGGTCTATCGGAGTATAATAAACCTATTCCAAAGAAACGCTTCTCCGTTCTGTTATTTACAGAGTAATTGATCCAATATTTGTTGCCATGGTATTTTATTTCCGGAGCAAAAATACCTCTCGCTGGCTGACGTCCGCCAAACTCTCCAACCGTTTTATTCCATGTACCATCTTTTTCAAATGTCCAAACGTAACCTAAAGAATTCCATTTTTTCAAATCAGTGGAACGAAAAACCTGTATACCTGGATTAGTTAGCCAATACTTTGGATTAGGCAATAGAAACGTATTGTCTCCTGTGGTACCAGTTAAGTAATAAGCGCCGTCTCCGCTCTTGCAAATTTCAGCATCACGCATCATATCCGGCAAAATGGCCGCTGTTCTGTAAGACCCTTCGTCTTTTGATATCCATGCTGATTTCCTGATTTCTAAGTCAAAATAGGACCTGTTTTTAAGCGTATTTTTGAAATGAATAGCATAAATATTTTCACCAATTTGTTCTGGTCTGCGAGGATTTACCAAGTAATCTTTCTTAGTATCAGAATTTTGGGTAGAAACTAAACTCTTATTACCGTTTATAAAAACCTCAAATGGACCACTATGACGGATTTTGAAGTATAAATTATTTAAAGTTGAAGCCGAATGCCTGATTTTTAAACGTATAAAAACTTCATCAGCTTTTTTGTTACTTATTGACGCTGAAATTTCCTGAGTATCTTTAGCTTTAAGCCAACTGGTATCATTTTGGTTTGGCATTACCCAAAAATTTTCACCCCAGGGATCCGGCTGTGAAAAAGTATAAGTTATTTCGAAAGATGGTTCTGTCAAATTAGTGATATTTTTACCATATAAGGTTATATTTAAAAAGAACAAGACTAAAACGATATTGACTTTCAAAGTAGCACCTCCTTTTTTTGTTAGTTGTTTTTCCATTTCTGTATCTTAACTATACTTTTTTTCAACAGTTTTTATATTGTTTATTTTCTAATTTAGATGTTAGCTAATGAGGCTGAGAATAGTTAACAACCCTATCGGCCATTTTAAACACTATTTCTCCGCCTTTTACAATAGCTTGGTGTGTTAAAAAACTCTTATAATAGTTTTGATTATTTAATCGGATACTTTTTACATATTTATTTTTTTCTGAATAGCTTTTGGCAACAATGGTAAATGTTCTTCCAGCTGGCAGATGGATAACTATTTTTTTAGCCTGTGGCGCGCCGAAAATATAATTTCCTCCAATGGGATTTATAGGATAAAATCCCATTAAGTTAAAAATATACCATGCCGACATTTGACCGCAGTCATCATTTCCCGCCAAACCATCTGGCTTATTTAAATAAAACTTATCATTAATTGCTCTTGCTAATTCTTGCGTTCTCCAAGGTTGATCCAACAAAGTAAAAAGATAAGCAACGTGGTGACTTGGTTCATTGCCTTGGGCATATTGCCCTATTAATCCACTTACATCACCTGTGAACCCTGTGCCTTTTTTCGAACTGTCTAAAGTAAAAAGGGAATCTAGTTTTAACGCAAACATTTTCTTTGATCCAAAAAGTTCGGTTAGCCCTTCCACATCATGTTGTACATGCCAAGTATATTGCCACGCATTTCCCTCTGTATAATCTCCGCCAGAAGAACCTGCATGAGAAAGCGATAAGGGATCAAATGGTGTTCGCCAGTTTCCTTGAGAATCCTTTCCACGCATGAATTTTGTTTCAGGGTCGAAAAAGTTTTTATAAAAAGAAGCTCTTTTGCTAAAATACTGTTGGTCTTCTTTTGTGCCTAAAGTTTTAGCCATTTCGGCAACTGCATAATCATCATAAGCAGATTCTAAAGTTCTGGAAACAGACTCTTCTTTCACTAAATCAAATGGATAATAACCAAACTTATTATACACCTCCCAATCAGATTTATTATGACTTTTTCTTGAAGTAGCTTTTACGGCAGCATAAGCTTCTTTTGCATCAAAACCTTTAAAGCCCTTCAAATAAGCATCGGCAATTACCGGAATAGCGTGGTTGCCAATCATACAGTAGTTTTCTTTACCCCAAAGCGTCCAAATTGGTAAAATGCCAGCTGTTTTATAATGTTCAATCAAGCTATTTACCATTCCGTTCACTCGTTCTGGAACTAAAATGGTGTATAAAGGATGTGCAGCCCGGTAAGTATCCCACAAAGAAAACGTGGAGTAATAGGTTTTAGATGCTGATTGATGAACTTTATTGTCTGCTCCGCGATATTTACCATCGACATCTGCAATATTGTTTGGCTGTAAACATAAATGGTAAAGCGCTGTGTAAAAATTAGCTTTCTGATTTTTTGTACCCTCAACTTCAGCCCTTGACAGGATTGTATTCCATTCATTTTTAGCTTGAGCTAACGTTTGGTTAAAGTCCCATGCTGGATTTTCAGTGGCTAAATTGCGTTTAGCGCCATCAATGCTTACGGTGGACATTCCCACTTTTACCTGCAAAGTTTCACCGGGTTTTAAATCGAAATCTAAAATATAACGTTTGGCTTTTTCTCCCGGATTGGCAGGCAGTTCCTTAATTTTTTTGTAAGGTCGGTCGAGTTTTAAAACGTAATAATAATCTCGAGCCACCCAATGATTTACTTGCTGATGCCCACTAATGGTTTGCTTATCATTACCGAAATTTGTTTCTGCAAAGCCGACATGATTTGCTAAAGCAATTTTGCTACCCACCACGCCACTTTGTAGATCGATTAAAAGATGTGCCACTTCGTTTTTAGTAAAAGTATATTGATGAAATGCGGTATGTCCAGTTGCAGTAAGTTTTACTTTAACTCCATCATTTAAAACTACACTATAAAAACCTGCTGAGGCTTTTTCGTTCTTCTTATTAAACGTAGTTTTATAAGTGTTTTTTTCTCCTGAAAAAGGCAATAAAAGAATATCCCCTAGATCGCCAATACCTGTACCACTTAAATGATTTTGTGCAAACCCAATAATTACGGAATCAGCATAATTATAACCCGAGGAGTATCGCCAGCCTACATTTCCGGTTTCGGGACATACCTGCACAAACCCGAACGGAACAGAAGCACCGGGAAAAGTATGTCCGTTATCGGCAGTACCAATGAACGGATTTACGTATTTGGTAAAGTCCTTATTTTGTGCTTGGGCAAAGGTTGAAAAAACCAAAAACAAGCCACGCAAATGCAAAATTCTTTTCCTTACCAAGGATTTATAATATTTCTCTGTTGGCATCAATTTTAATTTCTATTGTATTTCGCAATAATATCATCTACTTCTGTTGGCAATGGTGGTGGCGTGTAAACTCTAAAATGAGAGCAGTTATACCAATCTCTCCACTTTTTCCATCGAGATCCCTTGTTTAAAGTTTTGCGTAATCGCAATAAACTTTTTTGAAGTTGCTTCCCCGATTTTCTTATTTCGACTGGATTTCCGCTAATGGTACTATTATTAAAAAGCACAGTTTGCATCAACAGCGCAATGTTTAATTCGTAAATTTTTGCAGGAAAAAGCACTTGGTCATCAAAAACATTTTTTTCTTTCGTAGCTACTTGCTTATACGCATCGGTGGCAAGTTTTGTGGCATCACGAGCTAAAATAAAAGCTTTCTTTATTGAATCTGTGGCTTGTAAAATTTGCTTGTTTGCTTTAAGCTGATCTAAAATGGTTACGGTTTTTCCCATAATTTCCCTAAATCCGCCTACGGGCTGATTTGCCAAATGAGTTGTTTTTAAGCTTTTAATGGCTTTTGCAGATGCAGTTTTTCCAAAATATGTTGTCGTCCAATCTTTATAGAATTCATCCGCATCAAAAGTTTGTGGATTCCAAGCCACTTTTGCACATGCAGCTAGGTTTAAAATAAATGGTTTAAAACTTTGTCCGTTTACCAAATAATTATGATCCATTTTTCTTTTTACAGCCTCCAAAGAAGCACTTTTAATCAGCGCAGGATAAGGGTTTTGTGTTACTTGGTTTTGCCAAACGCCGGCATGAATGTAAATTCCGAAATTATAACCTTGTAAATCTTTAGGCCAATCTCTAAAATCGGCTACGCCATAATCTGCCCAAAGCATCTGTATATTTTTGTTCGGTTGAAATTCTCCGGACTGCCACATGGGTCTTCCCTCTCTCCATAAATCACAAAATAGTTGCGCTTTTGGGTTGTGCTGTTTAATCATTGCGTAAAGCTTATTAAACATCTCCGTCATTAAAGGTCCGGTTTTGATGTCTGCTTTTTTCTCTTCCTCGCAGTTGTAGGCAATATCAAAATAAGGATGGCGAGGCCGCTGTAAAAATAAATCTCCCTTACCAAGTGGTGTTTTTGTGAGGTAATATTGGTACATATCCATCCAGTAATCCATGTTTTTAGATAGGCAAACCTTGTCCTCGTCCATGTGGTGAAATTCCCATCCCAAATACATCGGAATTTGAACCAACATCCCCTTACTGTGTGCATAATCAATTACCTCATTCACCAATTTAAGATCGGTGTGGTAATTTGTCATTGCTTTATAATAATCCCATTGGTAAAACTCTGACCGGCCCAGCAAATCATGAATATCAATATAATTATAGCGTAGGCGAGCTAAAGAATTGATCATTTCTTTCCAGGTATCCAACTCAACAATTAGTTTTTTGCCTTTCCAGTTGGCAAGCATATCGTTATCATTATCAAAATAACCTCGCAATGGAAATGCTGGAGCGCTTTCTGAATAGTCTAATTTTGAAAGTGTAAAGTTTTTTTGTTTTGGAGCCTCTTTGCCAGTCCAATAAGCTAATGGATCTATCTTTAATATTTTTTCGGAGAATTGATAGACACCATAATAGGTACCTCTATCATCCGCCCCAGCGATGTAAAGCTCATTTTTATTGTTTAAAAAACTTTTTAAAATAAAGGTTTCAGGCTTCAGGTCAGCGGAATGTTCCCGCTGTAAAAAGTCTTTTATTAAATTACTTGATTTTGCGTTGCCAAGTATGATGTGGTAATCCGTAGGGATTAAATTGAAACTTTTAGCTTCATTTAAGATTTGTATGCTTTCTTTAGGGAAAACTTTTTTAATATCATTTGCTAAATCATGGGCCGCATTTATTTCTACCACAGAAGCGCTTGTGCCGTAAGTAATCAATATTTTTGCGAAGCTGGTATTAGCAGCAAATACAAAATATAAAAAACAAAGAATCGTAGTTAAACAAAAGCGCCATATGGATTTATTATTACTCATTAAACTAATAGGTGATGATTGGTGGTAAAAAACAGGGTTGCACTGTTGCTGGCAACCCTGTTGTAAAATTATTTATTTAATAAATTTTTTGCTGACAGTTTTTCCGTTTATAGTTAAAGTAAGTATATACACCCCAGATTTTAACTGGTTAACTGGTATGGCAAAACTATTGAAACCTCTTTGGATAGTTACTGCTTGTTCTGCTAGTTTAGCTCCCGAAGTGTTGAATACTTTCACATTTCCCTGTGAATTTACCAAAGAAGATAAGCCTAGGTTAGCCACATTTTCTCCGGCAGAAACATTGAAACTACTGGTGTTAAGCGAAGTTGAAACTACAATTGGTCCGTACGCTTGTTGGTTTGCATCAAAATCTGTTTGAACTAGTTTATAGTAGTTATTACCTGCTAATGGGCTCGCATCTTTAAAAGTATAAATCCTTTCAACATTAGAATCTCCTGATGCTGGGACTTCTCCAATTTGTGCAAATACTTTGTCGTCTCCTGCTCTTTGCACCATAAAGCTTTTTGAATTTTTCTCTGAGGCAGTAGTCCACGTTAACTTCACACCATTATTTTCTATAACACCTTGAAAGGTTGTTAACTCTACAGGGAGCGTAGCTATATTTGTACCTGGAGTAAACGCAACGCTTTGGAACTTTTCTTTGCCAACTGTTGCAGAAGCTAAGATTACGGGGGCATTACTGGCTGTGCTAATTGTTGAAGTAGCAGCCACAGCATCATCTACTTTGAATAAATCAGCTCCGGTTGTTCCGAACAGATGAACCGTACCGCCGGCCAGATAGCCGGTAATACTTTTAAATCCGAATGCGCCAGTTGTTGATGTGATCGCAACAGAACCTTTGCTATTCCACGTTGTACCATCAAAAGCATATTTAACTAAAGTGCCATCTCCGTCATTTGCGGCATACATCAAATCGGGTTCGCCAGCGCCCGCTGTTGATTTAAAAAACACAACCTGGTTAGGAGTAGCCGGAGCATTTGATAGCCCGTTCAATGCCGTTAATGTACTTGCGGTGCTAGGAAGCCCTGTACCTACTTTGGCTATGTGTGCGGTGCTTCCGGCATTGGTATTGGCATATAGCTGTCCGTTAAAAATAGCAAGCCCTCTGTTAGGGCTATTGTCTGAATTTATTGATGTAATTGCACTGGTACCCGCATCAACCAATTGTACACCACCGGTAGAACCAACAATGTAGAATTTAGTTGCATCTGTGGTTATCGCACAGCGTGGGTTTACAACAGAGGCGGAAGTTACATGGAGAGTAGAGGTATAAGTTTTATCCTGCTTTACCACCCCAATTATCCTATCTGTCCCGCTTGTACCGTTACTAATTGTTCCTCCTGCATCAACAGAATGTCCAAAAACGGTTAGCAAGCTGCCGTCTGGAGACAGGGTCAATAGCCCTTCATTTGATCCTCCGGGATTGCCTGTTAAGGCACTACCGTTCGCATCGCTACTTGTTCTTAGTGCTAGGGCGCTCCCTACAACTGCGCCATCTTTAGTATATTCTACTAAGTAAATAGCTGTTGCGGCGTTGTTTCCGCCTAAGGTGCTAAGCGGGTCTCCATATCTGGAAACCACCAAATTACCAGCTGTAAACTGCGAAAAGCCGTAAAGGCTAGCTGTTAAAAGTCCGATTGTTAGTAAGATTTTTTTCATTTTGTTATCGTTAAAAGGTTAAAAATTAATTATATTTTTTGTTTACGAACCTTGCTTAGAGCTAAGCCCGCTTTTATTTAAACATTATAAAATCACTTCCCCAATGCAACTTTCTGTTTAGTCCACGTAAGCTTAACCACTACATTTCCCTTTTTATCAAAGTTTACCGGGTCAATGGTCATTAAAGGTGAGCTTCCGTTGGTAATGGCGTGGCATGATATCCACCATTTTCCGTCCGCAGCTTTAAACAAATTACCATGCCCTACTTCTGTAAAAGGAACTTCTGCCAATTGTGTATAAACTTTTTTGTTACGAGTGGCAATCTCTTTACTTTGGGCACCATAAATAGGATTTCCATTAAACTTAGTCCAAGAACCATTGATGCTTTTGGATGTCGCATAACCTACCTCATAACCTCTTCCCCAAGAAGAGTAAAATAAATAGTAGGTATTTAAATGTTTGATAACATACGGACCTTCGATGGCTACATTTTCATTCGGACTACCGTCCCAATCTTCTTTGGTACCGGGAGTAACGGCTACCTGCTTATTAGTGACAATTTTTAGCGGATCCAGAGAAATCTCTCTGGAAACAATTTGGTCATGAAGGGGAATTCCCCCATTATCTGAAGTAAAAAGATAGACTTTACCATCATCATCCTGAAAAAGGTGAGCATCATTTCCTTCACAAAGTGGCTTCTCTGGGGTAAGTATTTTGTAATCGCCGTCAATTTTATCAGCAACTGCAATACAAACACCCTGGCTAACGGGATTACCCGCAAAAGCATTTAAAGTGAGATAAAACTTATTGTTAATTTGATGAATTTCCGGTACCCATATTCTTGTTTTATACCAGCCTGCAGGCACAATTAAAACCTTCTCAAATTTCCAATCGGTCAAATTTTTTGATGAAAAAAGTTTGACTCCCGGGCCAGCTTTAGTAATGCTTCCATCTAGTTGGCTGGTACCCGTCATGTAGTAAATTCCTTTTACAAATAAAATTTGTGGATCTCTTAAAGGCTCAATTTTAATTGGATTTTGGTAGCTAATTAAAAGATTTACACCTGCTTTCTTTAAAACAGATGTCACATTCTGAGCTTTTGCCAGATTAATAGCTAAGAACAATATCAGAGTACAAGTTAAAATCTTCTTAAACATTAGTCCTTTTATTACTGCTCGGCTTCAGTTACTAATTAGCTGGTAAGGGCTAGTTTTTCTTAAATTTCGCGATTTCTTCTTTCATCAATTGGTAGTACTGATCTCCATGACCACCAGCCATTGGTTCTATATCAGCGCTATATTCGGTACCCCAAATATCTACCAACCAAGGTGTTGTACTGGGATTTGCCCCATCTTTGTTCAAATTTTGAGCTGCCCACTCATTCCAGCTATGGATAAATACAAATTTAGGTTTTACACGTATGGCACCTGCCATGTGTATTTTAAAATAGTCGCCATTTTTTCTGCCCTTTGCACCTGCTGTCGGGTTAATACCATCTTGGGTCATGTATGAGGCTTGAGTTGCTACTGGTGCGCACATTTGTTCTGGTTTACCATTGTACATAAAGGGTTTTGCAGGTACATCAGAGTTTACTTTAAACTGCCAGCAAGTTCCTGAATTATCTAAACCCCAACAATGTCTGGTGGTATAGTTTGCGAATTTTCCGTTTATAGGCACAGCAGGTTGCTTTTTATCGCTATTACCCAAAGTTGGGTCTGGCTGACCTACCAATAGCAACTTTTTTCCAAGATAATTGAAGAATAAGTCTGGACTATATTTAGAGAAAAACTTATCTTCGACAACCGTTAAAGCACTTTCATCCTTCACAAAAAATGCAACTTTCGGCGTAAGTAAACCAGCCTTCATTCTTTTTTGCCAGCTGTTAAGCAAGGCTGTTGTGGCAGATATGTAAGTGGGTCCACTTTTAAAGTCCTGAGCGCCATTGGTAAAATCGAGTACAATTAAATCTACCCCTGCTTTTGAAATCAAATCTGCATGGTAATATAAAAGTGAGTCATTAGGTTGCGCAGGGTCGTTGTTAAAATAAAACCTGTAATTATTTTTTATCGTTCCATCTCCATGCTTTGCAGCCCATGCAGGCTTTCCCCAAAAGTTCAACAAGGTGTATGGACTGTAAGCAGGAGTTTGTAGGTTGTAAATGAACACATCTCCAGATGGCGAAGTATTGCTATTAGTAAACATACTGTCGCCAAAATTAGCAAAGTAGAATAAAGCCGCATACCTTACACTATCTACAACTGGCGTAGGCTTAGGCGGAGGTGGTGGTGGTTTTACAGGTTGTGTAGTATCCTTTTTTCCGCAAAACGAAAACAATAAGATGGTACAGGCTAATAATATATTTTTCATGATCATTAATTTTAAATTCTTAAACCTTTAACTTGTTGTTTAAAATTTTGATTTTAGGTTTCCGTTATATTCTGCGTTAAATGAAACTTATTAATTGATACTTATATACTTTCATCCATCATAATTGAAGCTCTTGAGATAGGGTCTCGGATTAACATCAATTTCGGGTACAGTTTTAATCTCCCATGTGGTTGAACTAAGACTGGGAAAGTTATTAAGATTGTTACATTGTGCAGTAGGCTTTGATTCACTAAACATTTTAGAGAGATCTTAATACCCGTTAACGTTTAATGAACGCATGGCAACTCTAACATCGTCCAAAGTTCCTACAATTATATAGGAAGTGTATTGATGAGAACCTGATGAAATATTGCCTAATCTACCTAGTGACCATTTATTTGTATCTCCAAATCTCCAATTTCTTAAATAGTATATTGAATTTGGGTCATTATCAACAGACTTTGCGACTGGTATATTTATATAAATTCCCATTGCATAATTTAGATTTTGTGTTGCGAGCACCAAACCCCCAGCATTGTAATGAGGGCTTTGTTTTGACTCATTTACGTTTAGATAAATCTCAGTGAGACCTGCATTAAGATTGCCTTGGGTTGCGTCAATCTCAAAAAAACGGCTAAACTCAGTATTTAAATAACCTGTTGGAATCTCAATATGCACACCCGATAGGCTAGTAGGGGTATAGAAAGTGGTTACATATTTAACGATTTGCGGGAGTAAATAATTGGATGATCCTAGATTAAGACTTGGATCCAAAGTAATCTTCTTCCCTAGTTTAAAGTTTTTATAAATAACCAAATCATGTATATTACCTGTTGAGTTAAACGCAACATTATTCCATTCTAAAGGCACTGCCGTTGTAACCTGAGTACTCCCCGAGTTATATGCCTCAATCAGAGGTGAACCATGACTAAAATTAGGATTGGTGTTTGCCTGTACGTCTCCTCCTTCTGTAGGTAATGCACCGTTGCCAAGGTTCATTGATGCTTGAATTAAGCGTCCGTAATCAGTAGTATTAACAAACTGTTTTCCGTTCCATGACAATTCCCATAAAGCACCACCTGCCACACGATTTGATTTAATACTAATTTGACTTCCATTTAAGGTTAAAAGCGAAGTGTTTGAATTATATCGGGGGTAGCCATATTTAGAAAAATATTGAGGCGTGGTATAGGACGCTATGCTATAATTGGGACTCGACAGAGTGTAATCCCCTTGCGCCGAGCTGTAAGAACGAAACATATTTACTGTACCTCTTGCTGTCGAACTGGAATTGTATCCATACCCAAGATTACCTTCCACTGTGTAGTTTCCTTCGCCAGTAGAAGATGTTGTAACCATGTGTTTTGAGCCATTATAAGCTCGATACAATGGGCTGGTGCTTGATGATGAGAAACTTGGCAAATAATAAGATTGCCCTTTTACAGGAAAGTTGTTCGCTTCAGTTGTATAAATGGTTGTCATATAATCACTACTACCCACAAGTACGTTCCACTGAAGTTTAAGTTCGGTCTGCAAAGACGTGGTTGTAGAAAGACTCAAAGCATTAGTCTTAATTTTTGGAGATTTCACCTCTTCCTTTAAGAGCGTTTCCTTGGCGCAACTTGAAACTAGAACAATCCCAACGCAAATAGACAATAATCTTAATTTTAACATGATTTAGTTTTTAATATTGGTATAAATAATTCATAACCTACCCTGCCTCCTTTTAGGTCATTGAAACTACCAGTAACTATGGTTTAAGAAAATCCTTTAATACATCATAATTGAAGCTCTTGAGATAAGGTCTCGGATTAACATCAATTTCGGGTACAGTTTTAATCTCCCATGTGGTTGAACTAAAACCAGGGAAATTAGCTAAGTCATTCCATTGAGCAGTAGGTAATGCTTTAACTACCCCTGCATCACTCATTTTTACTGGAGTAGTTCCTGAATATCCACCGTTTCCATTGTCTAGTGCTGTTGCTCCAACTTTAGCAGGATCGTAAAAAATACCAGAAGCTGCAGTTAATGATAGTCCTGAACCAAATCCAAACACTACCCTTGTCGGATTCGCTCCGGTAGTGTAACAGTTTTTCACAGACATTGATCCTGTTGGTAAACCCATGAAGCTAGCAGAGTTACTAATATCTCCTACTCCAGCTGGAGTGTTCACTGTAGAGAAGCAATTCTGTACACTTACCACACCTGCGGTACGTCCAAAGAAGCCACCAGACTGATTGTTTCTTTCCATGGTTCCAGTTGTGAAACAGTTGCTTACGCTTCCGTCAGTCATCCAGCCAAACAAAGAACCTCCTTGTCCACCTGCGCCGGCAATACTCTTTATATAAATATTCGTGATTCCCAAATTTTTTATAGTTCCAGATATATTTGCAAAAAAACCAATATTTTTTGAGTTGGTATAATTGGTTATAAACAGTCCATTTATCAGGTGATTTTGTCCATCAAAAGTTCCTTTGAACTTATCAATTTGCTGAAAACCAGGACCCTTTGCAGTTGGATTCCATCTTTTGGTCTCCGCCGCATCTATATCCACAGTAAGTGTCCAATCACCGGTCTTTTCTTCGTTAGTTGCAACCTCACTTAACCAACGTAGCTCGGTAATACTAGAAATTTTACCAAATACAAGTGGTTTCTGAGCAGGGGAGGTGTAATTGTTAGCCACAAAATAAACCAATGCTGAAAGGTCACGATCAATTGCGTCCAGCTTATCTTTTGTAGACAGTTCCAATTTAGTTTGAATGGTGGTTTCCATGTCAATCAGCTGTTGCTCTAAACTCGCATACACAGCTTTTTGAGCTTTAGTAAAGTAGGGCGAAGTTGATATGGGTGTCGCTAAATCTGCATACTGTTGTTTCATTAATGCAAATTGAGCCTTCAAATCAGAAACATAAGTGATAACTTCATTCTCATTAAGTGCATTTAAACCGGTCAACACAGCTATCTCTTTTTTAAAATCTACAAAATCATTTGGAATATAATTTGTTTGTGCGGCATCAGTAGCTTCGCCTTTTAACCAAGCATATATGGCTGTAAATTTGGTGCTCGCCGAGTTGTAAGCTGTTAGACCAAAGTTTTTAATCCCAGCACTGTTAGGGTCCAAAGCATCAAAATCATCTTTAATATTGGCTTTCCACAAAGAATCCATTTTGAGATCAAGGATACTTAAAGTGTTGTCAACATTTTTTGTAGCAGTTGCTGGATCCTTTAAACTATACTTGTCGCCGTTGTACTCGCCTTTATCGATAAGTTTTTTAACGCCAAACAACTTTATTCGTTGGTCTTTCAAACCAATAAGTGCATTGCCCCAACTAGCAGAACTTAAACCTTCAGCGGCTTTTAAAGCCTGAATGTTGATTCCATTTATCATTGGATCCACAGATTCTATTTCTTCCTTTTTACAACTCCATAGTAATGCCGCAAGCAACATTACTAGTGAGAAATATTTGTATTTAATTTTCATAACCTAAAATTTTATGTTTTTAAAACTAGTTAAACTATTGGTTCCGTTCCTTTTGTAAATTATTTGTATTAAAGCATGCTATTTAAAAAAGCTTAACACTACTATCTGATTTAAAATATTTATTAGAAACGAACTCAATTTATTATTAATCAATTTATTAACTTATTTCCATGCTGTAGGCTGTCCTAATCCAGGTAATCTTCTTGCTTCCTCAATTGGCACTGGCAAAACAAGATACTTATCTGTTGTTGCATTTCTTGGCACATCAATACTTACTCTTTGGTAAGTAAAAACCCCATTATCATTTCCAGTGCTGCTGGTAATTTTCATCCCTGTAACCGCCTTATTGGTCTGGTCAATAGTCTTCCAACGGCGTTGGTCATAAAAGTGTTGTCCCTCAAAACATAGTTCCACCCGTCGTTCGTTACGAATTCTTTTCATTAAAAAATCATAAGTTTTAGCAAATCCGGGAACTGTAGAAATCGCAGGCTGCCCGGCTCTTAAACGGATGGCATCCAGTGCAGTAATTGCGCCATCAAAATTACTTAACTCACAATCCGCTTCCGCAAGGTTAAGGTAGATTTCTGCCAGACGGAAGTAAATTTTATTTGAATTTGTTCCGCCTGCGGTAGGCCCCCAATACGAAGCTGAGCGATATTTTCTACTGTAATAACCAGTAGTAGTTCTGCGTCTATCAGCATCGTCCTGCGAAGTTGGGCTATTATTAAAACCAGTAAAACTTTTACCACTGTACGTAAATATTGTAAGTTCGGGGCTTGCATCAGACATTCCTTTAAACTTGCCATATTTACTGCCGTTGAAAACAACAGCATAAGCTAAACGAGCATCACGGTTTGCGTACGGATTAGAACCCGCAGATTCGGAGTATCCGGTATTAAAAGTCACATCAGTATGATCAGCATTGTTATAACTTGCAACCGGGAGCACTCCGGTTTTTAACTCGAAACAGTCAACCAGTTCCTGAGTGGGCACTGCGCCAGCATTTGTGCTTTGCGTTGCCGAACCAACACCTTTTAAGTCCACACCGTTATCGGCGTTCATTACAGCCGCTCCATTCGCTGATGCTCTATAAATAACTTCTTTATTTAAAACATCTACAGATTCATTAAAAAGCTTATCATAATTACCGATCGGCAATAGCTGATATTCTGGCATTAAAGCAGTTAAACATGCTTGGGCAGCGTCTGCCGCTTTTTTCCATTTAGCTTGGTCTGCATTTGGATTGTTTAGAAGGCTTGCGTTGTAAAGTAGAATTCTTGATTTTAAAGCATAAGCTACGCCTAAATTGATTCGGCCATAGTCTGTGTTGGTTTGGTTACGCAACTTCAATTTGCCATTTGCTATCACCTCATCTAATTCAGCCACCAAACGTGTACTTATTTCATCATAAGAAGGACGTGTTAAGCCTCCCCAACCTGTAAAATCAGGTTGGAAAGCTTTGTCAACGAAAGGTAAGGGACCAAAATTTTTAATCAGCATGAAATGGTACCATGCCCTAAGCACCTTTGCCTCATCCATCCAAATTGCTAGATTTTCATCACTGATCAACTCTTTAGGCGCTGTTGACTGCGGCAGGTATTCCAAAGCCAAATTGGTCTTCCTGATGCCCATCCAATACTGACTCCATAAAGTGCCAGCAAACGCATTTTGCGAGAGCGAAAGCAAACCGCTATGCCAATCAAATGTAACTCCTGTACCTGCTCTAAAAGCATCATTGGTGTAGGTTTCTAAAAGCTCACCACTATAGTTGCCTGTGAAATCGTCGTCCAGGTTGCTATAGCTGTTATTTCTAAAACCCTGAATGGTATTCTTGTTCAGGATCCTACCGATACCAATTTTATCAGATGGGACCACATCAAGTTTATCCACACAGGCAATGAGGCAACATAATGCAAGGGATAAACTTACCATGCTATATATTTTATTTTTCTTATTCATCTTTTCCTTTTTTGAATTCAATTTATTGCTAAAAGCCATATTGTTTAGATGATTAAAATTTAACACTTAAACCAAAATTATATGCTTTAATTATAGGATAGTCAATGTTTCCACCGTTTGAAGGTTCTACGTCAAAATCGCTATTAGGCAACTTGTCCCAAACCAGTAGATTTAACCCATTAGCATATATACGTACAGAGCTAGCTCCAATACGACTGGAAATTTTTGAAGGCAGTGTATATCCAAGTTCCACATTCCTTAAACGGAGGTAACTTCCATCCACAATCCAATAATCACTAGCTACGTAATTGGTTGTATTGTTACCCAATCTTGGAGAAGTAATTTCTTCCCCGTTAGCAAACTTTTCTGCAGTCCATGCACCTTTCATGTATTCTGTGAAATTATCTCTGTTAGACCATCTGCCAAAACCTGTAAGATTAACATTACGCCCGGTTGCTCCGTTAAAGAAGATATTTACATCAAACCACTTGTAAGTTGACTGCAAGCGAAAGCCGAAGGTCATATCAGGAGTGTTAAGAATTTGCAAAGGAGAGATGTCTTTTTGGTCGATTACCTTATCTCCATTGGCATCTATGTATTTAATATCGCCAGGGATTGGTACACCGCCCAAAGCAGACTGGTTTGGCCAGGCGTCAATTTCGGCCTGAGTATTAAATAATCCTGCAGACTGGTATCCCCAAAATTGTTGGAGTGAATAACCCTGTTTACGGTAAGCAAAAGCATAGTTATCAGCCTCGGTATATGGCAACTCTGCCATATAGTTGTACTTGTTTTTAGCAAAGGATACATTTCCGCTAATATCAAACGTTAAATCTTTGTTGATTTTAGTATTGTATCCAGCTACCAATTCAAATCCTTTATTTTGCGTTTCGCCCACATTTGCCGGTGGTAAAGTTGCGCTTCCGCCGATACCTAACAAACCGGTTGGAATGATAGAGACATCTCTTACAATTATGTCTGTGTTTTTATTGTAAAAAATATCGGCATTGAAATACAGGGCATTGAAAAATTTCGCATCTAAACCCAAGTTATATTTGGTTGATGTTTCCCATCTTATATTTGGGTTACCTAACTGATCTTCAGTAGCATTTGTATTCCATGTTGTAAGGAAAAGGTATTGGTTGGAACTGCCATACGCAAAAGCATCATTTCCGGTTTGACCCGCTGAAACTCTAAGTTTTAGAAAATTCAACTTTGTTTTATTTTTCAAGAAATTTTCATTAGATACCACCCATGCTGCAGAAACGGAAGGGAAGAAACCGAACCTTTTGCCTTTAGCAAATTGCTCTGACCCTTGATAAGCAAAGTTAGCCTCTGCAAAATACCTGTTGGAATAACCGTAGGCCAAACGACCTGCAAATCCTATGTAATTGTTAGACAATAAATCTTGCCTTTGCTGGGTGTAGGTTTCTCCCATAAACATTCCTCTAAGGGTATGTTTACCTGCAAAGGTATGGTCGTAATCCACAGATGCCCTTATATTATACATATAATTAAAGTATTTATTTTGTCCATCAGACAAGGTAGAGTTGCTAGCGTTGCCTACTTTTACATAGCCCAATGAATCTGCACCTTGGCTATCCTGTAAGGTTGCAACCTCCCAAGTTTCGTAGGTACGACTTCTCAGCTGGGTGCTTCTGGAATAAACATCAAAAGCAAACTGCGCAGAAGTAGATAAACCTTCTAAAACCTTATCTAACTTTTGACGTCCGCCAAAAGTATTGTATAATCTATTGGCAGTTTCTGAGGATGATCCCGAGCGATTTAAATACCCATAAACAGAGTTTGTATTCCTGAAATTTAGCTTATCACGTTTGATAAGCACTTCTCCGTCTGGAGTAAGGTCATTAAAAGCATTGTTTGGAGTTTCGTACAGTTTTGCTAATACATAATCCCATCCCTGACCACTGCCTACATATGGGCCATTTATTTTACCTAAAGAGCCTGCTATGTTTGCCCAAACATTTAAATTTTTATTAAGCTTTACATCGATATTTGTACGGAAATTAAACCTACTGGTTTTTGATTCCGCATCGTAACTGTATTTGTCAAAAGGCTCGTTCTTAAATAACCCGCCCTGAGACAAATAACCCACGGAAGTAAAGTATTTCATTAAATCGTTGCCACCTCTAAAATCTAAATTTAAACGGCTCAATTGTGAGTAATCTTTCATAAAATCTTTCACCACATTTCTAACCGGGTAAAATTCTGTATAGTCGGCTTTTTGGTAACGGTCAATCTCATAAGGGGTATAAAAAACAGTAGCGCTTTGGTTTAAACCATTACCACCTTTTGCAATATCTTGTGCATCGGCGTAGGTGGTATCATTAGCCACGCGTTGATTATATAGTAGCGGATAATCAGCTGCAGATACAAATTCCGGGGTAGTTGTTGGCGACTGTACAGACTGATCAAAAGAAATATTGATCTTTGATTTACCGTTAAAACCTCTTTTAGTGTTAATTAACAGCACTCCGCCCGAACCACGCATCCCGTACATGGATGTTGCGGCTGCGTCCCTCAAAACAGTAACACTTTCCACATCGTATGGACTAATTTCAGAAGGGTCTCTTTCTACACCATCCACCATATACATGATTGTGTTGGAGTTTGGAGAATTATATCCTCTGATTTGGGCACTGAAAGACTCTCTGCCAGGTTCTCCATCGATTTGAAGTATGCTTAACCCCGGCAATCTACCTTGTAATGCTATCAATAAATTAGACGACCGGTTAGATAAAAGCTCGTCTCCGCTGATAGAAAATACAGAAGAAGTAACACTTTCTTTACTTTGCGTTCCGTAGGCTACATTCTGAAGGTTATCATCATAATCCATATTGATAACCTCATCAGCATTTGTAACTGTATCTGTTATGCTTTTGAAGCCCACCGCCTTAAAAGTCAAGATTGCTGGCAAAGTTTCTGTCTGGATTGTAAATTTGCCGTCCTTGCCGGTTATTACACCACTAACATTTCCCTGCTTTGTTACGATTACACCTGATAAGGGATTACCAGCGCCATCATTTACTGTTCCCCCTACCATATTTCCAGCTTCGGCAGAAAGTGTAAAGGTTAAGCAACAAAGGCTTATAAAAATATATCTTATTATTCTCATCGTTGTCAATTAAATTTTTTAAATAATTTTTATATGTCCCACTTAGTTAACGCCAAGCCTCCGGTTGCAACATCTTAGGCATCAATTTTTGGTCTGAAAGCGGGATGGGCAATACTTTGTATTTTTCGTTATGGCAAGCCCATGTCCAAGGCATTTTGTAACGGGTATATTTAAATACGCCAGGGCTTACCTGTTCTGGAAGCATACCACTAATGGTATTGGTGTTTTGATTGCTAATGATGTTCCATCTTCTAACGTCATAAAAGCGGCTGTCTTCTAATACCAACTCTACACGTCTCTCATTCTGGATTCTTTTCATCAACCAAGCTTTGTCTAAGCTAAAGCCCGGCACTAATCGAATGGACGGTTGATGAGCCCGCAAACGGGTCTTGTCTAGCTGGGTACAGGCCTCGTCCAATTGGTTTGCACCACATAATGCTTCTGCATAGTTAAGGTAAATCTCTGCATAGCGCATTAACACGGAGTGTTGGTGAACTCTTGCGTTTGCCTCGGCTACTGTACCTGATCCATACCAGATCGGATCACGATCTTTACCATAATAGTAACCTGTATAGGTACGTTTTTCATCTCCGGAAGTAGCGATACCATTTGTTCCGCTACCGGGTGCGCCGAAGTATGTGAATACTTTAATTGGACCTAACTGGTAAGAGTTGCCAAAGTTGGCACCGTTGTACAATATGTCACGGTAAAAGCGGTCATCTCTGTTATCGTAAGGTTTATTTACATCATCATAGCCAGCTGCTATTGCCGCAGCTGTGAAAGTAGGTTTGGCATGAGTTGCATCATAATTTTCAATAATCAGCGAACCATCTTTTAACTCGTAGCTATCCACCATTTCCTGAGTTGGTGTTTCGCCTGCTTTGTAATTACTATAGTTACTTGCTTTTGGATTCATTAAACTCAAATTCATCCCGTGTACAAAGCTAAGCTGTTGAAACCTATCGCGTCCACGCCAGATTACCTCTGTTGCTTCAACATTTTCGTTTATAGTTGAATTGTACAAATTCTTCTTTGTGTTTTCAAAAGGTTCTAATGAATAGGCGTTTAAATCAAGAAACTGTTTGGCTGCGTCCGCGGCCAGCTGATATTTAGCCGGATCGCCCGACGGATTATTTAAAGGGCTTGCATTGTACAATAAAACCCGAGACTTTAAGCCATAAGCAAAACTAAGGGGTACTCTGAGTTTATCGTTAGCGTTAAACGGGTCGCGTTTAAGAGGGATTCTTTTTCTGTCAATTACAGCCTGAAGTTCATCTGCTATTTTGGTTGCAACCTCGTTATAAGTTGGGCGAGTTAATTCTCCCCAACCAGCAAAGTCAAGCGGAACGGTCTTATCCATAAAAGGAAGAGGTCCGTACATTCCGATCAACATAATGTGGAAGTATGCTCTTAACACTAAGGCTTCGTCAAGTATTTGATCTCGTTCTGTTTGTGGCATAACCGACAGGGGCACTGTAATATTGTCGATATTATCTATTAAAGTATTACAAGCTCTAATAGCCCCCCAGTAACGGCCCCAGTAGCCGGCTCCGCTGTCGTAAAATGTCACAGGGTTGTTTGTTGCTCTGGACGGAGCAATTGCCGGAAACGATGGCGTTAACAAGCCGTTACGCCAGTTGCCCATACTTTGATCCTGTGCTTCAAAAGCATTGTCCGTCAAAGATTCAAAAGTTGTCCAGAAATAGAGTTCAGACCGATCCATCGGAATACCCGAGTAACAAGAATTCAACATCCCCCGCACTTTATTTGCGTCTCCTAGTAATCCTTTCAAAGTTTCACGAGAATCATCGGCTCTATCCAATGCTTTTTCAAACGCTTTCTCACATCCCGTTTGCATCAGCAATAAAAGGATTAAAGTTGCGCTTAAGAGGCTTTTTATTATATTTTTACACATCTTCATTGATTTTGGTTGTCTTAAAAAATATTTCTACAATAACTAAAATGTTATGTTTAACCCAAAGTTATAAGTCGCATAAATTGGGTGACTAAGTGAGTTTGCCACTTCAGGATCTAAAAATTTAACTGGTAAATTATCAAACAAGAACAAGTTTGCGCCATTAAAATAGGCTCTTACATTACCCAAACCTAGAGCTTTAGTAGCTTTTTCTGGTAGCGTGTAGCCAAATTCCAGGTTCTTCAAACGGATATAAGTTAAATCTTTGATAAAGAAATTGTTGGGTTGTTTACTTACTGATACTCCGTCTGGATGCATCCTAGGATACCAGTAACTTTCTCCATTTGCCACTTTTTCTTCAGACCATGCGTCTTTATGATGCTCAAAATAATTCTTGATCCCGCCATAGGCAACTCCGGCCCAATCATCCATGCCACGTCCTAACATATTAAATCCGTAGTTACTTACGCCGTAGAACAGTACATTCATGTCAAATGCCTTATACTGCGCAGATAATGTTAAAGAAACATTTAGTTCAGGAACGCTAGGTGATTTCATCGGAACAAGATCCTTTACGTCTATCACTCCGTCTCCATTTACATCACGGTATTTTAAATCACCTGGTAGAACTGTTGCGGCCAAACCAGTTTCATCAGCCCACCCGTTAATTTCTTCAACACTGTTGAAGTATCCAAGGTTATCATAACCCCAAAATGTTCCCCTACTGTAGCCTTCTGTTCTGTATGGATAGGCAAATGAATCATCGTTAGGTGTTTCGTTAAAATGTTCCATTTTGTTGCGGGCGAAAGCGGCACTTACACGAGCCCCTAAAAACAGGTCTTTGTTCACAGATTTGGAATAACCCAAAGTAGTTTCGAAACCGCGATTAGTCATTACCCCATCATTTCTTGGGGGAAGATTCTGCTGCCCGAATATGAAAGTAGGTATTGGTACAGTAGTAATTAAAATAGAGTTTCGTTTTTCATAAAAAAGATCTACCTCTAACTCAAATCCTTTTAAGAAACGGCTCTCAAAACCAATATTGTATTTATTGGCCACTTCCCAAGAAACCAGTGGATTAGGTGAGGTGTTTTGATATACCGTAGTAGGTAATCCAGAGATACCACCAAGACCTGTTAACCAGCCTCCGCTACCTTGTCTCCAGTCATCTAAGTATATAAATCTAGAGTCAGAAATTCTATCATTACCAACCTGGCCAAACGATCCTCTGAACTTAAGAAACTCTATCGCTTGAACTGATTTAAGAAAAGGTTCTTCACTTGCTACCCAACCCGCAGATACGGAAGGGAAGAAACCAAAGCGTCTGCCACTTGCAAACTGTTCTGAACCATTATAACCAAAGTTGAACTCAGCAAGATATTTATTGTCATAAGCATAAGTTGTACGGCCAACAATACCCACGTAATTAAACGGAACCTGTGTATCTATAACACGTTGATTCTTTTTGTACAACAGCAAACCGGTAACATTATGCTTGTTGAATTTACGGGCATAGTTTAAGGATGCTTCCAAATCAAAATTATCGGTAAAGCTTTGTGTTAAAACCTTGATTAACTCTGTATTGGTTCCAATCCCAGGACTATATTCAACCACAGGTTCTGGGCCTGAGGTGTTTAGTTGGGCATTGTAGGTTTGATATGAGCGTCTGAATCCTCGAATATGATCTGCTCGGGTATCATATGAACCAATTACCCTAGCGGACAAGCCTTTAGTAATAAATTTAAGATCTTGCTCTAAACCTAAAGTAGAATTGATGTTATTGTTTGTGGTAATTCTGTACCCTGTTCTGTTTAAAGAGCCGTAAACTGTTCTATCGGCTCCCGGTGTGCTTACTATATTTCCTTGAGGATCAAGATCTGGATAAGAGATGGCCGGAACATCCGCCATATTAGCCAAAAGCAAATAATAGTAGGAGCCTTTTTGCGCTGCTGATGCCACTTCTCCGTAAACTATAGGGTCATTTTTATCCGATAGATATCCCGAAAGGTTTAACCACGCTTTTAAAGATTTATTTATCTGAATGTCAATATTGCTACGATAGTTAAAACGATCTAGTTTTTCTGCATTATCATAGTTGTACTCACTCCATTTTTCCGTTTTGAATGGCCCAGCTTGTCTTAGGTATCCGGCACTAACAAAATACTTTGTTTTTTCATTACCGCCACGGATGTTGAAGTTTGTTTTAGCCATAGGCGCATAATCTTTCAAAAACTCGTCGAAGAAGTTGCGATCCACATAATAATCAGGTTGATAACCTGTCTTATAATAATCAAATACCTGATCAGAATAAGGGATAGGAGTTGACAATCCTCTGGATTCATTATCTTGCCTAATTACTTCGTTACGTACGGTCATATAATCTATAGCATTTAAAGGCTTTGGCAAACGAGTTGGTGCCTGAGCGGAATAATTCACGGTAGCAGTAATAGTTGGCTTGCCAACCATACCTCTTTTACTGGTAACCAAAATAACGCCGTTTGCACCCCGCACACCAAATACGGCTGTTGCCGATGCATCCTTAAGTATTGAAATGGATTCGATATCATAGGGATCAAGCGTAGAAATTTCTCTTTCCACTCCATCAATTAAAATGAGGGGTTGGGAACCGTTGGTGGTAGCCTGACCGCGTATTAAGGTTTGAACGTTTTCTTTACCAAGCTCACCATCTTTAACCATAATGGTTAAACCAGGTAATTTACCCGCTAAGCCTGTTAAAAGATTTGCTGTTGGTGTACGTACGATGTCTTTAGCTGAAATGGTTGATATTGCTGCTACAACACTCTCTTTTTTCTGCGTACCGTAACCTACCACTACTACTTCATCCAATCCTTGGGCACTTGAACTTAACTTTACGTTTATATTAACATTACCTTCGCCCGTAATCGACTTTTCAGTTGATTGATAGCCTAAAAAGCTAAATACAAGCACTCTATTTTTATCGTTAACTGTAATTGAGAATTTACCGTTTAAGTCTGTTGTAGTCCCAATAGTTGTACCTTTTACTGTAACAGCTACGCCTGGCAAAGATTCACCATCATTTGCATCTGTTACTTTTCCGGTAATGATAATATCTGCTTTAAGAGAACTTGTTTTGGGCATGATCTTGTTTTCAGAAGATCTTTCCTTAATAGTGATGTAAGCGTTTTTTTCTTCAAAAATTAAAGAAGCAGGCAGAACACCTTTTAATGCTTTTTCAACGGATATATCCGATTTCACAATAGAAACCGCACCATAACTCCGCATCTTAACAGGATCATAAGTAAACTTAAATGAGCTTGACTGTTCAATTGCTTCAAATACTTTATCAAGTGTCTTATTATTAATATTCAAATTAATTTTAACTTCTTTGATATTTTGGCCTTTGACTGTAAAAGCTAGAAGCATCGTTGAAGACATACAGACCAATAAAAGAATTAAACTGGAGTATTTCATGATTTTCAGAAATGTGGTGAGCCAATCAAATTGATTTTCTCTTTGCTTACCATGCAATGGTAAATTAATATTCATATTTTTGAATGTTTAATAGTTACACAATTATTTAAACAGCAATAAGCACAGAGCCCCTCCTTTTTTAAATGAGGAACGGAGGTTCTGACTTGCTTACATTCAACCACCTGTCTTCGACCACAGGTGGTTTTTTCGTTAAAAAGGGCTTTATTGATTTAAGTAGAATTTTTTTTCAAAATCATTTTTAAATTTTAGGTTTATATTAATTTAATTGCAGCCCTCTCCGGAGATTAGGTATTTATTGTTTTTTTTGTCCTTTGCAAACCTGCAGTTTTCAATCTCACTTAAAATCGTCAATATTTCTTCTAATGACGCGTCTTTTCTGAAACTCGCCGTAAGCGGACACCGCTTCAGCTTCTCGGTACTGAAACTTATCCCTACTCCAAACCTCCGCTCCAGTCTTTCCGCTATCTCCGAAAATTTCATTTCCTTAAAATCAAATCCTCCGTTAATCCATGCTATTGCATTAGCGGCATCAGCCCGAGATTTTTCTATCGTTTGCACCCCAACTGTATAAACCCCCTTTTGGTTTGCTGTTAAAAAAGTTGAAGACGAATTATCCAGAGCAGTAAGACCAACCTTTCCTCTTGTTACGGTTACTACAACTTCCTTATTGATATTATAGCTATTTATGTTAAAGGCAGTACCTAAAACTGATGTGGTTAAATTGTTTGTGTGTATTATAAATGGTTTTGTTTGATTGTGTTTAATCTCAAAGTAGGCCTCTCCGTTTAGCCAAACTTCTCTTTTTTTCTGATTGAACTTATTACCATATTTTATTTCAGTACTTATGTTTAACCAAACAACGGAACTATCTGCCAAAACAACTTTTTTAATTCCTCCTCTCTGCGTAGAAACAAACGAGTATTCTGCCTTTTTTGCGTGTTTGATGTAAAAATAAAACGCCATTGCCCCTACCAAAAAAAGCGAGGCCGCTATTTTTGATAATCTTAAAAACAAAATATTATTCTTTTTTGATGTAATGGTTCTGCTAAAAGTTTCTTGGCTTATTTTTTCAAAAAGTTTAATACGAAGTCCGTCGTTTACGTTATTTGGCTGTTCGCCCTCTATCTCTTGCTTCTGATACCAAGCGTCAATAAACTCGCGTTCTTGCTCGTTAGCATTGCCAGACAAATATTTGTCTATTATATTTTTTAGATTATTTTGGTTCATTTTGATTGGTTATATATAGAAACACCTAAGTAGGCAATAACCGCTATACAATTTTGATTTTTTTTCAAAAATTCTTCGGGTTAGATTCTATTTAAATGTATGTTGTAAAATTGATTCAAATTATTTTGCGAAACGAGGCAGCTTTTGCAACGATAGTCGAGAGTTTTTTTTCGAAAAATTAGACCAAGTTGCAACTTAAAAGAAGCATAGGCGAATAATAGATAAATTTTAACATGCTCTAGAAAAGAGAAGCAACTAATACAATTACTACACTTTCATAGCCCTTTATATTTTTTCTTAAAGTTTTAAGTGCTTTACCGATGTGCTTTTCAACAGTACTTACAGATATATCCATCTGTTCAGCGATATGATGATGCGAAAGATTTTCTTCCCTACTTAAACGATAAGCTTCTTGACATTTTTGCGGAAGATTTGAAACGGTAGTGTGTATCACATTTTGCAACTCGACCAAAGCCAAGCGAGTTAACGGAGTTTCGCTAGCTATTGTTTCTGTTTGCTCTATTGTGTTTTTGTAGCTGCTACGTACGATGGCAGACCTGATTTCATTTAACACTCTATGTTTTACCAGAGTATAGAGATATCCTTTCAAACTATCCTTAATAACAACTTTTTCCTTATTTAGATAAAAACTAATAAAAATATCCTGTACCACCTCTTCAGCTAAAGAATCTACTTTTAGATGCCGATAAGCAGAATAATAAAGTTGTTTCCAGTAACGGTTATAAATTTCTGTAAACGCCACATCGTCATCTTGCTGAATCAGTTTCAACAATTGTTTGTCTGTGTACTTACTATAATTGATCATTTAGATTATATTGCTTTTTATTTATCTATAAAGGTCTTTTTGAAGATTAGTATAATGGGTAATCAAAAAAAACATTGAAAAAATTTCGAAATAAAGAATTGTGCATGAAAAGTTGGAAATCTCTCATATAGTAATATTATGACTAAATATAATTGGTTAGTGCTAATCTAAAAATTGTTGTTAGATCAACTGTCATGCTCCGTTATGCTAAATTGTCGCAAACAAGGGTAACACGGTAAAGATCTTTTAAATTTTCCATCTATACTTAATCGTTGACTTTCAGCTAATCTTTTGCCTTCCTTCAAAAAAGAGTAAAAAAATCATATTTCTAGAATTTCGTTCACCTCACTTAAACTCATTACAAAAGAATTTTTAGGGACACAAAAAGTGACGCTGCTTTATAGTATCAACAATCAAATTTATAATTGGCTGTTCAAATCTGATAATTACAAGACTTAGGAGGTAATACTATTATAACAAATTGTATTAAAAAACAACCTACTATTTGGGTCGATGATTCGGACAAATATCCTTAGAATTATTTTTCCGTATATTTCTGGGGTATTTCTAATTAGCTAACTTACTACTCGGATTAACAGATTAACCGTTGAAATATTAAAAATGTTTTTTCGCAAGTATTTAATTAGTATTTTTAGTTACCATAACACAACCTAAACACAAATGAACCTTTTGCTGAGGGAACTCAACTTTTTTAGCCCAATTTACCACAGCCTTTAATCAAAAACCTTTATTTAACTGTACGAATGCTAAAATCGCAACTTAACTCTTTCAAAAAGTTTAGTTTAATCTATTTATTAAACTTAGCATTTTATATTTCTTTTGCATTTGCACAAAATCCAGAATTATTTTTCTGGAAATTATCTCGAAAAAATGGACTTTCTAATAATGCTGTAAAATCAATATTCCAAGATAAACGAGGTTTTATGTGGTTTGGAACGATAAATGGACTTAACAGGTTTGATGGAAAAGAATTTGTTGTGTTTAGCCACAACACAAAAGACAACAAATCCATTAGTAACGATTTTATCAATTGTATAACCGAAGATGACAATCAAAACTTATGGATTGGCAGTGCAAAGGGCGTAAATAAGTATAGCCCTAAAACCGGTGAATTTTATAACTACAATAACAATCCCGAGCAAGAATACATTTTCACCCAAGACTATATCACGACCCTTAAGATAACTTCGGATAAAAAAATATGGATTGGCACAAGAAACAGAGGTGTATTAAGGTACGATACCAAACTGAACAAATTAGATGCTATACAGTTAAATAAAATTGAAATTTCAGCACCTGTAATATTTATAAACGAAGACATTAACAAGAATATCTGGGTTGGAACAACCGAAGGCTTATACCGAATTTCAATTAACAACAATTTAGTTGTAAAAACAGAAAAGTTATTAGACGTTTACGTAAACTTAATTTACACAGACAAAACTAAGAATTTATGGATTGGAACCACCGCAGGGCTCTACAAATTACCGAATAGCCAGCTTCTATCGTCTCAGAAATCAAGTTTTATCAATTACACAAAAACGGGAAACAACAACAGTATCAGCCATAATGATGTAACAGCTATTTATGAGGACAATGAAGGTGAATTGTGGCTAGGAACTGACGGTGGGGGTTTAAATAGAAGTAAAAGTGATAAAGAATTAGATTTTCTGCATTACCAAAACAAACCTGACAACCCCAACAGTCTTTCACAAAATCAAATCTTCGCAATTACACAAGACTTTTCCGGCGTAATTTGGATCGCTACCAACGATGGTGTAAATAAGTTGAAAAAATCGATTTATCCTTTCATACACTTTCAAAGCAATACTTTAAAATCTAACAGTTTAGAAAACAACAATTTAGCTACCATTGAAAACATCATTATTGATGGTAAAGAATATATGCTTTGTGGCTCTACCGGAGGTGCTGGTTTGGGTTTAATATCAAGTAATGATGTACACCGAGATTACGAAAACTTTATCAGGTTTAAAGATGAATCCCCTACTCTTAATACCCGTAAATATCAAAGTTTCTTGATTTTAAGCCCTGATTCGCTTTTGATAGGCACTAAAAGTGGTTTGCGCTTGTTTAACCTAAAAACAAAAAGTTTTGTTGCCCTCACAAATACGCTTAACAAAATTCCAAGATATGTAGTTAGAAAAATTCATAAAGACGGTAATGGTTTAATTTGGATGGGAACGAGCAATGGTTTATTCATCTGGAATCCCGCTACAGATAATTTAATTAGAGCCCCATTAGAAAATAAAGCAATTGACGATAATGATTACAGAAGCTTTGTGGAACGGAGTAGCTTATCCAATATTTTTGCAATAGCTGAAGATGGTGAAAATAATATCTGGGTCGGAACCTGGGGCGGGGGACTACTTAAATTTAATGCTAATTTTCCGCAGAAAAAACCAGTTAGGTTTACAAATAATGATTCCCCAACTTTGCTAACTAACAATTATGTAGTCTCTCTTCTTTACACCGATTCAAAATTATGGATAGGTAGTGCCAACGGGTTATGCTATTTAATTAAGCCAGAAGAAGCCAATTCATCAATTCCTTTTAAAAATATCCATTTAACAAAAGATTCAAAAAAAATTCATGTCTCCGGTATTTTAGAAGATCACCACAAAAATTTATGGCTTGCAACTATAAATGGCATTATTAATACAATACCACCAGCCAAGCAGTTAATTTTTTTGAGGTTACGGATGGCGATTTAACCAAAGAAAATTATCAAACTGGTTTAGCAAAAGATGCAGAAGGTTATCTTTATTTTGGAGGAATCAACGGTTTAGTAAGCTTTCATCCGGATAGTATAAAATCGGACCAAAAGCAATACCCAATAGTTTTAACGGACTTTAGGATATTTAACAAAAACCAAACAGAACAGGTTGATAATAGTTCAATCTATTTTAAAGATAAAATTACATTGAGCCCAAAAGAGTATGCGTTTTCTTTCTCTTTTAGCAGATTAAACTATAAAATTTCTGATGAGATCAATTATGCCTATATGTTGGAAGGTATTGATAAAACCTGGATCAACATTAAATCTGATCAGCGTTTTGCTACTTACTCAAACCTAAGTCCGGGGAAATATATTTTAAAAGTAAAGGCAACTAATGAATACAACGTATGGTCGGCACCAGAAAAACTGCTTACCATCACCGTTTTAACACCATGGTGGTTAAGCTGGTGGGCTTATATAATTTATATTTTAGCCTTATTTACAGTAGTTTACGCAATTGTAAAATATGTTTTAGAAAAAGAACGACTACAAAATAACTTAGC
The DNA here is from genome assembly GCF_946480185.1 of uncultured Pedobacter sp. Next base: position 25,438 of record NZ_CAMLIG010000016.1, on the reverse strand, counting down.
AATTGAGCGTTTAGGAAAACAGAAAGTTAAAGAAGTTGACGAGCTAAAATTCAAATATTTCACCAATATCTCGCATGAGTTTAGAACACCATTAACCCTAATTTTGGGTCCTTTAGAACAGCTTTACCAACAGTTCCCTAGCTTTAATAGTAGTGTTAAAAGTAACCTAAAACATATTCAGCATAACGTAAGTCACCTTTTACGTTTAATAAATCAGTTGATGGATTTTAGGAAAATGGAAGAGGGAAATCTAAAATTATCGGTTTCTGAAAGTGATTTATCCGCTTTTATAGATGAAGTGATAAGCAATTTTGAGTTATTGGCGCAAAAAAAGAAAATTTCATTAATCTTAAAATCTTTCGATGACTTATCAGTAAACCTATGGTGCGACTGGGACAAATTGGAAAAGATTTTAAATAACTTGATTCACAATGCTTTATCATTTACCCCAATTAACGGCAAAATAACATTAGAGATTTCGATTTCTGCTTATAACGAGACTGAAAGATTAAAAATAGCTGTAATTGATAGTGGAAAAGGAATAAACCCTGAAGAAATAAATCATATATTTAAGCATTTTTATCAGGCAAACAATCAAACACGTTCTTTTACACATGGTTATGACATTGGATTATCATTAACAAAAGACCTTGTTAAAATTCACAGAGGCATAATTAATGTGAATAGCGATGGAATTAACGGAACCACTTTTAGGTTAGAGTTGCCTGTAAGCAAGCAAAACTATAGTCTAGAGGAATTAAATAGCGAATCGGTAATTAGCTTACAAAATCCCTTTAATTTCAAAGAATTTGGTGCTGAAATCGATGAAAATGAAGAAAAAACTACTTCTAAAAATCACAATAAACCAATTTTATTGATTGTTGATGATAACATAGAAATCAGAAAACACCTACTAACCTGAGTTCGATTAATAATTAAGGATTTTTAACAGAAAAAAGAGGTAATATCCAGTATTATTTTATATATTTAAGTATCTGAAAATCAAATATATAATTATAAAATACATGAATATTACCACCGATAAAGTTACAGAAATTTTCTATTTAACAGATGAGTTCTGCAAAGAATTTAAGGGCATTTTAAGCTCTTCCATGATAGGCAACAAGCCTAAACGCAGGCCACGTATGTCCGATAGCGAAGTGATCACTCTGATGACCCTGTTCCATTCAGGCGGCTTCAGGAACATGAAACACTTCTATCGGCACTATGTCCAAAAGCATTTGCAGGCAGAATTCCCCAGTACAGTATCCTATAACCGCTTTACCGAGCTCATGCAGTCAGCTATTCTGCCCATGACGATTTTCCTCAAGACCTGCTGTCTGGGCGAATGCACAGGGATCTCTTTTGTAGACTCCACCCCGGTCAGGGTATGTAAGAACAAACGGATCAACCGTAACAGAGTGTTCAGGGATACCGCTGCCAGGGGCAAGTCTACCATGGGGTATTTCTTCGGCTTCAAGCTCCACCTGATCGTCAACGACAGGGGCGAGATCCTCAACTTCGTGATTACCCAAGGCAACGTAGATGACAGGGAACCGCTTAGGAACGAAAGGTTTATAGAAGCGGTCAAAGGAAAACTGTACGGGGACAAAGGGTATATATCAAAAGAACTGACCAACATACTGTTTGTCGACGGCCTGCATCTGGTCACCAGCATCCGGAACAACATGAAGAACTGCCTGATGGAGCTAAAGGATAAGATACTGTTAAGAAAACGCTCTGTCATCGAGACCATCAACGATGAGCTGAAGAACATGTGCCAGATTGAACATTCTAGGCACCGCTCTTTTGGCAACTTCATGACCAACATCCTGTCAGGGCTGATTGCTTACAGCTTTTTCCCTAAAAAACCAGCTATTAAATATGATCCTGTCCAGTCAACTCAAGTCGCCTTATTTTAAAATCGAACTCAGGTTACTAAATTGTTTTGAAACAGATTACAAAATAATTGAGGCAGAAAATTTAAGTAATAGTGAATACGATATAGAAAATTTTGTGGAAGAAATGGGGATGGGAAGATCTGCTTTTTATCGTAAACTGAAACAAGTTTCAGGACAATCGCCCAATGAGTTCATTAGAACTGTTAGGCTAAAAAGGGCTGTCCAACTATTAAAAAAACAAGCTGGAACCATTTCAGAAATATCTTACGAAACAGGGTGTATTGATCCTGCTTATTTTACTAGATGTTTCAAAAAGCAATTTGGGGTTACACCTTCAGAATTTAATACTACAATTAAAAATTAAGATCAATAAACAAGTCGATTTATAAGCCTAGGATTTTATTTATTTTCAAATAACTCTAAAAATCAACTAATCTACCTCAAACTTTTTTGTGAGTTTAATATCTTCTGAAGAAGCACCAATCCTTACTTCAAACTCGCCAGGCTCTACTGTCCAGTTCCTATTTTTATCCAATAATTCTAAATCCTGAGGCTTTATAGTAAATGACACCGTTTTCGTTTCTCCCGGATTTAAACTTACCCTTTCAAAACCTCGCAATTGGCTATCATAAGTGGTAACACTGCTAACCATATCTTTAAGATAAAGTTGAACTACCTCATCACCTTTACGGTCACCAGTATTCTTTATATCTACATTTACCTCTAACTGCCCTTGATTATTGATGTGATCTTTGCTGAGTTTTAAATTGCTGTAGCTGAAAGTAGTGTAGCTTAAACCAAAACCAAATGGATAAAGAAAACCATTAACCCTGCTGTTTCCGTAACCATTATTTTTATCTCCTCCCGTAGATTGATCCGCTTGTGAACCTGGCTTAAAAGGAAAGTTCATTTCAATTTGTCCAGTCGTTTTAGGGAAAGTGATAGGTAATTTCCCTCCTGGATTATAGTCTCCGAACAAGGTTTCGGCAATGGCTTTTCCACCAGAAGCAGCAGGAAACCATGCTTCTAAAATTGCTGGAATATATTTATTTGCCCAATTAATGGTTAAAGGTTGTCCGTTTATCATCACCAAAACCACAGGCTTCCCCGTAGCATAAAGCGCTCTTAACAACTGCTTTTGGCGGCCTGGTAAATCTAATGATGTTCTTGATTTACTTTCACCGGTTTCTTTTGAACCTTCACCCAAAACAGCAATGATCACATCGTTTTTCTTTGCCTCTTCTACTGCTTTATCAATGCCATCTTGCTCTTTTTGGGAAAGAGGTGTATAAATAATTTCACTCTCTGGCCAAGTAGGGTCTACTATATCACATCCTTTTGCGTAATTTACATTAACCATACTCCCAACTTGTGTTTTTATCCCATCATAAACGTTAATTAAAGGTACAAAAGATGGGCCGTAACGGCTCTCCTGGTAATTTGATTCTTTTGCCAATGGGCCTGTGATTAAAATATTTTTGATATTGTTTTTATCTAGCGGGAGTAACTTATCTTGATTTTTAAGAAGCACTAAAGATTGCTTTTGGATATCTAACATGAAATCCAAGTGTCTATCGGCACCTACAATTTTATCAGCAGCCATTACATCTTTAACATAAGGACTATCAAACAATCCCAATTCCATTTTCACTTTTAACACATCCGCAACCCTACTGTCTAATGTTTGCATGGCTACTTTTCCTTCTTTAACTAATTCACGTAGCGGAAGAATATAATCACCAGGATCTGTAAAATCCGTACGTACATTTAAACCTGCCTCAAAAACCTGACGAACTGCTTCTTTATCAGAAGCGGCCACGTGATGCTTAGAATAAACGTATTCTACAGCCCTGCTATCAGATACTACATAACCTTTAAAGCCATATTTCTGACGCAGCAAATCAGTTAAAAAATAATGGCTAGCCGTAATGGGTACACCGTCATAATCATTATAACTACTCATTACACCCATAGGATGCGCTTCTTGGATTACCCTTTTAAAAGGATATAAAAACATTTCATGTAATTCACGCGGTGCAACATGTGGATCCGTTCTAGCATTCCCATCTCTACCACCTTTTGGCACACTATAAACGGCATAATGCTTTAATGTTGCAACAATTCCTTGGCTTTGTATTCCAAGTACCATTTGTTTTCCTAATTCGGCAATCAAAAAAGGGTCTTCTCCGTAGGTTTCTAACACACGTCCCCATCGTGGGTCTCTACTGACATCCAAAATAGGTGCATAAACATTAGTATAACCTAAAGCTTTTCCTTCTTCGCCTACAATTTCTCCCGCCTTTAATACTAAATCTTTGTTCCATGTACTTCCAATACCTATTGGAGCGGGCAATGGAGTAGCTTTGGTATGAGTTAAACCATGGATTCCTTCATTGGTGAAATCTACAGGAATTCCCATACGTGTTTCTTCTACAAACCATTTCTGTATTTGATTAATAGCTTTTGCGTGGTTGCTAAAAGGATAACTTAAGGGGCTAAAGTAATTACTACCATTTCCTCTACCGTTCAATTCCTCATCGATATTAGCAATGCCATCTTTCCATATTTCATTTTTCCATTGCGGAGTTGGCAAAGAATCTCTCAACACTCTTGGGTAACCATAAAGTGTAGCCAACTGATTGGTTTTTTCATCTACTGTCATCAAAGATAAAAGGTTTTTTACCCGATCGTTGATGTTTGCTTTTGGATTTTCAAAAACATCCATCATCCCATTTTTATTAAAATCTATCCAATCTTTATGATAAATGTTCGATTTTTTTTGTGCTAACAATGGGGTTGATAGGAGGGTTAACGCTGTTAATAAATTTTGTATTTTATTCATTTAAAATAAATTTTAATGATATTTCTTAAAACGATTTGATAGCCATTAGGCCTTATGCTTTTGGAGATAAAATTGGAATGAGTTAGAGGTTTGCTTTTAAAAATTCAGCAATTTCGTCTATTTTATTAGCAGCAATGTATTTATATTGGGCATGCCCTTTACCTTCTAAAATATGAATGACAGATTTCTCCGAACCTAATTCTTTCATTCTTTTTTGTAGCGCATAAGCATAATCAACATTTATTAATTTATCTACATCGCCATGATAAATTAATATGACTGGTGCATTTTTTTTTTGATGTTGGTGTTCTCTAAACCTCCCCATAAATCTACCACAACTTTTATAGGCAAAACTTTTTGATGAGAAGCATAAGCAACATATAAGGCCGTCATAGATCCCGCTGATCCTCCGCAAATGGCCACTTTATTGGTGTTTAGTTTATATTTTGATGAGTTGCTTTTTATCCATCCCAATGCCATGATGGCATCATCAGAAGCATTTTTGATTGCTTCGTTTAATAACGGATAAAATGACCCGCCTATTGGCAAGCCTTTAGACATATTTGTAGAACAAGATGCGTTCTTATCCTTCTTATACTTTAGTGTTAAACGATAATTGATAGAAATTACTGCAAAACCTTGATCAGCGATTTTTGAACATAAATCTACCATTCCCTTATCACCTCCAGAAAAGCCACCTCCGTGTATAAATATAAACACAGGAAGTTTCTCAGTGTCATTCAATTTTTTGGGCAGATATAAATCTAAAATCCTATCAGAAATGGAATCATCTGCAATTTTAGGGATTGTACCATATCTAATATTTTGTATAAATGTAGTAGTACCAATCTCTCTTTGCTTTTGAGCAGGTGGTATGTAATTTTTAGTGATAACTACTTGTGAATGAGCCATATTTGAACCCAATATCGCAAACATTATAATTGATAATTTGAATATAAGTTTATTAAACATCATAATTGTTGGTCTGTTCGCTAAAATTAAACATAATCCAATCATGATGTTTAGTTTTTTTAACAATTTAGAAACTCATTATTATTAATTCGTTAAAGGCTCGGTAATTAAATTCTTCAAAGTTTTAGCTGCTCTTGGGTCATATTTTATAGCATCTGATATCGCTAAATCACACACCAAAACGGTTCCCCAATCCTCTTTTACTGCAAATACAGGAAAGCCAATCTTAGCATCATATATTTTTTGTAGATCACCGCTCCAATAAAAATGTGGTTCTAAATAACGCCCAATTGGGATAACCTTTGCGTTTTTTAAATCAATTTTATGGCTAGCGTTTGCTACATAAGCAGGTTTACCTTCTCCTCTACTCCACCATTTCCAATCCATGGCATCTAAACCATCAAGAAGCTTAATGCTCTTTTTCCAATTTAGCATTTCTACAAACTCCCCTTTTATGCTATCCACAGTAGATGAATTTCCTGAGCCAGAATCAAACATAAAATCTTCTAAATGTGGTTTCGAAGCTGCTGATTTTCCATCAACTTCTTTAATAGCATCCTCACAAAAACGATGAGCAAATTTCCCTTGATCCAAAACCAACAACCTTCCTCCGAGTTTTAAAGCTCTTTGAATTTCTTTTGGAGTAAAACCAGTAGCAGTAGATCCCAAAACAATCACATCAGCTTTAGCTTTAATTTTTTTAAAGGGTTTATCAATGATGTTTCCCATCTGTGAGATAGAATTTTTAACCTCATCATTCACTCCCAAAACAACAATATTAAGAGATTTACTTTTTTCTTGCGTTGCCCATTGTTGGGTTGCAATTTCTATGGGATAAGAATTTTCTGATAATGTTTTTCCGCTTAAGTCTTTAACCTTTAATTTAATGATTGCCTGTTGTTTATTGTTACTGATTTTAGGTATTTCAAAAGATGCTTCCACATCCTTTACTTCAAAATAATCAACATCCCCAATAGGGATTATTTTAGAAGTAACCACTTTATCTCCAATTGAAACAGATAAATCAACATTAATTCCTTTTAAATTCTTAAAGTCTACATTATCATTTACCAAATAAAGTTTTGTTTTAACTTCATCTCCTTCATAAAAAAATCTTTGTGTAGTTGCCAAAGATGCTAAAACAGGTTCAAAAGCTTCTTTTACACCATAATAAACAGGAAATGGTTTCCATTGAGCTACTGGTTTTGATAGTGCGTTTTGTATCCAAGTACAATTTGCAAAGAGTAAAACACCGGCAGTTGGTAATGCTTTTCTGCTATACCTTAATTTTTCTGCTTTTAATTTAGCCTCTGCTAAAATATGATTTTGATAATATGATACGTCTTTACCTTTTGCATAAGTGCCAATATCGCCTACCCAAGATTGTGCAGAAAACCTTTTCACATAAGCAGGATGCACAGCCCCATTATCAATCATAGAATAAGGAACTGCGCTTTCATGGTTTATAAATGGTCTTCCATCATTTAGCGTTAAACCTCGCATTGGCTTGGTGTAGTCATTCATAAATGAAGAAGACTCGTACCAACCCCAATAGGCATGTACGTCTTCAATATCTGCGTTTTTAGCTACATCAGGATCGCCAGAAGTTTGGATAATCGGGCGACTAGGATCCATTTTTCTTACCGCATCTATAATATCTTTAAATATGGCCTGTTTAATGGGATTTTCATAATCACCTTGCAATCCTTCATTAGAAATGGAGTAAATCATCACACTAGGATGATTGCGATATTTTTTAATGACTTCCAATTGTTCTTCTTTCCATTGTTGCAAAATAGCAGCTGGTGGTGGTGGTGCTTTGCTCATTAAAGCCCAAGGTCTAATTCCTTCATCGGTAACACCAACACCAATTTCATCTGCTAAACCGTACCACAATGTGTTCCAAGTATTACAACCAGTACGGGTATAAACTTCGTTTCCATCATGCATTAATTGTAAAAACCCTCGGGCAGTGGCAGAATCTGTAGGTTTATAACCATAGATGGGTTGCCCCGCACCACGTACCCAATATGGATGCCCATTTAAATAAAGTTGCTCTCCTTTTGTAGTTACGGTACGATAACCAACAGGTGTTTGCCAAAAATCTAGCTTGTTACCATTGTTATCATTTAAGGTAACATCTAAATCGTATAAATTTGGATGATCTGGTGTCCATAATTTTGGGTTAAGCCCAGATTTTACTTTTTTAATTACATTCTCTCCGGGCGTTAACGCAATCGTAAACTCATCATTAAATAAAGTAACACCAGTTTGATGATCTTTTAAAATATAATTCAACTTGGCATTAACCAATGTTTTTGTAGGGTTGATTAATGTAAATTCTAATTGATGTCCGGTTAAGGAAGGGTTAAAAAACACATCGTCTATTTTGCCTCCAACTTTTGAAATCCTCAGTTTTACCAGCTGCCAAATTCCCATAAATTTTGCCCGAGGTCCGTTGCCAAAACCACCAAACATGCCCGAGTTTAAAGAAGTGAGTAAGTCGCGGGTAATAGGCATGGTTACGGCTACGGAAACCACTTCATCGCCCTTATCTGCTTTTGTGCCTCGTTCCACATAAACCAAAAGCTGGTTCTTTTTACCTGCTTTTATGTAGGGAGTTAGCTTACAAGAAAAAGAACCGAACATCCCCAAATGACCGCCAACATATTGTCCGTTACAATAAACTCTCGAAACGGTAGCTACGCCTTCAAAATCGGCATAAATCTCAGCTGTATTACTTTGTCCATTTAGATCAATTGTTTTTATATACCAACCCGCCTGCAAATTATCAGTTTTAAAAGGTAGTGCTTTAATTCTTGCCGTCTCTTGTTCTTCAAATTCATCCGAAACATGAGGTAACCACCACGAAACTCTATTTAAAAACTGTGGGACTTTGATTTGAAATGGCGAAACATTACTGTTGGTATTATTGAAAATCTCCTGAGCTTTTGCATCAACAAAATTTGCTTGTGTACCCGATGGTTTGTTAATTCCTATTGCCGGCATAAAACCCCAACTTCCGTTTAAGAAAACTTCTTGAATAGGCTTTTTAGCAATATCTATTTTTATAGCAGAACCGCTTTGGGCATGAAGCTGAAAAGCGGTTAACAGTAAGAATAGTAAAGGTTTTAAGTTTTTAATCTTCATAATTACAGGTTTAGTTCTGCAGTTGAGCTGTGCAAAACATGAAGGTTTGGTTTATCATTCAAAAATGTGAAAATCTATCTATTTTGAGTAGGACTTTTTAAGCAAAAACAAGCACAATTTGGTTTTAAAGAGCCCCATACTTATGGAACTTTGAATATTCTATTGCTTAAAACCATTCTTTGCAACCAATTATCCGCTAATTTTGGCCAAGCCCCTCTTGCTTCGTCTCCTTTTCTTAAACCGTTGCCATGCCCACCGAAAGGATAATAATGTAATTCGACAGGAATTTTTGCTTCTCTTAAGGCTTTTGTCATCACTAAAGAATTGTTACCATACGAATCGTCGGCAGTTTGAAAAAGAAACATTGGAGGTGTTTTTTGAGTGATGGTCAACTCGGGAGTTAAGGTATGGTCTGTTCCTAAATCTAAAAATGCTGGCCAAATCAACATTGCAAATGTTGGCCGACATGATAAGGCATCTATTTTATCTACCGCAGGATAGGTTATTTTATCAAACTCAGTGCTTAATCTTGCGCAAAGGCTTGCACCGGCAGAAAAACCCAATACTCCAATTTTTGTACTGTCAATATGCAAAGCAGATGATTTTGATCTTACAATTCGCATGGCTCGCTGAATATCTTGCAAAGCTCCCGCTTGTTTGTTAGGCACACGATATTGCAATACAAAAGCGGTATAGCCTAAACTATTCAGCCATTCTGCAACTTCTTCGCCTTGCGCATCAATCGCTAAAATAGCATAACCACCACCCGGGCAAACCATTATTCCCACGCCGTTATTTTTTTCTGACGAAGGTTGGTAAATAGTAATTAATGGGTCGGTAATATTTGTGAGCCTTTTAATATCAAATCTTTTATCAGCAGTAACTTCTGCCGGATGCTTTGCTTTAGGCTCATTTGGCACATTATTAGGCCATAAATGTATGACCTGAGGTTCTTGTGCATTCGCAAATAAACCAACACACATCAATAAAAGAACTATTATATTTTTTTTCATCACCCAATAAATTACGAATATCTTTCTTTCAGAAAATCTTTCATCCAACAATTAATTTCCCATTGTTTTGCAATGGGTTTAGTACTCCCAATTTGGTGAGGCATGTAGGGATAAGATCCAAATTCGGGCGTTATGGTGCATTCCTCAATTCCAACCTTGGTCAAATATGCTATCCATTTATCCCACCAAAGCAAATGAAAATCTAACGCTTCTTTATTTTCGGGAGTTCTTGGATCTGTAACTTGTGGCCCTTCTGGGGGACCTACCCTTGCATGGATATGTACAGCCCGTTCAATTGCTAAATCTATGGCCATTTCTTGATCCTCCAGATAACTTTCTGAAACGCAAACCCAATGCGAAAAATCTAAAGCTAATTTCACTTTATTAAAACGTTCATCTTTCAAATAACTCTCCACCACATGTGCCGCAAAAGACCATTTATTACGATGTGTTTCTTGATAAATTGGAATACCACTTTTTGAACTCACCGCATCACAAATTGAAAAACAAGTTTCCATTTGGTCTTTAGTAAAATACTCCCTACCGGTTTGTGAAGTTATAAATTTTGGCTTAATATGGTCTGTTTGAAAAGTGATTAACTCGTATAAATTTCGCTCTAAAGCATCGCAATATTTATCAAAGTTTTTTCCTTCTTTTTGTACCGTATGCAGTAAACTATAATCTAAACCAGTATGTTCTAAAGCCTGCAACATCGCCGGTTTTTCTTCTGGCCTAAGCAATGGATAAACCTCTACCCCATCGTAACCGCTAGCGATTACTTTATCCAAAAAGTCATTCCAAGCTAAATCTTCGGAACCCCAACGCGGGCAGTAAAACTTTACTTTTGGCATCTATTTTTTATAAATCAATGGGTTTTGTTCTTTATTATTCAATACATCGCCAACTTTTAGCGTTTTTAAATAGCTATCTGGCAATACGTTCGGGATACCGTTAAAAGTTGCTCCGTCTGGCATAAAAGCACAGGTCATTGCTCGGCGGAAACCGGGAGTCATGTTAGCATGTGCGCCGTGAACTGTTAATCCACAATGGAAAGAACAGCTTCCGGCTTTAATTACCGCTGGCACTGATTTTCTTTCTCTAAACTGAGGATAAAAATCGAAAATGGCATCCATATTTTTACCGATAGATGGGTTTTCAAAAGTGGTAAGTTTTTGTGTTCCAGGCAGAAAAAACAAACAACCATTTTCTAAAGTTACATCATCCAAAGCTACCCAAATTGACATTGCTCTTCTGTCTGAAAAAGACCAATAGGGCGTATCTAAATGCCACGATGTTGGGTTTGCCCACGGACGTTTTATCAATGCTTGATCATGCCAGATTCTTACCCCATCTGTACCAGATAAATCACTGATCATTTTGCCAATTCGCTCGTCAAACATGATTTTCTTCATGGTTTCGCTGGTTTGCCACAAGTTAATCGACTGATCAAAAACTTTAGTATAATAATCAGAATCCTCATTTATTCCATCGCCTTCATCAATATTTCCCTCTTTACCGGGGATTTTCAAACCCTTACGTTCTTCTAAAGCTTGAGTAATACTAGCTCTCCAATAGTCAAGTTCATCCTTATTTAAAAAATTCTCGACGGTAACAAAACCGTTTTCTTGGAACGAGCTGATTTGCTCTTGCGAAAGTTCATGATTCATATCTTAATGTTTTACGCCGATTGGTTCAGCTTTATGATTTATAATTGAATGCTAAGCTATTACCTTGGCATTTCTAAATAAATACACATTATGACATTTCAACTCATCATTTTGATATGACACTAACTTTTGAATTTCAACTAGCGCTCGGGTCTTTTGTTAAGATTTATACGTTTTCAAAACCATATTACGAAACTGCAATGGTGTAAAACCTGTTTTTTGCTTAAACAGTTTGGAAAAATAAAAAGGCGATTCAAATTTTAGTAAATACGCGACTTCTTTTATCGCGTATTGCGGATTGCCTAACAACTCTTTTGCTTTTTGAATTTTTAGTTGGATAAAATATTGTCCCGGCGAAATCCCTGTATTTTCTTTGAAAATTTTGCGGAACCACGAATAGCCAACTTCCAATTCATCCGCAATAGATTTAGCATCTACCACTTCTAATAATTTGGCTCGAAAAAGTATTTTGGCTTTTTTTACAATTTGCTCAATCAAACTTTCATCCTCATTACGCCCCTGTTGGTTAAAAGCGTAAAGCATCCCTAAAATATGGATAGTAGCGCTGGCGATAATGGCTTGAAATCCATTATTTTCTTCCTTTGCTGCACTTAGTACTTCGCCAAACAGCTGAAGAATCTTTTCATTTAAACCTAAATGAGATAAAGGCTGTTTTTTAGAAAATGAATTATTTGCAATAAGGTTATCGATGTAATCGCCACTAAAACTCACCCAATATTCCTCCCATCCGGTTTCTTGATCTGGTTTGTACCGATGTCTTTCATTTGGGAAAATCATAAAAATAGTACCGTCTAAAATACGCTCTTTTACAGATTCCGTTTCCAGAGTACCGTTTCCGTTTACAATATAAATCAAAGTGTATTCCTGCAAAACCCTTCCGGTCTCCCAAGTAAAATGATGGTGAGCCGGATGACTTGGTTCTGGATAAACAGCGTTGGGCAAAATGCGAGTACAGCCCGCACTTAAAATACTCAAGCCCCATTGATCGCTTTTCTCGCTAGAAGGAAAATACTTAAAAAAATTACTCATTTCTGTTTTTAAAAGCTGAAGACCTCACACAAAAAACCTGCGCTAAATTATTATAATTGGATGCTCTACTATAATTCTAACTCTGTCAAATGTATCGAAAATCAAAAAGTACAAGCAATATATCATTAATTCGTTTTTGATATTACTCCAAAATTTTAATTTTGAGCAATAGCCAAATATAAAAACCTACTTATTAAAATGAATTTAATAAGTTTCAGCCAAAATAAAATTCGCTCACCAAATAAATTTAGAATCACTACCATAAAAATTCACCTCATGACTGTTTCGAAATTTTATTTTATAGGATTTATATGCAGCTTTTTGCAACTAGGTTTATTTGCTCAAAATCCAATTTTAAAAGGTAAAGGCGTTTGCGATCCCCAAATAAGAATATATAATAATAACGCTTATTTATATGCTACACATGATTCCGCAGCTAAAAGTAAAACATTTATTATGAACGATTGGTGGATATGGTCGTCATCAGATTTGGTAAATTGGAACTATGAAACAACCTTAAAACCAGAAAATACTTACTTTAAAAAAGCAACCAACCAATGCTGGGCTACTGATGCTATCAGTAGAAATGGTAAATACTATTTATATTTTTCCAGAGGACCAAAGGAAATAGGTGTCATGGAGAGCGATTCGCCAATAGGACCTTGGAAAGACCCGATTCAAAAGCCTTTGATTGCCCTAAACTCCACACCAACAGAAGCTCGTGATCCGGGAATATTACAGTTGGCAGATGGTACTTCTTACATCGTTTTTGGTGTTTGGGATTTCTATATCGCTCGCCTAAACCCCGACATGGTTTCACTGGCGGAAACTCCCAGAAAAATTACTTTGGATAAAAAAAACGGACCTTATGGTGCTGGCAAAACAGACGACAAGCCGTTTTTACACCAAAGGGGAAATAAGTTTTATTTATCGTGGGGTTGCTATTACGCTATGGCAGATAACCCTTATGGCCCGTATAATTACAAGGGCTCAATTATTACCAAAGAAAGAACGGATACACTTTTTCAAAAAAGGCTTACTTATGACCGTCATGGATCGTTTTTTAAACTTCATAACCAATGGTATTTCGCCTGTAACGACCAAAGCGTTCCCGGTAGCGATAACCATTTCAGAAATAGTGTAATTAGCTATGTACATTATAGAGACAACGGAGAAATTGCTCCCATTTACCTTAGCAAAACAGGCGTTGGGCAATATGAGGCCTCGCTAATTCAAGCAGAAGATTATTTTTCTGCAAGTAAGGTAAATCAACAAGAAAATGCCGACGGTGGTTTTTCAGTCTCTGCTATTCCAAGCGAAGCCTATTTATACTATCCTAAGGTTAAAAATTTAGGTAAAAACGCAAAGGTATCCTTACGGATTTCTTCAGTTGGGAGCGTAAATTGCACTATAAATGTTCGTGAAAATAATATCCAAGGAAAGCTTTTAGGAAAACACAAGCTCTTACTAAAAAATCCTGAAATAGGAAAAACCATTTCTTTTGATCTAAAAAATAGTACAGGTGATAAAAACATTTGTTTACAATTTAAAGGAGACCCCAATTCTTTAAAAGTAGATTGGTTTAGCTTTGATGAAAGCTTGGATTTTAGGTAATAGCAAAAAGTTAATTTTATAAACGAGAATCAAAGCAAATCAGAAAGTACATGGGAAATATCAATTAAGTTATTTTATCGCCGGCGTTTGAGTTTAACTTTGGTTTATCCAATTATTTTAAACCAAAATAACATAATTCGCAACTAGATATTATGCTATTGATAATTTTTCAGAAATGACAAAAAAAATCGCATTTAAAATCTGCCAATATATCATCACTTTTTCAATAGTCTTATCCACTTTGCACGCTGATGCACAAAGAGTTATTAATATTGATATCAACAAAGAAAAAGGAACATTAAGCAATACTTTTAATCAATGCGTAGGCGCAGGCCGAGCCTACGAAGGTTTAGGGAAGCAATGGCAAAATCAGCTAACGCAGATTAAAAAAGATTGTGATTTTAAATATATCCGTTTCCATGGGCTTTTAAATGATGAAATGGGCATTTATAAAGAAGATGCTAAAGGTAATGCTATTTATAACTGGAAAAAAATGGATAAACTTTTTGATTTTTTGCTTAAAATTAAAATGAAACCATTTGTTGAGCTTTCTTTTATGCCTTCGGCGTTAAGGAGTAATGATAGAACTGTTTTTGAATGGAAAGGTTACGTTTCGCCACCAAATTCATATCCAAAATATGAATTATTAATTGAAGCCTTAGTACGCCATTTAGAAGATCGGTATGGAAAAAGGGAAATTAAAACTTGGTATTTTGAGGTTTGGAACGAACCTAATCACCCCTCTTTTTTTACTGGTAACATCAAAGATTATTTTAAACTTTATGAAACCACAGCAAGAGCCATTAAGAATGTAGATGAAGATTATCGAGTTGGTGGACCAGCTACTGCGGGAACAGGTTGGACAAATGAGCTGATGGACTTTACCAAATCAAATCGTGTGCCTTTAGACTTTATCTCTACCCATGCTTATGGTGCTAAAGGAGATCTTGACGAGACTGGAAAAAAAGTCTTGACTATGATGAAAGACCCAGATCATGTCGCAAATTCTGTTGAGGAAGTGAGACGTAAAATTGAAGCCAGTTCTTACAAAGGTTTAGAATTACATTTCACAGAATGGTCTTCCTCCTATTCTCCAAGAGATGCAGTTCATGATACTTATCAAAATGCTACGTATGTCCTAAATACGATAAAGAAAACCGAAAGTTCAGCTACTTCAATGTCTTACTGGGTATTTACAGATATTTTCGAAGAACTAGGACAATCTTACAAACCCTTGCATGGTGGCTTTGGCTTAATGACGATAGATAATCTAAAAAAACCTACTTATTTTGTTTATAAATATCTGAACCGTTTGGGTAAAACAGAATTGACAAACACAGATAAGGCTTCTTACGTTTGCAAATCAAAAGATGGTGTGCAAGCATTGATTTGGGATTTTTCTTATCCTGATCAAAAAGGCTTAGACGATGCCAGATTTTACACAAAAGAAATCCCTTCTTTGGATAAAGGAAAAATAACCATTAGCATTCAGAATTTAAAAGACGGAAAGTACACTTTAAACCTCTATCAAACGAGTTGCAAACACAATGATATTTTCACAAAATATGCCGAGATAGGTGCTCCAGAAAAATTATCACCTAAAAACGTGAAGCAACTTAGCAGAATATCAAAAGATTTGCCGGTAGAAACCACCAATGTGCTGGTGAAAAATGGAACTTTTAGCTACGATATAGCGATGAAAGAGAATGATTTTTTTTTATTCACGCTTAAAAAAGATAGGGATTAAAAATATTTGAGCACATGAAACTTTCAACTAAACATAGCACACATAAATTAGTTTAAAATGACCAATCAAATTGCATTTAAAATGAAATTAAAGCCAGGCTTTAAAGACGAATACAAAAAAAGACACGACGAGATTTGGCCTGAGTTAGCGGAGCTTTTGCAACAAGCAGGAATTTTTAATTATAGTATTTTTTTGGATGAAGAAACCAATATTTTGTTTGCCGTTCAACATTTAAACGGTAATACACCGGATTTAACCCAGAAATCAATTATGAAAAAATGGTGGGTTTACATGGCAGATATTATGGAAACAAATGCTGACCAATCTCCAATTGCTGTGGAATTACCAAGAATGTTCCACCTAGCTTAATCGAAAAATATAAAACATGAAATCTAATTTAAAAATTGGCCTCTTCGGGATAGGTCTAGATACTTATTGGCCACAGTTTGAAGGCTTAAAAGAACGTTTAGAAGGCTACTTAAAAATTGTAGAAGATAACATTGCTAAAATCCATGATGGCGTTGTTAACTTAGGTTTGATTGATAACCCAGAGAGTGCCTTTGAGGCAGGTAGAACTTTCCGTAAAGAAGATGTAGATATTATTTTCTTGTACGTTTCTACCTATGCGCTTTCTTCTACCGTTTTACCTGTAGTGCAAAGAGCTAAGGTGCCAGTTATCATCTTAAATCTAGCGCCAGAAGCCAGCATCGATTACAAGTCATTCAATAAAATGACGGATAGAACCAAAATGACTGGCGAATGGTTGTCCTATTGTTCGGCTTGTCCGGTACCAGAAATTGCAAATGTTTTTAACAGAACAGGCGTTAAATTTCACCAGATCACTGGGATGCTACACAACGATGAAGAAGCATGGACGGAGATTACAGAATGGGTAGAAGCCTCAAAAGTTGCCAATATAATGGCTTATAACCGTTTGGGTTGCATGGGGCATTATTATAGCGGAATGTTAGATATTTACAGCGATTTAACACAGCAATACGCACATTTTGGTGGTCATATAGAATTGATTGAGGTTGACGAGTTAGCGAGTTTAAGAAAAGACGTTTCTGATTCGGAAATCACTGATCGTGTTGCGCTGATTCAAAGTACATTTGATGTGCAAGCAGATTGCTCTGAGGCCGAATTAAAGAGAGCCGCGAAAACTTCAGTAGCTTTAGATAAGTTGGTAGATAAATACCAATTGGGTTCAATGGCGTATTACTATAAAGGAACCGGGAATTTCGATAACGAAGATACGATTAGTTCAATTATCATCGGCAACAGTTTATTAACGGCCAACCATGTTCCCGTAGCTGGCGAGTATGAAGTTAAAAATGCGCAAGCCATGAAAATCATGGACAGTTTTGGCGCAGGAGGTTCTTTCACGGAATATTATGCAATGGACTTTAACGAAGATGTAGTACTAATGGGACACGACGGGCCAGGACATATCGCCATTGCAGAAGGAAAAACAAAGGTTCGTCCACTAGGTGTTTTCCACGGAAAAGTAGGTAACGGATTATCGGTTGAAATGCAGGTAAAAAATGGTCCGGTTACACTATTATCTGTAGCTGAAAAAGCGGATGGGAAACTAATGCTTTTGGTAGCCGAAGCTGAATCTGTTGCGGGTCCAATTTTGGAGATTGGAAACACCAATTCGCGTTATAAATTTCCGATAGGTGCTCGCAATTTTGTAAACAATTGGAACAGCTTTGGTCCTGTACATCATTGTGCTGTAGGAATTGGGCATATCAGTTCCAAAATAGAAAAACTGGGTTTACTTTTAAATATGGAAGTGAATAAAGTTTGTTGACTCTTTCCAAAAGATCCGGAGATTTTATCAATAGTCAATTAAGTCGCTATTTATTGAATTAAGAATTTGTCAATAACGTTTTTAGTATTTCAAAATGCTGAAAGTTAATGCTTTCCAGATCTTGCTAAAGATGCTGCTTTCGGCACTTCCTAAGTTAAACAAATAGTGACTTCCTTTTTTAAATTTATCCCGCCGTCGGAAAAAAGAACGACTTACCAATAAATCTACCTCCGTAAAAAAGCTATTATCTAAAACTTCTTACTTCCTTAGTTTTAAACACATATTTCCTTACATAAGACTTTCATCATGACTAAAAAAAAAATGTGTAATTGGTTAGACGCATCTTGATTCAAACAAAAAAAGCTGATTTAAAGAAACCACCTTATCTTCTGAAATCTAATAATCATCTCGGAAAAAGATTAATTTAAATTCCCACTATTTCAACATCAAGTAGTCAGATATTAATACTATCCGCAACGAATAGTTCTTTGAATTTTCTATTAAAAAGCTTACTTCTATTAAAAGCGAATAACGGCTATACGAAATTGATACGGTGGTGAGTTAAGCGGTGAATGAGAAAACCGAATCATTGATTGCAGTTAATAGATATATATTTTTGATAAAAGTACAATTCCTCCGGATATAGCCACCTAAGTCAGGTAAGGAAAAATTGCCTTGAAAATTTCAAATGGACTACTTATTTAAATAAAAAATTTACTACTTTGCAATCAGTATTTGCAAAGAGTAAAACAGTTGAAAAGTACGCGGTGCGTAATAAGGTGCGTCACAATAGTGTCAACTCGTAAGATATTGAAAATATGATGCTTATAAAAGAATGACTATTCCCCTACGGGCTACAGTTAAAATAAAAAGTTGGTTTAAGGCGATACCGCTGAATACCAACTTTTTTTTCGTTTATAGGTATCATTCGGTATCGTTCATACAAGAAGGTTTGCTTCCCCTATAACTTCCCCCTTTTTTATTCTGCTATAAATTGTCGACAGAGATATTGTATAGTAATACAGTTATAATCTTTCAAAGATTGTTATTTATGGGATTAGTTTCATTAAACGAAATGTCCTATTCACGATTATATGAAACAATTTTACTATTAATCAACTGCACTCCGAACAACAAGTCAATCAACTTCATCAAGCCCAAAGAAACTTTCCGAACAAACGAACAGTCAAAAAGACTTTAATTCTGAATTTTTGCTCTTTGAGCATTGAAGAAATTGAGTTTTATACTCACTTTAAATTCCCAAAGTTACTTACGCTTGTCCCCGAAGGGGCAAGTGTTATTATACTACTACCATTTATGTAGAATAAATGAATATTTGAATGTAAGAACTTCAAAAGAAGTCATGAAGATTCATGAAATAACTTCTTTTCCAATGAAGGAGAACAGTTTTAATACAAAATCAAGCACTGATGGTCTGAAAGCTTGAGCTTTGAGCTTTGAGGATTAAAATTTTTCGATCAAAATATCACATCCATCCAGATTTCGAGAAATTTTCAGAACTTCAAAGTTCAGAGACGAGATGAACCGAACTTTCAATTTAAGCCAATAAATAGCTTGAGAGTGCAACGATTGTGAGTTAGCCTGATAATCTTATTGATTTTTAAGCAAAGTTGGGAAATTCATGCTAATTAGTGAGACGACGTCATTTATGCTTAGAGTTGTTAAATGTCAGCAAAAATCACAATCGGACTTAATTCCAGTACTCAAAAAGCTTTACCTATTAGAGATGCAGGCAATGGGCTTGGTGTGGTTGTAATTGCTTTGACTTTAGAGAGTCTTTGACTGCAAATCAGGGAAAGAAAAAAGATTGGTATTTCAGTCACCATAATAAAACAGATTGCGCAAGGGGGTTTAGAACCAGCTTTGCATAAATTGGCAAAAGAAATTATTGCGGAAAGCGAATACATGGTATTTCCGAAATATGGAAAACTAACCTATCAAAACCCCAACGTCAGAAAAAACGCTTGAATCGTTCAGACCGGATGTTCTAATAGAGCTTAAGATAATGTTCAAATTTATTTTGAACTCTCTCGTCGTCATCAGAACACACGATACCGCTGATTACCGACTTTTTTGTTTATAGGCATCATTCGGTATCGTTCATACCAGAGGTTTTGCTTCAGTTATAGTTTCCCCTTTTTTATTCCGCTATAACTCTAGATAAATATATTGTTTAGAAACAGATTTACAATCTGTCAAAGATTATTATTCATGAGATTGATTTTTTAATTGAAATGCTCTATTCTCCTTTCTTTATGAGATTCCATTGGTCTTTGAGTATAGTAATAGTTAGCTTTTTTATTTCTACCATCAAAGTCTCTAGTTCGTCTTTTGGCGGATTGTTTTTCATAATTTCTGAACAACTTTCATTAAGTTTCGAAATTTTTTCAATTAAAAAAGTATGTCCTTCATTACTAAGAATTAATTCGGCTTGCGTAAGTAATAATGTAAATTTTTTATATTCATGTTCTTCCACTCCTTGTTTCATTATAAAATATGATAATTGCGAAATAATTTCACTCATAAGTATTCTGAATTCTGAATTCCAAAGTTGTCTATTCCCTGATAAAACAGTCTTATTAAAATCTCTAAGATTTACTTCTAAACTTGTCCTTCTAGCATTATAACTTATATAAATATTTGCAGCAACAGTAAGTGCAGCTATTATAAGTGCCGAAACCCAAGGCATAAATAGATTTAATTCTTTTTTAATGATGTTTGATTGTCCAGCATTTACAAGAACTAAAGTATCAATTCGGGATGAGCTAGCATTCAATGCAATAGCTTTATTCTCTAGCATTGTTGCATGGCAAGAACATAGAGTAAAGGAAAATATTGTAAATAATATAATAAAAGGAATTTTCATATCAGAGTTTGTTACTTCAATTCTAGTTTTTTAAAAATTTCATCAATAGAATCAGATTGTAAAACCCAACGATACGCTAAATGTACTTCCCATTCAAAATTTTCCTCCATGTAGGGAAGGGATAGTTTTTGGTTTTCTTCATAGTTAAACCTATTTATTTTGCCATTGTCGTCTTTTTTTCTTGCAGTTATGAAATTGATTTTATACAAAAAGTCCTTTAGTACACGTGGTGTCATCGCCGAAACTGAAGCAAACTTGAAATTTGTATTCTGCATGATATTAAAAAGTTTATCATGTAATTGTTTAGTTGTATACTTAAAAGCATCCTCGGCTGTTTTTTCTTTCTTAGTAGGCTTCATCCCATATAATAATTTTTCAATTTGCGGAAGCTCTGAACCATATTCACCTATGGTGTCGTCAATAATACTTTCAGAATATTTGGGTAGTATTGCCAAAATATGTTCAGTTTTAATGGTCACCTCCCCATTTTTAAAGGCTTCCTTAGCAGATTCTGCGCAAAGCTTTACGAGGTCTCTTGGTCTGTTCCTGATTAATGATGTAAGAACTGTCTTCATTTCAACATCTTTCCACTTCCCTTTGCCTCGAAAAGTATCCTCAAATATTGGCATTAGATGCCTTGCTAAAATTACTTGTGGAGTTTCAGATATCTTTTTATAATCAATACTATGCCCATAAAAAGTCAATATTCTTATAATTAAGAATACAAATATATCATGCACCTTATAACTGAGATGGATAATGGAGCCTTCCCATTTGTCAGCAGATTCGTCAGAAGTACGTACTGCCCGATAAACATCTAACCTTAAAGCCAACTTGAACGTCAAACCTGGATTATCATTTGTTAGACTTCGCATTGCGGCTATTAAAGTCACAATGATTTTTATACTTTCTTTACTGTTTTGCCAATTTCTATCGATATCGTCCAAATAAACGATTATCTTTTTTGAAGTTAAAAAATTGTCTATACTAATTTTTTGAGATGGTGTTAGATCAGTTGATTGTTTTAGGGCGGATAGTGAATTTGATAAAATAGTAAAAATCTTATGCCCTAAACTAACAATTGTGTTAGAAATATTTGGGTCAAATAGTTCCAGTTGCTGTAGCACCTTTTTAGCAATATTTTCAGTTAGCGCATGTTTCCACTTTCTTACCTTAATAATATCAATTTCATCTTGTTTTTCCCAAATTTCGGCTACATCATCAGGCTCTAAATTTATTGCCATAATATCCTTTTCTCTTGCCTCTGCATATGCGACTTTGAACATTGCTGATTTCCCGACTCCCTTATTCCCTACTAAAATTTTTAGTGATTGATCGGATATAAGAGATTCATAGATGTCATTTTTAAAATAATATTCTTTAAGTCTGATGATATCTTCACTCTCGCCATCGAACGTTCCAAATATTTTTTTCCGATTAGTCTCGTCGAGTGATACAGGTTCTTGTTTTGCCATCTTTAAAGGTAATATTTTGTTGTCTTAAAATTTTACTATTTTTATTGGAAATTCATCAAAAATTACTTCTATGATTTCTTATGAAACTATGCATATCAGTTTAAGTAATTTACAAATTAGCAACTATGGCTTTAGGTAGTTCGGCTGCAAGTCAAGCACTTGGCTATTTATATCAATTTGAAAGATCAATTTATTGGCTATCGCATCCCGATATTGAGTATGTAGCCGTTGAAACAGATGACGATGTGGTTGCAAAGCTACTTGAAGGAAATAACTTAGAGAAAATATTTGAGCAAGATAAAAGCGTATTAAGCAACTCAAACCCTTTTTCTAATTCAAGTTTAAATTTGTGGAAGACACTATCAATTTGGTTATCCATATTGAAGAAAAACCCCAAAATTAACGCAAGATTTGTTCTTTCAACAAATAAAAGAGTTTCAAATACTTGTATTATTTACAAATTGCATCAGTCAAATACCTACCATAATTATAGATCAGATAAAACAACTTTAAAAAGCTTTTATGATGACCTTTTTTTTGTTGGTAATAAATTGAAGGGTAAAGGGAAAGAAATATTCCTTAAAATACAGTCTGAATATACAGCAGAGGATGTTTTGGAATTACTTTCAAAAATAGTTCTCTCAGTAGATAATTTTCAGAATGATCGTCAAAAATTTAAGGAAAGTATAAGAGATAATCTTAGAATAGGTTCGCAAGTCCCTTTTAACTCTATTTACAATAGAATTTTAGGATGGGTTATAAATAAAACAATTGAAGCTTGGTTATTGAGGAAAGAGGGAATTATTAAATCATCAGAACTTATTGATATTAAAGACCATTTTGTTAAGGAGTCGATTGAAAGACCTTTTATTGAGCAAGCCGTTTCTGCTCTACCTATCTTTGATCATCAAAGAAACGAACAATGGGATAAGAATTTCATTAGACAGCTTGAGTTAATTGAATGTGATGATGATGAAAAAATTGAGGCAATTGATGACTTCTTAAGGGCATCAATGGAAAGAGATAGATGGGCTGAAAACGGAAGCATCCCTTGTAACACGGACATTTCGGAATTTGAAAAAGAATTACTTAGATCATGGAAAATTGATTCTAAGCAACAAATATTAGCTAATAAATACTCCTCTCATTCAAGTATTGATATTGGAAATCTAATTTATAATGCTTCAAGAAAAAGCAACGGATTTAGTTTAGCTGGCTACCCTGTTTTGCAAAGCTATACGACACTTGGAGGATTTCAAATTCTTGCTGATAATTTGAAAATAGGTTGGCATCCAGAGTGGAAAAATGAATTAAAAGTCGAAAAGTAAAACATGAAAGTCCAAAATGTCTTTGACATTTATCAAAATTGCTCTTTGGGAGCTTTATTGTTAAATGAGTTTGTTTCAGCTTATGAAAGCAAAAAAACCGGAAATTTATCTCCTTCATTAGAAAAAATTCTACCCATTCTACCCATTTTATTCACTAAAGATTTGGTTGATTCAGCAAGAGGAAGGTCTACAAACATTAAAGGATTTTATAATCTTGTAGATGAAAATAAGGTACTTTTTGAGCTTCTGACTTTAAAAGTTGAAGAGATGTTTGATAAAACAATGTTCTCCCTATTAATTTGTAGCAAAGCTGAATTACTAGATATTAATCTTGCAGAGAATACTATCAGTTCAAATCAAGCTCCAAGAAAAAAATATACTGCTACATCATCAGAAATCGGAAATTTAATTCGTACCTCCAGAAAATTAGCAGGATGGTTTTCAAAAATGTCTGACGTCGAGTTTCTGTTATACTTAAATATTAAATTTTAAGATGGATTTTAAAATAAAACAAATAATTCTTTGGCCTAAAAACGAATCCCTGTTGCCTAGAATTATAAAATTTGATTTGGGAAAAGTAAATGTAATAACAGGAGGAAATGGTACGGGTAAATCGTCGATAATAAATATTGTTGATTACTGTCTCGGCAGTAGTAGGTGTAGTATTGCCTCAGGAATAATTAGAGATAAAGTCAAAGCTTTCGGGATATTGATTTCCTTAAATTCAAGAGAAATATTATTAGCAAGAGAAGAAGCTGGAAGTCATTCCGTTTCAAATAACTTTTTTAAAATAGAAGATGATGCAATTTCAATCCCTGATAAGATAAGTGAATATCAATTTAGTATAAATCAAATTAAACAATATTTAAATTCTTTGATTGGATTTTCGGATATTGGATTTTCAAGTAATGACTACGTTCAGTCTTTCGATACCCAAAAGCCAAGCTACAGAAATGCTATTTCTTTAAACCTTCAACCTCAATATTTAGTTGCGAATCAATCAACTATGTTTTACAAAGCTGATTCATCAAGCCATAGAGAGAAACTGAAAATATTATTTCCTTATCTGATAGGAGCAATTAACAATCGAACTCTTGAATTGAAGGAAGAATTAAAGGATGTTAAACGTAGGTTGAATATTCTTGTAAAAGAAAAAGAACTAAGAAATTACAGAGTTGAAAGAATTAATAAGGAGTTAGTAAACTATTATAGAATTGGAAAAGAATTCGGCTTAATAAAGGACGAACAAAATCTTGATGATATTGATCAAGAATATGTTTTAGGGGTGTTAAAAACGACATTAAATATAGAAATCGAAAATGTTCGTATTCCCGAACAAGCTACTGAGAAAGCCACAGAAAAGCTATATGAATTATCTAGAAGGGAAATTGATTTATCCGATAATCTTCAAGATTTGGGAAGGCGATTATCAATTGTAAAAAGTATACAATCTGGGAATGTAGAAATTGGTAATAATAATATAGTTAAAAAAAATAGACTCTCAACTTTAGGTTGGTTTAATGATAGAATAAATAATAATAAAGCTTGTCCGTTATGTGGCTCTACTACTGATTTTACTAAAGATTATTTTGATACACTTAGTAATCTTTTGTCAGAATTTGAGAAAATATCAGAAAAAGTTGCTGACTCAGCAAAAATTTATCTTGGTGAAAGAAGGAGGCTAGAGAAAGAACTCGGTCTTAAAGAAACTGAAATCAATAGTATACGGGATCAAATTAATGCACTTAAAAGAGAAGATGGAGAATTTAACAAACTGAGACAAAATCAAAATTCCATAAATAGATACCTTGGTCAGGTAGAGTTGACGTTAAATCAATTTTCCGAATCAACTGATAATGAAGAAACAGAAGTTTTAATACAATTATTAGAGGAGCAACTATTGGATATTGAAAGTTTGGTTAGTAATGTGGAGATTTCGGAGAAACTGACCACCCGATTTCGGTTTAAACTGACCACCT
>NZ_CAMLIG010000015.1 GCF_946480185.1 uncultured Pedobacter sp. | reverse complement strand
CGAAATTTTCATTTACTGATGCGTTTCGTTCGGGGAACATTTGCCTATAACGTTTGGCAGGTTTGCGAAATTGCGAGATTACTTGCAGAACCTCTGTCGCACCCCACAAAACTAAATAAAAAGAAGTGAAGGAAGTGAGAGCACTTCGCCCGCAATTTTGCAAACCTGTGGTTATGGGTAGATGTGTTTTTTCCATATTATATTCAAGCATTGGCTTTTGTTTCAGTTCGGTCAGCATTTAGAAACAGTTCAATTTTGTCTTTTCAATTTGTTCTTAAAAACCGAAAAAAATTCGGTCGGTCAGCGTTTTGGTCGGCTGAAACCAGAATTGAAAATGTCGTTCAATTGAGCAGTTCAGTTGAGCGTTTAGGTCGGTCTGAAACTTGTTTTTTTTTAAATGCTGTAAATTCTAATTTTCTTTTCGTTCTGGTCGGTTTAAAGGTTGTTTTAGTTCGGTTTTACTGTTCTATTTCTTAAATACTTTTCGGCAGTTCAAATTTGTCCGTTTGCAGTGTCGAAATTTTCATTTACTGATGCATTTCGTTCGGGGAACATTTACCCATAACGGTTGGCAGGTTTGAGAAATTGCGAAATTGCTTGCAGAACCGATGTCGCACCGCACAAAATTAAATAAATGGTGATGAAGGAAGTGAAAGCACTTCGCCCGCAATTTTTTAAACCTGTGGTTACCGCTAGTTGTTTTTTTTATTCAGTTCGTAGTAATGAAGTTTAGTATTTAATATGTCGTTTGACTTTTTCAAACTATCGATAGTGAAATTTAATTTTTTTGTAACCTCTTTATTGTCATTTGCTTTGTCTGTGGCAGTATAATTAAAATATGATATGATGATAATAGCAAAAGTACTGGTGTACGTCATGATTTCTTTAGCAATACTAAGTCTGTGTTTCCTTGTTTCTGCTTTTTTAGTAGATGTGAAACCTCCATTTTTTAAAAAGAAAAGACCACGATGATTTATTGTTAATAATTTGTCATGTCTATTTCCGTGTTTACTGGATATTGGAATAATATCAACAAGTTCAAGATGTATTAAGTCGTCAACAAGTGAACATATTTCATTATAGTCAGCATTTATATTTTTACAATATTCGCCAATAGATTTTGAATTATTTTCACTTAGAAAGTGAAGAATATAATCCTTTTTTGTATAGTCTTTCATGTCGGCACAATTAGCGGTAACTTACATATATGTCCTATAAAACTTCTTATATACAACCAAATAATGTTGTATATGTCTAGTCCGTGTGTGAACATATTTTTATAAATATATTTAAATTCTATAAATCATCAAAAGGACTTTTTACTTTTTGTAAACTTTTTGTACTTACATGAGTATAAATTTCTGTCGTTCTGCTGCTTTTGTGGCCTAAAATTTCCTGAATGTAACGTAAATCCGTCCCGCTCTCTAATAAATGTGTGGCATAGCTGTGCCTCAGCCAATGAAGCGTTACTGGCTTATTTATTTTTGATTTTGCTAATGCCTGTTTTAATACCAGCCCTAAACTCCTTTCGTCATAAGCCGTATTGGGGTATTTTCCTTCAAATAACCATTCTCCCGGTTTATATGCTTTGTAATAATCCCTAAGGATATCTAAAATAGCGGGCGAGAGTGGCGCAATCCTATCTTTCCTTCCTTTGGCCTGCCTAATAATTACCAAATTTCTTTTCGAGTCAATATCTTTTGGTTTTAAGTTCAGCAACTCGCTCCGCCTCAATCCACAGCTATAAATCAAACATAGCATCGCTTTATGTTTAATATTGCTATGTACATTTAAAATTTTCTTAACCTCTTCCTTGCTTAAAACATTGGGCAAAAGCTTTTCTCTTTTTGGCCTGTAAATTTTATCAACGTTTATTGCTGTTTCTTTTATCGTTTTAAAGTATAATTTAAGAGCATTAACCACCTGATTCTGGAACGAGATTGAAAGCTTTTTCTCTAAAATATAATCATTATAAAATGCTACAACATCTTGGTTGTTAATGTCTTTTATAGCTTTATCGTTGTAAAAAAATAAAAAAGTCTGCAAAGCTTCCGAATAGGTTTTTACCGTATTCGGGCTATATCGTTTCGTGTTTAGGTATTTCTTAAAAAGCTCAATCTGCTCAATTTTGGCTAAATAAGGCACACCTTTACCTTTGTCGGCTTCTAAATTAAACTTTTCGCGGTTTGTTTGTGTATCCGGCAAATGCCAAACGCCCAAAGTCGAACTCCACATGGCATCATCCAGTCTCCTAAATCTCGTAATCAGCTCAGGCTTGTTTTCAAACCAAACAGCAATCCTGTTTTTGTTACGATGCCGAATTAACTTTGCTTCAAATTCCATTTTTTCAAGGTCTAATAAAATCCAAAATAGCAAATTTGTCTCATAAATTACAAAAATTTCTTAGCATACGGTTTGTCGGACTCGGATATGAAAAAATCTTTCTTGCTTAACCCTACATATAAAATCAAAAATAGCCTTAAAAAAAGGCGAGGACACACAATAATAGCCATGCAGGTTTTTCTGCAGTGCGATATGGGGATAATGTTCTTGTAAGGAAACATGCTGCGCCTGCCGAGCGTTTGGCCATAAAAACAGTTTACTGTTCTTCCAGTTTCCGCACCAGCAGATACCAGTCGTTTTCTAACTGCAAATACCCATAATCATAA
Source organism: uncultured Pedobacter sp. (assembly GCF_946480185.1). Next base: position 91,847 of record NZ_CAMLIG010000015.1, on the reverse strand, counting down.
CAGAAGATATATAAACTGCCCTTAACAGTCTGGTATTGGTGGGTAAAATACAAAAAATTGAAACCGGCTTTCTCTAATTTTGCCTTTGGTACTTTAGTTTTACCGTCGGGATTTAAGGCGGTGAGGATTTTTCTGTTTTTAAACAAAATACTGTTAATCCGTTTTACTTCCTTGCTGTCGTCTGCTTTTAGCCTATTATTATAATTGCTTCGGCATTGGTCATCACAAAATTTCTTATCGGCTCTGCCTTTTATGTTTGTGCCACAATCCAAACATGTTTTTTCCATAAGTAAATGATAAAAAGAGGTTTAAGTGTTAAATATAGATATATTATTCGTATTTATCCGATTATATACGGATATAATTGTTTAACATCCGACTAGTTTTTTGAGCTATCTGCACCTTTGTTCTGTCGGTTAGCCATGGTGGTTAGCTGTTCGTTAACAAACATTTACAATTTAAACTTTAAGATCATGAGTAATTTAAGAAACAGTGTAAGATTAATTGGTTTTTTAGGTGCGGCACCAGAAGTGAAAGAAATTTCTAAAACCAAAAAGTTGGCTAAAATGAGTTTGGCAACAAACGATAGCTATAAAAATGAAAAAGGCGATAAAATAGAAGAAACACAGTGGCACAATTTAGTACTGTGGGATAAACAGGCTGATATTGCGGCCAAATACTTAAGCAAAGGAAGTGAAGTAGCAATTGAAGGAAAATTGGTGACCAAAAGCTATACCGATAAAGAAGGCGTTAAAAGGTTTTATACAGAGATTGTAGTAAATGAAATGGTAATGCTGGGCAAAAAATAATACACACAAAACTTAGCGGCAATTTTTTAATCCAGGCTTACAGGGCTTTGTGCAGAAATCGTAAGTCTGGCTTTTTATAATTCCTGAAGCCTAGTTTCAATTGCGTTTCAATTGCTCAACAGCCTTGATAGTTAACCGCTCGCTTTTCTTTACCTAATTATTAAAATGATTATTTGGGCGTTCGGGCGGGCTTTCCGTTACAATCTTTTTTCGCTGAAAAAGCAAAAAAAGGATTTTCACTGCAATCCCTAACGCTTTGTTTTCTTTTGAAAATATTAATTAACAATAAAATTTATATCGCTAATATAAATCAGTTATAGCACTATTTAGCTGCTTGTAAAATATTATAGTTTGTTTTTGAGCAGAACAAGGCATATTTTGCAAAAAGCCCGAAGCTATCCCGAAAACTGCATCACACTTTTGGGTTCCTTGCAAAATATAAAGAATAGGAAAAAATTTAACGCCCTTTTAGCCAAAAGAAACTGATCGACCTTTTGGCGGTAAGTATAAACAAATTATCAGATAAATTTTAAACAGATTCTGTTTAGGCGATATGCCATTTTATAGACAAGAACTAAAACTCAACTTATTCAGGATCCTGTGCAGGATTTGGAACAACCGAAATTTTAAATTTATGTGATTTGCTGTAAATAGTTTCGTCTGCTTCTAAAGTTTTAGAAACAATAGTATGAATCACTTGGTCCAGCTCCTCCGTAGCTTTTTGCAAATATTCTATCATAACTTTATTGTTGTCGTTGGCAACATTATCCTTATCAAACAAACTGATTAAGCCCAAAATACTGGTTACCGGTCTCCGCAAATCATGAGAATTAATTTGTGCAATTTCCTTTAACCTCTTGTTTTGATTGATAATCTTAATTTCCCGTTCTTTAAGCCCGCTGATGTCTTGTATGGCGCCGATTATAGAAATAGGCCGGTTTTGCTTGTCGTAAATAATATAGCCTCTGTTGTAAACATATTTAAAATCATCATTTTTACATTTAAGTCTGTACTCTGCAATCCAGCCCGATTCCTTTTTTCTTAAACAGTCTCTTAATGCCTTAACGGTTTGCGCCCTATCATCACGGTGTATGTGGTTTATCCACCAATTTTTGGTCTGGTGTGCTTCTGTTGGTGTATATCCAAAAATATTATAAAGATTTTCGCTCCAATAAACTCCGTTAGTAATTAAATTCCAATCGTAAATGGCATCATTGGTAGCCATGGTAACCATCTTGTAACGGTTGTTCATCATCAAAATGGCATCATCTTGCTTTAAATCTTCAAATATAATTTTAATGATGTTGCAAAGTCTGGCAATGCTTTTGGTCTCGTTTTCTGTGGGTGTTTTGTTCTCTTTCGTATAAAGTGCAAAAGTAGCCATCACTTCAAAGCTTTTATTGCTTAAAATAGGGAAAGACCAACATGATTTATAACCAAACGGAGTTATCAAATGGTGAAAATTTTTCCAGTTTTCATCCGTAGCCAGATCAAAGGTGATAACACTTTTTTTAAGGAAAGCGGCACTTCCGCATGATCCTGTTTCGATACTGATGGTTTCGCCGTTTATAGCTTCAATATAACTTGGCGGTAAATTTGTACTTGCAACAGGCCACATTTTTTGGTCTGCAATTCTTGAAATTGAGCTGTCTAAATGAGGATAAAGTGATTGGAAGCCTTTCAATAGAAATTGCAGAATATCATTTACAGGAAATTCTTTTGCAATATTCATTTCAAAGGTTTTTAGCTCCAGTTCGTTAATTTTATGATCAACAATTCGGTCAGAAATATCGCAGACCAAAATGTTTAACTCATCACCGTAAGGAATTGCATCAATACTAAACCAGCAATTTAATATTGCAGAAAACTCCACAAATTTTAAATGGCTTTTATTGATTAGGGCATGTTTGAAATGGCCAAAAAATTTAATGTTTGTTTCTTCCGGAAAGCTTCCGAAGAAAATGTTGGTGCCGGTTTGAAACTGCGGATGAGCAAATTTTTTAATAGCCGCCTTGTTCTGGAATATAACGTTTAGGTCTTTGTCTAAAATAAAAAAGCAGTCTGATGCATTGTCAATAATTGCTTTTAACCTTACGTCTGTTTTTAGTTCTGGATGGTTTACATAAGATTTAGAAAGCGTTCCACGTATAATCCGTAATTCCTCGAACTTAGAAATTTGCCATGATACAGATTGTAGTGTGCCGTCTTGGTGGATAATATTATTGATAAAATGCTCTTCATCATTAACACTTAAAAGCTTGCTATACAGCAAATCGTTTAATTTCTGATTCTTCTCCGAAAAAAGGCTTTCAAGTGGCTGGCCCACAATATCGGGCAATGTTTTCTCCGATAAATCAATAATTGTTTTATTGGCCTTTAATACCTTGCCATATTCATCGCAAATGCAAATTAAGTCTGCGCTCTGAGAGATTAAATGATCAACTAGAAAGGATGTTGAATGTTCTAACATTTATATTTTTCTAAAGCGCTAATTTATTTTTTAAAGTTAAAATCAGAACGGTTAAATGTCCCCGGCGAAGCGTGATCGCCCACTGTAAAATCGTAAGTCACAAATGATACACCTGGTATTTGGGTAAAAGAATAAGTGCTTTCTGCTAAATATATTTCGGCTCCCATTGTTCCAGCGCCTTGCGTTAAGTAATTGGCGTCTTTAATCTTTACAAAAACAGTGTCGTTCCTCTGTGTAGGTTCCGAGATTAATATTTCAGGATATTTTCTGTTTAAAGATTCGGTAACGTTGTTAATGTTTAAATCCTCAATTTTTACCTCGGCAGTTCTGGTCATGCTTATTTTTTGAGAGGCAGAATCCAAAACCGCGGCCCAAGGAACATCAAAAAGCTGTGCAGGTTGCACTTTTTTAGTTGACGTGGTTTGTACGCTATCGCCAGTATTTTCGGTGTTTTTTGTATCGCTGTTACAAGCGGCAAAAACACAGATCGCCGAAAGGTATAAAATTGTTTTTTTCATGAGTTTTAAGGTGTGGTTACCGCAACAGGTAAAATTTTTCCATTAAATAAGCGGTGGCCTGTTAAGGCAAATTCGGCAATATATTTGCCCATTTCAAATGCCATTACCGGCGATTGGTAGCCCGGAAAAGCTTTTTCCAGCATTTCTGTTTGTGCAGAACCTAAGGCTAAACAGTTTACATTAATTTTATCTGCTATAAATTCTTGTGCCAAACATTCCGTTAAATTATGCAGCGCAGCTTTGCTGGCCGAGTAAGCCACTAAGCCCGGAAATTTTGAACTTCCCTGAAAACCGCCCATAGAACCGATGTTTAAAATATGCGATTGCTGTTGCAAAAGTGGTTTTAACGCCTTAATTATTCTGAAATGACTTAATACATTGCTTTGAAACATTTCTGCCATATCAAACTCGGTAAGTTCATCAAAAGGCTTATTAATTAATGCGCCTGCATTGTTGATCAAGATATTAAACGTTCCCCATTGTTGCTTTACAAAGTTTACCAAGGCAATTTCTTCATCATTTAAAATATCAAAAACAACCGGAAAAATTACCGCATCAGGGTTAAGGTCCGTGATGATTCTTTTCAAATTCTGCAGCTTCTCTTTTGATCTTGCTATTGCAATCACTTGGTGCCCTTTGGTAGCCAATTCTATTGCGGCTTCAAACCCAATTCCACTACTTGCACCGGTAATAATAATTTTTTGAGGTAAAAGCTGATCGTCAAATGAAGTACTTGGCATAAAATATAATTGGATTTTGCATCTTTTAAATTCGGTTAAAATTAATATTATTGTTTTAAACGAAATTAAACTTAGGCCGAATAAAGCCCCAGTGCTAAGGTAATTTTTTTGAGGTAATTCTGTTTATTTCTTCTCCAAAATATTTCAAAAATTAGTGCTTTAACATAACCAATGATAGTTTTCAACCCTAATTTATGACGGCTTCACCCAAAAAATTCTTTTTAAAAAGCACTATTTTAATAAATATAAACAACTGATTTTGTTCAGCCACAAAGCTAAATAGCAGACTTATAGCTGATGGGTTATTTGTGTTATTTTTTTATTACATTGATAATCAGTTGAATGTGTGCGGTGTAATTATTGCGGTTTTTAGAGCCTGCTGGCAACCGCTGTTGGAAATTAATTATTTTGTATCTTTGAAAACAATGGGGTTTCTCTTTCCTGAGTTTCTTTTTTGTTTAGTTTTAATTGCCATTCCGGTAATTATTCATTTGTTCAATTTCCGAAGATTTAAAAAGGTTTATTTTACCAATGTTAACTTTTTAAAAGATGTGCAAACGCAAACTGCGTCTGCGCAAACTTTAAAAGAGCGGTTAATTTTGTTGTGTAGAGTTTTAGCTGTTTTTTTTCTGGTGATGGCATTTGCCCAGCCTTTTATTAAAAACGCAAATCAGCCACAGGGCTTTCATAAAACCGTGGTGAGTATTTATCTGGATAATTCATTCTCAATGGAAGCGGTAAATAAAAACGGTACTTTGTTAGATGAAGGCAAAAGAAAAGTAAAGGATTTATTGGACACTTATGGCTTAAATGACAAGTTCCAACTGTTAACCAACAATTTTGATGCAAATAGCCAGCGTTTATTAAGCAAAGATGAATTTTTAGAAGCGCTGGAAAATGTAAAAATTGCCCCTTTTACCAGAGCTTATCAGCAAGTTATTAACCAACAACAAGGCTTTTTACAAAACCAACACCGGGTAAGCCGTGTTGCTTATTTAGTTTCCGATTTTCAAAAGCAAGCCAATCAAAAGCAGGCACTGCAAAAAGACAGCACCATTAATTTTACGTTAATTCCCTTGTCTGCTAACAGTTTGCCAAATATCTCTATAGATTCCGTTTATTTTATAAGTCCAATTCATCAGGCAAACCAGTCCGAAAGTCTTGTATATAAGCTCAGTAATCATGCGGATAAGGACGTGGAGAACATTCCGGTAAGCTTGAAAATCAACGGGGTACAAAAAGCCATTGCAAACAGTAATATCAAGGCAAATTCTTTTGTTTTGGATACGCTTCGGTTTTCGGGCCTTAGTGGCAACTGGCAAAAAGCAACATTAAGCATTAAAGATTATCCCATCACTTTTGATGATGAACTGGATTTTGTATTTAAAATAGAAAGCCATTTAAACATTACCGCAATTTACGATGGAAAACCTGTTAAAAGCATTGGTATTGCTTACCGTACAGATCCTTTTTTCAACATCTCCGAAATTGACCAAACACAAATCAACTATAGCAATTTAGCCAATCAGCAACTGATTGTGCTCGAAAATTTAACCCAAGTTCCGGCGGGTTTATCGCAACAGCTTAAACAATATGTAAAAGCTGGAGGCAGTTTAAGCATCTTTATCCCGCTTAAAGCGGATTTGGACAGCTACAAAACTTTTTTGCGGAGTTTAGAAACAGATGTTCCGCTGAGTTTGGAAACCGCCGAAAATAAAGTTGATCAAATAAATCTGGCGTACCCTATTTTTAAAGATGTGTTTGATCAACAGCCTAAAAACATTGATTTGCCAATTGCAAAGCAATATTTTAAAAGTTCAAATTTTACGCAAACCACCAAACAGGTTTTATTTAGCGGAACAGCTTCAAACAATTTGTTAAGCGCTTACCAATTGGGCAAAGGAAAAATATATTTGTCTTTTTTACCGTTGGAGGCAGAAGCCAGCAACTTTGCACAACACGCACTTTTTTTGCCCATTTTGTTTAAAAGCGCTTTGTTGGGCTTTAACCAGCAAACCTTATTTTATACTTTAGGAACTGATAAAACCATAACAGTTCCGGCGGTTCCACTATTGGAAAACGAAACTATTAAAATTAAAGCCGCAGGTGTAGATGTGATTCCGAATTACCAAAACAACGGGTCAAACAGCAGCATTTATTTTGCAGACCAGTTAAAGCAAACTGGCTTTTACAATGTGTTTTTGAAAGATTCGCTTTTAAACGTTTTTGCATTAAATCAAGATAGGGCAGAGTCTGCCTTAAGTTTTTATAACGCAGGTGAACTCGGAAAACTGTTTCAGGTGACGCCGAAAAACGTCATCAATTCAAAAGAAAAAATCACCGACCAACAAATAAAAGAAGTTACTTTAGGTTCGTCCTTATGGAAACTTTGTCTAATTTTGACGCTAATATTTTTGGCGGCAGAGGTTCTGCTCATCAGGTTTTACAAAAAACTGAATGTTAAATCCGAAAAAAAATAAAAAGCAAAATAGTCATGCTCAAAAACATCATTATTAAATCTTGCAAAATAGTTGATCCAAAATCATCACACCATTTAAAAACTGTTGATGTAGTGATCAAAAACGGCCGTATTGATAAAATAGGAGTCAATTTAGAAAGTGATGCAGATTTGATCAACGGAAAAGGAAAGTTTTTGGCACCTGGCTTTTTTGATATGAATGTGAGTTTTGGGGAACCCGGACTGGAAACCAAAGAAGATTTTGAAACCGGGAGCAAGGCGGCAATGGCAGGCGGGTTTACCGGTGTTGCTTTAATGCCACATAACCAGCCAACCACAGACTCAAAATCGCAAGTGGAATTTTTGATCAATAAAGCCAAAGGTAATTTGGTTGATATTTTTCCTTACGGATGTTTATCGCAAAAGCGGGAAGGTAAAGATTTGGCAGAGATGTACGATATGCAAAAATCTGGTGCTGTTGCGTTTACAGATGGCAACAAAGCAGTGCAGGATGCAGGTTTAATGGAACGGGCTTTATTGTATGCAAAAGGATTTGATGCGCTCATCCTATCGTACCCAGAAGATGCCTCCATTGCTGGCAATGCAAAAATGAACGAAGGCGCAATGAGTACTTTTTTAGGGATGAAGGGCATCCCAAATTTAGCGGAAGAGCTGATGATTATCCGCGATTTGTACTTGGCCGCTTATACCGATTCTCGCGTTCATTTCTCCACCATATCTACGGCACATGCTGTTGAGTTAATTGCCGATGCAAAAATGAAAGGCGCAAAAGTAAGTTGCGACGTGGCGGCGCATCATTTATTTTTAACCGATGAGGCCATTGTTGGTTTTGATAGCAATTACAAAGTTAAACCACCTTTAAGAACCAATAACGATGTAAAAGCTTTAATTAAGGGTGTTAAAAACGGAACTATTGATGCCGTGGTATCACAACATCAGCCACAAGAAATTGAGTTTAAACAGGTAGAATTTGAGATTGCCAAATACGGAATTATCGGTTTACAAACTGCATTGCCCTTGCTTTACCAAGCCGGTTTAACCGAAGAAGAAATTGTACAGAAACTATCAGAAAGTCCTCGCGAAATACTAGGCTTAAAAATACCGGTAACAGAGGAAGGCGCAGCAGCTAATTTGGTTTTATTTGATGGTAGCGAATGGCTTTATACAAAAGAGAACAACTTTTCAAAATCGGCAAATAGTCCGTTTTTAAACCAAAACTTAAAAGGAAAAGTTTGGTTAACTTGCAACAATAATCAGGTTTATTTAGCCTAAAAACATAACATTATGGATATTAAAGTAAAAAATGCCTTAGAAAACCTTTTTAATACGTTTTCTGCTTTAGAAAATGTAGGCGGACAAAAGGAACTTGCGAAACTGCTTGAAATTTTTTCAAGTGAAAAAGATTTCATGAGCAAGTTACAGGCAATGGATAGCGTTTTTGACGATTCGCCATTATTGGGTGCAATAAGAGAGGTGACTTTTGATTTATTACTGATCAACTTCTTTGCAGAGGATGCTAAAAAATTAGATGAAGACTATTTAGATTCGCCAGAGTGGGAACAAATTGAAGAAGAAACTTTAGATCGCGGTACCGAGCTTTTGAACTTGTTGCTTTACCTTAACGAGTGCGACGATGAAGAAATTGAACCTTCTTTGGAGGATTTCTTGAAAGAGTTTTTATTGGTAGAGGAAGACGAATTCCAGGACGAGCACCGCATTTATGAAGATATTATTGCTAACCAAATGTTAATGGAAAGCGACATGAAAGAAATTGCCCGCATCTCTAAAACTTTAGATCCCGAGTCTGAGATTAGAGATATTTTTTATCCGTTAATGGCTTATTTTTATGAGACAGAGCCAACAGATGAAGACCTTAAAGAATTTAAAGATTTAAGTGAGGATCCTGCTTTTGATGCGGCCATTTTATCGATGATTTTGAATTTTAAAGCCTAAAAACTGATGAATAAAGATTTAAATAAATTTGCATTAACCAACGGGATAATTATTGCGGTAATTACTATTGCTATACAGTTGCTAACTTATTATGCGGCTCCAAATTTATTAGGTGCCACTTGGTATGGGATTTTAATTACTCTTGTTTCTGTAGTTATTTACGTAGTGTTCATTTTTGATTTGCGGAAAAAAGTTGGGGGTTATTGGCCCTTCAAAGAAGCCTTAAGTGGCATTTTTGTCATGTCTCTGGTTGCTAATTTATCGTCTAGCATTTTCAATTTTGTTTTTTACAGATTTATTGAGCCTGGCGCTTATGACAAAGTAAAAGTTTACGTAGCAGATGGCATGACGGCAACTTTTGAGAAAATGGGTATGAGTGGTGATAAACTGGATGAAGCTGTTGAAAAAGCAACAGAAAGTTTAAAAGCACAGTACATGCCATCAATCGGTGATTTTGCTAAAAATTTGGTTATTGCCATTTTAGTGGGCTTTGTGCTTTCGCTGATTTTTGCCGCTATTTTCAAAAAAAATCCGCCCATGTTTGCTCCCGTTGAGGACGAAAACTAGCTAGATTAAAATACTTTATATTTGACGAGATTTTGTCGCGAAAAACGCTTCTTTTACATAATGAGCGTTTTTTTATTTAATTAAATATTTGCCTTCTGCTTTAAACCCAAATACACCGGTTTTAAAAGCTTTAAGCTAAAAAAATAAAAATGGATATTTCGGTTGTAGTACCAGCATATAACGAGGTTGAATCTTTACCAGAATTAACCAACTGGATTAAGACAGTAATGCAAAAGCATGCCTTTTCCTATGAGATTATATTGATTGACGATGGCAGTAACGATGGTACCTGGGAAAAAATTGAGGAACTGCACCAAAGCCATGCTGCCGTTAAAGGAATTAAATTTAGGCGTAATTACGGAAAATCCGCAGCTTTAAATGTAGGTTTTGATGCGGCCCAAGGTGATGTGATTATTACCATGGATGCCGATCTGCAGGATTCTCCAGATGAAATTCCGGAACTTTACCGTCGTATAAAGGAGGAAAAACTCGATTTAATCTCAGGATGGAAAAAGAAACGTTATGATCCGCTAACCAAAACCATCCCTACTAAATTTTTTAATGCGGCTACACGCAGTATGTCGGGCATAAATAACCTTCATGATTTTAATTGCGGTTTAAAAGCTTACCGTAAAGAGGTAGTCAAAAACATTGAAGTTTATGGCGAAATGCACCGTTATATCCCGGTGTTAGCTAAATGGGCGGGTTTCAAAAAAATTGAGGAACAAGTGGTGGAGCACCGCCCAAGAAAGTACGGAACCACTAAATTTGGTTTCAGTAGGTTTATCAATGGTTTTTTAGATTTACTGTCCATCTTTTTTGTGGGTAAATTTGGTAAGCGCCCGATGCACTTTTTTGGCGCAATGGGTGTTTTGAGCTTCTTAATTGGTACCATAATGGCGTTATGGATCATCGGCGAAAAGCTTTACCATATTGCTAACCACATTAAAATAGAAAGAGAAGTTACTGACCAGCCTTTGTTTTACATCGCGTTGGTGGCGGTAATTTTGGGTTCGCAATTGTTTTTAACCGGTTTTGTGGCAGAATTGGTTGCCCGCAGTTCTTCTAACCGTAACAGTTACCAGATAGAGAAAGAAATAGTGTAGGGTTAGTTCATTTAGGAGGAGACATTAAGTTCGGTTTTTATAAAGAAAAACTGATTGTAGGTGAGGTAATTTTACGTAAACTTTAATCCAAAAATCCCGATGATGTTGAATTTCGTCAAGTGGGGATTTAGCTTATATTTACAGTATCACATATCATTATTAACCCTAGATTATAACTTAAGAAAAATGGACGTTGACGCAGAAAAACTGATGACAGCTAATAGTGAGCAAATAAAAAAGCTCCAAGAGATTGTTAAAAAAGTGATTGACGACGAAAAACTGATTACCAACAATTTATTGAACCCGCCGAGAGAGGTTTTAACCAAAGGGCAAACCATATCAGACAAGGTGGCTAAGTTTGGAGGTAGCTGGGCATTTATTATTTCATTTTTTATTATTTTAGTTTTCTGGATTGTTTTCAATACGGTAACTCCTGTTAAAGATATATTTGATCCGTATCCCTTTATTTTAATGAATTTGATTCTATCATGTATTGCTGCTATGCAGGCGCCCATTATTATGATGAGCCAAAATAGGCAGGAAGAAAAAGACAGGAAACGTGGCGAAAATGACTATATGATTAACCTAAAAGCAGAATTGGAAATTAGTGCACTTAACCAAAAAATTGATTTTTTATTGGAAGAACAAATTAAAACTTTGTTTGAAAGCCAGGCTAAACAGCTTGAGATTTTAAAAAAACTGGAAGAAAAGATTAACTAAATAGGTTGATTTTAAATTAAAAATTCGTGTTGAAGGTAGGAAAGATCACAACCTAAGCTACTTGCGAATATAGGCAAGTTACCAGCAAACCTAAAAGGCAATGCGGTGCAAATGGATTACATTTCAAATGCCACGACTTACTGGTCACAGTATCTTGAACGTACCACATTGCTTAAAGCTTTACTTTGTAAAAACTGTAACGTTATTTTAGGATGAGACATTATCAGATTTGACTACCAAAAAGACAGATTTGAACACAAAAAACTTTTATTTGTTGCGGAACTTTATATTAACATAAAAAGGAACAAATGAACTTAAATAATCATACAATTTTAATTACTGGCGGGACAAGTGGCATTGGGCTAGAGTTCGCAAAACAGTTGATTGCATTGGGAAACACCGTTATTATTACAGGAAGAAATCAAATGAAACTGGAAGAAACTAAAAAACAATTTCCTAAAGTTCATACATTTCAAAATGACGTTAGCAATCCAAAAGCAATAACTGAACTTTACGAAGAAGTAATTACTCAATTTCCGAACCTTAATATAATTATCAATAATGCGGGAGAAATGCGGAAGATAAATTTGCACCACACAGATATTGATATACAAGATATTACAAGAGAAATAGACATCAATTTGTGTGGCCCAATTAGAATGGTACAACAATTTCTGCCACATTTGAAAACGCAGAAAAAAGCTGCCATTATCAATGTTACATCTGGTCTTGCACTTGTGCCATTCCCTATATCCCCTATTTATGGTGCAACAAAATCAGGACTTCGTTCCTACACAAAATCTCTACGCATACAACTGAAAAATACAAATATTCAAGTATTTGAGTTGGTAGCGCCTGCAGTAAAAACACCATTGAATGATAAATTTGCCAATGACGTGGATACTAAAACATTTATGAATGCCGATAAATTGGTAGCCATTACGCTAAAAAATATTGAAAAGAATCAGCTGGAGATAACACCAGGTTCTGCAAAAGCATTAAAGATTTTGAGTAGATTGGCACCAGCTTTTTTATTGAATCAGATGAGTAAATCAGTAGATAAAATATTAAATCTCTAAATGTTGCTAACTCAAAATATAAAAACGATCAACCAGTTCCATCAATTGATGGAATTACCCAAACCTAAGCATCCGTTAATTAGTTTGATTGATTACGCATCCATTAAAAGGAAACCATTTGAAAGTAAAACAAATCTTAAACTCGATTTCTATTCCATTTCATTAAAAACAGAATTCAACGGAAAGGTGAAGTACGGACAACTGGAATATGATTTTGACGAAGGAGTTTTTTCGTTTATGGCACCCAAACAGGTACTCAGGGTAGAGTTTAAAAAAGATGTTGAAGTAAAAATTACAGGCTGGCTGTTATTAATTCATCCTGATTTCCTTTGGGGAACCGCTTTAGCAAAAAAAATGAAACAATATGAATTTTTTAGCTATGACGTAAACGAGGCGCTCTTTTTATCTGATAAAGAAGAGAAAAAAATTACAACTATTATCAAAAACATAGAACAGGAATATGATTCGAATATTGATAATTTTAGCCAAAACGTAATTATCGCAGAACTCGAGTTACTGTTTACCTATACCGAGAGGTTTTACCATCGCCAATTTATTACAAGAAAAAAAGACAATCATAGAATTTTAAATCAGTTAGACACCTTACTAACAGATTATTTTAACAGTGCTGATTTAGCAGTTAAAGGAACTCCAACAGTAGAATTTATTGCAGAAAAACTACATATTTCGGCAAATTATTTAAGTCATTTGCTAAAAATGCTAACAGGGCAAAGCACTAAACAATTTATTCATGATAGGTTAATAGATTTAGCAAAGGAAAAACTATCAAGCACTGACTTATCAATAAATGAAATTGCATACCATTTAGGGTTTGAGCACCCTCAGTCATTCAGCAAATTGTTTAAGTCAAAAACAAATCAATCGCCCTTAGCATTTAGGGAATCATTTAATTGACAAAGTTGCTGAAGTTTAATCCTAAAAACCCAACTGAAATCTATCCAATAGTGATAGGTCTATATTCCTAAAACTTGTAACAAACGCCCATTTCTACCTTAAATATATGCTTTAAGGTTTCAGGAACTATAACATTGTTAACCACTAAAGAAGATGGATTTACAGGAATTACATAAACAGGACTTAAACTAAACATAAAGTTTTTATACTCATATTCTTCATTCACACTCAATTCACAATCCATTACCTTAAATTGATTATAGTTTTGCACTTCAATAGTGTTAGAAGATGTGGTAGTATTTTGAGTTGTGCCCTTGCCTTTTCCAGTAGATTTTCCTTTTGAAGAAGAAATCCTCGCACTTCTAGATGCTGCTGAGGATTTAGAACCATTAAAGGGCTTATAATAAGCTTGGTAAAAATTTTGAGTTCCTGCAAATAAATTTACAGCCGGGCTAATGCTTAACTTATCGTCTGCTACCGAAAACGAGTGGCTTAAGCCTGCTTCTACTACTGCATCAGTCCTACTAAGAAAATTAAAGTCAACAGATGCGCTAGCTGTGATGAAATTAAAATCGTAACTACTAGATAAACCAACCATAGAGTTTATTGCAGAATTAACAACTGTACTACTATCATTAAAAAAAAACTGTGTGGCCGTAGCGCTACCATAAAAATTACCTTTACTTATTTCGTAACCTTCATTAAGTTCCTTCATGTCAAATTGTTGATAGCCATTATTAGGAATATATGAAGTTGCGGCATTTATAAACAGGCCTGATTTATGATAAAAGCCAATAGAAGGTGTTATATAACTTTGCACAGTCTCACTTTGCCTACCCATATAAGCATTGTTTGATAAATAGGCAGTGGCTAATCTAAAAAACGAGTGTTTTTTTGTTAATGAATCTGTTTGAGCATGACTAGCTAAATTAAACATGATTATTAATAGAATTAATAAATTTAATTTTTTCATTTTAGGACTATTTCGATTTGCATTAACAAAGTTATATTTTAAATCAATAAATTTATTTAACCTCAATATATGCCGAAACCCCTCCTAATGCTGTTTGAGATCCCAATTTTCTGGAAAAGCAATGTTGGAACGCTAAAACAACAAACCAATAAAAACAATTTTAAAACAATTCACTTCTCCCAGCTGCTTATCATTCTTTTTTACAAAAAAGCGGACCTAAATTAAAAATCTAGATCCGCTTTTTCTATTGCTTATACTGAAAATCTCATTCGAATTTATAGAATGTCAGTATGCTGCTTTGAGCATTTAAAATTTATTTCCCAGGAGTGATGTCAATAATCACAGTTCTGTTATAGAAACGTTCTTCCGGAAGGTTATTCTCAAAAGGTGAACGACTTGGATCTTCGCCAAATCCAAAACATTCAAAAGTAACATTGCTTACTCCGTTTGTAGCAATAGCATCTTCTAAAACATGTTGCGTTTCTTTCGCTCTTTTATCAGATAAGATACGGTTATATTCTACTTCACCAATCACATCGGTATAACCATGAATCATTACAGATGAGCCAGAAGTTATTTTTGGAGCAACAACATCAGTTAAAAACTTTTTATAAGATTCAATAGCGTCTGAGCGGTTAAAATCAAATAAAATACTGTAACGGAATCCTTTATCTGAAGTTGTTTGTTGGCGAGACAGTGCCACTTTACTTTCTTTACGGATAGGTAAACCCTCTTTTGTTTCGCCTGACATTACTACTTTATAGGTTCCAGACGGATTATCACCTAAAACAGAAGTACCCACCAAACTTGCTTGATTTCCATAAAACGGACCATAATGCTGTACCACGCCTCTTTCATCTGTTAAATCTAAACTCCATGATTTCAATTTAGTACTGGCACTATCCACATTAAACACAATTTGGTTATCCAGCGGATTAATTTGTGTACTAGTGATTTGAACAGGCTTCATTATGTCGCCCCCAATGCCCATTAGTAATTCTGGTGAGGTACTGTTGATGTCAACTCTACGGTCTCCTTCACGCAAAAGCGCCAATTCCTTTGTTCCACCAGGTTGCTCAGACGGAATTAATGGTTTAACACGCCCTTCTACGGCAATTCTTGATGCATCAATTCCAAATGTGTTTACCAAATAATCCTTAATGGCCACAGCAAATTCTCTTCCTTCTTTAGCACCATTCGCAGATGCACCAACTAAAGAAATCTCAGTGCTAGGATTCGCTCTCATGCGGTCTCCCAAAATATTTAAGATATTATGATAAGCTACCAACTGTCTGGCAGATCGTCCGTTCATACTTGCAGAAGGCTCATTTTCCAATGATGCTTCATTAAATGTTTTCGCATCATTATTATCCAACAACACATATCTACTTGGTATAGTTGCTGATCCTTCATCAAAGAAAACAGAGTTGCGTAAAGGCAAAGCTTCGCTTATAACACGTCTTTCTTGGATATCTTTTGGTGCAGTAACGGTAAATTCAACGTCACTTACTGGCGCAATTACCATCGGTTTTTCTATTTCTTTTGCTTTTTTGCCTTTACCAAATTTTAAAGCAATACCCGCTCTAACTGTAGAGATCGACCAACTTTCTATATTCCTAGCATCCTGACCAAAATAAGGATGATAAGATACAAAAGGAGAAAGAACTACTTTGGTTGTGCTGTTTGCTGCAGAAACTGGTATTTCATATCCCACACCAACTTGTCCAGAAAATATGGTCGATCTCATTTCACTAAAATCTCCATCGGTATTTGGTTGGTTTACTTGCGTGTAATTAAAACCTTTTTGCAAGCCAAACGCTACCCGTGGACCGGCGAAAAGATAAATGCTAGTGGAAGGCAAGGCCAAACGTAAGCTCGGTTCTATGGTTACATAGTCCAAATTTGTTTTCAGTGTGGCATCGCAATTACAAGGTGCAACTACTTTGTCAAACTTTCCGCCACGGCCATCATAACCAACATTCAGCATGAAGCCAAATATGCTTTGTGGACGATATTCAAGAAGAACAGAACCAAACGGACGTACACCATTGCCTTTATGAAAAGCAGTAGGAACAGTAAATGAATTATTTAAATGCTGTGTAGTTCCGCTATAAAAATTAACGTTTGCAGCGCCGGAAACACCAAACCACCAAGTTGGTGTCGTTTGGGCTTGAACTGTGACATTTATAAGTAACACCAACGCACAGGCGGCGACACTCTTTAGGGTTTTGTTAAGAGATAACATATCTTTTTTGATTAAATAATATTTAAAATAACCCTCGCCTTTTGGCGAGGGTGTATGAATTTAAGGTTGGGTAACAGTACTTCCAATTAAGGTTACCGCAGTTTGGGCTAACAATCTACCGTTTACTACAGCACCATTATTTAGAGAAATAAGTTCTTTTGTCAACAGATTTCCGCTAAAATTTGCCTGAGTTCCAAGCGTTGCTTTTACAGCAACTACCCACATGATATTTTTAGCCTGAGCACCACCTGCCAACTGTACTTTCGCATTGTTACTCATCGTTAAATCTCCAGCAATTTGCAATACCCAAGTATCGTTAGCTCCACCGGTTAGTGTAACCGTTGTGTTAGGATCTATCAACACCCCTGTACTCCATTTGTACAATCCAGGAGCAAGGTTTAAACCTGATATATTTCCTGCGCCTAAACCTACAACCGGTGCGGGCGTCACTAAATTATTTGCATTGGTATAAGCAGTTTGCATATCGTTTATCGCAGTGGTCATTTTTGATGGCGTTGGTGCCGCATAATCAGAAGCATAAACTTTCCCAACAACCAATGGTGTGCGAGAAAATTCTCCGCTGGAATCCATAATTAATCCAAAGCCCGTAATTGCCGTTGCTGCAGCAGGACTAACACCTATGTTTCCGTTTACTAAGGATACGCCAGTAGTAGATATTCCTGATTTTGTAAGTATAGAAAAATCAGCAGCACCACCTAAACTTGGCAATAATGGACCGGAAGCAGGGCCGATAATTGGTCCGCCAGAAACAAAGTTCGCCTTAATATTAACGTTTGTTGTTAATGCAAAGGTGTAAGGATTTACAGCAGTAGTGATGTCTTGAGTCCAGTTAACAAAATTATAAGTGCTATTTGCGGTGGCTCTAATAGTTACCATGCTACCAGTAATGTAAACCCCGGAACCTGTTGTTACGCCACCCAAATTAGAGGCGACACCGTTCAAATAAGAAACAATGGTTACCGTATTTGTTGTAACAGATGGCGCAAAATTAGCGACCAAAGCAACGTTTCCGTCCATATTAAATGTATAATTAGCATTTGTAGAAACTATAACCCCCGCTTTTGTCCAATTGGTAAACAAAAAACCCGGATTTGCTGTTGCTTTAACAGTAACAGCACTCCCTTGGGCAAAGTCGCCGGCGCCCGTTACAGCACCCCAGTCTGATGGATTTTGACTTAGAGTAACACGAGGGATAGTTTTAAAAGTCCATACATAATCTTGTGCCATATAACTACGCAAAGTATCCTGCACTGCTTTTTTCACCGTACCTGTATAAGTAGTAAAAGGCAGTAATGGTACGCTAGGCGTAAAAGTGTAAGCATTCCCATCTGTAGCAGGACCAACGGTTCCTACAACCGGCGTGGTACCCTGCATCAAACTCACCGTGGTTCCATTGATAGTGGAACCTTTCATTGAGGTATTAAATGTTAGCCCAATAATTTTATTTACCGGCACATCTACGGCGCCGTTTAGTGGGTCTGATGTAACCACGGGACAAACTCCGGAAATTTCACCCGTATAGTCGTCTTTTTTACAGCTCGTAATAATAAACGCAAACGCTAAAAATGCCATAAAGGCGATAGCACTTAGTTTTGAATAGGCCCGGCCAATAAATGCAGCAGAACTATTCTCTGGTGAGGAAATGTTTTTATTCATGATATTTATATTAAATGAATGTTTAGTCGTACTTAGACTATTTGATACATCTTGCCTTTTATTTATAGCAAAATGTTAAGAGTAATTTCACATATTTCCAGACCGACTGGCCATTCCATAAAGTTCAAGGAGATTGATGCTCCTGAGCTATGTGATTAATTAAATTGTAGCTAAGTGCAGAATTTTTTTTATCTGTATCTAGTTAGATATTCTGAGGTTTTACACCTAGACTTTATTGCCACCATGCAGTAAAGATTTATTTGGCTTTTTGTTTAATGATACATTTGGTAGACAAAACAGATGCCGTTATTTAACTCCTCGTTAAATAACATTAAAACAGATTTAAAGAGAAGAAATCCACAATTAATAATACCCAAATTCGTTTTTTAGGGTTTAAGCGTCTTCTTTCGACTAATGAAGCTCTTTTTTTAGGACACATGAAACAAACTTTACAAAGTTCATTTAATAACTAAAAGTTCCGATTCATCCACCAAATCCGGCACCTATCGCTATAGAATCTGCTATCCGAGCGTTGGCCAGAGCAGGTTATAATTATGATGAAATTGTTAAAAAGTTCAACTAACTGAGCAGTTTAGAAAGACAATTCAAATACTTCTCAAGAAATCCGCAGGAAACAAAATTTAATATCACTATTAAGCCTGAGTAAAATACTTGAATTAAAATTTCATCCATAAAAAAAGCTATCCCTAGGGATAGCTTTTAAATCTTATAATTTTTTTTGTTTAGTGTTTACGATTTACGTGTTGTTTGTGAATCTGCTTTACAGCTCTTTTTTCAGGATGTTTTATACCATCTTTTTTTAAGCCTTTAACATCGCTATTAATACCTTTTTTGTCGGCATTAATATCTTTTGTTTCTGCTTTAGCTTCTGTTTTATCCCCGTGTTTTACCTCATACTTACGAAGTTGTTTGTCATGTCGCTCATCTTTGATATCCTTTCTCAAATCTGTCATGTCTTTTTTCTTGTCAGCTGTTGCAGGAGTTGTTGTTTGAGCAAAAGCGGCTGCACTAAATAGGCCAACCATTAAGGTTACAATTACTTTTTTCATCTTCTTATTTTTAAGTTAATATTGTTTTTCACGTATGAGCGATTAAGGCTATCGGAGTTTAATCAAATCATCAAGATTACACAAAAATGACAAATCTTTTTTTTCTGTAATGTAGTTGCGCTTGATATTGACTACACAAGGGTTTAATTAGCAAAAATTTAAAGCAAAAAAAGAGAGCTATTACAGCTCTCCCTAAAAATCATTTATATGTTTTAATGACCCTTACTTTCCATTGCTCAGGCCCTTTCTCTAAATACTCCCAATTAAAAGGTTCCTTACTTTCTGCTTCCATTTGATAATACAGAGGCTTCGGGTCATGATCGTTAATAAATTCAAAAGCCTCACCCGGTTTTATAGCTGCAAAACCTTGATAAAACATTTCATGACGCTCCGTTGGCGGGAACGGACGCAAATCGAATTCGTTAACGACAGAAAAACCGTCATCGCCCAAACCGCTTTTATCCTTTTTAGTAATGTGAACCACGTATTCATTTGGTTCTTGCTTTTTATAAATCCAAGAATGTTGCCCGTCAAATTTCTGCACAAAAATACCGTGAATCTCTTTCGGATCTTCCGCTGCAATAATTTCCATGATATCGCCTTGTTCCATCATCCCGTAACGGTGAAAAACAATTTGTTTCCATTCATTTTCATTTGCTTTTCTAAGATCCAACAACGTAGATATATCCGTAAATTCTCTGCCTTGAGACTCCTCGATACGGGTAACTTTCACTTTCCACTCTCTTCCTCCCCTATTAAGGTATTCCCAACCTACAACGTCCCCGTAAATCGAGCGGAATTCGTAATAAAGCGGAATTGGATCGTGATCGTTGATAAAAACAAAACTCTCATCAACCGGTAATTCTTTGAAAAGTTGTATCAATTTTTTATGTCTTTCAATAGGGATTAACACCCGCATATCTAGCTCTTCTTTCTGTAGCCTATCATCCATGGCAATTCAATTTAATAAATAAAGACCTTTTTATCTTTTATTAGTCAAAAGTAAGGATATATTTCATTAACGCAAATGATTTAAACTGCAAACTCATTATGTTTAATGTAAAATTCCATGTTTAACGTAATGGAAAAGTTAACGACATTCTTACCAGTAAACTATTAAAATTTATGATCGGAGAATTATTGCTCATGTATTTAAATTACAATTGACAGAACATAATTTTTATAATTTATATGCGCTTTAAATAAATTATATCTACCTTATAACTAGTTTGTTTTAGGGGGTGATTAAGTTGCCCAAACAAGCTCTTATTAGGAAGCTTTTTTTTAGGCAAACATCAAATGAAAAAAATTGATTTATTAAATAGCGGAATCCCAATCTCTCCTTCATTAAACCCAACATTAGAGTCCGAACATTTTGAACCTCGAAAAGGAGAAAACAAAAAAAGACTGCTAATTGTATCAGCGATAGCTTTTCTTATTGCAGTAATCGTAAGTTTTATCACAAAATTTTTAGTTCTACTGCTCAATTTGATTACCAATATATCTTTCTTCGGTAATTTTTCATTTACACATTCAAGCCCTACAACAAACTCAATGGGTATTTTTGTAATTATAAATCCTGCCTTGGGGGGTATTTTAGTTGGCTTAATGGCACTTTACGGTTCAAAAGCAATTCGTGGTCATGGTATTCCAGAGGCCATGGAACAAATTTTAACCAATGAAAGCAGAATCAACCCGGCAATAACATATCTAAAGCCACTTTCTTCGGCAATAGCAATTGGAACAGGTGGACCTTTTGGTGCGGAAGGGCCAATCATCGCCACTGGTGGCGCTTTAGGATCTACTATTGGTCAGTTATTAAAAATATCGCACAACGAACGAAAAATACTTTTAGCAGCAGGCGCAACGGCAGGTATGGCCGCAATTTTTGGTAGTCCAATTGCTTCTATCTTTTTGGCAATTGAGTTATTGTTGTTTGAATTTTCTCCACGATCGATTATTCCAGTTGCCATAGCTTGTATTACAGGGGCCGCAGGTCACCATTTGTTATTTGGTGAAAGCCCTGTTTTTGAAATGGCAACGATCTTCATCCCAAGTAACTCCGCACTTTTTACTTACAGCATGATGGGAATTATCATAGGTGTATTATCAGTAGGCGTGAGTAAATCAGTTTATTTTGCTGAGCAAGGATTTGAAAAACTCCCAGTGCATTGGATGTGGTGGCCGGCAATTGGCGGACTTGTAGTGGGTTTAATCGGCTATTTTTCTCCGAAAACATTAGGCGTGGGTTACGAAAACATCACCGATATTCTTTCAGGAAATTTAACAATGCAAGTCATTTTATCTTTATGCATTTTAAAATTCATTTCATGGGCTATTGCTTTAGGAAGCGGAACTTCTGGGGGAACTTTAGCCCCTTTACTTACTATTGGAGGCGCTGTTGGCACATTATTGGGAATGGCAATTATAAAGATTTTTCCTGATTCTGGCATTACCATTCCTCTTGCGGCATTAGTTGGTATGGCTTCAATGTTTGCTGGTGCATCAAGAGCATTATTAACTTCTATAGTTTTTGCCCTTGAAACTACCGGGCAATCCAATGCGCTGCTTCCTCTTTTGGGCGCCTGTCTTGCCTCCTACTTGGTGTCGTTTTTTTTAATGGAGAATACCATTATGACAGAAAAAATTGTTCGGAGAGGCGTAAAAATTTCTAACTCGTATGAACCAGATCTGTTAGAAGGATTAACGGTTGAACAAGCTGTTAATGATTTCGGAATTATAATAATAAACGAGGATGACAGAATATCGGATGCTAGAGAACAAATTGCTAAGGAAGCAGAGACTAAATCTAATTATTTTGTGGTTTCAAATGATGTAGGCGAATATAAGGGAATATTAAGTGCTTCAACTTTATACAGCAGTAATCAATCTCAAGAAAACAAAATTGGTACGTTATTGAAAGAACACCATTCATCCGTAAGGCTAAAAGATACGTTAAGGTTTACCGCCGAGACAATGGCAAAAGAAAATGTGGACGTATTGCCTGTTATCGAAAATGAAAATATCGTGGGGATAATATCTTATCGTGACATTCTTGCAAAATACAAGCAAGGAACTGATATTCACGAGATGAAAGAACCTCATATTTCTTTAAAAAGAAAGGGTTATAAAATCCTATTACGTGGCCAAAAACTAATGCACATAAAGCGAAAAAAAATATAGTACTTGCTACGCTCACGTAAATTTAAGTCCAGTATTTAAATGCCAAAACAAATCCATCCTTGCTTATGGTTTGATGGCCAAGCCAGAGCTGAAGCAGATTTTTACTGTTCAATATTTCCAAACTCAAAAGTTATTCACGACTCTGGGATGGTGGTGAATTTCGAATTAATTGGCCAGTTGTTCATGGGATTAAACGGGAATGATAATTTTGAGCTTAACGAAGCCGCCTCCTTTTTAATCACCTGTAAAGAGCAAGCGGAATTGACCATTATTGGTATAAATTAATTGCAAATGGTGGCGCAGAAAGTCAGTGTGGATGGTGCAAAGATCAATTTGGTTTATCTTGGCAAGTAGTACCAGCTATTTTAGAGCGCTAATGTCGCAACCGGAAAAAGGACAAAGGGTAGTTCAAACTTTTATAAAAATGAAAAAGTTTGATATTGAAGTACTTAAAAACACTTAACCCTAAAAATCAAGAAACAGCAAAAAACTCCCTCTCAATTCAAAAACTCTTAGCAATAAAAATTGTTATCTTCATATATTAACCATCATCCGCAACTAAAAAATTCATGAAGCATCTTTTAAAATCAGTTTTAATTATCGGGGCAACAAGCCTCAGTATCGCACAAATTAAAGCTCAAGATTTACCTGCGCCTTACGCCACTCCTGTTGCACAAAAAAACAGTAAAGTAATTGGATGGCCAAAAGGAAAAACACCTATCGCTCCAAAAGGTTTCGAAGTTTCTGTGTTTGCAAAAAACTTAGCTAACCCACGGTGGATTTACGTAGCGCCAAACGGCGATGTTTTTATAGCCGAATCGGGCACTAAGATCCCAAAGAAAAAAAGAACTGATGAAAGTGACGACTTTTTTAAGTCAAAATCACAAAATTTTGGGAGCGCAAATAGAGTTACACTTTTTAGAGATAAAAACAAAGACGGAATTTATGAAAGCAGATACGCTTACTTAACCGGTCAAAATCAACCATTTGGAATGCTGGTAATGAATGGCTTCTTTTATTTAGCGAACACAGACGAAGTATTGAAGTTCCCATATAAAGCTGCAGATACCAGCATTACCTCTGCCGGAAAGCGCATTTTAACCTTACCAGGCGGCGGCTATAACAACCATTGGACAAGGAACATTATTGCAAACCCTCAGCATACCAAATTATATGTTACCGTAGGTTCGGCAAGCAATGTGGGCGAGTATGGTGTTAAAGAAGAACATCGCAGAGCAAATATATTGGAGATTAATCCGGATGGCAGTGGCGAACGCGTTTATGCCAGCGGATTAAGAAACCCGAACGGTTTAGATTGGGCGCCCAAAACCGGTGCTTTATGGACTGCCGTGAATGAAAGGGATAATTTAGGCGACGATTTAGTACCGGATTATGTGACCAGCGTAAAAGACGGCGGATTTTATGGCTGGCCATATTCATATTTCGGACAGCATGAAGATCCACGCAGAAAAGGCGAACGTCCGGATTTAGTGGCCAAAGCTTTAGTTCCAGATATTCAAGTAGGCTCACATACTGCATCTTTAGGTTTAACATTTTACAGAGCAAAACAATTTCCTGCTAAATACCAAGGCGGTATGTTTGTAGGTCAGCATGGTTCTTGGAACAGATCAGTATTTTCGGGGTACAAAGTGCTGTTTATCCCATTTAAAGACGGAAAACAAGCGGGCAAACCCGAAGATTTTTTAACAGGATTTGTAGCTAATGAAGATAGCAGCCAAGTTTACGGCAGACCAGTTTCTGTAGCTACTTTGCCAGACGGATCTTTATTGGTGAGCGATGACGCCGCAAAAATCATTTGGAAAGTAAGCTATAAAAAGTAAAGTTCCACTTCATACATAGCGTTATAATATCCCGCCGGATAGGAGAGCTAAAAGATAAAATTGACCAAAGTCTTTTTTATTTATGACATATAATTGATTGGCAAATTAATAGCGCTTCAAAAAAAACGCTAATTTTGTAACGTTAAAAAGTTTGAGCAGACTTTTTTAAAAATTATTGACTAAACAAAATAAAAAGATGTATCCAGAATATTTAGTTGCACCAATGCGTACAGAATTAACAGACGCAGGTTTCCAAGAATTAAAAAACGCTGAAGAAGTAAAAAATGCGATAGCCACAGAAGGTACAACATTTGTGGTTGTTAATTCTGTTTGTGGTTGTGCGGCGGCAAACGCTCGTCCGGCTGCAAAAATTGCAGCTTCAAGTGCTAAAACACCTGATAAATTAGTTACTGTTTTTGCAGGAATGGAAAAAGAAGCAGTAGATGCCGCCAGAGGTTTTATGTTGCCTTTCCCAGCTTCATCGCCATCAATGGCTTTATTTAAAGATGGCAAATTGGTACACATGATAGAGCGTCATCAGATAGAAGGACGTCCGGCACAAATGATTGCCGATAATTTAATTGGTGCATTTGAGCAATATTGCTAAGGTTTAGCTCCGTTATAATTATTCGTTAAAGCCGGTGTTTATTGATTTAGGTCAATAAATACCGGCTTTTTTTACGTGAAAATTTCCGCATTCGCTCAGGCTGATTTATTCACTAATCTTTGTATAACACCTACTCTCCAATCACACAATTATCATCCTGATCAAAAATAGCTGACATCCGTCACTTTCAGCTAAATTGGCATCATTTTTTCTTTACAACGGCGCATTCTATTTCAATCCTATTTTTAGTTTTAATTATGAAAATCGCATACATCTCTACGTACATGCCACGTCCTTGCGGTTTGGCTACATTTAACGCAAATCTTAAAAATGCAATAGACAAAAATTTATTACACAGCAAAGGTGAAAGTTTCGTTATTGCCATTAATGATCAGGATGATTTGGCGCAATACCAGTATGGAAAAGAGGTCAAACACGTTATTAGACAGCAACACCAGAAAGATTATATCCAAACGGCAAACTTTATCAATAACAGCGATGCGGATGTTTGTATCATGCAACATGAATTTGGAATTTATGGTGGCGATAGTGGGGTTTATGTTTTACCATTGATCAATCGGATTGAGAAACCATTAATTACCATATTACACACCGTTTTAGAGGAGCCAAATTATCTGCAAAAGCTGATCATTCAGGACATTGCTCTACACTCCGCAAAAATCGTGGTAATGGCCAAAAAAGCTGTTGATTTTTTAGAAAAAGTTTACGGAATAAGCAGAGACAAAATTGCGCTAATTGAGCATGGCGTACCAGATTATCCGGATTCTATCGAAGAAATTTTAAACAAGAAAAAAGTATTACCGGGTAAGCGTGTGTTATCAACCTTTGGCCTGCTATCCAGAAATAAAGGCATTGAAACCGTAATAAAAGCCTTACCGGCAATTGTTAAAAACCATCCAGATGTAGTTTATACCATTATCGGAAAAACACATCCTCACATTTTAAAAAATCAGGGAGAAGAATATCGGGATTACTTAAAAAAGCTAGCCGCAGATTTAGGTGTAAGCAAAAACGTAAACTTTATCAACAGCTTTGTTAGCGAGGAAGATTTGGTTAAATACCTCACCGCAACAGAAATTTACATTACTCCATACCTAAACGAAGCACAAATTACCAGCGGAACTTTGTCTTACGCCGTTGGAGCTGGCGCTGCGGTAGTTTCTACACCTTATTGGCATGCACAAGAATTACTTGCAAACAACCGAGGCAAACTTTTTGATTTTGGGGATGAAAAAGCTTTAGCCGATATTGTAAACGAGTTATTGAATAATGACAAAGTACTTAAAAATATTAGAGACAACGCTTACGCTTATGGCTTAACGCTTCGTTATCCAAAAATTGGTGGCATTTATAAAAAACTGGCCGAACAGGCAATTGAAAATCATCTGCCTAAAGTAGCTTTTAATTTTTCGCAGCTTAATGCCGATTTAATGCCCAACTTTACCTTGGATTATGTAAAACGTTTAACAGATGATACTGGTATTGTACAACATGCAAAGTACGGCATCCCAAACTTAAAAGAGGGCTATTGCATGGACGATAACAGCAGAGCCTTAATTATGATACTGATGACTTATGACCAGTATCAATCAAAAGAAGCGCTTGATTTATTGCCTATTTACCTCAGTTTTATCCAATATATGCAGTGCGAAAACGGCAACTTCAGAAACTTCCTTAGCTTTAAACGCGAGTATTTAGATGAAGTTGGCACCGATGATTCTTACGGACGGACATTATGGGCTTTGGGTTTTATGATCTGTAATTCGCCAAATAATTCTTATAAAGAATTTGCCCGTGAACTGTTTTTTAACTCTTTACAGCATTTAGATAAGTTGGAACATTTACGTGGCCATGCTAACAGTATCATTGGATTAGCGCATTACCTAAAATCTTATCCTGATGAAAGTGTACAAGACCAGCTGATACTTTTAGCAGATAAATTGGTGTTGGCTTATGAAAAGCACCGTTCAACAGGATGGCATTGGTTTGAAGAAAAACTGACTTATGACAATGCTATTTTACCCTTGGCGCTATTGAAATCTTATGAGATTACAAATAAGCAGATTTATAAAGAAATTGGTTTAGAAAGTTTAAACTTTTTAGATAGTGAAACCTTTAATCATGGATATTACAATCCTATCGGAAATGAAGGCTGGTTTTATAAAGGCCAAGAAAAAGCAGTTTTTGACCAACAAGCTATAGAAACCATGGCCGCCGTGATGATGTATTACCAAGCATTTGAAACCACAAAAGACGTGAAGTTTATAGAAAAAATGTTTAAAACCTATTTGTGGTTTTTAGGAGAAAATGCTTTACGCGTACCGCTTTACGACCATGAAACTAAAGGCTGTTGCGACGGTTTAACGCCGCATGGCTTGAACAGAAACCAAGGAGCAGAAAGTACATTGGCTTATTATATCTCGCATCTTACCGTGTTAAAAGCACAGGAAAAAGAGTATTTGTTTGATAAGGTTGCTTTAAAAGCTCAGGCTTAGATGAAAGTTGCCATATTATCGCCCGTTGCTTGGCGTACACCGCCGGTACATTATGGCCCGTGGGAACAAATGGCTTCTAACCTAGCCGAAGAACTGGTTAAACTTGGTATTGAAGTTACGCTTTTTGCGACTGGAGATTCTATAACTTCCGGCAAGTTAAACGCTGTAATTGATGAAGGATATGAAACCAAAAAAGGTCAGGACGCAAAGGTGTTGGAGTGTTTGCATATCAGCAACTTAATGGAAAACGCAGGTGATTATGACATCATCCATAATCACTTCGATTTTT
Organism: uncultured Pedobacter sp.; assembly: GCF_946480185.1. Next base: position 64,090 of record NZ_CAMLIG010000015.1, on the reverse strand, counting down.
TGCCACTTACTTATTCAAAACTCATCGCTACTCCCATGCTTACCACTATCCATGGCTTTTCATCAGAAAAAATAATCCCGGTGTACCAAAAATATAATGCAAATACTTCTTATGTATCTATCAGCAATTCAGATAGGCATAAAAAGTTAAGTTATTTAGCAACGGTTTACAACGGTTTAAACACAGCTGATTTTACCTTAAACACTAATCCAAAAGATCAATTGCTCTTTTTCGGAAGAATTCATCCTGATAAAGGAACTGCCGAAGCCATTGCTATCGCAAGGCAAACCAACAAAAAATTGGTTATAGCTGGTATTATCCAAGATCAACATTACTTTGACAAAGAAGTTCAGCCACATTTAAATGACGACATTCAATTTATCGGGCATGCTGGACTGGAAGAAAGAAACAAACTAATGGGCGAATCTTTAGCCTTATTACATCCAATAAATTTTAACGAACCTTTTGGTTTAAGCGTAGCTGAAGCCATGATGTGCGGGACGCCGGTTATTGCATTTAACCGCGGTTCCATGCCGGAATTAATTGGCCATGGAACCACGGGATTTTTAGTGAGCAATATTGCAGAAGCAAGTGAAGCGGTTTTACAACTAGCTACAATCAACCGCTCCAATTGTTCTAAAATTGCAAAAAGTAAATTCTCTGCCGAAACAACGGCTAAAAAATACCTGGATTTATACCATCAAATCTTAAAGTAAAGACTCCTTAGCGACTACTTTTAGCCAATCCTATCGGTTTCATACGGCTTACATCCTTTTTCTGTTCCGCCTTACTTTCCGCCACCGTATGAGAATCTGTGCCCAATAATCTCTCCATTAAATCATTTAAATTAACCGTCATAAACGAAGAAGAATAATCTGATAATCCGTATGGGATAATTAACTCGCCATTATTAATAATTGAACCACAGGAATAAACCACGTTGGGTACATAACCTTCCCGTTCATCTGTATTAGCAATTAAAAGTGGTTCTTTCAATCGGCCAATTTCTCTTCCGGGATCATTTAAATCCAACAAACTTATCCCTAAACAATACCTGCGCATTGCGCCTACGCCATGTGTTACCACTAACCAACCATGTTCTGTTTCTATAGGCGAGCCACAATTGCCAATTTGCACAAACTCCCAAGAATACTTTGGCGATTGAAGCTGGATAGGATCTGTCCAGATATTTATTTTATCTGAATACATGATGTAATTATTCCAGCCGTCAATACGCGACATCATTACGTATTTGCCATTGATTTTCCGCGGAAACAGGGCTAAGTTTTTATTTTTTGCGCCAGAACCATATACCGGTCGCACTTTGAAATCATAAAAATCAGTGGTTTCCAAAAGCTTAGGCATAATGGTTTTCCCATCGTAAGCGGTGTAGGTAGCATAATATTTAATACCGCCCTCATCATCGGTAAACTTTACAAAACGGGCATCTTCAATCCCCTTTCTTTCGTATTCTGTAATTGGGTAAATGATACGGTCGGAGATGTCTGTATCTAAAGAAAATATAATCTCATGGTATGAGTCTGCCAACCATAAAAGCTTTTGCAATTCAGTCCCTGGCTTATCTGTATGGTCTGCCAATAAGTTCTCAACTACATTCTTCAGCTCTCTATAATCAAACTTTTCTGGCAAATGTTCGTGAGCAAGCTTGAGTGTTTTTTTGGATATCCGGGCGTCTTCTGCTTTCTCTAAAAACAACTCTTTCTTGTAAACATTATTTTTTACAATTTCCGCCTCATCTACATATCTGCCAGCAGGCATAACTTCAATATCATTGTTTTTTTTCAACAAAGCCCTTCTAAAAACAATGGAAGAAATATGCCCCTCTCCTACTGCTCTAAAACTTATAATTAACCTGCGTTCGCCTTCCACTAAATCAGACTGGTCTGGATCTTCGATAATAGAGGGATTAAAAAACGCCGCCGACTCAATTGAATATTCATGTGTAAAATAAGCACCTATCAACAGTTTCCGGAAACGTGATGTTTCCCTAATGCCTTGCGCCTCTTCCGGTATTTCAAGCATCAGTTTATCGGCGTGTTTTTCTAATATCCGTGTGATATTACGGTGTCTTTTTGAAAATTCCTGTAAAATTGGGGCTATTAAATCATAAACGGCCTGTTCATCAAAATTATTAAGATGTGCCAAAATTTCTTTTGCTCTTTCTTCGCCGTTATAAAAAAAGCGGGCGATTACCCGCTTTGAATCGGGCATTACGGTAACATTTTTTCTCGTGATGGGTATTCTCATAAATGTGTTTTTAGGCTTTTTGCAATTTAAGTTCTTTTGAAAGGAGATGCAACAAATTAACTCATCAATTACGTTATTACAGGTGCAATATTGTTTCTGTGCCAAATTATCATTCTTTCTTATTACAAGCCTCAGCGTAAATTCATCGAATCCTCCATTTTAAAAGATTTAAACTATTGTTTTTCAATTTAATAATCTCTACTTTTGCAGTCCCACAAAAAAGTGGGGATTAAAACAATATTGTAAGAAATGAATCAATACGAAACCACTATCATTCTTACCCCGTTGTTATCAGAAGAAGTTGCTAAAGAGGTGATTGCAAAATTCTCTAAAGTACTTACTGATAACGGAGCCGAAATTGTTATGGAAGACAATTGGGGTTTGAAAAAACTGGCGTACCCGATCGAGAAAAAATCGACCGCGTACTATCACTTGACAGAATACAAATGTTCAGGTGAGGTTATCGGCAAATTAGAAATTGAATTAAAACGTGATGAGCGTGTAATGAGATTTTTAACCATCAATTTAAATAAGCATGCAGTTGCGTATAACGAGAAAAAACGTGGCGGTGCATTTAACAAGAAAAAAGACAAAGCTGAGGCAGCAAACTAATGGCACAAGACAAAATCCAGTATGTGACTGCTCCCAAGGTGGAGGATAACAGAAAAAAATATTGCCGTTTCAAAAAGAACGGAATTAAATACATTGATTACAAAGACGCTAACTTTTTGTTAAAGTTTATCAACGACCAAGGTAAAATTTTACCTCGCAGATTAACTGGCACTTCTTTGAAATATCAACGTAAAGTAGCTCAGGCAGTAAAAAGAGCTCGCCACATAGGTATATTGCCATTTGTAACTGATGGTTTAAAATAAGGGAGGCTAAAACATGGAAGTAATATTAAAACAAGATGTAAAAAAGCTGGGAGAGAAAGACGATATCGTTTCTGTAAAACCTGGATTTGGCCGTAACTATTTAATTCCTCAGGGCCATGCTATTTTGGCAACTGAGTCGGCAAGAAAAGTTTTGGCTGAGAACATTAAACAAGCTCAGTTTAAACAAGAAAAAATTAAAAAAGATGCTGACGCTACGGCAGCTAAATTAGAAGGCGTAACACTTTCTATTGGTGCTAAAGCTGGCGAAAGCGGCAAAATATTTGGTGCAGTAAACACTATCCAAGTGGCTGATGCATTAAAGAAATTAGGTTTTGAGGTTGATAGAAGAAGAATTACTTTTGAAACTGATGTGAAATTTGTTGGTGATTATATCGCTAATTTAAACTTACACAAAGAGGTTAAAGTACAAGTTCCTTTTACTGTTGTAGCCGAATAAGCTATTTTAATACATTTATTTAAAAATGCTTTCTGTTTATTCAGGAAGCATTTTTTATTTTAGCCCTATGCCGTCAAAAAAGCAATCTAAAAGCGCCAAGCTTAATTTACAGCGTGTAAGTAAATGGATATCTAAAATCCTTCTTTATTTTTTTGCGATAAGTATTTTTTGGGTTTTGCTTTATAAGTTCATCAATCCGCCGATTACTTTTTTAATGGTGGAAAGAGCTTTTGAAAGAAAAGCTGACGATAAGAGCTGGAAGATTGATAAACAGTGGAAAAATTTTGATGAGCTGTCTTTTAACTTAAGAAAAGCTGCCATTGCTGGCGAAGATGCCAATTTTTTACACCATAACGGATTTGACTTTGCCGCCATAGAAAAAGCATTTGTAAAAAACCAAAAAAGCAAAAAACTAAGAGGCGGAAGCACCATTAGCCAACAAACTGCAAAAAATGTTTTTTTATGGCCCGGCCGTTCTTACATTAGAAAAGGATTTGAAGCCTATTTTACTTTTTTGATTGAGCTTTTTTGGAGCAAAAACAGAATTTTGGAAGTTTATTTAAACGTTATTGAAATGGGCGATGGGATTTATGGTGCCGAAAGTGCCTGCCAAACTTATTTTAACAAACCCGCAACTAGCTTATCAAAGGGCGAAGCCGCACTGATGATTGCCGTTTTACCGAACCCTATAAAATGGTCGCCGGCACACCCAACAGCTTATATTTATCATAGGCAATCTCTTATTCTCAGAAACATGAATAATTTGGGAAAACTGGAGTTTAAGTAGAAGCTTAATAGCGTAAATCAAAAAATAACGTTTCTCTGCGAAGAACAAAATGAAGCGTTGCTAAGACTTTAACAATAGACCGAAAATCTCCAAGCCTTTCCCCTCTAAATCAAACAAAAAACCGCTTTGATCTGTTTATTTAAACTGTTCGCTTTAAAACAGATAAATATGGCTAGCATCAGACTCAAAAAGATCTGACGAAAGCGTATCATGTTTAAACCCGCCAATAAAATGTTTATTACCTATAAAGAAACCGAAAAAGTTATAGGTTGGAGATGAGATAATAGCACCCAAATTCTTCCACTTGCCATTGGTAGTAGCGTACTCATACATATATTCTAAACCATCAATATTATACAAGGCATAAACACTTAATGCATTGCTGTAAGTTGCATCTATATAAAATTTTGTCCCTTTCACTACCGGATTTTCCAAATTTTGCACCCATTTATCTTCAAGTGAATTATATTTTAAGAAAGTAGTCCCATCCTTTAAAAAATAAATATCATTACCTACAGTTGCGCTGTAAGTTCCAAATTTTTTAAGGTTTGTTGGGGCAGTCCTCCTTTGCCAAGTTTTAGACTGGAAGTCAAATTTAAAAAACAAGGACCCTAAAGGATCAACGGTCCCAAAATAAGAATACTCCTGTAAACAGTAAATATCTTCACCAACAGTAAAATACGAAAACCCGTTTTTATTGTTGTCCGGACATTTGGTTATATAGGTATTACTTTTATCCGCAAAATTATACTCTATAATATTAGTGTGGTTGACAACATAGTAAACATGGTTTGGTGTTGCAAACGCAGTTGTTGTCTCCAAAGGAACTGTGTCCAACTGATATTTATATGTATTTGGGTTTAATTTATAGAAGTAATTTACTTTTTTTGTGCCTTCCTGATTATTGCCAAGAATGTATCCTTCGTCTTTAAAAACAAATGCACTAAATAACTCTCGTTTTACAAAGGGACTGTATGCAACCCGAATCCATTTGTCTGTAACTTTTGTTTCATATCCTAACTCATTTGTTAAAGAGGCGTCCTTTACTGCTATCTTCACTTTCCTATCCGGATATAAAATATCTGGCAAAATAAAACTCATCCCATTTTCATCAATGCTTTTGGGCTTTACCTCTACATTATTAATAAGCAATACGGGAGATGATAGAAACTGGAAATTTTTACCATAAAGCACACAAAGTTCTCCAAGTTTTACTTTCTCGGAAGTCTGCGTTATACGAACTTCTGCCAATTTAAATGAAAAAGTTTGCAAAACTTGATTGTTCATTTTTACCGTTACCGTAGTTTCTTTCGTTTTTACAACAGGTACTTTAAAACTAATATCAGTACTTGTTAATGAAACAATCTTCGATTCGTTATCGTTAAATAAAATTTTGAGGTTTTTTAAGTCAATTGGAAAATTTTCTCCTTTGATAGTAATAGTGTCACCAATTGAGGCAGTATCTGGAATTTCTGAAAAAACAGCGTCTTTAACAGGTTGAATGGCCTTTTCGCAAGAAGTAAAAACGACAAGAAAAGTTACCAGGTAAATTAATGTTTTCAATATGTCTTTCTTTAACCATGAAGATATGAAAGAAATACAGAAAAGAAAATTATTTATTAAAATAAATAATGATTAACTAGCTATCAATAACCGGATTGAAAACTATAGCATAAAATTCCCGCTGGCTTGTTTTTACTTTGTGGATTAATCCGAAGTTACATGATTAAAAACAAAGATGTTCTGTTTGCAAACTGGTTTACATTTTGCTATGGTTACAACACGAAAAGTTTATATGAGGAACTTTCCAATTAATCTATTAAAACGACTTAGTCTAAAAATTTTAATCATGAGCAATAAATATAAAATTGGAGACCACGTAACTTGGAATTCGGAAGCGGGGCATGTTAGCGGAAAAATCATAAAAGTGCATACCAAAGATTTCAACTATAAAGGTTATACGCACCACGCCAGTGAAGATGATCCACAATATGAAATTAAGAGCGATAAATCAGACCATATTGCGGTCCATAAAGGCAAAGCATTAAGTTTAGTAAAATCATAAAATAGAAACTTCTGATGCATCAATCTGAAGATTTGCCAAAACATTCCATTACTTTCATACTTCCCAGTGCTTCCTCCAAAGAACAAGGGTTTTCTTCTGTTTCTCCTGAAAAATAATCAACCGTTTTCTCTATCATAGCTTGCTGAACGTGTTGCATCGGCGGAAAGCTAAAATCTATGGTTTTACCGTTTTTAGTTAAACTCAGTTTAGCGCTAAAAAATGAAAATGTTATTTTTCCTTCACTACCTATAATCTCGCATTGCTCTATTTCATGATCAGGATGACTATTGAAACACCAAACACCATTAAAAATAACATCATTTTGGAAAACCATTTCCCCAACCGTAATATCGGCTACATGGTGTTGCTTGCTTTGGTTTTTAGAAAAGCCTTGATATTGCAAAGGTTTACCAAAAGTATGAATCAATATATCTAATTGGTGAGGAGCCAGATCAAAGAACAGTCCGCCACCAGAAATTTCGGGGTTTATCCGCCAATTTTCATCTGTTTTTGCGATAGCATCTGAACCTGGTTTTTGAAACAGTTTTAAATCTATCAACCTAATTTCGCCAATGGAATTGCTATCAATAAGTTCTTTTAACTTAATAAAAAAAGGTTGGGCCCTTCTGTAATGCGCAACCGTAACCTTGTTTTTAACAGATTTTTCAACCGCTATAATTTCTTCGCACTCGGCACTGGTTAAGGTAACTGGCTTTTCTATATAAACGTGTTTGCCTGCTTTTAACGCTTGAATTGCGTAATCTTTGTGTGGAGCTGGCGGAGTGGCAACGTAAATGGCATTTATATTTTCGTCATTGATGACGTCATCAGCGCTACTGTACCATTTATTGATGCTATGTCTTTTCGCATAATCGGCTGCCTTCTCCGCATTTCTTCGCATTACTGCAATAATCTCAGAATTTGCAACTTTGTTAAATGCCGGTCCGCTTTTGACCTCTGTAACATCGCCACAGCCTAATATTCCCCAAGTAATTTTATTCATTTTTGTTTAGTATGAGATGTGAGTATTGCGTATTGAGAACTGGCTTAGTATCAAGATGCGAGTATCAAGAGACGTTCAAGGCTTTTGCTTTGAGCTTTTCGCCTTATGCCTCGGCCTAATCAGTATTTCTTTTTCTCTTCGGAAATATGCCACATTTGAAAAGCTTCTAAAGCTTCTGCGGCCAATATTTGTTCGGATTTCAGCTTACGTTCTTTCGGATGCAAATCAATTTCATCGTAAATAAACGAATCATCAAAACCCACTTCTGCAGCATCTTTTTTTGTGTTGGCATAATACATTTTATCTAAACGGGACCAATATATGGCACCCAAACACATTGGGCAGGGCTCGCAACTGGTATAAATTACGCATCCTTCCAGATTAAAAGTATTTAGTTTTTGGCAAGCCAAACGAATTGCAGCAACCTCGGCATGCGCAGTTGGGTCGTTGTTTAAGGTTACCATATTCGCACTTTTGGCAACCACTTTTCCGTCCTTAACAATTACAGCCCCAAAAGGTCCGCCTAAGCCACTTTCAACGTTTTGTTTAGAAAGTGCAATAGCTTCCCGCATAAACTCTTCGTGTCTTTCCATGCTACGTGGTCATAAAAAAAGCCCGACTAAAATCGAGCTTTCTAAAATTAATAAAAATTTCTATTATTTTTTGTCTTTACTGTAAGCTTCGTTCAGGCCTTTAATTACTTCGGCGGTAACATCTAAGCTTTCATCAGCAAATAAGATGGTTGGGTTAGCTTTTGAATAAGTTAACACCATTTTATATCCTTTTTCTTTTGCGTAACCTTTCAAATAATCGGCAACTTTATTGTACAATTTTTCATTTTCTGTAGCTTGTTCATTTTGCAAAGCTGCACCCGCGTTTTGTTGGTAGCCTTGCAATTCTTGCTGTTTCCTGGCCAAACGCTCCTCAGTTTGTTTTCTTTGGTCTGCGCTCATGGTATTTGCTCCCTGTTGGTAAGCAGCAACTTCACGCTGGAAAGCAGTTCCTTTATCTTTCAGGTCTGCTTCGGCTTTTTTAGATTTTATCTCTAAAGCCGCATTCATATCTTTAAAATAATCGTACTTACTTAAAAGAGAATCAGAATTTACGTACACAAACTCATTGGTTACTTTAGTATTTTCTTTAGCACCAGAAGTTGATGCTTTGCTTGCTGTTTTTGAATCTGTTTTATTACAAGCTACCACCGCTGCCATAAAAGCTAATCCTGCACCAGCTTGAGCAATTTTTGAAATAATTTTATTCATGTTAATTTTGATTTATCCGCAAATATAAAGATTCAATAAATGTATCCTAATGCTTTTGTTAATTTAAACGTTAAAAGGTGTTAAAATTTAAGCACAAAAAGAAAGGTCTTCCTTTTTTTAAAAAGAAGACCTTTCAAAATATCTAAAAAAGATTAAACCAACTGTGCATCCAGTTTACCGGCTAAAACCGATTTTGGCACTGCACCAATTTGTTTGTCAACAATTTCACCGTTTTTGAAAAACAATAAAGCTGGGATGTTTCTGATACCGAATTTTACGGATATATCTGGATTATGGTCAACATTTACTTTGCCTACAACAGCTTTTCCATCATATTCTTTTGACAGTTCTTCAACTACAGGGCCAACCATACGACATGGTCCGCACCACTCTGCCCAAAAATCAACTAATACAGGTTTATCTGATTTTAAAACTAACTCCTCAAAGTTAGCGTCTGTTATTTCTAATGCCATGGTCTATATGTTTTAATAAGATTGCATCAAATATAAGTCCAATGCTTAAACCTTGCAAATAGATAATAGTAATCTTGCAATAGAATTATCTTATAAACTAAAATTTAAAGAAGATACTGAAACTCTGGTTTTGTAAACTACCCTGATTAGTAAATGATAATGAGGAGGTTTTTGTCTCATAAGTTTGGTTATTTGAAGTTTCAACAGATTTAGATTTCGCATATCCGAAACTTAAACCTATCAAATTTGCGCTAACACCAAAATGTTTAAATGGCACCCATAATAATCCTCCAGTCAGATTAAGCGAATAATTATAATCCTCATAATTAGTTGTTTCTTGAGGATATTTTCTAAAAGAGTAATTTGCGCCTGGAGTTATCTCTGCATAAAAGTTTTTTAATAAAGGGAATAATATACCATACCCAACGCCAAATCCGTAACCATTAGAAGTGTTTTCTTTATTTAATTGACCTGGGGATTTAGTGTGACTGTAAGATAAAGTGAAGTTTAACCTTCTGTTTTCTTTAATAAAGGTGCTGTAACTAATGCCGGCAGAATTTACGGTAGTTTCTGTGTTTTGATTTAAATAGTGTATTGTACTTTTTGTGGTTCCGAAATTCAGGCCTACAAAATTATCACCTTTGATTGTGCAAAAGAATAGGCAAGGGCAAAGCATACCATACAAATTGTAACGATTGTTTTTTTCATAATTTTTGTGAATGAATAATATAAAATAGATTTTAAATAAAATATGGTCTGAATATATGTTTATTTTAGAAAATACCTACTAAGGAATTATAAGCTTAATCTTGGCTTAACCTTTGTCTTATCTATTAAAAAAGCACATATCCTTGAATAAATCCCTAAAACTTAGTTTAAAAATATTGGCCTGGATAGTTGGAAGCATTATCGGGCTTTTTTTGTTGGTTGTTATCCTTATACAGGTGCCTGCCGTACAAAACATTGTTAAAAACAAAGTGGTAACCTTTTTAGAAGGCAAATTTAAAACGCCAGTTAAAATTGATAGGATAGAGATTGGTTTACCTAAAAAACTTGTTTTAAAAGGTTTTTACTTTGAAAGCCAGCAGAAAGACACTTTATTAGCCGGCGATAAGCTTGCGGTTGACATTTCACTGTTCAAATTATTGGACAATCAGATTGAGTTGAACTCGGTGGATTTAGAAGGAATTGTAACAAACATCAAAAGAAATCAAGATTCTGTTTTCAACTTTGATTACATGCTTAAGGCTTTCATGAGCGAGCAGAAAAAACCTAAGCAAGCAACAGACAGCTCTGCTTCCATGAAGTTTTCCATCAACAAAATAAATCTTGATAAAATTCGCGTCCGCTTTGACGATGCCATCACTAAAAACAACCTAGATATTTATATCAACCATTTTGATACCGACATTAAAAAGTTTGATTTGGACAGGATGGATTTCAAAATTCCAAAAATCACTTTAAATGGATTAAACCTTAATTTGAAACAGGGCGCCCTAGAAAAAATGGCGGAAAGTGCTGTTGCTGTTGCAGATTCAGCTTCCTCCGCTCCAGATTTGAAATTAGATTTGGGAAAAATAGACCTTTCTAAAATTGTTATTGCTTACGATAACGCCGGATCCAAACTAAAAACACATCTAAACCTGAGGAAACTATTGGTTGATTTCAACAAAATAGATCTTAAGAAACAATTTGTTGATATTAAATCCATCCAGTTCTCTGATACTAAAGGAAACTTGGCTTTAGGAAAGGCAGAAAAACAGGCCATTAAAAATGCGACATCCAAAGATACTTCGGCCGCAGCGGAAAATTCAAACTGGAAAGTAAACCTTAGCAAGGCGGATTTTAAGAATATTGCTTTCGCTTTTGATGATATGAATGCGCCAAAAGCAAAAAAAGGGATGGATTTTATGCATTTGGATTTAAAAAGCATCAACCTTAATGCTGATAACTTTTACTACAGTTTAGATACCATTTCTGGCGATATTAACAGTTTCACTTTACAGGATAAAAGCGGATTAAATATACAGGAGTTAAAAACAAACTTTTTTTACGGACCAAAAAATGCTTTCTTAAAAAAACTGTATTTAAAAACGCCACAAACCTTAATTAAAGACGAGATCATTGTTAAATATCCGTCGATTGCATCTTTATCAAAAACGCCAGGCGAGTTATATATTGATGCCAACATCGATGGCAGTAAGTTAGGATTTAAAGATATTTTATTACTGGTGCCTACACTTTCCGGCACTGCGCCATTTAACACCATGCCTAATGCCGTAATGAACATCAACAGCAAAGTAATAGGCAAGGTTAAAGATTTACATATCCCAAAACTAGAGATTTCGGGAATTGGAAATACAAAAATCACAGCCAGCGGAAACGTTAAAGGTTTGCCAAATGTTGAAAAAGCCTATTTTGATTTAAACATCAAAAACTTTCAATCTACCGCAAAAGACATTAACGCGTTTATTCCGAAAGGAACCTTGCCAACCAATATTCAACTCCCTCCTACCTTTGCCGCTAAGGGATATTTTAAAGGAGGTATTAAAAACTTTAATACCAATTTGGCTTTGGCAAGCAGTTACGGAACGGCAAAAGTTAAAGCTGCATTTGACCAACGCATCAAAAACAAAGAAAAATATAATGCCTTTGTTGATATCAATAACTTCAATGTCGGAAAACTGATTAAAAACGATTCGATAGGGAGAATCACATTAAGAGCAAATGTGAAAGGCATCGGGCTTGACCCAAAAACTGCCAACGCAACTATTGATGGAAATTTAATAAAAGCCGTTTTCAATAAATACACTTACCAAAATTTGGCGCTAAAAGCCAATATTGCAAACGGTTTGTTTAAGGCAAAAGCCGGAATGAACGACCCTAACTTAGATTTCGACCTGTTAGCTAGCGGAAGTTTTAAAGAAAAATACCCATCGATAAAAATGAAACTGAATTTGGACAGTGTGGATTTAAAAGCCTTAAACTTGTATGCCAAACCTTTAAAATTAAGAGCTACGCTTGACGCGGATATTAAAACTGCCGATGCGGATTACCTAAATGGGCAGCTATTTTTAACGAAATTATTGATTTCGGATGGTAAAAAACGTTACCAGCTGGATTCGGTAAAACTGATTTCAAAAGCCACAGCGGACCTCAGCAGTTTAAAACTCAGCTCGCAAATTTTGTCGGCAAATATTGTAGGCAAATACAAATTAACAGAAGTTGGCGCCGCATTCAGCAATACCATTGCAAAATATTACAATACAAACGGAGTTGCTGTGGCAAAAGCCAACACTATAAAACCGCAACGCTTTGTCTTTGCTTTGAACGTATCTGACGACCCCATTTTATATACTTTGGTGCCAGGTTTAACCCGAATAGAACCCATTGCGATAAAAGGAAGATATAACAGCAACGGAGATACAATAGTGGTAAACGGTACTACCCCAAAACTAATTTACACTGGCTATACCATTACCAACGGTAGGTTAAAAATAAATACCGACAGCGCTGCATTGAAATACAGTTTACTGATAGACGAAATAAAAAGTCAATCCTTGGTATTGCCAAAAACGAGCTTAACCGGGCAATTAAAAAACAATTTAATAGATTACCGCTTACAGGTACGTGACCAAGCAGACAAAGAACGCTACCTAATTGCCGGAAATTTAAAAGCCTTAGAAAACAAGGACAGCGAATTTAGACTGAATTTAGATGGCTTAAAATTGAATTACCAAAAATGGCAAATTACAAAAGACAACGTAATTAGGTTTGGTCAAACGGGCGTTTATGCAAATAATTTTGAGCTAAGCAATTCTGGCCAATCTATCAAAATACAATCGCAACAAACATCGGCAAATTCACCTTTAGCAATTGATTTCGCCAATTTTAGAATAGAAACTATTACTAATATTATATCCAAAGATTCGCTTTTGGCAGGTGGCGTAATTAACGGGAATGTACTGGTTAAAAATTTGGCAAACACGCCCAATTTTAATGCAGATATGACGGTAAAGGACTTTAATTTTATGACGGATACGGTGGGCAACCTCGCCATAAAAGTAAACAACAACACGCCGAATACTTTTAATGCAGACGTTGCCATTACTGGCTACGGAAACCAAGTTAATTTAAAAGGATTATACCATACAGGGAACAGCAGTTTTGATATGAATTTGGATATGCAGCGCCTTAATTTAAAAAGTATTGAAGGATTCACCTTTGGTAATATCAGCGATTCAAAAGGATTTTTAAACGGTGCATTTAAAATTACCGGAACCGTTGATGCCCCAAAAGTTTTAGGTGATGTTGCCTTTAACGATGCCGCTTTTAGGGTTACTCCAATAAATTCTTATTACAAATTAGGTACAGATAAAATTGTTTTCAATGGCGATGGAATATTATTCAATAATTTTTCTCTGGCAGATTCGGCGGATAATAAACTATCGGTTAACGGTGCTATTTACACCCAAACTTTTAAAGATTATAGGTTTAATTTAGAAGTAGATGCCGATAACTTTATGGCAGTTAACTCTACAGAAAAAGACAATGATCTGTATTACGGTAAACTTTATTTTGATACCAAAATGCGTATCAAAGGCGATTTAGATAATCCCGTGATTGACGGAAGTTTACGGATAAATAAGGACACCAAACTTACTTTGGTTTTGCCACAAAACGATCCTGGAATTGCCGATAAAGAAGGAATTGTGGAATTTATAGATCAGGACGATCCTGCATTTAACAAAGCCTTTGTATTACCCGATTCTTTAAACAAAACCAATTTTAAAGGAATGAACCTTAACATGGCAATCGAGGTTGACCCGGAGGCGGAACTTACCATGGTAATTGATAAAGGAAATGGAGATTTTGTAAAATTAAAAGGAGACGCAGAATTAAGTGCTGGAATAGATCCGTCCGGAAAAATATCTTTAACAGGGAAATATGAACTGAAAGAAGGCTATTATGAAATGTCTTTCAATTTCATCAAACGACAGTTTAAAATTGATAAAGGAAGCTCTGTTTTGTGGACCGGCGACCCGCTTTCTGCAACTTTAGACGTAACCGCTATTTACGTAGCAGATACTGCCCCTATAGATTTAGTTGGCGACCAGTTAGGTGACAAACCACAAGCGGTTAAAAATACTTACAAGCAAAAGCTGCCATTTAATGTATTGCTAAAAATGAAGGGTGAATTGATGAAACCCGAAATTTCATTTGATATTATTTTGCCTGATGGCAATTATAATGTTGCACAAAATATCATTGATGATTCTAAAACAAAGTTGGATCAGTTAAGGCAACAGCCATCTGAGCTTAATAAACAGGTTTTTGCATTGCTATTGTTGAACAGATTTATCGGCGAAAATCCTTTTGCTAGTGAAGCAGGTTCTGGCGGTGCAGAAACTTTGATAAGGCAAAGCGTAAGTAAAATTATCTCGCAACAATTGAATGATTTTGCGGGTGATTTGATTCAAGGAGTTCAGCTAAACTTTGATTTAGAATCTACGAACGATTATACTACAGGCCAAAGAGCAAACCGAACCGATTTGAATGTGGGATTATCCAAACGTTTATTAAACGACCGGTTAAAAGTTACCATTGGTAGCAGTTTTGGACTAGAAGGCCCGCAACAGAGCAACCAACAAGCAAATAATATTGCTGGTGATGTTGCTATTGATTATTCGCTTTCTAAAGACGGCAGGTATTTACTAAGAGCGTACCGCAAAAACCAATATCAGGTGGCATTGCAAGGGCAGGTAGTGGAAACTGGTTTAGGTTTTATCATTACCATGGATTACAATAAGTTTAAAGAACTTTTTGAAAAATCGAAAATCAAGAAAGATAACAAAAAGAAAGATAACACCGAGAGCAACTAACATGAAACTTAAATCTCATATATATTTATTAGTGGTTGTATTTTTTATTGCCTCATGTAGCAACACCAAATATTTGCCAAAGGGCGAGTTACTTTATGTAGGTGCTAAAATTAAAGTGGAAGGCGATAGTATTAAAAAATCAGAAAAATCCATCTTAAAAGATGAATTAGAAAGTATTTTACGTCCGCTTCCAAATTCATCAATTTTAGGTTTGCGTCCCAAATTATGGATTTATAACATTACCAAAACAAACAAAACCAAAGGAATTAAACACTTTTTAAACACAAAATTTGGGCAAGCGCCAGTTTATTTCTCAAAAGTTGATTTAGATTATAATGTTAAATTGATAGAAAACCGCTTGGACAACCGTGGCTATTTTAAAGGTAGGGCTTACGCTGATTCAACTGCTAAACATAAACGGGCAACCGCTATTTATACTGTTAAACCTAACTTTCAGTATAAAATTAGAGAAGTTAAATTCCCCACAGACTCCAGCAAATTAGGTTTAGCCGTAGCCGCAACAAAAGAAACTACATTTTTTAAAGCTGGCGAGCCTTATGATTTGGGTAAAATAAAAGCCGAAAGAGCAAGGATTGATGCCAAATTAAAAGAGCAAGGATTTTTTTATTTCGGTCCCGATTATTTATTGGCGCAAGTAGATAGTACAGTAGGCAAACACCAAGTTGATATCATTTTAAAAGTTAAAAACCAAACGCCACAACAGGCAAAAAACGTTTATAGCATTGGCGATATTTATGTTTATCCGGATTATAGCTTGGGTAACGACAGTGTGCAGCGCTATACCGATTCTTTAAATAGGTATAAAGATTTGATCATTGTTGACCCGAAGAAAAAATTTAAGCCACAAATTTTCGACCGGGCCTTACAATTTAACAAAGGCGATATTTACAACCGCACCGACCATAATTTATCGCTAAATAGATTAGTAAATGTGGGTACTTTTAAATTTGTTAAAAACGAGTTCAAACCCTCTGATTCTTTAAATAGCGTTTTGGACGCTTACTATTATCTAACGCCTCTGCCAAAAAAATCTATCCGATTAGAGTTGCTAGGTAAAACAAACTCCGCAAATTATACCGGTTCTGAGGTAAACCTCAACTGGACTAACAGAAATGCCTTTAGAGGTGCTGAACAACTAACGGTTACAGCGTTTATTGGAGCAGAAACTCAAGTTTCGGGACAAAACAATGGGCATAACGTATTGCGCTTCGGTGGCGACGCCAGCTTAACCTGGCCAAAATTTGTGACCCCTTTTGTTAAGTTTAAATCCATCTCGGCTTTTACGCCTAAAACAGTGGCAACTTTAGGTTTCGAGTACCAGAACAGAACAGGATTATATTCCTTAAACACTTTCAGAGGCTCTTTTGGCTATTTATGGAAAGAGAATATCCGTAAAGAACATTCCTTAAAACTTACAGAAATCACCTACACCAATTCCTCCAATATATCTGCAGAGTATCAGGCGCAAGCCGATACTGTACCCAGTTTACAACGGATAATTGACAAACAGCTTATTTTTGGTCCGTCTTATAGTTACACTTACACCACAACTGCCGAAACCAAAAAGAAAAACACTTTTTATTACAAAGGACAAATAGATTTAGCCGGAAATATTGCGGGTTTAATTAACAAAAGCGATGTTTTAAACGGCGATACCGCCAGAATATTTAAAGTACCGTTTAGCCAATATTTAAAAATAGAAAACGATTTTAGGCACTATTTTAAATTTGGAGCAAAATCAACCATCGCAAGCCGTATCATTACCGGTTTTGGTTATCCTTATGGAAATTCCTCGCAATTGCCCTTTATCAAACAATTTTTTATTGGCGGAACAAGCAGTTTACGTGGCTTTAGGGCAAGATCAATTGGTCCAGGAACTTACAAAGAACCAGCTAATGCTAATTCTTTTTTGCCAGACCAGTCTGGAGATATTAAATTGGAATTAAATTCGGAGTATAGGTATGATTTTACTTCGATTTTTAAAGGTGCTTTGTTTGTAGATGCCGGAAACATCTGGTTATTAAACAATGATCCACAAAAACAGGGCGCAGCTTTTAGTAGCCATTTTTTAAACGAACTTGCAGTTGATGCAGGTGCCGGAGTACGTTTAGATTTATCTTTTTTGATTTTACGTTTAGATTTGGGTTTCCCGATTAGAAAACCTTATTTACCGCAAGGTGAGAGATGGGTATTGAACGATATTAAGTTTGGAGATAAAAACTGGAGAAAAGAGAATTTGGTATTTAACTTGGCTATTGGGTATCCGTTTTAGCGGTGCAAACTTTAATGCTAACAACAAGTATCAATTTTTAAAGCAGAAAATTCAGATAATCTGACAGTTACCATCCTGAAGTCAGAAAGAGATGCTTTAAACGTGATCAATGTTATATTGCAAAAACCATTCAATTATCTCCAGATATTAAGGGAATTTGCTTTAGTGCTAATAATGATGGTTATTTTACCGATACCCAAATTAAAGGATACAGTGGAACCATTTCAAATATCAGTTTTTACAAAAACAAATAGCTACTCCTAAAAAACAATTAATAAATTGATTATCAATATCTTTTTGATAAGTTTTTGAAATGATGTTATTGATCGTTTCTAAAAGTCCATTTCAATATTTTATGTTGAAATGGACTTTTTTTTAAGGTTCGGCTATTTAGGAATTATATTTGCACTTAATGCCGAAGGGGAAGAAATATTATACCAAACCTGACCTAGTGCTGTTGGAGCATAACTTGGAGCTCCGGAAGATATGGGTAATGAACTTGGAAAAAAGTAGGCATAACGCTCTACGTAAGGAACTGTGTTAAGATATGCCGCAGAACTCTGCATAAAAAGTTTATGTACGGCTTCTGATCTTGCGGGGTTACAGTTATACTCTGTAAACCACAAATTTTGATCTGGATAAGCGGCGTGTAGTTTTTCTACATAGTTTTTAAACCTTGTTAAAATCGCATCTGCAGTTAGTTGATCTGTAGCCTTGTTGTTTTTTTCATTTCCCCAATCATACCAATGTAATGCAATAACATCAACTCTTAATTTTTGAGCTGTTGCCGCAACCATAAACATAGGCAACCAATCTGTACTGGCTGTTGAATTGTCCTGCTCAACTGCTGGAGAAACAAGTCTTAACCCTGTCTGCATCATCAACTTGTATCTGGCAATAGCAGTATCAATAATAGGGATATTTGATTGGCCTGTGTTATCCGGCTCATTAAAAGACATTATATGATCAATATCTGTTCTTGCAATAAAAGCCAAAGCATTTGCTGTTGTTGCCGCACCTTTACCCCAAGTCATAGGAGCGTAAGTGCCAGTTTCGTTAGAAGTAGCACCTAAACCCCAATTGTAAAACCAGGAAGCTTTTTGTGCAGCAGCTTCGCTAACATTGGTATTGCACAAACCTTTTTTATTTGTGTATTTAATTGGGAAAAACCTCACGAAAGAAACTTTTCCAACTAATCTGCTTGGCAAATTTTCTTTTACATCACTAACTGCGGCAACGTAACATATAGATTCTCCGGTACCGTTTTGGTTTTCGGCAAAAGAAACCATGTAGCCTTTTGGCAAGGTAAAAGATTTAATATTATCGTTATAACCATCTGGCAATGGCTTAAAGTTAGCGCTAGACTGTGTTGAGCTTGAATAGATAACAGAAACATCCAAATCTGTTTTTGGAGATTCCTGGTTTAAACTTTGGGAAATTGTCATCCCGGTGTTACCGCCCGAACCGCCCGGCGTTGGAGGAACAACAACTGGTGGCACATAAACTGAAGGCTGAGCATTATCTTTTTTAGAACAGGCAGAAACAGCAATACTTATTGAAATAAAAATCAGAAAATGGATTCGAAGGTTTTTCATGTTGTTTCTTTTAATTTAAATTGGTTAATAAAAAACTGATTTAAAACTGATTCCATCTTTATGAGATTAAATCAATAATCAGTTTTGTTTAAATAATTTGGTTATCGTTTAAATCAAATATCCTAAACTAAATAGGCATTATGCGTGGCATATCTATTCATTGTTAGGTGCTAAATTGTTCAAGCAGATTGTTGTTCTCTCAATTCAGTTTGCTCATAGCTTTTTACTTATGCGCCATAATCTCTGTTAAAGATTTAGAAAGCTTCTGTAAGTCATCCGGATACTGATCTGCCAAATTGTGTGATTCTGTAGGATCGTCTTTTAAATTATATAGCTGTGGTTCTGTTTGTAAACCTGTGGGCACCGCTTTATTTTTTAACCAATCTGGTGTTTTACCATTAAAAGGAGCAATGTATTTCCAATCACCCGATCTTAAAGACATGGTAAAAGCTTCTTCTACCATCTGTTTCCGTCCGGTTTTTGATTTGCCCGTTAATACTGATAACATATTTTCGCTATCCGGTGCATTATTTCCTTTAAAACCCACCATCGATGTCAAAGAGGCGTAAAAATCGACCTGACTAAATAATGCGTCGCTTTCTCCGGGTTTAATTTTATTTGGCCAAAATGTAATGGTAGGCACTCGGGTTCCGCCTTCATAAGCACTATATTTTCCGCCTTTATAAATTCCGGCAGGTTTATGGTTTCCTAATAACTGTACGGCTTTATCTGCGTAGCCGTCATCTAGCACAGGACCATTATCACTGCTAAAAATCACTAAAGTATTGTCTTCGATACCTAAATTTTTTAAGGTTTTCATTAACTCTCCAACCATCCAATCCATCTCTAAAATTTCATCACCTCTAGGGCCCAAACCTGATACGCCTGCAAATTTTGCGTTGGCTACCCGGGGTACATGAATATTAGGTAATGCGTAGTATAGAAAGAAAGGCTGATCTTTATTTCCGTTAATAAATGCTTTTGCTTTTTCATTTAAAACAGTATTAAAATCTTCATCTTTCCAATAAGCCTTATGCCCGCCTTTCATAAAGCCAATTCTGCTAATGCCGTTCACAATGGTTCCGCTATGTTGGCTGTCGGCCTGCATTTTAAGCATTTCGGGATGTTCTAATCCTATCGGTTCATTACCAATTCTCTTATCATAATTTATGGTTATTGGGTCTTGTTTGTCGAGATTAACGACACTGTGATTTTCCACAAAAACAGTGGGCACCCGGTCTGGCGTTGCCGGAATTAAAAAACTATAGTCAAACCCAATTTCTAAAGGTCCGGGACTTATAGAACCGTTCCAGTTTGGTGCTCCGTTGCCTAAACCCAAATGCCATTTGCCAATTACACCGGTAGTATATCCGGCTTTTTTTAGCATCGATGCAATAGTCTCTTTTTTTGGATTAATAATTAGGGGCGCATCTCCCGGAAGGATGGCTGCATTGTTCCTGAAAGCATAACTACCGGTTAGCAAAGCAAAACGTGATGGTGTACAAGTTGATGCAGAACAATGGGCATCGGTAAATTTTATCCCATGGTTAGCTAAACTATCAATATTTGGCGTATGTAGCGCTGTAGCTCCGTAACAACTTAAATCTCCGTAACCTAAATCGTCAGCATAAATGATGATGATGTTGGTTTTTTTATCAGAAGAATGGGTTTGTTTACATGAATTTAGCATGAAAGTCATGATAAACATTGCGACAATCATTAATAAAGGTCTTACGTTTAATTTTTGAAGTACTAACATAGGATAACAATTTATTTTAATAATTATTCAAATGGTTGAATGGCACCAAGACTCGGCTTTCCAATCAATTTATTTCCCAAAATATCTTTATCCATTTTTAAGGAATAATTTAATTTGGTTTTGTTGAAAGGGAACGCAACAATATCGATTCCGTGGTGCTGTATTATTTTAATGTTTTTTGGCGTAAAGGCATTGATTTTTGCCAATTCCGGATTTTTAAAAATAGGGTCGCCGTAAAAAGAGTTTGTGTCTTTAAGTGAAGCTTCACTTGGCCATGAAGATTTGTGAGCAAACAGATTATTGCTAAATATCACATTTTTAGTAATCAGACTATTTTCTGTATCGGGCTTATACTGATCGCCTAAAACAGCTTTAAAGTCGTTTTTTGTGTAAAAAATATTGTTTGCAATTAATATTCCGGAGCTATTATTAGCGAAAGCGATTTTGGGAACAATCGTTGAATCGCAGTAAATTGTGTTGTTATAAATATATGTGTTTACAGGTCCTTTAAGTGGCGCTTTATTTCCAACATAACCACTTAACCATAAAGTTTTCCCTTCCTGGAAAGCACCGTCTTTGCCTTTAACTCTATAGCCATCATTAACACTTACATTATAGCGATATGCACAGTTATAATTGTTCCCCAATATTTCACAAAATCCTCCTGCATTGTTATAACTGAAATTGTATTGGATGACAACATTATCACAATTAAAATCAATATGTGCGCCCGCAGAGTCTCCGGGGCCATTGGCATTTAAAAACTGGTTTTTCTCAATTAAGATATTTGATGATCCCCAAGTCCACAAACCACTTCCCCTACCCCATTTACGGCTATCATTATTACTTCCGGGATGATCAACTAAATTATTGGCTACATAAATATTATTTACCTCGGACATTTGGATACCAGGACCACCAGTATTCTCTATTCGGCTATCTCTAATTGTTATATCGCTGATGTTTTGTCCTTTACCGGTTAGTTTAATGCCTGTATGACTAACATCCGCAATGGTACAATTACTAATGGTGATATTTTTTAACAGTTTTTCGCTATCATCGCTGATTAGCCTAATTCCCCATCCATATTTTTGGGTTCCGTTGGCACTTTTCACTTCGCCTGCCCCTCTTTTATATCCCGCGTTTTCATAATATACATCTTTAACAACCAACTGTTTTAGGCTGATATTGGTCATTAAAGATTTGTCGGAATTAGTTATTAAAACTCCACACCTCATTTTTTGTGAATTATTTGGTGTTTGGTAACCATTTGCTGTAAGCTGTAAATTTGAGATAGCTAAAAAGCTACAGTCCTGAATAAGGATTCCATTCTCTAAACCTTTAAAATCTATAATTGCGGGTTGTTCTTTATCATTTTCATCCCATTTAATGGATGTGATTTCAATAGGCTTTGATTTATTTCCTTGTTGATTGACAAGATTTAAGCTGCCTGTATAAACTTGCCCATTTGCCAAAACAATTTTATCACCCGGTGTAAGTTTTAGTTTTTGAATTGGAGCCAGTGTTTTAAAAGCAAACGCTTTTGATGTTCCTTTGTTAGCATCATCACCTAATGTTGGATGAATATAGTAGGTTGTTGCAACCGAACTTTTAATATCGTTTTTTAGATTAAATTTTAAACTGCCAATTGCAATGTTGCAATTAAACATAACAGATAAAAAAACAATGACGTAGCAATAATTGCGAATAAAAGACATTAGTTGAGTAATTTGGTTAATCTTTCTGTATATCAAATCTCAATAATCAAACTTTCGGCTTGTCTGAGCAACTAAAGGACGCACAAAATTGCAAAACTCAGAAACACGAGAATAAGACTTTAAAACGCATATAGGTTTAGAAAACATGGTTTTTTAAAAAAGCTTATTCTTTTTTTAAAGAAAGAATAAGCTTCTTAAATATTGATTTTTAATAGCTATTAAAACTAGGTGCAGATGTTTGTGCGTAAACCAATTAATATAAACACAACCAATCATAAACTATAGTACAACACCATACACCTAATTTTAATTTTTTATTGCCAAACCGGGTTTTGTATTAAATTTTTATTGTTCTGTGTTTCAACTTGTGGTATTGCAAATATTTCTGATTTACCAGGTCTATATATAGGTGTGTATCCGGCCACGTTATCTGCCGCAGCTCTTGCAACTGCGTCTTGCATTTTTCCCCAACGTTTTAAGTCGAAAAATCTTAAACCTTCAAATGCTAACTCAACCCTGCGCTCATGACGAACAATATTTTGTAAGGTACCCTGACTTAAATTTGTTCCTTCAACGCTTTCAACGCTTGGCATATTTACCCTTGCTCTTACCTGATTAACCAATGCCGGAACACCGCCAAGTTGGTTTAATTCTACTAATGCTTCTGCTTTCATTAAAAGTATGTCTGCATAACGTAGCACTATAAAATCTTGACCTCCAGGACTAAAAACTGCTATCCCTGATGCTGATGGTGCATTCCTAATATATTTTTTTTGACCATAAGTTGTGGCAGTATTGCCTTTAAATGTGGTAACTGGGCTAGTTAAAAAAACATCACCATTAAAATATACTGATGCAAGCAACCTTGGATCTCTGTTATTTTTTTGAGGAGTATTATTAGTTGCGGTGCCTGGACTATACAGTGGCGATGCAGTTATTGGCTTACCATCTGTACAATAATAGTCCTTTACCAAATTGGGCATTGGCTGTACATTCACCCTAGGAATACCGACAAAAGTTCCTGAAAATAATTCTCCGTTGTTTGATGCGTCTTGAAAAAATCTTACAGAGAAAAGGATTTCATTTGAAAACTCTCCTTGTTCTGTAAATAACTGAGCGTAACTTGGATTTAATGTGCGAGGAGAAATTTGAGAAATGGCATCTAATACGCCTTGATAATCTTTGTTGTATAAATACATTCTAGCCAAAAGACCTAAAGCCGCATCTTTTGTTGGATAGCCATACTCATTGGTAGAATATGAAGGTGGCAAATCATTGGCGGCGGTCTTTAAATCTTTGATTATTTGATCATAAACCTCTTGATATGTGTTTTTCGGTACAAAAGCCTCTCCTATATTCTGTAATTTTAAAATTAATGGTACATCCTGATAATAAACCGCAAGATTGCTATAAAACAATGATCTTAAAAATAAGGCCTGAGCAATTAAAGTTTTTCTACTTTGATCAGAGATAGCAGACGATGGGATGTTTGGAATACTTTCTAAAGCTAAGTTTGCCCTTGCAATCCCTTTATAGCTTGATACCCAAAGTCCTTTGAATAAAGGAGCAGAAGGATCCACGTTTGCAATCATAAAATTCCCCGGACCCTCAGCTTTATAATTCCCATAGCAATTATCTCCTATTCCGTCAAATATTGGTATTGCTGCACCATCATACGTATTTAAGGTTCCGCTATACATTGTTCTATCTTGTAGTGCATCCAATATACCATTGATACCTAGTTTGCCATCCTGTTCGGTTTTCCAAAATGTACCCGCGTTAATAGAAGTTAGCGAATGTTTATCTAATAACTCTTTCTTACAGCTTGTTGATAAAGCCAGTACGAAACATATAATTAATATTTTTTTCATGTCTTTTAAAATTTAAGATTTAAGCCAAAAGTATAAACTTTATAAAGTGGAGTTAATTGGTCGGTATTGCCACCTCTTTGTCTCTCAGGGTCAAAATTCTTCATTTTAGTAAAGGTTAAAAGATTTTGAGCTCCTACATAGATTCTTACTTTAGATACGCCATATTTTTGAGTAAAAAGCGTTGGCATAGTATAACCTAATTCTAAATTTTTAAGTCGTAAAAAAGAACAATCCTGAACATAAAAATCAGAAAGTTGCGTATTATTATCTCCTCCTACACGCGGCAAGGTAGTTGATGGGTTTGTTGGCGTCCATCGGTTTACCCAATATGACAACGCATTGTTTCTTCCGTCCGGGAAAGGCTGTTGTCCGTTATCATTTAAAAGACGATCTACTCTTTGAACGCCCTGCAAGACTAAACTCAAATCAAATAATTTGTAATTTGCATTTGCATTAAATCCGTAAGTCCATTTTGGAAAAGGGTTTCCAATCACCGTTCTGTCAAGTGCATCAATTTTACCATCCGGCACACCGTTAGGACCCGATAAATCTGCATATTGGAAATCTCCAGGTGCGGTTTTTACGCTACCGAATTGCTGAGGAGCAGCGGCAACTTCTGCGGCAGTTTGAAAAATTCCTACTACTTTATAACCATAAATTGCATTAAAAGGCACACCAATTTTTATAATACTCTCACCGTTTATGGTCTCATTACCATTTTCACCCAAGCTGGTTACCTTATTATCAGCAAAATTGGTAAAGTTGCCACCCACACTGTAATTTAGTTCCTTAAATTTTCCTCTGTAATTTAAAGATACCTCAAGACCTTTGTTTAACATATTGGCCGCATTTTGTGCTGCTATATTTGTAACACCTATAGTAGCCGGTACAGGAAAATTTTTATAAAGTATATCGTAACTTCTGCGGTTAAAATAATCTGCCGTAACAGACAAACCGTTTTTAAATAAATCGGCATCCAAACCTATATCGTACTGCTCCACAGATTCCCATCTTACTGATTTGTTGGCTAAGGCGGTTTGAGCAACGCCATTAACTATAATACCGTTACCTAATGTATAATCAAGACTTGTATTTAAATTTTGGTCATAAATATACCTATCTATATCCCCATTACCATTTATACCCCAGCTTCCCCTTAGTTTTAGTTCAGAAATCCAATTTACTTTTTTAAGAAATTTTTCTTCACTTATTCTCCAACCGGCAGATATTGATGGGAAATTACCTTCTCTGTAACCTGGTCCAAATCTTGAAAAACCGTCTCTCCGCAAGTTGGCCTCAAATAAGTATTTACCGCCATAGCTGTAATTTAACCTACCAAAAAAAGATTGATAAGTATCTTCACTAGCACCTTTATCGACACCTTCGCCAGGTCGGCCCCCCACACTAGGATTTAAAACTCCACCAGCATCAAACTCTTGGGTGAAATTGGATGGAAAACCTTGTGCAGAGGCGGAAAAACCATCGTTTCTTTCATAAGATGCAGACTGGCCTACAAGAATAGAAAAATCATGTTTTTTATTAAAAACCTTAGCATACCTTAAAATGTTTTCGTTCAGTAATTTATAATCAAACGTGGTACTGTTTGTTAGTGAATTCACTAAGTTTTGCCCTACTATAGCACCTGCATAATCATAAGTAGTAGAAGTTGGATTGAAATTAGAAACGTTACCGTAACTTAAATTTAAGGCGCCGCTGGTTTCAAAAGATAATTCTTTTGTGAAATTTATTTTGGCTCCTAATCTTTCTGCAAGATTAATATCATCATTTGTGTTATCTCCCAAAACACCAGTTCGCAAGGCGTTTGTATTAGGATAACTAAAATTTACATTTTGATAAGAACCATCAACAATACCATAATCTCCGTTTGAGTAATATGCTGGAATTGTAGGTGAAGATCTTTGGAATTGATTAATAATACCTGTTTCTCCTGTAATTGCATTTGCCCCGCCGGAAGGACCTTTAAATTTTTTCCAATAGGTATTGGTAACATTCGATAGCTCTAACCATTTATTCATTTTAGAATTAAGGTTTAAACTTAAATTATATCTCTCAGACTGAAACTTACCTCTTACAACCGCTTGTTGATTTAAATATCCTACGGATAACCTAAAAGTGGTTCTTTCATTACCACCAGAAAAAGACAGATAATGATTTTGAATAGGTGCAGTTCTTAAAATTTCGCTAGCCCAGTTAGTATTAGCATATTGGTCTGGATTAGATCCATCTATAATTGCTTGAATGTTAGCCGGCGAATATCTTACGGGTGCATTAGCACCATTTAAATTAACATTATATTCGTTTAATAATGTTGCATAATTCACGGCATTTAAATACTGCGGCACAACCGTTACATCCTGGAAACCCGTATAACCGTTATAACTGACAGACATGGAACCGGCCTTGCCTTTTTTGGTTGTTACTATGATTACTCCGTTTGAACCTCTTGCTCCATAAATTGCACCTGCTGAAGCATCTTTTAAAACCGATACCGACTCAATATCTGAGGGTGATAAATTATTAAAAGCTTCTAAACCGATGTACTGGATATTATCAATAACCACCAAGGGATTTGAGGATCCAAAAGTACCTAAGCCCCTGATAGTTATTGCAGAACCATCTGAACCCGGTAAACCACTTGCTTGGGTAATTTGAACGCCGGAAAATTTGCCATACATTAACTGCGCCGAATTGGTGACCGGCGTATTTACTGCATCATCAAACCTAACAGTTTCAGAAGCGCCTGTACTATTTATCTTTTTCTGTTGGCCATAACCCACTACCACAACTTCGTCTAGTTTTGCTTTGTCTTCATCTAAACTTACATTGATAACGGTTTTACCAGTTGATAAAATCTGTTGACTTTTAAAGCCTAAATAAGAAAATTTTAATGCAGATTTTTCAGAAGATAAATTGATTTGGTAATTACCATTTACATCGGTTACCACTCCGTTTTTTGGGTTTCCGGTATCTTGTACCGATACTCCCGGCAGGCCCATACCATCTGTTGATGATATTACCTTTCCTTTAACATTTAATTTTTGCTGTGCCATTGCATTTTCGCTATTTACAGCGGTGGCAAAACTTAAAATCAACAAAAAACACAGCCTTAATGGGCTGAGTATACTTTTAAGTAGTTTTACGTTACTCATAAAAAAAGAATTTAGGTTATATAAAAACTAATAACTGGTTTCAGAAAGTTTAAGTTCTTTCCTGTGCAATAGTAAAAACAAAGTGCTTTTTACGGAGGGGGGCAACTATTCATTTACGTGGCAATAACTAATCATTAAAACTTTTTTTAATCAAAAATTAAAATAAAATCTTAAAAAATAAAAACACAAGTACACTTATGATCTTCTGCAACTTATTTTTATAGTAAAGCAACGTAATTTTTATCCAATTGCAGTTGCTTAAATATATATACTCCTTATTTTAAACATAAATGTAAAATAGATAGCTTATGACTGTTATTTCAATTGTTTTGATTTTAAATAATCAGACGGATTCATCCCGAATTGATTATGGAAACTTTTTCTGAAATTTTTAAGATCATTATATCCCACCTCATAAGCGGCCATGCTTACAGAATATTCACCGGTTTCTAAAAGCTGCGCACTGCGTTTTAACCTAATTAAACTAATAAACTCGGAGCCAGACATTCCGGTTAATGCTTTTAACTTCCTGTAAAAAGTTGATCTGCTCATGTTTAGTTGGTTAGCTAGTTCATCAATTGATGGTTTTTCTCGTTGCATATTAGCTTCAATAAACTCTATGGATTTTTTAATAAATTCCTCATCAAATGAGCTTACTTCTACCTCGCTAGGCGTTAGGTTCAACTTATTCGTAAATAACTCCTTAAGTTTTTTACGGGATTTGACTAGATTTTTTACATGAGATATTAAAACAGCAGGATTAAACGGCTTTGCCAAATAATTATCGGCACCAAGCTCCATACCCTGTATGTGCGAAACATCATCAGACTTTGCTGTTAATAAAATTACAGGGATATGGGAAGTCCGATTATCCGTTTTCAGTGCTTTACAAAGCGTATAACCGTCCATCTCCGGCATCATTACATCACTTATTACTAAATCCGGAATGGTTTGAAAAGCCTTCTCAGCACCTTCCTTACCATTTTTAGCACTTATAATTTTTCCAACTGGCGCTAGTGTTTCACTGATATAGTGGTTTAACTCTTCATTATCTTCAACCACCAATAAAATTGGCGTATCATCTGATTCTTCAAGATCATCAATAAAAGTTACATTTTCTGCTGTAATATCCTGTTCATTTTTTTCTGCTGTAGGTTCAATAGTATAAAGATCAGCAGCGTTGCTAAATGGCAGTATTACCTTAAATATTGTTCCTCTAGGCTGGTTGTTATCTATAAAAATAGAGCCTTCATGCAAAGCCACCAAATCTTTAACAAAGGCCAAACCAATGCCTGTTCCTGCATATTGTCCTGGTTCTGCTTGTGAAACCTGGTAAAACCGGTCAAATACTTTGCTTTTATCTGCCTCACTAATGCCTTTGCCCGAGTCGGAAACACTGATTTCACAAATACTTTCAGCAGTTATAACATTTATTTTGAAACAAATTTCTCCTCCGTTTGGTGTAAACTTAAATGCGTTGGATAATAAATTATAGCAAATGCTTTCCAGTTTATCTTTATCAACGTTCAGGTGAATTTCTTTTTGGTTGGATTTAAACTGATAGTTGATACCTCTACGCTCGGCTTCATCAATAAAAGACTCATAAATATTGTAAAACATTGCACTTACATCTTGTACAAAGGCATTTAAAGTTAAAACATTAGTTTCTGCCTTATTATAGTCTAAGAGCTGATTTACAAGGCTTAACAACCTTTTTGATTGGTTTTTAACCTTTATCAAGGTTTGTTTTACCGAGTGATCAATATTATTATAGTTTGAAAGGCTTTCAAGCGGACCAATCATTAAAGTAAGAGGTGTTCTAAATTCATGCGAGATGTTAGAAAAAAACTTGTTCTTTATCTCTGTAATCTCATGTTCTTTTTTAAAGTTAAGATCTGCTATCTCAAGCTTGTTTTTTAATCGGATTCTGGTTAAAGTAATGTACCTAGATAGACCAAGCAAACCTAAAATAATTAAGCAGTAAATGGTATAAGCCCACCAAGTTTTCCATGGTGGTGGCAAAACTTCGATGTTTAAAATTGCTTCTTGCGTATTCCAAATTTGGTCGCTATTGGATGCCTTAACTCTGAAGGTGTAGTTTCCCGGAGGCAAGTTTGTATAAGTTACAGATCTTCTTTTGCCTGCATTTACCCAGTTTTTTTCAAACCCCTGCAACTTATAAATGTACTGGTTTTTGTTTGACGCATGAAAATCTAAAGCAGAAAAATATAAAGAAACAATATTCTCCTTATAGGTTAACTTTAGTTTATTTGTAAGGAATAATGCCTTTTTTAAGATTTTGTTTTTTCCAATTACTTGCCCAACTTTTACAGGTGCATTATCGATTTTTAAATTGGTGATAAATACTTTTGGCTGATATCTGTTTAAACGGATGTCATTAGGATAAAAATAGGTTAACCCAGATATGCCCCCGAAAAACATTTCGCCATCTTTGGCCTTGTAGCTCGAGTTTTCTGAAAATGTATTTGATGAAACTCCGTCTCTTTCATCAAAATTGACAAAGCTTTTTGTTTTTACACTCAACTTGCTAATTCCGCTATTTGTTGATATCCAAATATCATCAAACTCATCAACAAGTATGGCGTGTATATAATCATTAGGTAAACCAGCCTGCTCAAAAAAATTGGTAAAACTAACGTTGTTTTGGCTTTTATAAACCATTTTGTTAAGCCCTTGCTGAGTTCCGATCCAAATATTTCCGCTATTATCTTCAGCTAAAGAAAGAATAGTATTGTTTGAAAGTGAATTACTATTATTTGGATTACTTTTAAACACATAAAAATCGTCTTTATCAGCATTATAAAGATGTAAACCATCATAAGTGCCTATCCATAACCTGTTTTTATGATCAATAAGCATGCAGCTTACTCTGCTATTTTGCAATGAGTCTTTTATTGATGCTTTCTCGGTGTATCTTTTAAAGTGCGGATCATCAATACTTCCACCAATTAACTTATTTAGCCCATGTTCTTGTGTACCAATCCAGATAGTTCCATTTTGATCTTTAACAATAGATGTAATTTTTGGACCACTTAAACCATATTCCTTTTTATCGTTTTCAATATAAATTGGCGAGTTACTATTCTCGATATAGTTTTTATAAATCAATAAACCATTCGCGGTTCCAACCCATAAATCCTTTCCGTTGTTTTCAAAAAACGCATTGATAACATTTGATTTTATCGGAACATTTTTCCGGGAAAAGTTAATTTTGTCTTTAGAGTAATTTAGCCCCCCTCCTTTTGTCCCAATCCACAGACCACCGTGGCTGTCCTGAAAAACTGATTTAATGTGGGTATTCATTAATCCGTTTGATTGTGTGCTAACGTGTGTAATGGTTTTAAATTCTTTTTTAAAAGGATCTATTTTACATATCCCGCCACCGTCGGTTCCTATCCATACAATACCTGTTATATCCTGCTCAATAGATAGTATGATGTCATAATCTGTATTAAAAACATTAATCGGTTTAATCTCAACACGCTCAAATTTTTTTGTGTTGATATTAAATTTATTGAGTCCGCCACCCCAAGTTCCAACCCAAAGGTTTTTGCTTCTATCAAAATATACACGGTAAACACTGTTATGAGAAATACTTTGATTATCATTATCACTGTGCAAAAACTGCTCTACTTTTTTTTGAGAAATCTGATATTTAAACAAACCATAAATCCATGTCCCAATGTAAACTGTATTGTTTTTTTCGTCTATAGCGATTGAATTTAAAGAATATTTTTTTTTGCCAAGAGCAATAGGCTGTAAAGCAGTAGACCCCGGATAAAGTACGTAAAATCCATAAGTTGTGCCCACCCAAACCCTTTGTTTACTATCAATTTTAATGCAGGTAACCGTCAATTTATCGTTAATAACATTAAACTTACCGTTTTTGTAAGTGTACAGCCCGTGTATGGCACCAATAAAAAGTGTTCCGTTGGCATCAACCACTAAGGCCTTAATTTCCTGTATTTTTATATTATTTGCCGGAAAATAATGCGTTATACTATCTTTTAGTAAGTTGTAACTGTTTAGGCCTCCATTCTTGGTTCCAATCCATAAAGTGTAGTTTTTGTCCTCGGCAATGGCTTCTACCGCCTGGCTGGTTAAATTATTTCCAGACTTTGGATTATAGCGTAATAAATTGAAATCGTAACCGTCGTACCTGTTAAGTCCGCCACGTGTGCCAAACCATAAAAAACCATACTTATCCTGATGGATGGCAGTTACCTCGTTGTTTACCAAGCCATTATCAATAGTAATCGGATACTCTTTATTTAGTTGTGCAAAGGATGATTTGTGAATTAACAGAAATAAACATGTGCTTAACACTATAAGTGATTTAAGCTTAAAATCGCTATTTTTTAAATAATGAAGTAGTTGAGGCATAAAATTATTTAAGCGCTTATTGCTATAAATGACAACATAAGATGCTCTCATTTCTTTTTTAAAACTAATAGTTGAAACTCAGGTTTGAGGTTATAACACTTAAATCTAGATAATAGTTTGCATTAATTACAATTAAAACTATCCATCCTTTAACCATTCATAAATAAAATCATGGTTCTATACTGTAAAAAGAAAGTTCAAAATTTATTTGACCTATTTTGCCCCTAAAATTGAACAATTTTACGCTTCGCTATCTTGAGGTTAAAAAAAGCCAGCTGAAGTTGCTTCAATTGGCTTATATTTTTTGATGCTTATATAACTACGGATTGACCACAAACTTTGCCGCCAAACTTTGATTAGATCCGCTTAAGCTAAAAACATATAATTTATTAGCTATTAACGTGTTTTTAGCCATATTTAAACTAACCACGTTGTTTACATTAGCTAGCTTTACTTCGGCATTAAATAGTTTTTCTCCGGAGAGGTCAAATATATTTACGTTAGCCATCTCGTTCACATTCCAATTTAAACTAAACTTAAGATCAGTTACACTGCTATATATTTTTAAATTGTGTTCATCCTCCATCTTAAAATTTACAGCAATAGGTGCAAAGGTTTCTGTATGCCCATCAAAGTCTGTTTGCGACAGTTTATAGTAATTAGTTCCATTTGAAGGGCTTTTATCTAAAAAATGGTAATTCTTTTCATTGGTTGAGTTCCCTAAACTGGCTATAGTTACTTTTTTATTAAATACTTTTCCATCGTTGCTTTGGTAAAGCGTAAAAAAGTTATTGTTCGTTTCGCTTGATGTTTTCCAGTTTAAATCAACTCCTCCTAATCCGGCATTAGCTGTAAAAGACGTGAGATGAATCGGAAGGTTAGTTAGCTCTACCAAAGAAACATCATCTAAATATCCCACATCGGCGGTTTTTGTAAATCTTAGCTTTATAGAAGTTTGCCCTGCCGGAACGGTGTAATTGCCCGAAAGTATAGTATTACTTGATGATGTTGTGGACAATGTGGTAAAAGTAGTTGCCGCTAAGTCTGATGCATTTAAAATTTGTCCGGTAAAAATCCCTCCTTTTGCAGGGCCGGCACCTCCACCTGCACCTGCAGTTTCCTGTATCCTTGCTGTAAACTGGAGTTGGTAGGTTTTTCCCGGCACAACGGTTATTGCATCTGAAGTTAAATTTCGGCTGTTTGTAACTGAAGCAAACCTTACCGAAGTAACGTTGATAGGATATGTAGTTTCTTTTACAAAATCCGGTGCGCTACTAGGTGTCCAACCGCTTAAATAAGAAGTTGCGTTTTCAAAATCCCCGTTAAACACCAAATTTTGTGGAGATGATGCCATATTTGTGGATCTAGCATCTACAATGTTGGACGTAAAACTAGCCGTAGATGCATAATTGCTGTAAATTTGGCCTAAATTGGTTAAACTACCGTTTACCGATGCCGGACTATTGGTTTCGAAAAACCAAGCATAACGTTCAATCCTACTGTCACTCTCTAAATAAGGTAAAGCCAGTTGCATAAAAGCTTCCTGAGTTGCAGTTGTACGATTGGTATTTGCGTTAAATTCGGTTACCCAAATTGGTTTTTTATACAAATTATAAACCGAGTTGATATAAGCTTTAAATCTGGTTAAAACATCGGCTGCATTTGGGCTTGTACTATGTTGCGAAAGCCAATTATCCCAATCATACCAATGTATGGCGATATAATCAACCCTTGTAGTGTCCGTAGTTGCAACAGCCATAAAATCAGACAGCCACTTGTTATATTCACCCTGTGTAGTTACAGGAGAACCCATTCTGTAACCTGTTCTTAATAAATTTTTATAGGCATGCGCTGCGGTTGTTGCATCAGGGATATTTCCTTGAGAAGAATTATCGGGTTCATTAAATCCGGATAAACTATTTACATCTGTCTTTGCAGTGTATCCCGCAACTCGGGTAAGGTCTGTAGCCGCATTTAGTCCAAAAACCAAGGGCACATATTGTATGTTAGCGGTACTTATGTCTGATGTTCCCCAATCATAAAACCAAGTTGGATTTAAGGCCGCAACAACATCATTATCTTTACCGCAAACTCCTTTTTTATTGATGTTGCCGATGGGTAAAACCCTGATAAACGATACATTGTTCTGTAATACCGCTGCAAGATCGACATCTATATTACTAACAGCCGCTACATAGCAGAAGCTTTCGCCAGTACCATCTTCATTGTTTGCCAAAGTAGCCATATAACCCTGTGCCAGCACTATGGATTTTATATTATTGTTTAATCCGCCCGGAATATTTGAGCCCACATACAATCCGCTTGCTTGACAAACCTGACTGGTTCCTGTTTTTTGTAAACCTGAGTAAATGGTTAATTGTGCCTTTGCGAAGACACTTAATCCGCAAAGGCACAAAATAACTAAACCTTTTTTTAACATTATTTATTGTTAAGGCTGTTTAATTGATATAAAATTTTGTTGAGGTAGTATGTGTTGGACTACTAAGCGTTAAAACATAAATAGTAGAAGAAACCAAACCGGCTCCGTTTAATACAAAGGAATTAAGTCCGTTGTGTAAGCTAACTTTTTCAGATGAAATAGTTTTGCCACTTAAATCTCTAACAGTTGCTGTCGCTTGTTCGTCTATTGTCCAGTTTACTTTGCCCTGCAATTTGGTTTGCGTAGCATAAACACTTAATTCATCATTGGTGTTTAAGTCAAAATTTACGGCAATAGGATCAAACGAAGTGGTTTTTCCGTCAAAATCTGTTTGTGTTAGTTTATAGTAGTTGGTGCCGTTGGCCGGAGCTTTATCAATAAATGAATAATTTGTGATAGTGTTGGCATTACCCGCTCCGTTAACAGTTCCAATTTTTGTAAAATCTTTACCGTTGGTACTACTTAAAATAGTGAAGTTTTTGTTGTTGTTTTCGTTTGCAGTTGCCCAATTCAAGGTTACGCCGTTGTTTGTGGCATCACCAGTAAATGAAGTTAATGAAATTGGTAAAACGCCAAGGTCTTCAAGAGTAATATCATCTAAATATGCTATACCTCCGTCTTTGGTAAATTGAAGTTTAATACTAGGAAAATTAGTAGTATTCGTTGTAGTAAAATTAAAAGTACCTGCTACAGTTGAGGGTGATTTAGTAGTTGTAGAGTTAATAACAGCCCCGTTTGAAGAACCATCACTAGACGTTTCCAAAGCATTTGCGGTAAATGTATTGTTATCTGTATTTAATCCACCTGAAGGACCAGCAGCAGTCTGGATTCTCCAATTAAAAGTCACTTTATAAGTGTGTCCGTAAGTAACTGGAATTGAGGCTGCATTAGCTGATGTAATGGTTCTGGAATTAACAGCACCTACTCCCGGAAGTCTAACGGAGTATGCTCCTGAAATTCTATTTACTGAAGCATCCTGAACAATATCAGTATTAGACTCATACCAAGAGCCTGCCCAATTCTGGACACCAGTTAAAAGACTTGTGGGTGTCTCAAAATCTCCTTGAGGTACCGGTATAATCTGTGCTACACCAATAAAAGGGATACAAGTAATTGCGATTAGTAATAATTTTTTCATGTCGTATAATTTAAATTGGTTAAATAATGTAAAGACAGACGCCTTTGTATTTGATTTTATAAAGGTAGATAAGGCAATAAAAACAGATAAGGGTATAAATAATCAATAAAGGGGGTGCAGGTAATCATGGTTTCCTATTATTAAAGCTTGTTAACGTATTTTCTGTCTGCAAAACCAGAACATCAATAACTTCCGTAATAATTGCTTTATTAATTACCCCTTTTTGAATTGTTATCCCCGCTTAACTCTATAAAAAAAAATCAATATTTGGTTTATCAAGTAAAATTCCAATTCTATATTTTAAACCTATTATGTTCAAAAAACTCGGACTTCTGATTTTAACATTTTTTGTCTTCCAACAATTTATTGTAGCTCAAACTGACACCCGTGAGGTCACTGTATTAAATAATGGCTGGCTGTTTATTAAGGGTGAAATCAAAGGAGCTAAAGATGTAAATACTGACGAAACCAATTGGCAAAAGGTAACAGTTCCGCATGATTGGGCCATCTCGGGAGATTTCAATAAAAATAACGATGCTCAGGAAGTAAAAGTCTTAGAAGACGGGGAAACCAAACTGACGAAAAAAGTTGGACGCACCGGCGGTTTGCCGTTTGAAGGCGTAGGTTGGTATAGAAAACACCTCCGCTTTTCTGAAAAAGACAAAAACAAAACGATAAATATTGAGTTTGACGGTGCAATGAGCCACGCACAAATTTTTTTAAATGGAAAATTTGTTGGAGAATGGCCTTATGGCTACACCTCGTTTAATTTCGATATTACCAAATACATCAACTTTAACGATGACAATATATTAGCTGTAAGATTAGAGAATTTTTGGGAGTCTTCCCGCTGGTATCCTGGCGCAGGCATTTACCGCAATGTAAGACTTGTAAAAACTAATACTGTTCATGTAGCGCATTGGGGAACTTTTGTTCAAACACCGCTGGTAAGCAAAGAAAATGCTACCGTTAGGATAGAAACAACAGTCGAAAATGTTGAAAACAACAAAACCCGTCTTATTACCACAGTGTATAATCCACAAAACGAGGCAATAGGAACAGTAGAATCCATGAATGAAAGCGATAAAAAAACTTTAATTCAAGAATTAAGCATTCCTAAACCTATGCTATGGACTGCCGAAACACCTAATTTATATTACGCAAAAACCACTGTTTATTCAAATAATCAGATTGTGGACGAATATAAAACCCAATTCGGCATCCGTAAAATTGAATTCAAACCAAACCAAGGCATGCTGGTAAATGGCGTAAAAACCAAACTAAAAGGGGTTTGTTTACACAGTGATTTAGGTGCTTTAGGGATGGCAGTTAACAAATCGGCTCTGCGCTTTAGGCTTAATTTACTTAAAGAAATGGGCTGTAATGCAATTAGAGGAACACACAACCCACAGGCGCCAGAACTATTGGAGCTTTGTGATGAAATGGGCTTTTACTTTATTTCTGAAGCTTTTGATGAATGGAAAAATCCGAAGTTAAAAAATGGCTATCATCTACTATTTGATGATTGGGCAAAAAAAGATTTAGAAGCCATGGTACTAGGAAGTCGAAACCACCCAAGTGTAATTATGTACAGTATCGGGAATGAAGTACGCGAACAGAACGATACCGATGGTTATAAAGTGGCTCAGTATTTAACTAACATTTGCCATCAGACAGATCCTACACGCCCCACTACCGCTGCATTTAACAACTGGGATTTTGCTATCAAAAACGGACTGGCGGATGCAGTTGACATTCCGGGCTGGAATTACAAACCCCAGTTTTACAGTAAGATACACAAAGAACATCCAAACTGGGTAGTTTACGGTAGCGAAACAGCCTCAACCGTAAGCTCAAGAGGAGCTTATGAATTGCCGGCAAAGCCCGCACAGATGAAGGTTAGAGCCAATAATCAGTCATCGGCTTATGACCTTGAGTATTGCAGTTGGTCTCAGTTGCCAGATATGGAATGGGCATCGCAAGATAAAAACGACTTTGTAGCAGGTGAATTTGTATGGACAGGTTTTGACTATATTGGAGAGCCAACACCTTATGGATCTATTTGGCCCAGTAGAAGCTCTTACTTTGGGATTATTGATTTAGCTGGAATCCCAAAAGACAGGTTTTACCTATACCAAAGTAAGTGGAGTTCCAAAAAAATCCTTCATGTGCTGCCTCACTGGAATTGGGCAGGTAAAGAAGGTCAAATTGTGCCAGTTTATGCCTATACCAATTACCCAAGTGCCGAGCTTTTTATAAACGGCAAAAGTTACGGCAAAAAAACTTTTGACAAAACCAAACTATTAGATACTTACCGATTACGTTGGGAAAATGCTGTTTATCAACCTGGCGAACTGAAGGTTGTAGCTTACCACGCCAACGGTACGGTTGCCGATACAGAAATAATCAACACCGCCGGAAAACCAGCTAAAATTGTTTTATCAGCCGATAGAAATGAAATGAAATCTGATGGGAAAGATCTGATTTTTGTAACAGTGAGCATTATAGATGCTAATGGAAATTTATGCCCCTTGGCAGATAATCTGGTAAATTTTAAAATCTCTGGTGTAGGCAAATTAAAAGCAGTTGACAATGGAAATCCGGCAAGTTTAGAACCATTTGAGGCACCATACCGAAAAGCATTTTACGGAAAATGTATGGCCATTATTCAATCAAAAGAAGAAAACGGAGAAATAACCATGACCGCCACGAGCAAAGGTTTAGCCCCTGCCTCCATACAAATACAATCTTTAAAATAAAAGCATAAACATGTTAAAAATAAACAAAACCCTTGTCCTAATTATTTTGACAGGCATATTTACCCAGGTGCAGGCACAGAACAGACCCAACGTCATCATTATCTATTCTGATGATGTAGGCTATGGGGATATCGGCTGTTACGGCGCCACCAAAATACACACACCCAACATTGACAAACTTGCAGAACAGGGCATCCGCTTTAACAATTCACATACTACCTCCTCTACCTGTACGCCCTCCCGTTTTGCATTATTGACCGGGGAATATCCCTGGAGAAAAGAGGGGACCGGCATTGCCGCGGGAAACGCCGGCTTCGTAATCAGCGAGAATCAATATACCTTGGCCGATGTGTTTCACGATGCAGGGTACAAAACCGCCGCAATCGGGAAATGGCATTTAGGTCTGGGCGGCCCGCAGGGACCGGATTGGAACGGTGCCATCAAGCCGGGGCCCAACGATTTAGGTTTCGATTACTCATTTATTATTCCGGCTACGCCCGACCGTGTGCCTACGGTTTATGTGGAAAACCGCCGTGTTCTAAATTTGGACCCCAAAGACCCGCTTCAGGTGGATTACGAGCAGAAAATCGGGGACGTCCCGACCGGGCTGGAACATCCCGAGCTACTGAAAATGCCTGCCGACAAACAGCATAGCGGGACTATTGTTAACGGCGTGAGCAGAATTGGGTACATGAGCGGGGGAAAAGCTGCCTGGTGGAATGATGAGAACATGAGCGACGACATCACCCAAAGGGCCCTAAACTTTATATCGGACAATAAAAGCCGTCCTTTCTTCCTGTACTTTGCCATTCAGGATGTACATGTTCCAAGAGTGCCGAACCCGAGATTTGCGGGCAAAAGTGGTTTGGGTGCCAGAGGCGATGCCCTGTTGGAGCTGGATGAGAATACAGGCAAAGTTTTAAACCTCTTGGATAAATTACATTTATCAGAAAATACCATTGTGGTTTTCAGCAGTGATAACGGACCTGTTATAAACGACGGTTATGACGACCAGTCAGTACGGTTGTTACAGGGGCATACCCCTTGGGGGTCTATGAAAGGTGGAAAATACAGTAAGTATGATGCAGGAACCAGAGTGCCGATGATTGTCAGATGGCCAAAAACAATAAAGGCCAACCAGGTTTCGGATGCGCTTTGGAGCCAGGTTGACCTATTAGCCTCGATGGCCGATTTATTGAAACGCCAGCTCCCTGTTTTTGCGGCGCCGGACAGCAAAAATATGCTGCCGGTGATATTGGGCAAAAGCAAGATAGGCAGAGACCATCTGGTAGAGCAGGGCCTGTTTAAAGGTTTGGCCGTGATCAAAGGCGACTGGAAATACATCGCACCTTCAAACGGGCCCGCCGTAATGAGGGACAAGAACATGGAAACCGGCAACAGTAAGCTTCCGCAGCTTTATAACATTAAAAAAGACATCCGCGAAAGCACTAATCTTGCAGCCCAATACCCGGAGAAAGTAAAGGAACTTGCAACTTTATTAAGCGAGATTAAAGGAAATCAAAAGAATTAAGCCTCTTAAAAAACGTAATTTATGACTTTGAAAATTAAAAGAATAACTGGTTTATTATCATTACTTGTGATTTTTACGAGTTTAAAAACCGCCAAAGCACAAAACAAACAGCCAAACATCATTTTTTTTATGGTGGACGATATGGGCTGGCAGGATACTTCGGTTCCGTTTTATAAAGAAGTAACCCCTTTAAACAGAAAATATCACACGCCAAATATGGAACGTTTGGCAAAAATGGGAGTAAAATTCACAAATGCCTATGCAAACAGTGTATGCACACCTTCCAGGGTTAGCCTTTACACCGGAATGAACGCTGCAAGACATCGTGTAACTAATTGGACTAGTTTCTTCGAGAATCAGCCCACGGATTCCAAATATCCAAATATTAAATTACCGTCTTGGAATTATAATGGACTAAGTCCGGTTGCTGATGTGCCAAACACAGTACATGCAACATCAATGGCAGAAATTTTAAAAGAGAACGGTTACTTCACAATACATGTAGGCAAGGCGCATTTTGCATCATATCCGGGTTTAGGTTCGAATCCTAAGAACTTAGGTTTTGATATTAATATTGCAGGAAATGCAGTTGGTGGTCCAAAAAGTTATCTAGGAACAGAAAATTATGGAAACCAAGTTAAAGGAGGTTATACGCCCCAAGCTATCCCAGGGCTTGAACTTTACCACGGCAAAGATGTTTTCTTGACGGAAGCTTTAACGCTGGAGGCTAAAAAGGCATTAGATGACGCTCGGTACTTACAAAAACCGTTTTTTCTTTATATGGCACAATATGCTGTGCATGCTCAGTACAAACCAGATAAAAGATTTTACCCACAATATATTAAGGAAGGCCTAGTGCCAGAAGAAGCTG
Organism: uncultured Pedobacter sp.; assembly: GCF_946480185.1. The sequence continues at coordinate 23,469 of NZ_CAMLIG010000015.1, read as the reverse complement.
AGTACGCCGCTTTACTACAGGGCATGGATAAAAGTTTAGGCGACTTGTTAGATTATCTGGAAAAATATAAACTTACTCAAAACACCATTGTAGTATTCATGTCTGATAATGGAGGCTTAACTTTGGTGCCACCACGCGGAGGCGAACCTTTTACTCACAATTTACCATTAAAAGGTGGCAAAGGATCTGGTTATGAAGGCGGTATAAGAGAACCCATGATGGTATATTGGCCTGGCGTTACAAAACCTAACACAAGCAATGATCAATACATGATAATAGAGGATTTTTATCCCACCATATTGCAAATGGCCGGAATTAAAAAATATGGAACCGTACAAAAAATTGATGGTAAAAGTATAGTGCCATTTCTACAAAACCCAAGTTTACGTGATACATCAAGAGCGTTAATATGGCACTTCCCAAATTACTGGCAAGAAGGACAGCAAAGAGCTAAAGAGTATAAAATACAAGGAGAAAGCCAAGGAATGGGGCCATTTAGTGCCATAAGAAAAGGAGACTGGAAACTTATATATTTTTACGGCACCAACAGTACCGAGCTTTATAATCTAACAAACGATATTGGCGAACATCATAATTTGGCAACGAAATATCCGTCAAAAACTAAAGAATTGGTTGGTATCTTAAATAAAAAATTAGGAGAAGAAGATGCCCAGTTTCCGATTAACGAAACCACGGGAAATTTTATACGCCCAGTAACAAATTAATTTAATTGCACAATAAAACGGAGGAAGGTAAAGTTAGCACAGGCTTTTATCTTCCTTTTATGTTTTGATTCCACAATCTTCTATATCAATATTTAGAAAACTGGAGAATATTAGGCCTTTTATAATAAATAGAGCTAAACAAAAAAAGCTGGACTTACCGTTCAGCTTTTTTTTAATATTTATTTCTATACTATTTGAATGCTCTAAAATCGGTAACTATAGAAAACTGTCTTATTTAACAATTTTTAAAACCATTAATTATTCCGGTTGGCCTTTTTTAACATTTTCCCAACTTTCAATAAAATTTTCACACTTGGTTTAGGGATTTTTCCAGTACCATCTGGCCCAACATTCAGCAACAAATTTCCGCCATTTTTATTGATCTCCGTTAAAAGGTCATAAATCTTTTCAGGCTTTTTCCAAGCCGTATCAGACGATTTATATCCGAATGAAGTATTCATTGTGTAACAAGATTCCCATTTGTAATCTACGGGCTTATCAAAATGCTTTTGTTCTGGCGTGTCATAATCCTTTTTAAAGATTTTCCTTTTTGCAACTCTGTTGTTGATAATAATACTTGGTTTTAATGTTCGGATATAATTATAAAGATCAATACCTGTTTCATTAGTCCACCAGTTAACCCAGTCTGCATCAAACCAAAACAAATCAGTATCGTAACGATCAATCAACTCTTTTATCTGATTTTTCATATAGGTTACATAAACCTGTTTTTGATCAGGTCTCATCTTGGGATTTGCGTAATTAGATTCCGTTTTTTCTGTGCTTTTCTCCACATATTGCGAAGGGTGGTGCCAATCAATTATACTGTAATAAGTTCCAAACCTGATACCATGCTTTTTGCAAGCGTCACTTAATTCTTTTAAAATATCTCTTTTAAAAGGCGTTCTTGCAATATCAAAATCAGTAAACTTGCTATCCCAAAGACAAAAACCGTCATGGTGTTTGGTAGTAATAACAATATATTTCATTCCGGCCTTTTTTGCCAATTTCACAATAGCTTCCGCATTAAAATTTGTTGGGTTAAATGATGCCGTGATATTGTCATATTCCGCCGGTTCCATTTGGACATTTGCTTGTATCCATTCTGAATATCCTTTTACAGTTTCACCTTTCCATTCTCCTCCTAACTGACTGTAAAGTCCAAAATGGATAAACATGCCATATTTAGCATCAGAAAACCATTTCATACGTTGCTCATATTGTTGATCTGCTTCTGGTAAAGGCCCCACAGCCTGCGCCATTACCGAAAAAGTTGATAAAAGAAAGAAAAAACTTAAAATGAGATTTGGTTTGATTTGATACATTTTTTCCATAAAATTTTATTTATTAAAGGCTAAGGTTACACAATATGGTTGCTTAGTTCAAAGATTTATGATTGAAGCTAACTAGCACTAAAGTTAATTTAACTTAACAAAATACTTACGGCGTTCTGGGTCAAAAGAGAGGTGTATTTAGCTCAATTTCAGTTAAGAAAACCAGCTGGTTCTGAAGCTATTCAACAAAAGGAAAAGAGGTTTTGGGCTTAAAGCTAAATTAGTTTATGACTAAAAAAACGTCAAACGTACAGTTTGTAATATTGCCAAACCAAAGAACATACAAGCAATAATTCTGTTTATTACCCGGTGGCTAAAAGAAAATTTATTTTGGATATACTGCGCAAATCTTCCGAATAAATATAAACAGCCAAAAGAACCAATTGATGCACCAATTGCGAAAATAATCAAGGCAATTCCTTCGGTTGCAATCCAATGATGGGCAATTAAGAAAGTCCCTCCAATTGTCCAAAATGGAATAATCATTGGATTAAAAATGCCTAATAAAATTCCCGTTTTAATACTGTCTCTTTTTTTAACATCATCCATTGCTTTGGGTTTCTTTTTTGATTGCAGGTAACTCAGTGTTCCCATTAATAAAAAAATACCAATCATAATCCACTCCAGCCATACCAAAAAGTCTTTTTTTGTAGCAAACCATTCGGCAAACCTCATTAGAATATAAGTAAAAATGCCCTCTACTAAAGCAAAAGATGTGGCAAAAATTACAACTTGCTTTAACCCCTTATTTATTGAGATTTGCATTGCCGTTAAATTGATATTCCCTAATGGAATATAGCCAACAAAATTTACAATAACGGCTACAAAAAAGGTAAGCAATAACATAGGGCGCAAAGATATATAAATTGGAAAAATCCGAATAACAAGAAAGTAAAAGAAATTTGTGGTTGAGCTAAGGTTTGCAACAAAATTTAATTAAAGCGTATCTTTTGTAGCTTAGCACAACAGAAAATCCTCAAAATTTTCACTATTTACAATGCTTATACTTTTAGGCTGATAGCTTTCTATAAATATTTTCGGGAATTTCACTTTAGCTTTGGCCTTCCATTTAAACTCATAAGCATTTATCGCTCCGTTGCTCTCTTCTATATAGTCAATTTCTTGCTGGGCGTGTGTGCGCCAAAAATACTTAAGGCAGTAAATTTCTTTATACGCCAAAAATTTCTGCCTTTCACTCATTAAAAAGTTCTCCCAAAGTGCACCAACATCATCTCTTAAAGTAACCGCATTAAAACTGTTAATGATGGCATTACGCAAGCCATTATCGTAAAAATAGATTTTCCGGCTTTTTTTTAATTCATTCCGTAAATTCCGGTTTAAGGCACCCAACCTAAAAATAATGAAAGCTTTTTCCAATAGCTGAATATATTTTTCTACCGTTTGGTTATCCAAACCTGCCAACTGCCCCAACTCGTTATAAGAAACCTCGCTACCTACCTGAAACGCCAAAGCCTGTAACAACTTTTCTAATTTCTCTGGTTTTAATATCCGTTCCCAAATTAAAATATCTTTATACAAATAACTATCTATTAGCTGTTTTAGTCTGGAAATCTCCTCTCCGGGATGATTTACAATTTCCGGATAATAACCATAAATCATCCGCTGTTGCAACAATCGCTTTTCGGCTAATAATCCATGATTGTTAACCATTTCCTCAAAAGAAATTGGGTATAATTTATACTCCCATTTTCTGCCTGTTAACGGCTCGTTGGTCTTATTTGAAAGCTCAAATGCTGATGAACCAGTCGCAATTACTTTTACGTCTTTAATTTGGTCAACAATTAATTTTAGGGTCAAGCCGATATCATCGATACGCTGTGCTTCATCAATAATTAACGTTTTGGCATTGCCTATTAAAGATTTTAATTTTGTAGAAGATGGATTTTTGAGCAAGTCTCTGATGTCTGATTCATCCCCATTCCAAATCATTACTGGCTGAGCAAACGAATCTTGCAATTGTTCCATTAAAGTACTTTTCCCTACCTGTCTTGGACCTAAAAGGATAATTGCCTTTCGGTCTGATAATCTGGCTATAATTTTGGAATTTATCTGTCTTTCTATCATATTAAAAAACGCTATTCGCAAATATAGTATTAAAATCAGGAATATAATCGCAAAATTTATATTAAATTTGCGAATGTAATCGCAAAATTCAATAAAAAAGCTCCTGACTATTAATCAGGAGCCTTAACATTTTATAAAATTCTACTTATAACGCCGCTCTCAGCATCAAAGCGCCAACGGTAACGTTTGTACGGCTATCAATTATAATAGCTCCACCGTTTCTTTTGTTCTTGTCATACGGGTCAAACGCCAATTCATCAGCAGTTTTAATTTCAACTCTTCCAATATCGTTTAATCCAAAGCTATCAGCATTTACTTTTTCTAAAGTATTGATGTTTACTTTGTACAAAACCTGGCGTATTTTGCAACGTATTACTTTACTCTGGTGTTGGATAAAGTAAGTTGCAGAAGTGTCCAATTCACGAGAGTCCATCCAGCAAATATCTGCCTCAATTTCGTTAGCTACGATTGGCGGGCGTTCAATTTCGCCAACCATATCGCCACGGCTAATGTCAATTTCATCTGCTAAATGCAAAGTAATTGATTTTCCTTCTTCGGCAATTGCATGGTCGCCTTCAAAAGTTTCGATCCTAGAAATAGTAGATTTAGTACCTGATGGAAAAATCTTAACGGTATCGCCAAGTTTAAGCGCACCACTCAAAATTCTGCCGGCATACCCTCTATAATCATGTAATTCGTCTGTTTGCGGACGAACAACCCACTGTACAGCCATGCGGGCTGGTAATAAGGTATCTAATTCGCGAACGGGAACAGTTTCTAAATGATCGAGTAAATTTCTTCCTTTATACCAAGGCATATTTACGGAATCATTCACAATATTATCTCCTCGTAAAGCGCTTACCGGAATAAAAGTAACTTCGTGTAAATTTAGTTTAAGTGCCAAGTCATGGTAATCAGCGTGGATTTTATCAAAAACTTCCTCACTATACCCAACCATATCCATTTTATTCACACAAACTACGACATGCTCTAAAGCTAACAATGACACCAAATAAGTATGGCGAATGGTTTGCTCAATAACGCCTTTACGGGCATCAATTAAAATAATGGCCAAATCTGCATTTGAAGCTCCGGTAACCATGTTACGAGTATATTGAATATGTCCCGGAGTATCTGCAATGATGAACTTCCTTTTTTCTGTTTGGAAATATTTGTAGGCTACATCAATGGTAATTCCTTGCTCACGCTCGGCTTTTAATCCATCTGTTAAGATGGCTAAATCAACCGTTCCGTCATCGTTTTTACGGTTCGATTTCTGGATAGCCTCCAGCTGATCTGCTAATACAGAACCTGTATCGTACAATAAACGGCCAATTAAAGTGCTTTTGCCATCATCAACACTACCTGCTGTTAAAAATTTTAATATATCCATTAAAAATATCCTCCTTTTTTACGGTCTTCCATGGCTGCTTCAGAAACTTTATCATCCATACGGGCACCTCTTTCACTAATTTTCGACTGACTGATTTCTAAGATGATATCATCAATATCTGTTTTTTCTGATTCAACGGCTGCGGTACAAGTCATATCGCCAACGGTACGGAAACGCACACTTTTTGTGTAAACTTTATCATCAGCATCCATGTTTAAAAACTCATGTGCTGCCATCCAAACACCGTTGCGTTCTATTACTTCCCGGTTATGAGAGTAATAAATAGACGGAATCTCGATTTTTTCTCTTTTGATATAGTTCCAAACGTCAAGCTCTGTCCAGTTGCTAATTGGGAAAACCCTCACGTTTTCTCCTTTATGGATTTTGCCGTTAAAAGTATTCCACAATTCTGGGCGCTGGCGCTTTGGATCCCACTGTCCAAACTCATCGCGTACAGAAAAAATACGTTCTTTGGCCCTCGCTTTTTCCTCGTCTCTGCGAGCGCCACCAATACAGGCATCAAATTTATTTTGCTCAATCACTTCTAAAAGTGAAACTGTTTGTAATGAATTTCTACTGGCGTTTTTACCTTTTTGCTCAATTACTTTTCCGCTGTCAATTGCATCCTGCACATTGGCTACAATTAGCTTTTCGCCGATTTTTTCTACCAAACGATCACGGAACTCAATAACTTCCGGAAAGTTATGGCCGGTATCTACGTGTACCAAAGGGAAAGGGAATTTACCCGGACGGAAAGCTTTTTCTGCTAAACGCACCAAGGTGATTGAATCTTTTCCTCCAGAGAATAACAAGGCAGGCTTCTCAAATTGCCCGGCAACCTCTCTTAAAATTGCGATGGCTTCTGCCTCTAGTTGATCTAAATAATCCATTTTTGTTTTAGTATTGAGTATTGAGATGTGAGATGTGAGACCCTGCATGGCCACTAATCCCTTCTCAAAACCTATTTTTAGTATTAGTGTTGAGATGTGAAATGTGAGACCTTGCTTGCTCGCTAATCCTTTCTCAAAACCTTTTTAATTTATAAGTCTTCATCCAAACTGCGGACTGCGGACTAAAAACTGCCGACTTAATTACGGTTTAAAAACCTCTTCATGTGCAGTTACATCATGCAAACCACACTCTTTTTTACTGGCATCTTCCCACCACCAACGGCCGGCTCTAAAATCTTCCCCGGGCTGTACCGCTCTAGTACATGGCTGGCAACCAATACTTGGAAAACCCTTATCATGTAGCGGATTGTAAGGAACGTTTTTCTCGTTAACGTAAGCTTTCACTTGATCCAAAGTCCAAAAGAATAGCGGATGAACCTTTATTAAATTATGCGCAGCATCCCACTCTACCCAGTGCATATCTTCGCGGTTTGCAGATTGCTCAGCTCTGATTCCCGTAACCCAAACCTTAAAACCTGCCAAAGCCCGGTTCAATGGTTCTACTTTACGGATACCGCAACATTCTTTTCTGTTTTCAACAGATTCGTAAAAACTGCTTGGACCTTTTTTAGTCACCATTTCCTGCAGTTTTTCTTTATCAGGATAAAATGCGTGGATAGGTTTCTGATATTTTTCTAACGTACGGTTCCAGGTGTAATAAGTCTCGGTAAACATACGTCCGGTATCTAAAGTAAAAACTTTGATGCCTAAATCAGCAGAAAAAATCATATCAGAAATCACCTGATCTTCCCAACCAAAACTGGTAGAGAAAATCGCCTGATTTTCGAAATTTTGAGCAACGAAAGCCAAAACTTCCTGAGGGCTTAAACCTTCTATCGCTTTTTTAAATCTTTCTATATCCATTTTCTTTTCTTTTACCGTTTCGTCATGTTTCTCCGCCGACTGGTGAGGAAACATCTTACATTTAAGATTGCCATATCATACGGAAACCTTTATGATGTGATGTCTCCTATCGTCGACATGACGAAATTTCTACTACAAACTCAACAAAAACTTGCCAATTGTATTTAAACTTGCCAAAATTACGATTATACCCACAGCAACCATAATTGTTTTGGCTGATATTTTATTAGACACTTTTGCCGCAATTGGCGATGCTATTGCACTTCCGAGTACTAAACCAGCAACCGCATACCAGCGTAAGCCGTCTAACATGGTAACAAATGTTAATGAGCTTAACAAAGCGATGAAAAACCGCGTCATTTTAACTGTTCCTAAAGAATAGCGGGCACTTCTGCCTCCGGCTATTAACGAAGAAAGTACAATAGAACCCCATCCACCGCCACCTACGGCATCAATAAATCCTCCGAAGAAACCTAATGCGCCAATCTTTTTTATCTTTTTTGCCCTAACTTTCTTTTTCCTTTGCAGATTTAAAGCCTTTTTTAAAACCACAAAACCTAAAATCAAAGTATAAATAGAAATTAAAGGTTTAGTGTAATGATTATAATGCTCTAAAGAGGACAATATATACGCACCACTAACGGCACCAATTATTCCGGGAATAATCAATAACTTAAATAGTTTTTTATTGATATTACCCATTTTAAAGTGCATCCAGCCGGCTATTCCGTTGCTTAAAATTTCGGAAATATGGACAGCTGTACTGGCCGATGCCGGAGGAATACCTAAAGATAAAGCAAAAGTAGTTGAGGTAACGCCATAAGACATGCCAATTGCGCCATCAATCATTGCAAACACGAAACCTGCGGTTAAAAACCAATAAAATCTCGGATTTATTCCTTCAATATAAGTCCTAAACTCAGGTTCTTCTTTCCAGATGACATAAAAGATTACAGCCGCAAAAAGCACAACTAAAGTCCAAATTGCCAAACTTACTTTTAAAGGCGATAGCTTTGGCTTTTCATCTTCTTTTTCAATTAACCCTGCAGTAACTTCATTTAAAGCTTTCAGTTTGTAAGCAAAATCTCCGCTTAAGGTTGTACGGAGCTTGCTCATTTGCTCTAAAGTTTCGTCAATCTCTTCCGGGATGTTATTGTTTAACACCTCTTTTAACCTTTTGGCAACGGTGGGAGATTTTCCATTGGTAGAAATCGCGATTTTTAAATTCCCCTTTTTAACAATGGAACCCAAATAAAAATCGCACAAATCTGGCGTATCGGCTACATTAACCAAAATCCCTTTTGCTTTGGCTAATGTTCTGATGTATTTGTGCAGTTCCTGATTATCGGTTGCCAAAATCACCAGCTCCGCTCCTTCTAAATCTCTATCCTCAAATTTTCTTTCAATAAGATTGATTGCAGGATAATCCGCTACCAGTTCTTTTACTTCGCTCAAAAATCGATCGGCGACGATGGTTACCTTAGCTTTAGGACTATTATTTAATATGGCGCTCAGTTTTTCTAAGCCCACATTGCCACCGCCAACTAATAAAGTCTGGAAGTTTTGAAGTTTCAAAAAAATCGGGAACAATTCGTTTCCGTTTCCAACCTCTGCTTCTTCTATATCTTTTAAGGATAAACTCATATAGCCATTTTTTCAGGCATTAAATAATTTGATATTATACGCTTGCAGGTTGCTCTCTAAAGCCTTTAACCTGATTTAAAAAGTCTTGCGCCTGCGCTAAATAAGCTTCAGCAAATTTTTCGCTTGGCTCGTTTTTATTGATCTGTAAAACTGTTTCTTTAAGGCTTTCCACACCGAACTGACCACCATAGTTTTCGTCAAAAGCATTTAAAACTCCAATTTGGGTGCTTTGGCTTACGCCTTTATCTAATAACAATGCTTTTGCACTGCTAATCATTGTATTGTAAGCATGGTAAATTGCATCAGCCCAAACTTTAGCCTCATAAGATTCTAAAGCCCAACTGTATTTCTCTTCTGCTTCATACATTAAAGTTGCTACTAAATCAATGATTACGCCGGCACACTCGCCCACACCAATTGCTTTTTCGTACTTTTCTTCATGTCCCCAATCCACATATTCATGGTCTTCAATATTTGATTGATCCGCAATAGGTTTCAACATCTGATAAAAATAATCTTTACCTAAAGCATCGTAATAAGCATGAAAACTTCCGTAAGCATCACCTTTTTCTCTATAATCGTCTAAAATAGTACGCAAAACTTGAGGCGCTCTTTTAGTAGGCACCTTAATTACTTTATCTGCCACCCTGCCTTCGCCGTTTCCAACAACACCACCGCCCAATAAAACCTGAGCAGTTGGCATTACTTTGCCATTAACTTTCATAGAACTTCCATGAAAACCAATATGCGCAATACCATGCTGACCGCAACTGTTCATACAGCCACTTATCTTTATTTTGATTTCTTTGTTGTAAACGAAATCTTCATATTCTTCGTAAACCACAGATTCTAAAACTCTGGAAAGCTCCATTGAATTTGAAATCCCTAAATTACAAGTATCAGTACCTGGGCAAGTGGTTACATCCGCAACACTGTCATGGCCAGGTTCTACTAAGTTTAACTCGTCTAAGGCTAAATATAAAGCTGGCAAGTTTTCAGTACGGGCATATTTTAACAATAAGCCTTGGCTAATGGTTACACGCATTTCATCCGCTACAAAGGGACTTACCGCTGCAACAAATTTACGAGCTACAGCAGTTGACATATCGCCAGTTTTTGCCTTCACAAAAACACCATTAAATCCTTTTTGCTTTTGCTCAAATACGTTTGTAGCCAACCACATTTCATAAGCTAATTTTTTATGAGCCGGAATTTCAACATTTGAAATAATTGCTTCTGGAATATTTGGTTCAGAAACTGTATCTCTATCAATTTTGTAAGTTTTCACTTTTGTAGCGATACGTTCTTCTTCAGCCATTTTCACAAACTCATCAAAACCAACTTTGTTTAATAAAAATTTTAAACGGGCTTTATTTCTGTTTGCTCTTTCACCATAGCGGTCAAAAACACGGATAACGGATTCTGAAAAAGGGATAATGAGATCTTCGTGTAAAAATTCATGAACCTGTTGGCCTATATAAGGCTGTGCGCCTAAACTACCGCCCAAAACAACTTTAAAACCTCTTACTTCTTCGCCATTCTCAATTTTAATTTTAGGGATAAAACCTACGTCATGGATGAATGAAATAGCGGTATCGTCTTCGCTTGATGAAAAGCCAAACTTGAATTTACGTCCCATTTCCTGACAGATTGGATTACGTAAAAAATATTTGAAAAATCCGTAAGCATACGGAGAAACATCAAAAGGTTCTTTTGGATCAATCCCGGCAATGGCAGATGCTGTTACGTTTCTAACAGTATTTCCGCAAGCTTCGCGAGTGGTAACGCCGTCTTCTGCAAGTTTTGCCCAAAGTTCTGGTGTTCTATCTAAACTTACAAAGTGAATTTGAATATCCTGACGGGTGGTAAAATGTAAGTTTGAAGACGCAAACTCATCAGAAACGTCAGCAATTTTTAAAATCTGCTTAAAAGTAACTCTCCCAAAAGGAATTTTTATACGAACCATTTGCACACCTGGCTGGCGCTGGCCGTAAATTCCACGGGCTAATCTTAAACTCTTAAACTTATCGTCATGAATTTTACCATCGCGAAAAGCCCTGATTTTACGTTCAAGATCTATAATTTCTTTTTCAACCACTGGGTTTTCAAGCTCACTTCTAAAACTTAACATATATAATAAAATAAAAAATCCCCTTCTTGACATTTCAGAAGAGGCTTTAATAACACAAAAAAGTTTTTAAATCCTCGTTAAATTTGCCCCAATTCTATAATTATCTGGAAACAAAAAACAAACCTTGCAAAACACGATTCGCTGGGCAAATATATAAAATATATAGATTTAGTAGACTTTATTTTTTTCAGAAAAATAAAAAACAGACAAACCGCATGGTTACAAAGCGGTTGCTCCTAACGGAGCATTTTTTTGTCAATGTATTGTGATGCAAAAAAAAAAGATTATAAACAAAGCGTTGTCTCTAACAGAGCATTTTTTTGTTAATGTATTATGATGCAAAAAATACTTATAAATACAGCGTTCTTTCTAAATGTTGAATATCTGGCGGAGCGAGAACGCTTTGTAAACAATAAGATGTTTACAGGATTGCCTCGTAGAGGCTACCCTTTTATCATATCAGAGGATTTTCGTGGGTACAAAACGGTTGCACTAAAAACATTTCTAAATCAGGCTAAAGCCTGATTTAACACCACAAAAAAACCGCTTAGAAAAATCTAAACGGTTTAAATATTGTATTTTAAAATCTGTTAAAGTTTCCTTTTTACTTCAACTTGTTCGTAAGCTTCAACAATATCACCTACTTGAATATCATTATATCCTTTAATGTTCAGACCACATTCGTAACCTCTACTCACTTCTTTAACATCATCTTTGAAACGTTTTAAAGATTCAAGTTCTCCGGTGTAAACTACCACGCCTTCGCGGATAATTCTGATTTTACTATTTCTGTGAATAGTACCATCCAACACCATACAACCTGCAATGGTTCCAACTTTGGTGATTTTGAATGTTTCTCTGATCTCAACGTTAGCAACAATTTTCTCTTCGAATTCCGGAGCCAACATACCTTCCATCGCCGCTTTAATCTCGTCGATGGCTTTGTAAATGATGGAGTACAGCCTTACATCAATCTCTTCAGCTTCTGCTAATTTACGAGCACCTGCTGATGGACGAACTTGGAAACCAATAATAATCGCATCTGACGCAGTTGCTAACAATACGTCGGACTCTGAAATTGGACCAACTGCTTTGTGAACAATTTTAACCTGAATTTCCTCTGTAGATAGTTTTTGCAATGAATCTGATAATGCTTCCACAGAACCATCTACATCACCTTTAATAATGATGTTAAGCTCTTTAAAGTTACCAATTGCCAAACGACGTCCGATTTCATCAAGTGTGATGTGTTTCTGAGTACGTAAACCTTGCTCACGCTGTAACTGCAAACGTTTATTTGCAATTTCACGAGCTTCTGGTTCGCTTTCTACGCCGTTAAAACGGTCACCCGCTTGTGGCGCACCTTGAAAACCTAAAACTTGTACGGGCTGTGCCGGACCTACTTGTTCAACACGGGCGCCTCTTTCATTATAAAGTGCTTTTACTCTACCACTGTATGATCCCGCTAAAATTGGATCTCCAACTTTTAATGTTCCGGCTTCAACCAAAACAGTAGCTACATAACCTCTACCCTTATCTAACTGGGCTTCAATTACAGTACCAACTGCTCTTTTGTTTGGATTTGCCTTTAGTTCTAACAATTCGGCTTCAAGCAATACCTTTTCTAACAATTTATCAATGTTCAATCCTGATTTTGCGGAAATTTCCTGGGTTTGGTATTTACCGCCCCACTCTTCTACCAAGATGTTCATTGCTGATAATTGTTCCCGGATTTTATCAGGATTTGCTCCCGGTTTATCCATTTTATTAAAAGCAAATACCATTGGCAAGTTAGCCGCCAAAGCATGGTTGATTGCTTCCGTAGTTTGTGGCATCACGGTATCATCCGCAGCAATTACAATAATTGCAACGTCTGTTACTTTGGCTCCACGGGCTCTCATCGCGGTAAAAGCTTCGTGACCCGGAGTATCTAAAAACGTGATACTCTTTTCTTCATCCACTTTCACCTCGTAAGCCCCAATATGTTGTGTTATACCACCGGCTTCACCAGAGATAACATTTGCTTTACGAATAAAATCTAACAAAGAGGTTTTACCATGATCTACGTGACCCATTACCGTTACAATTGGTGAACGTGGCACTAAATCTTCTTCGTTATCTTGTTCTTCTAAATTTATTTCTTCTTGCTCTGCACCAACAAACTGGATTTCGTATCCAAACTCATCAGCAACAATGGTTAAAGTTTCTGCATCTAACCTTTGGTTGATAGATACAAACAACCCTAAACTCATACAAGTTGCAATAATTTCGGTTACAGAAACATCCATCATTGTAGCCAACTCATTTGCCGTAACAAATTCTGTTGTTTTCAATACTTTGGCGTCCATTTCCTCTGCTGCTAATCTCTCTTCTGTGTTGGCTGCAACGTCATCACGTTTCTGTCTTCTCAGTTTTGATCTTTGAGCAAATTTTCCTGATTTTCCGGCACCACTTAACCTTGCAAGTGTTGCTTTAATCTGATCTTGGATTTCCTTTTCTGTAGGTTCTGCTTTTGGAGGAACCGGTTGCCCTCTTTTATGTGCTGGTCTTCCGCCACCACGAGGATCATTTCTGTTTCCAGCGCCTGCACCTGCATTAGGGTTACCTTGTCTGTGCGGATTGCTTGCTGTACCCGGAGCACCCGGCGTAGCTGTTGACGCAGGTTGCCCTGGTCTTGCGGGTCCACCAACTGTTGGCTTGCGTTTGCGCTTTCTTTTGTTATCTGCAGTATTTGGGTTAGATGAAGACGCAACCGGTTGGTCTTTTTTCTTGTTAACCGGAAGTTCTATTCTACCAATAACTTTCGGACCCGTTAATTGTTTTGCTTTAGCTCTAATTACCTCATCTTCCTCTTCGGCAACAGGTGCTGTGGCATCTTCAACTTTTGCAACCACAGGCTTTTCAGCTTCTTTTTCAACAGGTTTCGGAGTTTCCCTTGTCGTTTCAACTTCTTTAACAGGCTCCGGCTTTTGTGGCACTTCTTCTGCTTTTGGAGTTTCGGGCTGTTTTTCAACTTTAGGTTGAACAGGCTTTTCTGCTTTAACTTCTTTTATAGATTCAGAAGTAGCAAGTTTGGGCTCTTCCTTTTTAACCACTATTTCTGGAGCTTTAGGTGTTTCTACCGGATGCTCTTCTTTAGCTCTTTTATCAGGACGAGTTTTGGAGTTTAAGCTATCTAGATCAATTTTACCAACTATTTTTACACCTGGGCTGTGTGTTGCTTCGGGTTCAGAAACAGTTGTTTCAGATTCTTTAACTTTAGGAACAGAAGCTGCTGGAGTTTCGGCAACTGGCGCAGAACCCGTATTTTTAATTAAAATTTCTGCCGGTTCTTCAATTTCCTTCACAGGCGAAGCAGAAGGAGCATCGTTTGATTCCACAACGGAAATTGCATCATCACGACGAATTTTACCGATTACAATACTCTTTGCTTCTTCTTTAAGGATTTTATCTCCTTGATACTCTTTTAAAAGAGCGCTGTACATATCGCTGGTAAGCTTTGTATTTGGCTTTGCCTCAACACTGAAGCCTTTGCCATTTAAAAACTCGGCGATGGTACCTAAACCAATGTTTAGCTCTCTCGCAATTTTTAATATTCCTAAGTTTTTGTCTTCTGACATTTATTGTTCTATTTCTATATCTATTTAAAACAAAAGTACGTTTAGTTACTGCAAAACAAAAATTATTCGAACTCGGAACGTAATATTCCAAGAACTTCTTCTACTGTTTCAACTTCTAAGTCTGTACGTTTAACCAATTCGGCAGTGGTTAAAGCAATCACACTTTTAGCGGTATCTAAACCTATCTTTCTAAATTCATCTATTATCCAGCCGTCAATTTCATCTGAGAATTCTTCTAAATCAACATCCTCTTCTTCTTCGGTAGATTCGCGATAAACATCAATTTCGTAGCCGGTCAATTTCCCTGCCAGTTTAATATTATGTCCGCCACGGCCAATCGCTAAAGAAACTTGATCTGGTTTTAGGTAAACTGCAGCTCTCATTGTTTCATCATCTAACTTAATAGAAGTGATTTTTGCTGGTGATAACGCTCTTTGAATATATAATGCAATATTGCTTGTAAAGTTAATTACGTCAATATTTTCATTTTTCAACTCCCTAACAATACCGTGGATACGGGATCCTTTCATACCAACACAAGCCCCAACTGGGTCAATCCTATCGTCGTAAGATTCAACTGCAACTTTAGCTCTTTCGCCCGGTTCACGTACAATTTTTTTAATGGTAATTAAACCATCGAAAATTTCTGGAACTTCAAGCTCAAACAAACGTTGTAAAAACTCTGGTGCCGTACGGGAAATAATGATACGAGGATTACTGTTCAGCATCTCTACTTTATAAACAACCGCTCTAACTGTATCTCCTTTTTTGAAATAATCTGCCGGAATTTGTTCTGTTTTAGGCAAAATCAACTCGTTTCCTTCGTCATCTAAAACCAAAGTTTCTTTTTTCCAAACTTGGTAAACTTCTCCGGTAACAATCTCTCCTACCCTATCTTTATAATTTTTAAAGATTTCGTCTTTCTCTAATTCTAAAATTTTAGAAACCAGGGTTTGACGAGCAGCCAATATGGCTCTTCTCCCAAAACTCTCTAAAGTGATTTGTTCGATAAAGTCATCACCAACTTCTAAATCCGGATCTACTTTATGAGCATCTAACAATTCAATTTCTAAATCATCATCCTCAGAAAAACCATCTTCCATTACGGTTCTGGTTCTCCAAATCTCCAAATCTCCATTATCTGGATTCACAATCACATCGCAATTTTCATCAGTACCAAAACGCTTACGCAACATGCTACGGAAAACTTCTTCCAATACGCTAATTACTGTTGGTCTGTCAATATTCTTGAAGTCTTTAAACTCCTGAAATGAATCGATTAAATTAATACTGCTCATTTTTTTATCATTGCTATTTTTCTATAATAATGGTTCTATTTGAATGAAACGCCAACCTTCATTTCGGCTATTTCATTTCTACTGATTGTTTTTTCTGCTTCTTTGGCTTTTTTGCCTTTTTCTTTAACCAGCTCCATAATGGTAATTTGCTGGTCATCAAAACTCAATAAGTTACCTTCTGTTTTTTTTCCGTCGCTAAGTTTTAGTTCCAGTAATCTGCCTATGTTTTTTTGTAACTGGCGGTCTAAGGTTAATGGCGCATCTAAACCTGGCGAACCTACTTCTAAGTTGTACTCTTTTTCAAAAAGATTTTCTTCTTCTAAATGAAAACCTACATGCCTGCTAACCGCCGCACAATCATGAATACCTATTCCTTGGTCACCGTCTAAAAATATCATAACCTTATTGTTATTGATTATTTTTATCTCTACAATAAAAAGATCAGGCCTTTCCGCTAGTTTTTCTTCTACTAGTGCTCTGATTCTCTTTTCTACACTCATTATTCTGTTTTTTATTAAAATAGAAAGAGGGGACTATCGCCCCCTCTTTCGAATCTCTGCAAATGTAGCAAATTTTTCTATAATATCAAGTTATGCTACAAATTTAACATAAAAAGCAGTAACTAATAAATTGATTATTAAAGCTTAAGCTTTTACTTAAAATAATTTTGCCGTTAAACTCGATACAAAAAACTGTACAACTTGTGGATAAAGGATAACTGTAATGAACACACCAGATAATGCGCCATAAAAATGGGCTTGATGGTTGATTCCGTCATTTGCCTTGCGACCGGCATAAGTGGTGTAAATCAAAAATAACACTCCGTAAACAATAGCTGGGATTGGAAACGGGATTGGAATAATTAACAAACTGGTAAAAGGCGAAAAAAGAATGAAGGAAAACAATACCGCACATACCGCACCCGATGCACCTAAACTATGGTAGTTATAGTTGTTTTTATGCTTAAAAACCGTTGGCAAATCGCTTAAAATTAAAGCAACAATGTACAATAAGCCAAACTGCCAATGCCCAATGGTACGCTCCAAATCAAAAGCGAAGAAATAATAGGATAGCATATTAAATATTAAGTGTTGCCAATCTTTATGGATAAAGCCACTTAAAACCAGCTGATAAATATTTTGCCCTCTGCTTACTGAATACGGATGAAGCATAAATTTACCGTACAAAGAATGGTCATAAAAAGCAAAAACACTGGTGGCTATAGTGAAAATGAAAATAATTACCGAGACCGGCGTGTCATTAAGTATTTGATACATTTATGCTGAGTTGAATGGCTTTTGGTAAGCTGGAAAAAACCAAATGATATGAATGGTCTATCAATTCTTTTAAAAGTGACTCGGATAGATTTTGATTATAGTAAACGGTATTCCAATGCTTTTTATTCATGTGGTAACCGGACACAATCTCTGGGTGCTGTTCCCTAAGCAAAACTGCTTTTTCAGGATCGCATTTGGCATTAAAACTTTCTGGAGTTGACAAGCTAGTGAGTAGGAATATCTTTTCGCCAACTTTAAAAACCAAAGTATCTTCCCCAAACGGAAAACTTTCTGTAACTCCAGGCTTACTGATACAGTACTCTCTGAGACTTTCTATATTCACAAAATTACTTGAAGTAAATACTCTTAGGCCCGAAAAGATATTTTACGGAAACACCCATTGTGGTATAAGCGTCTTTCGCATTGTTTTGGAAGCCCTTAGTTGGATCGTCTGAAAAACCGTCAATATCATCAGAAGTTGTAAACACCATTTTGTACTGAAAACCAACTACAAATTTAACTTCTTGATAAACATTATAGATATTTAAGTTGTAACCAATACTTACAGGCAACGAAATAACACTACTAAATTTGCTTTTACCTAAATCATTTGCATGCATTCTTCGAGGAAAAGGAGTTATTGCATCTGGCGCAAGATTTGGATCATAATCCGCAACATTATTTTTTCCACTTATAAATCCAATTCCTATACCCGCATTTACGTTACGTATTGCGTATAAAAAAGGACTGTAAGAAAAATCTATAAACTGCCCGGCCGAAACATTACCTCGCATTTCAATTGCGTTGAAGTTAGAAATAAAAGCTCTGTTATACTTATCTGGTCCATCCTTAAGTTGAACCTGATTATATCCTATACCTGCATAAATAAAGGGCGAGAAATAATAATCGAGAGATGCCCCAACAACCATTGACTTATTTATAGTAAGCGTTTTTTTATTATTTAACCCGGCTAAAGGAAAAATATCAGGACTTAATCCATAACTTAATCCGGTAAATGCAGTAGTTAACCCTCCTGTAACTCCAAAACCAATCCTGTAAAATTCGGCCTGTGAAAAAGCCTGTACAGAGACAAAAAGTAAAAGGATAAAAATTAATTTTTTCAAATTATTTAATAGCTAATTGTAAAATTATCAAGTTTATAAACTTTTCTTTTACTTTATTTGTTTTTCACTCAACAAGGCATAAAAATATTTCAAATAATCCGATAATCAAAATTCTATTTCAATGAACCTCAATTATACTGTAAAAGAACGCTTTATAAAATACGTAAAATACGATACCCAATCAGACTACAACTCTGATGCTGTACCTTCTACGGCTAAGCAAAAAATACTTTCTGCAGAATTGGTAAAAGAGCTTTTAGCAATGGGAATTGCAGACGCACATTTAGATGAGTTTGGTTATGTTTTTGGAACAATTCCGTCAAATTCAGAAAAAGCCGTTCCGGTAATCTGTTTTTGTTCGCATGTAGATACCTCGCCGGATTGTAGCGGTGAAAACGTAAAACCTATTATCCACAAAAATTATAATGGTGAAGATTTGGTTTTGCCTGATGACCCAACTGTAGTTATAAAAATGAAGGAGCATCCTGATTTAAAAGCGCAAATAGGGAATGACATCATCACGGCGAGCGGGAAAACGCTTTTGGGCGCCGACAATAAAGCTGGCGTTGCAGAAATTATGGATGCGGCAAATTTCTTTATGCAAAACCCCGCCGTTAAACACGGGGAGATTAAAATATTGTTTACACCCGATGAAGAAATTGGTAGAGGTGTGAACCATTTGGACATTAAAAAGCTTGGAGCCGATTTTGGTTATACCATTGACGGCGAAACACTGGGTTCTTTTGAAGATGAAACGTTTTCGGCAGATGGAATGCAGGTTAAAATTAAAGGAGTGAGTACACACCCCGGATTTGCAAAAAACAAAATGCAAAGTGCCATAAAAATAGCGGGAGAAATTATTGCCGCGTTGCCAAAAGACCGGCTTTCGCCCGAGAGCACTGGAAATAAAGAAGGATTTATTCATCCGGTTGACTTAAATGCACAAGTTGAAGAAGCTAATATTCATTTTATCATCCGAGATTTTGAAGATGAAAACCTATTGAAACACGAGGATGAACTGAAAGCAATCTGTCACCAGGTTTTAAAAAACTATCCGGATGCTTCTGTTGAATTTGTAATTGAGCAACAATACAGAAACATGAAAAAGGCAATTGCCAAACACCCAAATGTGAGTGCTTTTGCCTTAAAAGCGATTGAAAGAGCTGGAATAAAACCTAAAAAACAAAGTATTAGGGGCGGAACTGATGGCTCTAGGCTATCTTTTATGGGTTTGCCCTGCCCAAATATTTTTGCCGGAGAACATGCTTTTCATAGTAAACAAGAGTGGGTTTCTGTGCAGGATATGGAAGCTGCGGTAAGAACGATTATTAATTTAGCGATGATTTGGGAGGAAGAAGGTTAAAGGTGGTAGGTAATAGGTTATAAGTTGCAAGCTATTGGCTCTTGTAAAAGCACTTACAACCTAAAAATTACCTTTTTAAAATCAAATAGCCTTTGTTCATTTTTCTTTTATTGTCTTGGTCGGTATAAATGATGTAATAATAAACGCCATCTACCAGTTCTTTATTGGTATTGGTCAGAATACCCACGTTTGCAACGCCTTTAAATGAATTGCCTATGTTATCGTATCCTTTGGTTTGGTAAACCTTATTTCCCCAACGGTTAAATATCAAAACTTCGTTATTCGGGTATTTTGTAATATTATAAATGATAAAACTTTCGTTGCCTGCACCATCGCCATTGGGCGAAACCAATGGATCTGGATTAATATCGGGATTTTCATTAGGTGAGGTTTTAACACTTTCGGGATAAACATCTTTGATTGTTACTGTAGAATTGTTCCCAATGTTTACAAAAGCTGGTTTAGATGTGCTTGTGATATTACTAATCACCGTTTCATTATCATCTTTTATATCATCCAAAATAGTGTTGATGCTAAAATACTGAGTGGTTTCGCTTTGATTTGCTGGAATAAGTAGTGACAGGTAATTATTTGACAAAACATAATCCTTATTGAGTTCTGCCGTACCTGAATAATTCAAATAAACGGTGACATCTTCCACTAGCGATTCGGTTAAAACTGCTGTAACTTTAATGCTATCTCCTTCTTTAATAATCGCTTCTTTTGGAATTAAATTTACCGTTACAATTGGTTGAACAATTAGGGTAACCGTTGCTTCATCACACAAACCTAAAGGATCACAGGCTTTGTACGTAAACTGATCAATCCCTTTAAAATTTGCTTTTGGTTGGTAAACAAAAGTTCCGTTGGTATTAAACACCAAAGTTCCGTTTGTTGGTTCGGTTAGTTTGGTAAACTGCAATGCATCTCTATCCGGATCGCTGTCATTAGACGTAACCGTTTGACTAATTTGTCCGTTTCTTTGAATGCTAAACCTATCGTCTTGAGCAATAGGCGCATCATTTGCAGGGTTAATTACAATAGTAGCTTTTGCTTGATCGCAAAGCCCCTGCGGATCGCAAACTTGATAATCAAAAGTAATTGTACCATTATAATTTTCTTCGGGCACATAAGTAAAGGTCCCGTCGGGATTTAACGTTAAATTACCACTTGAAGGTGGGTTCGTAACCACATATTTCAGCGGATCTCCTTCAGGATCAAAATCATTGCTGCCTAAAGATCCAGTCAACGGTATGTCTTCTGTCGTGGTAAAAAAATCATCTGCGGCAGAAGGAGGATCATTCACCTGTGTAACCACTATAGTTACCTGCGCAAAATTGGACTTCAATTGGCCGTCCGTTACCTCGTAAATAAAATACTCTGTACCAAAAAAGTTTTTGTTTGGAATATAGGTAAAAGAACCATCGTGATTTAAAGTGATCTTACCATTCTTTGTTTTAAAAACTGTTTGATTAGCATCTACATCTCCAGTTTCTCCGTTAGGATCTTTTGCACTTCCAAGTGTAACTCTTAAATCATCATCGTCCGGATCAATATCGTTAATAATAATACCTGGGGTATGGATAATTATCGGGGTATCTTCTGTTGTCTCGTATTTATCATTATCTGCGCTAGGCGCACAGTTACCTGGCAATATTTCGGCCGAGATCTGTAATGAGCAATTATTTGCATCAATGATATTGATATCATATTTGCCTGCATTCACATTTAGTAATGAACTGTTTGCACCTCTATCTGTACTGTTCCAAATAAACCGGTAAGGTGGGCTTCCGCCCGATACGTTCAATTTTATAGCGCCATCTGGGGAGTATTTGCAAGTAGTATTTTTAACTTCAGTTTTTACAGAAAGTGGCTGTGGCTGAGTGATAGTAATGGTGTTTGTTTGTACACATCCAAAAGAGTCTTTTGCGAAATAGGTATAGTTTCCAGGAGCTAAATTTTGAAGATTAAATCCATTTGCACCATTAGACCAACTTACTTGATAAGGCGCTTCGCCACTGATTAATACTAAGTTTATTTTACCGGAGTTTTCTCCAAAACATTTGATTTGTTCTATTTTTTCATTAATAATAAAAGGTTTTAATGGCAAAATTTGAGTTGACAATGTTTGAGTACAGCCGTTTTTATCAGTAACCACAACTTGATAAATACCTGGGGCAAGGTTTGCTAAATTTTTTGTTGTAGCGCCATTGCTCCATCTATAAGTATAAGGAGAAACACCTCCTGTTACCGTAAGGGTAATCTTTCCTATATTATCGGAATAACAGCCATTATTTATATGCGTTTCGCTCAATGCTAAAGGAGCAAGAGGCTGAGTGATTTGGATTTTTTTGACAATGGTACAGCCGTTCTTATCCGTTACCTTAATTTCATAAACACCTGCAAATAAATTGTCTAGATTTTGGATTTCAACCCCGTTTGACCATTCGTAAGTATAAGGCGCAGTACCTCCTAAAACATTGATAGAAATACTTCCGGTATTTGCTCCAAAGCAAGCCACGTTTTGATGTGTTTCTGTGATGGATAAAGGTGCAGCAGGCTGACTAATTTGAATTTGTGTGCCAATGGTACATCCTTTAGCATCTGTAACTGTTACCGCATAAATCCCAGCTTTTAATCCCTCAAGATCTTTACTCTCCTTATTATTTGTCCATAAATACCTGTAAGGCGCCGTACCTCCATCCACTTTTAAGCTAATGCTACCTGTTGCGTCACCGTAACACAATATATCTTCATGGTTTTCTATCAACGTTAAAGGCGCTAAAGGTTGGCTGATGGTTATTGCGATTGTTGCAAAACAATTGTTAGCGTCTTTTACTGTTAAAGTATAATCTCCGGCTTCCAAAGCGCTTAGGTTTTGAGTAATGGCTCCATTACTCCAAGAATAAACATAAGGTGCTTTTCCTCCGCTTACGCTGATACTTATACTCCCACTAGCTGCCCCGAAACATTTTACATTAGTATGGGTTTCGCTTACTGTCAGCGGTGCAGACGGCTGTACAATAGCCACCGATTTTGCGGCCGTACAGCCTTTACCGTCAGTAACGGTAAAGGTATAGGTTCCGGAGCTTATATCGGCGAGATCCTGTACTGTTGCCCCGTTGTCCCACAGGTAGGAATATGGTGCGGTGCCTCCTGTTACGGTAATATCAATGGAACCTGTCGCTCCGCCGTAACATTTCACGTCGGTATGAGTTTCGGTTACTGTCAGTGGTGCAGACGGCTGTGCAATAGTCACCGATTTTGCGGCCGTACAGCCGTTCGCATCGGTTACCGTTACCTGATAGGTTCCTGCTGTGAGACCTGTCATATCCTCCGTGGTCTTCCCATTGTTCCAAGCGAAAGTATAGTTTCCTGTTCCGCCGGTGGCTGTCAGGTCTATTGTCCCGGTGGCATCCCCATAGCATTTCACGTCCGTTTTTGTACTGTTCAGTGTTAGAGGTGCTATTGGCTGGGCAATATCGACGATGACTGTTGCCTGGCATCCGTTGGCGTCTTTTACGATAAAACTGTATGTTCCCGCTGTTAAGCCTGTGAACGTGTTGCCGGACTGGAAGCTTGTGCCGTCCCTGCTGTACTGATAAACTCCTGTTCCACCGGTGGCTTTTAGCTCAACATCAGATGTCCCCCCGAAGCATTT
>NZ_CAMLIG010000014.1 GCF_946480185.1 uncultured Pedobacter sp. | reverse complement strand
AAACAATTGATTGTCAGTTAATTAAATACAAATATCATGCCCTTTGCTCTCTTTTCTACACTATTTCTTATCCCGAATTCACGTTAATATATCTCAACTGCTATTTATCCTCCACCGCTTTAATGATATAACCATAACTATATTTTTTATCTAATAAGCGATATTCATCGTGAGGAAGTGCTCCCCAACTATTATCACCACCCACTCCACGCTGTTTTAAATCTACATTAAGTACAATAGAATTTGCTAGTGGGACATCCTGAGGATGCTGATTCTTTTTTGATAAGCCCGGATCTAAACTCTCAGCAGTATAAGTTATTGCACTAAATCCCAAAGGCTGCAGGCCTAAAATTTCAATTCCTGCGCCATTGGTATTTTTTAATGTCATCCACCGAGTGTCTGTTTTATAACCGTTTTCCTGTGGACGGATGTAATTAGCTGTAAACTGATTTTCCACTTTGTCTGAATAAACACCCAAAAAAGAAGCTGTATTCCTGTCGCTATAATTCTCCCAAGGTCCACGCCCATAATATTTAAGATTATCGAATTCTAAAGGCAACATTAAACGCATCCCAAAACGAGGCAATTCCGGCAAAACATTATTTTCCATGTCAATGCTGGATTCAATCTTTATACCTCCATCGTTTAAAATCGTGTATTTCACCATGTAATCCGAGCGTATATCATTAAGTTTATAATAAACGGTTATAGGGTATCCTTCCGCTGTTTTTTCAGTGGTTTGTACTTTTAGCACTGTTCTGTTCATGTGAGCACATCTCCAGATATTAGAGTACAAATACATTTTATTCCCGAAATCATTGTCTGTTGGTGCTCGCCAGAAATAGGGTTCGGGAAAAGTTTTCATCACTGATTTTCCCTTAATGCTATAGGCAGAAAGCATTCCCGATTTCAGGTTAAAAGCTCCTTTAATATCGCCTGAACTAAATTTTATAAAACCATCTTCCTTTACCGCTTTTAGGTTTCGGTTTGATTCTTCTTTACTGGCAAAATAATAGGGATTAGAATTATATCCAAATTGCTCTCGGGCCGATTCATGATTTGCTGGAACTAGGTCAGTTTTGATATTGGTGTAAGCAAACACATTGAGTAAATATTCATTCCCATCCTTATAATTTACCGGCGGAAGATTCAACTTAACGATTTTTTCCTTTTGTGGCTCCACATTCACTTCAAATACTCCGGTTTTGAATATTTCGCCATTTTTAATCAACTGGAAAGTAAAATGATAGCCAGATAAATCTTTGAATCCGAATAGATTCTGAACGATAATTTTCCCATTTTGCCAGTCTTTATTCTTGAATAGGATATCCTGATAAACTTTTTTCACCTCGAATAAACCTGGGTGCGGGGTGCGGTTGGCTGCTATCAAGCCGTTTGCACAAAAGTTTTCATTGTTATGGAGGTTAAGTCCACCCAGATCTCCACCATAAGCCCAATATGTCTCGTGGTTTACCGGATCGTAAGTTTTCAAGCCTTGGTCAACCCAATCCCAAATAAAACCTCCCTGCATGCGTGGGCTATTCATAATAATATCCCAATACTTTTGGAAATTGCCAGTACTATTCCCCATTGCATGTGCATATTCGCACATAATGAATGGCCGTTTTTTACTGCTATCTACCGCATATGCCTGCATACGACTTATTGACGGATACATAGGACAAACAATATCTGTGTTCCAATCCTCGCCAGCCTGCTGAAATTGAACCGGTCTACTGCTATCTTTTTTCTTTAACCACTTGTAGGCATCATGAAATACGTCTCCATTTCCACACTCATTCCCCATACTCCAAATAACTACCGAAGGATGATTTTTATCCCGTTCGTACATACGCTTTATCCTGTCCATAAATGCGTGCGCCCATGATTTAAGATATGCCGGATGGATACCTTTGTCAAAGTTCCCTTCAAATGAAGATCCCATTCCATGTGCTTCAATGTTGGCTTCATCAACCAGGTAAAACCCATATTGATCCGCTAATTGATAAATTGATGGATCGTTAGGGTAATGGCTTAAGCGAATGGAATTTATGTTAAATTGTTTCATCAATTTAAGATCTTGAATTAAAGTTTCCTTACTTGGTACATGGCCTAATACGTCGTCATGCTCATGTCTATTTACTCCATGCACCAAAATCCTCACCCCGTTAACTAATAATTGTGCATCTTTTATTTCGACTTTACGAAAACCTACTTTAGTACTTGTAGTTTCCAAAATTTTACCGGTTTTATCTTTCAATAGCATTACCAGTGTATATAAGTTCGGTGTTTCAGCACTCCATTTTAATGGTGTTTTTATATAAGTACTAAAAGAAAAGAATTGTGTTGTTGCCAAAGCATCTTTTTCTTCCTGAAAAATCAATTTGTTTTTGGTATCATACAACTGAACAGTGGCCTTTAAAGGATTGTTAGACTGTTCAAAATTATTGGATTTGACATTTACATTTAGTAATCCATCTTTATAATTGTTGGATAAATCTGCCTTTACCGAAAAATCATTTATACTGATGTTGTTTTTTGCAAACAGGTAAACATCGCGTTCTATACCTGTTAAACGCCAAAAATCCTGATCTTCCAGATAGCTCCCATCATGCCAGCGGAAGATTTGTGCAGAAAGAAGATTGTTTCCCTTTTTTAGGTATTTGGTAATGTTAAACTCTGCCGGTGTTTTGCTAGCTTTACTTAAGCCAACCTCCTGACCATTAATGTATAAATACATAGCACCAGTAACGGAACCGAAGTGTATGAAAATTTGTTTCCCGTCCCAGTTTTCAGGAACAGAAAAGTCTTTATGATAAGTTCCTACCGGATTGAAGGAATGATCTATAAAAGGTGGATTTTTTGGGAAAGGATATTGAACATTCGTATAAATAGGAATTCCAAATCCATTAAGTTCCCAGTTTCCGGGAACCTTGATATCTGCCCAATCGTTATGATTTAAATCAGTTTTATAAAAATCAAGAGGTCTTTGTTCCGCCGTATTAACAAAATTAAATTTCCAGGTTCCATTTAATAGTTTATAATCGTCTGATGCTGAAAAATCGTTAGTAATAGCATCATTGATGTTAGAATAACCCATGAAATAAGCATGTGGCTGTTCCATATTTATGTTAACTACTTTTTCATCTTCCCACTCTTTAAAAGTGAATTTTTTGTTTTGGGCAAATAATTGAAGATTGCATTGGATAATTAATAGGAAGGAAATTTGTAAAATTCTATATGTCATAATTGCTGATTTGGCTATAAAAAATTAAAGAATACTGTTTTTTCAAGTCAGTTAAAGAAATAAAAACTCAATTATCTGACTCGATAGAAGATGGTTTTTGAGGTTTTCCCGAATCACCAAAAAAATCGTAAATAATTTCGGATGCCACATTTATACTTTTTCTTTTAAAGGATGAGCCACTTTTCAATCTAAGCCCATCAGCAAATTTCAATTCTTTTAATTTTTTTTGAAATCTTTTGAAATGTGAGTTTGATCGTGTCATGAATTTGTCCTCAGGCATATTTTTAAAGCAACCATTGAATACGTTGTGTGTAAACTTTGTATCTCTGCTCTTTCCCAAATCAAAATTGGCAGTGTCTTTAGTTATAAAAATGTTATTGGCAAAACTAGTTTCTAAAGGCCAAGGACCTCCCCAATTATCCATTTTAACTACCGTGTGATAGATACTATCCTTCGACTTCAGAGGAACGCATATTATATTATTATAGATTTTGGTATTTGATACCGGACCGGAAATATGAAAACTTGGAGATAAATAATCACCGTTTTTTGTTTTATAAGGTCGCAATCCATCGTTTACACTCAGATTATAACGGATAATGGAATTCTTAGTGCCGATATTTCCCGTTGTGCCAAATGTTTTACCGTCATTACAAACCAAAAGGAAGCCACCATAATTATCATGACTGTAATTATATTGGATAATTGTATTCTGGCAGTTATAATCTGAATCAAAGCCTTGTCCGTCCCATTTTGCTTTATGACCGCTAACTTCATTGTATTGAATCAGCGTATGATCACTACTCCAAGGCCAAATACCTGCGGCAGCTTCCTCCGGAGAAAGAATATCAGGCGAGTTTCGCATTACATTATACTCAATCAAAGCTCCATCACACCCAATTGGTACAATTCCATCACCTGGGATTTCTTCCAGTATATTATTTCTAATCACTACACCTAAACTAGGATTCCATTTTGATCGGTTTGAGATTCCACTAGAATTTATCCCATTTCGGTCACATCTTAACAAATAATTGTTCTCAATTCTTAAGTCTATAAACCTTGTCTTTATGCTGTCGCCACTATTCTTCCAATAAATAGCACCTCCTCCACCTTGTTTTTTAACCAGGCTTCCGTTTACATCATGAATAAAAAGATTACGCAAATAAATGTGATGAGCATCCCCAAAGTTATTTGCTTCAACACTCAAGCCTCGCCGAAATGCTTGTCTTTCATGTCCCGTATTTGTAATTTCCAGGTTATTTAATTCCCAGAACTCAACATTATAAAGATAAACCGTACTTAATACTTTTCCTTCGCCTTTAAATAAAGGTTTCTTGCCTCTACCATAGCTGTTAATAATTATTGGACTTTCAGCAGTGCCAACGCCTTTTGGCTTTAGTTGACCTGTATATACTGTCCCTGATTTAAACAAAATTTTATCTCCAGGTTTAAAAACCATAGCGTTTACCTTTTGGAGACTTTTCCATGCTCTATGCCGACTTATGCCAGTATTTGTATCCTTTCCTTTAAAACTATCAATATAGTAAGTATGGTTAGCTGAGGCATAAAGAAATTTGGTTGCCAAAGAACATAATATAAAAAGAAGAGTTGCCGGTTTCATATATAGTTATAGTCAATTTTGGAAAGATAAATTTTACCAATAATTGTGGTTTAAATAAAAATCTTAAAGTACCTCACTTATGTTCAATACTTTAAGATTCTTTAAAATAAGTCATTTTAAATTACCAACCAGGATTCTGAAGCATTTCCGGATTTAACCCTAATTCTGACTGAGGTAGTGGAAAAAGGTGATTTTCTTTTTTAAAATATCTTTGAACCAAAGGAACTCTTTCATACGTATATCTACGGGGAAGTGTATTACCGATTCTTGTAATTTTCATGCCATGCATGGGTTTTCCGTCTAAAATTTCTCCCCCGATTTTCCAGCGTTTAATATCCCAGAATCTACTTTCTTCAAAAGCAAGTTCAATGGCTCGCTCATTTTGAATTAAAAGACGAGCATCTTCTTTACTAGGATTATCAGGCAAACCATATCCGTAAATCCCAGTTCCTTGACTGATTCCAGCTCTCATACGCAGTTGTTTTAGCTGTAACATAGCTTCAGCAGTTTGCCCTACTTCATTAGCTGCCTCGGCATAATTTAATAGAATTTCAGCATATCTAATCAAAGGCAATGAACCTTCATTAGGGCTTCCTCCATTAATTGTTCTTAGCTCATTACAGCCTTTACGAATGTAATAACCTGTTGTAGTAGCACTATTAGATGTAATTGGAACTATGGCATCAGCAGTTTGTCCTGCTCCTTGATAAGTAAAAACCGGCGCTAATCCATTGGCAGATGTGAGATACCATAAGCTACCATTATAAATTACGGTGAACCCTAACCGGGGATCACGGTTTACAAAGGGATCCAAAGATTCATTATATCCTGAGCCAGGCTCGAAAATACCTTTGCCATTTTTCATCGGAAACATATCTACCAATTCCTGATTTGGATACCACCGAAATTGGGATCCAAAACGAGTTTTAGGTAAGAATTGCTGTTCTCTAAATTGCCCTGGACTCAATTGCTTAGCAAATATAAATTCATTATTTACACGAGTAATAAAAACCTTATAAAAACCATTTCCTGGTCTGGTGGTATTATCTACCATTAAAGAATAATCGTTTAAATCCATCACATCTTTGGCAGCTTTGAGAGCCGCTTCCCAACGTCCTTGTTGATAATCTGTGTAAGCCACATATTTTAACAATTCAGGATTTGTCGCAAAACTTCCGGGTACATTGGGTTCATTTACAGGATTACTTCCACCATTAAATAAAGGGCTTGCAGCTGTTAAGAGTATGCGGGATTTAAGTGCAAGGGCCGCTCCACGGGTAACACGCCCATAGTCCAGCGTACCCAGATAATCGCTTTGCTTAGGAAGCATTGGGGCAATTTCATCCAGCTCGTTCACTAAATAGTCTACACAGTCTTTAAATGTTGAGCGGTTGGGGATATTCCCAAGTTCATCTACTGAAAAAACTTTGTCCCCAACCAGTGGAATACCTCCGTAATAACGAAGCAAATAGTGATAATAAAATACACGCAGAAAGCGGGCTTCAGCTTTTGTGCGTAATTTTAAAGCTGCAGAAAGTGGTGAAGAGTCTACATTTTTAAGGTAAATATTGGCATGACGGATTAAACCATACAGAAAGTCATAGTCTCTGTCAACTTTGATAAAAAAGCCCCTCCCCCATATGCCCTGCGAGAGCTGATTGGCCACAAAGGCAGTTGACGGGTTTCGATATGTTGATTCATCTGTTGCCATTGTATAATAACCGCCAACTCCACCTTGAACGTCCTTCGGGGTCATATCAAAATCAATATTTACATATAATTGATTTAAAAAGCCCATCGTGTAAACACTATCTGCGAAAACCTTTTCCTCGTTTAAAGTTTCTAGGTTGTTGGTATCAAGAAAACTTGCTTTCTTACAAGCTGAAAATCCTATTAAAAACAACAGGAAACTCACAATCATATATTCTTTTCTCATTTTTCGAGGGTTTATTTAAGTGAAATATTAAAACCAAAGTTAAAAATAGCCTGAACCGGATAGCTTACCTTATTAGTTAAAGGAGTTCCTGGAGCCCTAAAAAGTTCGGGATCAAAACCATATTTTTCAAATGATTTAGATTTTGAAAAAAGATTATAGCCATTTGCATAAATTCTGGCAGAGCCCAATTTAATTTTGCTGACAAATTTTGATGGTAACTGGTACGATAATTCAACAGAGCGTAAGCGGATATAATTACCGCTTATAGTCCAGAAATCTGATTCATTGCCATTCGGATTCATATTTGTTCCGCCAATGTTGGTAACTAGCACCGGAAACTCCGCAGTAGTGGCTGTCTCTGGTGTCCAGCTGCGTTGATGAATAGCTTGCAGATTGGCAGAAAAAGGTCCGATAAGATCGTTGTTTGGACGCACATCATAATCTCTTGCGGATTGCAAGAGTGCGCTTAAAGAAATCCCCTTAAAATCTAATCCAAAATTTAACCCTAGGTTAGTTTGCGGAATATTTGGCTTACCGAAATAACCCATGTCATCAGTATTTATAATTCCATCGTTATTTAAATCACGATATTTAAGAAAACCAGCTCCTACAATACCAGCAGGTTTTGCTACAGAAGGGTCGTTTATGTCCTCTTGTGTATAAAAACCATCAAAAACATATTCTGCCAAATTACCGATGGATTGTCCGGTTTGACGTTTCCAGGGATATTTCGGATCAACTTCATCCTCAAAAACAATCTTATTTTTAGCAATAGAGACAATGCCTTTTATACTATAACCCAAAGTGCCCAGTTTACCTCGTTGTGTGATCTCTGCTTCAAATCCTTTGTTGCTAACCTTTCCAAGGTTTACAGGTGGTTTCATCGCATCTGTAATTCCGTAAGCGCTCGGGATAGTTTGTCTTCGGGCAAGAATATCATATCTTAAATTGTCAAAATATTCCACCGTACCCGATAGTTTTCCTTTGAAAAACGAGAAGTCTACTCCAATGTCACTTTTCCGTTCTTTCTCCCATGAAACATTTTCATTAGCAAGCAGAGTTTCCTGAATACTTGTAAATCGGTTATCCGATTCGCCTAAAGAAATCGCACCTCCAGATTGATCGTAAACCTGTTCATACACATATTTAAATGGTCCGGTGTTATCACTCCCAACTGTTCCGTAAGAACCCCGGATTTTTAAAAGTTCAATAAAAGGCAAATGATCCCGGATCAACTTTTCCTCAGAAACATTCCATCCTACGGATACAGCAGGAAAAAGACCGTAAGGATGGGTGAACCTATCAGAACCATTATACGCACCGCTTATCTGTAATAGATACTTCTCATTAAAGTTGTAACCGAGTCTCATGGTATAACCCCGAAAATTATCGGGGATATAGTTTTGAAGCGCATTGCTACTTGGAGTAGTACTTGAGTTTTGGTTGTATAGAAACAGGCCACTTACATTATGAGGACCAAACTTACCTGCATAATTTAATGAGCCCTGAATATTTGTTTGCTGGATTGGATTTCCTGCATCATAAGTTTGAACCCATGGACTTATACGATATAAATTAGCATCTCTTGGAGTATAGCTCTGATCAACAGGGTTATAATAAAAGGAAGGAAAATCTGCCCGACTCACACTCCTAACTGCTCTATTTGAGTTAGAAGAAGCAATAGAGACCCGGGTTGAAAAACCTTTAAGAAGTTTATTCCAGGTTTTATTTACCGCAAAATTAAAGTTGATATAGTTGTCTCTTTTAACGGTAAATCCGCCATATTTTAGGCGTCCAATAATATTATTAAGGGCCGGAGCTACTCCGTTGGGATTAGTAAAACCAAAACTTCCGTCAGGATTGTATATTGGATAGACTGAGGGTCTCAACCAACCATAACTCATGACTTCTGTAAAAGCACCGGTTTCGCCATTATTGAAACCGGTTGTAAAATTTGGTGAATTGGTTTGCCCGAAGTTGCCGGTAGCATCCAGTTTAAAAGAAAGTGAAGAAGTTGCCTGTATATCCAAATTAGATCTGAAATTATAGCGTTTAAAGTTATAACCGGTATTTACATCATTGCCTTCACTAAAATCTCTTAAAATTCCTCCCTGGTTCAAAAAACCTGTCGAAATAAAATACTTGAGCTTTTCTGAGCCACCAGAAATATCGAGGTTGTTGGTATTCATAGGCGCAGAAGGTTTAAACAGGGTTTTGTACCAGTTCACATCTGGATGTCCGTATGGGTCATCACCGGTTCTGTAATGCTCCAGATCTGCTTCAGTAAAATCGGGAGGAACGTTGGTACTATATATTCTGTTATCATTTTCAATCGCTTGATTACGGAGTAAGGCAGACTGATAAGCATCTAGTAATTGAGGAACATGGGTGGGTGCCTGTACACCAAATTCTGAGCGGAAGTTAATTTTAGCATCACCCGCTTTACCTCTACGTGTAGTTACCAAAATAACACCATTTGCACCTTTTATCCCATATATTGCAGTTGCAGAAGCATCTTTTAATATAGTTATTGACTCTACCTCATTAGCATCAATTCTTGAAAACTGATCATAACTATATTCGATGTCATCGACTAAAACCAGTGGTGTAGTGGCTCCATTAAAGGTGCTGACTCCCCGGATATAAAATTCCGCACCATCAGAACCTGGCTGTCCGCTTCTCTGTTGAGAAACAAATCCGGTTATTTTACCTGTTAGTGTATTCTGCAAACTTGCAGAAGGTGTTTGACGAATTTCTTCGCCTGATACAGAACTGATAGAACTTGATACTGTTAGTTTTTTTTGTGTTCCATAACCAACAACTACAACTTCTTGTAAAGCTTTTGTATCCTGTTCAAGCTGTACGTTAATTGTAGAATTTTTATTTACGGATACTTCTTTGCCAATATAGCCTATGCTTTTGATTACGATTACTTTGCTACTGCCTTCTAGCATTAATGTGAATTTTCCATCCACATCTGTAATTGCAATATTGTTTGGCACACCTTTCTCCTGAACGGTTGCTCCGATAACGGTTTCATTTCCGTCTTTAATAACACCGGAAATTACTTTGTTTTGCGCAAAAGCAATATGGGTAGTTACAAGCAGAATGAATAAAAAATTGTATAGTGTTTTCATACTTATCTCGTTAAGTTTCTTAATTTTCTAATTTGTCCATTCTGGATTTTGAACTAATGCCGGCGTTTTTAAAATCTCTAAATTAGGAATAGGGTACAAATACATTTTGGGTGCAAGAAACAGAAGTGGCGATACTTCTTCCTCCTGATAATCAAGAGCGTTTCCGTTTTGTGTAATTTTTATACCATGTAAAGTGGTATTGAAAGCTGTTTCGGCAAGTTTCCAACGGCGCATATCCCAAAAACGTTGATCTTCAAAAGCTAGCTCAATACGACGTTCTAAACGTATCGCTTCACGCATATCATTCTGATTCAGGTTTGATGGTAAACCATATTGGTTTGTTGGCAATCCCGGAGTTATTCCGGCTCGTGACCTGATTGCTCTTAGTTGAGTTAAGGCTTCGGATGTTTTTCCCAGCTCGTTAGCGGCTTCAGCAAAATTCAAAAGAATCTCTGCGTAACGGAAAATAATAAAATTATGATCCTGGTTACTGTATGCCGCAGCATTAGAAAAATCAGCCATGAACTTTCTTAAATAATAGCCAGTACGGGTTTGAAGAACCGACCCGCCCGGACGATCTAATCCTCCGTCAAAAGTTTCCACAGGCCGTTTTAGCCATTGGGAGCCATTGTAGAAGATTGTTACTCCCATACGTGGATCACGATTTGAGTAGGGATCGGCTTTATAAGTAGCCGAATTTTTATCGATAGGCATGCCAGTAATCGTTGGGAAAGCATCAACCAGCTCTTGTGTCGGGCTCATGGCGCCGTTTCCCGGGCTGGGCAAGCTAAATCCTATTGGTGCGTTCTGACGCTCTAAAGATTGGTTTTTGGGCTGTTGGTAAGCCAGAATAACCTCTTTGTTTTTTCGGGTAATAAACACGTTTCTAAATGCCGGAGCGCCGGCGTTAGCACCAACACCTGTTAACAAACCATAATATGGTAAATCCATCACCGCTTTAGCAGCAACATAAGCACTGTCCCATTTAACCAGATTATTGTCCGGATTATTTAATGGGCTCGCGGCATACAAAAACAACCTTGATTTTAAAGCCAAAGCAGCGCCCTGAGTAATGTGTCCAAAGTTTGGATCTGTTACCGCCCCATCTTCTACACGGAGCTTTCCTTTTATAGCATTTAATTCATCTAAAATATACTGCTCGCACTGGTCAAAACTGTTTCTTGGAATATTAAAATTATCAGTGATATCCATTACCCTATCTCCTAATAATGGAACGCCACCATACCTTTTTATCATCTCAAAATAAATCATCGCCCTGATAAAACGGGCTTCGGCTTTCCAATTTGTTTTTGTTTCCTCTTTTAAAGGCACCCTGTCAATTTTTGAGAGAAAGATATTCACCTTTCTTATCCCCTGGTAAGACTCTACCCATATTTGATCAACTGTACTGCTGGGGCTTTGTCTTCCTAATGAGAGTGCTTGGATTTCAGATACATTTGCTGATGCGATCGCATCATCTGTAGCCGCACCAAGAAATACCCCGTCGATACGGTTAAAACCGGTGGGTAAATAGGTGTAGAGGTTATTAAGTACCTGCTCTGCGTAAAACGCATTGACATCCATTTCATCATAGACCAGGTCTTCTGTAAGAACATTGAGAGGCTCTTGCTCATATTTGCTACAGCTTACCTGGGTAAGCAGTAAAACTGAAAGGAATATGGTATATATCTTTTTATTAAGCATAATTTGATTTATTAAAATTTAACACTAATTCCACCATTAATTACCCGTTGAATCGGATATCCGCCATTGAAAGACTCGGGGTCATTATTTTTAAAGTCGGAGATGGTAAAGAGATTCACTCCATTTACAAATAATCGCAAGGATTGCATTTTAACACGGGTTAAAAATCCTTGGGTAAAGGTGTAACCCAACTCCATATTCTTTAATCGCATGTAATCGCCAGATTTTAGCCAAAATGTAGAGGTGCGTTCGTTCCATGAATTTGTCCCTATGCTTAATCGCGGATAAGTTGCTGTTGTGGCTGTCTCGGGTGTCCAGCGGTTTAAATTATGTTCAAAAGCTTGACCTTTACCATCGTTTTGAAAAGCCCATACAGATCTACCTGTAGTAAGAATATCACGATTGACCACGCCTTGAAACAAAGCCGAGAAATCAAATCCTTTAAACTGAAATCCGAGACTAGCCCCATAAAACGTTAAAGGGCCCTTACTTCCGATGGCGGTTTGATCGAGACTATTTATCAGTCCATCCTGATTCAAATCTTTGTACCTGATATCTCCCGGAATGGGCTGGTAGCCCTGAGTTACAACAGGGACATTCGAAGCATCATAAAATCCTTCGGCAATATATCCGAATTGTTGGTCAACCCGTGTTCCGGTATGTTGCTGCCATGGATAATCATAGGTTACTTCGTCCCCGAAAATTACTTTGCTGTCGATTGTGGACAGGTTTCCCGAAACGTAGTAATTTACTTTTCCTATTCTATCTTTCCAGCCGGCATTTAGTTCAATCCCGTGATATTGATTTATTCCTATGTTCTGTTCAGGAAAATCCGTACCCAGCAATGCTGAATTATGACCCGGAACCTGAAGTAGATCATATTCCCTATTTTTGAAATAATCTAAATTTATTGACGCTCTGTTTTTACTAAATGCAATATCTGCCCCAATATTAAATTTATCAGATTTTTCCCAGGTTCTGTAAGGATTAGCCAGAGGCCCGTTTGCAATTCCTGGGACCGCAGCCGCACCGGTGCTGAACATATATCCGGGATTAGTTACATAATTTTGTATATAAGTATAATACCCAGGATTAGAATTGCCAACCGTTCCAAAGCTTGCTCTGATCTTGAAGCGATTAATAAAATCAAAATTATTTTTAAAAAAGTTTTCATTATGCACATTCCAGGCAATCCCTACAGAAGGGAAAAAACCATATTGCTGACCAGGCTTGTACCTGTTATTACCGCTATATGAGCCGGCAAATTCTACCAGATAACGATCATTAAAACTGTAAGATAAACGACTTGCAATATTCTGATAAAATTCATCCAGTTGCGCACCGTATTGATAACTGTCCCTACTTCCTAATAATAAAAAGCTAATTCCGTGTCTTTTCCAGTTATGATCGTATCCCAAAGACAGTTCGGCGTAAGTCTGTTGTTGTCTTGGGCCAACAGCGTCACCATTTGCCTGGGCTGTTTTTTCTACAAGCACATTGTAAATATCATCCCCGGTAAGGGGATCCTTAGAATATCCATATATCTCTGATTGTTTTTGCCGATTGAGATATTGAGACAAAAAGGTGTTGAAAGACATAGAAGCCTTTGCCCATAAGCCAGAAACTAAATTATCCAGATTTCTTTTTAACCCCAAGTCTATAAAGGCATTACGCTCATTGTTTTGGCGGTAACCACTTCCTGTAGATTGTGCATATATATTGTTTCTGTAATTCAGGTTTCCTGCAAAAGAACCGTCCGGATTTAATACTGGATAAGCATTATTTGGCGTACTCACCAACGATCCGAAAATATCAGGTATTCCTGTTCCGTATGTACTTCCATTTCCTGGTTCTCTAAAATCCTCTACACTGCCTAAAATATTTAAAGAGGCACTGGTATTTTTATCAAGTTTTATATCCAGATTAGTTCTGATGGTGTAGCGGTTATAATTAGAATTGGTTTTGTAAGCATTCGCCTCGTTCTCCTTTAACAGTCCATCTTGCGCCAGTTTATCAAGTGAAACAAAATATTTGATACTACTGTAATCTCCGGCTGCATTCAAAGTATAGCGGTTAAAGTCCGTATTCTTCTTTAAAATAGTGTTGTACCAGTTAATGTTGGGATGCCCCAAAGGATCTGTCCCATTTTGATAGGCATCCAGATCTGCCTGTGTGTAAATAGGGAGTTGACCATCATTTACCAGCGCCTCATTATATAATTTTGCATAATTATATGATGAAAGCGTTTTAGGAAGTTTAATTGGGGTTTGTAAGCCTGCCTGGGCGGTAAAGGAAAACTGCGTTCCTGCATGTTCGGCTTTTTTACGTGTGGTTATAAGTATTGCTCCATTCATCCCTCTAATTCCAAGCATCGCAGTAGACAAAGCATCTTTGAGTATTGTAACCGATTCAACTTGTTCTGGATTTATAGAACTAATATCTCTTGGAACACCGTCTATAAGAATAAGTGGTGTATGTCCTCTTAAGGTTAGGGTCGAGGCATCACTACCCGGCAAGCCAGAAGATTGACTGGCATATAAGCCTGCCAATTGACCGGCAAAACTATTTTGTAATATGGCTACCGGAAGCTTTTCAAGTGTTGCGCCATTAACAACCCCAACCGATTGAATGAGTTTGCCTTTTGACTGTTCTCCATAAAGAACGGGAACTTTATCATTTAAGTAATTGTTTTTGGAAACGGATGAATCTGGCTTTCTTACCAATGTATCTCTACTTAAGGCTATTGAAGAAAAAGCTTGCGATTCTGAACTTACAGAAAGCACTAGTGCCAAAACAAAGATTGGGATAAAATGAACCTTATTTACTCGATTCACGGAGTTTGGTATAAGTCTTCTCATACATATATTGGTTAGAATTTAAAAGTTTCCCATCATTAAGATGGTGTTAATTGGATAAAGAAACTAGAGTTCTGATTTGAAATCGGATTCAAAACATTGAACTGGTTTATAATTTTAAATCAAATAACGGGATTAAAGACAATCATCAGGGGGGCCAAATGTTGCAAAATAGACGTATTTTAAACTCAATTACTAACCCGACATTCAGGTTAACTTATATCCATTATTTTAAATGTAAAGAAATTCAAAAAGTGTAGTTAACCAGTTTCGGTTAAAAAGATTTTATAAAATAAAAATCAGGAATTCAAGATTTGAATAAACAAGTTTAAACTCATTTAACTATCAATATCTTACTGTAAAAATTGACCTCATTTTCACCCTTATTTGAATAATTATTGGCTAAAATTAAGCCAAAGAGCGATTAATTTTAGATTTAATCAATTCACATAAACTTAAAAAAATGAAAAAAATTTTACGATTAACTTTGCTCATATTATTTGCCTTTTGTGGTATAGCAAATGCACAGCTTAAGATTTATGAAAATCTAAACTTTACAGGTAAAGAGGCAGAACTTGAAATTAAAACCATTTACAAAGGAAACACTATCCCGGAAGGTTTAAACAACAATATTTCTTCTTTTGAATTGCAGAAAGGTTATATGGCAACTTTAGCAGCAAATGAGGATGGGACAGGCTACGGCTTCTGTTATGTTGCATCAAAAAGTAACCTTATTTTAAATCTGCCGGTTTACTTGCGTAAACAAGTTTCTTTTATACGCGTTCTTCCTGTTAGAGATATTCATAAAAAAGGAATCGGAAGCTTGCGTAAAAACGGTCCCGCAAAAATTGACAGCCTAAATGTAGATTGGTACTACAACTGGTCTGGCGTAGGGGAATCTAATTCCACACGGGATTTTATTCCAATGACATTTGGTAAAAATGGAACCCTTTTACAAAGCAATATAGATAGTTTTATAGCCATGGATAGTATAAATCATATCCTAACTTATAACGAGCCTGAATTGAATAACCTACCTTACGATGTTGCAGAACAAGCTTACCGAAATGTGTTGCAAACAGGTTTAAGAGTGGGATCCCCATCTAATTCCGAAGGTCAGGTTAATGTTTGGTTACGGGATTTTATGGCTTTAGCTGATGCAGACACACTCAGAGTAGATTTTGTAGGAATTCATTGGTACGATTGGGGAAACTGGAGGAAAACAGGCCAAGTTGACCCTAACGTTCCAAATTTATTTACACGTTTTAAAAATTATGTAACTTCTGCATACAATCGTTATCATAAGCCAATATACATTACTGAATTTAACGCGAATCCAAATACAAGCACAAAAACACATTTAGCTTTTATGAAACTTGCCCTGCCATGGCTTGATGCTCAACCTTCTGTGGAAGGTTACGCATGGTTTTTTCCCTTCAAGGATAATTTGTCTTTTGACGACTGGTCAAAAGATCCGGTTAAAACTGACTTTAAGGCCTTAAGACTCCCCAATGACGATGCTTGTACAAATAATAATGGGGAATTAGAAAACTTATGGGATGATTATACAACTGGTGCTAATCATGGAATTTCGACTGTTAGAGACGATGCCGATCCTGTTTCTTTCTCCTGGGATTTAGGCAAAGAAACTAAAATAAAAAGTATTACAGTTTGGAACGGGCATAATTACAATCCATATAGTTATTATGCTGGAAGATGTGCCAAAGAGTATGAAATATGGGGATCTAATGATCCTAATCCTGATGGAAGCTGGGAAAGTTGGACAAAACTTGTTCATCATATCAATGAACGTCCGTCGGGGTTGCCTTATTCTGAAGACGACAGCCCGGCAGATGCTACCGCGGGAAAGGCTGGCGATATTGTTGATTTTCCAAATGACACTCAGGCATTCAGGTATCTTCGTTTCAAATCAATCAAAAACTGGGGAGGTACTTCAGGCGTGAACTTAATGGAAATTACAGTCTCTATACCGCGTGAACTTTCCGAACTTGGTAAAACATATCAACAGCATGTTTCTGCGCCTAAATTTGCAAGTAATATTGTTGATCCAGACAATATTGATACTGAGGCGCCAACTCTTATTACTAAAAATATCACAGTTTATTTAAATAAAGAAGGAATTGTTACCATCAATCCTCATGATGTTGACAGTATATCAACAGATAATAAAGGGATTGTAGAATATAGACTAAATAAAGACTCTTTTAGTTGCGAAAACCTTGGTCAAAACCTTGTTAATCTTTTCGTTAGCGATGGTGTTGGTAACCTTACAAGAAAAGGTGCATTTGTTACAGTCTTAGACACGTTGGCTCCAACTGTTCTTACAAAAAACATAACTGTTAAATTGGTAAATGGATCAGTATCCATTAATCCAGACCAAATTAACAATGGAAGTTTTGATAATTGTTCAATTAAATCTTTTGGTGTCTCACCTCAAACCTTCGCGTGTGGGCAGTATGGAGACCAAACTGTAAAGTTAACAGTCACAGACAGTAGTGGCAATACTGCTTCAAAAACAGCTATTGTAACTATAAAAGGCAATAAGCCGGAACCCAAAATTATTGTAAGTCGTAATGATAATACTTATACTGGGGGTGATGAAAACACATTATTTTTAGGTTATGGCGCCCAAGAATTGAATCTATTAGCTACCAATCCAAAATCACAATCCGATTCTACTACCTATATCTGGAGTCCCGCAATAGGATTAAGTTCGACGAACATCCCAAATCCTGTTTTTAAGCCCAATACAACAGGCGAGTTTACCTACACGGTTAAAGCGACCAATGAATTTGGCTGTACAGATAGTACATCCATCACAATTAAAGTAATTGATGTAAGATGTGGGAAATTTGGAGACAAAGTCCTCTTATGTCATAAAACAGGAAGTAGTAAAAATAGTGGTACCCAAATTTGTATTGCCCCAGAAGCTGTAGCTACTCATTTATTCAATGGGGACTCTTTAGGCTCTTGCCAAAGTAAATCAGATTTTGCAAGTGATAATGATAAAGGGCTTTTAATTAATTCTTTTATAGCGAGCACATCATTAGTTTCATTTCCTAATCCTTTTGAAGAAGAAACAACAGTAAACTTTACAGTTCCTGCAAACGAGCAGAAAGTTAATCTTGAAGTATATACCTTACAAGGAGTTAAGATTTTGAAACTTTACGAAGGAGAAGCAAATGTTGGTCATTTATATAGTTTTAAACTTACAGGCCACGCTCTTGCAGCGGGTTCTTATTTGCTAAGATTAACTACTTCTAAAGGAGTTAAATTTTGTAAATTAATTAAACAATAACTGAGTATAAAATAAATTTTGTCAAGACCAAATTAACCAATGTATATCCGGATATCCATAATTTGCAATCGACTAATTTAACAGCTTAATTTAACGTGAGTTTAGGATAAGCAATAAGTTTTAGAGGGATATTTAGCCGTTTAAATATCAAATAAGTAAGCATATTTTTGTTAAAGTCAAGTGACAATTTATGCTTACTTCCTCTAAAATTATCGAAATTTTCACGAAAGTTGATGTCTTCTGCAAGTAATTGAAAATGAGAGCGAAATATCAGTTAAATTTATGTATTTGTAAGATTGGAAATCCTAAAGCTTTATTTTCAGAAAGCGAACTCATCCTTTCTGATTGCCTTTCATAACGGACATTTATCAAACTGAAACACTTTTTATCTCTGCACTTACTATAACGTGATTTTCCCGGTTTGGTAGCTTATCACCATTTTGTTGAATTGTAGCAGAGAATAGCAGTACCTATGATGCTGTTTTTAAAGGCCCGTTGTCTAGGGTTTCATAGATTCCACAGCACATTAAAATATTGGAGTTGTATAAGATGTCTCTACTTTTCTACAGCAATTTCAAAATAAAATATATTTCTAATTCAGAGAGTGAGCTCAAATAAGAAAAATAGACTGTTCTGGTTATGTGTTTTTCCAGGTAGTTGGATCCCAGACTAATTATTCAATAGATTATTGACTCTAAAAACTAAATCCTCAATATATAATCTTATAGCTAATATTGAGGGTTTTTCAATTGAAAGAGCAATTTCGACTTCTGCAACTTTCTCTTTTCGAAGATTTACAGTCTGTCTATTTATTTATCCATGATAGTTGTGGCCAGTATTGTGGGTCATCGTTTTTTTGATGAGTACCTGCAGTACTTCTACCATTCTTTACATATTCTGTAAGTAATTTTTTTAATTCAGCAACCTTTTCTGGTTTTTTATAAAAAAGGTTGTTCTGCTCAGCAACATCAAGGTTAGTATTGTACAATTGATAAGGAGGAAGCTTCATTGCTTCAGGGCTATTTGGTTTTGGATTACTCCAGCCACCAGAACTTGAGGTTAATATCAGTTTCCATTCTCCTTTTTGAATAGCGAATTCACCAAAAAGAGAATGGTTCACAATTGCATCCCTTGAAGGGCTATTTAATTTTGTGTTGATAATGTCCTTTAAAAAGCTATAACTATCTTCTGCCGTACCATCAGTCAGCGGCTTATTCAATAAGTCAGAAACAGTACGAAAAAAATCAGTAGTGCAAACTAATTGATCAGAAACTTTAGCTTTTTTTATTTCGGCAGGCCAAGAAATAATAAATGGTACTCGGTGTCCGCCATCGAAAATATCAGATTTAGTACCCCGGTATTTCCATGATGGATTATGTCCTTTTTCTAATAAGGTAGCATAATCTGCTGAGGGCGAACATCCATTGTCAGAAGTAAAAACAATTATTGTGTTATCATAAATGCCTTCTTTTTTTAGTTTATCCACTACTTGTTTAACCACATCATCTACCATTAAAACGAAATCACCATAGTCGTTCAACCCGCTTTTACCTTTGAATTTCTTACTTGGCAGTATGGGTGTATGAGGTGCTGTTAGTGGGAAGTAGATAAAGAAAGGCTTATCATCGTTAGCATGGTTTTCTATATAATCCAACGTGTGAAATGTGAATTCAGCCAAGGTTTCATCATGCTTAAATCCTTTAGCAATTAGGCCTTTTCTATACCAACCCATTCCCGAGCTCTGTGCAATCGTATCTTTTGGGATTACAGTACATTTCCCGTTCTCGAGATAAACATACGGTGGAATGTCTAGTGAAGCACTAATACAGTAAGAATAATCAAACCCCAGACTATTGGGCCCATTTATTACTGGTTTTGAATAATTGACATTCCTCACTCCTTTATCTATATTATCCCATGTCCAGCCCAAATGCCATTTACCAATACATGCTGTATGATAGCCCTCTGATTTTAAGAAAGAAGCGATTGTTTGGCGATTTGGAGGTATAATTTCTTTACTGTAACCATTTAAAACACCCTTTTTCATCTTTGAGCGCCAGTTGTATCTACCTGTAAGTATGCTGTAACGCGTAGGACTACACACTGAAGAGCTAGTGTGTGTATTATTAAATTTTACCCCATTTGAAATTAATCCGTCAATGGAGGGTGTTTTGATTTTTGATTCGGGATTATAGCTTGAAACATCTCCAATCCCCAAATCGTCCGCCAAGATGTAGATAATATTTGGCTTTTTAGGATTAGCTTTTTTAATATATTTCTGATTTCCTAATAAAAATATTGCAAAAATCACCGAAAAATAATACGGTTTTTTAAATTTTATCATGCTCTTCTTAATTATTGTTTTTTATGTTTCAGTAATTGAAAGTAAACTCAGTTTCAGTATGAATTTAGCTCTTTCTAAAATTTAAGAATATTATCTATATCGTAGGTAAAAGACTTTAAATAGGATAAAAAATTAAATTTTTTGATTACTCAAAATTGTATAATTATGTAGGTTTTAAGAGCAACGATTATTTCAAAATTGGGGTAATTCTACTTCAAATAACATGTGTTTATTAAATAGGTAAATTCATCTAACAACCGTAGTGTACTATTAAGAGAGATCGTTAAATGGTTCAAAATCCTGTTGAACAGAAATTTGTTAAAATATTGGATGGTGGTTAGAAAAATAAACTTTTGCCCAGAAATCCTTAAGCTTTAAACCGCACACTGAAATTCAAAAATGTTGTTAAATAAATAGGACATAAATTTATATCGCGTCTATTCCTCGGAAATCTTTAGATTTAATTGTGGATTTTTTAGTCCTAAGACTTTTTAGTTTGTATTTAAAAAAAATCTGCATTTCTTTTTCTGAAAATAATTAAGAAGACCTAATGTAAAAACATCGAACTTAAACCGCTGTTTATTGAAAAACTCGTACATAATCCACCACCATGCGTTGCGGAAAAATCGTAGTATTATCCGGATTTCCAGGCCAGTTTCCACCAACTGCCACATTAAAAGTAAAAAAGAAATCTTTTCTA
Source organism: uncultured Pedobacter sp. (assembly GCF_946480185.1). The sequence goes on along the minus strand of NZ_CAMLIG010000014.1, from coordinate 95,400 downwards.
AATGCATCCATCCCTGCCGGGCTGATGTCAAACCTCTTGAATTCCATATCATCTACATATAAAATAATTGTTGTGGCGTTCCATTCCATACTAAATACATGAAATTGGTCGGCGAATTTACCCGAACTAAGCGTGTAAGAACCTTGCGTCTGCTGATGTCCATTTGCGTCCCAATGTAAAGTAGTATATATTTTTGAGTCGCTTTTAGGACTAACCGTACCACCAATCAATTCCATTAAATCAATTTCTCCGCAAGCTGGCCAGCTTACGGCACTTTTGTTGTTTCCTAACATCCATAATGCCGGCCAAATCCCTTGGCCTTTTGGAAGTAAGGCCCTAATATCTACACGTCCGTATTTAAAAAACTTTTTATCCTGCGTTTTTATCCTTGATGAAGTATATTGTCTTCCATTAACGTTTTCCTTTTTTGCAGTAATGGTAAGATAACCGTCTTTAACTTCTGTATTACTAGCTTGGTAATTTTGCAGTTCATTATTTGCCCAAACATTCCCCGTTTCCTGTGTCCAGAAAGCAGAATTTAAAGCAGTTCCCGAAAACTCATCCGCCCAAACCAACGTTCTACCGGGATAAGTAAGTGGTGTAGTGTAACCTGTAGTTGGTATAGCAAATGCTACATCTACCGAGATGATTTTATCTTCAAATGTAAAAGTATTATCAGACGCATAAGCAATTACATGTACCGTGTAGTTGCCCGATGATGCATAGGTGACAGATGCCTTGCCATCTGATGAATTAGTTGCAGTTTCCCCGTAAGAAAGACCAAACGTATAGCTATATCTTACAGCATTTGTAGCAGTTGCTGTGAAGTTTACTTTTCCTGAACCATCCATACTTACTTCTGCATTAATCACCAAATCAGTTGGTTTGATGTTAGGTACAACTGTCGCTTGCTTTTTGGCGCAGCTAATGAAACACACCATAGTTAGCATTAGAATTATAATATTTTTGGATTTCATAAATTTATATCAAACATTGGTTTACAATTAAATTTCAAACAGCCTTACCTAGGAAAGATAGCGACATGATTAAATCAAATATAATTGAACTTACAAATTGCTATAGGCCACATTTGTACCTAAAACAACATTCAAATGTATTACTTAACATTAAAATCATATTGTTTTAAGAGGTTGAAGTAGGCTGGCGTGGTGAATGTTTTTCTATCTTGATAATTCTCTTGATATATTTTTATGTAAATTTTTAGTTTTACAAATTCAGAATTTTATTTTAACCCTCGCAAAATATACAAGTAAGACATTTAGAAGGAGAATTTCATCCCTAAACCTAAAATGGTACTTTTACGGCTTACCTGATTCAGTTTTGTGTATGCCATTTTTCCATCATTATAAAACAACTGATCAATACCAGAACCTGTATCCAAAAACCATTCTGACCATAAATAAAAGCTGATACATTTTTGGAAATAGTATAAACTACTTTTACTTTGGCTTTAAGTCCAAATCCATTTGCGGTGTGTTTAAAACTTACGGGATGTTCAAATTGTTCGATTAAATTCCAATCTGCCTTTGCATCGTATTTTAATTGATGATAAACAAAATCATTTTCAACGTGAAACCTTTTTTTTTAATGCCGCATCAAATTTAAATCCTACTAAAGCTCCAGACCAATTTTATCTGGTTTAATATTTTCAAATTGGCCCTTAATAACATAATTTTATAAGATATTTTTGGTAGAATTTCTAACTATTAATTTTGAATTTATCATCGTGTTTTCTAATGGGAAATAATGTTTTTTTCCTTCTATTAATTTAAATAATATTTCAGTGGCTTCTTTACCCATTTCAAATGCCGGTTGTGTGATGGTGGTCATTGATGGGTTTAATAAGCCGGCGGTTTTCAGATTTGAAAAGCAGATTACTTTAACATCTTTTGGTATATTTAATTTTAGTTCTTCACAAACTTCATAAGTATCAATTGCCAGTTTTTCTAAAGAAGAAAATATGCCATCAGGTCTGTTTTTTCTTTTTAATGATTCCCTAATCAGGTTTTTGTTTCTTTCATCATTACCCGGACAATTTATAATCAGGCTATTGTCTATCGGTAAATCGTGTTTTTTTAAAGCATCAAGGTAGCCAGCCATTCTTTTGTTACTGATAGAAAGACTTTGCGATATAGATAAAAAACCGATCCGCTTACATCCACTTTCAATTAAGTGTTCTGTAGCTTTAACGCCGCTGTGGTAATCATCGGTTGTAACTTTGGGTACTTGTATATGATCTACCACCCTGTCAAAAAAAACAAATGGAATTTTTTTCTCTTTCAATTTCTCGAGGTGCGTGGCATCCAAAGTTTGTTCTGAGATAGATATTAGTATGCCATCAACCCTTCCATTTTGTAAAAGCCTGGTGATGGCAACTTCCTTTTTCATATCCTCATGAGTAAGATAAATCAGTACATGATAACCTTTTTCTTGTGCAATAGATTCAATTCCGTTTATTGCAGGCCCAAAAAAATCATTCACCACTTCGGGGATAATAACAGCAATAGTTTTACTTTTTTGTTTTCGTAAGCTACTTGCAAAAGGGTTTACTTCATAATTTAGTTCTTTCGCCTTTGCCAACACCAACTTCTTTGTTGCATCACTAATTTCATGACTGTCACGCAAAGCTTTTGACACTGTTGAAAATGATAAGTTAAGCTGACTGGCAATTTGTTTAAGATTCATGTTTACATATTTGTTTGCGCTGTAGCAACAATCGCATCCTAAAGATGACAAAATATTTTTTTTCGACTCCTACATTTCAGCTACAACGTTGTAGTAGATAAATATAACCAATTAAGATTGTCTGTATTTTATTTTCAGCAATTTAGCTCACAAGAGATTATTTATCGAAATCAAAACCTGAATTTTTATAAACCGAAACTAGATTTATTTTCTTATGCACAACCGTTTTAAAGCGTCATGAAACAGAAAAGGATTAAGCTTTTTAGCGTTTAAAGCATAAGAGATCACAAATCGAACATCAAAACATTCGACGGTATATTGTTCACATAATAAATAATTGTAAAAGAATAAAAAGCATCCTAAAATGAAAAAAAATAACAGCTTAAATATTTTTTGTTTTTTAATTATTGTTTCAACCTCATTGTTGTCGCAAACTTCATTCGCACAAAAGCTACCTGCAAATGCCTTGGAATTAAGGTTGGATAATCTGTTGGCAAAGATGACCATGCAGGAAAAAATTGAGCAACTTTATTACCTCACGGATGGTAACGACAGACTGAAAATTCCACAATTTAAGGGTAGCGATGGTCCACATGGAATTGGCAATGGCGCAAAGGGATTTTCATCCTTCCCAGTAACTATTGCAATGGCAGCAACTTGGGATCCTCATTTAATTACAAGAGTTGGAAGAGCAATTGCCTTGGAACAAGCCGCAAGAGGGAAAGACAGAATTGCGGGTCCTACTTTAGATCTTTTAATTGACCCACGTGTTGGCCGAGCTCCAGAAACCATTGGCGAAGACCCTTTTTTAGGCGGGAGAATTTCGTCAGCTTTTGTATTGGGACAAAACACTACTTCTGTTTTTGGTTCCATCAAACATTATAATTTGAATACTTATGAATTGAACAGAAGAACCAATAATTATCTGTGTGATGAACGTAGCTTGGTTGAGTTTTGGGGTGCGCATTGGAAAAGAACAATTCAGTATGGCGGTGCGCTTTCGGTAATGTGTGCTTATAATTGGGTAAATGGAGATAAATGCGCAGAAAATAAATTTTTAATCAAGGATTTACTAAGAGACCATTGGGGCTATAATTTTTATACCATGTGCGACTGGGGTGGTTTTAGCAATACTTTAAAAGCCTTAAACTCCGAATTAGACTTCTGCGAAGGCAACGATTTGTACATTAAAGAATTACCTGATGGCATAAAAAACGGAAAGTTTGATCCAACACTTGTTGAAAGAGCTGCCAGAAATGTGCTAAGAACAAAAATATTATCAGGTATGATAGATGGTGTTCCTGTAATTGATAAATCGGTGATTGATGGAAAAGAAAACCGAGCGTTGGTTTATGAAAGTGGTCTTAAAAGTTTGGTGCTTCTAAAGAATGACCAAGACTTTTTACCATTCAGCAAGAAAAAAATAGGCTCTGTTGCAGTAATTGGCCCAAATGCAGGTGTATTGCCTTTAGATGGCAATAGTAGTTCTAAGGTATCTCCATCTTACCGTATCCCAGTTTATGACGGCATAAAAAATATTATTGGTGCAGATAAAACACAATTTGCTAAAGGATGCAACATCAACGATAAAGACACCACCTATTTTGCAGCAACAATTGAAGCTGCTAAAAGAAACAAGTATGTGGTATTTGTTGCAGGTTTAGATAGTACTGTTGAAGGCGAAGGTTATTTTTTGGATAAAGAAGCCGATGAAAAAGGTGGAGGCCGCGTAACCCGTCCAGATAGAGCATCCCAAACGGTTTTATTACCGGGTATGCAAAATCGGTTAATTAATGAAATTGCAAAAGTGAATCCAAATATTGTATTGGTAGTTATTTCTGGCGGTATATGCAGTGTTACGCCGGTAGTAAAAAATGTGAAAGGATTATTATACGCATTTTACCCTGGGCAAGAAGCCGGTAAAGCTATAGCAGATGTATTGTTTGGCAATTATAATCCATCAGGTAAACTACCTGCAACTATGCCAAAAGATGATAGCCAGATTATTCCCATCAACCCGGATTTTAGAAACATGGTGAGCAAAGGTGCAGGTTACCGTTGGTTTGACAGCCAACATTTGATTCCTGAATATGCTTTTGGTGCAGGTATTAGTTATACAACTTTTCAGTATTCAAATATTAGAATTAACAAACCACTTGCAAAGGTTGGCGATTTAATAGAAGTATCTTTTGACTTAAAAAATACCGGCACTATGGCCGGCGAAGAAGTAGCTCAGTTATACCTAAGTATGGGCAAGCAACAACCTACTTTGCCGATGCCGGAAAAACAATTACGAGGCTTTGAAAAGACAATGTTGCAGCCCGGCGAGACAAAACGCATTACCATTATGCTTAGTCCCGAAGAGTTATATATCTATAACGAGCAAACAAAATCTTACGAAGTACCATCAGGCAACTATATAGTGCGTGTTGGTGGCGCATCTGATAAACTGGTTTTAAATGCTTCATTCAACTTAACAGCAGCAACACCAAAACCAGATTTATTGGTGAGAAACATTCGCACTATGCCTGCCTTCCCAAAAAAAGGTGAGCCAGTTGTATTTATGGCTTCTGTCATAAATAATGGTACAGCAAATTTAGAGAAAGGCGATGCTTACAAACTACATTTCTATGTGGATGGAAAAGAAGTAGCAGTTTACAGCACTACAAATACGACTATTCCTGTGGGCGGTATGGATATGGCCGTTGCAAATGGATTAAACGGAAAAGAATGGATAGCTATTGATGGTAAAAATGCAATTACTGCTACAATAGAAATATCCTCAGATAAAGACCTGAATGCACAGAATAATACCTGTCAAGGTGAATTAATTCTTCCAAACAGCAAGGTAATTCCATTGGAGATAGCTAAAATTTTAAAATAGATTCAACAGTAATAGTCAATCATGAAATTTTCTTTTCTAATAGCATTTTTTATGTTGTTTAGCTTTTTTAGTAAAGCTCAACAAACACAATTACCTATTTATAAAAACTCATCTGCACCAATAGAATCACGTGTTAAAGATTTAGTGAGTAGAATGACTTTGATGGATAAATGCAACCAGCTTAATATTTGGCATGCAAACATTGATGCAAGTAAACCAGACAGCTTACAATTAGCCATTAAGATGTTGGGCGATACTGTCAAAAATGGGATTGGTTTTTTGCAGTTTCAGGTAGAAATGAATAGTAGCCAATATGTAGGAAGATTTAATGCCATTCAAAAATATTTTGTTGAACAAACCAGACTTGGGATACCAGCTATTTCTAATGGAGAAGGTTGTCATGGCTTTGTAGGAAATGAAGACAAATCAACGGTATTTCCTGTAGCACCTTTACTGGGCAGCACTTGGGATACCGTCTTGGTGGAAAGTGTTTACAGGGCAGTTGCAAAAGAAATGCGGAGCTATGGCATTACTCATGCGGCAACACCGGTTATTGATTTAATGCGAGACCCTCGTTTCGGCAGAGCCGATGAGTTTTTTGGCGAAGATCCTTACCATGTAGCTCAAATGGGTGTGGCAGCAGTTTTTGGTTTGCAAGGCCGCAAATTTATGATTGATGAAAACCACCTCTTAGCCTGTGCCAAACACTTTGCAGGGCATGGTCAGCCAGAGGGTGGCACCAATTTAGCCCCCGCCAATTTTTCGGAAAGAATACTGCGTGAAAATCATTTCTATCCATTTGAAATGGCGGTTAAAAAAGCCAATGTGCGCACAGTTATGGCATCTTACAATGAAATTGATGGTGTGCCAAATCATGCTAATAAATGGTTATTAAATGATGTATTGCGTGGCGAATGGGGTTTTACCGGTTTTGTGATTTCCGACTATGATGCCGTGAACAGAATGGTTACCCGCCAACATACAAGTTTTAATCGGGCCGAAGCCGGAAAAAACGCCATTAATGCAGGGATGGATTTTGAATGTCCGAGTAATTGGCAAAACTACTGTTTTAGCTATCTGCCAGCATTAATAAAAGCGGGCGAAGTAAAAGAATCGGTACTAGACTCCGCAGTTGCAAGGGTTTTACGCAATAAATTCATATTAGGTTTGTTTGAACATCCTTACATAAAAACAATAAACGACGCCGAAAAATTGGCAATGCAAAAAGCACATCGGCAAATTGCTTTAAAAGCTGCTGAAGAAGGAATGATCTTATTAAAAAACGAAGATAAAACCTTACCATTTAATTCAAATACAATTAAGCGAATTGCCGTTATTGGGCCTAATGCCGATGAAGTACATTATGGCAATTATGCAAATGATAAAAGCCCAGGTGTAAGTATTGTTGAGGGTTTATCAAAATATGGAAAAGGTAAGTTTGAAGTGGTATTTAGCGAAGGCTATAAGATATATGAAAACGATACGACCATAAAAGCTGTTGATAAAACAAAAGAAGCAGAGGATAAACGCATTGCAGATGCTGTAGCATTAGCAAAAACCTGCGATGCCGTTCTGCTGGTAATGGGCGGTAACGAGTTAACCTGTCGCGAGGAATGGGCAAATCATACAGGTGATTATTATGATTTGGATTTATTAGGCCGACAAAACGATTTGGCAAAAGCCATTTTCGAATTAAAAAAGCAAACGGCGATTTTGCTAATTAACGGACGGCCACAATCTGTCAATTATTTGGCTGCAAATGCACCGGCTATGATAGAAGGCTGGTATTTAGGGCAAGAACAAGGTACAGCAGTTGCTAATGTAATCTTCGGCAATGTGAACCCGAGTGGCAAACTGGCCGTAACCATACCAAAAGATGTGGGTCAGTTACCCGTATATTATAACCACAAGCCTTACGTCCACGAAAGTCCGTACATTGATGGCCCGTATGCGCCACTATATCCTTTCGGATTTGGATTAAGCTACACCAATTTTCAATACAGTAACCTTACCATTAGCGATAAAAAAGCCATAATTGGTCAGCCTGTAAAAGTAAACATTGATGTTACCAATACAGGCGATGTTGATGGTGATGAAGTAGTGCAATTATACATCAGAGATCTGGTAAGTACGGTTACAAGACCCGTTCAGGAACTAAAAGATTTTAGCCGTATTCATCTTAAAAAAGGCGAAAAACAAACCGTGTCGTTTACCATAACATCAGACAAGCTACAATACTTTGGCCCTGATATGAAACGTATAGTTGAGCCTGGTGAATTTGAAGTGCAAATTGGCAAAAATTCGACCGATTATTTATCAGCAAAATTTGAAATGATTAAATAAGCCTAAAATGAAAATATTTAACTTTTTTATTTCGCTTGTTTCAATTCAATTGGTGGTTAGTTCTTCAATGGCTCAGCCATTGCAAAAAGTAAAGGTTAATGGTGGTCTTTTTCAACAACTACAATCATCTTTTAAAATTAATAGCTTTCAGATTTCTAAATTCGAAATCACTAATCAACAGTATGCTGTTTTTTTAAATAGGATTCAGGCAGAACCTAATGGCATTTTTAAAGAAAAGCAATTGATAAATGTTGGAAATAGAGATTTACAGGTTGAATTTGTAAATGATAAATGGCAAGCAAAATTAGGTAAAGAAAACTATCCAATGGTAATGGTGAGTTACTATGGTGCGTTAGAATATTGCAAATGGATTGGTGCAAAATTACCTACAGAAATGCAATGGAAATATGCAGCATCTGGCGGAAATCTTTCGAAACATTTTACTTATGCCGGTAGTAATAATTTAGCGGATGTAGGCTGGACAAAGAACAATAGTCAGCAACATTCGCATCCCGTAGGAAAAAAGTTGCCCAATGAATTGGGTATTTACGATATGAGTGGCAACGCATGGGAATGGTGTTTAAACGATTCGTTAAAAAGTGATACTGGCTTTTGTGTACACATGGGCGGAAGTTGGTATGCTGATAGCCATCCCGCTAGTATTAATGCTCATTATGGAAACCATTCCACACACTTTAGCAACAGTGTAGGTTTTAGAGTGGTATTTCCAATAGAAAAAATTATAGATGCAGAAACTTATAAAGGCAAACCTTGGAATAATAAAGCGCAACAAATTCCCGGAAAAATTCAATGTGAATTGTACGATTTGGGAGGTGAAGGCACTGCTTATCACGATGCAGATAGTATCAATAATGGTAGTGGTAGGCTAAACCCTACTGATGGCACTTTTTTAAACGAGTTTAGAATAAAAGAAGGTGTAGATATTTCTTACACCAAGTCTAGAGATATTGATAACAACCATTATAATATGGTACAACCATTAATGGATCAGCTGTATTTAGGCTGGACAGAGCCTGGCGAATGGGTTAATTATAGTGTTGATGTTAACCAAACAGGTAAATATGCAATTGGATTAATGTACACCGCCAGTGGAAATGGCAGCATTGAAATATGGTTAGATGGAAAACCATTAACCCGAGAATTAGTTATTCCGTCCACCAGAAGTAAAAAAGAAACAGTTGCTTGGCGTCAATGGCATCATTGGAATCGTATTGATGATTTAACCACAGCTAAACTTACAAAGGGGAAACATTTATTAACGTTAAAAACCACTACCAATGGTAATATGAATTACGATTACCTCAATTTTTCATTAGTGAAATGATGGCTTGTAATTAACGGAAATCAATTTATAAACGAATTATATAAACTAAAAACATGAAACAGAGTCTTAAAAGCAGTTTTTTGGGAGCGATTTTAATGGTATTATTTTTAAATGCACAAGCACAACGAAAAGTAATCTCATTAAACGGCACTTGGGAAGTTGAAGAAACAGACGCAACCAATATTATTCCGCAGAATTTCACACATACAGTGCCTGTTCCTTCTTTAATTGATATGGCTTTTCCAAAGTTCAAAGAAGTTAAAAAAGGCGCCGATTCTACCAGGTACTTCTGGTACAAAAAAACTTTTGTTTTAAAGCAAAATCCAGATCATGTGTTATTACAGATAAACAAAGCCGCTTACAGTAAAAAGCTATTTGTTAATGGAAAGCCTGCTTACATCCATCAAACCATATTTTCATCTTACCAGACTGATATCACCGGTTTATTAAAACCTGCAGGTCAACAAAATGAAATCATGTTAAGATTAGGCACTTTTGATAATTATCCGGATACCGCTATTAATGGAAACGATTTTGAGAAGGTGAAATTTATTCCGGGGATTTTTGATGATGTTAACCTCATCTTAACTAATGGTGCATACATCGAAAACGTTCAGATTGCGCCCAACATCAACCAGCAAAATATAAAAGTGGTTGCGGCTATAAATACTTATTCCAAAAAGGGCAAACAAACCATTAGCTATCAGGTAAAAGAAGCTAAAACCCAAAAATTAGTTACACAAGGCTCTTTTACATACACCTTATCTGGCGGCATTGACACGGTTGCATTTAAAGCAACTTTAAAAAACTGTAAATTGTGGAGTCCCGAGCATCCGTTTCTATATGAACTTAATATTTCTACAGGCTCAGACAATGCGAAAAACCGTTTTGGGATGCGAAGTTTCAGGTTTGATACGACTGCTAAAGTGGCATTGCTTAATAACCAAACTTATTTTTTGCGGGGTACAAATGTTCCTGTCTATCGTTTTTTTGAGGATTCGTTACGTGGCAATTTACCTTGGAACAAAGCATGGGTGCGTACCATGTTTACACGTTTTAAACAAATGCACTGGAACATTGTTCGGTTTCATGTTGGTCCGGCACCAAAATTCTGGTACGATTTAGCAGACGAAATGGGCATGCTAATTCAGGATGAATATGCGATTTGGGGCGGTAAAGGTGGCATCAAGAAAAAAATAACTCCCGAGCACATTGCTTTAGAATATACATCATGGATGAAAGAAAGATGGAATCATCCCTCCATTGTGATTTGGGACGGACAAAACGAAACGGTTGCCAAACAAACCGGTATTGCAATAAATATGGTTCGTCATTTAGATTTATCTAACCGTCCGTGGGATAATGGTTACTCCGCACCAACATCTGCCACTGATCCCATTGAAGCGCATCCTTATTTATTTTACCCTTATCATGAAAAAGATGCCAAAGAGCCTGAAGAAGGCTTGCTTAAAAATCTAATGGGCAAGAAAAGAATTCCTTCAAATGATCCAAACGAGCAAGACCCATCGCCCGATGGCAAAAAATACAATAATCCAATTATATTAAACGAATATGCCTGGCTTTGGGTAAATAGAGATGGTAGTGCTACAACCTTGTCTGAAAATGTTTATAAAAACTTTTTTAAAGATGTGGTAACCAATGAACAGCGGATAGAAAAATGTGCAAGGTTAACCGCGGCGCTTACCGAATATTGGCGGGCTTACCGTACATCAGCCGCTGTAATGTATTTCGCCGGATTATCTTATTCTCGCCCTACAGCGCCAAGAGGTGAAACCAGTGATTTGCTACAAAATGTAGAAAAATTTGAGTATTGGCCAGCATTTACCAAATATGTTAAACCAGCATTTTCTCCAGTTGGATTAATGGTAGATGCTTGGGAAAAATCTTATCAACCCAATAGTGTAATTACAGTTCCTGTATTTGTTATTAACGATTTAAACAAAGAATGGAAAGGAGAATTGGATGTTGAATTACTAAAAGACGGAAAGGTTATTTCTAGGCAAAAGCGGCTGCACAAAGTTCCTGCATTTAAAGTTGACAAAGAAAGGTTTGATGTTTCCATCCCTTCAAAAAAGGGCGAATATAAACTGATTGCCCGTATCAATTACAATGGCGAGGCAGTGGAAAGTATTAGGGATATTAGTGTTCATTAGCTATTATTTTCTAGCAGATATTCTTCTTTTTAATTGGGCTTCATATAAAGACAAAGGATAAACTTTTCCTACATTTAAGTTTTCTGTATAAATCCATTGGTCATTTATATCTGCTGCATTTCCGTTTATTGTTACCTTAAATCCGGGTTGATAAACGCCTGCCAAAATACTTTTAGGATACATTTGATGGCTCAGATTATTATTCGTTAAACCGTTTACAGAAAGTCGCCAACTATAAAACAGTTCAGAATTTTCAAGGTCGAAATCAGCCAATTCGATATTCCACCAAGTATTATAATTTGCAGTGTGAGGCAAATTATTTGCAGCGCCGCCGCCACTTATTTTATTCATGCCTTTAATGTTTTCAAATAAATTCTCTGCCGGAGCAGAAAAGCGTCTATCATTAGTTCCATGAAAATCAAAGAAACCTGGCTTACTGCTTAATGCTTTATATTGGATGTTCCTAAAAACATTGCCATAAGCATTGCCTTCGCCACTTAAAACATGTGAAAAGTTATTCTTAAAATTTAAATTTTCTATTAAATTGTCACAGGCATGGCTATAAATTTTAATACCACAATGTCCATCAAAACCTAAAAAATTCACATCTTTAACTGTTACATTTCTACTGTCCAATAAATAAACAGGACTAGTGAAATTCTCTAAGGTTACATCCTTAATCCAACCGTTGGCTACTCTACAAAAATTAATGGCATTCCAGCCGTAATCCATTTCTTCACTCTGGTATTTAGGACTGCCTTCACAGCCATGGTGGCAATAATAACCTGCCCAAGCAGATTTAATGTAAATATTCTCAACTCCTATTTCGGTAAGCATCCGAGCTTCGGCTAAAACAGGTTTAAATTTCAATTCAAAATCTCGCCGTAAAGGTTGCTTTAAAATAATATTGTTTTTGTTTACTGCTTCTACTTGAACCAACCACTGATATGATGGCGCACTACTTGGACCAGCTTCTTTTGCAGATGCCTCGAAATCGTAAAATTGCTTAATTGGCTGTAATATATTTTTTATAAGTGTTCCAGATGTGTCGTTATTAAATAAGCCTAACAAAACATAATCATTGCTTTTTATGCCATCCGTACTGTTTAGCCAAATCCTTTGATCGCCTTTTTTTGCACTTTTAGTGAAATGGCTTAAAACTTTAGCTGATTGTATTTCCTCATTAACTACGCCGGCTTTAGTTGAAATTACTTTAGAATGATAAGTGGCATTTACGGGGTAATCTAACCCCCAAAAGCTTTTTGTGTTTTGTAAATAAGCAGCTGTTTGAATTAATGCAGGAGATAACCAAGGGCTTCCCTCATTTTGTGTTAACTGATTTCCGTCAAAAAAAACAGTTCCGTTTAAAGTATTCCCATCGCCCCTTAAAGTTATATTACTGTAATTGATCTGTAAGAATCGCTTTTCTCTCCCATCCATGTTAAAGTAGTAAGTGCCCTTTGGAAAATATAGAACTCCCCCACCTTCTGCCCCAACCTTATCTATCAGTTTCTGTACTTCTTTAGTTTGGTCTTTCATGGAGTTTGCCTTTATTCCGTATTTGGTTACATCAATTATATTTTTGGTTACAAACGGCACAGATTGCTCTCCGTAATGGTAACCGGCATAAGAAAAATCGGGCAAATCACATTTCAACCGGTTTTTTTTAAACTGTTGATATATAGTTGCTTCCTGTTGTGCAAAACTTGTAAAACTGCTAACCATAAAAAATACAGCAATAAAAAATGGTTTCGTGTTAAAGATTTGTTTTTTCATTGGTCTCATTCGTTAGTTGAAACTATGCACTTTAGTGCAAAACTTTCAGTTTCTAAAAATTTTATTACTCCAGAATAATTACATCAATGTCATTGTTATCAGGAGCTCTGTGATGTTCAAGGTATCGTTGCACCATTTCGTCTGTACTGTTTCCTGTACTCCAGACCCCATAACCGATAGCCCAGAAGTACCTTCCCCAATATTTTTTGCTAATATGAGTGAACTCTTCTTGAATACGCCTAGATGTCCGTCCTTTAATCTTTTTGACGATATCACTTATGTTTTTGCTGGGTGGATATTCTATGTGTAGATGTACATGGTCTGAACTCACAACACCAGATAATATCACAACATCTTCAGCTTCGCAAATCTGTTTTACTAGAGTTCTGCACCTAGTTTTAATATCTCCCTCAAGAACTTTATAACGATATTTTGTTACCCAAACAATGTGTGCAGTCAATCTGGAAATCGTATGTCCGTTATGTCTTTGTTTGTTTTCCACATATCAAAATTAGCGTTTTGCCTCCAGTGAGAAGAATTCCATTCTTCTTTCCCCAAACCTATGCACTTTCAGTGCATAGTGGTTTAGTTGTATACCCAAAAACTATTTCAGATGAATCGATTTATTGAACTTACCGCTATTGTACGTTAAATGTTGTAGCGGTATAACCTGCTGCCCCGCTTTTACTTAGTCCTTGCAATACAACCATAAATTTTTCTTTTAAATCTGACGTATAAAAGTCCAAATGTGCTTCACCGTTCTGCAAAGTTATTTCCGGGCTCCATAAAAGCGAAGTTCTAAAATCAGGTAAACGGGATGATTTTTCCTCCGCTGTTTCATAAACTGGCGAATAAAATTCTCTGGCAACCTGCAACCCTTCATAATTTATCAATAAAAGATTCGGATCTATATTAAAACCTTCTCCATCTGCTTTATACGAAGAAAAATTTAAAATACCACCGAAACTTAAGGGTCCAATAAAGTATTTTTTTGCAACAATATCTAATCCCTTGATCTTTTTAGGATCAAAAGACATCAATCTGTTTTGATCAGAAACAGGAAAACCATCTAAAAGTATTAATGGAGTGTCCTCAAGGTATATTTTATCCATAACATTGTAAATAGTAAGCTTATAATTTTCCTTCCTTCTTTCTACCATAACTTCTGCTACATATTCTCGTAATACATCTTCCATTGTTGGGAAACGTGTATAACTATCTAACTGATAATTTTTATCAGAAGCTTTGCCATAAAACATAGAAGTGTCTGTTTCAGGTTTTAAAAACATCTTTAATTTATCAGAATTATAAAGGTTTTGAACTTGCATATCTATACTTCTGTTAATGAGGCTTTTTTTAAAGGATGGCAAAAGTTTAAGATTGGCGAGTTCATTTTCGGAAAGTTCTTTTGAAAACTGATCATTTATTTCAATTTTATAAAGACTATCATTTTGATCCTTTACCTGTAATGCTAGCTCTTCCAACCCAAAAATAGGCTTTGTGTAAAAGGACAATTTCCCGTCAGCATCGCTTTCAGCTCCATACACATGGCTTTTTTGTTTGGTTACAGATAGATAAGCTAAGATGTCACGAGCTGGTTTTCCTGTTTGTTTGTCAGTGATTTTTGCAGTAATAATATTGGTTTTGTACTCTGGTTTAAATTTTACATAAACAGAATCGCTTTTCAATATAGTCTCCCAATTAAATTTTCTCCAACCCTGAGTAAGGAGTAAATTATCCAAAGCGTCATCAACCTCTGCGGTTTCATGCTGAAAGTAATAGGCCGGATTTTCTATGTTACCTTTAATATCTGAAGAAAGCCATAAATAGCTAAGTATGTTTTCAGCATTTTCAGTTGGACTTAAAGAGTCAATCAAAAACACAGACATGGATAAGTTGGCTTCCAAATTTTCTCCCTTTTCGTCTTCAGCGCTTATGCTCACATTTACTTTTTGCCTTTGCTGGTAACTACTTTCTGATGTTTTTACATTTAATATCAATTTTTGCTCCGGCCTTTTAAAATATAAACGTTCGCAAAGGGGTTTCATTTTCTCATTAAACAAGGTAATGTGGGTAATGCCGTTTCCTAACTTATCCTTATTGAATCTAAAATCGGCAATACCATGTTTTAACTCGATTGCTTGCGCAATTTTTGTTTCATGTTGCGAATGAGCAATAAGATAAATTAACTCATTACTTTTTAAGGCATCCACCACATGGATATCAATTTCTCCAGAAGCCGTTTCGCTGAGTTTAAGTGCGCAGGCATTAGCAGATACCGGCATAAATTCATTTAGATATTCTTCACCATTATCTAGCTTAATCTTTACCTTATATTTCTCATCGCTTTTTGCATTTAAAATAAAGTTGCCTATCCCAAACTTTAAAGGTTTAAAAGTGGCTATTTCCTGATTGAGACTATTTAATAGCGTTCCGTTAAAATTAATGCCTTTGCCAAATTCATCAGTAGCTTTAAAAGCGATTTTGCAGGGTACGTCGCTTACTAAATTTCCGCCTTCCGGAAAAAATTGGAGAACAAAGGGAAGTTTTTTTTGTGCAGTTTTTTGTATTTCTGCTTGCTGGACGGTATTAATGATGGTGAGCGATTTTTCAAAATAAAACCCTGGATCAAAGTTTTTCATCCAATTAGTGTATGCCCTTATTTTGAAATTACCCGAATGTAGCGAGACCGGCAAAAATGCGGAGCCATCCCCTACCCCGTCCTTTATCACTATTTTAGATTGATACACCGGATTGTTTTGGTGATCAAGTATTTCTACATAAACAACATCACTTAAATCAGAGAGCTTGTGAGATGTACCTGCAACAAGATAAAGCTTAAACCACAAAATCTCTCCCGCTATATAAACATCCTTATCCGTGTGCATATACAATTTTTCTTGAAAATGCGACTGTTCAAACTGCGCTAACTTGGCAGTGGCAGGTGCCAAATTATCTTGGGCAAAAGCCGTTTGTATGGATAAAATCAGAGTGATGAACCGACTTATGTTTTTTAACATATCAAAAAATTATAAAAAAAATTAAGGCCAGTATGGTGGTTTAACATTATTTCCCCTCATGGTGCAGGTAACACAGTCATTATCTATAAGATCGTAACCAATTAACTGACCAGTTATGGGCGCATAAGCAAGGTTTACAGGAGTATAAGCTCCGGCATATTTATAAACTGTATCCGGGATGTTGGATATTTTAAAGGTGTTACTTGAACATTTAAACCTGTAAGTGGCTCCAGAAAAAGATGGTATAAAAATTCTTTTCTGTTGGATGTTCCCTACGCTGATATTTCCGATTACTTGCTCTTGTGGATTGCTGATGCAAATAATGTTGCCCTGAGTTTCTGACGGCTGACGATCGAATATAGAGCCGTTACTTTCTGTATTACTCTTTAAATTAAGCATAAAATTATAAGTATTTACATTTAAAGCTTGTTGCTTAACATTAATACTGTATAAAACGCCAAAGCGCTCATCTGAATTTGGAATGAAAGCTATAGGATAAGAAATTACATCTTTAACCAACTTTACAGATGAACCCAGCAATATTTGTTTAGAAGAATTGTATTTCCAACAATAATAAAGCTGATCTGTTTCCTGCTGACTTAATGGTACCGCCTTATAAAGGGTTACATTATTAGGATTAACACCGGTTACTACAAATTTGTAAGAAACTGGTATTAAGGATCGTATCTCCCAAGTTTCATCGTAACTCCATTGGTAATAACGGCTTTTGCCGGTGTCATCATGCGTATTTACATAAATGCGTACACCATCGCTTTCTTTTACATAGCTTAAACTATCTATAAGCGGTGAAACTTTTTCCTCTTCAAAATTAGATTCGTATTGTTTCCCGTCTGCAGTTGTGATTTTTAACCTGTATTGCTGAGAAGGTAGTGTTAAGTTATCGGATTCATATATTCCGTTTCCTTTTTCAGCTACATGGTAAACAGTATTATCTTTTCCAGCAATTTGTACCGTAGCTCCTAGTTCAAAAGGCGACTTAGTTTCTTGGAAACTGCGGGTTCTGCTTAATTTAATCTGTGTTATGCCGTTGGTATTGATTGAACCTTCTACCACTAGGTAACCCGTTAGCGGTGTGGTAATCTGCGGATTAAAAGAATCACGACAAGCAGTAAAAGACAATAAAAAGCTCAGATACAAAACAATGTATTTTGGTTCTAAAATATTTGCCTTATTTATAATTACGCCGTAGAGGTTTGTTATCTTCATTACGTTAAAATCTGATGTTATAATTAATAAACGGAACAGCGCTACCAAAGATAGACAGCTTATAGCCGTTTATCCTGCCTTGCTCTGAGGTGAAAAAAGTTGAATAAGCATTCCTTCTGCCTGTAAGGTTATAAATTCCAAATGTCCAGCTACTGTGCGTTAACTGGTCAACTTTATGGTTGCCATCTAAATTTAAGGATATATCTGACCTGAAATAATCAGGAATCCGGTATCCGTTACGGTCTCCGTAAAGTGCCCTTTGTGAACCTTCATAAATAAAAGCGCCGATAGGGATAGTAATTGGCCTGCCGGTGCTGTAAGTAACATTAGCAGAAAAGCTAATTCTACGCGAAAATTTGTAGTTACCTACTATTGTAGCGTCATGTGGCTTATCAAAACTAGCCGGATAATAATTGCCATTGTTTATGAGTTGCCCTACCGTGGGATCGTCCATTTTTAAAAAGGTACGAGAATAAGTATAGCTAAACCATCCGTTTAATTTTCCGATAGTTTTTTTAACAGAAAACTCAAAACCAAAAGCTTTTCCCTGTGTATTAATCACATCGGTTTCTAAATTCTGGTTTAAGATAAGTTGCGCACCGCTTTTATAATCCAGATAGTTTTTGATTCTTTTATAGTACACCTCAAAAGAGGTTTCGATAGCATTATTTTTAAAATTTTTATATAAACCGAGAGATACCTGATCTCCAAACTGAGGTTTAATGTTTGGGTCACTTAATTTCCATATATCCGTTGGCGAAATTGCAGTAGTATTAGAAAGCATGTGAATATACTGCCTTAAAGAATTGTAGCCTGCTTTAATAGACAGGTTATCCCCAATTAAAAATCTGGATGAAAACCGGAACTCTGGACCGTGATAAGTTTGCGTAATCTGTCCTTTTTTATAAAAAACACTGTCCAACCGGTTGTTCTCTTCTTTGGGCAATCCGGGTGCATATTTGTAAACCTTTTGCGGTCCCAAATTTGTAAAATGGGTATACCGAACTCCAAAATTGAAAGAAATAGCTGGGCTTAACTCATAAGTATCACCCAAGTAAAAAGAATTTTCTACAGCCTGCTCGGTGTCCAATAGTTTTGGCCTAATTAAAGAAGCATTTCCTTGAGGCTTAAAAGATCCAGGGTGTAATTTATAATAGATCGAATGTAGTCCAAAATCAAGCGTATGCTTTGAGTTTAGGTAATAAGTAAAAGCAGATTTTAAATAAAATTGGTTAATGTCGAAATTTAGCTTATATGCATTAATACTATCCCTGTTTGCTTCGTTTTGGTACTGATAACCATCATAACCGGTTACAAAAGTACTGGTCAGTTTCTGATTAAATATATGCGCCCATTTTAGTGAGGCATTTCTATTGGCATATCCATAGGTTGTATCAGTACCTAGGTTAGAGTTATCATTACTCAAATAACCGGTGAAATAAAGACTGTTTTTTTCATTTATTTTATGGTTGAGTAATAGGTTTAAATCATTAAAAGAAGCTTTACTATCTTTATATCCTGCATTGCTAGGCAAAAGCTTAAAAATAAAGTTGGAATAGGTAGTTCTTCCTCCAAGTATAAAAGAGGTTTTATCTTTAATAAGTGGTCCTTCTATATTTAAACGGCTGGTAAGCAATCCTATGCCTGCGGTTCCGGCAAATTTCTTTTTATTTCCCTCTCTGCTGTTTACATTTATTACGGATGATAAACGACCACCGTATTTAACTGGTAAACTACTTTTAAAAAGTTCCACATCTTTTACAACATCTGGGTTAAATGCAGAAAAGAAACCAAAAAAATGAGTTGGGTTATAAATTGTTGCTTCATTAAAGAGTATAAGATTTTGGTCTGTTGCCCCGCCCCGGACATTAAATCCGCCACTTGCCTCGCCAACTGTTTTCACACCGGGCAGGGTCAACAATGCTTTTAATATATCTGCCTCGCCAAATACGGTTGGTATTTGCTTTATAGCTTGTATATTTATTTTTTCTAGTCCTAATTGTGTTCTTTGAAGATTATTGCTTTTTTGTGTAACAACAACCTCTCTTAAAGATAATAACGAATTTTTTATGTCAATATTTAAATACCCGTCCGAATACAGTATGACTTTGCGAGTGGTTTCCCGTTGGCCAACGTTTTTGATGGTAAGTGTATGGTTTCCTGATGGTAGCTCTAATGAATAAAAACCGCGTTCATTGGTAATAGCCATCGTTTTATTGTTTTCTGTATATAAGTATGTTCCTGATAGCGGTTCTCCGGTATCGGCATCTTTTATATAACCCGATAAAATTATTTTTTCTTGGCCCGGATTTTTGGCTCTGGTGCCAACTTCATACACCTTGCTCTCTAAAGTAGCGTTTTTTACGATGGCTGTTTGTTCATCTTTATAGGTTAAATCGGTAATCTGTGGTGTTTTTAACGTAGAATTCACTGGGTAGGTAGTATTATTAAACAAAGAGGAAGGCAAACTAGTAGCTAAAACCTCATTTTTGGTCAAAAACACATTCATTCGTTCATCTATCACGTACAAGTAAGTAGTTGCTTTAAAAATTTCATCTAATAATTGTGTTAAAGTTTGATCTTCGGTATTAATAGTCACCCTTAAACTATCAAACTTACTCGCATCAAAAAAAAACTTATAGTTACTGTTTTTTTCGATTTCTGATGAAAATTTTTCTATAGTAGCTGAATTAAGTTTTAAGTTAAAGCGTGGCAAATCATTATGCTGCCCATATACAGCTAATACATTGAACACTATAAAAAACAATATTCCTATCGTTTTTAATCTTAATTCAGATTGTTTAATAAAAATTTTAAGGTCTAATCTGATCATAATAAGTGGCTATTATAAGCATCGCTTTTTCAGGATCTTTTTTGAATTTTATCTTTTGTTGTTTCAATTTTCTGGTAATTTCTTTTTTTTGGCTTTGAAGAATTTTTAATAAAGAAGCCTCGTTGTTGAACCGATAAAAGACTCCCTCTTTTTTTACGTAATATCTTTCAATAGCTTCAATATGATGTTTCACGCCCTCTATGGAAACTGTTTCTGCAATATTTTTTGTTCGCTGAACCAATATCATCAATGTTTGATTGTAAAGCTGATCATAAAATCCGGGCGGAATTCCTTTATTATCGTTTGCCGTAATATTTATAAAATGATGACCTACAAGATCAAAATTCTGAACTTTTTCTTTTAAGAGATTTACTTTAGCAATTTTATCGAAATACTGTAAAACCAATTCATCTTTGGTTAAATCATATAAAAGAGGGACTTTAAAATAATTAATGCCTTCATAATTTACGTCTCCTGTTATCCAAGTTTCACTTGCGAAATAGGGGTTCCCAGTTTCAAAATAATTAACCGGATAATCAAGGTATTCAAAACCATTATATAAATAAGACTGACCGTTCGTTATTAATTCCGTTAAAGCATTTTGCTTTAAATTAGCTTCGCTTTGTTGCATTATGGCATTTTGGCAATAGCTATCCTTAAACAGAAATAACAGAGAACCGAGTAGGTAAAATTTCAACATATAACTTTAATTGCGATATATAATTTCATGGCGTGGCAGGATTTCTGCCGTTTAATACTTTTAATTTACAACTCATAAAACTCTATCGGTAAATTATCTGGGTCGGCAAAAAAAGTAAAACGCTTATCTGTAAATTCGTCAATTCTTATGGGTTCAGTTTCAATCCCTTTAAGGTTCAACATTTTTACACTTTCATCTAAATTTTCTACGCTAAAAGCAATGTGTCTTAAGCCGGTTGCTTCTGGTCTTGAGGGACGTTCTGTTGGATTTGGAAACGAAAACAATTCAATCAAATAAATGCCATTTAAAGACAAATCCAACTTGTATGATTGCCTAGCTTCTCTATATATTTCCTGTTTAATTTCAAACCCCAAAACCTCGGTGTAAAATTTTTTAGATTTTTCATAGTCGCTACAAATTATGGCGATGTGATGTAATGTTTTTATCATTTTGTTTATGATTATAATATAAAATCTGGGGTGATTATCCACTGTAAAAGCTAATTTTTGATGATGTAGCCATTTTTCAAATATGTAGCAATTAAAAAAAACAGGATACTAACCAAATATAAAAGTACTGGACATGCCAATGCCCAGCCTTTTACATTCAGACCAGGATTTTGTGAACTATTTTGATTTTTGTCTATTTTAAAAAAATCAAATATTAACCATTTAGCTCCCGAAAACGTTAAAAATGCTAACAAAAGGATTAAGATAAAACCTGGTATTTTTAAACCGATAGAATTTATCAAATACTGGATTACAACCATACTTATTATCAGGAAAGGAAGCGAAAGCACATTAATAGCAGAAAACCATACTGTATTTTTTCCGTATTTACTGTCAATTCTCTCGTAGTAATTGTAAAAAACAAAATAGCAGGTAAGTAAATATTTTTTAATCATCCAAAACAAAATTTAAAGTTAATTCAAACTTATCTTTTCATGTAACCTGCTTATCTTTAGACTGGAAATATTTAATTCTGTAATAATAAATTGAAAAAATAACGGTGACCAAAATTATGTTCAATATAATTTTAGCCACCAATTCAACTACAATAAAAGTATCTATGAACTTGCCAAAAGTACCAAGCAAAAAATATAGAGCATTTGATAATGAACATTATATGCACTGTAATTTTTGCCCTTAAAACAGTAAGGCACCGTATAAATGCTAAATAAAAAAGGTATGATGATGAAATAATTTAAAACAACAGGTTTGTTATTTGATAATAGAATAAAGTAAGATATGATGGTAAGAACCAATAGAATTAACCCTCTTCTTTTAATCAATAAGTCAAAAACTTTATTCATATCCTACAATTAATCAATTATTACAATTCTATTTCCTTTTTAATTTTGATATCATCAGATGCACTTCCAATCATCACGGTTACTTTACCTTTTCCTAAAACCCAAGTTTTTTCACCTTCATCATAATACTTTAAATCATCTTTGGCTATTTCAAAAGTAAGTTTTTTTGATTCTCCTGCTTTTAGAAAAACTTTATCAAAAGCTTTAAGTTCTTCATTTGCTATTTTAACAGTACCTGGCTTTTTTACATACACTTGAGCTACTTCGGCACCATTAACTTTACCCGTATTTTTAATTGTGACGTTAATTATCAACTTTCCTTTCTGTATGGCTACTTTTGGAGCACTGTAACTAAAGTTTGTGTAAGACAAACCATGACCAAAAGCAAACTGAGGTTTAACGTTAAAAGTTTCATAATAACGGTAGCCTACAAAAATATCATCGTTGTAGTTTACTACGCCATTTGTTCCGTGGAATTCTCCTAATTTATGTGCGGGAACATCTCCCAAAACTTTCGGAAAAGTCATTGGTAATTTGCCCGATGGATTAACGTCGCCAAAAATAATTTTAGCTAGTGCATTTCCGCCTTCCATACCAGGATACCATCCTTGAATAATGGCTGAAGCTTGATTTATCCATTTAGACATATCTACCGGACCGCCACCCGTTAATACGATAATAGTTTTAGGATTTGCTGCTAACACCGCACTTATCAATTTGTCTTGTTCAAAAGGCATATACATATTGGGTTTATCCACTCCCTCTGCATCAAAGGCGTTATCTCCCCATTTAGCATAGTCGTAGCCGTGTGTCCAACCACAATATATAATCGCGGCATCAGCACTTTTAGCTGCCTTTACCGCTTCTTCAATTAACTCATCATCCGCTTTTTGCTTTTTATCTATTTTATATCCTCTAGCATAAGTGATATCTGTATTTGTTCCCAATAAGTTTTTTAAACCTTGCAAGGGCGTGACTTCGTATTTTGCTTTAACCTGAGATGAGCCTCCGCCCATAGCATTTTCACGAGTAGCGTTTTCGCCAATTACGGCGATGCTTTTGATGGATTTATTTAGCGGAAGTAAATTCTTTTGATTTTTCAGTAAAACAATTCCTTCCTCAGCTACTTTTAAAGCTACCTCTTGGTGTTGCTTTGAATTATAAACTCCCACAGGCCTGTCTTTGCTACCTATCATTTTAATATTAAACATGAGTCTTAAAATTCTGGTCACTTTTTCATCAATGACAGCTACCGGAACTTTACCTGCTTTAACCATATTTAATGCAGAATCAGCCATAAAAAACTGGTCGTAAATACTTTTACTCAATGCTTTACCGGAGGCATCAGATTGTGAAACACTATTATTCATCAAACGTAAATCAGTGCCCATTTCTAAATCTGTTCCGTTAAATAAAGCTTCTTTTACATTGTGAACTGCTCCCCAATCGCTCAATAGAATTCCTTTAAAACCCCACTCTCCTTTTAAAATTTTGTTAACCAAATAATCATTATGTGTGGCAAATTGACCTCTAAATTTGTTGTAAGAACCCATTACCGCATAAACATTTCCATCTTTTACCGCTGCTTTAAATGCAGGAAGATAAATTTCCCTCAATGCTCTTTCGCTCATCCTTACGTCCACCGTATTTCTATCTGCCTCTTCATTATTGGCGGCAAAATGTTTAACACAGGCAGAAACACCCTGGTTTTGCACACCCTGAATGTAACCCACAGCCATTTTAGATGCTAAAAACGGATCTTCACTTAAATATTCAAAGTTTCTACCGTTTAAGGGCGACCTGATGATGTTTACACCCGGACCCAATATCATATCCTTGCCTCGGTAACGGGCTTCGCTCCCCAATACTGCACCGTACTGATAGCCAAGTTTTGGATTCCATGTAGATGCTAAGTTTATTCCGGTAGGCAAATAAGTTCCTGCATCGTCCACACCTTTGTCAAGCACCCAATCTCTTCCATGTTCCGGCCTCACTCCATGCGGACCATCAGACATTACGAGTTCTGGAATTCCCAATCTGGGTACACCCGCAGATGTAAAAGAAGAGTTGGCATGGATCATTCCAATTTTTTCTTCCAAAGTCATTTGCTTAATTAACGCCTTGATTTTGTTTTCTACCTGTGGGTTTTCTTTTTGTTGAGAAAACGAGGGAACGGCAAATGCAATTAAAATAAGCAAGGAAAAAAATCTGAAGTGTAATTTCATAAATATTTGTTTTGTTATTCGTGTTGTTTTCTACGATAAGCAGTTCAATAGGTTTATTGCTTCATCAATACCGAAACAGCTATAATCACTTTTTCTTTTTTATAAAGATAGATGTTATTTGAATTAAAATAGCCGGTTGTGAACTTCACAACCGGCGTTAACTAAACCAACTACTAAACCAAATCTACTTGAGATTTAATGCATTTACATCAATGATTACTATCACTTTGCTAGCGCTAGTATTTAACATATATCTTGTAGGGTTAGAAAGTGCAACGCAAAGCGCTACTTTTTTACCAGCATAAGTTTTTAATATAGCTTTATCTATAGAAAGATTAAAATTAACTGATGATTGACCTGCCGTTAAAGAAACGTTTGCGGGCAGTGTATAGGCCGTTGAAGGCAACAGCTCAAATGTAGCACCATTGCCTATTAACTGATTAATGGTATCTGATTTTGTAGTTACGTCAACCGAAAAAGGTTCGGTATTTTGCTCTCCTGATTTTGAAACACCCAAGTAAACAATTACTTTGTTGTTGGCATCATCATCCAAAAAGTTTTTTGCTGCACCATAATTTATGTTACCTGGTACCGCATAATTGTTGTCCGTAGTACTTGCAGAGATGGATTGTGGAATATACACATTCTCTATACCTACCTTTATTTCACTTATGCTTTTTTCACAAGCAGTAAAAGTTGCAATAACCAGAAGAAGAAATAGAATGTTTAATCTGTTGAAATGTATTCTCATAACTTATAATTTTATTGAATTAATAACCTGGGTTTTGAACCAACGCACCATTCGAGTTCACAATTTCTGTTCTGGAAAAAGGGTAGTAATAATTTTTTGATGAATCAAACTTCCTTGTTGCCACGTTTACCTTTTGATAAGTCCATGTGTTTGCAGAAACTTTTGTTACTTTAAGGCCAACAATTGGCTGATTGAGTACAGTTTCTGCATCTTTCCAGCGTAATAAGTCCCAATAACGGTGCCCTTCAAAAGCAAGCTCAATACGTCTTTCATGCTTTACAGCAGTTCTAAAACCATCCTTTGACGTTGTAGTTGCAATATTAACGGCAGGCATTGAAGATCGGGCTCTAACTTCATTAATAGCTTGTCTGGCAGTTTTTCCGTAACCATTATTATTATCTGGACCATAGGCCTCGTTCATCGCTTCAGCATAATTCAGTAAAACTTCTGCATACCTAAAAACTACCCAGTTATGTTGCACAGTTGCATTTTGTACCAGATTTAAATTATCATTTAAAAACTTTTTCAAGTAGTAACCGGTTTTGCTTCCGTTAGGTTTATTCATATCCTCGGTACCACCTGGTGAAAAATCCATTACTCTGTTATTCCAGGTAGAGCCGTTAACAGCAACTGTATTTGCCAAACGAGAATCACGGTTTGCATAAGGATTATTTGGATCAGGTGTTCCTGTGTACTCATAATCCGCTACTAAATTATCAGACGGTGAAAGCTCACCTATACCTCCAGGAGTTGATATCGGATAATTTTGTTTTTCCATTGTATTATTAGCCGATCTTCTAATTGCAAAAATGGTTTCTGGACTTGTTAAAGGGTTTGCACCTCTAAAATACGAGCCATAAAATTGGTTAAGCGCTAAATTTAGTCCCGGAGCAGTCATTAACTCATTACATGCTGCTGCCGCTCTTTTCCATTTTTCAAGGTCATTAGTAGGATTGTGCAAAGGACTTGCGGCGTATAACAATACTCTGGCCTTAATTGCCAATGCGGCTCCAAGTGTAAACCTACCATCGTTTCCAGCAAAAGGAGATGTTTTCCAGTTTACCTGTAAATTGGCTTTGTTATCATCAATCTCTTTCACAATGTATTCTACCACCTCATCATAACTTGACTTTGGAATATTGATTTTTCCGGATTTTTGCAAAGTTTCGGTCACAATTGGAACACCACCGTATCTTTTGATTAGCTCTGCATAGTAATAAGCTTTAGCTATGTGAGATTCGGCTTTAAACCACTCAATATTTTGCTTATCAGTAGCTATTGAACTGGCATCTTCAATAGGATCTCTCCCAATTAGAATAAGCTTATCAGCATTTACAGAATAGTCAATAAAATTATTTGCTGCCCTAATCCCATCATAATATGATTTATATATAGAAGATTCGGGATTAATGCTTTCGCTTAATAATCCTTGATTAAAATATAAAGCATTATAAGTTGGAAGATTATTTTGTGCTTCGTCACTTACTGTGGCAAACAGATCGTTATCAATAGCGATAAAGCCATCTCTAAGCGGTGTATAAAATGCCCAGGCAAAACCAGTTAGTGAGCCGGCGCTTGTAATTATAGTTTCCGGCGTTGGCAGAGTATTTAATTTAGTATCTAAAAAATCTTTGTTGCAAGACATTGACAGCATCGAGATGCTAGCCGCAACAGTGACGATATATTTATATTTCATATTCCTCATTTTAAATTTTTATTAAAAAGTTGCTATTAAACCTAATGTGTAAGACTTAATTGTAGGATATCCAGATGTAAATTCTGGGTCTATATTGTAATCAGTCTTAAGTTTGCTCCAAGTAACTGGGTTAATAGCATTAACAAATAATCTCAACTTTTGCAACCTTAGGTTGGTAACTATGTGCTTTGAAAAATTATATCCCAATTCTACGTTTCTTAGTCGTAAAAAGTCGCCGTCTTTTATCCAAAAAGAGCTGGTAGTATAATTATTATTGTTAGCATTTGTTGTTAAACGCGGATAGGTAGCGGTAGCTCTTGTGTCTATGCCTTGAGCTGGATAATAAGCCCAGGAGCCTTCTGCAATTGGGAAGACGTTTGTATTATCAACAAAAGGAATATTTTGTGCTCTTAAGTATGAATTACCCAGTAGGTTAACAGAATTACCAGAAACACCTTGAAATAAAAGGTATAAATCAAATCCTTTATAATCAATTGTTCCGCCAAATGCGAAGTTAGTAGTTGGCAATACTGCATTCCCAATTTGGGTAACATCTAGTTTATCAATTTTTCCGTTTTTATCTAAATCCTTGTATTTTAAATCTCCTGGCTGAACAAAACCGAACAATGGTGTTGAAAGACCTGCTTTAAGTGTACCATCTGGGTTAAAATCTTCAACTTGATAAAAACCGTCAGAAACTAGGCCTATAATTGATCCGAAAGACCTTCCTGTAGTAGCATTGTAAGAAAACGCCGGAGGTATTTCTGATTGGAAATCAATTCTGTTTTTGTTTAGCGAAAGTGAACCGAATAACTGGTAGCCTACTTCGTTTGCTTTCCCATTAAACGTTGCAGAAACCTCCAAACCTTTATTGGTCATTTTTCCGATATTATCAAAATACGTGAAATCACCAAAACTGCCTGGGATTGAATTATCCTGAGTTAAGATACCAGAACGTTTATCTAAGTAAGCGTCTACAGTAACAGTAAGACTTTTTAGCAAGGTTAAGTCTGCGCCTACATTATACTTCATGCTTTCTTCTGGTCCGTAATTCGGATTAGCTAAAAATAACGTATTTAAACCTCCTGCAGATGACGGTGTGCCATTCCCGGTGTAATAATTACCGCTGTAACCATAAAATTGTTGGTAGAGATACTTAGCGCCAGACTTATAGCTACCCGGTCCATCAGCTTTATCAGTTGCGCTTTTCCCCGCAGATGCTCTTAGCTTTAATTGAGTAATTGTGGTATTATCTTTTAAGAAATCTTCTTTAGATGCAATCCACGCACCGGAAACACTTGGGTAAAAATGGAACCGGTTTCCTGGTGCAAAAGCATCAGAACCATAGTAAGAGAAACCAAACTCTGCAATGTATTTTTGATTATAAGCATAGTTTGCTCTACCGCTAATGTTTTGATAATTAACTTTATAGCCAAACAAACCTTCGCCGGTATACATAGACTGTTTATAGTTTACTGCAGAATTTAATTCTCCTTTACCAAAATTAGCCTTGTAACCAATAGTTAATAGCAACTGACGCCAATCTTGCTGACCAAGCCCTGCGTTTGCAGTAGGCAAAAGATTGGAGTTTTTATTAGTAGTGGTAGTTGCACCGTTCGAAAACCTGGCATAATCTCTTGTTTTATTATATTTACTTAAACTGTAACTATTGTAAGAAAAAGATTCATCGGCATATAGTCCCTTAGTAATAAAGTCAAGCTTTTCTTTTAGGCCAAAGTTACCTTGCAAAAACCTGGTGGTGTTAGACTGATAGCCCAATTTAGTTAGTGACCCAACCGGATTGTCTGGATATAATGAGGTTCCAGATAAATTGACATTATTGGCATCATCATAAATTGGATAGATGTTAGAAGGATAGTTATATAAATCTGTCCAAAACTTATCAGTGGAGTAATTACCAGAAACGTAGTTAGGAGATATTCTTTTTTCTATTCTTCCGTTTAAGTCAACTCTAGCTTCAAAAATATTACCTAAATCAAAATCTAAGTTTGCCCTTAAGTTATAGCGTCCGAAACCTTCGTTA
Organism: uncultured Pedobacter sp.; assembly: GCF_946480185.1. The sequence goes on along the minus strand of NZ_CAMLIG010000014.1, from coordinate 66,364 downwards.
GCAGTACTATCTGTGTTACTTACATTATATAAACCCTGTTTGTTTAAATAATCAAATACCACATTGTATTTAGCCCTTTTATCACCCCCAGAAAAAATAAGATCTGCATCTGTGTAAGGAGCGTTATTTTTTAAAGTTGTAGCAAACCAGTCAACATTTGTACCTGTACCATCCTGATAAGACGCTAACTGCGCTGGAGAATAAAACGGGGTCCAAACGTTACCGTTATCATTACTTTTTGCAACATTATAAAGATTGGCGTAATTGTAAGAATCTAGGGGCTTATTAATATCGATAGCACTTTGTAAACCCGTTCTCATTTTAAGCGTAACAGTTGATTTGCCCTCTTTACCACGTTTAGTTGTTACCCATAAAACACCGTTAGCTCCCTTCATACCAAAAGTGGCAAGCGCTGCAGCATCTTTTAAAACAGAGATACTTTCTATTTCTGAGGCAGACATATAATTAAAATAATCTCGGGTAACCTCAAAGCCGTCAACGTAAATTGTTTGGGTATTATAACCGTTACCATTTGTGAAACCGTAAGTGCCGTTACCACGGATATTAATATTTGCATCTTCAAAACCTGGTTCACCACTTGTTTGTTGAACATTTAAGCCTGCCAAACCATACAGTGAATTTGTAACACTTGGGGATGGCGTTCTATACAATCCAGTGGTTCTAATGGTTGAAATTGCCGCTGTTGAGTTATCCTTTGAATCGTTGAAAAATCTGTTAGGAACATCGATAACTTTCAAACTATCCGCCTGCTCGATTTTATCTTTAGCAGGTGAATTTTCTTTTTTCTGGGCTTTTAACTGTAAAGTAAGTAGCGCAAAAGCCGAACAAAACAGCGTTGCCTTAATTTTATATATTTTATACATTTAATTAATCTCTTAGTGAAAATAAATAATATGGATTAGTACCCTGGGTTTTGAATAACTGCACCCTTGTTAACTTCACCTTGCGGAAATGGTTCCAAATGCATTTTATCATTCCAATAAGCCGGATAAACTACTGACATATAATAGTTTATTAAGTTTGACGGCAAACTTTTGTTACTCTGAGGGCCAATTTGCCACTGAAATTCTAGAATATTACCACCAATTATTCCGTTTCCTATATTAGGAAGCATCCAATGCCTCACATCAAAGAAGCGTTTGTTTTCATCATAAAATTCTACAGCCCACTCCCGTTGAATTAGCGCTCTCAATTTAACTTTGTCTGTTTCAACTGCACTTGGCAAACCTCCCCTATTACGAACTATATTAAGATTTATTAATGCCAAAGCCGTTTGGCCATCTTCGTTATAGGCCTCGGCTAGGTTAAGGTACAGCTCAGAAACCCTAAAAATTGGAAATTCATACCATAACCTTCCACCTGCATGGTAGTAAAATTTGGTTGGCCAAGCCACACCTTGCCCGTAATCATTTGTGTTTGGGAAGTTATTGGTTCCTTTATAATTTGCAATATGTACTCCCCAACCATTATATCCCCATTTAGCATCGTTCGGGTTATTTGCAGATTGAATGCCTGGACCAGCAAAATCTGCCCTGAAACGAGGTTCCATCTGACCAAAACGGGTAATATAATCTGAAGCTGGCCTTGGTGCAGGATCGCCAACTTTTGGCCAATCTTGTTCGGTACCATCTGCTTTTCTATAGTTAGGCAAGAAGTTACCTAGCAAGCCATTTCTTTGGTTATTAAATTTGGTATCGTACCAATAGCCCGATAAATTACGGTACCTAGCCGCTCCATCGCTCTCATCCTGAGAAGCTAAAATAACTTCTGAATTACCCGGAGTGGATGTTGCAGTACCATAATCTGCCAAAGCATTTACGTTAGGAATGTTAATTCCTCCTCCTGTATTTATAATTTCGTAGCCGGCTGCCCTTGCTTCGGTAAGCGCTGCCTGAGAAGCTGTGATTGCATCTTTCCAGCGTTGCTGGCTAAAAGAACCGTAGCTAATCAATTTGTTATTAGCTCCTAAACTTAAATAAGGAGTTGCAGAGTTAAATAATGGACGGGCAGCAAACATTAAAGTTTGTGCCTTAATAGATAAAACAGCAGCTTTTGTTAACCTACCTTTTTGGTCTGCAGGCCAGTTTCTCGGCAATGTGGCAGCCGCTTCATCACATAATTGTACAATATAGCTAACCGTTTCTTCTACAGTTGCCCGTGGTACAATTAAATCTTCGCTTGGTTCATAAACCTTTTTAACCAAAGGAATGCCACCATAAGCTTTTAAGCCATACATGTACATATAAGCTATCAGTCCTTTAGCCTCTCCTTTAACTTGTGATTTCAGTGTGGCATCCATATCTGGCACCTTATCTATATTGTCATTCACAATCCATAAGGATCTAACTGTGGTGTAAATAAGACCAAAGTTAAATATGGTTCTGTTTGCGGATATTCCACCGTCTGCTATTGCGTAAGTTGGGTGCCAAAGCCATCCTTTACCTCTTTCACCAGCTATACTACCAAGTGTGGAGTAAGTAAAATTATTTTCACCAGGATTGGCATAGCCTAAAGCTTGTTTGTAAGCGCCAAACAGTTCGGCTTGTGCATTAAGCTTAGTAGAGAAAACTTTTTCTAAGTTTACCACCCCCGTTGTGTCTGGGATTTCTAAAAAGTTCTTTTGACAGGCATAAAACAACAGCGAAGCAAAACTGAGTGCTAAAAAATATATTGTCTTTTTCATATTATTAATTATTTAAAACTGAACGTTTAATCCAAAATTATAAACCTTGGTAATTGGGAAATAATAACCTTGGTTATTACCGTATCCACCATTTCTATTGTCAGCTGTTTCTGGATCTAGGCCATACTTTTCCATTTCATTATTGAAGGTGAAAAGATTGTTTCCGTTGGCATAAATGCGTAATGAACTGATGTTGAGTGAACGTAAAACACGAAGGTTTTTCAAAGTATAACCTACCTCTATGTTTTTGAGTTTAACAAAGTCAGAAGAAAGCAACCAAAAATCGCTTTTAACAAAATTAGAATTTGCTGTGGTAGTGTTAATTTCTACACGAGGATAAGTAATTGCCTGACCATTAGCTACTTTTTCTGGAGTCCAAGCGCCATCTACTTGCCACTGGTATAGGTTACCATAATTTTTATAGAACACACCTACCATATTTTGAGGTAAGTAAAAAGAGCCCTTTGCTGTTCCGTTAAACAAAATGCTTGCATCAAAACCTTTATAAGATAAATTAAGGCGAGAGTTGAAAGCAAATTGTGGAAGGTTTGAGTAACCAATACTGGTTCTGTCCCGCTCGTTGATAATATTGTCCCCATTCAAATCCTTATAACGGATATCTCCTAAGGTATTTCTGTTACTGTTAAAACTATTATAAGGTCTGTTAGCTAATTCTGCTGGGGTGTTAAAAAAGCCATCACTCACTAAACCAAAATATTGTCCTATAGGCGCACCGGTTTCGTTTTCCCACTGATTAGGATTCGGAGCTTCCGCTCTAAAAATCACTTTGTTTTTATTATAACTTAAAGCACCGTTGATGCCATAATTAAATTCGCCAACGTTACTCCTCCAGCCCAAAGAAATTTCATAGCCTTTGTTTTCTGTAGCGCCAACATTTACCGGAGGAACTTTTGAATTTCCAAATGTTACAGGAATGGTTTGTAAAGTTGTAAGGATATTATCTCTTTTCTCGCTGTATAAATCAACCACCAATGATAATTTATCACTGAAAAAACGGGCTTCTAAACCAATATCAGATTTTAATGAACGTTCCCAAGTAACCAATGGATTACCTAAAGCACCCTCTGAAGCCGTTGAGTATTTAGGAATATGATCTGTGCCGTTTGACGTACCAATGTAGTAACTACCTGTGGTTAGGTCATATTGGTTAGGCAAAAACAGGTATCTTTGATTTACACCATTGACATTAAGTCCATCATTACCCACCTCACCATAAGACCCTCTAAACTTTAAGAAAGTGATGTATTTGTTCTTAGGAAAAAACGCCTCATTAGTAGGGACCCAACCTGCAGAATATGCAGGGAAAAAGCCAAAACGACGACCCGGCGCAAAATTCTCGGTACCGTTATAGCCCAAGTTAAATTCTGCCTGATACCTTTCTTTGTAGTTATAGGTAATCCTATTTACTAAGCCCATAATACCTGAAGGCGTATAAAACTGATCACCAAATGGAATCGAGAATTTGCTTGCTTTACCTAATATTAATGCTGTAATATTACTACCCCCAATTTTAGTCTCATAATCAATACCAGCATCAAAATATACTTTGTGATAAGTACCTGTGTAAGAATCTCCGTTAAAAGAAACTGGGTTAATAGTTCCTCCGTAAAATTGAAGTTCATTAGGGTTACTTGGGTTTCTTCTTACTGTATAATCAGGCAATGTTGAGCTTATGGTGATGTACTTATTGTAAGAATCATCATAATTTGCGGTACCTCTAATGGAAAGTCCTTTAAGCAAATAGTCCATCTCATGCTTTATTTTCACACTTGCAGTTAATAAAGTTTGATTGTATATACCACTAGGAGACTGTAATAGAATAGCATCTGCAGTACTTCCAAAAGTTTGCTTAGGACCTAAAGGATTAGAAATTGTAATTCCTCCGTTTGCACCCTTTACTCCCGTAACAAGTTTTCCGTCAATTACGCCAGGTACCATAAAGGTATTCCCTTCTTGTAAAAACTGGATCATTTGTTTGTATCTCAAATCATTATCATAAGGATTAAACCCAAAAGATGGGCCTGTTACAGCCCCAAACTGTCCGGATAGGTTTACAGAGATGGTCGTATTTTTTACCGGTTTGATATCAAAATTAGATCTAAAGTTAGAACGGTTATAATGCGAACCAGTATTGGTACCATCAAGATTAAAATCTCTTAAGATGCTTCCTTGATTAAAGTAACCGAAAGAAGTATAATATTTCACTTTTTCAGTACCGCCTCTAACACTTAAATTGTATTGAGACTGTTTGCCTGTATCGCCAAACTGTTCTTTATAATAATCGCGGTTACCATAATATAAAGCAGGTGATTGGTTCAAAGATGCTTGTTGATCTGGCGTTAAAAATGTCATTGCAGCTACTTCTGCAGGTGTATAATCTCTGTTGTTTTGAAACTTCCAGAGCTCATCGTCGGTAAAAAGAAGTGTATTAAAATTCGGATTATTTTCATTTTGGTTATAAGCATTAATTGCCCGGTTTCTGGTTAGCGCAAAATCATAAGAGCTAGCAGAACTTGTTAAATTTGTAGCTTGAGTTGCTCCAAAATTACTGGTGAAGCTAAGTGTTGGTTTACCATTTACACCACGTTTGGTGGTCACAATAATTACCCCATTAGCTCCCCTGATACCATAAACCGCAGTTGATGACGCATCTTTTAAAATGCTGATGCTTTCAATTTCATTGGCATCCATTGCGTTTAGCTGATCGTAAGACTTTCCATTTTCAGAAGGTTGCTCAATACCATCAATTACTATTAATGGATCTGTACTGTTACCACCGAAAGTAGCTTGACCTCTGATGTAAATTTTAGTGCCGTTACGTCCTGGTTCACCACTGGCCTGCAAACCACTGATACCCGGTGCATTACCCACTAAAGCGTTCGTGATATTACTCACTGAGGAAGAAACTAGGTCTTTAGCATCAACAGTGGAAACAGCGCCTGTTACGTTTACCTTCTTTTGTACACCAAATGCGGTTACAACAACCTCATTTAACACACCGGCGCTTGGCTTCAAACTAACATTTACAATACTGTTGGTTTTATCTATTTTTTGGCTATAGGCAGTGTAGCCTAAAAAGCTAAACTTAAGTGATCCGCCATTATCAGGAACAGAAAGTGCAAATTTTCCGTTTATATCTGTAACCGTTCCAATTGACGTACCTATCAATTGTACACTAACTCCTGGCATAGGCTGTCCGCTTTCATCTAAAACTGTTCCTCTAACAGGAAAGTTAGCTACGGCGTTTTCGAGCATTGAACTACTCAAATTTGAGCTGACACCTGCTTTTGTGCTTTCCACAGACAGGGTCATTAAAGTTAAAGTTGCCACCAGCGTTAAACAAGGTGAGCAAATTTTCTGCATGCTTCTTAAAGGAGCAAAAAACTTCATATTTTTTATTATTTAGGTTAAAAAATTGATTCTACTTTTAACGAGCGTAAAAGCTTTTTCTTTTATTGGTTGAATTGGGGGTGTAAAATTTCACGACATTAATAGCTCCTTTCTTAGTTTGGTTAAAAAAATTGGTTCTTGTTTCAATTTGCGTTTGCTGAGAAACAAATATTTATTTCAGCTAAAGTATTGCAATTCGGTCTTTTTGAGAGGTATCATTTGTACTTAAATAAGACCTCATCCGTATCAAAAACAGCATTTTAGAGCATAAATTAGCTTATTTGGCATTTTTTATCAGAAAGCTGATGTAGGATCTTTTATAACCTTTATGTTATCGTAAAGAATATAGCTCTCCACTTTTGACTCCCAGTCTGGACCTTGCCCCCCTCTAAAAGTTTGAAACATCAAAGTCTTAACCCATCCCTTATTTTTACCGCCTGTATTATCTCCCCAATTAATGGTATTACTGTTTAAAATTTCTAATCCATTAATTTTAACTTGGATTGAGCCGTTGGCATTAAAATCTGTATTACTTTTTACCCGCATTTTAATGGTGTACCAAGTATCGTCTTTTAAACTACCTGTTTGTGGGTAAAATGCAGAGTTAACTACGTTTGTTCCGTATTGATCTGGCATACCGGTATAATATAAATAGGGTTTAAAAATGATTTTACCTGTAGAAGTTTGGTTCCACATAATTCTAGCACTTCCGCCATTTCCGTTTGTTGCATTACCGCCAGCAATAACATCACCTATCCCGAAACCAACTCCAAGTTTACCTCCTAAGCTCCAATCGAATCCTTTTGCAAATTTTATGTCAAAAGTTACTTCGTAGCTTGTTCCGTCAACAATATCAAACTGAGGGTAAAAACCTTGGTTAACATCTCCAGGCATCAGTTTCACTCTTAATGCCTTATCCACAATTTCGGCCCTATTATCTCGCCATGATGAAATATTATTCCCATAAAAATCTGCTTTCGCGTTTACAGCACTGTATATCCCATTTGCGTAATTATTAAAAGTGATCATTCCCTGTTCGGTTGTAGGAGGGGTTATTATTGGAGTAGAAATTAGGTCTCCTGTTGTTGTGCCATCTTTTTTACAAGACATTGCAGAAAGCATAATTACCCCCAAGATGAGAACGAGTGAGATTTTGCTTACTAGAAAGTATTTCTTCATATCAATTTAAATGAGTTAGTGCTTCCACTTTCTCTCCAAACTTATGTTAAAAGAGAAAGAAAGGTTACTATATAATTGGTGAAGCTAAAATACCGCTAAAGCGAATTGCTGATGGATTACATTTGTCTCTATTGTAGACTGTATTTGTTCAGAAAAATGAACTATTCAAAAAATAGCCATTTATACCCCTAGCACAAATCAGTAGAAATGAAAATATTAATCTAGAAGCTTGTACTAGAAACTAGTTGTGGTGGGGAGTGTTATGAACATCATATTGTCATAACAGCTATTATCACTATTTACAGTGAATCTTTATAAAAACTTGCAAGTAAGAAACAAAAAAGACAACAATTTCTTGTTGCCTTTTAAATGTTTATTCTATTTTTTTGAGATCCAGATTATCTAGGTAGATATAACCTGTATTGTCGGTTTTCCAATCGTCTCCGCTTCCTCCTCTAAACGTATCATTAGAAAGTTTATTGATAAATCTCTTGGCATTATTTGCAGTCCATCTAATAGGTTGGTCCAGTACTGTATTTCCATCAATGGAAACCTGAATTCTACCATCTTTTTTATCGTAATTATTACTTTTTACGTAAATTCTAATTTTATACCATTTCCCTTTTTCTATACTTCCTTCTTTTGGATAAAAGGCATTTGCAACGATATTATCGCCACAGTTTTCGGGCATATCGTAATAATACATATAAGGTTTAAATTTTGTTGTTCCGCCACTGGTGTACCACATCACTCTGGCGCTACCGCCGTTCCCGTCATTTGCTTTATCGCAGCCGGTATTGCCATCTCCTACTCTTAAACCAAAGCCTACCTTTCCGCCTTTTCCAAAATCAAAGTCTTTATCAAATTTTACTTCATATTTTAATTCGTATGCTGTTCCTTCTTCTATCCAACTTTTAGCAACCAAACCACCGGTACCAGAAAGTGAATTAGGTAAAAGTGTCACTCTAAAAGTTTTATTTACAATATCTACCCTGGTTGGCGCCCAATCTATAATAGAGCCAAAATCTTTTTCTGCTTGTTGTTTGGTGTAAGCGCCCGATTTAGATTTGTTCCAGTTTAGTTTTATGTTAGCTTTAAACAAGCTATCCAAATTTTTGTTTTTCACTTTGGCGGAGTTTGAATTGCTAAAAGAAAAGCAAAGCAGTGCAACACATAAAGTGCTTAACGTTAAAATTGTTTTTTGTGTCTTCATTGAATTTAAATTAATTGTCTCTATTCTAATCTTCTTCACTACTGTCTGTTTTTGCAAACTCGGTTGGTGTGTAGCCAAACTCTTCCTTAAAACATTTCCTGAAATAGGTTACATTTTGAAAACCTACCATATAGGAAACTTCATTAATATACATTTTATGCTGTTTAAGCAACTGAGAGGCTCTTTTTAGCCGTATATACCTGATAAATTCTACGGGACTTTTACCGGTTAACACCTTCAATTTTCTATACAAATTTCCTCTGCTCATCCCTATGTGTTGGCTCAAATCTTCTACATTTAAAGTCTCCTCTGCAATATTATCTTCAATGTACTTCATGATGTTATCCAGGAATTTATCATCGAAAGTTGAAATAATTGTATTGGTAGGTTGCAGGGTGATTTCTTTTTGATAGCGTAATTTCATTTTTTGCCTGTTTTCCAACAGGTTCCAAACTTTAACATCCAGCAAATCAAAATTGAAAGGTTTTGTCACGTAATCATCAGCACCATTTTCTAATCCTTCTAACTTAAATATCAAAGGACTTCTTGCGGTGAGCAATATCACGGGGATATGGCTGGTAATGATGTTAGATTTTAATTTACTACATAACTCTATCCCATTCATTAATGGCATCATTACATCGCTTATAATGATATCGGGCATGGTTCGTAAAGCTTCTGCTAAACCTGCAGAACCGTCAAAACATTTGATTACATTAAAATTATCCTTAAAAATATCCGCTAAAAAATTAATTACGTCCGGGTTATCCTCTACCAAAAGCATAGTAAATTTTTGATTTTCGTTTGCTTGTTGTATCAGTTGCTTTCTTTCTTGAAAGTTGGTCTGTTGTTTTAAACTATAAGATTTATAATTATTAATGTCCTCAGATATCAAATAATCATTATCCACTTCATTATCGTTAAGGTAATTTTTACCTAAAGGTATTTTTATGGAGAACTTGGTGTATCCGCGGTTATCTTTACTTGCTTCCCTGCTGTCCACCTCAATTGCGCCATGGTGCAAATCAATTAATTCTTTGGCAAAAGCTAAACCTACGCCAGTTCCTTTTATATTATTATTGCTCACATCTAGTGGCTTAAATGGCAAGAAAATATCGGGCAAACGTTCTTTTGAAATACCAACTCCATTATCAATTACATTTATAATTGCGTTTTGCTGTTCTTTGTCTTCTGTCACGGCAACTTCAATTTTACCGTAATCAGGCGTATATTTTATCGCATTTGAAATGATGTTGTATAAAATTTTCTCCAGTTTATCTCTATCAAACCATACTTCAAGTTTTTCATCTTCGGATGAAAATGTTAAATCTAAGTTTTTTGACTTTGCCAAGCTGCCAAACACCACCACAATCTCTTTTGTAAATCTCACCAAATTACCCTGTGCTGCTTTTAACATCACATCGTGATCATCAAATTTTCTCAGATCAAGTAACTGATCAATTAAATTGAGCAATCGTTGACCGCTCTTGTTCATCAGTTGCAAATAATTTGATGTGGTAGTGTTTCCTTCATGAATGGCTAACAGCTTTTGAAGCGGAGCCATGATCATGGTTATTGGAGTTTTAATCTCGTGAGAAATATTAATAAAAAAGCTCAATTTCTTTTGAGAAAGTTCTTGCTCTTTATGGTATAAATCGGTTTCGTGTTGAATCGTGTTCTTTAAACGCTCGGTGTATTTGGTGTAATAATTAAATAAATAAAGCAAGCCGATTATAATCAGCATATAAAATAAGTAAGCCCAATTGGTTCTCCACCATGGCGGCAGCACCACAATTTTAAGTTGACGAGGCGTGTTATTCCATATTCCGCTGTTGTTTGATGCTTTAACCAAAAATGTATAAGTACCCGGCTCTAAACCGGTATAGGTTGCCTCTTTTTGGTTGCCAACGTAATGCCAAGTGTCTTTTGTTAAACCCTCTAGTTTGTAGGCGTAATTGTTTCTTTCTGGAAAAATATAATTGAGCGCTGCATATTTTATCGTAAAATAACTCTCGTCATAATTTAAGGTGAGCTCTTTAAGATAATCAATCGGTTTCGACAATAAGCTGTCCTGTGTTTGACCTTTTTCTTTATTAAGGATGGTGAAATCGGTGAATATAATATTCGGGATTTCTTTATTATAGACAATTTTGTCGGGGAAAAAGCTATTTAATCCGTTTATCCCTCCAAAAAATATTTCTCCATCTTTATTTTTAAACGAAGATCCTTTAATAAATTGGTTACTTTGAAGGCCATCTAAAACTGTGTAATTGGTGGTTTCTACTGATTTAGAATTTAATGGAAAATGATCAGACTTTAATACAATTTTAAAGATACCTTTGTTTGTACTTACCCAAAGTGCGCCATGATTATCTTCTTCTATCGCATGAATATTATTATTTGCCAGTCCGTACTGCGAATTAATCACATAAAACTTATTGTTATGCTCATCAAAATAATTTAAACCCCCACCATTGGTTCCTATCCATAATCTCTTTTTTGAATCGATAAATAAGCAGGAAATGGAATTATTACTAAGACTATAGATATCATTTTTATCAAACGCATACGAGTTGATTTTTCCGGTCTTTAGGTTTATTTTACTTAATCCAGAAAGCAAATAACCCGACCATAAATTTTGTCCTTCAAGTAAAAGGCAAGAAACATTATTAGAAATTAATTTGTGATTAGCAACAGTATAAGATTTTACTATTTTATTATCTTTTACTAGATGCAAACCGTTGTAATTGGTCCCAATCCACAAACCAAATGGCGAATTCAAAAAGCAATAATCATGGTTAAACTCTACGTTAGCATTTTTTTGGATATCCTTAAACTCCGTAAATTTTTTATTGGCTATGTCAAATATTAAAATCCCGGCAGAGCTCCCCAACCAAAGCTGTTTTTTATTGTTGTTGCTAAATGAAACATCTTTGATGAAATTATATAAAACGTTATCGGTTTTGTATTTATAAACTTCAACTTTGCCGGTAGTTTTATTCCAATAATTTAAACCTCCACCATCTGTGGCTATCCAAAATTTATTGCTACCATCACCCAAAATGGCATTCACTTCTTTATTTGAAAGCGGATTTCGGTCGCCTTGTCTGATTCCTTTATAAGAGAATATCTTTGAAAAATTGTAAATCAGGTTGATTCCTCCGGCATAAGTTCCCATCCAAATATTGCCTGATTGATCTTTAAAAATACATTTTACAGATGGATGGCTTAACGAGTTTTCTACATTTAATTCTGGAGAATAACTATAGTTCTCTATTTTACCGGAGCTTAAATTTAGGATGCTTAGCCCCATTTTTGTTGCCATCCACAAATGCTCATTGTCCTTAAAAAAAAGATCTCTTACTGTGTTGCTAAGTATACCGTTTTCTTTATTGTAATTAACAACTCTACCCTCCTGCTTTTTATAAACAAAAACTCCTTCGTTTTCTGTAGCAAACCAAAAGTCTTTATTTTCTGATTGTTTGATAGACTGGATCCAAGAATTGCTTAATTTTTGTTGAAGTTGCTTTGGACCATCTGAAGATTGATTTTTATGTGGGTTATAAATTTTAAATCCTTTTGCAAGACCTATCCATAATAAGCCAAAATCATCTTCGTAAATACTTTGAACCCTTTTGTTATTATTTGGTATATTTAAGTTTACGTCTATTAGTCTATTTTTTTGATGATCCAAATATTTTAAACCCTGTTGTGTTCCTATCCAAAGTTTACCGGTTTTATCTTGCTTAATGCTATAAACAAAGTATCGGGAATTATTCGCATCTTTAATAAGTGTGAAATGGTTATTGGTGGGGTTATATAAATTTAGTCCGTCATCTGTACCCACCCACAAATTCCCTTCTCTGTCAGTAAAAACAATATTAACCCTATCATGGCTAATTGTTGTACTGTCTCTTTCATTATGGGTATATACGGTAAAATCGTACCCATTAAATTTATTTAGCCCGCCCAATGTCCCTAACCAAATAACGCCTTTTTTGTCTTGTGCTATTGAGTTAACCGTATTTTGTGAGAGCCCATTATCAATAGAAATATGCTTAAACTCCAAAGTTTGGGCATAGCTACTCTGAACGAAAAGAAAGCTTAAGAAAGAATAGAGAATGAATCTTATCATTTAAATTGGTTTGCTACAATAAGGTTCAACAAAATAAGAAAAAAAAGAGGCATAAATAATTATAAAATCATCTATGCCTCTTGAACACTAAATTAGTTAGTTCAAACTTATTTTTTGAGATGTAGTGCCTTTAGCTGTGTATAAACTAACTACATAAACACCCGGTTGCAATTTAGCGGGAATATTAAACGAGTTTTTACCCTTTTGCAATTTCACATTAAGTGAAGCTGTTTGTTGTCCGGATATTGACAGTAAGCTGATTTTACCTTCAATCATAGCTGGAGAATCAATAGTTACCCCAACTCCGGTATGATCTTCTAGTGGGTTCAATGCCATAATTATATTGTCTGAGAAACCAAAATTTACTGCAATAGTTTCTGAAGTCGTGGATTTTCCATCAAAATCTACCTGATTTAAATGATAATAGTTAGCACCAAACTCTGGGCTTTTATCTGTAAAAGAATAATTGATTTTACTGTTAGAATTTCCGTTTCCGGTAACTTTACCGATGCTATAAAAATCTTTTCCGTTGCCAGAACGCAGGATATCAAAGTATGAATTATTTTGCTCGCTTAAAGTAGCCCAGTTTAATATCACATTATCACCTGATTTTTTTCCATTAAAACCAGTTAGGTTAACAGGCAAAACACCTGTACCAATTGCGGTACTCCCAGTTGGAACTAAAGAGACGCTTTTGAAAAGCGTATTAGCAGGAGCTGTGGCTAAAAGTGTAGTTGCGGTTGCAAGCTCGACTTGGTTAACATCTGTTGGATTAGTTGTTAAATAACTATCCGTAAAGGTCAACAGCTTAGAAGTTCCTGTGCCAGTCCCGTCATCTCCCCAAGTGGTTGCATAAACATCGACAACTGTTTTTGTGCCCACTCTTCCTCGCACCTTTGCTGTAATACTCTTTATTTTGGTGGTATTGGCATCAGAAAGAGTCGCGAAAGGACCTATTGCTGCGCCAGAATAATTTAAATAATATCTTCTTATTGTATTTGCTGCATCATCAACAACATAAATAATTGTTCTGTTTTCTACAGAAAGTACAAGAACCTGATTAGCAGTTATAGCTGCATTAAAGGGGGTAGAAGTTGTGAAAGTAGTGGGGCTAGTGGGCAGCGGAGTTGCATAAGGCAATTCGGTACTTGCTGCCGCAGTTGCTGCATATAACCTGGCTGCACCAAAAACACCGCTTGACGATGTTTTAGCAATAGATAAGCTTTTTGATGAGTTTTGTCCCCCGGTAGAAATACGAGTTCCTGAGTTGGTAGCACCTAATGTAGTGTAGGTAATCCCGTTTTGAGAACCGCCGGCCCAAATATCTTGAGTTCCATCAAATATTGCAGAACGAGGACTGCCTAAACCAGTTGTGGCATCGTTAGAAAGTGTGGTAGTACTGTTATAACTGCCATCAGCAGCGATAACTCCTACCACCAATCCGTTTGCTGTAGTTGGAACTGCACCACCAGCGGTTTGGTTATATCCAAAAATGGTTAAATATTTACCATCCTGAGATAAAGTAGATATTCCCTCATCCACATATTTGCCATTTGCGTCTCTTCCTAACCCGGTTAACTTAAAATTGGCGCCGTTATCTGTTGCGGGAATGACCCTGCTTTTCACCAATACTCCAGCTGTGGTGTACTCATCAATAAAAACAGGTACCGTTACACTATTCGCTAAAGCCGCCGATCCATCTCCGTAACGATAAACGGCTAAATTACCTGGAGTAAATGATTGGGCAGATACATACATCGCTCCTAAAATAAAACCGAATGTTGTAAGTAATTTTCGTTTCATAATAATTTAAGATTAATTAACTGATATATTTATTTGTGTTGTTTCGCCTTTATTTAAACCTTCTGGAAGTAGTATCGAATGCTTTTTACCGGCTATATCCAAAACCGAATTCTTTAAAGTTTGTGTTGGGTCAGCAATCGAAACAAGCCATCCTGTTTTGGTTTTTTCTATGATATATAAGCCTGCAGAAATAAATTTTAGCGCTGGGAACAACTTCGCTTTTATAGCAATTGGCGCATAAATAGCCAACATTAATGTCGATCCATTTTTTGTGGAAATTACCTGAGCATTTTTGTCATTTTGGATGATGTCAAAATCCGGGTGAAAGGATTTAAATTTCTTGAAATCTTCTCCGGGAATTAGCTCGTACGCATAACTACCCGCTTTTTCAGATAAATTATGTTTGATATCTAATGTAAAAACCGGTTTAGTTATTGGTTTTTCCTGATCATAAACGAAAGCTATATCTCCCCAACTACCAGTTTGGTTTTTTGCCGAAACTGAAATATCAGAAGGTTGAAGGTTGTAGTAGCCAATTTTATTATGAAAAACCCACTTTATTGATTTGGAGCTGTAAACTGTATCTTTTAACTCCCTAATTTTATCATCGTAAAAATATACCGGTCCTTTTAATTTGGTTTGATTTATAGTGGTAAAAACAGGTTGCTGTAAATCGCTATGAATATTTGAGCCTAAACACACCATTTTATCATTTATCCAAAACGTGGCTTTATTTCCGCTTAAAGAATCGCGATTTAAACTAAAAGCAGAAATACCATTTTTTCCGCTCACTACTCCGCCAGTAAAATCCCCCTTATTTCTATAACCTGAAAAGCCTAAAACTTTTAGTGGACCAGATGTTTGAAAATTAGTTACACCAGGCAGTTTTTTCCAATTTAGATATGGAAAAATCCCTTCATACTCGTCTCCGTTTACGGTAACAAAATAATTCCCATCGCCTAAATAATAGCCTTTTAAATTCTCTCTATTTAGAGCTTCCGTAGCTTGCACCCTGTTAGATGACATTTTTAGGGTTGCAAACCAGTTTGGAGATCTATGGACTGTCATATCCGAGGTCCAAAAATGTTTGGTTCCATTAAGCTGAGGTAAATATTTTGGACTATAATTCCTAGATATAAACTCCATATACTGCTTTGCATTTTCCGGATCAACAAAAGTCATATCCAGCATAGAATATGCTACGGCTAATGCCTTGCTCCTATCCACGCCTTTAAAAAATTGCCTTCCAAAGGAGTTAATATCCAAGTATCCTTTCCAGGTAATCCAGCTATATCCGTTCAGCATTAAATCTTTTAATATTGCCAAATGTTCTTTATCGGCTTTTAAAGAAGTTCTGGAAAACACCCTAGACCAAAAGCTGAGCGTATTTACAAAAGACAAACCATAATTCCCGAATTGCTGTTGCGGTCCATGTTGATGAAAGCTGTAATCTTGTTGAATCCCTTCATTTCCGGAGATTCTAAGTTCAGAAAATATAGTGTCCCTAGCTATTTTAGCTAAGGCTTCATCTTTAATTAAAATTGCTTTAAACAAAACATTGCCAGCTAACCAAACTTTATTTTGTCCCGTCATTTTAATTTTCGAGTGATTTAAAACAATTACCGCTTTATTAACTTCATCAGCAGAAAGCTCATGCCTTAGCATAATGAAAACGGGACCTAAAGTTTTAGGAATTCCTATCTCATTATACCACCAATTTTTACAGATCAAATGAGCATCAAACCAAAATTTAAGCGCTTGGTGCAAAACCGGCTTTATTTCAGTTTTTAAATAATATTTTGACTGAGGATTGCTATAGAGGGTTGTTAATAGAAGAATTCGTTCGGCATGAATTTTTGGTTCCCATCCGGATTCTCTTTTATCGTTATAATTGATATCACTCCACTTACCACTTGTTAAATCAAACGTTTTTAGTAGCTGTTTTACTTCGCTATCAACCGGTGTTTTTTTCTGATAAACTTCATTTGTAACCATATCTACAGCGTCTGGGTCTTGTTGTAGATTGTTGATGATACTATCTAAAGAATTATAACCAGAATCATTTTTATGATAATATTGCTCGATATTTTTCTCTAATGTTCCAAAAAAATCCTGAGCAAAACATTGAGTGGAAAAAACAAACAGAAATATAAAAAGTGATAGTTTCATTTATTTGTATCTAATCTTATGATTCAATTTTAAAATAACCTTTTTGACTCCTTAAAAGAGCTTCTATGTAATAATAATCAGCATATATAATAGGCACATCAATTTCGCTGTTATAAGGTTTATGCCCTGTGCTATGCTCTAATATGAAGCCCATATCGCCATCTTTCGGAGCTTTGTAATGTTTACTTAAGCTTTCCAGAATCTTTTGAGCTTTAGTTTCATAATAGTTGCTTTTAGTTTGAGACGCTAGTTCAAATAATGCGGAGGAAGTTATTGCCGCTGCCGAAACATCACGAGGTGCGTTTGGTATTGCAGGATCGTCATAATCCCAATAGGGAACCATATCTTCAGGTATTTTTGGAGTTGTAAGGATATAATTTGCAATATGTTTGGCGTGATTTAAATAAGCGCTGTCTCCCGTCTCTCTATAACACATGGTAAAACCGTATAAGGCCCAAGCCTGTCCCCTCGCCCAAGATGATTCATTTGAATAACCTTGATGGGTAGTTTTTTTAATAACCGAACCATCTTTCGGGTTATAATCCACCACGTGGTAACTGCTATAATCTTTTCTGAAATGATTTTTTAGCGTATGGTTTGCATGCTGAACGGCAATCTTATAAAAAGAAGAATCGCCACTTAACTTTGTAGCTTCAAATAATAGTTCAAGGTTCATCATATTGTCAATGATAACGGGATAAGTCCATAAATCTTCTCTGTGATCCCAAGATTTTATAACACCAACCTTTGGGTTGAACCTGGTAGAAAGAGATTTTGCTGCGTTTATGATGACTTGTTTATAACTACTGTCTTTTGTGAGTTTATAACCGTTACCAAAACTGGTATATAGCATTAATCCTAAATCATGAGTTCCTTTGTTGCTTTGTTGATACTTTAAACTGGCAGTAAACTTCCTGGCTACAGAACTCCATTTTTGATCGCCGGTGTATGCATATAAATACCATAGCATCCCTGAGAAAAAACCACTGGTCCAGTCTGTGGGAACGGCCATTTTCAATTTGCCGTTTTCTAATGTCCGCGGAGAAACTTCATTGCCATTAACTGGTAGATTTTTAATTTCATGCAACATTAAGTTTACCTGATTTTCGGCAAACCGGAATTCATGTTTAACATTTGTTTTTTGGGCATAAGTACTTGAACAAACAATCATCAATATGATGAAGCTTAGGGATTTTCGCATTTTAAAAAAAGGATATTAAGGTTTATTAATTTATCTGACTGTAATGTTTCAGACAACAAATTATAACGCTAAACTAGCTACAACCACTCCAAAAAATAGAATAGATATGTACCAGTATTGAGGGGTAATTGAGCAAAAAAAAAAGAATTTGGTAGGATAAAAGGCGTTTTTAGCAAAATATTTTATAATGAGACACAAAGCCCGACAATTAAAAAGTCGGGCTAATATTTATTGGCTTATGAATTAAATAACGAAATGGTTTATCCATTTCGTTATTTTAGAACAAAATTTTCTTTTAGCCTGATATCATCAGATGCACTTCCAACCATGACTTCAAAATCACCGGGTTGCGCTATCCATTTTAAATCATCATTATAAAAAGACAATTTTTCTTTCTCGATGTAAAAGGTAAGTCGCTTAGTTTCTCCCGGATTCAATTTAATCTTTTGGAAATCCTTGAGCTCCATAATTGGTCTTACGGGTTGTGCTACTTTATCTTTTATGTATAATTGAACAACCTCTTCGCCAAAATATTTACCGGTGTTGGTTACGTTTAAAGACACTTTTATGGTATCATTTAGAGCAATCTCATTTTTATCGAGTTTCATATCGCTGTATTTGAAATTGGTATAACTTAAACCATGGCCAAAAGCATATTCTGGCGAGTTACTTTCATCCAAATAGGTTGATCTATAATTTGGACTTTTACCTTCTTCAAAGGGACGTCCGGTATTGGTTTGTGCATAGTAAATTGGAATTTGACCCATGCTTTTTGGGAAAGTAATAGGCAACTTACCAGACGGATTGTAATCTCCAAACAGCACATCTGCCATAGCGTCTCCGGCTTGGCTACCCAACCACCAAGTAAAAAGTATGGATTTTACATTTTTAGCTGTATAGTTAAAAATGAGTGGTCTTCCGCCCATCACCAATACTACCAAAGGCTTACCGGTTTCTACAATTGCCTTAACCAACTCTTCTTGCTTACCTGGGATGTGAATATCAGCCTTACTTTTTGCTTCACCAGTCATGTCAAAAGTTTCTCCAACAGCCATTACCACAACGTCTGCATTTTTCGCAGTTTCAATTGCTTCTTTGAACCCTGTTGTTAGGCTATCATTAATATTACAACCCTTTGCATAAAGCAGATTGGCTTTATTTCCGAGCTTATTTTTTACACCGTCGTATAAAGAAACTGGAATATCATCTTTACCCCATGAAAGTGCCCAAAAACCTCTCATATCTTGATTTGCCTTAACCAACGGACCAATTAATGCAATAGTTTTTGTGGCTTTTGAAAGTGGCAAAATACCAGTCTCATTTTTTAATAAAACGATACTTTTTTTAGCAACCTCGCGAGATGCAGCTTTGTTTGCCAAAGTGTTGAGCGCTAATTTTTCTCTTTTCTCATCGCTAAATCGGTACGGATTATCAAAAAGACCTAATTCAAATTTTTTGGTTAAAATGCGTTTAACGGCTTCGTTAACGTTGTCGATATTTACTTTTCCTTCCTTCACCAGCTCCGCTAAATAACCTTCATAAGCATTACTTTCCATATCCATGTCGTTTCCGGCGGTAATCGCTAATTGGGCAGCTTCTTTTAAATCTTTAGCATAACCATGAGCCACCATTTCTTTAATGGAACCCCAATCGCTCACTACAAAACCTTTAAAGCCCCAAGCACCTTTTAAGATGTCTCGCTGCAAATAGCTATTACCAGTTGCAGGAACTCCGTTCAACGTATTAAATGAGTTCATAAAAGTTGCTGCGCCAGCATCCAACGCTGCTTTAAACGGTGGCAAATAAACCTCCCAAAGCTGTCTTTTACTCATATCAACACCGTTATAATCTCTGCCTGCTATTGCGGCTCCGTAGGCGGCAAAATGTTTTGCACAGGCCATAACCGCATCTAAATCTCCAAGTTTTTTTCCTTGAAATCCTAAAACTCGGGCTCTCGCAATAGCCGAACCTAAATAGGGATCTTCACCCGCACCCTCCATTACCCGGCCCCAACGCGGATCTCTTGCAATATCTACCATTGGCGCAAATGTCCATTGTATGCCAGATGAAGATGCTTCGCTGGCAGCTACTCTGGCTGATAATTTTATGGCATCCATATCCCACGATGCCGCCTCACCTAAAGGGATCGGAAAAATCACTCGGTAACCGTGTATTACATCCTGACCAAAAATCAACGGTATTTTTAACCTCGATTTCATTGCTACTTGTTGAAGCTCTTTAGTGATTTTTGCACCTCTCACATTTAGCAAGGATCCTATTTTACCACTTCGTATCTCATCAATTATATTAACATTTTTCTCATCAGCAGGCCCGGTAAGATCGCCAGCATTTAGCTGGTTAAGCTGTCCGATTTTTTCCTGTAAAGTCATTAGGTGTAATACCGAATCAACTTTTTGCTCAATTTTAGTTTGTTGCGCATTTGCCGATAAACAAACCGATAAAAACCCCAGGGTAATTACTTTATAGTTTTTGATAAATTTGATGATTTGCATAATTGAATTTTGATTTAAAAAAGTGACGGACGCTTTTTATAATTGGTTTACTACTGTTTTCTTTTTGTATTGGTCAACTTAAAAGACACGGATTTAAGGTTAAAGGTTTTAAGTTGACTTAAGCGCTCTGACAAATTTCTCGGCACTATCTTCATAAGGCTTTAACTAGATTAAAATATGTATCTTTTGATTAAAACAACTCCACCTTTGGTGCTCTTTTTAACGCTTCGTCTTTAGATGAGTAAGTATATTTTTTAATTAGTTTTCCGTTTTTATTAAACACCAGCATTTGTGTAGAGGCTGGTTGCATATCAGCTTTTATAGTTGTTTTTAGTTGTGCATTAATAGCAATTAAATGATTGTCACCTGCTTTATCACTTTTATGAAGTTGCAGCGTGTATTGAAAACTATTGGATTTGCTTTTGTTGAGTATCATTACAGAAACGCCACTTTTATCGCCCATTGGGATAACAACAACGTCCTTTTGGCTGTTTTGATGGCTTAAGTAATTAGCTCTAAAATTTTGCGCTAACATTTGGGTGTGGTAATAATTTGATCGAGGTAAATATTTACTTCCCACTAAATCAAACATGCCTAAATCTGTACCTTCTCTATCCGCACCGCCCTCTAAAATACTCCATGGGCAAATGGTAAAGGCTCCTTCTCGCATCCCTAAATCGTACATTTCGGCAAAAATTTGTCCGTTATGGAAATTATAAGGCTGATAATCTTCACCTAAACTCTCATCCACAATCCAATGCGAATTGAATTCCGTAATCGCCCAGCCTAGTTTTTGATCCTGTGGACGGCTCTCATTCAATGGCTTCAAAATTTGCTTTAAATCTTTCACATCACTTTCAAAACCTGTAATATCTTTAAATTTGTAATTGTGAAAAGCTACCATATCTAGGTAGTAATAGTTTTTGTTAGGGACTTTTTTAGTTACGTCTAAATCGCCACCTAAAAGCCTGGTTAAATATTTTCCTTTGTATGAAGCCAAATCAAAACCCATGATTTTTGCTTCTGGGTCATATCTTTTAATTTGTGCAGAAATTTTAGTAAAATAATCAAATACCTCTTCAGGGGATGCCAATTGGTTATGGTGGTCTGGCTCGTTACCGATACTCCAAAATTTTATTTTTTTATGTAAATCACCATTTAAATAAGCAATCACTTTAAAAGCCTTATCGTTATTCTTTAGCTGTCTGGGCATTTGAACAATTGGCTCAGCGCCAACAGAGCGTACATAATCAATCAACTTTACAACATCTTTGCCCATGAAACTACTGTTTTCATAGCCGTTACCGCCTATTCTTATGGTTTGGTAATGAACATTTTTTATGTCATCAAAAACTTTAAATATCTCGTTTTTTTCCCAAGCATTTTGTCCGATCAAATACTTGCTAATAGGCGTTTGTGCATTAGTAGCATTAAAAATAATGGTTAGTGCACATGAAATAAAAAAAGTAGCTGTAGCTAAGTGGTTACGTTTTTGCATTTATTTTTGAATATCCTTTGTCCTATCAGATAAGTTCAAATTGAAGTTTTATCTGGCATCTTTGGTTAAAGTCTTCTAGAACTTTCTTCGGTTTATGAAGCAAGCACTACAAAAATAACCTATAAATGAAATTAAGACTTCGGTTTTAAAAATTGATAGTTAGTACAAATATCAAAAGGATACTATACACAAAGGGGCGTTTGCGTCTTTATTTAAGGGGCTATTTATCCTGATTCAAAAATATTGATATTAATTCAATTCATTATCTGGCCGTAAGTTTGTACCCTCATGCTGCTTGGCAAATTCAGAAGGCGACATGTTGTACTGCTTTTTAAATTCCTTACTAAAATACTTTCTGTGGTTAAAACCAACCATATAGGTAATCTCGGTAACATTAAAAGAAGTAGTTTTCAATAAATGGGCTGCCTTTTTTAAACGCATTTGCTTAATTAAATCTGCTACAGAGTAACTGGTAAGCGTTTGTACCTTTTTATAGAGAACGGCTCTGCTCATTCCAATCTCATTAACCAATTCATTAACGTCAAAGTAAGAATCCTCAATTTTTTCGTTTATGATACTCATTAGCTTGTTCAGAAACTTTTCTTCGGGGGTTGTAATTTTTGCATTGGTTGGTGCAAACACCATCCTCTGGCTAAATTTCTCTCTTAAAACAGCCTGTGCCCTCAATAGGTTTCTAATGTTTGCTTTTAAAATCTGTAAGCTAAACGGTTTCGAAATATAAACATCGGCGCCAATATTTAAACCAGACAATTGATTGTTTTCAGATGCTTTAGCGGTTAACAATATAAACGGTATATGACTTGTTGCGTCATTTGATTTTATTTTGGCGCATAATTCCAATCCATCAACTTCAGGCATCATTACATCGCTCACAATTAAATCAGGAAGCTGTTCCTCAACACAGTCCAGCGCCAATTTACCGTTTGCACATTCTATTAAATGATAGTGTTCTTTTAGGCTGTCAGCAATAAATTCCCTAACTTCAGTGTTATCCTCTACAATCATAATTTTATAGATTTTAGGCACTTCTTCTTTACCAAAATCATCAACATCCTTAGCTGCCGGGGTCTTCAAAATCTCATAAGTTGGAGATTCTATACCAGACTCATCTGCAATTTCTGATTGGTTCAAATGCTGTTTCCCTACTTGCAGTTGAACCGAAAATGATGTTTCCCTAATCGGCTGTTCAACACTTGACACTGTGATTTTACCCTTATGGAGTTCCATAATACTTTTTGCGAGCGCCAATCCTATCCCGCTCCCAATATTTTCTGTACCTCTGTCATCTATCTGAAAAAAACTGTCAAATAATTTATCTTGGAACTCCTTAGGTATTCCTTTTCCATTATCTTTTACAGTAATCTCTACCCACGCAGGGTCATTGGATTTTAATCCAACTTTTAACACTATTTTCCCACCATTATCTGTAAACTTAAACGCGTTAGATAGCAGGTTAAAAACTACTTTTTGTAACTGGTTATTATCAAAATACACGTAAAGCGGTTGCGAAGGCACTTCTAACTGAAAATCTATACGTTTAAAATTAGCCAATGCTTCAAACGATTTGTACATGTCATCGCAGAAAGAAACAAGGTCCTGGTAACTCCAATAAAGTTTAAGATGTCCCTCTTCTACTTTTCTAAAGTCCAATAGTTCCGTTACCAAATTCATCAATCTATCCGCGTTGGATTTAATTGAATTTAGCGATTTAGAAGAATTAACATTTTCATTTTCTTGAATTAGCTTTTCAACCGGGCCCAAAATTAGCGTTAAGGGAGTACGTAATTCATGCGATATATTCGTAAAAAAATTGAGCTTCATTTGATAAAGCTCATTCTGCCTTTCATTTTGTAAATGCTCTATATATAAATTACGTTTTAAAGCCTCTTTATTTCTCAAAAAATCAATAATAACATAGCATATACCACAAAATGTGAACAAATAAATTAGGTAAGCCCACCAAGTTAACCACCAAGGAGGCAATATTATTATTTTAAGACTTCTTATGTTATTGCTCCAAACACCGTCATTATTAGATGCTTTAACCATAAAATTATAGGAGCCCGGAGTAAGGTTAGCAAAATTAACTACCCGTTGATTTCCAACATTTTGCCAACCGTCTGCAGACTCCAAACCAATTAAGCGATATGCATATTTGTTATTCTCCGGATTGATAAAATTAAGACCTGCATATTTTATACTTAGGTTGGATTGATTGTGGTTTAGCGTAATACTTTGTGTTTCTATAATTGATGCTGGTAATACAGGATTTTCTGAACCGGGTTTTAAGATCTCGTTATTTACCGCTATATCAGTTATAACTACCGCAGGAGCCACTTTATTTTTTAGAATTTTATCTGGGTAAAATATTGACAAACCACTTATACCTCCGAAGGCTATCTCGCCCGAGTGTAACAATAAGCCTGCTTGTGTAGAAAATTGATTACTTATTAAGCCGTCTTTTGAGGTGTATTGACTAATTTTTATGTCATCTTTTTCAAAAGGTAAAGCAAATTTCTTAAACACAATCTCATAAATTCCTAAATCTGTACTTACCCAAAGATTTCCCTTTAGGTCTTCAACAATAGAATGTATAACATCATCTTTTAAACCTTCTTTTATCCCAATGCTATAAAATCTATTTGTTAATTTATCAAAGTAATTCAAACCGCCTCCATCAGTACCTATCCACAGCCTATTTTTAGAATCTTTAAACAAGGTAGAAATATTACTGCTTGTTAGCTGGTAACGTCTTTCTCCAATCTTTTGATATAAAAGTTCAATTTTATTTTCTTTAGAATTGTAATAATTGAGCCCGTTCTGTGTACCTATCCATAAATGATTTTGGTCATCTTTCAATAATGCGGTTACAAAATTATCTGCTATCTCATCACTAAATAAAGTTTTCCGTGTCATAAAAAACTCTTCAGGAATTGCCCATCTTACATCGGCATTGCGTTCCAAAGAGAAGTTGAAAAAAACTTCCTGAATGGTTAATCCCGGATTTTTAAATTTAAACACAGTGGTTTTTCCATTCGGTAAAACATATCTTAATCCTCCCCCGTCTGTACCTAACCAAGCCCCTTCCCCGTCAGGAAGAACACACAAAATTGGGTTTTCGCCTTTACTACTTTTATCTGTAGAAAAATTGTAGTACTTAAACGTGTGGCTTTGCTTATTAAAAATTGCAAGTCCATTCATGGTACCTACCCACAAATTTCCTTTACCATCATCAGCTAAAGATTTTACACCATTTCCAATTCTTCCGCTGGTATTTATTTTCGTCGAAAAATATTTATTGATATGATGTCCTCTGTCAATATAGTTTAAACCTCCTCCATAAGTACCAATCCATAATGCACCATCTTTATCTTCAATTATCGCATCTACCAACGTATGGTTTGAGCGGGAAGAGCTGCCTGTTACATTAGTAATGTTTTCAAAATTTGAGTTCCCCTTGTAATAAAAGTTAACACCTCCTGAAAATGTACCTACCCAAATACACCCGGCTTTATCTTTTAAAAAACTCCAAACCGTATTATCGCTTAAACTATTGTCATTTAGAGGATCCTCGGTATAATTTGTAAATTGCTCTGTAATTGTGTTAAATATACTTACCCCGTTACGGGTAGCAAACCAAATATTTTGATGATCTGGCAGGATATCTCGTACCCAATTTGAAGCAAGCGAATTGCCAGTAGCAGAATAAGCGTAATTGGTCAGTTTATTTTCTTTTTTTGAATATTTAAATACTCCTGATACCTCGGTACCAAACCATAAATTACCAATAGCATCTTCTTTAATAATTTGGATTTTGTTTATCGCAAAATTTTGTTCGTTGGAAAGCACTGCTGGCAACTCTATCGCTGTGTTAGTAACCGGATCAAAGACTCTTACACCATTACCTGTACCCACCCATATTTTATTCTCCTTGTCTACGCAGAGAGAAAAAATAACCTTGTTGACTAATTCTTTATTTTTTGAACTATTGGGGATATCTTCTATGTGGAGTGTTTTTGTATTAAGTTTTTTTAGCCCTCCAAATGTTCCCAACCAAATGTTCTTTTGCTTATCCTCTACTATTGCAGAGATATAATTCCGTCCACCTTTGATATCCAAAATCTCTATATGCTTAAAGGTTTCCAGTTTTTTGTTATACAGGTTTAACCCATTTGCTGTACCTACCCATATTCTTCCCCTACTATCCTGAAAGATGTTTTTAACTAAATTATGGCTTAAGCTACTGCTGTCTTTTAAATCGCATTTAAAGCTTTTGAATTCATACCCATCATACCTTATTAAACCTTTAAAAGTTCCAAGCCAAATAAAACCCTCATTATCTTGTAATAAACTTGAAATTGGGCTTTGAGGCAAGCCCTTCTTGAATGACAAATGTTTAAAATTAAGCATCTGGGCGCTAGTCACAAACGGGATTAAAACCATCAACATTAACTTAACAACACGGGAGATCATATACGGGAGATCTTGAAATTTTAAGCGTTCTTTTACAATTTACAAAAATATTTATAACATAAAAGTTCACCCTCACAATAAAGCAAGGATGAACTTCTATGTTAATACTCTCTATTAAATAGTTCTTTTTTCAACCACTACATTATCTACCCACATCATAGTTTTACCTTCAAGGTTAATTTGGCTATTATCAAAAATACCTACACTGCTATTACTACCTACCGCTAGATTTAAAATAATGTTATGAGGTCCGAAATTACCTAATGGGTATCCAGAATCATAAAAAGTAGCTTGGTCAACATCGTCCACTCTGGTAGTAATTGTTACTTTACCATTTGCATCT
This sequence comes from uncultured Pedobacter sp., assembly GCF_946480185.1. Next base: position 39,701 of record NZ_CAMLIG010000014.1, on the reverse strand, counting down.
TTTTTCCAATACTCTTCGTATTTGTGCCATCCTGTTTTAACATCTGTTTTATAATATGTTAAATACTTGTTCGGATCTAATTTTACGCCAGGAGAATATCCATAAAAAAGATTGCTGGTAAAATAGGTGTTACCATATTTAGAGTATCCTTCCATAATGTCGATTTCGCCTTTTGTAGGCCATTGGTCTTCTTGTACAGTCCAAAAAGCTGGCCATGCGCCATAAGTTTGCGCAAAGCCCTTATATGTAGTACCATTTTGGGCAATCAGCTTTATATTGGCAACAACCCGGTATTCTTCATGAATATTCGGTTTAAAATTAAAATGCGATTTTATATGTCCGGACTTAAAATAACTGGAGTTGACTTTTGTTGCTGAGAGTACCAAAACCGAATAGCCATCTTTTGTATCAAGCGTGGGCACTGAAGGATCATAATGACAAATATCTGAGTTATGATCTGTTCGGTCGGCCTTTTCCCAGTTGTTGTTAAAGGTATTTTGGTCATTAAAGTAATCAGCAAAAACATTTTGCCAAGGCCCAACTGCTTCTGTTTTTAGTTTTCCTTTTGAAGATAAAGTTTGGGTACTAGAAATACTTTCTGCTTTTTTACAGGCGGTAAAGGATACTATTAATCCACTAACGCCTACAACAGCTAATTTTTTAAATTGCTTTTTCATTTTAACTTAATTAATTGGTTAACATCAATTAAAACAAGTCTGGCGGCTCTTTTAATTTGATGCTTAAATAAATTGATTATATCTGCAGATAGTCAAATATAAAACAAGCAAACACGAAAAAGGGGACGGATATGTTTCTAATTGGACACACATTTGTATTAATAGCAGTTTTTGAAAAAACTATTACCTATAATGCTTTTTTGGAAATTGGGAAAAATCACTGTTCATCCGTTATAAGAAGATCGGTAAATAAACAACCCCGAAGCAACACTATCGGGGTATGAAACCGGAATTTATTCTTCTTCGATGCAAAGCATCGGGGGAATTAAATCTAGCATTAATTAACTATCTCATTTTTAAAAATTCGCTACCGGCTAGTAAGAAAGCACCTGTACCATAATTTTGCCAGCTGTCTGCCGTAGCCGGACGCGGATCAAAACCTATATTTTGTACGTAGCCAACCATTCCGTCAGCTTTTTGATTTCGCAACAGCGCTGGCCAGGCTTTTAACACAACAGGTTTATATTCGGAAGGGTTTAAGAGGCCATTGTTTATTCCCCAAGCAATCCCAAAAGTAAAAAAGCCACTTCCACTGGTTTCGGTATGGTCATAAGATTCTGGCGATAGCAAACTGGTAGTCCATAAACCGTCGGGCTGTTGCAATGCTTTAACTTTAGCAGACATTTCTTTAAATAGGGTCTCAAAAAATGGACGATGAACATTGTCTTTAGGCAAATCCTCTAGAATTAAAGCGAGGCCACCCAAAACCCATCCATTACCTCTGGACCAAAATATCTTTTTACCATTTTCCTCCTTTTTATCCGTGTTGGCACCCGTCCATAAAAACCGATCGTCTCTTGCAAAAAGATGCTCTTCCTTGTCATAAAGTAAATCATAAGTTTCTTTATAATTTTTATACATGGCATCAAGCAAAGCGGGGTTATCATCTACTTTGGCAAGCTTAGTTAAAACCGGAGGTGCCATAAAAAGGGCATCGCACCACCACCATATTGGCTTCTGGGGTTGCTTGCTATCCTTATAAGCCAAATGCTTTTTTATAAATTCTTCCGTAGGTTTTAGGTCCGCGTCTTTATCACCTATAGATTTTAGATAAATATATGCATAACTAATTGCGATATCATCTGCACTATTTATTCGTATGTAAGGTTCCCAATTATTTTTAGTGGCCATATTTTTAAGTGCAGCTAAAAAAACAGGATTTTTAGTTGCTTCATAAGCCTTAACAACTCCTGTATAATAGGCTCCATTGGTCCAGTCTTTTGATGATTTCTCAACAATAGGATGAGCCTCTTGCCATGCCAAAGCCTTAACCATGGCATTTTGCGAAGTGCTTTTTGAAACCACATTGCTAGCTTCTCTATTTTTAACTGTGTTACACGCTAAAAAAGGAAAATTTGCGATGAATAAAGCAAAAATCAAAACTTTGTTTTTCATACTGTTGATCTTATATTTTGACAACGTCTTTTATCGAGTGATCAATTAAAAATAGCCAATTTATTTCAGCTTTCCGGCTGCATTTTCTAAAACTACGTTAGAAAGTATGGCCGTATCTAACTTGTCCGGAACATGTGAGCAAAAACCAACACCTACATAAAAAGGCTCTTTCAGATGAAGTTGAATTGGAGCGCCTAACTGGTGCATGGGTTCGCCTTTCATACTTACATACATTGCATAAGAGTCGCCTCGTTTCTCTATACCTATGCGCATTGCGCTTTGTTCAGGAACCTTCATCTGCAAAATCATTTTGTTTTTTTCTGGTCTCCAGGCTAAATGCATTAAACCTGCGCCATGGCGGGCTACCATCACTTCTTCGGCATCATCATCAAGATTTTGTCTAATAATAACTACCGCTTTACGGTCAGAGAAACCTATCGCATTTGGAAATTTAACATCGGCGGCTAAAGATATATCGCCTGACATTTTTTTCCAAAGGTACCTAAACTCATCTCTTGTGTACCAAATATTATAACCGGCGGAATTGATGGTATATTCTTTGGAAATTGGATCATAACTAGAGGATCCGGGAACCAATGCCCCTCCAACATCACTCTGTCCATCAAATATTCCAATGTGCTTATTTTTAGTTTTTGTAATGCGGTGAAAATCAACCGGAGGTGGAACCTGCTTATGGGTTGGTGAACTTGGTAAGGACCAATCTGGCACTATAGCCATTTTTGATTTTTTGACCTTACAGGAGACCACACAACATGTAGTAATCATTAAAAGTATGATGGAAAGTTTAATCTTTCTATCTCCATAAAAATTATAATAAATGCTTTTTTCCTTTTTAAATAATCTCAACAAATTTCTCATCATTATTTATCCTACGTTTAATTTTTTTTATTAACCAATTACAATTCTCTTATTTAAAAATTTGAACAATTCTGTATTAAAATCCACATAGAATATCTTCTAAAAGCTATTGACAATTTAATTTCTAATTCTAAAAAATAGATTGTTTATAATTTAGTGGAGCTCAAATTTATACAGTTCAAAAGTTTAAAAAGAGACGATATGTTTCTTAATAGATATACATATGTACAAAACTTGGTTTTAATTGCCTTAAAAACCCTAAATTATAGCGCTATCATAATTAGGCTTAATAATTCTAACACCAAGTTTTCCGGCGATTACCGCTTTAGTTGCCATTCTATAAAATAACGAATGCTCTACTGTACCAGGTATCATTTTAATCCTAATATTTAATTCAGCTAAATCAGGAATAGTTGGAAATCTAATTTCAGCAAGTAAGTTTCCATTTTCGGTAATAACAGCACCGTCTTTCTGATTGGCCATTCTAAGAGTTACAACTGATTCTGGAGAATTTGATTGGATTTTTTTAAGTACAAGAGGTAATGCTTCAGGTAATATTTCCACTACCAATGGATATGTATTGTTAAGTTTCTCAACAAATTTACTTTCGTCTCCAACTAATATGAATTCTTTCGCACTAGAAGCCATTATTTTTTCACTAGTGTGAATCCCACCTCCGCTTTTAAAAGCATTGAGCTCCACATCAAACTGATCGCAACCATCAAAATAAATAGCTAAACCCTCTGTATTGGAAGATAATTTTAATCCTTTTTCATATAAATATTGTCTTGTTTTAAAAGATGATGAAACACAGGATAAAGATTGTGCTAAAACTTTGTCTTTAGTGATAATGTCTATTAGGTGAAATATTGAGGAACCTGCACCAAAACCTATTTTTTGTCCTACCGAAATAAAATCCAGAGAAGCTTTTGCCGCTTCTAACTTATAATCTTCCATCTAATAAATTGAGTTTATGATCAAACTTTATGCTCTTGTCCTATCAGCTAAAATTTATCAATCATTTTTTGATTTTATGCTAAAATCCACAAATTCCTAAAATTAATATTAAACATAGTTTTTCGATTAATCATTGGATTAATGCTTTACTTATCGAAGTAGTTTATAACATTATAAACTTGAGTATTGAGTATTTTCATCTGGTTCAAAAGTGGGCCATACCTATTAAAATCAGAATCAACAATGCCTTTATTAGAATCCCGATTAGAAGAGTCCGTGTTTAAATTATTAGGATCATTATCTTGATAGGTAAACCAATGCCAACCCACGCAATTTTTACTTTTTAAAAGATCTAAAACAAAATTTTGATAGAAATAACCTCGATCTTGTTGCGTTTTAACAATCCATCCTGCACCGGTATTGTTCTTCAATCCCGAATCTTCTCCTTTAGTGTACCATTCGGTAATTAAAAAAGGTTTTCCGCTCCATTTTCCCCAGTTACTCATTTGAGCACTATCCGGTTCCCATTTACGATAATGATTAATGGAAACAATATCCATGTACTTTCCTGCAACTTTGAAAATTTCTGGATTTGTTAGCTCGTTTCCTTCTTGTTGGTTAAACCTACAACCCAAATACATGTGATTAGGATCGTATTTTTTTAGTGCTGCGGTTACTTTTTTCATATAGGTTTCAAAATAGAAACCCGAGAACGCATACCTATCTTCCTCTGTAATATCATTTAAGCCTGCATCTTTACCTTTTCTTTCATCAAGCCATTTTTTGGCAGCGATGTACCCAGGCTCATCTTTTGCCAAGTTTTTTAAAGAAATATCCAATGCATCTGTTTTCCATGGCAATTCGTTATCCGAGTAGTAACCTAAAAGATATTTATCGTCTTTATATTTAGCTACCTCCTTAAAAGCAGCATCACAAAAAGCATCAAACTCGGGATCAAAAACCATGACCAAATCAAAACGGTAACCTTGCCACCCAGCGGTTTTATATTTCCCTCCAAAACGTTTGAGATTTGATGCGTTATAGCTTCCCATGGTATTCACAATTACAGTGTAAACCATAGGTTTTTTGCTGGCTCTAATCAAATCAACATCAGACCAAGCGCCAAAGCCATTAAACCCTTGGCTTCTTAAAAAAGCACTTTCTTGCTGATACCACTGCTCTTCGGAACCATACTTTTTTTGCATCATTTTTTCTTGATTATCTGAAGAAAAAGGGCGAAAAACAGCAACTCCCTTATTGATATAAGGATAACCCTCCGGATCAATAATCCACCACCTGTCTTTAATTTTTTGAGTTCTGAAAAAACCTGTACTTTGTTGCTGATTAACTTTCCAACTACCAAAAGAATTTAAGTCCGGTTCTTTATGCGCTTTAAAACTCTTTAAAGAAGCCAATGTTTTTGCATTGTAGCTCACCCATACAGAATCATTTTTAAACTTTTTAGCATCTACCTGCTGTAGTTGCTTTTGTGCAAAACAAAAAGATACGGATGCTATAAAAAAACATCCTAGAAATATAGTCTTCATTATTTTAAGTACTAATTATTACTGCAATCCTGCAAGAAACCCAGCGTAAGCCGGTTTTTTATTATAGTTTTCATCAAATAACAATGGATATTCTTTATTTCCATTAGTACTTGTTCTTAACCAAGTGCTCTTATCTGTAACTCCCCAAGTGGTAATAGCAAATTTTTGATTGGTTGGCAAAGCGTTATAAAGTGTGGCAATATTTTTAAAAAAATCAGACTGCTTTTGTTTATCAACATCTGTAAGCACATAAGAAGGAGAATCAGTCACATTAACTTTGCAATCTGCCTCGGATATATGGATTAATAACCCAGAACTTGCCAGGTCTGCAAAACCTGAATTTATTTGGTTTTGATTAGTTGATATTCTGTAATGAAACTGCTCGCCCAAGCCATCAATTTGAATACCTGAATTTTTAAACCTCAAAGCCATGTTTTTCATAGCTGTTCTTTTACCACTTGCCAATACCACATTGTAATCATTATAAAAAAGTTTAGCATCTGGGTCGGCATCATGCGCATATTTAAAACACCTGCCCACAAAACCAATTGGATCCTTAAATCTTCCTTGGATTTGAGATTCTACACGTAAACTTCCATCATCATTGAAAATTTCATTAGCAACATCCCAACTTCTAACTTTCCCTTTATACCTTCCAACATAGGTTTGGATATACGTTTTTACTTTACTTTCAAAAGCAACGGTATCTAATCCGGCATTTTTCAACCAATTTGGAAATGATTGGTACCAGAGTAGCGCATGACCGTGAACAGCCAAATTATTTTGCTGCGCAAAATTCATCAAGTAATCCACTTTAGAAAAATCGTAAACGTTATCTGCTGTCCAGATAAAATTCATTTTCATCTCATACTCTGCAGTGATCTGATTAAACTCTGTTTTCACTGTACTCGCAAAAGCAGGGTCACTTTGTAAAGAAGCAACTTTAACAGCTGCACCAATTTTAAAATTAGCAACCTCAATTAATTTTTTATTTGAAGTTACCGGAGGATTTACAACGGGTGGCGTGGGAATAATCTTTGGTGCTACCGAAGACTTTTTACATGAAGCAGTGGCAATTAATGCCAACACCGCACATGATAATAAGATTTTTTTCATGTTTTTCAGATTCGTTTAATTGATAATAACCACACTATTTGTTCAAAAAAATGAAGCCCCCACAAATGATGATTAAGAATAAAATTTATTAATTGGTTTAAAGCGCTGAACAATACATCGCTTTGTGTACAAATATGAGATTTAGGAGCTATCCAAAGGGGTTATTAATGTCCTGAATGTGGGGAACAAATGTCCGTAACTAACCGGAAGGCGTTTTTTAATACTTATGGAGTATAGAGGGCTACCACTCGTTTATTTAAAACAGCCCATGTTAAATTGGTTTTAATGAAAAATCCTTCACCTTGACCAGTTTCAAAGTGAAGGAATTAATATTACTATTAGGTTTTTTTACTTTATTTCTAAGTTTCCGGTAAGTTTAATATCCTGAGAAGAATTACCGATTTTAACTTTAAACATTCCTGGTTCAACCACAAAATTCATGTCTTTATCGTAAATAGCTAAATCATCGGGTCTTAGTTTAAATTCCACGGTTTTTGTCTCGTTTGGTGAAAGACTAAGCCTTTCAAATCCTCTTAAAACAGAATCATAAGTTGTTACACTACTTTGCTCATCACTGATATAAAGCTGTACCACTTCATCACCCTTTAATTTCCCAGTATTGGTTACATCAACCGAAACTAAAATATCTCCCTGATTAAAACTTGAAGCAGGATTGATTTTTAAATTTTTAAATGAAAAGCTGGTATAACTTAATCCGTAACCAAAGGGATAAAGAGGTCCATTAACTCTAGTTTTACCATAACCATTTGGACCAGATGTAGGCTGATCTGCCTGAGAACCTTTTTTAAATGGAAAGTTAAGCTCAATTTGCCCTATACTTTTAGGGAACGTAATTGGGAGTTTTCCACCCGGATTATATTCGCCAAATAAAGTTTGTGCAATTGCTTTACCACCTTGTGCACCGGGGAACCATGCTTCCAAAATTGCAGTCATGTATCTATTTTCCCAATTGATGGTTAAAGGCTGTCCGTTTACCATTACCATAACAATTGGTTTGCCGGTAGCATAAAGTGCCTGCAGTAACATTCGTTGTCTTCCCGGCAAATCTAAGCCAGACCTCGACATACTTTCACCTACTCTTTTTTCATCTTCACCAACAACGGCTATCACCACATCAACTAATTTTGCCTGTTCAACTGCGTTGTCAATTTCTTTCTGTTCCTCAGCAGTTAGTGGAGTTGGGATAATCTCACTTTCAGGCCAAGTTGCATCAACAACATTACAACCTTTTGCATAACTTATTTTCACTTTATCGCCAACCTCGTTTTTAATCCCATCCAAAACCGATGTTACCGGGTTGTTTGAAGGACCATATCTACTTAGTTGATAATTTGTTGGCACTGCCAATGGACCAGTTACCAAAATGCTTCTCACTTTATTTTTATCTAAAGGAAGAATCGGTTCTTCTCCGTTGCTATGTGGCTCGTTTTTCAAAAGTACCATCGACTCTTTATTGAGTTGCAAAGCAAAGTCATCATCTGCTTGTGTATGTACTTTTTTATCCGACGATTTTGGATCTTCTACATAAGGATGATCAAATAACCCTAATTTGAATTTAACTCTTAAAACATCAGCAACTCTGGAGTTCAAAGTCTCCATGGAAACTCTACCTGTTGCAACAAGATCTCTAAGCGGGAGAATATATTTTTCTGGAGGTGTAAAATTTGTACGTACGTTTAGCCCAGCTTCTACAGCTAACCTAACGGCATCTTCTGCATCTTTAGCAACGTGGTGTTTGGTTTCTAAAAATTCAACGGCTTCGCTATCAGACACTACATAACCCGTAAAACCATATTGTTTCCTTAATAACTCGGTTAAAAAATAGCTGCTTCCGGTAATTGGCATTCCGTTCCAATCGTTATAACTACTCATTACCCCAAGAGGATGAGCCTCTTGTATAACTCTTCTGAAAGGATATAAAAACATTTCGTGTAATTCTCTTGGTGCAATATGTGGATCTGTGCGGGCATTACCGTCTCTTCCTCCTTTAGGCACACTATAAGCCGCAAAATGTTTTAATGTTGATGCAACGCCGTTTTCCTGTATTCCGAGAGTCATTTGTTTACCCAATTCTGCTATTAAGAACGGATCTTCCCCATAAGTTTCCACTACTCTTCCCCATCTAGGATCTCTTGATACATCTAAAATTGGCGCATAAACATTGGTATATCCTAAAGCTTTAGCTTCTCTGCCTACAATGTCGCCAGCGGTCCTAACCATTGCTCTATTCCATGTACTACCAATATTAATTGGCGAAGGCAAAGGCGTAGCCCTATCATGATTTAAGCCATGGATTCCTTCGTTGGTAAAATCAACCGGAATACCCAACCTCGTTTGTTCTACAAACCATTTTTGAACCTGATTTATAGCGTTAGCGTGTTTACTAAACGGGAACGAATATTCAGATTTAGCCTCCGGATGAAATGGCAAACTGTTTAAATGCTCATCAATATTGGCAATCCCGTCTTTCCAAACCTCACTCTTCCATTCGGGTGTTGGCAATTCATCTTTTAACACCCTGTGGTACCCGTAAAGGGTAGCCATCTGGCATGTTTTCTCATCCACATTCATTTGAGAAAGCAAATCACTTACCCGAGCCTCTACAGGTTGTTGCGGATCTTCAAAAACATCCTTTTTTCCATTTTTATTAAAATCAATCCACTTATCGTGATAAATGCTTGCCGTTTTATTTTGTGCAAAACCCGTTAACACAAAGCTGGTTAAGGTAATGGAAAGTAATGGCTTTATTAAAGAGGTATATTTCATTGGAATGAGGTAAAAGAAAGACTATATCTATTTCAAAGATATAGTCCTTTTTTTAAAATTTATTAATTTGTGAATTTTCTGCTGATTGTTTCTGTAGGTGTTTGCAATGTAGCTACAAACATTCCACTACCCAAACTTACTGGCAAAGTAATGTTATTGTAACCTTTACTTAGTGTTAAGGTTTTTCTAATTAAAGTTTTTCCGCCCAAATTATAAATGCTAACTGTAGCGTTACCTGCATTTTCAGAGAAAATACTCAGCTTCACTTCGTTTGCACTTTGATTGGTATAAACCGTCATATCCGAAGTTTTTAAACCGGAAGCGACTGCAACAATGTTAGATTTTTCAGACTGACCATTTAAATCAACTTGGTTTAGTTGGTAATAATCTGTTCCGCTCAACGGGTTGGCATCTATAAAACTATAATTAACCAATTCATCAGAATTTCCTTTTCCATTTACTTTGCCAATCGAACTAAATTTAACTCCATCTGAAGAACGCAAAACGTCAAAATGCGAATTATTCTTTTCCGAAACTGTTGACCAATTTAATTGGATAGCATCGACTTTTTTAATGCCTTTGAAAGATGTTAAAGAAACCGGAAGTGTACCTGTTCCAATTGCAGTACTGCCTTGTGGCGCAAAAGTTACACTTCTAAAAACGGTACCTGCCGGTGCGGTAGCTAAAAGTGTTAATGGCGTTGAAGAAAGTGAGTTATTTATGCCACTTGTTTGCGTTGCAAATGTTTCTGTAAAAGTGTATAATTTAGAAGTTCCAGAACCTGTGCCATCATCTCCCCAAGAGGTAACATAAAGTGTGAATACCGTATTTGCGCCTACAACATTTGATACTCCTGTTATACTTTTTAAAAGCGATGTTCCTGTAGAAGGTATGCTAACTCTATAAACCAAATCAGTTCCCGCGGCGTTAGTATTGTACCTCCTTATTTCATTATTGATATCATCAATTGCGTAATATAGTTTTCTGTCGCTAAAAGGGAATTCTATTAATTGGTTAATAGTGTTATTTGTACCGTTTGCAACTCCATTTCTTAATGAAAATGTAGTGCTTGTAGTGGGCAAAGGTGTGGCGTAAGCCAACGTACTACTTGATGCTATTGGCGCAATTAAACTACCGGCATAAATTGCTAAAGTTGTTGGGGAATTTTGTGCTGTACTAACTCTGGTTGAAGTTGTTCCATTTAATGTTGTGTACTGAACGCCATTAACATAGCCATTAGCCCAAATATTTGTTCCGTCTATTATTGCAGATCTTGGCGCTCCTAAACCCGTTGTTGGGTCTCCGGATAAAGTTGTTTGGGTATTTATTGAACCGTCGGCCGCTATAACGCCCACAACCAAAGCATCTGCCGAAGTTGGAACCGTTTGGCCCACTAAAGCATTGTATCCAAAAATAGTGAGATACTTTCCATCTTGTGAAAGTGTGGACATGCCCTCTTGTTGATATTTACCTGTTGATGAAAGCTTTAATAAACCTGTAAGTGCTTTATTAGCACCGTTGGCAACACTTGGAATTTTTCTGGTTTTCACCAACACACCCGCAGTGGTATACTCATCTAAAAAAACTGGAACTAACTGTCCGTTTGTATAAGCTGATCCGTCGCCATAACGATAAACCACCAAATTACCAGCACCAAAAGATTGTGCAAATACAGAGGTACTACCCACAATTAAGCAAGCAATAAAAAAAAGTAATTTTTTCTTCATGTTTAATTTTTTGAAAAATTAATAAGTTAGGTTAATTAGCACTTGAAACTTATATTCAAATACTTGTATTGGTTATCGAATTCTAATTATCGATTGTTCAAATATGATGAGTAATCATATAAATTGGGGGTTATATATGTACTCAATTGAGGGGTTAAACGTATTTCAAATACATTTCCCGTGATTATCTCCGAAAAAAACAATAGCAGTGTTATTAGCAAAAAAAAGTCCCGGCAAAAAAGCCGGGACTTTAAATCCATTTATTTTTTCTGGTTAAATGTTTCAGAGATATTCTCGTAGTAATTTTTAAGCGTATAAAAAGCAAGTTTCTTTTGACCGGTGTTAGATATTAAGCCTTTACGGTTCCAAAAGTTTTGATAAACGGAATGCGCTCTTCTTGGAGATCTAAAATCAACTAAAATCCATGGTGTCATCCCTCTTAAACCATCTATTTTTCCTATTAATTTAAACTGGTTTTTAAAAAGATTATCTTGGTATTCTTCTGACCAGCGTGTGTCTTTATCCGCATGGAAACCCGCTAAAGCCGAACCGCCCAACTCGGTAATCACTACTGGTTTATTGTATTTAATATTCCAGTCGTATTTAGAAATTTCATCTGGGCTACTCCAGTACCAACCGGCGTATTCGTTAAAACTTACCAAATCCAATTTTTCACCCAGTACATCATCTACATAAATGGTTTTATCTTTACGGTGTAATTCTAAAGCTGCCGCAACTAAACGCGTATGGTCAGACTCATGTGCTTTATCAACCAAATTTCCCATAAATTTATTTCTTGCAGCGCTGATAGGTGTTTCATTTCCTACAGACCAAATAATAACGGCTGCTCTGTTTTTGTCTCTATCAATTAAATCCGTTAATTGCTTTTGGGCATTTTGATAGGTTGCCGGATTTTCCCAAGAGATGGTCCAATAAACGGGCACTTCTGCCCAAACCATCAGTCCCATTTCGTCTGCCAGGAGTAACATTTTTTCGTTATGCGGATAATGCGCCAACCTTACATAATTACAATTGAGTTCTTTTGCCCAATTTAACAACATTCTCAAATCGCCTTCAGAACGTGGTCTGCCTGGGATTAATGGGTTTTCGTTATGGATGGCAATTCCTCTTAAAAATACAGATTTACCATTTAATAAAATATTTTTCCCTTTTGTTTCAATTGTTCTAAAACCTATTTTATCATCTACTTTATCTGTTTCTGTTTGAACGGTTACCTGGTAAAGTTTTGGACTTTCTGGCGACCAATAATTTAAGTTTTTAATAGGGAATTTAAAAGTTGCATAACCAGAAGTATCTGTTTTAAGTTGATATTTTATTTTAGCTTCCGGAATATTGATGGACACAGACTGAGATTTTTTGTTACCAGCAAGTTTTACAAATCCTTCGATTTCTTTAAGGTTACCTTTAGCTAATTGTACTTTATAATTTGCTACATAAGTCTCGGGCAATTCAGCGAGGTAAACATCGGCGGTAAGCCCACCATAATTCCACCAATCTGTGTTAATAGTGGGTATTTCATCTTGTTTTCTGGTGTTATCTACCTTTACAACAATTGAATTTTCTCCGCTTTTTAATTTGCCAGTTACTTCAAATTGGAACGGAGTAAAACCACCTTTATGCATTCCCAGTTTTTTTCCGTTTAAATAAACATGAGCTTCATAATTAGCGGCCGCAAAATAAATGATATAACGTTTGTTCTGCTTTGGCCCCACATTAAAATGCCGTCTGTACCAAACGGATCCTTCATAAAATTTTAATTCTGGTGCTTGGGAATTCCAATCGCCAGGAACATCAAGTGTTGCATCATGGTCAAAATCGTATTCAATTAAATCTCCTTTATTAGTTTGTACTAAATCATCATAAAAACCTCCTTTTCCGCTTTCAGACTGGTCAAAAGGCTGATGTCTATAATCATAAAAACCATTTTCATAGGGGTCGATAATATAATTCCACTTGCCGTTTAAGCTAATGATATTTCGGTTGCTGATATTTTGAATGATAGATTGAGCTTGTGCCTGAAGTCCCAGAAATGTAAGTAGTAAAAAAGAAAAGAAAAGAGAGTGTTTTTTTTGCATGATAATTAAAACGATTTAAAAGAAAAATAAAAAATCTCACTAGAAAAATTCTAGTGAGATTAAAATATCCTTAGTTAGGATAACCTGGGTTTTGCGGGAAATTAGGAGCCATCAGATCAATTTGATCTTGTGGTATTGGCCAACGTACCTGATAGTCTTTCATTGGGAAAGTAGCTTCATTACTTTTAGCACTTCCAAAAGTGTGATAAGCGTTCACCTGAGGAATTAAAACCCCCATTCTTTTTAACAGGAACCAACGGTTACCTTCAAAAGCCAATTCTCTGGCAGATTCATCCAAAATTGTTTGCTGATCTATAGTAGTGAAACCTGGCATTCCGGCTCTTGTTCTAACCCTGTTAATATAATTCAAAGCTGTTTGGTCTGCTGGGTTATTAGTCATTCTCCAATGTGCTTCTGCCCCCATTAAAAGTGTTTCTGCAAACCTGTAGGCAATAACATCTTTAAAACTTGTGGCTCTTCCGTTTGGTTTAGTAAAATCCTGATATTTTCTAACGCTCCAGTGGTACTGTCTGTAGTTACCTCCAGCGGCAGCACTACCACCTGGGTAAGCCGATTTAGGCAATTTTAATCCATAATATGGATCGTTTGGTTTATTGCCAATTACGGTATCTGGGTAAAAATATGCTGTAAAACGTTTATCTGGTGACAAACCTGTAGCCTCATTCCAACCTAATAATCTTTTTAGGTAAAAATTAGGTGTAGTCCATGCAAATGTATTTCCTCCCCAGTTGTTATCCTCAATCATGTGTCCTCCCGGCATCTCGTAATAACGGGCGGTAAATAAAGCGCTTAATGCGTGGCTTGAACCTCCAATAAGTGCATCACTTCCACCTGTAAGCTCGTCATACTGATAAGCATAAATTGTTTCTTTGTGGTTTACATCAGCACCAAAAACTTGGTCTACCGGCACTAAGGTATATCCTCCTTTGGTGATAATTTCATCACATTGTGCTGCCATTGTTGTCCAGTCTGATTGCCAAGCCGCAACTTGCGCTTTTAAATGGCGAGCCAAGCCTAGGTTTACTTCTCCTGGTTGTGCATTATATGTTAAATTACCTATTGCATAATCCAAATCACTGTTAATCAATTTAAATACATCTTCTTTAGATGCTGGCTTATACTCTACAGGATCGTTAAAGTTATCAACCGTAGTAGGTATGGTATCAATCAAAATATTGTCATACAATTCCCAAAGTTTAAAATAAGTCATTGCCCTAATCACACTGGCTTCTGCTAGAATTTTCTTTCTATTAGCCTCAGAAGAAAAACTGACAGTTCTGGCATTTTGGATAATCGCACTTGCCCTATCAATCAACTGGTAACCAGAAGACCATTTTCCTCTTGGGAAATTATTTGGGGTCATATTTGACTTATAAATCTGCGCATCGTTAAAGGTTCTTGTGCAACCCAAATCATCAGCACAGTAAAGCCATAAATTATTTTGAGTTAAGCCTGTTGCATCACTTACCCTTTCATAAGCTCTTTGTAAATTGTAAAGCGCTCCTAAGCCAACAGTTAAGCCTGCTTCATCCTTATAAATGACGTCTGAACTAATTTTAGTAAAATTCTTTTCTACTAACCATTTCTTACAGGATGGGAATAGGAAAGCTGCTCCTACTAGGCCTGCTATTAATATTTTATTTAAATTTTTCATTTCTTGTTTTTAAAATATTTACACTATTTATTAATGATTAAATCTGGTCTCTTTGTTCTAAAGACCTACTTTTAATCCAAAAATGAAATTTCTTGTTGTTGGATAAGCATAAAGATCCTGCTCTGGGCTATATGCTTGATATTCTGTATTGGTGATTAAATTTTGACCACTTGCGTATAGTTTTAGATTAGATATTTTAAGCTTGGAGGTAATACTTGTTGGAAAAGTATAACCAATAGTAACATTTTGTAATCTCCAATAAGAAGCATCTTGTAATCCTAGGTTATACATATTGGGAGGTGATGTACCTGCATTTGGTTGCGGATAAGTATTAGAAGGATTTTCTGGTGTCCAATAATCCACTTTTATTCCATTTCTGTTTCCCCTTAAATCTCCACCGGCAGTATAGTCATACAAAAACTGGTTATTTTTTGTAACCCCTTGTACGGTGTATATATCCATGGAGAAATCAAAATTTCTGTAAGAAGCACCTAAGTTTAAAGAGCCGGTCCATTTAGGATACTTAGAAGTGATATAATTGTCGTCAGAACTAATTTTACCATCATTGTTTCTATCTTCCAACTTCACCGCACCTGGGATTGGTGCATTTCCTGTTGCCGGATCTTTAATATTTACTCCATTAATTTGGGCGAGTGGCGCTTGTACGCCGTTAATTTCCCATTTACCGGTTGTGCTATTAAATGTTGACCCTGGATAAACTTCGGTACCCTGCCAAATTCCAATAAACTTGGGTTGGTTATAAACTTCAATTGGCTGACCGATAAAGTATCCGTTGGCTACATCGTTATCCTCTACACCGTCACCGTTGTTATCTTTTCCGTAAAGGCTGATAATTTTATTGATGTTCTTAGAAAACAATACGCCTACATCTAGCTTAAAATCTTTGGTTTTTACAGGGATTGTATTTAACTGAAATTCTACCCCTTTGTTTTGAATCTCGCCAATATTGTAGGGCTGTCTGGAGTAACCCGTTGCTTGATTTAAAAGCCTATCAACCAATAAATTAGTTGTACGTTTATCATAAAGTTCAACTGTACCAGATAAACGGCCGTTATAGAAGCCGAAATCAACAGCACCGTTTAAGGTAGTGGAAGTTTCCCACTTTAGGTCAGGATTAGCCAGAACAGAACCCGGCACATAACCAGCCACGGGATTTGCACCAAAAATATAATCTCTTTGGTCTGCTAAGCTTAAACTTCCATACGGCGAAATTGCTTGATTTCCTACACTACCATAACTTCCTCTTAATTTTAGGTTGGTTAATTTTGTAAAGCCAGACATAAAATCTTCCTTGTAAATATTCCAACCTACAGCTACGGCAGGGAAAAATGCACTTTTGTTATTAGCACCAAAAACTGATGCTCCATCTGCTCGTCCACTTAAAGTTAGGTAGTATTTAGAAGCATAATCATACTGGATACGCCCCACCGCCGAAACAATCCTACGCTTATTACCATCAATATTAGGAAGATTGATTAAAGCTGCTTCTAAACCATAAATACCTAAAATATCATTTGGGATTTTAGATGCCGAGTTTCTAAAACTATTATAATCCTGCTCACTAGCACTTAATACTGTGGTGAAATTTAAGTTATGTTTATCGATAGACTTATCATAGGTAGTGATGTTTTCAACCAACCACTCTCTATTGTCTTGAAAATAGATATATCCGTTTGCGGTTCCAGAAGCTACTCCGCTTTCTGAAAGTTTGGTATTATAATTCGTCTCTTTATAGTTCCATGATCTACGACTTGCATTTATCCTGTTTTTGAATCCTTTAAAAGGTTTTATATCCACATAAACGTTTAATATATCATTACGAGCCCTTTTATCGTTATTTGTTTCCCTTAAATTCAATAAAGGGTTAAAACTTTCCTGATTACCGCCCGGACGAACATTTAGCGTTCCGTCTGGATTGTAAATATTCCCCAATGGAGAAGCTGTAACAATCTGACGTAACATTCCACCTACACCTGGATCATTTGATTTTGAACTTTGATAAGAAGAATTAAGACCAATAGTTAACCAGCTTTTAATATCTTGATCTATGTTGGCTCTAAGTGTTCCTTTTCGGATATTGGTAGTGGGTACCAATCCTATCATATCCTGATAATTACCAGAAAGATACACTTTGGTTTTTTCTGTACCGGAGGAAACACTAAAATCATGATTTTGGATGGTTGCTGGCTGTAAAATCTCTTTTGACCAGTCAATAGATCTGTTTTCTGCGATAGCAGCCAATTCATCAGCACTAAAAATCAAGTTATCAGAACGTAAAATATTGTTGTTTTGCGCTCTGTCCGCTTCTCTTTTTAATTGGGCAAATTCTTGTCCGTTATAAACATCAAAATTTCTATTTGCAGTTTGTGTACCGTAATAGCCACCATAATTAAAGGTAGTTTTACCAGCAACCCCTCTTTTGGTAGTAATTAAAATTACGCCGTTTGATGCTCTGGAACCGTAAATTGCCTGCGCTGCAGCGTCTTTTAACACTTCGATGGATGCGATATCGTTCGGGTTCAAATCATTAATAGCACCAATTTGCACTCCATCGGCAATTACAATTGGACTAGATCCGCCTTTTAACGAACTATTCCCTCTAAGCACTATATTAGAAGAACCACCGGGCCCGGCGTCACTTGTAGTTACTTGCAAACCCGCGGCTTTTCCTCTTAACATTTCGCCCACATCTAAAGTTACGTTTCTGGTAGCATCTTCCGCTTTAATAGAAACAACGGAGCTAACAATGTCACTCTTTTTTTGCGTACCGTAGCCCACAACCACTACCTCATCTAAATTACTGGTGCTGGAGTGGAGCGTAACATCTATTGTTTTTTTGGTTCCAACAACAATCTGTTCATTTAGGTAACCGATGTACTTAAAAGTCAAACTGGATTTTTGGGAATTTACTTTAATGGAATACTTGCCATTTGCATCTGTGGTTGTGCCTTGTTGGGTTCCATCTAACATTACACTTACTCCCGGAAGTGTAACACCTTGTTCATCTTTTACTGTGCCATGTATTAAGAGATCTTGTGCCTGTGAGTTTAATGTAAACAGACAAAGAATACCAATAATACCCAATTTTAAATTGTTCTTTAAAACGGTACACATTAAAATTTTCTTCTTGTAAAGACTTTTCATTTTAATTGGTTTGGTTAATAAATTGGTTAATATTCGTCCTCAAATTGGTCATGAGGACAAGGCAAAGATGATGATAAGCGTATTGTTGAAGGGCGTATTTATGTACGCAATTGAGGGGTTTAATGTCCCAAACGGCATAAAAAACAGCTTTTTCTATTTACAAGAAGAAAAATGGGGTTAATTTTCGGAAGAAAATTTTTGAATAAATTCTGAAGGGGACAATTCGAATTGCTTTTTAAATTCTTTGCTAAAATGCTTACGGTCATTAAAGCCAACCATATAAGCAACCTCGGCAACAGCGTAGCTTCCTTGCTTAAATAATTCAGCTGCTTTCTTTAACCTTATTTGTTTGATTAAATCTGCGACGGCATACCCGGTTAAAGACTGCACTTTCTTGTACAGAACTGTTCTGCTCATTCCTATTTCGTTCACCAACTCGTTTACGTCAAAGGCGGGATCTTCTATCTTGCTTTCAATGATGCTCATTAGCTTGTTCAGGAATTTTTCTTCGGGAGAAACTATGTTTATTGCTGATGGCTGCAATACAAACTGATGCCCGAATTTTTGACGCATTACTTCTTGGGCATGCAGTAAATTTTTAATATTTAATTCAAGAATCTGAGGACTAAAAGGCTTAGACAAATACGCATCAGCACCAATAGAGAGCCCATCTATCTGATGATCAAGAGAAGCTCTGGCTGTGAGTAAAATAAACGGAATATGACTACTGGTTTCTTTTAGTTTTACGTTTTTACAAAAAGCTAAGCCGTCCATCCCCGGCATCATAATATCGCTAATAATTAAATCAGGTATTTCGTTTTCCATATACGCTAAAGCTTCTTCCGCATTTGGAAACTGGATCACCTTATATCTACTTATCAATAAATCCACCACCAACTTTCTCACTTCATCGTTATCCTCTGCTACTAAAACTGTGTACTTTTTTAAGTTTGCCGAGTTTGTTAATGAGTCATCGTTTGTTAAAGGATCCAGGTTATTATTTGCCTCATCTAAATTATTAGCGTTAGCTGTTGTGTTTTCTATGAATATTTGGTCTTCTTCTAAATGATCACTTCCCAACCTTAAGGAAATCGCAAAAGTTGTAAAATTATCCAATCCGTTGTCGCTATCAAGTCTTATTTTCCCCTTATGCAATTCCACAATACTTTTCGATAGTGCCAATCCTATCCCACTACCAATGTTATGCCTTCCACGATCATCAACCTGAAAAAAGCTCTGAAATAATTTAGGCTGCATGTCTTTAGGAATCCCTTTTCCGTTATCAACGACACTAATATCAACCCACTCTCCATCTTCCTGATTACTGTTTTTAATAATCAGGCTTATTTTACCTGCATCCGGCGTAAACTTAAATGCATTAGATAGCAAATTGAATAATACTTTCTCCAGTTGATTTTGATCAAAATAAAGAGGAACAGGTTGGTTAGGCGCAATAAACTGATAGTCAATCTCTCTATCATTAGCAACAGATACAAATGAATCGAAAATTGATTTACAAAATGGGATAATGTCTTCCTGTACACAATGGAGCCTCATGTGTCCTTCTTCCGCTTTCCTAAAATCCAACAATTCAGTTACTAATTTCATTAAGCGGTCTGCGTTATTTTTTATGGTATTTAGCGGTTTAACAAAATCATTAGCAGCGCTATTTCTAAGTATTTTATCTAAAGGCCCCAATATTAGGGTTAATGGTGTTCTAATTTCATGCGATATATTGGTGAAGAAATTCAGCTTCATCTGATACAATTCCTCCTGCCTAATGTTATGCACATGCTCCAGGTATAAATCTCTTTTTAACCTTGCTCTGTTTCTTAAAAATCTAATGATTACCGTCAAAACAAAACTGGCAACAACAATATAAATTAAATAAGCCCACCAAGTCTCCCACCAAGGTGGCAGTACAATAATTTTCAGAGAACGTATCTGGTTGCTCCACACTTTATCATTGTTTGCCGCTTTAACTTTAAACAAATAAGTACCTGGAGAAAGGTTAGCGAAATTCACCACTCTTTGTTTTCCTACACTTTGCCAGCCATCCGCTCTTGGCAAACCCTCTAATTTGTAAGCATAAATGTTATTATAAGGATTCACAAAGTTTAATGCCGCATACTTTATACTAAAAGAGGACTGGTCATATGCCAACTCTATTTGATCTGTTTCAGTTATAGATTTTAATAATGGAGAACCTTTTTTTCCAATTTTAGGTGTTTTGTTATTAACCAAAAGTTGCGTAATCACCACTTTGGGTGGAGTGGCATTCTTAATTATTTTATTAGGATAAAAGATGGACAAGCCGTTTAAACCACCAAAAGCAATTTCGTTTGAGCTTAACCTTAAACCAGCGTTGGTAGAAAATTGATTGCTGGTTAGCCCATCACTAGCGGTATAGTTTGTAATTGCTAAATCTTTTCTATTAAATGGCAACTTAAACTTTTTGAAGCGAATTTTGCAGATCCCCATATCTGTACTCAGCCATAAATTTCCACTTTTATCTTCAACAATTGCGTGGATAACATCATCTCTTAATCCTACGCTTTTTTTAATTGCATAAAATCTACCGGTTTTTTTGTCGAAATAGTTAAGCCCACCTTCTTCTGTACCTACCCACAATCTATTTTTAGAATCTTTGAATAAGGTATTTACATTGCTATTAGAAAGCTGAAATTTTGTATCTCTAACTTTTTGGTAGATTTTTAAAATCTTTTTATTCTTGATATCATAGTAATTAAGCCCGTTTTGCGTACCTATCCACAAGTAATTGTCACCGTCTTTACACAATGAAGTCAAAAAATTATCAGATAGCCCTTCAATTCTATTTGAATTTAAAACTTTTAAAGAGCGGCTCTGTGTAGATATGTTGTTTAAGCTCATTGTAAGGCTATTTGGATACGGCCTAATCTTTGTATTGGCATCTTTCACTAAAATCAAAGGATTTTCGCCGTCATATAACACATACATTAAACCGCCGCCATCTGTACCTACCCAAACACCATCCTTATCAGGCAAAACAGACATGATCAGATTTTCTATCAGACTTCCATTTCTTAGTTTAAAATCAAACGGTTTGTAGCTTTTGGTCTCTTTATTAAAAAGACCCAATCCATTTAAACTTCCCACCCATAAATTACCACGGCCATCATCTGCTAAAGATTTTACGCCATTACTTGTTGATGTTGAGCTTCTGTTATTGATAGAATAATATTTACTGATTCCTTTTTTACGGTCGATAAAGTTTAAACCGCCACCAAATGTGCCCACCCATAGTGAACCATCAGTATCTTCTGTTAAAGCATTCACCAAAAAATGGTTTAACCCGATGGATTTCCCAACGCTTTCTCCAATATTCTGAAAATTTGAGTTTCCCTTGTAGTAGAAATTGATTCCACCTGCAAACGTACCTACCCAGATACATTGGTTTTTATCTTTAAGAAAGCTCCAAATGGTGTTGTCATTTAAACTATTGGGGTCTAATACATCGTGTTTATAGTTATTAAAAGACCCAGTTCTATTATTTAAAATGCTTATTCCATTACGTGTTGCAAACCAAATTTTCTCTTCGCCATCAATCAAAATATCTTTTATCCAATTGGAAGCAATTGAATTTTTATTTGATTCAAAAACGTAGTTAGTTACTTTTTGCTCACTGGGTGAAGCTTTAAAAACTCCTGATATTTCAGTACCAAACCACAAATTTCCTTTTAAATCCTGCTTAGTTACAAAAATCTTATTGTTAACAAAATCCTTGTTTTGATAAAAGAAACTAGGGAGTTGTTGAGTTGAACCGGTAGAAGGATTAAACAATTTTAATCCATGACTGGTGCCCACCCATATTTTGTCATCTTTATCAACAAATAGAGAGTGCACTGCATAATTTCCGAAATTTGGTTCGTTTGTATTTGACTTAACGTCTTCTAATTTGAGCGTTTGTTTATTGAGTTTCTTCAAACCTCCAAAAGTCCCAACCCAAATATTTTTTTGTTTATCTTCAACAATAGACGAAATGTAATTTCTTCCTCCTTTTATGTCTTTGATATCAATATGAGTAAAAGTTTCCTGATCTCTGTTGTAAAGGTTTAAACCATTTGACGTACCTACCCAAATTTGGTGCTTGCTATCCTGTAAAATTGCATTTACCTTATTATTGCTGATTGTACTTGGGTTACTGATATCGAAAGAAAACTTCTTCAAATCATAACCATCATATCTTGTTAAGCCCTTTAAATTACCAAACCAAATAAAGCCTTCCTGATCTTGTAAAAAACAAGAAATAGGACTCTGCGCCAAACCTTCTTTAAAAGAAATATGTTTAAAATTGAGCGTTTGTGCCTCTGAAACTAAAGACAAGAAAAACAATAAGACAATACAGTAGTATTTTTTATTATTCATTAAAAGATAAAATTGGTTGTCAGCAATCAGAATGTATATCTAATATGCAAATATTATTTTAATAAGAATAAAACCTAAAATGTTTTCTTCCTTGCTCGCTGTTATATCTTGTAAAAAAAACACTTTCTGAAGACATATCTACCTATAAAACATCAAAAAACACAAATCAACCCCGTATTTAGCATGTTTAAAGCCCTCCCGAAACCGAATATCTTATCATGTTTATTTAACCGATTTCAAATCTATCTGTAAACTTCATTCTGTAAATACAAGCATTCTTTACAGAAAGGTAGTTCTTATCTAAACTTATCCGAATGTCTTTCTTAAATAAAACAGCAACTGTTTGATAATGTGGCCATTTTTCAAATATAGCGCAATAAAAAAACAAGAAACTACAGTTTTGCTTCCAGCATCAACGCTGTTATACCACTCTCCATCCTAATTAAAAATTCGTTTCATTTAATGATTCCAATTCTTCTTTTAAAATTTTGTGAAGTTAATTTTTGCCGTTTTAACAAAGAGCCTAAAATATTCCTTAATGACTAAATGTTGCAGATTAAGCGTCTTTTTAACATTTATATACATAGAAAACATCAAAAAATACATTTTAGCCCCGCATTTAGTATGTTTAAAGCCCTTCCGAAACCAAATATCTTATCATGTTTGCTTAACCAATATTAAAACCAAACAACAACTCTTAACTAATTAAACGTATTCAAATTTAATCAACCTAAAATGCGATTGTATTTCAATCTGTTTCTAATGCTTAATAAATTATGATCTTGTCTTTGAGAACAAACTTTCTACGAATAAACACCTTTTATCTAATTGGGCCTAAACTTATAGTCCTAACTTTTGCAACTTTAATTACTTTAAGCCTTACTGCTCAAACAAAATTAAGATCCGTAGAAAAGCAAGAGGAAACCATTATATACAAAGACAAAAACACAGCAATTGAACAACGTATAGAAGACCTTTTAAGCAGAATGACTTTAGAGGAAAAAATTCTTCAAACCAACCAATGGACTTATGGCAAAAATGCCAATGCAAATAATATAGAAGCCAGTAAAAAAGCGGTAAGACCAGAAATAGGTTCTTTGATTTATCGGAGCATAAGCCCAGTATTTCGTAATGATATTATGCGGAAAGCGATGAACGAATCTCGTTTAGGGATTCCAATTTTAATGGGATTTGATGTCATTCACGGTTATCGTACAGTTTACCCTATCCCATTAGCCCAAGCCTGTTCGTGGAATCCTAAATTGGTACAGCAAGCTGCCTCGGTTGCTGCTAAAGAATCCAAGTTATCCGGTGTGGACTGGACTTTTTCCCCTATGGTTGATGTGGCCCGTGATCCTAGATGGGGACGTGTAGCTGAAGGTTACGGAGAAGACCCTTATACTAACGCCGTTTTTGGAGTAGCTTCTATTAAAGGTTATCAAGGCAGTAAACTTTCAGATCCATATTCTATAGCGGCTTGCTTAAAACATTATATAGGTTACAGTTTATCAGAAGGTGGAAGAGATTATCATTACGCAGATGTATCTGCACAAACGATGTGGGAAACATTTATGCCTCCTTATGAAGCTGGTGCAAAAGCCGGAGCCGCAACTTTTATGAGCGGCTTTAATGACATTAGTGGCATTCCCGCCTCTGCAAATCACTACACACTTACAGAAATTTTAAAAGATCGGTGGAAACACGATGGCTTTGTAGTTTCTGATTGGGGATCTATAGAAAATTTAATTGCACAAGGTTTTGCTAAAGACGGAGCCGATGCAACTCTTAAAGCCTTTACCGCCGGTGTAGAAATGGACATGGTGGACAACCTGTACATTGAGCATTTGCCACAACTGGTAAAAGAAGGTAAAATATCAGAAGCCCAAATAAACGAAGCAGTACGCCGAATTTTAAGGTTAAAATTTAGATTAGGTTTATTTGACAAACCTTACGTAGAGGAATTGCCAGAAAAAGACCGTTATTATCAGCCACAAAGTATGGCTGTTGCTTCTAAATTGGCAGAAGAATCTATGGTTTTGCTTAAAAACGAGCGCCAGACTTTACCACTAGCTAAGTCTATCAAACAAATTGCATTAATAGGTCCAATGGTTAAGGACAGCATTAACCTGATGGGATCTTGGGAAGGACAAGGAATTCCATCTTCTGTAGAAACACTAATGGCTGGTTTTCAAAAAGAATTTAAAGGAAAAGCAACACTCAATTATGCCCGGGGTTGTGATTTTGAAGGAAAAGACGAAAGAGGATTTGCAGATGCCATTGCAATGGCCAATAAATCGGATGTAGTTATTATTTGCATTGGAGAAAAGAAAAGCTGGAGTGGAGAAAACGCATCTAGATCTACCCTTGCTTTACCAGCAATTCAAGAAAAATTAGTAGCAGAATTAAGAAAAACAGGAAAACCAATTATCCTTATTTTATCAAATGGCCGACCGATAGAATTAGGAAGATTAGACAAAATATCTGACGCCATGCTTGAGATTTGGCAACCTGGTATTGCCGGTGGAAGTGCTGTGGCTGGTTTAGTTTCAGGACGTTTAAATCCCTCAGGAAAACTCGCTATTACCTTTCCTTTGGCCACAGGTCAAATACCGATTTATTATAACATGAGACAATCTGCCCGTCCAAAATTAGGTGGCTATCAGGATATTTCATCTGAGCCAATGTACTGGTTCGGACATGGTTTAAGCTATACCAACTTTACTTACGGTAAAGTTTCTTTGTCTGATAGCGTCGTTAAAAAGAATCAGAAAATCACAGCTCAAGTAGAGATAACAAATACCGGCAAAATGGACGGTAAGGAAACCGCAATGTGGTTTATTTCAGATCCTGTTGCGTCTATCACTCGCCCTATGAAAGAGTTAAAGTTTTTTGAAAAGGAAACTTTAAAAGTTGGCGAGAAAAGGATATTCCAATTTGAGATAGATCCCATGAGGGATTTAAGTTTCCCCGATGCAAATGGAATGCGCCACTTAGAGAGTGGAGACTTTTATGTGATGATTAAAGACCAAAAAATAAAATTTGAACTAACAGATTAGTGCCTAAGCTATATCCAAATGAATAATAAATCAAAAAACAATATGAATCCATTTTTAAAGAAAGCAAGCCGTTTAAGTTTATTAATCGGTTTTATTTTATTACAACAGGTTAGTGCAAACGCCCAAACCACATCCAATAAAATTGAAAGCCTCATTTCAAAGATGACTTTAGAAGAAAAGATCGGGCAAATGACCAATATCACCATTGGAATGGTAGCCACTGAAGTTGGCGATTCTTTGGTGATAGATAAAGACAAATTAAGAAACGTGATGTTAAGCCACAAAGTTGGGTCTTTTCAAAACGTAATTGGGCATGCCTACTCTTTACAAAACTGGCACAAAATGTTGGATGAAATCCAAACCATCAACATGAAAGAGTCGAGGTTAAAAATTCCTTTGCTTTATGCAATTGATGCGGTACATGGTGCAGATTACACTTTAGGCTCTACAATTTTCCCGCATAACTTGGGTTTGGCCGCTACAAGAAATACTGCCCTCGCAAAGCTTGGCGCACAAATCACTGCTAAAGAGGTAAGAGCAAGTGGCATCCGTTATAATTTTTCTCCGGTTTTAGATGCCGGCAGACAGCCACTTTGGCCTCGTTTAGCAGAAACTTTTGGCGAGGATATTAATTTGGTTAAAAAAATGGGTGTAGCCGAAATTGAAGGTTACGAAGGCAATGATTTAAAAAGCATCGACCATGTTGCAGCCTGTATGAAACATTTCATCGGCTACTCTTTTCCAACTTCTGGCAAAGACAGGTCATCTGCATTAATCCCCGACATCACTTTAAGAGAGTTCTTTTTACCCTCATTTGCGGCGGCAGTAAAAGCAGGTACCAGAACGGTAATGGTAAACTCGGCAGAAGTGAATGGAATACCAGTACATGCCAACAAATATTTATTAACCAATGTACTAAGAGGTGAACTAGGATTTAAAGGCGTGGTAATTTCTGATTGGGAAGATGTTAAAAAACTGGCAGAAAGACATAGAGTTGCTAGTTCTTATAAAGAAGCTGTTTATCAATCTGTAGATGCTGGCATCGACTTATGTATTGTACCAAGTGATTTAGATTTTAGTAAATATTTAATAGAGTTGGTCCAAGAAAAAAGAATTCCGATAGCTAGAATTAACGAATCTGTAAGGAGAGTTTTACAGCTAAAATATGATTTAGGTTTATTTGATAATCCTTACGTAGAAAAAGAAGCTGCTAAAAACTTTGGTCGCCCAGAATATCAAAACGTTGCTTTAGATGCAGCTAGAGAATCTATCACGCTATTAAAAAACGACAAGAATGCGCTTCCTTTGGCCAAGGATAAAAAAATATTTATCACCGGTCCGGGCGCAAAATCTTTATCTACACTAAACGGAGCATGGACTTACTCTTGGCAAGGAACTAATGCTCAATTTTTCTCTAAAAATCAATTAACCATTACACAGGCAATCCAGCAAAAAGCTAAAAGCACAAGCTACGCTTTAGGTACCAATTTTAAAGGTGGAGATGAGGAAATTGCCCAAGCTGTTGAAGCAGCAAAAGATGCTGATGAAATTGTAGTTTGTTTAGGCGAAGATGCTTATGCAGAAACCCCGGGAAATATTGAAGACTTAGATCTACCGGACAACCAATTGAAATTGGTTACAGAGCTAAGTAAACTAAACAAACCAATTATTGCGGTTTTCACCGAAGGAAGGCCACGTATCATCAGAAAAATTGAACCTCTTTTAAGTGGAATTATATTGGCTTATTGGCCAGGAGAACAAGGCGCAAACGCCATTGCCGATGTTTTATTTGGCGATTATAATCCATCCGGAAAGTTGCCGATCACTTATCCAAAGTACCCGAACTCTTTAGTAACCTACGATCATAAATACTTGGATGAAGTTTTTGAAAGTGCCAGCCCCCAGATTTATTCTGAAGAATTTCACCCACAATTTCCTTTCGGGTTTGGGTTAAGCTATACCACATTTAATTATAGTCCCATCACTTTTTCGGCAGATAAATTAACTCCAAAAGGATCAGTAGAGGTCAAAGTAACCGTAACCAATACTGGTAAAATGGCAGGAAAAGAAACAGTGGAAATGTACAGCTCTGACCTAATTGCTTCCATCACGCCATCTGTAAGAAGGTTAAGAGACTTCACTAAAATATACTTAGCTCCTGGCGAATCAAAAGAAGTAACTTTTAAGTTACCGGCCAAAGATTTAGCTTTTATAGGTAAAGATCTAAAATGGAGAACCGAGCCTGGCGATTTTGATATTACCATAGGCAACCAAAAGAAAAGATTGGTTTATGTTGCGCAATAAGACAATCAACAGCCCTAATAAACTCAAATCATGAAAATGAAAAACCATTGTCTTTATTTTATCCTTCTATCTTGCTTTTACGCGATGCAATCTTCGGCGCAAGCCAAAAAACAGTTTAACGCCTTATTAATCACAAAAACTGCTGGTTGGCACCATGAATCTATAAATGATGGCGTTAGTGCAATAAAAGCTTTAGGCGAGAAGAACTTCTTTAACGTAACATGGAATCAGGATGGAGTTCCTATTACAGAAAAGTATCTCCAGAATTTTCAAGTGATTATATTTTTAAATACCACTGGAGATATCTTTAACGCCGATGAACAAAAAGCAATAGAGAAATTTATAGAATCGGACAAAGGATATGTTGGTATTCACAGTGCATCAGATACAGAATATGATTGGGCTTGGTACAACAAATTGGTGGGCAGAATGTTCCATATCCACCCGGCAATACAAACTGCAAAATTAAGGTTAACCAAAAATAATTTCATCGGTTTAAACGGCTTTACAGACGGCCAATTATGGACAGATGAATGGTACGAGTTTGGTCCGGAACAGGTGAAAGATCTTACCTACATTCTTGCCGTTGATGAAACTAGCTACAACCCAAAAGTAGAATGGCCAGATAGAAATTTAAAAGGCGTTGGAATGGGCAATTTACATCCGATAGCATGGTATCATGATTATGATGGCGGAAGATCATTTTACACTGAATTAGGCCATCAACCTACGGATTATACAAACACAGCTTTTTTAGATCACGTTTATGCTGGAATTTTTTGGGCAGCAACAGGTAAAAAATAACATTTAACAAATGACATATATTCCTTCAGAAAATAGATATGATAAAATGGTTTACAACCGTTGTGGCAAAAGCGGTTTGCTATTGCCTGCATTGTCAATGGGACTTTGGCATAACTTCGGGGATATTGATGATTACGAGGTAGCCCGTGATATTTTGCACACCGCATTTGATAACGGAATCACCCATTTTGATTTAGCTAATAATTATGGACCGCCAGCAGGTTCTGCAGAGTCAAATTTCGGAAGAATCCTTAAGCAAGATTTTCTTCCTTATCGGGATGAATTGATTATTTCCACAAAAGCAGGTTGGGGAATGTGGCCCGGGCCTTACGGAGATTGGGGTTCAAAAAAGTATTTAGTTGCCAGTTTAGATCAAAGCTTAAAAAGGATGGGATTAGACTATGTAGATATTTTCTACCATCACCGTCCAGATCCTGAAACGCCTTTAGAAGAAACCATGGCCACCTTAGACCTGATGGTCCGCCAGGGTAAGGCGCTTTATATTGGCATTTCCAGTTATGAGCCGGCAGAAGCCACACAAGCTTTTAAAATATTAAAAGAATTAGGAACGCCCTGCCTTATCCATCAACCTAAATATTCCATGTTTGACCGTTGGGTTGAGGATGGCTTATTGGATGTGTTGGAGGAAAACGGAGTGGGATGCATTTCCTTCTCTCCTCTTGCACAAGGCTTGTTAACCAACAAATATTTACACGGAATCCCTAAAGATTCCAGAGTGGCAAGTCATCGCGGAAACGGGGCTATTGAAGAGGATTATTTGGATGCCGAGAAAATTGAAAAAGTTAGAAAATTAAACCTCATCGCCCAAGAGCGAGAACAAAATTTAGCTCAAATGGCTTTATCGTGGATTTTAAAGGGCCCACGAATTACGTCTGTCATATTAGGCGCAAGCAAATCTGCGCAAGTATCGGATTCTATAAAATGTTTAGAAAACCGCCATTTTTCTGAGACGGAATTAAAAGTAATCAACCAAATTTTATCCTAAATATTATGAAATCAAAATTGCTATTGTTAAGCTTATTTATTCCCTTTTTTTTGGCAGTTAAGGCTCAGGTTCCGAATGCTAAAGTTGGGTCGTTTGATCAATTTTTAGACATCGGAAAACCACAAATAAAAGGTTCGGCAAGTTATTATGAACCCTCGCAAACTTATCGCATTAGTGGAACCGGTTCTAATATTTGGTTCGCTCAAGACAGTTTCTCTTTCCTCAGTAAAAAAATGAATGGCGATTTCATTCTTCAAACACAGTTTAAATTTATTGGCGAAGGGCATGAATTGCACCGCAAAGCGGGTTTAATGATTAGAACTTCAAACGCACCAAACTCGGCAACAGTGGTTTGTGCCGTACACGGCGATGGTTTAGCTTCTTTACAGTACAGAACTTCAACAGGAGCGATTTTGAAAGAAATTAAAATGAAGATTAATGCTCCTGATGTTTTACAGCTAGAGAAAAAAGGAAATACGTACACCATGTCCGCCGCTCATTTTGGAGAAATTTATCAAACAGAAGTAATCAACAACATCAATTTAGGCGACAATGTAGTTGCAGGTTTGTTTGTTTGTCCGCACACAAATAAATTTTCTGAAGAAGCAGAATTTAGCAATACCAGAATTTTTAATCCTGCACCGGCAAACTTAATTCAATACAAAGATTATTTAGGTAGTGCCTTAGAGATTATGGACGTTGCCACCGGCCATAGAGAAGTGGTATCCAATTATACAGGTTCTTTTCAGGCTCCAAACTGGACACCAGACGGCAAAAGTTTAATCTATAACCAAGAAGGTAAATTATATAATTTTGATATCAACAGCAGAACGGCTACGGTTATTAATACCGATTTTGCTACCAAAAACAATAATGACCATGTACTTTCTTTCGATGGAAAGCAAATAGGGATCAGCAACCAAACAGAAGACGGCGGTAAATCTAATGTTTATACGCTACCCGTTACGGGTGGTACTCCAAAAAGAATTACCGATAAAAGCCCATCTTATTTCCATGGCTGGTCGCCAGATAATTCAACTTTAATTTACACGGCAGAACGTAATGGAGATTTTGACATCTATAAAATCTCTAAAGATGGCGGAAAGGAAACTCCGCTTACCAACACCAAAGGATTGGATGATGGGTCTGAATATTCTCCAGACGGAAAAACCATCTATTTCTGCTCTACCCGTACCGGTTTGATGCAGGTTTGGAAAATGGATGCCAACGGCAAAAACCAAACGCAATTGACGTTTGACGAATTTAACAATTGGTTTCCACATGTATCGCCAGACGGTAAATGGCTAGTTTTCATTTCCTTTTCTAAAGATGTACCGGCAGAAAAGCACCCATTTTACGAGCGGGTTTATATCAAATTAATGCCCGTTGCAGGTGGGCAACCTAAGGTTATTTCTTACTTATATGGCGGACAAGGGAGTTTAAATGTTCCAAGCTGGTCTCCTGACGGTAAAAAAATCGCTTTTGTAAGTAACGGAACTTTTTAAGTATAGCATCAAAATCATTCAAAATGAAACATTTAAAAATATCTATTGTTGCAGGTTTAGCGCTACTTTTTTCTTCAACCGTAAGTTTAGCACAAAAAAAAACGAAAACGTACCCATTAATTCCCTCATTAAACGCTTATTCATTTAGCGATTTGTTGGTAGCTAAAGATGCGAGAAATAAACAACAGGTTTATTCCTTATTTAATCTGCTTGATTGGTGCAAAGCTAATCAAATCAAAGCTTTGGATCCTACCGCTTATTTCTTTCCTACTTATCCTGATGTTCCTTCAGATGATTATCTTAAAAAGTTTAAAGATAGAGCTGCCGAACTTGGGATTACCTTAACCGGCACCGGAATTAGAAATGATTTTGCATCGCCAGATCCCAAAGTTAGAGCCACTGGAGTAGAGTTAGCTAAAAACTGGATTGTTGCGGCCCATAAAATGGGAATACCTGTAGTTCGTTTGTTTTCGGGAGAAATTCCAAAAGGATATGAAAATAAATGGAAAGAAGTTGCTGATTGGATGATTGAAAGCTATAAAGAATGTGCCGCTTACGGAGAAAAATACGGTGTTAAAATTGGCATCCAAAATCATGGAGATATGTTGCAAACTGCCGAACAGTGCAAATATGTAATTAACGGCGTAAATTCTAAATGGGCAGGTTTAATTATTGATACTGGTAATTTTAGAACCGCTGATCCCTATAAAGACATTGCCGAGTTAATACCATATGCGGTAAACTGGCAGGTTAAAGAAAGTCCTTATGAGATTGGAAACCCAATTCAAACGGATTATGTAAAACTGATTAAAATCATAAAAAATGGCGGTTATAAAGGATTCTTACCTGTAGAAACATTGTTGGTACGTGGCAAACCTTATGACCCGTTTGCTTTAGTACCTCAAATGCTTGGTAAAATGCAAATGGCTATCGAAAAAGTTTATCAATAAACCCAAAATTAATATGAATAATAAAATCAAGCTTAGCTTTTATGTCAGCTTCATTCTTATTTTAACGAGCTGTTCTGTTTTTGCGCAAAATTCAAAAGACAAAAATTATGCTTTTAAGCAGAATGCTAAAATGGGCAGAGGGCTAAATATTATTGGTTACGACCCAATTTGGGATAACTTTTCTAAAGCCAGAATGAAAGAAAAGCATTTTAAATTGATAAAAGAAGCCGGTTTTAATAACGTTAGAATAAAGATAAGTCCTTTTCGCTTTTCTATGGATTCGGCCTATACCATTAATCCTAAGTTTTTCACCACTTTAGATTGGATTATCAAGGAATCTTTGAAAAACAACTTAATGGCTATTGTAGATTTTCATGAGCATGGTGCAATGGAAAAAGATCCTTTGGGCACAAAACCAATGCTTTTAGCCATGTGGAAACAAATTGCCGAGCATTGTAAAAACTATTCTAACGATGTACTTTTTGAGATTGCCAATGAGCCTAATATGAAACCAGAATTATGGAACCAAATCCATAAAGAAGCTTATGAAATCATCAGAAAATCAAACCCAAACAGAACGTTAATCATTGGCACTGTTTACGGCAATCAGATCAATTATTTAAAGGATTTGGTTTTGCCAGAAGCTGACCGAAACATTATTGTGGCTGTACATTATTACAGTCCAATTGAATTCACCCATCAAGGCGCACCATGGTCTGCAAAAAGCAAAGATTTAAGCGGGATTACCTGGACTGGAACAGAGGCTCAGAAACAGGCAGTACAAAAAGATTTCGACGTTGTTCAAAACTGGTCAAAACAGCATAACAGACCAATTACATTAGGCGAGTTTGGTGCTTATGAAAAAGGTGATATGCAATCAAGAGTCAATTGGACCAACTATGTTGCCCGGCAGGCTGAAGCTCGTCATTGGAGCTGGAGCTATTGGCAGTTTGATTCGGATTTTATTGCTTATGACATGGCAAAAGACGAATGGGTAAAACCGATAATAGATGCTTTAATACCTAATAATGGTCTTTAAAATAATCAAAAAAAAGCTAGTTCCCTAAGACTAGCTTTTTTGTTTAGATAGGATCTATAGCTTGGTTTAAGCCTTCATAAAACCTTTGATAAACTGATTTCTTATTGTAATTTACATCATATAAAGTAGCTTTTTGAGAACTAATTCTCCAGCTATCAGCATCCCCGATGTTCCACAAGGTTATTCCCCATCTTTGACTTGAGGGCACTCTTGCTCTATAAATTTGAGGAATTTTAAACCATCTGTATTTCTGGTCACCCTCAGTCCCGCCATCATCCACATTATCGTAATTGTTCATTCTTATGTCTAGCTCAGAAATATGCACCAGCAAGCCTGTAGCGGCCATTTTAGTGATAGCATAATCTATACTATTATCACTGCCCGTTACCGTTCTTTTAGCAAAAGTGTGCATTTGCAGTCCAACACCGTCAATAATTGGCTTATTGTTTACCTTAATAACTTTTAAATCATTAACCATATTAAAGATAGCATCTGTTTTAGACTTAGAGTACTCATGCCCAAAATCATTATAAAATAATTTCAAATTGGTATCACCTATTTTTTCAGCAATCTGCCTTGCATATAAAAATGCCAGTCTAACAGCATCGTATGCCCCAAGTTCTTTAGCCCAAACATTTTCACTATCAGGTCTGTAATTCCCATCACCAGCGTTAAAAGCTTCATTTACAACATCCCAAGATTTAACAATTGGTTTACCTTGACTATCTTTCTGAGCATAGTAAAACGTAAATAGGTTATAAATGTGATTATATAATAAGGAACGGTAAATTTGCTTTCTGGTTTCACCTGTAGCAGAACCACCAGCCGCCGCCACCCATGAGGGCAAGTTTCTATACCACATAATTGCATGTCCGTGGACTCTATTTATTCCATGAGATTTTGCAAAATTCACAACATTCATATTATACCTAAAATCTCCTTCGTAAGGTTCAGTTTCTTGAAACTTCATCTCATTTTCCGCAGTTATACTATTATATTGAGAGCCTGCCAAACCCGTATATAAGGAGTTTCCAAAATCATTTTCGTTAATAGCAGCCCCTATTTCAAAGTCGGTATTCGCGTTCTTTAATAATGGATTGTTTGGGTCGTAAGGTGTATTATTCACCTTAATTGTGGCTTGAGGTTTAACGCCTTCATTTAATGTAGCAACTCCTGTACTTTCCTTTTTACAGGCAACAAAGATTACCGGAGTTAAAAAAAATAAAAATAACTTTTTCATTTTAATTAAATTATTTAGATAAAAAATTGGTTAGAGAGCCGAAAACTATTAGGGAATAGTTGACCAACTCGTTACCTAAATATCCTGATTACTTGATTGGGTTTAGGGGTTTCAATATTCTTTTAAAGGGGTCAAGATGTACAAAGTAAAAACTTCTTATCAATCAACAAATCAAGTTCTTATCAACTCTTCATGTCGAATTCGCGTATTGATAAGATTATCCAGCCCTTAATAAGTTGATAATCGCTATCTATGTTTTCCTAGAAGCCTCCCCGACATATAATTTCGGATAATAAATTCCTACTTATATAAATATCCTTGAACAAATAGCACCCCAAACAAACACATATAAGCCCTTGTTTAAAACTTCATCTTAAATAGATTTGTAATACCAATTATTAAATCACAACCAAAAATTATGCTGAAAAGCTGTGTAAAGAAGTCTGTATTTTTAATACTCACTGATTGTGTATTTAGTACTTTATTATGTACCAAAAAAGAAAAGACTACGGAAACCTCTAAAGTAACACCACCAAAAATTGATGAATCAAATCCAAATCATTCTTTATTGGCCTGTAATGTAAATATTCCAATTAAACAAAACATGACAGATGAACATTATAAAACACTTCATGAGTTGGGTTTTAAAAACGTACTTATTCCAACAAAGCCAAAACCATAAAATATGATTTCATCGTTAAAACGGCGGGAATATTATTGGCTCCTTATAACAACCTTGACAAAATAGAAACGGGTTATTACATCATGTTTATCACCTCTGTGCTTTTGCTTATCTTATTGCCTGAAGCTTATTTAGTTTACTTGTACCTAAAATGCCAAAGCAGTACTTTAATATATTTAAAATCGAAAATCATGTTAAAATCTACAAGCTATTTATTAATCACCGCTCTGCTAATTACGCTAACTGGTTTGGTTAAAGCACAAGACAATACGCTCAGCAAAAAAGAAAAACGGGAAGGTTGGAAACTTTTATTTGATGGCAAAACTACAGCTGGTTGGAAAGGTGCTTTTACAGACAACTTCCCTTCTAAAGGCTGGAAAATTGAAAACGGTTTACTGGAAGTAAACGCAAATGGCGGTGCGGAATCTGCCGATGGCGGTGATATTGTAACACTTAAAGAGTATGATAATTTTGAACTCAAGGTTGATTTTAAATTAACTAAGGGGGCAAACAGTGGCGTAAAATACTTTGTAGCGCCACAACAACCCACACCTGCAAGTCCAAGATCTGCTTTTGGTTTAGAGTTTCAGCTATTAGACGATGCCGTACACCCAGATGCTAAATTGGGTAAAAACGGAAATCGCACTATCTCTTCTTTATATGATTTAATCCCTGCAATAGACAATAAACCAGTTAAACCAATTGGCGGTTGGAATACTTTAAAAATAGTATCTAACGGAACGCATATTGAACATTGGCTAAATGGCGTAATGGTTTTAACCTACGAAAGAGGAAGCCAGAGATTTAAGGATTTAGTTGCAGACAGTAAGTATAAAGACATTCCTGGTTTTGGACTTGGCGAAAAAGGAAGAATATTATTACAAGAACATGGTTTTAGGGTTTACTTTAAAAACATCAAAATAAAAGAGACCAAATTTATAGCGGATACCCGAACCGGAAAGCTTTTAAAAGAAATACCTGGAGTGGTTTCCTTTACCTACCGCCATAGTTTCGAGAAAAACTTTTCGGCAACTTTAGATACCATCAAAAGTTTGGGCATTACCAATATCGAATTCTCTAATCTTTTTGGTCAAAAAGCGGAAGACATTAAAAAGATGTTGGACGAAAGAGGAATGATTTGTACTTCATTTGGGGTGAATTATGAAGATTTAGTAAAAAACACAGATATAGTTGGTGAAAATGCTAAAAAGCTGGGCGCAAATTTTGTAAGAGTAGCTTGGATTCCACACAATAAAACTACCTTAACTTTAGAAACCATCAAACAAACTGTTACCGACTTTAACACGGCGGGGAAATTATTAAAAGATAAATACAGCTTGACATTCTGTTATCATAACCATGGGTTTGATATGCAGACTTACCATGGTCAAACCTTTTTTGATTACCTCATGGCGAATACCAACCCAGATGATGTGAGTTTTGAATTGGATATTTTATGGGCATTTCATCCTGGTAAAGACCCTGTTGAATTAATGAAAAAATATGGTTCTCGATTTAAGCTGATGCATGTTAAAGATTTACGCAGCGGAATACAAGGAAACCTTACTGGCACAACTCCTGTAGAAAATGATGTTGCCCTCGGCTCTGGGCAAATCAATATCCCGGCGGTAATAAAAGAAGCTCAAAAAATAGGCATCAAATACTTTTACATAGAAGATGAAAGCAAAGCGGTAAATCTGCAAGTACCGGTAAGTTTAACTTTTTTAAAGAATCTTTAACCCAATTGGCAATGGTAAATAGTTTTGAGACTTCCAAAGGGAACCTAGTGTAAAAAATCGTCTTTTGGCAACTTTGCGCAACAATCCAAGTAAAAGCTGAATGGCTGTTCTAGTAGCGATATCGAAATCCACGCTTTTAATCTTACAGATAGCCACTTTAACTGGCAATTCTATTTTTATTAGTGTTTTTGGATTGGGTGTGGGTTACTTCTGGCCAACTATATTGGGTTTTGTGGCAGAAAACATCCCAAAATCAGGTGCTTTATTTTTAAATTTAATGTGTGGTGCTGGTATATTTTGCGGTATCGGTTTACACCATAAACCTTTGTATTTAAATTTAAAAGGCTGTCTCGAAAAGTGAGAACAGCCTTTTTTTGTCTATTTATTCGGGTAAATCGTAGAGATTTTTCCGTCTAAGCGATTCTCATACTTACCACTTTATATTCTTATCTATAAACTTGATCAATTGATTTGCCATGGCCTGTTGTTCGTTACGTTTGGGGTGACCAGGTGTATTTTTATAAGGAAAAACTACTTGATAAATTTTAGCATCGTTAAGTTGGTCTATAGCCGTTTTAATATAGCCGGGCCATTCGGAACCTTCTCTGGTGGCATCCATATTCCCTAAAGCACAAATGATCTGAGCTTTAGGATTATTGAGCCTAATACTGGCTATAAGATTTTTATAAGCTTCAATAATGAATTCTTTTGTCGGTTTTTCTGTACCGAATCTCCTCTTAAACTCCGGATGATTTGGATTATTAACTAACCAAGAATCATTTTGGAAAAGGTTGACAACAATTACATCGGGCTGATATTTTTTAAAGTCCCATTTACTATTTGCATCTAATGGATCCAACCTATCGAAAGTTTCGGGCATAATCTCCGGAAACCAACTTATGGTTACGCCTATTCCACTGCGGGAAGTGTTTACATATTGCGCATTAAAATGACGGGCAGAAATTGCCGCATAAGTATAATAGTTGTTGAAATATTTCGGGTCTGCAGAATCGGTTAATGGGGGTGGCGTATCCACTCCATGACCAGCGGTGATAGAATTTCCATAAAATTCAATTTTTCTTACCGGCAATTTGTTGGGTGCTAAGATTTCGCTTTTCCCAGCTAATTCAAAACCGAAAAACTGATTAGCGGAAGTACTGTTACTGAGTTTAAAAAGTTCAAGGTGATGTTCTTTATTATTCAAATTTGAGGCTAAGGTGTAATATTTAGCGGGCGCATCTTGTAAGACTTCTATTTTAGCACTAACAGAATCATCAATAAGCACATAAAAATACGCATTCTCTTTTGTAGAATTCAGCTTGGCTTTTATGCTTGTTCCTTTAAAATTTAAAGAGATGCTTGTTCCTGGCCAATAAAAAGAAGTAACATCAGCGTTAACAGCAACTCTACCTTGGTAACTAATTTTCTTAGAATCTGGTTTAACAATAGTTTGCCCTATCGCACTTAAACACAAAAAACAAATAATCGAGGTATAAAAAATATTTTTCATGTGCTAAATTTAATATTTGTTTTATGATGTTACAATCATTTATAATACATTTCATTTTTTCAAATATACTCGCTAAAAAACAGATAACAAGTGCGTAAGAGGTTTACGTCTATCGCAACTTTCCCAAAGAAATCATTTTATTATTAACACATTAGAATAGCTGGCAAATTAAGTTTTGACAGTACAGAGAAGTCCTAATATTTAGATGTTGTGGATGTAATCAAAAAACATCCGACTGAAAATTATATATTTGTTTTGGTACGTGAAACCCGCCATACAGGTGATGATGACAAAAACAGAACCATCACCATTATAAGCAAATAATGCGACAACGGCGCGCCCAATTGATTTACTGGACCAACAAATAAAAATATGCTAAAAAAACTATCGGCTTTCTGTTGTTGCCTATTATTAGCCGCAACAAGTTTAAAAGCGCAGGAAAGAATCAAGAAAACCATTAACACCAATTGGAACTTCCATAAAGGAGATATTAACGGTTTCCCAAAAACTAAAATAGCGGTTAATTGGGAAAAGGTGAACATTCCGCATACTTGGAATGTAATAGACGTTACCGATGATGAACCCGGATATTACCGTGGAATTGGCTGGTACCAAAAAAACGTGGTGATTCCGTCCTCATGGAAAAACAAAGATATTTACATTTATTTCGAAGGTGCATCGCAAGTGGCAGAAGTTTTTATCAACGGAAAATCTATCGGCAGCCATATTGGTGGTTATACTTTTTTCAGTCTCCCAATATCAGATGCGGTTAATTTTGACCAACCTAACAACATCAGCATCAAAGTAAATAATGAATATAATGAGGATATTCCTCCTCTTTCTGCCGATTTTACTTTTTATGGTGGCATTTACCGCGATGTTTACTTAGTAGCTGTAAACAAAGTTCATTTTGACATGGACAACCATGCTTCAAAAGGTGTATTTGTCTCTACACCTAAAGTAACTAAAGAGCAGGCTTCTGTACTGGTAAAAGGCATTTTAAGCAATACCAGTTCCAGCAAACAATCGCTCATTATTTACAGTCAGATATTTGATGCAAGCGGAAATAAAATAGCTGAAAAACAGGATAAGATCAAAGCCGGCGCAACAGCAGACCAAGCTTTTGAGCAATCTATTCCATTTATTAAAAATCCTAATCTTTGGTCGCCAAATTCTCCTTATTTATATCGGATTGTGTCGCAGATTAAAGATGCGAAAACCGGTAATTTACTGGATGAGGTAAGCAATCCATTAGGCTTTAGATGGTTTAGTTTTGATGCGGATAAAGGTTTCTTTTTAAACGGTGAACATGTGAAATTAATTGGCACCAACCGCCATCAGGATTTTAAAGATTTAGGCAACGCCCTTCCAGATGCTT
>NZ_CAMLIG010000013.1 GCF_946480185.1 uncultured Pedobacter sp. | reverse complement strand
CTAGATTTTATCACTACTTTAGCGGTAGCAATGGTAGTACATGCAAGGCACACACAGAGAAACCTGCGCTTCTAAAAAAAATAACATTTTAATGGCATTCGTTTTGTAAGCTATTGATTAAAAACACATCATGAAAAGAAATAATTTATACTTAATAGCAGTTGGTTTAGGTTTAACCGTTGCTACAGCTTGTAATAACGACAAGAAAATGGATGACCATAAAGACACAGTTGTAGTTGAAAAGAGTACAACTGAAGACTCTAGAACTCCAGCCAACAACGCGGCCATCGAACCCTCAACAAATGTTACAGTTGACAAAAACGGGACTTCAGTGCATACAAAATCTACAGATGTGAATGTAAATAAAGACAGTATTTCGTTTAAAAAGCGATAGTTTTTAGAAGATAAGCAACTAGATATTGCTGAATTAAAGCAAAAAGGGCTAATTTTCGAGATGAAAATTAGCCTTGTCTTATTTAGCAGATAAATTACTCGTTTAAAATATTAAGCAATAAATTAAAACTTGTTTGTACAAGGACCAGCAACAATTTCCTGTAAATTTTCTTATTTCCGGTTGCCAAAGCGCTTAGAAACCTTTTTTTATAAAAGCGCTCATTTCTCATCTTAATCACAACATTATATTTACAAAAAACAACTACGTAAAATTCGCAATAAATGTATTAAACAACCACCCAATGACCTTGGAATATAATGTTATAACTAAAATTTATTATTCTTCAAAATTTCCGCAATTACACTATAAAGATATTCTACCAATCTAAATTTATTAGTTAAAGGGAAGGCGAAATCACAACCACATTAATGTACAGAGCTAACGCCGCCCGAAACAATAAATTTCATAGCCTGTGCTGACGTCATTTTCAAGGGTTTTACCTGTTCTGCTTTAACAATCAGTACTTGCCCTGCGAAAGAATATGACCAAGGAAAATAAACAGCCACATCACCTTTTAAACCTACTACACTCATATCTTTTTGAGTTAAAAAGCCAATTCTTTTAAAACCATGGCTATCTTCTACTAAAACTGGTTCGTTTAGTTTTTTATCATCTCCAACAAAAGCCTCTGTTAAATCTTTAATAGACGAATAAATAAACCTGAATATAGGCAGTTTATTTAGCCACTTACTAAACCAGTTGTAAATAGGTTCTGTAATTAAATAGGTAGCAATAATACCTGCAATAAGTATAATCAAAATTACCGAAAGCAAGCCCAAACCAGGTATATATAAAGGTTTGCCTGTATTTGGGTCCACAAATATCCAAGTGCTTAAATTTAGGGCATCATCAACAGAAGAAAATGCCCAAAATATTAAGAAAAAGGCTGCCCCCAAAGGCAATACCACTAACAAACCTTTTATAAAATACCTAAATAATGCACTAAATATTCTTTTCA
The DNA here is from genome assembly GCF_946480185.1 of uncultured Pedobacter sp. The sequence goes on along the minus strand of NZ_CAMLIG010000013.1, from coordinate 121,280 downwards.
TAACCTTTAAATTACTCGTAAAAATAAACCCTCTTCACCCTTTGCGAAATATTGGTGATCACCTCGTAAGGAATGGTATTCAGCTGTTTTGCAACTTCATAAACGCTTAAATCCTCGCCAAAAACCACTACGTCGTCTCCTTCAAAAGCATCAACTCCACTAATATCCAACATGGTCATATCCATACAAATATTGCCTATTGTTGGAACTAATTGGTTGTTGACCAGCATTGCTCCCTTTCCGTTTCCCAAAGCTCTTGGATAACCATCTGCATAGCCAATTTTAACCGTTGCAATTTTACCCGAGTTCTTCATTATACCACTTCTTCCGTAGCCAACAGTTTCTCCTTTTTCTAAAGGTTTTATCTGCGAAATCGTAGTTTTTAAGGTCGCCACATTTGCAAGTAAGGGTTTTTCCTCCTCAATGCTTTCTATTCCATACAGTCCAATACCTAACCTTACCATATCAAATTGTGCTTGGGGCCACTTACTAATTGCCGACGTATTTGATATATGCCTCAAAAAAGGGTAAGATAAACCCGCAGACAATCTTTCCGTGATTGACTCAAACTCTGAAATTTGCTTCACCGTAAAATCATGATGGACTTCGCTATCACTTGCCACCAAATGCGAGAAAACGGATGTCACTTTTAAAACCGATTGACTGTGCAATATTTCTAGTAATTCCGCAATATCCCTTTCAACAAAGCCAAGCCTATGCATGCCCGTATCAACTTTTATATGAACAGGATAAGCACTCGCTCCTTTTACGGTTAAAAAATCGGCATAAGCTTGCAAAATCCTCATGGAATACAATTCGGGCTCCAGATTATAATCAAAAATTGCATCAAATGAAGAAACTTCTGGACTTAAAACCATTATCGGAATATTTATTCCGGCCTGCCTCAAAGCTACACCTTCATCGGCATAAGCCACTGCCAAATAATCTACACGGTGATGTTGCAATAAATTAGCAATTTCATCGCTCCCGCTTCCGTAAGCAAAAGCTTTAACCATTGCCATTAATTTAACGCCCGGTTTCAATTTAGCCTTATAATGTTTGAGATTACTTAAAATAGCGTTCAAATTGATCTCCAAAATCGTATCATGAACTTTTTGGGTCAGCATTTTGCTGATTTTTTCAAACTCAAAATCTCTTGAGCCTTTCAGCAAAATGGTTTCATTTTTGAAAATATTGGCCGCAAAATTCGTGATAAAATCCTCGGTACTTTTATAAAACAGGCTTCCAATTGGGAATAAATTCTTATAAAGATTAAGCTCGGAGCCGATGCCGATAAACTGGTTTACGCCCTTATTTTCGATTAAATTGGCAACATTCTGGTAAAGCTCTTCGGCGGATTTCCCCGATTGATGAATATCTGAAAGAATAAGTGTTTTTTTTGGATGTTGGTTCTGCTGGTTTAAAAAATCCAATGCAATATCCAAAGACGAAAAATCTGAATTATACGAATCGTCGATAATTGCGCATTGGTTTATGCCATTTTTAAGTTCTAAACGCATTTTTACAGGCAAAAGCTTTTCCATTCTTTTGGAAATAGTAGATTGCTCTATTTCTAAACTTAACAGTGTAGCCCAACAAATAATTGCATTTTCAACAGAAACCTGATTGATGAACGGTATAGCAATGCTTATTTTACTGTTTTGATATGTTGCGTTAATAATGGATATATTATTCTTTTGTTCGATACTTTCGACCTTTAAATCCGCATCTTGTCCTACACTCCAAGTGAATATTTTTATCTCCTTAGGTAAAGTAGCTGCATATTGACTATGCGTAATTACTGTTTTTGCATTTTTAAAAAGCGACAGCTTCTCTTGTAATTTTTGTTCCCGGCTCTCAAAACCTTCATCATGGGCAGATGCTATATTGGTCAAAATCCCAATATCCGGTTTTATCACCGCTTCTAAATTCGGCATCTCGCCAACTGTAGAAATACCAGCTTCAAAAATACCTAAATTATAGTCATCACTCATCTGCCAAACAGAAAGCGGTACGCCTATTTGTGAATTATAACTCTTTGGACTTCTTATAATATCATAATCGGGCGCTAAAAGCTGATAAAGCCATTCCTTAACAATTGTTTTTCCGTTACTGCCTGTAATTGCTATAACAGGATAATCAAACTTTTGGCGATGTACAGCAACAATTTGTTGCATGGCTACGGTTGCATCATTTACCCAAATAAAATTTGAGTTTGGATAAGGTTGCGTATCAAAAGCTAAATCTGTTAAAATAAAATTGTTGACACCTAAATTATAAAGCGAGGAAATATATTGATGAGCATCTCTTGTACCTTTTAACGTGAAAAACACAGAGTTTTTAGCGTCTGTAATTTTCCGACTATCCGTTAGTAAATGTTTAATAACCTGTTGCGGACTATTAAGCAAGGACTTGATAGCAACAATTTTTGATAGTTCTTGAGCTGTAAAAGAAAACTGCGACATTTGCGCAAAGTTGATGATTATTCGCGAATATCACTAATTTTATACGCTATGCCTGAAAAAACAAACCAACCGCTCAGTTACCATGCCGCTTTGCAAAAAGCAGAAGCCTACTGTGCATACCAAGAACGCAGCCAGTATGAGGTAAGAGGGAAATTGATTGCTTTAGGTTTGAGAGGTTTGGACTTAGAAAACATCATTACAGACTTAATTGAGCATAATTTTTTAAATGAAGAACGTTTTGCAATAGCTTATGCAAATGGAAAGTTTAGGATAAAAAGCTGGGGACGTAAAAAAATTGCCGAGGGCTTAAAATTTAAGCAAGTATCCGCTCCGCTTATAAAAAAGGCTTTAAAAAGTTTGGATGAGGATGAATATCTTGAAAAATTGAAAGATTTGTTAGAAAAAAAACGTCCTTACATTAAGGAAAAGAAAGAATATCAAGCCAACTATAAACTCGGCCAATATGCAATAAGCAGAGGTTTTGAGCCCGATTTGGTTTTTTATGTATTGAAAGCTAACGAATTATAAAAAAATTTCGTTTTTTTTAAGTCGGGTTATTGCAAACAATATATTTCTGTCTATATTTGCAACCCGCAAGGGGAAACAAAGTTCTTTAAAATAAGCGAAAGTAGCTCAGTTGGTAGAGCACAACCTTGCCAAGGTTGGGGTCGCGAGTTCGAATCTCGTCTTTCGCTCTAGCTATTCTCTGAATAGCTAATCAAGCTTTAAGCTTGCTCAGATGGTGGAACTGGTAGACACGTCCCGATTTAAAACCGGGATTCCCGCTAAGAGATTGCGGGAAAGTTTGAAATATTATTAATCAGTTGCTGAAGTGGTGGAACTGGTAGACACGCAGGACTTAAAATCCTGTTCCCGTTAAGGGAGTGCGGGTTCGATTCCCGCCTTCAGTACAATAACCTCATACATGACCGTATGAGGTTTTTTTATTTGACCAGCGAAAGTAGCTCAGTTGGTAGAGCACAACCTTGCCAAGGTTGGGGTCGCGAGTTCGAATCTCGTCTTTCGCTCACTTTAAGCCGGTTTTTTATATTGATGCTTCTTGAGCATTTGATATCCGGTTGCAAGTATCGCACTGCAGTTAACCTATCGTTTCGCTCCGACATTATTCCGACATGAATAATCAAGGAGAAAAAATGTTCAGCTTTTCATCAAAACTTTATTATGATAAGCGGAGAGTTAATGCCCAAACCAATGAAGCATCGTTATTTTTAATGGTCATTATTGATGGAAAGCACAAACCCTTTGCTTTAAAACTTCGTTGGCCCGCAGATAAAATCGATTTGCTTCAGGGAAAACTTTTGCCCAGATCTCGCCAGGACAATGAAGTTCATGATTATAATTTATTGATCGCTTCTGAAATTGCCAAGCACACTGAAATTCACCGAGCTTACAGGATCCGGAATGAAAACCTGACTTTAGAAAAATTTAAAATTGAGGTCCATGTTTTTAACGAACGTGAATCTTTCATCAGCTACATGGAAAGGGAACGAAACACCAGGTTTGCAAAAGGAGATATTGATACCAAAACCTGGCAAAACGTACATGCGGTTAAAATGCAGGTGATGGAATACGACCCAATTTCATCATTTAAAAATATTGACTCGAAATGGATGCAAGGGTTCAAAAATTTTTTAACCCACAAGGAGTTTAGAGAAGGTGAATTTTATAAAGCGGGCACCATCTGGGACCGTGTTCGAACCGTAAAAACCTATTTAAACCGGGCGTCTGAAGAACCAATGATTTTCGTAAATGATAAAGCCAGGAGATTTGCCAATAAAAAACCTCAGGATAAAACCGTTTTTTTAAATAAAGAAGAAGTCAAAAGATTGATCATAATTTTTACCGACCATTATCTTCCGCCTGTCCACCAGCAAGTGTTAGGGGCCTTTTTGTTTTGTTGTTTTACATCTATGCGAATTTCGGACGTTTACCGCGTGGAAAACACATGGGAAGTAAGAGATGGGATTTTGCGATATATGCCTTATAAAAACAGAAAATCAAGGAAAATTATTGAAATTCCGATAGTGCAAATTGCGAAATCATTCGTTCAGAGATATACTGCAGGAAACTTTTTTGATTTGCCGACCGGTCAAGCTTACAACCGGATAATGAAACAGATTGCGTTAAAAGCTGAAATATCTAAAAACCTAAGCAGTCACGTAGCTAGGCACACGTTCGGTCATTTATATATGATTACGGAAAAAAATATCTACGGTCTAAAAGAAATTTTAGGACATACTAAAATAGAAACTACTTTGCGTTACGCTCATTTGGATGAGGAATACAAAGTAGATTCGGTTAAGAAAATCGAAAACGAGTTTAGCGAATTTCAAAGACGATTACGAATTGTTTGAACTCACCAACCAATACATCAAAAAATTCCGATCGGCGAAACTTAAGGTCAGGCCGTCAACACTTATATTAAATTCCTCGAGGGAGAAATTTGCCACGTCTTTTTTGGTGAGCGTAGTTTCTGCGTTATTGATGAGGCCAAAAAGCTCGCGACTAAGCGGATGCTCAGCGCCGATGCTTTCCGTTTCCGGCAGATTATTTTCCTTAAAAAAATCCGTGATAATTTTTTGTCGTTGTCCTGCAGTAGTGGCTAGCGTTTGCAAAATTCCGGCTATGCGCTGGTGATCTGCATAGCTTGCGGTTTTAAAGCCTGGCAACATTTTCTCTAGTCCGGTTACAATGCCCAAATTCATTTTGGGCATTGCAATTTTTGGTTTTAAGTTTTTCACGCCCATTATACAGCCGGGTTATAAAGTTCATAAACTGCCTGCAGGTACGCTTCAACTGCGCTTTCTATGGAATTGTAGGCGGTATTTGCCAAAGCCAACTTTGCTTGGTTCTGGGTTTTTAAATCACCGTCCTGCTGGCTGGCAATTACAGTTTCAAGCTCGCTTATCCTGACGTTGTTTTTAAAGTCAATAGCGGTGAGCATCTGCCTGCCTTGGTAAGGGATGGACTGGTTGCCGTTAAAATTTAAGGCTTTGCTGTTAAAATCGATGTTAACATTCAAGTTAACAGCCTTCAGCGCATCGGCTTCCGCAACGCTGGTGTCTAAGATGAATTCTTTCATTGTTATCTGTTTTAAATTTAATTAATGGCTCTCTAAATATTTTTGGGTATAACCTGTTGAATCTGTATAATATGTTGGCGTAATGCTTACGGATGTGATGTCGGCACTCGCCGCTATGCTATCATAAACACCCACACTGGTTGTGCCTGATTTATAAGTCCCGTAATTAGTGAAGTTGACCGTTAAAGTAAATGTTGGATAACTTACTATCGGATCGCCTGTCTCGGGATCAACATCATTTAAAGTCACCTGAACGAAAACTTCAACATTGGTAATGGTATTCTTACCGGTATGCTCCGTAACGGTAACGTTCAATAATGATGAACCCGGAATACTATCGTCAATGTCTGCAAAAACATCAAAGACCAGTTCGTCCGGACAATATCCAAAATCGGTAATTACTCCAGAACTATTTACGCCAACAAATTTTGGCTCACTGCTATAAATTTCAAAACCATAACTGGCGGCCGGAGCAGTTGTTGTTTTTTGGGCATCTAAATAAAGCGTATCGCCAATGTTGAAATCTCCACGCTCGCTGTAAACTGTCATTGTTGTACCGCTTCCTGGATGCGAACAGGCGGCAAGAACTCCCTCGTAACTGTAATCTGATTTTACAACCTGATAAGCCGCCATTATGGATACAGAAATCTCGGTACCGATAAATTTCCCTTCTGGATTGGTTAGGTATGGGCGTACGTAAAGCTTATTGTCGGGCGTGATGTTTGCCCGGTCAAATCCGCTCAAATAAAAATCTTTTGCGGTTGAAGCGGTTGCCTGTGCCAAAGTACCGGCGCTTACTGCAATGTAGCTACCGCCAATGCTTCCGGTAGTTTTGTACAGATATTCTACTCCGTAGTCTGTGGTGTCAACATAATAAGCGCTCAAGAAATCTGCAAGTACTTTAATCAGCACATCCGAACCGCTCACCACACCAACCAAAGGCACTGGTACACTGGCATTAGTTGCGTCGCCCAAAGTATTCAGCCCTGCATCGTTCAAGAGTATAAACTGATCTGCGCTAGCATTTTGAAGTACTGTTTTCGACCGCCTTGCGCTGGCATGGCGGATATAGTTTGCGCCCCCAATTTTAACCATCCCAACAAAGCCTGAACTTCCTGCTCCGTTGTCAGCTACCAAAACCGCATCCAGATAGAATAGCGTTTTGATATTGCTTCCGTAAGCGCTGAGCTTTAGCGCTACCAAAGCATCGTACTGCGCAACACCGTCCAGTTTTACCGGGAGTTTTGCGCCGTTGTTAAGATATACCGTTGCCTCTGCCGCCATTGCTTTAAATATTAGGATCTACAAAAATTTTCCATACGTTGCCGTTTGGTACTCCGCCCGGTGCTTCGGGTATTTCCATTTTATTAGTTGCTTTAATGTTTGCAGATATGATCTGTCCGCTGGCGGTCAAATCAGTTACACCGGTTAAAGGCCCGCTCACATTACCAGAGCCGTCGAAAGATTGCCCCCATAATGTTCTTGCAGTGGCTAGTTTTGTTGCTGTAGAAGCGTTGCCTGAAAGTGCGCCTATGAATGTACCGGCGATAACGTTGCCATTGAAACTTGCGCTACCTGTCTCCAAAGAAAATTGAATGGTCTTTGTTCCGTTAAGAGCCATAAAAAGCGAATGCCCAAATCCCGAGATGTTATTATAGGTGTAACCCAAACCGTACATTGTGGCTAATGTATTCCAGTTGTCGCCAATAGTCCAGATTATTTTTTCAGCAGAACTGTTTTGGTCATAATCGCCAACCATTCCACGGTAATTATAGGATTTGAAGCCGTCGGTATTAGCCTGAAATCTATCCGCCGAAACACTGCCAATTACCTCTAGTCCTGTTGCACTTAGTTTCATTTTTTCAGAATTACCATACTCAAATCCCGTATAGCCATTCTGTCTGTAAATGTTAAAACCGTCCAATAATTTAAAGCCAACACCATAACCTGCATTAACTATTAAGTTGCTGTTGGCAAAGACAAACTCACTGGCTGCAAATTCCATTATACCATAAGCATTTGTTGACCTGTTATAAACCTGCAATCCAAACTTATTATTTACATAATCGTCATAAACTTCTAAGCCTAATGCCCCGTTGTGAGATACTACAAAGTTTTGCATTGGATTTGTTGTACCTATACCTACATAACCACTATCATTAATTGTTAACCTATCAATGTAGTTGTAAGCACTTCCGTTGTAAAATCTTGTTTGGAATTTTAATCCACCACCATAAGGTGCAGAAGTAGTGCTGTTATATCCATAAATCTTACCTCCAACTGTTGGGTCATCAGTAGTAAGGTTTAAGGTATTATTTTGTATTGTTAGATTTCCACTTAATGTTCCGCCAGTTACAGGCATATAAGCCGTAGAAGTGTAAGCGTTTGAGCCAAGCCCGAGCCACGTTTGAAAGGGTGCAACTTCTACCAATTTTACTGTTCCGTCAGCTTGGTCTAAGCCAATTGGGTATTGAAATGATGAAGTCCAATTTCCAACAAGGTTTGCACTCCTGCCACCCCAACTTGTAGCGTTTGTTGCCGTTGCTGCATTACCGCTGATATTATTAGTTAATGTTGAACCACCATTTAAGCCTAAAAATGCTTGTAAAGTTGTGGTAGAAACAGGGTTTAATTTACCATCTACGTTATTACTCCCTACTATCCATTGCACTCCTGTAGCGTAACTTCCAAAGTCCACGGGAATAGTAGATAAGGCATTAGCATTTGCTGCATTGCCACTTATATTATTAGTTAATGTTGAACCATTGTTTAAGCCTAATGTTTCTTTTACATAAGAAACATTATTACTGTGAAATACCTCACTCCAAGCAGAATAATTATTTCCATTAGCGCCAGTACCTCTAAACCTTAAGTAATCACTCCCTGCAAACGAACTTTGTAGTTGCCAACCGGTGTCGCCAGCTTGTATGTGCAAAACGCCACTATATGCGTAATTTCCGCCAACACCAGTTTCATTTCTATATATGCCGCTCTGCCCTACAAAATTCATAGAAGCTGTGCCTAGGTAAGTATAATCTAACATAAATCTTGTAGATGCTTGATAAGCCGCAGAACCTAACTCGTCTTTGAATTGTAGCTCTCTCCAGCTGTTCCAATTATTTAGGCCTTGATTAAAATTTCTAACAGCAAGTCTTGGTGTTGAAGCGTTGTATAGGGCAGATATTTGAGTAGCTCCATATTTGTCATATCCTGACATTGTTAACGTTGTACCAAATTGTCCACTACCAAAAATAGATGGCGAATCGTGCATCGAAACAGTGGTAAAACTACCATCTGATAAACTCGATGCTGATGTACTGTCACTAATATTGTTCGGATAAATGTGATTAGATTTTAATATTGTTGCATAACCAGTGGTATTAATGCCCCAAGTACCCGTTGCATTAGAACCGTCAATATTCGCTTTACCGGTGATGGCAGATGCCGTAATATAACCGTCAGGATTTGTGGAATTATAAGGCGTAAATCCCAAAGCCCCGGTAACATCCCCACTGTTCAAACTTATTGCGCCAGTACGAGTGTTAAAGCTGGTAACTCCGCCCAAAGCGGTAACGGAAATTACGCCAGCGCCGTCGATGGTTAAACCGCTCCCAATTTTTACACCTCCCAAAATAGATGCACTGGCTGTCGGCAATGAATAATCGCTTCCACCGGCTTTAAACTTGTACTTTAAGGCGGTTGCGTCCCAATAAATCATTAAGCCGTCAGCTCTTCCAGAGATGTCAACATCCTGCAAGGTACTTAGGTAGCCTGTTGGCAATGGGTTGGCTGTTCCGCCGGTGGCGTTTTCGTCAACGAAGATTTGCCAAGTATTAGCGGTGCCGGGTATCTCCAGTTTCGTAACAGCTTTAATTTCTGCAAAAACAACGCTGTTAGCGGTACTTAACCGCTGGTCTTCTAAAGGTTGGAAGTTGGCTATTGTGTAAGCTTCGGTGGCGTAGCCTGCGCTGGAGTGGTTGCCCCAGCTGTAGGCGCTGTCCCAGTTGGTTTTGTTGTAACCTGTTAAACTTGCAAAGTTGGCGGTTGTCCAACTTTCTGTAGCGTAGCCTACGCTTGCATGGTTTCCCCAGCTGTAAGCGGTGTCCCAATTGGTTTTGTTGTAACCGGTTAAACTTGCAAAGTTGACGGTTGTCCAACTTTCCGTAGCGTAGCCTGCACTTGCATGATTGCCCCAGCTGTAAGCGGTGTCCCAATTGGTTTTGTTGTACCCGGTTATGGTTATGCCTCCGGAGAAGAAATCGTTGATGTTTTGTTTGGTATAAACGTCGCCAACTATTCCGCCGCCAGCATTCCATCTTGAAATATCCTCTTGGGTGATAGATTTTATATAGTCCGGAACAGTTGGATCCTGTTCTTGGAAAGTGTTTAAAATATCTGAAAGAGAAAATCTGTACCATTTCGAATCATAAGGTGATTGAACAGCAAATAAAATATCATTAAAATTCGCCTGAGGGAATTCAGATAAACGGGGAGCTAAAAAAAAAAGCTCGTCGTTAGGGCCGATGATCTGCAGATTTGTTGGCAACTCGTCTGCCCTGGAGAGATTGAGGAAATTTGTTTGTCGACTTAACGCAAAATCGAAAGTATAACCTGCCAGCTCATCGCTGACTGATTCTAGTTTTGGCTTAGTGACAACTATTCTGCTAAGTGCTCCGGAGCGTATGAAGTATTTTTGTAATGATTTGAAAAACTCTAAAGACCAAACCCTGTTTCTTTGTGATCTGAAATATCCGGAGTTTTTTGAAAACACCTGGTTAATTTCGATATCATAGTCTAAGGTATCTTCGTCGAATAGCGCCGAATCGAATTTATAATCGTTGGTCTCTTGTTTTTCACCAAAAAACCTAATGGTATCAATTCCCCCTAAGGAGTTTGCAAAAACGAAAACGTCATCCGCTTCAAATTCTTCAGCGGATAAAACATAGCGCTGAACAAATGACTTAATTACGCCTGCAACTTCAATCCATACATCGAAATATAAAGGCTGAGCGTTGAGCAAACTCGTGATATTGCCATAGTTGACATTTACAGTGCTCAGTTCCCCGGCCGGGAGCGTTGCCAAAGTGATGGTTTCATTTTCGGCTTGGTAATAGGCTTTTAATTTTAGTTCCGATTCTAAAGTAGCATAATAGCTAAGCCATTCCGGATCTGTGTATTTTACAAATTTCTGTTGGGGTTGCCAGGTTAAAAAATTTGTACCCAAAAATTCAGAAACATCTATAACACTGGCGTCAACACCTCCTTTAATCACCTTAAAATTTAATTCTTGAGCTCCGCCATTAATTTTTAAATTAATATCTGCATAAGCGTTAGCCTGATTAAAAACCGCAATGTTGAATTCTGGGATTTGAAGACTCAGTAAATCATCCAGTAGATCTTTAATCTTAATAACTATTTTACCATCTGAGGATGGACGGTAAGTTTCCTGAAGTACCTCGTCTCCGTTAAACAACAATAATATATCTACTATTTCCGTAGAATCGATCAGAACATCCGGAAGGTTTCCGGTAAAGTTGACTGAGGCAGGCTGTTGGGTAACGGTCATTTATTTAAATATAAAATAGGAAGTAGCTAACAAACCGATGGCTAATATACCCGGCAATAAACCTTTCTTTTTGCCGTCATCATAAGGTTTAGTCACGATGTAAACATCTGAAAACTCGACCCGTTTGTCGTTTGCGAACAGCTCTGCCCTAACAGTCGGCTTTTTAAACAGCGGCTTTTTAACGTAAATGATCCCCGTAATACCTACCGAGGCAGTAACTTTAACTAGGTCGCTGTCCGGGTAGGTAGTTACTTCAAATACGGAATCCTTGGCGTAATAAAAGGGTTTACCGGAAGTGTCGGTTTTTAAGACCGATTTCAGCTGTGCTGCGATTTTAATTTTCGCAAGCGTGACACTTTTAATTTCTTTGTCTTTAGCATTGATAATTTTTTGCAAACTATCTGCTAATTTTTTAGGGATAAATCCGCTCTGGAGCAAACTGCTTTTAGGCGCAACCACAGGTGGCTCGAAAAAATAATGCTTGTTTCCCGCATTATCTTTTTCAATAGCTACGGGTTTTAACGGGGCTGGTTGGAGATACTTTTTTAGGCTAGCAATTTCCGATTCGCTTTGTTTTTTTTGCCTATAACAGCTTCGCAGCGAAAAAACGGATGTAACCAAAAAAACTAAAACTAAAATTGGCCATACGAATTTTTTCATATAGCCAATTTGTTGCAAAATTAGATTTTGAGAAAGGACAAGTCAAGTAGGCGTGTAAATTACATCTATCCTGTTAGCAGGGTTTGGAGTAACGCTTAAAAATTCAATATAAATATTAACAATTCGTCCTTTAGGTTTGTCAATTGAAGAGATTTCTGCAGTATCTGATAATGCGGGAATAATGCCCGTGTGTTCTTCCAAGAAATAGCCGTCATCTAAATGCTCATATTTAAAATTAAATTTTACGGTTACCGCAACATCTAAAATGGTGCTAAGCGATGCCGTAATTTTACTAGTTATAATGGTGGAAGATGTTTCATCGATGTTAATCGTTAATGTTAATCTGCTGATTTTGACATCAACAGCTTCGACTAAATCGACAGTGCTAGGGCTTATTCGGTCTTTGCTAATTGTAAACTGAAGCTTCTCAATAAAAAAATCTTTTCCCAAGATATTTTTCTTTTTAGATAAATCAAGATTGCGAAGTAAACGCACATCCAATAAAAAAACACCTGATGTTTTTAGTTTAACCTTGGATAAAAAATTCTGATATTCTTGATGATAGTTTTCAATAATTCCTTTTTCTCCATCCCATCGCAAACTGAGGTTTCCGGTAGAGTTGCCTAAATAATCTATATTAAGGTTGGAGGCATAAGGATACAAATAACCGTTAGTAAGCTCTTCGCCTGAATATTTTTTTCCTTGCAAAATCATAATGTAGGCTTTATCACCTCGTGTGAATCGATCACCTTCCCATACTGGAACCGCCCATTCCTGCATTTCAATATACGGTGTTTCGCTATCGCGATACCATTGTTGCTCTAGATTAACCGGCAACACTCTAAGAATTTTAGGCTTTAAATCAATGACATTTTCTTTTGGATCTGAAGAGCCGAGGTTATTTTTTTCCATCTCATATATGTATCGCCCAGCGTATGTTAAATTTATATCATCGATAGACCTCAATTTCTTCTTTATTATCTGTTTGTTTTGAGTAAGGTAAATACGCTCAAATTCGGTAGTTAGTGTTGTTTTTTGCTGCGCCGCAAAGAAATTTAATTCTTCTTCGATACCTAGATCATTATTGGTTTCGTCCTGCAAGTCTGGCCAGCCATAACTGTAATTTTGGATTTCCCCAAACTCACCCGCTAGTTTACCAGTTAGAAATTTTGTCCAATCCTCCTTTTCTGAAGATGTTAAAGCTTCGCTATTGAACTTCATTATTAATTTTCCAAGAACTGGAAAAACGGAAATACCAAAAACTTTCAACAAGTCTTTTAAAATATCCACTGCGTTAACATCTGGCAGGAATGAAGAAACATTAAAATAAAAATGACCGTCTGAAGAATCATATTCAAATGTTTTATCACGCATTAAAATAGCACCACCAAGAGGGATTGAAGGATGGTAATTTGTTAATAAAATCAATTTGTAAAGTTCACCTGAAGTTGCGAAAAGATTGTTGATCAAGATGTTTCCAAAAATGCTCTGTAGCAGTTTTGAAACAAATGGCTGAGGGAAGATTGCGCTTTCAGTTCCGCCTCCATCTGTAGCGTATTTTTGAAATTTAGCATTAAAGAAATTCAGATATTGAATATCAGCGGCTCTACCCCCATCTTCAACCGGCTTTTGATCTTCATTAATATCTGGCCATTTTGTATCTTTTATTTTTATTGGTGCAGCCGAAAAAAATGGACCAAATAAATCAGGTTGCATTGCATCTAAAAAAGATCTAAACTCGACCCGGTTATCCTCGGTGATAAAAGGCTCACCACCGTTAAAAGTTGCAGGACCTAAATCAATCCTTTCTGTAGGTAGCTGGTAAAGCGATTTGTCCGCAAAGTCTGTACTTAATAGCCCTAGAAACTGCACTTTAATTTTAATATCAAAACCCAAATAAATAAATGATCCGGTTAAAAAAACTATAGCGTCAAAAATGATTTCTGCCTGTTCAAATTTGGTTTGCTTGGCTACTGAATTTACCCTATTTGGAAAATTAAAAAGAGTCAGGTTGTTTTGAGTAGGCGGCAGATCAAAAGAGTAAGAAAAGGGTACTGGAATTCTTTCCTGAATGAATAAAGGATTTTCGATTGTAATCGGTATCTGAATATCAGAGTCAGTATTTATAGTTTTACCGTTTAATTTAATTTCGAGCATTATAAATTTCCGTTATTGGTTTGCATTTTTAAATCTTCGTTTGCCTGTAAAAAGCCTTTTTTTCCGAGCAATGCAACTTCTGCAGTAATTCCCTGGTCAAGCTGTTTACTAAATTTTTCAATCACCTCTACGGCCTTTGATAATATAACTTGGCTTTCAGTTTTTTCAGTTGATTTAAATGATTGCTCCGGAGCAATTGGTTTAGTATAACCACCGCTCTCTCGGCCTAATACACTTATTGGCGTTGGTTTATCAATATATTGTGTGAGATCTACTGCGTTAATGGTGCCATTGCGCTGGGCGATATCTATAATATCTAAAAAAGGCTTAATGGTTGGGTTTTTTACTGCATCTCCATTTACCACAAATTCCGGATCCTTACCCTCTCCTACTATTACTGTTGGTTTGTCTACATAGCCCCGTTGACTTGGACGATTCTTTGCTTTAAAGCGTTTGCCATCCTGTTTACGGGTAACGTTTAAAAATCCACCTTCCTCTTTACCGGTTAACTCAGCAGGTGGTTTTGAATCTGCGATAACTGCAATTTCTGCAGCTGCTGCAATACCTGCCGCTATGGACAACGGAATGTTGGGCAACGCTTTAACAACTGCCAATGCACCGTTAATGATAGCCTGTGTTAAAGCAGCCTGTTTATCTGATTTCCACTGTTTTAACTTTATGGCTTTCTCTTGCTTATCGTATTTGGCATTAATAGAGGCTTTTTGTGCTTCTGTTAAATTTTTATTGGAGAGCTCGGCATCTCTTTTTTGATTTAGATTTTGAAGTTCAATTTCAGTTTCCCGATTTCTGTTGTTGTTAGTGATTGTGAAAACCGCATCGGAAATTTGTTGAGTTGCTCCAATTGCAAGGTCTTTTTGCTCTAAAACTTTTTGTCGTTTAATTTCGTGAACTTCTGCATCTCTATTGATTTCAATGGCTTTTAAAGCGTCTTGAAAGTCTTGTGTAAGTTGCATTTCGGCACTAAACTTCTGTTTTAAAGCTTCTATTTCAGCATTATACTGAGCGTTTATTTTGGCGATTTTTTGACTTTCTGTAGCGCCTTTTATTTGCTGGTATTGGTCCTCAATTTTTTTCTTTTCCTCCTCCAGTCTTTTTTTCTCGTTCAGATCCGCAGTGGCTAAATCTTCTCTCCGGTTTTTTTCGATGCGTTCAATCTCCTGGGCGTTTGCACCGGCTTCTTTTACCCGCTCATCGTAAAAGCTATTGATGATCTGCTTTTCCTTTTCAACCTCGGTTAGTATTTTTTTGGAAAGACTTTCGCGTAACTGTTTGATTTTTGCGGTGAGCTCTTCTTCCTGGCGTTTGCGGATTTCCGCAGCCTTTCCGGATTTTTCTGTCTCCAGTTTAGCTATATCTTCATCAGCTTTTGCAATCTGTGCCTGACTAGCGCCTTTTTGTTTTTTGAAGTCCTGAAGCTTTTGAATAAGCGCATCATACTTTTGGCCATCTTGAGCAACTTCCTTGTCATTTTTGGACATTTGGTCATTCAGACGGTCTAAGCCGAGTTTGGAAATTTCTTTGTTAAGATTTTCGAAAGTATCAGTTGCTTTTTTTGCATCAGATTCTCTTTGCTTTTCCGCTTTTTCCCTGGCTTTCTTTTCTGCTTCGGTTTCTCCGGTCACTCCGGTTGTAGCATCTTTATATTTCTCTGGATGAGCTTCCTGATCCTTTTTTACAGCAACAACGGTATTTAAGGTTTGAATTTCTTTTAATGTTTTTTTATAGTCATCCGTACCTTTCTTAAGGTTCCGGAGATATTTAGTTAATTCGTCTGCTTTTTCTTGTAAGGCTGATGAGGTGCCTTCTTTGCCCGAGGCTTTAAGATCGCCCTGTAATTTTCCCCTTAAAACTTCTTGGTTTTTATCAATCTCGGCTATTTGTGATTTTAACGATTCATTATAAGCTTCGGCAGTGGATTTGCCACCAGTAGCTGAAAAACCGGCTGAAATTCGTTCTCCAATTGTAGAGGTGGAATATCCCCCATCCAATTTGCCCTGAAGCTCTGATTTTTTATTTTCCATATCAGCCAGCTTATTGATAGAAGCGTCGATTCTTGCTCTTCTTAACTGTGCATCTATATAAGTGTTAATTGCTTCAGTTGCCTGTCCTGCTAAAATTTGTTCGTCAGTGTAGGCTTTAAGGTGGTCTGGTAACAATTCCCTTAAATCCTTTATGGCTTTTAGTTTTTCAGCTCTAGTTGCGACCTCGCTAGCTATAATTGCTTGTAAGGCTTCAATTTTCGCTTTTTCTTCCGATATAGTTTTTTGGGCTTCTAAGTTTACATCGTTTAACAACCGCTGTGCTTTTTCTGCATCTGTAAGTTTTCTAGTAAATAAATAAATTGCTACTCCTGCAGCCGCTAAAACTGAGATCAGAATAGCTAGAGGATTCATTTTAGTAACTGTGTTGAACAATACCATTTCGGCTTTCGCTACTTCAATATTTCCAGTTAATAATGCATATGCAGCACTCAACAAATGCATTGAACCCGTCATTGCTTTATTCCAAAAATCACTTACTTTTTTCCATAAAATCTCAGCTTGTAAGTTTTTGGAATAAGCGGTAGAAAGAAAATTTGTGAAGAGTAGGGCTGTATTATAAGCCACCACGGATGACAATAAAATTATGATTGCCTTACGGTTGTCAATGATAAACCCTATTAAAACTGTCAGAATTTTTACCAATGTAACGAAGCCGGAAGTAGTTACAACTAAAGCTGGTTGTAATTTCTCGCCTAAATCAACAGTCATATTGTAAACGGCTTTCTGTGCCCTCTCCAAACTGGCGGCCGCTGTTTGGTTTTTAATTATGTATTCTTTAGTAATTGAAGTGCCTTGCGCAAAAGATCTATTTGCTAAATCCAATTGAGTTTTTAAAACATCAGTATTGTTTGCTAAAGTGCCAAGAACACCTACAACTCTACCCCCATCAATACCTAAATCACCTAATGAGGCTGCCAATTCGTTAATTCCTCCTGCACTTGATTTTACACCTTGTAATACCTTTATAAAGGCAGCCATAAAATCTTTTTGCATTAAGTCTTTAAAGGCTGTTACGTCCATGCCGGCATATTTCGCAAATTTTTTGGCGTCGCTAGCCATTTTTACAAACAGTTTGCTTAAAGCAGAGGAAGACACTTCTGCTGTTTGCCCAAATTGATCTAAGGTTGCCCCTAAACCTAACATTTGCTGTATGCTTGTTCCGGCCAATGGTGCAATACCTGCCATTCGTTTGGTAAATTCAACTAAATAACCTTCGTTGGCTGTACTATTGGCACCTAAGTCGTTAATAGCGGATCCGACTTTTAAAATAGATTGCTCAATGCCGAATTTGTCTTTTAGCTTGAAGATATCGACAAGTTTACCAATCTGGTTTATTGATTCTTCTACATCTCCGCCTAAGTCTTCGGTAAGCGATACGCTGATTTGATCTGTAGCCTTAACAAAACCTGCTATATCTTCTTTAGCTGTAAAACCTAATTTTCCAGCAACCTTGGCTAAACCTAACAGATCTGCTTGTTGTGTTCTGGTGTCGATTTTTTTAAGTTCATCATTCAGTTCCCTTACATCAGATTTGGCTAAACCAGTTGTTTTTTGAACATCGGCAATTTTATCGTCGAATTCTGCGAAAGTTCCGGTGATTTTTTTTATCCCGGCCACTATGCCCGTAATGGTTAAAATGCCTGCAGAAATAATCCCGATATAATGATTAAAACTGTTGGCCATGCTCCGTAAATTGATGCCAGTTTCTTTGCCCTTATCGCTAAGTTCATTTATTCTATTTGTTACCCCTGCTAGCTCATTCTTATATTTATTCCAATTGTCGGAACCTGGCACCGATGTATTCAGCAACATGGTCAATTTCTTTTGCTCTTTCCGCAGATCAGTAATGGTCATTTCGGTAAGCTTCATCCCATTGCGTAATTGAGCAAGCCTACTCTCTGCTACTGTGATAGCATTGTTCTTTTCTTTAATAGCAGCAGTTAGTGATTTGTATGCTTCACTTTCTTTCTGTCCTTCATCTGCCAGACGTTTCTGCTCTTTCTGCAGCGTACGTATCTCGCTGTTGGTATCCTTAATTGCCTGCTCAAGCTTACCCATTTCCTTACGCCCCTTGTCTCCATTCACTATAATGTTAAGTACAAGGTCTTCGTCTCTTAATTTCTTAGCCATTCGTTGCTGATTTAAAGTCTGATTTAATTTGTTCTGCTACATCGTCTGTGAAATCGTACATCAATCTAGTGGCTATGCTTTGGTAATGCCCAAACACAAAGCGGTTGTGTATCCTGTAGCTACGGGTATAGGTACGGTTAGTGCTTTTGTTGGTCATCTTTCTTTTAATATCCAAGAATCTTTCACGGGCAGTGTGGGTAAAGCTTAGCAGTCCGCCCATTTCCCCAGCGCCAGTAACAGTAAATGTTCTGTTATTAAATAGCCCGCCCGTATGGAACTGCAAACGTTTCTCTATCTCTAGACCTTGGTATTTCTTTAGGCGCTCGCCTTCATCCTGTAGTATGCGCTTAATGAATTCTTGTTTGATGTAACCCATGATGGCTAAGCTATTATGCACCAGCACCAACAGAAAGGACATAACTAATACATGATTACATAATATCAAGGGTATAATTCAAGGCTGTATTTCCACGGAAAACACGTGTACAGTGGTGGGATTTTTTAGGTTTCGGAGGGGGTGCGCCTCTCATATATCCATTGCGAAAAGAGCATTTGCAATTGCAAATACAGGGCAGGGCGGCTCGGGGTCAACTATGAGTGAGCGCAATTTCGAATAATTGCGCAAAGAGTTTTGAGGCTGATTTTCAATGCTTTAATTTATTTTTATTCTAAATAGCGGGCTGTTTTTCAGCCTTTTTTGGGGGAGTTTCAGCCTTTTTTGGTTTTTGGAGATAAATTTTTTTTGTTTTTACAACTGAAAGCAGGAGAATAAATTCTACGAGGAAATCAAAAGTAAGAAGTGCCTTTAAACGCATTTAAACAAGGTTTTGCTATTGTTTAGCATTGGCATTTTTTGTATTTTTATGTAAATAAACAAGGGATAGCAGTCCCGAAAATACAAGTACAACAAATGACAAAAGTTAAAAACCAGCCTTTGAACGTACCAGGTGCGGGCATGGCAAAAGATGAGAAAAACAATGTAAAATGCTTAGTTGCGCCTACAGTTGGCAAAGATGCTCCGGTGCAGATTAAGCAAGAAACAGAACTACTAAAAAGCGAGGTTTTAACCCTAAAACAGAAACTCGCTAAAATCCCTGAAAGTTTTGAAGCCCGCACAAATTATTTTTTAGAAAAGCGGGAATTGGTACGCAAATACAAAGCGTTGGAACACCATAAGGGCAGACTGCAGGAGTTGACTGATAATTTAGAACATGAAGCTGCGGAGAATGAGTTTGAGAGTGAGAACTTTAAAATCTCTGTTACCAAAAAAGAAAGTTACCGAGACGAAGAAGCTATTAAAATTAGTAACCCTATTGTAATTAGGGAAGTTATTTTCTTTTTGATTGAACGCCTTGACGACAGGATGAAAGAGTACAAAGCCGAAATTGAGGCATAAAAAAAGGGGGCTAGCAGACCCCCTAATCTTTACTTGTTTTGAATAAACCAAACACAAGTACAACAGGTGCAAATATAAAATTATTTGCCTTTGTTTAATGCGCTGGGCTTAGTTTTCTTTACTCCTTTCTTTGAGAATGCGCCCAAAAATCTGAAAGAAAGCAGCGTTTAAATTTGTACGGCAACAAATGACACAGGAGCTTGTGCTGGAAATTATTTTCTGGCACAGCTGGCGGAATAGGCATTCTGGTCTGTTCTGTGTAGCCACAGAATTTTTATAAATAAAAAAGGGAGCTT
This sequence comes from uncultured Pedobacter sp., assembly GCF_946480185.1. The sequence goes on along the minus strand of NZ_CAMLIG010000013.1, from coordinate 101,444 downwards.
TTATGCTCCCTCGACCGCTATCGGGTTTATTTTGTTGATGTCTTTTGCAATAGATTTACTGGTTTGTTGAGATTGCAAAAGGGAAATATATTTATTAAGTCTTAGCCCACTTTATAAGTTGATTTCTTGCTGTATTTGCTGATTGCATCGCTTGAAAGCCTTCAAAATTAAATACAGTTGAATGGTCAAATCTTCCGTCGTTCCATTCTATAGTCAAAAAAGCCATTTCGTTCTTCTTTTTCTTTCTCCAGGCCAACGCAAACACTCCGGTCAAAAGCACCCGTCCAAGGGTGACGCGTCTTTCAAAAGTCGAGGCATCTTCAGCTGCAATATCTTTAATGTTTTCAATTGGTATATACGCTCTGTTTGAAGGCATCATTCCTGTGTTTAACTGTTGTGAAACTACAATATTATCCGCTTTTCGTAGCAAAACTGTATGAGTGAACTCTTTATCGATTTCTGGATGACCAGATACATATTTTCCTGCTTGAACAATATTTGAAGAGTCTATTCCAAGGTCAGTTAGCCTTTTTGATATATTACTTGTATTTGATTTATTGGAATTCTTGCTAATAATTACCAAAACAACTATTAAAAAGACAAAAAATAAAAATACCTCCATAATTTTTTTCTTACAAAGTAAGAATAACCTACCAAAATAGTATAGCGAAAGACTAATAAAAATCATCCATTTGTACCGTTTGAAACACTTATGTTCTATCTGTTCTTATAATAGTTTAAATGTGTATCTAAATTGGAACAACTTTTTTTCCACATTTGTTGTGCGAAACGAGTTGGAGCAATCCAGCTTTTTATTTTAATCAAAATATCCCCGGCAATCCGGTGAAAGTCCGTGAATCAATTCGGTAACTCCGACTCGTTTCGCAGTGACCGGGGCGTATTTTATAATTTTCAATTATGCGAAACGAGAAAATTAAAACCAGACAAATGAATCCTGATGCGCCGGGGGTGCATGTTCTGGGAAAAAACAGTTTAGATCTTTTTGAGTACAAAGTAGTGGCCGGGGAAAACTCCGGAGCAAGTTTTGAGGCTTTGGAGGCTTTTTACAGTTATTTAACTTTTACTGAGCCGGAGGCTGCGCTTTCTGCTTTTTTAAAGATGTTTATGCATTATGTTGTTGAAGCTGATGGACCAGCCACAGACGATGACAAACAGGAGCTTTTTTTACAGGCTATGCTTTTAAATTCTTTGAATTTACACAGTGCCGCCGGCACCAGAGAAGAGCTTGAGGAATTAAAGGCGGAGTTTGAGGCTTATAGGCTGGAGCATGAGGAAAGTGAATAAATAAAAAAAAGCCCTGGTGTATTTGCTAGGGCTTTTTTTAAAGATCCGGAAACTCTTCGGAAAACATTTTCTCAGCATTCACTTTAAGCTTGTGCACGTCTACAAGGTTGTTTGCCATTAAATACGTTGATTTTGAAACGTTATGAAAATGGGTAAAGGTTTCTTTACCGATTTTTGTCGTCAACATGGTTCTGTAAACCCTGAATCGTTTTGTGTTATTCTTAAGCTCATATATCTGACTATCTGGCTCTACAGTATTTGCCCCGATGAAACCAAATGACGCTGTAGGGTTATCGAAGTAAATTTTCAGTAAAATCTTTAAGCAGGTAGCAATGACTTGAGCGCATTGAAATTCATCCGACATCATGTTGTATTTATTCGGATGTCTTTTATGCTTTTTTAAGTAAAATTTAAGAATATAAATCTCGTGTTGATAATGTTCAACTTCTACCAAATACCAAGTACGGTCAGCTTTGAAATTATAGGTAAATACCTCAATAAGATATTTTTTATTATGCGTCCTGTCGTGGCCTACTTTTGAAAACGGGAAAGTTTTTTCAAACATTAAGGAATTAAATAAGCATAAGCTCTGCACCTAAGCTTATCCAAATCTTCTGAAGTAAGTTGTACAAGTTTGGCAGGCGCCGGACGTTTTGCCAATCTAATAGATTTGTTTGAACATGCACTAGCTACGACTTTAGCATCGTAAACTTTGATGTTTGAGGCGTTATCGATATTTAAAAATCCCATAACAGAGATAAAATTGAATATGAAATAAAGTTTTACAAATAGGTTGAACTTATTAGTTAAACAAATTTGTTATGCAAATAAACACAATTACACGAACAAAACACGAACCAATTAAAAAATATTTTTAATTATTTATAAAAATTTATTTTTTTATCGGTGGCTTCGCCCATGGTACGGCCGGTTTCAATGTCTTTAAAATAGAGCTTTCCGTTGGTAGGTAGGTTTTCAAAAAGTCTGCAGTGCATGTACAAGTTTTTCATCCAGCTTTCGGCTACGGCTTTATTTGGCCAAAGTTCTTTAAACAATAATACTTGGTCATTTTCGATTTTTAAGATGCCGGATTCTTTGGCGTCTTTGATGGCTCCGGAAATTTTAGAGGCGTGAATGATGGCTTCTGTAGCGGTAGGCTTCTTTTTTCTTCTGAAAATGTTCATTTTAAATTTGTTTAGCGGGCGTTGAAGAATAACGGTTCCTTTGGTCGATTTCCTTGAATTTGTTGTATGTATGCCAGATAACGAAGACAGTTAGCGCAGTTAGGATGACATATACAATGTAGCGAGGAATCATTTTAAAAACTATTTATATCAAGAGTCCATTCCTGTTTGTCCCTACTCCATTTAAAAATTAAATGTCGCGGCCTAATTTCTTGATCGGGAGCAATAATATTTGGATCCGTCAAAACTGCTGGCTCAATCACCGGTACTCTATAAATTCTACCGTCTGGAAAGAGAAAGGAGCCAGACTGTTTCGGAAGGGTATCGATGATTTCGGATAATTTATCTACCGCTATATTCATTATCAAATATAAATAATTTTTAGACTGCAGGGATCAAAAAAATGTGAGATGTCTCCTATCGTCGACATGACGGGGTGACGAGCGTAGCGGTTAAAAAGTTAAGTTAAAACTCCAGCCATTAAAACCGCCAAACTGATTGTATTCGGGGATTAGGGTTGTTTCGGAATCTGGCCATTTAAAATATATGCTACAACTTGAGCCATCTTGAACGGATTCAATTAGCTTGAGCGCTATCTGTTGGAGCTTTTGATACTGATCAATCTCTTGCTGATCTGTTGCGCTCGTGTTCATTTTCTCGAGAACGAAAATCCATGTTGTGCATAGGTCCTTTGTTGCGTCCTGTTTTCCTTGACGTTCCAGAGTTGGGTAAACCGCTGCTAAAATTACTCCAGCCTGGTCTTTAAGTTTATTGATCAAATGACCTTCGTGAGCGGCCAATTTTACCGCTCTTATGGATTCCGCAGAGTTTTTAAGGCTTTCCATTGCCTGGGCAAATTTTGTGATTTCTATCATGGTCTTTTGGATTTGCGTTTAATTTCCTCTGCCTGCAGGTAATTGTCGTATAACAAGAGCAGGATATCGAATAAATTAGATTGATCTGTTTGTTTGATGTTGCCGAAAATGCCTTTTTCCGCGATACCGAACAAAACGCCGGTCCATCCGGTTGATGGTTTTTCGCTTTTATCGTTTTCTTTCGGCTTTGGAAACAGCGGAGCGAAATTTAATTTTCGGCCCTCGATTAATAAATCTTCTGATTTTATATACTTGATGCACCAGGTGAAATGCAACAGTATGGCCATGCGTTGCCAAGGCTTTAGTTTATCCAGTTTTTTAGCGTGTTTTTCCTGATGCGAGCGGTTAAAAGGTGTTTTTATCCGTCCATCGAATTCGGGATCTTGTTTTGCTTCTTTCAATCCTTCTCGGGCTGGACGGTAGAGCACCGCGAAGAGCATGGAGAGCTGATGCTCATCTTTGCTTTCGAAATAAGCGTTGAGCTCTTCGATGGTTGTACGGAACTCTGCGAAAGTAAGATCCATTAAAAGGGTTTGCGGACCGTAATAAATTTGACGGCCAACTTTAACGGTCGGCAAAAAATTAGTGACTGCTTCAAAAGCAAATTCGGGTTTTGCGTTTTCATGCTCCGGAGCATTAAACATGAAAGCTGTAAGTTTATCCGCCAGTTGCCAGGCATTTGCATTTTTTTTTAGGCGTTGCTGTGCAGAAACCAATCGCTCCCACATAATAGACCTCCAATTGCGTTTGATGTCCGCGAGCTTGTAAAAACAACGTGTTTTAAACTCGTCTTCAGAGATTTTACCAGCGAGCATCCTTACCGCCTGTTTGAGGCAGTAGTGCGCCTGAGGTTCGCTCATTTCGTCCCAGGATTCAGGGAATTCTATCAGGATGTTTTTTTCTTCGAGCTCTAAGGTGATCATTTTGTATTGACTTGCTTTCTTTGATGCTTGTGAGATGTTTCGACTCCGCTCAACATGACGAGGTGGTGAGCGGGGTGGCTATTTATGTTCTGAAGATTTTGGTTTTGCAGTCGTTTTTTGGGAGCAGATCCAAATCATTGAAATCTTCGCTTTCATCCGGAGTGACGTATTTTTTTACTTCGTCCAGAGATTCGTTTGCTGATATTTTTAAACTGGCTACAAATCGGCGTAAGGTTTCATCCATTACTGCCTGACTGGCATTGCGTGACTGGATCATTGATTTGAACTGTTGCACTACCCCGTCTGGCAAAACTTTTAATGAAAGCCTTTGAACGGCCTTTTCCATGGTTTTTAAAACCAATGCTTCCTGAACTAAAGAAAGGAGCATCTTCAGCTCTTCGTTTTCCTCTGCTTCCGGATCCTGGTAAAAATTTAAAAGTTCATTGAATTTATCAGCGCCCAAGGCAGGTTTTATAATCTGCTGTTGCACTTGGCCAAGAAATGGCTGTAGCTGATAAAAAAACCTTCCGGAATTATCAATCGGAAAATATTGGTTAAAGCTTGAGGCTGTTGAGACCAATAATTTCCGGGCATTTTTGCGGAAAGCAGAGCCTTTCCATTCTTCAATTGCGGAGGCATCTAAAAAAGCAATTAACCTATCGGTCATCCGGTAAGCTTTAGAAAGGTTCGCCTGATCATCGCGGTCGAACATCCATTCCCATGGCATTTTCTCATTATTATTATCAATTTTTACTTTACGACCATTGTCTTCGTGACTGATGATGTTGCCTTGGTAAAAATTGAAAGTTGCCTTGAAAGCGATTGCGATTTGGATGTGCTGTACTAGATCTGAATAATCTGCAGAGGGCACACCTGCAGAAGCGGACCCAGAACCGGAACTACCAGAGGCGGTTTGCTCAATACCGTAATATTGATTTTCTGCCAGCTGGTAAACTGCAGGACCAATTATTTTTATGATTTCTTCCGTCTCCAGCGTAATGTCTGTTTGGATTCTTTCGAAATCATTATTTGCGTAATAATTACCGGTGAGTTGCTGAAGCTCGGATGCTCCGGAGCTGTCTATATTGAAGAGGATTTTCATACGGTTGGTTCTTGGTCGTCAAAAGCGATTAATAGGGCGCAAACGCAAGCCATTGCGATGAGCAGGATTGTTGGGATGTAGTCTGTCATCATACTTTATTTTTAGTTCTATCTTCTGGTGCCACCTGGTCTTCGGATTTTACTACTGGGTGGTAGAAACCTAATTTTAATTCGGTGCCAGGGAAATTGATTTGTATTGCCTCGTTAATGGCTTCGAAAATTATTTCTTCAGGAATTGTGGTATCGCTTAACAGGTAAAGCTTGAGCGCATAAAGCATTTGGCTACCAGCTGAGAGCGTACCGTTAACGATGATATTTGATAGCGATGGATGCAAACCCATGCCCGAGGTAGTGGCACTGTCCGCTTTTTCAGCAATCTTAAGTTGGGCGTCAATGAAATCTTTTATTTTCTGATCAATAGATTCAATTTTCCATTGGCAGAGGTTATCGTTTTCATCATAAAAATCAACTGTCTCCAGGATCTTACCCGCATTTTTTTTACCGGTTAGTACTTGGGTAATGTTTTTAAAGGTTTCATCTTTTAAATCGTCGAGACGTTTGTCGATTTGCTTATCCGTTTCTCCGGGATGGTATTTGTCTAGTTTCTCCCGTTTTTGCTCCCAGTAACCTGCAGGTGTATGAATGTGAAAAGCGGTAGAAATTCCGTTGTCCGTTAAATATTTGATGATATCCGGAATATCGCTTGAGCGCATGATCCATTTTAAAGCGCCATAATAACCGGGTATGCTGTAAAATTTACGGCCGAAACTGTAGGAGTTGTGGTAGCTCATGGCTACGGCCGAGCGAGTGGCGTTATACTTATCGAAAACCGGATATGTAGTAACCCCGGTGTTCATGCAATTATTTTCAAAATCACCGGTGACAATGTGTGTTACATCTTCCAGCGAGTTGCCTCTTTCTGGCCATAGGAAACGGGCATCAGAAGAAGGGACTACTTTTAGTTTTGTGATTTTTGGCGGTTGGCCAATACGTACACCACGGTTGAGGTAGCGCTTTACAAAAACACCTTTTAAGTGTTTGTACTCGACCAGTGCCATGTCGATGTATTTGCGGAACTCCCAGGAATTCAACCAATCCCAAATTGGTTTATCGTAAACGTATTCTTTGGTTACCTGCCCGCCATCAAAAACAATTTTGTACAGCTGAGGTCCGTCGCCATACAATAGACCGATCTCCCGCTCTAAAATGCCGGGAGCAAGATTGTTATCGTCCATGATGTTGCGTATGACCGTTGGTAAATCGTTATTTACGCCATAGGGAACAATTTTTTTGCCCGCCACTGTTTGCGGATATATTTCCCAGTTGATTTTAGAATCGGAATTGATAAGGTTTTGCCACTCGGACTGTGTGGCCTGTAGAGAGACTGCATAAACGCCCACATCCGTGTGCACCATTCTGGTATTTTTACTTATTTCGGCTGTTTTCATTCGAGGTTGAGGCTTTGTCCGTTAAAGGTCATTAAGGTTGGGTGATAGAAGTGTTTTTGCTCCTGGGTGTCGATGTCGGTAAATTCTTCCATGATTTCTGCCATGGAATTAAATTCGACATTACCGCGTTTGCGAAGCGTTGCGTGACGAACCTCCACTACTCCGCCTGAAGCTTGGCGCTCCCTGCTGTAGGACATGAAAGAAAAGCCGAATGACTTACCTTGTTTGGTAAGCTCTCGCATTTTGTTGATGGCCTGGTACACTGTCATGATACTAAAGTATCATGAGGGAGGCATGATGGAAAGGACAGGGAATTAGTTAGAGAAATGAGTATAGTGGCACAACTAATCTAATGTGCGCAATTCAAAGTTTTTATAAAAATCTAATACAAGATTCTTTTACTGACCAATAGCCTGGTATTATCTCTTTTTTCAGAATAGCTATCAGTAGTCCTCCAACTGGAGTTATCTTGAAACCTTTAGTGTTCAAGGAGTGTTCTTCACTATAGTATAAGCTAGAGCCAGTGTTTTTCTTGATTTCGGTTGTAGCTTTTATAATAGAGTGTGAAATAAGACCTTGAACTCTAGCTGTGTATTCTCGACCAAAGCCAAGATAATCTTCTTGCAATAACGAAATAATGTCATTGATATATAATTGTTGTATTATATAAATTAACCGCTCGTAAGCAAGGGTGTGAATTTTACCTTCAATGTAATATCCCGTTATCAAACCTATGTAGGATGCCTTTAAATTTGATTCTACTCGGTCTAAAGTTAAAAGAATGTATTTACCAAAATCTTCTCCTAAATTACTTTCGTTTTTGAATTTCTCTAGCGCAACCGAGCGTTCAATACTGTTTTTATTTTCAATCTCTTTAAAAAAAGCTGTTACTTTTTCTATAAGATGAATGTCACGTAAATTTTTTGAAATTTTTATTACACCATTTATAAAAGAGCCCCCAGGAACAATTGATATCAAATCCTCGCTAAATGATGATAATGTTGTATCTGCCAATTGCGCAACAAGGTTCTTTAAATCCTCTATTATAAAATCCTTTTCTAAGTTCTTTCCATATTTTGCTAAAATCATATCTAAAGATACTGTTTCCTACTTGTTTATTTACATATGTTTATCTCACCTAACTCCCGCATCTCCCACATCGAAAGACTTTCTGGCTCTGATCAGTCTTCTCCAGGTTTTGCGCATCATTAAGTATTTCCAGCTGTCGGATGCATTGGAGCTTTCCAATGGAAGGCGATTAATCGGTAATTTTTCAGAGGATTTATCTTTAACCATTTCTTCTTTGGCGTTCTTTTTGGCTGGCGTGTTTTGCAAACTAAGCCTCAACTCTTTACAATTCCAGAAATCAATTAAAACCTTTGGAAGGTTTCGGTTATTCCCGCTGAGCAATTCATTCATAAATACCCATTCCTCGTTTATACCGATGTTGCCTTGCTTTTCGGACATTAGAATCACTTTCCAGCCTGTTTTTACCGGGGTGCCGGAAGAATCGTCGAATTCAATTTCTCGTTTTAGCTGAGAAGCTAAATCCTTGCCTGCTTTTTTGTAGTTGTTACCTGCCCGATCATAGTACATCTGCACCGTTTTTTCTTTTTGCGGTGCATAAAAGCGGCGGAACTCTTTTGCTAAGTGCGAAATAAATTGCGGACTGAGCGTATAAATAAATTTTGTTACCCGGTAATATTTGCCTGATTCCTGGGCGATGGACATGGACATCATGTTTCCGAAATCGACACCTATATCCATAGAGCGATTGATGTTGTGATATTTAAGCATTCGGCAATCGTCCAGGTCTTTCAGCCCGTCGTTTTCTGCAATGCTTTGGTTAATGCCGTCCATATAAAAATGGCGTTCGGTAAGGTTGGCGTAAAAACGTTGTCCGCTTTCCAGCGTGGCCATCATAGAGAGGATTGCTGTTTTGAAATCGCCTAGCTCATCTGCAGATGCTTCTTCGAAATACTCGGGTGTAAGAATATCAACATTTACATAGCTGGAGGCGATGTAAAAAAATACCTGAGCAGATTTATGCATTCGGACACTCATCCATCTTTCTTTCCAGCGTTCGTAAACCCGTTTCTTTTTTGTTGCTTCTATCCGATCGCCAGCGTCTTTAGCTGCCAAATATTCCTGAAGTGCATCGTTTAAAACCAGAGCGGTCCGGAGCGCCAGCATGATGCCTTTTACGTCCATCCGGTTTCGGAAATTCAGGATCCAGTCGTACTCGCCAATATGCGCTGTATTGGGCATATCTGTTGTGAAGGTATGGCCACGGTAGAAAACGGAATGACCGTATTTTGCATAATAACCGCGGACCGCTTTCATTAAGTTACCGATTTTGGCTTCCTTGAAATATTTAACCTCATCCCCAAAAACATGGACATAAGAACGACCAGCCAATGACGCAGGTTTATCTAGAGAACCGAACGTAATGTTTAGCCCAGTAAAAAAAATGAGCGTGTTTTTGTAGCTGGAGATTTTGTTGTGAGGTTGCCAGAAATGTTTCCGGAGCGTTGGATCCAGTTCGGCTTTTTCGGCCTCGGTAAATTCATCCGGCTTTTTATCTATGACGTAGTGAATGCCTTCGCGATAACCTTTTGATTCCAAAGCTTCCTGAAGCGTAGGAAGTATGTTTTTCTTTAAGTTGGTATAGGTATCGGCAACCCAAACCACGGGAGCGCCGGGCATATCATAGGCCATCTCAATCAATCGCTCTGCTTGGAACTCTGTTGTTTTTGCAGAACCACGACCAGCAATCATGTAAAATGATTTGGTAAGCAACATGCTACAGATTTGCGCCAGCCAATTTGAAAAGCGAACGGCTGTATTATCCGAATTATCGACTTTTACTTTCTTCCTGTAGCTCATTTAAGTTATCTTCAAAAGTGATTTGTTCAACCATTGCATCCTGTGCCAGACGGGCTTTGTCACGTTCTGGAATTTCCAGCGCTTCAATTTGAGCCGCCAGTTCGGTACGGTTAATTTTAGGCAGGTTGATGGTTGTTGGATCCAGTGAGAAAACGCGAACCGGTTTTATGTACAGCTCTTTTGCAAGCGGTACCGTATCTGCCTTATCCAGTTCACGAAGTTTTGCCGCCTGCATCTGCAGATTTCCGTACACCTCAAAATCTTTAGCGCATTTAGCCATGGCCAGCATCACGGCGGCCGCTTCTTCAACCTGTTCAGCCTTTTTGTTGCGCATTGCTTTTTTTTCGACATTTCTGTCGATATAAAAGAGGTTTTGCGCTTCGTCGTACATTTCGGACGCCCGGGAGTAAGTGAGGTTAAAAGGCGGTTTCTGAAAGAATGCGATGGTATGGCGACGGCCATATTTGCGGTCCATACTGTTCATCAGCGTGAGCGCCTCTATCCAAATTACTTCTTCGTTGCTGAGGTCGTCTTTACAACCGGAATCGATATAGTCCTGAAGCTTTTGGAATTTTGAGGGATCATCAAACCCACCGAAGATATCGAGCTTGGTAATTTCGAAACCTCGGTCGCGACGGATTTTATCTAATTGCTGGTGCGCTGTGATGTTTCCGCCTTCAGCAGATTGAAGAATGGCCAACTGTTCCCTGGCTAAGCTCATCATTTTGCCCCGGCGGATGTGGCGGTTGATGGTACTTTCTGGATCATTGGCGGTGATAATGAACTGTTTTTCGTCTTTCATGAAATACAACGCCAAATCTTCGGGAGTATAACCGAGCGCTGAAAGACGCTCTAGCTCCTCGAGTTGATCGGGATCCAGATGGATGTGTATTTTTTTTGCCAGTTCTGCCATTGATACTAAAGTAGTGCCGATGGGTGCTTTTCAGAAGGACATGCTTTGACGGATTTGCTTGTGGGATGTTTCGCTATCGCTCAACATGACGGCGTGGATGGACTTCGACTCCGCTCAGCCTGACAGGATGGTTAAGGTAAAATACAGGAACGACGAAAATCGTAAACTGTTTGATCGTTCATGAAAATGTACTGCTCGTACTGGGCATTTTCGGAAAAATTACCCGAGCCTTCTACGACAAAGTAATTATCGGCACTGCGCATGGTTGTTACCTTGGAGTGATTCCAGGTGAAAGAAACTTCCATGTTGCGGAGCTGTGCCTGGCTTTGTAGCTGATCATAAATTTTTGGTACCCGGTGACGAATGCTGTCGGAAATAGAGATGTTGATTTTTTTGATTTCGCCTTTGTCGTACCATTTCATTAGGCTGGTCAGGATCCTATCGTTAATCGAATAGGTGCTGATGGTGAGCTCGTCGATTACTCCACAATGTTTGATGATGTAAACGATAAAGGTAAATGCGTTGAAGCTGTTGAGTGTCCAGATGAAAAAGATTTCTCCGGAGGTTGGGAGTTTGCCAGCTAAGGCTTTTAAGCTTTCTACCTTGGATAAATGTTTATTTAGAAAGCGGACCCGCTGGATTTCTGATTTATCAAGATTTTGGGGTTCGGATTGTTTGTTTTGGGAAAGTTCGGAAAGGGAGAAAAGGGCGGACATTTTTGTAAGGTTTGATTTGCTACCGTTAATGCTTGTGAGATGTTTCGACGCCGCTCAACATGACGGGGTGGTTAGCCATAAGATTTTAAAATACGTTCGATTTCTGCGAGTTCGTTTTTTCGTTCCTGGAGGCGTTGCTCCCGTTCTACTTGCAGGTGTGGCTGTTTGTTTTTTTTGATCTCGGATTCGATGCGCCAAATGTTGTGCTCAATCTTGTCGCGTTTTTTGACCAGCTCTACTACCCCGAGTTTGCGGAGCTCCTGAAGTTTGCGAAACGATGCAAAAATTGGATGAATGCCTAAAACATCGTTATGGCGTTTGTAGTACTCAAATTCACGCATGATCAAACGGTTTTCGATGTAGTTTTCTACTACTTTTTTAACCGTGTTGTACTGTTCCTGGTTATTGCAACAGCCGAACAATTCGGCGTGGCCACGGGTATAATTTCGGTAGGCGCTGATTTTATTGGCGGCCAATATTTTTAATTCGGGCGGGCAGTCTGGGAGATCAAGAAAAGGGAAGTCTTCTCTGAAGCTTTTTTTACGCTGATTAATTTGCAGGTGAGATGTCTCGTACCTCGACATTACGGACGGAGAAAAACCTGCGATTCGGCAGAGTTCCTGGATTAAAGCCTGGTGCGCTCCGGAAGTTTTGCGCTCCAGTAATTTTGCAAATGGATGTTTGTTGCCTTTTGCAAGCAGAAAAAGCCGGACACCTTCTTCGTAGGGTGCACCGGCTTTAAGATAATCTTGGATATCCTGTTTATTCATGCTCGCCTTTCCAGAACTGTTTAAAGCGGGTAAATAATTCAATTTTGTAGCCAAATGCTCCGTAAAGTCGGTAAATGCTGAATGCAATTACAGGCTGGAATAATAGCCAGATCCAATTTTTTTCTGGAAAATAATTGCTGTACAGTTCGAATATTAACTTGAGACTGGCAACCATAGCAATAAAAAACAAAGCTAAGCTGGAGGCGTAAAATCTATTCGATAAATTCCTACGAAAAATCTTCCACCGGCGTTTGCGAGTAGCGGATAAAAATTTGACAATATTTAGCGCCCGGGCATCTTTACAAACTACGACTTGCATTAGCAGTAAGAGCAATAAAAACCAACACAATAAACCGCTCATATGAAGCAAGAGCTTTGATAGAATTAGCAATAGTTTAAACATCTTTCCCTCCTTTCTTGGTGTACATTTGCAGGATAAACGGAATAAGATCTTTGTTCAAAAAGTTTGCCACCGGCATGTACATGAAGCTGATTAATATCGCTGGAATTGGAAACGTTTTTTTTATCAACTCTATTTGCTCTAGGAATGGCAAAGTAACCACGCAAACGAAAAAACCGAGAATTACCTTTGGAATAGCTTTCCGGAATTTGTAATTGTCGCCCGCTTTTATGGAGTCCAGCGATTCCCGAGCTCCGAGACCGAACAGGGTGCAAAGAAAAAGCACACCGTAACGCAATAAGTACGGCAATAGCGCTAGTAATTCCTGTTCTTTCATTGGCTTTCATCTTTCTGTTTTTAAACCGGGGTGTCTAAAATTGTAATGTAAATTTTCTCATTTTTATCTGCTTCTTGCAGTTTTTGAAATAACTGATCATAAGTGATGCGGCTTTCGGAAATCCAATCTTCATAAGCGGTTTTGCCAACCAAAATACAGCCTTCGGTATCTTCGGGCCTGTTACCTGAATGGATTCGAATCCCGGCAAAGCCAGGAACATTTAAAAGCAATGGCATATACTTTTTAAAACGATTGCTATAGGTAATTACAACCTGGTACCTGCCTGCAGGTATTGCAGTTTGTCCGTGAACTTTAGTTTCGTCGGTATCCGCTAAATCTCCATCTCTGTTTTTATCCCGACATACATCTTCAAGCGTTGCACAAAACAACATGGCGTTTATGGCTAATAAGCCAATCGTACTCCGTTTGGAGTACGATTTTCTAGTCAAGGTTAGTTCCATTACTTCTCGAATTTTGATTTTTCCGAAAACAATTTTTCTAGATAATGCAACACAGCTGGATAACCAGCATCGTTGTGGTTTAGAAACTTCCTGGTGGCGACTGCTTTTTTTAAGATAGCCGGATCCGGATTGGCTCTGAAAACACTCACGGATACGGGACCGTTTGCGCCACAGTCGACCATGAGCGGGCGAACATCCGGATATTTAGCGTTGAAATAAAGACTTGAAAGCAACATACCGTCTTCAGTTGCCCCAGTATCTGCAATTACTTCCCCTAAGAATGTTTTTTCATAAGCTATTGGTGTATGCGTAGCATAATTAAAGAGAGGCAAACTGGCTTCTTTTAATTTGGCAATGGTACGGTTTCGGTTCTTTTGGTACAGGCGAGCTGTAGCCTCTGGCTCTTCTTTGAGCATTCCGTTTGCTGTGATCAGATCCAAATCATGCGGAAGGATTTTACTTAGGGCATAGATATCGTCGTTTGACAGATAAAATTTTTCTGGTACCAGATCCGAAGCGATGACTGCTAACAGTTTATGCGCAACGTCAATCTGTGGATTGTCGCTTTCGGGCGTGTGCGGGATGTGCAGCACTTCTTCAGAGCAAAAATCGGGTTTATCCCCTACCAATACAATTATAGCATCCGGGCAGTTTAACGCCCAAGACCTTAAGGCGTATTTTAATTCATCGCCGATTGATTTTGATGCCAGGAATGGGATAACGATAAATGGACCTTTTATTACCTGAGTAGTTTCCGTTTGATGGGCATTTATTTCGATGCCGAGATTTTGCTCCGGAGCAATCTGTTCTACTGTTTTAACAGTATTCTGTGTAGCAGTGGTTTCGACTACAGCTATTTTTTTTGCCATGATGTATCAAGAATTAAATGAAATAAAAAAGTAAGCTGAAATTCAGCTTACTATAATTTAGCAGGGTTTAAACACCAGCGCCGGACGAACCAACCACTTCGGGTTTAGGATCTGCAAGGGCTGGAATAGCGCCATTGTAATGCGCCATTTTGAATTTAGAACGCATGGACGATTTGTATTTCAACATTCCTTTTTTAGCCTCGTTATCGTCTTGAGACTCGAAAGTGAGTTTCATTGGATTGCAAGGTGTTCCGTGTAAGCGTGTGCCGGTAGCATCTGAACATTCGCGAGTGATGATGATAAAATCTTCGTTGATGTTTGCCTGTACAAACTCATTGAACTCCAATTCATCGCCGGGGTGCTCAACCTCAACCGCCTGATTGAATCCCATTGCATCTTCAGCTCCTTCGGAAGTATCCATCCGTTTAATGGTAGAGGGTGTGCAATAAATACCTATTGCTTTTGCGTCTACCTCCAGTTCGATATTGCCGATAATTAAGATACCTCCGGCATCTCTTTCCGGAAAGCCGGTAATTACACCAGCGGTTTTTTTAATGTCTTTAACGTTGATGAAAATAACGTTGGAATCTTTTGGCACCGGAGATGCTGCGCCTGATTTTTTTGGTAATGAAAATTTTGTATAGCTCATGTTTTTGAGAAAAAAATGGTTTAAAGAATAAAGGGAGCCGGTTAAGCTCCCTTGTTAATTATTAGACGCCTGTACCGGTAGAACCGAAGTCATCAGTTTTGTATTCCTGATAATCGTCAAATTCGCCAAGTGTAGCATCAATTTGTGCTTTAGGATCGTAACCAGCAGGTACCGCTGCGAAAACCGCTTCGCCAACTGCAAAACCAACACCCAACCAGAACTCGCCAAATAAACGCACCTCGTAGTTTACTTTTTGAACATCGTTAATGATGTTTGGCACTTCGTTTTTGTGACGAAGCTTGATCATGTTGGTTTTAGGTGTAGAGAAAATAATTGGAGAGTTAAACATTCCGTCTGGAGGAGTTAACATTTGGTTAGAGAAATCTACCCTCTTAGTTCCGAAATCTCCATCCTGACCTGAGTTTGTGCCCCAAATGTTTTTATATGCCCTTTGGTATCTCGTCAAGAAATCAGCAGAACAAAACAACGGCATCTTGGTAGTTTTGTAGAAAGGAGAAAGCCAGTCGACAAATCCGTTTACATAATTCAACATCTCCTGATCCGTACAGTCTTTATAGTCAAAATCAGGATATTTGTTGTAGAAATGAATTCCTTTGTCTTTGCTAATGCTAGCTTCAACTAAAATCGTTTCCAGTCCGTCCATTGAATCTTCTGGAGGAGTTGCGGCTGCGCCATCTGCAATTCCAGAGTGATCCACAAATTTTCCTTTCCAAATCATTCGCATTTCCACGTCTGTTAAAGACTGTGGTAATACTAATTCGTTAAGGATATAACTTGTGATCGGCATTTGATCTGGTGCCAAACCTTCATCATACAATTTGAACATGTACGAATCCAATACCTCGGCAGGAACAATCGAAATATTGATTTTATGACGACGGTTTCTGATGGTAATTGGCGTGAACTTGGATTTTCCTCCTGGGTTCCATTTAGCAGTAAACTGTTGAACAACTGAAGTGATTTGCGCTCTGATTGCTCTGTATTCTGTTACAGCAGGAATTGTTGTAAAATACTGAGAGGACGTAAAGCCGTTAAACAATTGTTTAACAATCTCCAGGTTGTTTTGATTCTGACTTAAGAAAGTGCCAAACTCAGTTTTTAAATCTCCAACCTCAATGGTTGAGGCCGAATAAGAATGAGCCAATCCGGTTTTCAAAAATTCTTGTGCGCCTGCGTACAAAGGATTTTTATAATCAATTTTCATTTTAGACGCCACGCCTTCTTTTCTGGGTAAGCCTGCAGGAAATTCTGCCTTTGGATCAATCTCCGGTTTCGCTGCTAATGCAGCTACCGCTTCTTGCAGGGTTGCTTTTTCTTTTTCTGCCTGCGCCAATTTGATGTTTGCTTCTTTTAATTGGTCCGAAGCTGTTTTTAAACCATCTGCAACTACGCTGGCGTGGTGGTTGCGCAACGCATCCATTAAGCCTTTAGCGTCATCGGCTTGAGCTACTGGAGTTTGCTCGCTAGCGTCTAAATCTTTTTGTGCCGCTAACTTCTCGGTAAATTTTGAAACGAACTCCTCGCCGAATACTCCGGCTAGAGAGTTCCTTTGTTCGGTGCTGAGGTCATAGCTGCCATCTGCATTTTTTACGAACTTAGATAGCCCTAATGTTTTTAGGACTATGGCTGAAATCATTTTAAAATTCATGTTTTATTGTATTAAGAGTTTAAAAATTTGCTTGCTATAATCATATTGGAAAGCTTTTGCTTAGCCTGTTGGCGGTTACCTATACTATCAATCAGTCCGATTTCTAATGCTTTGCTTGCGAGGTAGGTT
Source organism: uncultured Pedobacter sp. (assembly GCF_946480185.1). The sequence continues at coordinate 84,809 of NZ_CAMLIG010000013.1, read as the reverse complement.
TTGCCCTTAAGAACCTTCCCGTCGTCTTTTAGCATGGGACGGTTTTCTTTTACCATGGCAATAAAATTTTGTGCTAATGGTGAGAGCTCTTCGATTTTTAATTCATCGAATTTTCCTTCACGGGCTAGTATTACAGATTTATTTTTTTCGGTAGATTCCGGTGCATAAACTGAAATTTCTTTTATGCCTAGTTTTTCGTAATAATCTGTATAGTCTACCCATGAGCACATGACACCGATAGAGCCGAATCCCGCTGAAATGGTATTGTCGGCCATGATATGGTCGCAAGCACAGGCAAACCAATAAGCTGCAGAATAAGCCGCGTCGCAAAGCGCAAGAGTCGGTTTTTTATTGGCCTTAAATTTCTCTATGGCCTGGGTAAGCGGAGCAACGGCGTTAACTCCTCCACCACCAGAGTCAACAATAAATAATGCTCCGGAGATATTTGGATGGTCTGCCGCCTCCATTAATATTGCACCAATTTCTTCGGTGCCGTAACTGCACCAAGTGCCATATTTTAAAAGCGTCCCGGAAATACTGAACATTGCTATTGAACCTTCTGGCATTGCATCGAATGCACTACCGTTTTCGCTGGAGCTTGCGCTAAATTCTATTAAGGAGTTATTTGTAAAAGAAATAGGATAAGGTTGCCTATCCGCTAATGTTTCTGTTAAAGTATTAAGCGATTGGGTAGGATTAAGAATTTGCGCAACGTCAACCAATCCGGAAATGGCGTGGTCATCCAATAAAAACCAGTTTCCACGAATGAGTTGAGAGGTCAGCAAAAATTTCCAATTGCGCATAAATATTGTGTTTTAACAATATTAAGGCGCTGTTTTGGCGCTGGAAAGGACTTAGAAGCGTGTAAAAGCTATTGTTTTACAGGCAATTATGTGGTAAGGATTAGGGGTTTTCGCCAGCTTTTGTGGGTTGTGGTGAGCTGTTGTGCCTGGAGCATTCCGCTAAATTCTAATTTAACCGGTAGATCGGTATCTCCTATTATAATGGTTTCGCCGGAGTCGAGGTCCAGTCGGAGGATGATCGGCAGTTTTGTTGGTTCGGTTCTAACAAGCGCCTGAATGTTTACGGTGTACTCCCATCCGGATGCCGTGGTTTTGCGGGTGAGTTCGCAAGTGTTGGTGCTGGCGGGCGTGATTGGAATTTCTGTCCAGGTATCTGGCAGGATTTTTACGGCATCAGTACTGGCCAGGTATAAGGTGATCTCTGATTTTTTGAGATAGGCAATTTTGCAGATATTTTTTAGCATGGCTTTTAGTAGTGATATTCCTAAAATTGGAGATTTATTTTTTAATTAGCTGACATTTAATCTGTTAAGTGACAACATAGCTTCTTCAATGCGTTCGTTTCGGTACTGCGCCCGCTTAAGTAGTGATTTTGTCCGGATTTCTATCATTTTTACGGCATCGCGGTACTCTCTTTTTTTCAGCATTTCTACATCGCCGGTAATGGTAATTAATTTACGGCTGATGATGTAGGCGTGAATGATATCTTTTTGCATGTAGTGCAATTTGCGCCCGTTTAAATAATACCTGTCAAAATCAATATTGAACATTACCTCCAGTTCGTCTTCCAATTTGCGCTGATCTTCTTTTGAAAAATACAAAAAATGGTTTTTTGCATTGTCTGTGGCCCGTGTGAGCGGTAAAAACAGCTGTACACCTGCAATGCTTTTTACCGGCATTTCGCTATGCCTTACCCTGGAGCAGATGAGTTTTCCAAAATCATGCTTTCGGCTGATTTGATAGCAACCGTTTACATAAGGAAAGAGGAAGCCCAGGAAGTTCCGGTGCAACTCTTTTTTGAGCGGTAAAGTTACAATCATACTTTGGAGGAGGTTAGTGTTCCAAAAATACTAAAAACGGAACATAAATGTACCGAAAATGTAGCGTTGGTGAAAAGATTTATAAAAAGGATGATTTGATTTTTGGAGTAATTTTCTGTAATCCTGTAATTTTGTAATAACTAACTGACTATCAAATTTTTAAATATAGAATTAAAAAAAAATTAGCGCAATAGCCTTTTGTAATTTTTTGTAAGCTATTACAGTAATTACAAAATCACTGTAATTTAATATTACAGTATTACAGATTTAGAAAAAAATTGTGCGAACTGAAAATCAGCATTTTATATATTGTTTTTTATTTTTATTACAGAATTACAAAAATTTTAAGAAAATAATAAAGGGAGATGAAAGAGGGAGCCGAGGAGGTTTGCGCTGGGCGGGGAAAGTGGAAATCGGGGTGAAAAAGCAAGGGTGCTTAGTGTAGATGTAATATTTGCGGTATCGGGTTTGCTTTGCTAAATATTTTAGTAATTTTGAAGCCCCAAATAATTTGTATGCTTAGGAAAATAGGAGAGAGAAACGAATTTTTAGAACCGCTGGAGAATGCTGGCAAAGTGAGCGGTTTCCAATCACCGGCGGAAGATTATGCCGGTGCAAGGCTGGATATTGCCCAAATACTGGTGCATGATCCGTTAAATACTTTTTACTTTAAATCTGAAGCAGATCTGCCTGCGTTTTTTATACGGAAGAATGATATCCTAGTGGTTGATCGTTCAAAATCACCACGCAATGAAAATTTGATTGTAGCCTGGCATAATGAAGCGTGGTTTGTTTGTCAGTATATGGTCAAGGGTAAAACCAAGTTTGTACGGAGCTGTAGCAATGGTGTGGAACTGTGTGTCGGTGAGGAAGGTTTAAATCTGTTCGGTGTAATTGCCGGACATTATTCGGAGGATCTATGATTGCACTGGTTGACTGTAATAATTTCTATGCTTCCTGCGAGCGCTTGTTTCGTCCGGAACTGAACGGCAAACCGGTTGTGGTGTTATCGAACAATGATGGTTGCGTAATTGCCCGGAGTCAGGAAGCGAAAGACCTTGGTATTAAAATGGGCGTCCCGTTTTTCAAGTTCCAGGAGTTTTTTAAAGCCAACGGAGTAACGGCTTTTAGCAGTAATTACAGACTCTATGCAGATATGAGCGCCCGTGTAATGAATAATTTAGCTCGTTTTACTCCGGAGGTGGAAGTTTATAGTATTGACGAATGCTTTTTGCGCTTTAGGTTTCACGATTCCGTAAACCTGCAGGAACTGGCGGGTAAAATCCGGAAAGAGGTAATTAAAAATACAGGCATCCCGGTGAGCATTGGCGTTGCGCCCAGCAAAACACTGGCTAAGATTGCCAACAAAATAGCAAAGAAGCATCCTACAGGTGTAATGGTTTTAGATACGGACTTAAAAATCACTGAAGCATTGGCAATTTTCCCTATTGACGATGTTTGGGGAATTGGCCGAGCAAGCCAGGGGAAATATTTAACTCAAGGAATTGAGTTTGCCGGACAGATCAGGAGCCAGCCCTTGGACTGGATCCAAAAAACTTTCACCATACAAGGTGTGCGGATGTGGTACGAGCTTTGGGGAAAGCCGGTGATTCCGTTCGGTTATTTTCCTGAGCGAAAAAAGGGCATCTGCAGTTCCCGTGGTTTTGGAAAATTGACGGACGATATCCATAAATTAAAAGAAGCGGCAGTGGCTTATGCTTCGCGTGTGGCCGAGAAGCTGAGGGAAGATAAGAGCTGTTGCTCGGTACTGAGCGTTAGGTTGCTCACTAATCCGTTCCGGACTGAATCAGCACAATATTACCCATCAATCAGCATTCCTTTGGCGCAACCGATAAACAACACTCCCGACTTGGTGAAAGTTGCGGTGCGGGCGGTAGATTTGCTTTATAAGCCTGGGCATCTATTTTTGAAAGTAGAGATTATGGCCACGGGTTTAATCCCTGAAGATGAAGTGCAACTCAACATTTTTAATCCTTGCGATGCATCCGCAAAAAATAAAGTGAGCGATGTGATGGATGTTTTAAATTTGTACTACGGCAAAGGCACTGTGCGCATGGCTGGCGAGACTTTTGATAAGAGTTGGAAAATGCGCCAGAACTTTTTAAGTCCGAGCTATACCACTAACTGGAATGATATAATTAAAATATAATGCTGGAACCTTTTTTTATTGAAGTCGATATTTTTGCAACCGGTGGTCCGGTGCAACTGTTCGTGATGCCTGAAATGGTAAACGAAGGGACTAAAAGTATATTTAAAATCGATTACGAAGACACCGGACTTGCGATACTGGAGATGGACGAAAACACATTGAGCTGGAAAGCTATGGCCGGAAACCTTGACCAAGACAGTGTTGATGCGATTGGCGCAGAAATTGACAAATATTACCTCTGATGTGCAGCACTGTAAAACAAGTCGATTTAAATATCGCTTTTGCCAAAAAAATGGCGAAAAAACTTTCTCCCGCTTTTAAGGAAGGCGCTGATGTTTACCCAAAAGGTCAGGTTGCGTTAATCACGGATGAAAATACCAATGTACTTCAGGATGCTTATTGGTCCGTGGTGCCCAGATGGTCCCCGGAATTTAAAGCGCCAAAGTATTCCACGTTCAATGCAAAAAAGGAAAGCCTTTTCGAATCTAAAACCTGGCAACCGCTGATCGGTAAAAAACATTGTGTTATTGTTTGCACCGGATTTTATGAGTGGCATTGGGATAATCCGATAGATAAAGTGGGTTCTCACCGATACTACTTAGAACAGACCGGAAGCGAGGTGACTTTTATGGCAGGACTGTGGGAAGGCTGGAGAAACAAATCAACCGGTGAAGTTTTGAAAAGCTGTACAATGATCACCAACCCTGCCAACGAAATGATGGCGGAGATCCACAACGTAAACAGGCGCATGCCCGCTTTCTTGACTGAAGAAAATTATAAATTTTGGTTAGATGGCGAATTACCCATCACTGACCGGATGCAACTGCTTACGCCGGTACCTAATGATTTTTTGGTAGCTAGGGAAGTGGCTAAGAAATAATGTTTCGGAAATAAGAGCTTTCCATTTGCGTAACGGCTAGCGCTCTTACATCCGATAACTTGCAATATAAGCCATTGAAAAAACGGCTTATATTTTTCAGTTATAAAACATTTTGCTTCTTTTTACAGCACCAACAATGTTCCGCCCCATTTTCATCACGCCAGTAGCCATCAACTCTTGTAGTGCCAAAATCGCAAAACGAATTTATAACATTGTGTTTGTTCAATGCTTCGGAAGTGCTTTTAACTTCTTTTTTCGCTAAAAAATTAAACTTCAAAATAATACCGATGCAGGGCAGGGGCAGTATGTAAAGCCATTTCTTTTTCGCATCCCAGAACGCCCCAATCCATAGGTCATACCAAGCAAATAATAATTGTATTCTCATAAGTTTAATTTTAAGTTATTGCTATTAAATTAATTCATCTGTTAAAATCAGCACTAAACAAACACACGGCTCGTTAGTCGCAAGGCTCACGAACTGTTTTAGCTTCAAAAAAATCACCGGCTTTGGAGTAATAGGCTTCGCACATCAAGTATATTTTCCATAAACCACATTTTTTACACCTCTGCCAGTAACGTCCGTCATCATGCTTAAAAGATTCTCCCCATTTATGTCGCCCCGATACCGGTGATTTTCTGTTACTCATGTTTCACGGGGTTTAAACCACAGGTAAGGCAATATTTTACATCCTTACTGATACCCTGTACATCTTTGTGCTTACACTTTGCCCTGGCTAAATGTTGTTTTTTTAATTTCTCGAATTCAACTAACCCCTCATGCTCAAAAGCTTCATCAATACGGATGGTGACGTAGGCAAGTGCGTAGATAATCGCTCTTCTCATGGTTTTATGATGCCCGGAAATACCGCTATCCGTTAGCACTTCTCTAAATATAAAACCTTCCGGCTCTAGCACTAGGCGATATTCTGAAGTGTGGCTTCCGGATTCTTTTCTTATCCGATCAATCAAACTGGAGTGATTGCTTTTGTTGATCTCCTTTGCCCTGGCTTTTATCTGGTGATGGCTTTTGCCTGCTAGCACTGAATAGCCCTTTACCTGTAGTTTTGTTGTTAGTTGTACTTTCATTTGGAAAATTTTAAAACGGTAAATCATCATCCTTTGGCAAATAGCCGAGATCTTCGGCTGTTACCGGTTGGCTTTTTTTAAGATCAATAAAATGGGCATTGCCGATATATGGCTTCTGATCTCCGGAATCTTTTTTGGGATTTAACTGGATGCTAGCGTCGTTGCCGTATTTATCCGTCTCCGGATTTAGCCAGATGCTAATGTTTGCATAAATTTTTTGGTTGCTTTCTGCTTTTGTAAATGCAGAGTGTTGGGCTTTCGCCTGATTGATTAGGTCTGTTAGGCATATCGAGCCTGATAATAGTTTACTTTCCATAATTTATAATTGTTAAAGTTTTTAAAATATTACATCGTCGTTTGGATCGTTGATATCCGAATCGCTAGGCGTTGCTACAAATGAGCATGGGTCAATTACGGTATTGGTAATTGGCTGGTCCGGAGTGCGGAGGTAAATCATTTCCGAAGTTTTTTTACTTGGTAAGCGGATCCATTGCCGTTCGCGGTTGTTCCAATTAAATTCATTTATGGTTTTAACCAGACGGCCATCTTTGTTACAGATTTCGGGCGGATCCAACTGCAAGCCCATAAGTCTGGCGAAATGCTTTATTCTGCTTGTAAAGCCGTTGATGCGCATGGTTACCTTTGTTTCTCTTAAGAAATCTTCGAAAGCAACAGAGCGGATGACATAAGCATCGCGACGGCCGGATTCCTCGGCAAAATAAACCTGAGCCCAGGCGAGGAAGTTGATACCAATTGCATTCTGTAAGTTCCTGGTCATTACGTTTTGCATGGGCGGTTCAATTTTTTCGAAATTGAGGTACAGTTTACAAGCGCATGCCATGGTGTTGTAAAAGAGACTCCACTCCTTTTCGTCAAAGTCTTTGAACAGGTTTTTCCCAAAATCAGTTACCGGATCGCGGGATTCGTTGTATTCGCCATTGTTTTCATTGTGGTAGTAATCAGAAAATACGGTAAACAAAAGGCGCCTTAATACTGTTGGAGAAATTTCGAGCGGGGTGAAATTGGAGGTGACGACCGATTTTGCGATGTCATCTTCCTGAATTTCCGTCCGGGTTTTACCTTTTGGGTTGGTGACCAGGACACCGGTGATAATTGCAAAAAGGCGATTGAACTGGAAATTTTTGTCCGCATCATCAAAAAGCAATAAATCTGTGTGCTTGTTTACGGTTTCGAAAACGTGATTGTCATCAAAAAGCTTTTGGTTTCGACCGTCAAAGGTTACGGTTTTCATCATGCGTTTTACGGCCTTGTAAGCGATGGACTTTCCGGATCCGCCGTGGCTTAATCCGTCATCACTGATTTTATTGTCCATAGCAAATACACACCATGAGCGTGAAGGTTGTTTGTAGCGGTGGAGCAGGTAGCCCAACGAATACAATTTATTAATGAGGTGTAGCTTTTGTTCCTGGCGTTGTTCATCTGTAAGATTTGGTCCTGCTATATTGAATTTGTTTTCGAGCCTGTATTTTTCCTGCTCAGCCTGTGTAAGATCTTCGAGCGAAGCTTCCAGTTCTTGACGCCAATGGTTGCGCGAAGCGTTGATGAGGTAGCGGAGAAAAAGACAGCTATCGTTTTTTATTTCGATATCATATTCGCCAGTGAGCTCATTTTTGGTAACGATGAACGGTTCTTCCTTTAGCTTGTCTGCTTTATGTGTTAAAACCTCATCTTCCCAAACACAACGGTCAACATCCCCAGGCTTATAGGTTTCTATACCGTCTTTGCTTACTTTCCAAGTGGCGTTTTCGAAAAAGAAAAACTGCTCTGTTTTGGTGTAGTCGTTAAAATCAATATTGATTTCGTCCAGGGCGCTCAAGCTGTTTTCTGACAGCTGTGCCGATCTGTGAAAAGCGTTACGTAAATCTTCGCTCTGGTGCCGTTGTGCCAGGAACTTGTTAATGTAGTTTTTGATGTCAATTGGTTCTACTTTTTTAACCCGGTTATCTTCTATATGGATATAAAAATATTCGGCATCCTTATCTATACGGTAGCGGTAAAAGCCGTTGCGCATTAGAAAATTGTACATCCTGACGTTATTGGGCTTGTATTCGTAAACCGGTCGGCCGTATTTCATCCGGACGGACCCGTCCTTGTTGTAGCTTTTTTCCATGTCCCAAAAGCGGTAGGGCAATGCCGATGAAACCAGGTGGTTGAATGACTTGCGGGTGTAGAAACGCAGGTAGTCTCTTACATCTTTACAGGGATTACGGCGGAAATCCCGCTTTTTTTTAAGCTCCTCTGGGAGTACGATGGTTTTTATCTCGAGAAAAACTTCGTCGCGATCGTCCATGCATAAGCGGTGATTTTGCTTTTGCCCGGTAACGTCCAGATCTGGACAGGTTAAAAAATTATAAGCAATGCTGAGGATATTTTTAACGGTGCCAGGACCAAGCTTGTAATATTCTGAAGATGGCCAAATAACCTGGTACCCGAGCGCAGCGATATTAAGCGCATCGCTCCCACCGGTGCAATAAATAATTTCCTGTATTTTTTTCAGTTTTACTTCTTCGCCACCTTCCGGATCGGCAACCGCTTTTGCTTTTTCGGTAGAGCCTTCTTTGTTGATTTCGTTGTAAAACTGTTTTGCCTGATCGTGGCCATGCAAAAAGTTAGGGTCCATTTTGCCCAGATACATAAAGCGGTGACCTTTGTTTGCCGCCTTTGGCTGGTAAATTTTTTGGAAGTTTTTTTCGTGAATTAAAAAAATAGGGTAAGTTTCGGTGGCTTCTATTTTTATGGCCTTCCGCTTTTTAATAATTGTGTAGCTCTTGAGCGCAAAAAAGTGGTATTTAAGACAAATACTCCGGAGCCTTTTGTTTACGAGTTCTTTTCGTTGATCTTCGTCGGCAGTGTGGCGGAAATCGTATTCGATATTGCTAATTACTTTTTCACTAAACAGGATCTGCAGGTATTCTTCCGGAATTTCTTCAAAAACATCATCGATGTTTTTTTCGCCCTCTTTTTGATCCGGAAGGGCATCAGTAACGGTAAACAAAGGCTCGTGAACGCTTTGCACCGCCTGTGCATCGCCAATTCCGAAAAACCCGGCTAGGTGCATGATGGCTCCGCCGAAGTCGAGGCCTTCCTCTTTCATGCATACCATTATGCCGTTGCGCCATTTGCCATCGTCGCCGAAGTCGGCCACAATCCAATTGCCGTCTGGCGTTTGCTTAATGGCGCAGGAAGGGGTTTTTTCTTCGCGGATGCTGAATTTTTTGTTTTTCCCGGCACACTCTTCGGCCTGGGGGTAGTACTTGACGATAATATCGAGCCCGCCGGAGGTTCTTTCTAATATTTCTTCTTTACTGATACGGTAGTGAGCCATGAAGTGGTGTAAGTGTTTAGGTTATAATAATGCGGGTTTAGTGTTGTTTTTGGGAGGACTTTTAAAGGCAACCCAATAAGGCTATTAATAGAATTAGCATCAGTAGCTTGACGAAATTGTTATTCATTTTTTGTGATGTTTGTTATTTTTTTGTCGTGAATTAATTTTAAAAATTTATCGATATCCACCTCGATGGTTTTGTTAGAGTAGATGGGAATGATCTCTACCCGTTCGGCAAAATCAAAGCCCAGGAAACGGGCAACTACGAAGATTTTTCCGTCGTGTTGTTTCCACCAGGTGTTGTGGCCAATCTCGTCTACTTTTCTATCGATAATTAGTGGCATTTTTTAAATGGTTATAAAGTCTCTTGCTGTTTGATCTATGTACAATGCAACTTCCCAGGCATCTAGCTTGTGCTGGCATTTACGGTTTACACAAACCATGTTTTGCATATCAATTGGGCGAGCCATGTCCATGAACGCGGTTTGTTTTAAACTGCAGTTTGGACAAATGATGGTGATTGATTTGTGGCGCTGTTTCATCTGTTAGTATTTTAGATCTGTCCAGTGAATGATTTGACCTTTGAAATTTTTGTTGAAATAATAGCAAACGTCATAGCCCTCTTCAAAGCCGTCGTTTTGAGAAAGCCTCTCTAGTTCTTTTCGCTCGGAAGTGAAATAATCGCTAAAGAACAATTTGCCGTCTATATAGATTTCGGGCTTGTACCTTTCTTTGTACTTTGGATTTTCAACCCATTTTATTTCAAACTCTTGCGTAGATACCACTGGAACTATTGGCGCAAACTGAAATCTGTTCTTCGTTCTGTTATTGATTACAAAATGAATTTTGTCTCCGGCTTTCCAACGATTCCCTTTTCTAATCGAATGAAGTTTTGGGGATTGTAATCTCTCATCTGGAAAGCCCCACATTTGTCCGAGCTTCTCAGCATGATCCATTTGGTATTGATGATATATTTCTTCCGATATACCTGCTTGTAAAAAGCCTTCCCAAATTTTTTCAATGAAATAATTTGGTTTTCCGTCGATTTGTTGTTGGAATGATAGTGTCATGCTTTCACCTCCTGTAAATAGCTTTCTTTTAAAGTTTTTAAGTGTTCGGGGTTAAACCTGCTCTTGCTGAGCTTCAGTTCTCGCAGTAAGAATTCGTTTTCGAGCTTCAGCTTTTTATTGCTGATGTAGAATGGCGCATTGTAAATTGTTACGCCTGCAGTAAATAAACAGAGGACGTAAAAGGCCACCGGAGAAAAGCCGGTTAAATAGCCTAAAAAGAAAAGCACTGATGCGGTGATCATCGCTGTTATAAATTTTCTCATTTTTGGTTGTAGTGTTCGTTTAAGTAATTGTTTATTTTTTCGAGGTAGCTGAGCGGGATGCTTTTCTTGCGGAGGTAGTCCTTATATTTTTGTACGGTGTATGGAATATCGCACTCTGCAAGCATTACTGCGGTTTGCAGGATGCGACGGTCATCCTTGCGGTAAAATGCTCCGGAGTCAACTAGTTTTGGTTTGCGGTAGATTTCGTCCTCGTATTCTTTTTTAAGCTGGAGGATCTGTTCATAAGTCAGTTTTTCTTTTGGGGTTTCTTGATTTACATTTCCGATTAAAGCTTTTAAACACGTACATTTTACAGCTTCAGGATCTTTGCTCGTTTTTAAATTTTTAATGAGATTTAACCTCACCTCGTTATTTAAATAGCAATGCTCTCCTTCAAATGAAATAAGAACTGCGCCTTCCTCTGTTTGCGAAAATTCAATGTAAATACAATGAGAACTTATAGAAACGCCAGGATTAAAAGTGTTAACTCCAGTACTGACCCGAACGAGCCCTTTATTAAACCAAGTATATTCCGGACTCCTGGACTCGCCAATGAAATTCCCTAAAAGGTTCCTCAGCCAAATAACGTCTTGAATAGGGAAATTATATTCAATGCCATCAATTTCAAGCTTTACATCTTTATCGGAGTATAAATCGCCATAAGCAACAACTTGGTGTTTGCCTTCATGCAACATTTTATATTTGCCGTTTAGCACACCTCCTCCATTTCTAAGATTTCCTCCAACGATATCTCCGGCAATGGCTCAACTTCTCTGAAGCAATTGATATCATACCCTAAAACTATGTTTCCAAGGGTTCTATTCCTCAGCTCTTCTAAAACGATGGCTGTATTACCGCATCCACATGCGCATGAAAAAATTTCTTGCACAGTATAAATTGTTGGTTCGAGGTTTGGAGTTATGCGTAAAAAGTCGCTTAAATAAGGTTTGTTGTCGATGCAAACGACTAAGCTTCCTGGTTTCATAATCAATTGTTTAATTCAATTTTATTGTCGGTTGGTAACAGCAACTCCCGGAAAGCGGAAATTGCTTGTTTTAATGTGTAGTATTTTTCTTTGGGGTGCAAACTAACTGCGTCCTCGTATTTCGGCCATTCCTCTTTTGAATTATAGTAAAATCCATATATGGAGACTTCTGTGCCATAGGTACTTATTTTTACCTTCACCGTTACTAAGTGTTTACTTCCCTCCGGAATAGCTTCAACTAGTTCCTTATTAAGCTTTTTTTGAAGTGCTTTCAAATCCATTACTGCTCATATTTATAGGGTTTAGGATCGGGCGCTGTTGGCCTTTCTTGAACAACTTTAGTCTTCAAATCTCTTCCACAAAACGGACAGTAAGACGGATATAAACTTATTTTATGGGTTTTTTGTGCGCTTTGCTCACCATTGGCTTTGGTAAAGGTGTAGTGAGTTTTAAACTCAAAAAACAGTTTTAGACCTCCTTCTTCTCCCAATGAAAGACTTAAGTTTTGGAAACCTGTATCTCCAAAAGTTGAAACATCATCATAAACGCGTTCTGGATGTTGTTTTCGCAACATGTTAACAGCTCCTTTTTCAGCGTTTTCAATACATTCGCACCTCATGATTGCACCTCCTTTTTCTTCGGTTGCAACTCGTTAGCCATAGCATGGAGTGAAGCGTCAACATCCATTTCTAACTGTAATCTTCTTGTAGTTAAATTTTGATCTTCAGGAAATTTTAAACTTTGCTTCTGCGCTATCCGCATTTCGTTGGTTAGCATAATGAACTCTAAAAATGTTGTACTCATGATTTTTGTTTTATAGAAATATTACGGCGCAAAAAATTCCGATGATGCATATCACCAAAATAATATTGACGACAAACCAGGAGTTTAAGAGTTTGCTAAACCAGCTTTTACGCCTGGGCATTTTTTGGATGCTGTAATTTTTCATTGTTAATGTTTTTTTTATAAAACCTCCGGTAAACGGTATCCGGAGGTTTTGTTTCGCACTGCAGGTGTGATGACTATGGTTTCGCTCCTGCATTATTCAAAAGAACTAACCGTTTAATTTTTTTGGACGGCAAAATTCCAGTATTGGAAATATTGCTTGTTCATAATATTTTCTTTGTTTGCTATGTTCGGGTGGTGCTATTAGGATAATTTTATCGCTGAGCTCGTGAACGGTTGCGCAAAGTGTTGAATAGGATGTGTTTTGATATTTCTTTAAAACGTCATAAAGGCCCTGCTGAATCGCAAGCTTATGATGCTCTTTATATTTAGCCAGTGCAACACTGCGCTGTACTAACCAGCGTGAGAGTTTGTCGTGTATATAATTTCTGGTGTTGAAATAAAGCAGGCGGTGAGCATCCTGAACTTTATGTACAATTACCGGTGCGAAATCGGTTCCGGCAGGACCTTCGAAAGATACCCTCCAGGTATTTTCGGCTATTGGAATTAACTTAGCAATGATCATAAACCGCGAAATTGTTTTGGATGAAAAATCGAGTGATATCAACCTTTGTGTGACCGCCAATTTTCTCCCCAATGGCTCTTTTCATAGGATTGATGGTATTGACGCTGATATTCATTTTATCTGCGATGATCTTGTCCGGCAATCCGGAAGCTATCCAGCGGGAAAGCTCAATTTCACGGGCGGTGATAATGTTTCCGTTAATGGTTTTGCTTGAGCAAAGATCTCCTTCAATATCGCAGTTGCCTCTCTTTCCGCAATCATGGAATTCTGTTTCTACCAGCTTACCGTCTACGATATCGGGTTTGCCTTGGAACCCACCTGCTACACAGAAAGCATATACAAGGAGCTGTTCTTCGGGATCCGTGATTCCTTTTTTGTTTAAAGCTGCCTTTGCCCGTGGGCGACTTTGGAGGTGATTCCAAATGGCGTTTTTAATTTGCTCAGGAGCTCTGCTAAGCTCGTGGCGCTGGCCGTTGGTGAAGTAAAAGGATTGGAATAGCTCCACTCCTTCGTCCATCATTCCGGCGGGTAGTTGTTGTACTTGTGATGTGTTCATGTTTATTTAATTAATTGTGAAACTTCTTCGTTGAGCTCTTCAGCTTCAGTGAGCTGATTTGCCAAAAAATCTTTAGCCGCCCGGATAACCGCTACGCTATCTCTGGTTCCGCGGAGCACCTGCCCAACAAATTCGGCAGATACCGGAGTGGGCGCAACGAGCTGTGCGATTTCGGGGTAATGTCCTGTACATCTGTCTTTCAGGGCTTTTCTATTTTCTGTTGTGATCATACTATTATTATAGGATTGTGGATGTTTTTTTAAAGTTCGTCCTTTGTTCGTGTTATGTTCGTTACAAATATGTAATGTTTGTTACATATATCCAAATTAAATGTTCTTTTTATGTTACATATATGTAACGTTATTTGAAAAAACTATAAATGGCGCATCGAGGAAAAATAGTTAAGAAGATTGTAGAGGACTCGGGGGTTAATGTGACGGTGATTCGTGAGAAGACAGGAAAATCCAGAACAACCCTATATCGTTGGTTTGATGAAGATGATCTTCCTTACGCTAAAATTGAATTGATAGGATCTGCTATTAACCATGATTTTACTCAAGAGTTTCCCGACATGGTGGTCTCGGAACCGGTTGGCGAGTATAGGGTTAAAAGTAATTTACAGTTGCAGGCAGAAGTTGAGTTTTGGAGAGACAAATACATTAGACTGCTGGAGCGTTACAATAAAATTTTAGGGGAAAAATTAGGAATAGAAGAGTAGAAATTCTGACAATATTCCGGCATTAAAAATAAATAGTTAAAAATGAGAAGATTAGAACTGGTTGGGTACTCCCGCCTTCAGTACTAACCTCTCACATGCCCGTGAGAGGTTTTCTGTTTTTAATGAAGATGTCATTTTTTGCCTACATATTAGAATCACAAAAGTCTGGCAGATTTTACATCGGGCATACTCAAGATTTAGTTGAAAGATTGAATAGACATAATCTTGGGATGGTGAAAGCCACTAAGAATAAAGGACCTTGGTCATTAGTTTATTCGGAAAATTTTAAAAGTAAATTAGAGGCAAATCAAAGAGAGCTCGAAATAAAATCCAAAAAAAGCAGGATTTATATCGAAAAGCTTCTAAAAGAATCGGGAAATACGAAGTTATAAATCCCTTCATCCAAAATAAGCGAAAGTAGCTCAGTTGGTAGAGCACAACCTTGCCAAGGTTGGGGTCGCGAGTTCGAATCTCGTCTTTCGCTCTTAATTCACATCTATCCTACTCTGTATTTCAATTGTAATAGACTTTAACCAAGCACAATTGATGTCATAAATAATTTCAGGGACTCAAAACCGCTCAAAAAACGTACTTTTGCACATATATGGCTACGCTAGACAAATTAAAATTAAGCAAGCAATTGCTTACCTCAATGACCAGCAATGGATATTTAAGTCCTACCGAACTACAAACTATTTTATTCCCAAGGTTACATGGCGGGCAAGACATTGTAGCAATTGGCCCAGATGGTTGCGGAAAAACCACTACTTGCATATTAGCTGCCTTAAATAAAATCAATTTTACGGAAGAAATTGCACCGCGAGTACTGTACTTAGTGCCGGATATTGAAACAGGCGAAGAAGTTTTAGACCAATTCCATACCTTAAACAGAAACAGAGATTTACGTTTTTTAGGCCTTTTTGCAGATGGAAGAAGTTTAGATCAACAGGTTTTAGAACTTACAGACGGTGTGGATATTATTGTAGCTACACCAGACAGAGCTAGGGCTGCGTACTTAAAACTAGGATTAAACCTTAATAAAATACTGTTATTCATTATTGATGATGCAGACCTTATCATTAAAAAAGGATTAACACTACCTACTGCGGAACTGGCCAGAGGAATTAAAAAATCGCAGTTTCTGGTGTGTTCATCAGTTATACATGAAAGATTAGAAAAGCTTTATCAAGGTTTTATACCCTTGGCAAATGTGATTGAGGTAGAGGATTTGGGAGAAAACCAACTAAATACAGTTGAACAATTGCTTTACCATGTACCAAACTTCGGAACAAAATTATATCTTATCCAGTTATTAATGACTGATAAAGAAGTTTTTGAAAAAGTTTTGATTTTTGTTAACACTAATTTCACTGCCGAAACAGTTTATAAAAACCTCGCTAAAGATTTTAATGAAGAGGTTGCTGTCTATCAAAACGCTCATTTTACAGAAAACACTTTTGATCAACTTATTGATTTTAAACTGTCGCCAAAAAGTAGAATATTAATTGTCGCCAATGAAAACACGGAAGAATTAAATGTGTCCGATTTTCCTTGCATCGTCCATTTTGATATCCCTGAGCAGGAAATCACCTATACTCAACGTGTTTTGATGCGTAAAGAATCACAGCAAGATCAACTTGCCATTACATTTTGTACGGATTTAGAATTGAGCCAAATTAGAAGGTTAGAACAGAAACAAGGCAAGAAAATGCAATTGATGGAACTGCCGGAAGAGCTATATATTGTGAAAGATAAGCCCAAGAAGAAAACTGAGGAAGAAAATAATTAAAAAATAGTGGAATTTAATTGTGAAAGTACTTGCATATTATGATAAAAATTAAATATCTTCGTTTTAAACGAATAATTAATCATCAAATAAATATACAAAATGGACAAATTTAATGAACTAAAAGCACTTTTAGGTGCAGCGGAAGCAGACGCAACAGCTTTTTTTGAAAAAGGTAACAAAGCTGCAGGAACAAGATTACGTAACGCTATGCAACAAACTAAAGTTTTAGCACAAGACATCCGTAACGAAGTTACTGCTAAGAAAAACGGATAGTATTTACACTATTTACCAAAAACTAAAAGCCTAACTTATTTTAAGTTGGGTTTTTTTATTTTACACGACCCGTAAAATGTTAAGCATTTGTATTCCACATTACAACTTTATAAACCCCAGTTTATTTGATACGCTGTTTTTACAATGCAAACATGCCAAAATTAAATTTGAGATTCTGATTGCTGATGATGCATCTCTGCCTTCTAAAAAAGCCTATTTAAACAATTATGCCCAAGCAGAATTTTCTGTTTTTTTCCTAAATCAAAATATTGGGCGTTCTGCTATCCGCAATTTTCTGGCTTTAAAAGCACAATACCCTTATTTGCTTTTTTTAGATGCAGACGCTAAAATCACCAGTAAAAATTTCATAAAAACTTACCTGGCGGATTTAGGAAATAAAATTGTTTCGGGAGGCAGGTTTTACCCGATTATGCAGCCAGACCCAAAACACTTTCTGCATTATAAATACGGTTCGCAGGTAGAACAATATTCGCAAACAGCTTTCCAATCAAATAATTTCGTGATCCCGAAAACTGTTTTTAGCGCCTTGGCTTTTGATGAGGAAATTAAAAGTTATGGTTATGAAGATGTTTTATTTGGTTTAGGTGCAAAACGCTTAGGTATCGCTTTAAAAAGAATCAACAACCCTGTAATGCACATCCAGCTTAAAACAAACGAGGAATTTGTTGACGATACGGAACAAGCGCTCAGAAACTTACACAAGCTCATCACAAAAAAAACAGACCGGCAATTGGAGAAAGAAGTTGGTGTTTCTGATTTTTATAGAAAGATTAGAAAATATAAACTTACTTTTTTACTTTCTATTAAACAGGAGGAGGTTTTAAGAAAAGCGAAAGAACTGTTATTTTTAAACATCCCAATTGGATCAACACTGCTTATATCTGTTTATAAGCTCTACTATTACCATTCTTTACAAAAACTTAAAGATAGTACTCGCTTTCGTTCTTTTTAATTACGCCTGCATCTAACAGTGTTCTAATCAAACTCAGCTTCTCTTTCTCGCTCCCTTTTTTTACCGCCGACAATAATTGCCTAGAATTTGCACTTTGCGTTTTCAAATGTTGCAAAATATCTGCCGTCATCTGCGATTCCAGATTTACAATTTCACTCCTTTTCTCCGCCAAGCAAACATCACAAATCCTACATTTTTGGGCATCCGTTTCATCAAAATATTCTAAAATTTGTACACTTCTGCATTTTTCCTGCTCCACAAAAGCCAAAGTGCTCAGCATTTTCTGCCGATAATTCTGTTTACGATCTTCAAAATAAATCCGGTCAATCAATAAATCTTCTGTTTTAACCCTAGGTTTTACAAACGTCAACAAAGGCTGGTTGGTTTGTTGCTGATAGCTGATGATTTCCAACTTATCTAACTCTTGTAAATATTTAATCGCCATTTGTTTAGATAGGTTATTCTTTTTGGCCAAATCCATCTCTTTGATATTGATGAACTGATCAAAAGCACCGCCATAAGCCCGAAGTATCGATTTAATAAAGCCATCGAACTTAGAATTCTCCACTTGGAAACGGTACAAATCTTCGCCATTTACAATAAACTGAATCCGCGAAAGCATCAGCGCACTTTCATTGAGCACAAAATAATCATCATGCTCTAAAAATTTTATCGCACTAATGGTGCTAATAACATCCAACTGAAATTTAGAGCAAAAATCGGCAAGGTTAAATTCATAAGTAATCCCCTCTCCTGCTTCAAAAGGGATTTGCAGGTAATTGCAAATGAAATGGTATATCTTTTTGATTTCCTCTGGTGGAGGAAAATTATGTTCAAACCGTTTTTCAAAACTCATCCTATCTCTCGGCTGAAACAGCACTACCGCGTAGGATTTTCGTTCATCACGCCCTGCCCTACCCGCTTCTTGATAGTAAGCTTCCAAGCTTTCCGGAATCTCATAATGCACCACAAAACGTACATTTGGCTTATCAATTCCCATCCCAAAGGCGTTTGTAGCAACCATCACTTTTACCTTATCATTCAGCCAAGCATCCTGTTTTTCTGCCCGTTCATCCAAATCCAATCCAGCGTGGTAATATTGTGCGGGTATGTTATGTTGGTTTAAATATTTTGCCAGTTCTACGGTATCTTTCCTAGTCCGCACATACAAAATCCCGCTTCCGGCTACACCGTTACAAACATCTAAAAGTTTCTGCAACTTATTTTCCTGATTGATTACGGAATAGCTCAGGTTTTTACGTTCAAAACTCTTTCTGAAAATATTTTTTTCTTTAAATTCCAGCTTCTCCACAATATCCAATTGCACTTTTTCAGTTGCCGAAGCTGTTAGAGCTAAAACTGGCACATTTGGATGAATGGCTCTAAAATCTTTGATATGCAGATAAGGCGGACGAAAATCATATCCCCATTGAGAAATACAATGTGCTTCATCCACGGCCAGCAAATTTACTTTCATGTACTTCACACGCTCCCGCACTAAATCAGAAAGTAACCTTTCCGGTGATAAATACAAAAATTTAACTGACCCATAAATGCAGTTGTCCAAAGCAATATCAATTTCACGTTTGCCCATTCCAGAAACAATTGCAATGGCGTTAATTCCACGATGTTTAAGGTTTTCTACCTGATCTTTCATCAGTGCAATTAATGGTGAGATCACAATACAAATCCCCTCCATAGCCATTGCCGGCACCTGAAAACAGATGGATTTTCCACCGCCTGTAGGCAATAATGCCAAAGTATCTTTTCCTGCAATTACAGCATCAATAATCTCGGCCTGCATCGGCCTAAAATCATCGTATCCCCAAAACTGCTTTAAAATATCTTTGCTTAACATGCTACGGCTTTATAAACAAAGAAAGTGAATATTTATGGTTTAATATAAGGCTTCCGCCGATTTTAGTACGCTTATTGCGGAGTTTGAAAGCAATGTAAAAAAATCATGTAATCAATAGGGCTTTTAGTCTCAAAAATTTAAATTTCATAAATTGCGAATTGTTTAATCCACAAAATGAAAAATCTAGTTTATAAAGCTTCTCTTTTTTTGCTGTTATCAACCGTCGCGACAGCGCAAGAAAAAGAAAATAAATGGAACGTTGAAAAACCTATGGGTCCCAGCAAAACCATTAATTTTAATACTGATGAAGGGACTTACATGAATTTGGACGTAAGTGCCGATGGAAAAACAATTGTATTTGATTTACTGGGTGATATTTACAAAATGCCCATTACCGGCGGAAAAGCCACTTTACTGGCCGGCGGACTGGCTTATGAAATTCAGCCACGCTTCTCGCCTAACGGCAAATACATTTCATATACTAGTGATAAAGACGGGGCAGATAATATTTGGGTGATGAATGTTGACGGAAGCAACCAACGCCAAATTACCAAAGAAAAATTTAGACTATTAAACAATGCGGTTTGGACTACGGACAGCAAATACTTAATTGCCAGAAAACACTTTACGGCTCACCGTTCCTTAGGCGCTGGCGAACTTTGGATGTACCATATTTCTGGAGGATTTGACGGCATTGAGTTAACAAAAAAGAAAAATGACCAGCAGGATTTGGGTGAACCTTGGGTATCACCAGATGGGAAATCAGTTTATTTTAGTGAGGATGTTAGTCAAGGTCCAAATTTTCAGTACAACAAAGATCCGAATGGAGAAATTTATGCCATCAAAAAACTAGACCTTACGACAGGCGAGATTGAAAAAGTAGCGGGAGGTTCGGGCGGTGCTGTACGACCCCAGGTTTCACCGGATGGTTCTCAGTTAGCTTATGTAAAAAGAGACCGCTTAAAATCTGTTTTATATGTGCAGGACTTGCATACCGGCGAAGAGAAACCTGTGTATACAGATTTATCAAAAGACCAACAAGAAACTTGGGCAATTTATGGCGTTTATCCAAATTTCAATTGGTTACCGGATAGCAGAACCATCGTTTTTTATGCAAAAGGAAAAATAAGAAAAGTAGATACCATTACACTTTACAGCGAAGAAATCCCTTTTTCGGCAGATGTTAAACAAACCATTACGGATGCTTTACATTTTGATCAAACCGTTTTCAAAAACGATTTTGAAGTTAAAATGATTAGGCAACTCAGTACCTCGCCCGATGGCAAAAAGGTGGTTTTTAACGCTGCTGGTTATTTATACATCAAAGATTTGCCAAACGGAGAGCCTGTAAGATTAACTGAAGGAACAGATTGGGAATTTGAACCAAACTTTAGTCCAGACGGAAAGTCGGTAGTGTTTACTACATGGAACGATGAACTACGCGGAGAAGTGATGAAATTCGATTTCAAGGGCAAAAAATTAAATGCTGTTACTACAGAAAGAGGCTTTTATTACTCGCCAAAATTTAATCATAAAGGCGATTTAATTGTTTACAGAAAAGGAAGTGGCAATGAAACTTTGGGTTTTTCTTATGGAAAAAATCCAGGCATTTACACTATCGCTCCTGAGAAAGGAACAGCAAAATTCATCGTAAAAAAAGGGATAAAACCTCAGTTTAATAATTACGATGATAGAATACTTTTTCAATCATCCGAAGACGGGAAAAAAACTTACAATAGTTGCGATTTAAATGGAAAAGACGTAAAAACACTTTATACCTCTACTTATGCAACTGACTTTATACCTAGTCCGGATGGACAGTGGATGGCGTTTAACGAATTGTTCAACGTTTATCTAACACCAATGGTAAGTACTGGAACAGCTTTGGATCTTTCATCCACAAATAAAGCTTTACCGCTAAGAAAACTTACTAAAGATGCCGGTACCGATATTCACTGGAGTGCCGACAGCAGAATTATTCACTGGACTTTGGGTCCCGAATATTTCTCGAAACCTGTAAAAGATGCTTTTTCTTTTGTAACTGATGTTGTAGATGAAAAAGCAAAAAAAGAACCCGTTGATACCACCGGAATAAACATTGGATTAAAACTACCAACTTATAAGCCACAAGGAAGAATTGCTTTAAAAGGTGCAAGAATTATTACGATGGACGGTACCGAAGTAATTGAAAAAGGTACAATTATAGTAAACGAGAACAAAATTGAACAAGTTGGACAAGAAGAAGCCGTACAAATTCCGGAGGATGCCAAAGTTTTTGATGTGAGCGGAAAAACCATTATGCCCGGTATTGTTGATGTACACGCACATATACCCACTAGTCCGGACGGAATTTCGCCTCAACAAGACTGGCCATATTACGCCAATTTAGCATACGGAGTAACTACATCGCATGACCCGTCAAGCAATACGCCTATGGTTTTTAGTCAGGCAGAAATGATAAAAGCAGGCAGAATGATAGGTCCACGCTTATATTCAACCGGCACAATTTTATACGGTGCAGATGGGGATTTTAAAGCCGAAATAAACAGTTTAGATGATGCTAAATCTCATTTACGAAGATTAAAGGCAGTAGGTGCTTTTTCGGTAAAATCATACAACCAACCCAGAAGAGAGCAAAGACAGCAAATTATCCAAGCGGCCAGGGAATTAAATATGGAAGTGGTGCCAGAAGGAGGTTCCAGTTTTTACACCAACATGAATATGATTGCCGACGGACATACGGGAATTGAACATAACATCCCGGTTTTTCCGGTTTATAAAGATGTAAACACGTTTTGGAATGCTAGTAAATCAGGTTATACGCCTACGCTTATTGTTGCTTATGGCACTCAGTGGGGAGAAAATTACTGGTATGACAGAACTAATGTATGGGAAAATGAAAAACTTCTGACATTTACTCCAAAATCAATTATTGATGAACGTAGCAGAAGAAGAACCACAGCCGAGTATGGCGATTATGGACATATTGATATTTCAAGAGCGGTAAATGAATTGGCAAAAGGTGGAACAAAAATCAATTTAGGAAGTCACGGGCAGTTACAGGGATTAGGTGCACATTGGGAACTTTGGATGCTGGCGCAAGGCGGAATGAAACCTATTGACTGCATAAAAGCCGCTACAATTAATGGCGCCAGTTATTTAGGGATGGACAAAGAAATTGGTTCTTTAAAAAGAGGGAAATTAGCCGATTTAATTGTACTGAATGCCAACCCATTAGATGACATCAGAAACTCTGAAAAAATACTTTATACCATGGTAAACGGACGCCTGTTTGATGCTACAACAATGAATGAGATTGGAAATACAGAAAAACCTCGGGGTTTGTTTTGGTGGCAATTTAATAAAACTGAAAATTATATTATCCCAGACAGCCAACTGAACTAGCTAATAATTTTTCAAGAAAGACGTTGTTTTTGCAAGCAACGTCTTTTTGTTTTTCTGCAATTTCACAATCACTCAAACAAATTCAGCTGTTCCGCTTTTTTACTGAAATGTGCCAGAGATAACTGATGTAACGAGGGGTTGGGTATATATCTTTTAACAGATAACTTAAAAAGCTGATGTATTGCACTTGCTTCATTGCCTTCGCCTCTCATTCTTTTGCCCCATCTGCTGTCATTTAAAGAACCGCCGTGGCATGCCGCAATTTGGTTCAGTACTTTTTGGGCTTTATCGGGATAAGCTTTCTGAATCCAATCTTTAAAAATATCGCCAATTGCTCCGTTTAGTCGCACAATGGTAAAAGTTGCATCTTTTGCGCCTGCATCGGCAGCAGCTTTTATAATTTCTGGTATTTCATTACTGTTTAATCCGGGAATAATTGGTGCCACCATCACCCTTACGGGGATATTTTTTTCCGCCAATTTCTCAATTACCCTTATCCGCCCTTTACCGGTTACTGTCCTGGGTTCCAGTTTTTGCCTTAACTCCTCGTTCAAAGAAGTTACACTTACATTCACATGAATTAAATCGAGCTTGTTAAGTTCTGTTAACAAATCCAGATCTCTTAATATCAGGTTGTTTTTAGTGATGATGCTTACAGGATGTTTATATTTCAAAAAAACTTTTAATAATGACCGAGTAATTTTAAACTTTCGCTCAGCGGGCTGATAACAATCCGTATTTCCGGAAAGCATAATCACCTGTGGCTGATAATTTTTGTGGTTAAGCTGACGTTCCAACATCAAAGCCGCATCTGGTTTATAAATTATTTTCCGTTCAAAATCCAAACCGGCGCTAAAGCCCCAATACTCATGGGCATTTCGGGCGTAACAATAAATACAACCATGCTCACAACCTTGGTACGGATTGATGGAATACATAAAAGGAAGATCAGGGCTGTTGCTTACGCTGATGATTTTTTTGGGGCTTTCTTTTATAAATTCTGTGGATGAGTTTTCTAAAAAAGGTTCATCTAAACCTTCTATATTTTCTACCGAAAACTGGTTCCGATGGAATTTATTGTTTGGATTGCTTTGCGATCCTCTACCTTTAAAATATTCGTTTTCTTCTGAGCTTTCCATACATAAAATTACTAATATTTTTAGCAAATAAAATCAGAATGGAAATTCTTTTTAAAATTTTTATCGCAAAAAAAACCGCCTCAATTGGTTTTGAGACGGCTGTATTTTTCACCTGAAATTAAATTATTTTATAAACTTGACATTTAAAGATTCACTTTCTGATGTGTAATTAACGAAATAAATACCTGTCTGCAAGCTTAAAGGCAACAAAAATGAATTGTACCCTTTGTTTATTTCGGCCGGCTTTTCAGCTAGTTTTTTTCCGTTAATATCGAAGAACTTTAAAGTGCCCTTTGTTTTGTTAGGCGAAACAAGCGTGACTTTCAGATCAGAAGATCCTGCATAAACCAACACTTGAGAAGCGGTAATTTTTGTAGCTACAGAAATAACATTTGAAGGAGAGGTTTTGCCATCAAAATCATGTTGAACTAACTTATAATAGTTTGTTCCAGCAAAAGGGTTTTCATCAACAAAAGAATAATCTTTTGAAACCAAAGAGTTTCCTGCACCAGAAACTTTACCTATGGAGCTGAACGATTTTCCATCGGCCGAACGCTGAACATCGAAATAATCATTGTTTTGTTCTGATGCAGTATTCCATTTTAATACAACAGATTTGTCTACTGTCTTACTTGCGAATTTTGTGAGTTGGATTGGGAGCGTTAAAGGATTTGGTGTCCCTAATGTTGCTGTTGTTGGTCCACCCCACGTGAAGTCAGTATAATGACTTCCTGCAATTAAAGGCCCTATTAATTGTAAAGAAACGCCGGAGGCATCGGTATTGGTTTCTGAAACACCAATATCAGTAGATGTAGAACCATCGGCAGTTCCACCTACTGCAACAAAAGCACCTTCGTAACTTAAAAACTGGATCAATGTACCATTATACGATAATGCAATTCCATCAGGAGAACCATTCTGTATTCCGTTTGATGGATATAAGTAGGTATAATATTTAAAATTTCCGTTACTACTTCCTACTGTGAAATTATCGATAGTTTTAGTATCGTAAAAGGTACCGTTACTTCCATTGTACAACTCCACTTTAAAAAGACCCAAATTATAAGAAGCCGGATTTTCGATAACCACCTCTAAAAATTCATTTATATCTGCACCAGGATCATCATAATGGATTTCATTAATCCATGCATTTTGTGCAAAAGTGATTGTCGGTACTACCAAAATCAAAAGAAGTAAGATTTTTTTCATGTGTTTACATTTTAAGATTAGAAACACATAAATATAACACCCTGATTATTAACTAAATATTAACATTTCAACAAAAAACTATTATCAATAAATATTTTATAATAAGTTATTTGGTTATTTGAAAATATAACTATCAAATAACATCTTTATGATAAAAAACAAAACATTGAAACCTTAAAGCAGGAAAATAATCTGATAGATTTTAGCTTTTTAAACTTTAGATCAGAGTTTCATAAACTTACAAAGAGTTTATTGGGTAATTTTCGAATTTTTAGAGATTCTTATAAATAGCAAATCCTTAAAATTTTCGAACTAATCTAAAATTTTAAGGATCTACCAGTTAACATGACTTTATTTGCATTTGTTGCAACTTCCTAAGTTTTATAATTAAGGAATATATTTCTTCGCTTCTAAAGTAGTCTGTAAAGAGGTTGGTAATGCAGAAAGTAAGTCATCTCCTGTTGCCGCTTCTATCGCATCAACAGTAGTGATATATTGTTTCCAATCTGCATTTATCGAATTCATGTTTGGAGTGTCAACTGCTAAAACCCTTGTTGACGATGTTACTCGTGATAAATCGCTATTTCCATTTAGCAGTATAACAGCTACCTTCCAAACATGAGCTGGAACAGTTACTTTGCCACCATTAATGGTTTCTGCACTTCCGTTATTGCCCGTTCCGCCTTTACCGTAAGAGCCCATCACAATATAAACCTCATAGCCTTTCTGCGCTTCTCCTCTTAGATATTCTTCTAACTTACTCCAAGTTTGCTGATTGTTATTTGGGGCCTGCGGAATCATATTCGTCATTAAAAAAGTGGATGAATTTGCGGCAACAGAAGAAGTTCTATCCGCAGACGGACAGTTATGTCCCCGGTCGAAACCGGAACCGCTATAGCTATTATCCTGTACCTGGTAAAAGCTGCTTGGTAATCCGGTATAAGGTCTAAAATCATCTTGTCTTGCTGCATTGCCTAAAGAACTTTCATCTAAATGCCAAGAAACCCAGTTTGGAATTGCCCGTGAACTACTATAGGATTCAACATAGTAGCCTTGGTCAATTAAATAATTTTCTGCCATAACTACATCAGCAGTAGAATTTGTTGGGTTTCCGAAAAGCAGATTGCTATTGTCGCCGATTGTAGGCGGAACATCATCAATATTTCCTGTACCTCCGCCAGTAGAACCTCCGCCACTTCCCGGATTATCTTGTGGTGTATTAAATTGAATTTTCGGATTGCCTGCCCCTACAAAGGTAATATTGTCAATATTCATTTTCGCAGAGCCCGATTTTCTAAACTCAAATCTTATAAAATCTGCATTTATCTTAAATGAATCAACCGTAAATGATGTAGAAGTATTATTGATCACTCCACCCAACTGGCGGTAACTTCTACCTTCGTCGGTAGAATACCACAAGGTAAAAGAGGAAGCTCCATCGGTACTGTATTGAGCGTGACTGAATTTTATCATTTTAAGACTGTCGATATCAAAGTTCATTGATAAACTTCCGTTTCTTAATCTTACTGATTGACTGCCTATCTTTGCATCTTCTGAAGAAGTGCTTAGAACTGCATCGTTAAAAGTCCAATAACCTGTTTTTTCGGTTACATTTCCAGCGACATAATCAGACTTTGTTCCAAATTCGAAATTTTCAACAATAGTATAGGGCTCTGGATCGGTTTGACTGTTAACTGGTGGAATTGGTGTTGGTGTTACCTGGTCACTTGATTTTTTAGAGCAAGACACCATTAGTAGCACACCGACAAAACAATAAAATAATTTATTCATTATAAATTGATTATAGAATGTTAATTTTTAAAATAAGCTCATTTTATTTAAGAAATAAGGTTTATAAAAACACTCACAATCTCTATAGCTTTAAAGATTCCTAATTAAAACAGATGCATTGGCCGTTTAGTATATTTAATAAAAAAAGCCCCGATGATATTCACCGGGGCTTTTTGAAAAACATGATTAGTCAATTACTTTGTATTTGCCCCCTTGTAATTCAAAGTGAACACTTATAACACTTGACGGACCTTTGTAAGCCGCATATTTTACTAAATATTTTTGACCTTCTTTAGCATTAGGGAAAACAGTCAACAATCTGTTTGCAATCAGACCATTAATTACATCAACATCAGTCCATAGCGAATAATCAAAGTCATTATATTTAGATAAACTTGATTTAGTTGCATCGCTAGCTGTTGATGCAGCTGCCATAGCAGAATAGTCAGCCGGTACCATTACATAGGTGATTGTATTATCAGGAGCCCAAGTTTTACCATCAAACCCAAACTGAGAAGTAAAATCTTGTATGTCTGTTTGCAAATTCCATTTTGTGCCATCATTTTTATATAACAACATCACATCAGTGGTGACTTTATTAGCATAATATGCATAGGTAACTGCTTTAAACTCTCCAGCAGTATTTTGTGGAAACCTCACGTTCATGTAATTTGAAATATACAATTGAGCTAAAGCTTTATCTGTAAAATCTGGATAAGCTTGTGTCATTGCAGTATAATCTGCTTTAATGAAACTGTAAGGTAAATGCCATACCCCACCCCAGTAAATCACATTATTGGTTAAGGTTTTCACACCGCCACTAAAATAGTCATAAGTTAAAGCAATAGTATAACCGTCTTTTAAATCTACATTCGGAAAAACCTTTGGAGCAACTGCTGTAGCCGCAGCTTCTACTAGTGCTTCGGAGTTAAAATTTGGATAACTACTTCCTGCATCTGTATAATCCTGTGCGACTAAAGTATACGGAGTTACATTCTTATACTCTATTTTGTTATAAACTTTATAAGTTACTAACGCACTTGAATTTTTAGTAGGTGCCCTATATTTTTTATTTAAAATAATTGAAACTAAAGATTTTGCTTCTTCATTAGAGCTAAAATCAAAATATTTAGCTGCATTTGCTGCACCTGAGGCTTTTTCTCCTTTTAATAACCCATAATCTGCTTCTGTTAGAGTAAGTGTTAAATGTTGTTCAACCTTAACTACTCCGTTTACTGTTGTAGAGTCCTTATCTAATTGATTATAAGCATCATCCAAAGGATTACAGCTATATAAGGCTGAAACCAATAATGGAATAAAAATGAAATAAAATATCTTTTTCATATCCTTGTAATTAAAATTTAATTTTTAGTGTGGTAAAGAATGTCCTTTGCGTACCATAGTAAACATGTAACTTAGAAACAGGAGTTGGACCATTAGCAGATTTGAACAATGTTGAACTAGAATTTCCTCCAAAATAGTCTGATACATCTGAAAGGTATTCAGTATTTAATACATTGTAAACATTACCAATTAATGACGCATCCAATCCTGCCATTTTAAAACGATATACAATATTCATGTCTAAAATTCCGTAAGAAGGAATAGAATACGGTTGGTATCCTTCTGAAGTAAGATTTTCTGGATTAAAAAAAGCATTATAATTAGTGTAATAATCATAATTAGAACCAACTTTCATTTTCGGAGTAACGTCTAAATTAAACCCAACCGAAGCTGTTGTTTGTGCAGCATCACCAACTTTTTGTCCTTTGATATAAATTTTATCAATAGTAGCAGAATTGCCTGGGTTTGCATCGCTAGTTACAATAACAGGGCCTGCATCAGAGGTATAATGCCAATCGCCTAATGATAACTGACCAGTAAGTTGTAAAACTTTTACAGGTTTATATTTAGCATCAATTTCTACGCCTTGGTGCAGTTCATTTAAACCAGTTAAATTGGCAGATAGATAAGTACCGTCTGGTAATTTACTTAGCGAAGGCGTTACCGATCTGTCTTTATAAGTTGATCTGTATAGGTTTACATTTAAATTTAACGCTGAACTTCTGTAACCGTAGCCCAATTCGTAACTAAATAATTTCTCTGGAACAGCCTTATCATTAACATCGTTTGCGCTAGTTCCCGTATTGGGAAATATCGAAGAGACTAAAGGCGCTCTTTGCAAATAACCAATATTTGCAAAAACATTATTATGCTCATCTAAATTATAATTTGCTCCACCTTTTGTCTGATAACCTAAGAAATTTACATAATCAGTTTTTCTGTTGGGATCTGAATTTAAATAATCGAAATAATCTAACCTTTGATTTCCTGTATTATTAACAGCCAAAGCAACAAACGCAGTTAAATTATCTTTTTCATATTCGGACTGAAGATATAAACCTTCTGTTGCGATACTGTATTTATAGTTACGGTTAAATTTACCTCCAACACCAATCACTTGACTTGGATTATTAACATCATCATTATTAACAATATATTGTCCGCCTAATAAATCAGCTACTTCATAAAAATGAGATCCTTCATAATATCTTAGATCTAATCCAGCCAATAAATCTATATTACTAGTTAATTTTGTTTTATAAGAGCTCAAAACACCATATTGCTGGTGTTCATCAGTATTATTTTGTATATAAGATAATGCGGCGGCGCCTTTATTGGCCACGTTTTCATCAACAATTTTATTAAAGTCTATTGGCGAAAACTCATCTCCTGTTCTAGGAACTTCGTTGGCTGAGCCTGGGGTTACACTGTATTTGCCAACCAAATATTGGGCAGCACCTTTACCAGTTGTTAAATAAGCAACAGTGGCTAGAGAAGATTTTTCATTAATTTTCCAATCATGGTTTAAAGAATACAATGGGCTGTTGTAGAAGTTAACTTCTGCACTTTTCATTTGTCCATTTAGGTATCCAAAATCAGAATTGTACCTTACTCCGTCGGGAGAGCTTTTATAAACATCAATTAAATTTCGAGTATATCTTTGTCCGTGATTTTGGCTGGCACCTAAAACTGTAAAAGATAAAGTTTGTGAAGGTGTAAGTACTTTACTTAAATTAAAGAAGTAATTATATCCTGTATAATACAGACCGTTTGCATTTCCATCTCCTGTACTTCTAGATAACAACACGGAAGAAGCCCATCCCTTTTTTGATAAGCCTGTGGAATAAGACACAGAAGTTTTTAAGCTATTAAAACTGCCGATTGTTTGCGAAACACTTCCTCCTTCTACAGTCTCAGTAGTAAAAGTATTTATTCCTATAGTTCCTCCTAAAGATGGCGCAGCTACTGTTGAAGCCCCTAAACCACGTTGAACTTGCATGGTTTTAGTGACATCAGACAAACCTGCCCAATCATTCCAGTAAATTTTACCTGATTCAACAGCATTTACCGGAATCCCATTAATCAATAAAGCAACATTATTACTGCTAAAACCTCTAATACTTACTCTCGAATCACCATAACCACCTCCTTGTCTTGTTACTGTAACACCTGGAGTTGACTTAATCAATTCCGGAAATTCTGCACCTGCGCCTTTTTCCTCAATAAAAGTTTGATTTACTGTAGAAACCGCTATTGGCGTTTTTCTATCAATAACTTGAGAAGGATTGGCTGTTACAACTACCTCAGTTAATGCTGAGGAAGATGAATTTAACCCAATTGTACCCAATGACTTTTGTCCCGAAACTCGGATTTCTTTGGTAACATAACCAGCATACGAAACAATAAGCGTAACTGTACCATTTGGGATTTTGAGCTTAAAAGTACCATCCAGACCTGTAGTTGTACCTATTGTTGAACCTTTGATACTTACCGGGGCACTTGGAAGACTTTCCTTCGTAGATGCATCAATTACTTTCCCTGTGATAATTTCTTGAGCATGCGCAGAAAATGTTGCGATTAAAAGAAACGAGAAACAGAAAAACAATTTTTGTAATTTTCTTTTCATGTGTTAGTTTTTTTATTTCCACAAAGGTCTTAACTATTCCTTACATATTTTCAACAGTATATATTAAATAATTGTAAATTATGTAATATTTATATAACAATTCCCTCTTCACAACTTAGTTTAAAATCGAGTTAGTTTAAGACCAACAAAAGACGAGTATCTTTTTTTTAAAATCTTAAATTGCTTAGCTTTGCACCCACACAAAAACGACAATTCAATTTTTTGATATGAATTATGATTTAATAGTTATTGGCAGCGGCCCGGGTGGTTATGTTGCTGCAATCAGAGCCGCTCAATTAGGATTAAAGACAGCTATCGTAGAAAAAGAATCGCTTGGCGGTATATGCTTAAACTGGGGATGTATCCCAACAAAAGCATTGCTAAAAAGTGCGCAGGTTTTCGAATATATCAACCACGCTGCCGACTATGGAATTACTGTAGGTGAAGCGTCCGCAGATTTTGACGCTGTTGTTAAAAGAAGTAGAGGTGTTGCTGATGGCATGAGCAAAGGAATTCAGTTTTTGATGAAGAAAAACAAAATTGATGTCATCAACGGTTTTGGAAAAATCAAAGCAGGTGGAAAAGTTGAAGTAAAAGCTGCCGACGGAACCACCAAAGAATATACTGCAAAACACACCATTTTAGCAACTGGCGGGCGTTCAAGAGAATTGCCTCATATCAAACAAGACGGTAAAAAGGTAATTGGCTACCGCGAAGCAATGACTTTACCTAAGCAACCAAAAAGCCTTATTGTAATGGGTTCTGGAGCTATCGGCGTTGAGTTTGCTTATTTCTACGCAACAATGGGAACCAAGGTAACC
Source organism: uncultured Pedobacter sp. (assembly GCF_946480185.1). The sequence goes on along the minus strand of NZ_CAMLIG010000013.1, from coordinate 53,193 downwards.
ATTGTTGAATTTATGGATAACATTGTGCCGGTTGAGGATGAAGATGTATCAAAACAATTGGCCCGTTCTTTCAAAAAAGTAGGTATTGATATTTTAACCAAATCATCTGTTGAAAAAATTGATGCAAGCGGAGAGCTTTGCAAAGTAACTGTTAAAACAGAAGCAGGCGAGAAAGTTTTAGAAGCTGAGATTGTTTTATCTGCCGTAGGTTATACGCCAAATTTAGAGGGAATTGGATTAGAAGAAGTAGGTGTAAAAGTAGATAAAGGCCGTGTAGTAACAGACGAATTCTACAAAACAAATATAAACGGAGTTTACGCTATCGGCGATATTGTTGCAGGTCAGGCTTTGGCTCACGTAGCATCCGCAGAAGGTATTATTTGTGTGGAGAAAATTGCTGGTCACCACCCAGAGCCATTAAATTATGGCAACATCCCAGGCTGTACTTACTGCTCGCCAGAAATTGCGTCTGTTGGTATGACAGAGAAAAAAGCCAAAGAAGCAGGTTACGAGCTTAAAATTGGTAAATTTCCTTTCTCAGCTTCGGGTAAAGCAAGTGCATCAGGCGCAAAAGACGGTTTTGTAAAACTAATTTTTGATGCCAAATACGGAGAACTTTTAGGAGCACACATGATTGGTAACAACGTAACCGAAATGATTGCCGAATTGGTAATTGCTAGAAAACTAGAAACCACAGGAATGGAAATCATTAAAACTGTACACCCACACCCAACCATGAGCGAAGCTGTTATGGAAGCTGCCGCTGATGCTTACGGAGAGGTGATACATCTTTAGTTGGTTTCTAGATGTGAGATGTGCGTATTGAGTATTGTGATTTTTAGAAGTCGAAATTCAAACCTTTTTATCTTACTTTTTTGGGCATTTAAACACGCTATCCACTATATCTTTTTTTGTCATCCTGATTGTCACTCTGAGCGGAGTCGAAGAGGGAGTCGAAGGACAAAAAAAGGATGCCGTTGCTATCATTAATGCGAATTGCATAGAAACAACAATATTCAGACTTGCGGAAATTAAAACATCGCAAGTCTTTTTTAATTAATTTGGATTTATGGAGTTCCCATGCAGTCATATCGACGCCAGAAGACATCTCACAAATAGTTAACCTTGCGATGTGTGAATTGCATGTGAGATGTTTCCTATTGTCAGCATGACGAGATGGTTAAACCTATAAAATTACAATTGCTCTAATAACCCAACAACCTAACCACCAAACAAACTAACAACCTAACCAACTAAAATCATGAAACTCCACACCATAAACACAGGCTTTTTTAAATTAGATGGTGGCGCAATGTTTGGCGTGGTACCGAAAGTGATCTGGCAAAAAACAAATCCGGCAGATGAGAACAACCTTTGCGACTGGGCGCTCCGTTGTTTATTGATTGAGGATGAAGGAAGATTGATTTTGGCGGACACCGGCATCGGCAATAAGCAGGACGAAAAATTTTTAAACCACTATTATCTACATGGCGATGACACTTTAGAAAAATCATTAGCCAATTTAGGTTTCACCAAAGATGACATTACCGATGTTTTCCTTACACATCTCCATTTTGATCACGTTGGCGGAGCGATCATCCGTGAAAACGGAGAACTAAAACCGGCTTTTAAAAACGCGACTTATTGGAGCAACAAACAACATTGGGATTGGGCAGTAAACCCGAATGCCAGAGAAAAGGCATCCTTTTTAAAAGAAAACATTTTACCCATTCAGGAAAGCGGACAGTTGAAATTTATTGAGGCGATAGATAGCGTTCAGTTTACCAAAAACATTAAAGTTCGGTTTGCTTATGGCCATACAGATGCAATGATGCTTCCGCAAATCAGTTACAAAGGAAAAACTGTGGTTTACATGGCTGATTTGTTACCATCAGTTGGACATATTCCCCTGCCTTATGTAATGGGTTATGACATGTTCCCGATGAAAACTTTGGATGAGAAAGCGACATTTTTAAAAGAAGCCGTTGAAAACAATTACATTCTTTTTTTAGAACATGACCCTATAAACGAGTGTTGCACTTTGATGAATACTGAGAAAGGGATTAGATTGGATAAAACATTTTCGGTTGCAGATTTTTAAAGTTCAGCTTTAAGCTGGCCGTTTTTTTGAATATAAACGAAAACCTAAAATATACCTGACAAGGTTGCAATGGCTTGATTATTGCGGAGTGACACGCGAATTGTTGTACAAAAATAAAATCAAATAATCCCAACATTTTCATACAATTAACGTTAAATGATGTAAAGTTTCTTAACTTTGCAAACTTTAGGTTTTTAGAATAGCGCAATTAAATTTATAAATGAGACAACTCAAGATTACTCAATCCATTACCAACCGTGAATCACAGTCATTAGACAAATACCTTCACGAAATTGGTAAAGTTGATCTAATTACCGCCGAAGAGGAAGTTATCCTGGCACAAAAAATCAGAGAAGGCGATCAAGCCGCTCTTGAACGTTTAACCAAAACAAATTTACGTTTCGTTGTTTCCGTAGCAAAACAATATCAAAACCAAGGCCTTACCTTAGGTGATTTAATCAATGAAGGTAATTTAGGCTTAATTAAAGCCGCAAAAAGATTTGATGAAACCAAAGGTTTCAAATTCATTTCCTATGCCGTTTGGTGGATTCGCCAATCAATTTTACAAGCCATCGCGGAACAATCACGTATCGTACGTTTGCCGCTAAACCAAGTAGGTTCTTTAAGTAAAATTAGTAAAGCTTTCTCCAGACTAGAGCAGGAATTTGAAAGAGAGCCATCTCCAGAAGAATTGGCAGACACTTTAGAAACTACTGTTGACAAAATCTCAGATACGTTAAGTAACTCTGGCCGTCACGTTTCTATGGATGCACCATTTGTGCAAGGAGAAGAAAACACTTTGTTAGATGTTTTGGAAAATGACAACCCAAACACTGACAGTAACCTGATTGATGAATCTTTATCAGAAGAAATCAAACGTTCTTTATCTACCTTAACAGAAAGAGAAAGAGAAATTATCGTTTTGTTCTTTGGTTTAAGCACCAATCACCCATTATCATTAGAAGAAATTGGAGAAAAATTTAATTTAACCCGCGAGCGTGTTCGCCAAATTAAAGACAAAGCTTTACAAAGGTTGCGTCACACTTCAAGAAGTAAGATATTAAAATCCTATTTGGGTTAGTCACACAAAAATCTTCAACAGAAAAGCATTTGCCGTTTGGCAGATGCTTTTTTTGTTTAAGGCCCGTTGTTTTTATTTACAGAATAACGCAAAAAGCGTTGGTCATCGAAGATAATCTCACAAAATAGCCAATATATATTTAACCATTGTAGGAAAGTCCTTCGTCTTCGGGGTCTCGATAGCTATCGGGGAGGATAGAGCTAATTCAAACAAAAATTCTTATTTTAAGCGCTTTATTTTTTGGTTAAAGAATGCAGCTAAACAAGCTTGAGATAAAGGGTTTTAAAAGTTTCGGAGATAAAATTACCATCAATTTTAACGAAGGCGTTACGGCTATTGTTGGCCCTAACGGTTGCGGAAAATCAAACGTTGTGGATGCTATACGTTGGGTTTTGGGCGAGCAAAGCACTCGGATGCTGCGTTCAGAGAAGATGGAAAACATTATTTTCAACGGAACAAAAACCAGAAAACCTGCCAATCTTGCCGAAGTTTCTTTGACCTTCGACAATACCAAAAATATTTTACCCACGGCTTATTCCGCCGTAACCATTACCCGTAAATTATACCGTACAGGAGAATCAGAATATCGTTTGAACGATGTGCAATGTAGATTAAAAGATATTTCTGATTTATTTTTGGATACAGGAATTGGCTCAGATTCCTACTCCATCATCGAACTAAAAATGATCGATGAAATTATTGCCAATAAAGAAGGTTCTCGGAGAAATTTGTTCGAAGAAGCATCTGGAATATCCAAATACAAACTTCGTAAAAAACAAACATTTAGTCGTTTAAAGGACACTGAAGCTGACTTAAGCCGAGTGGAGGACTTGCTTTTTGAAATTGATAAAAATTTAAAGACGTTAGAGAATCAGGCAAAAAAAGCCGAACGCTATTATCGCTTAAAAGAAAAGTATAAGATTTTAAGTTTGGTTTTAGCTTCTTTTAGAATTGTGAATTTTAAGACTTCTTTAGATGAATTAGAGGTTTTAGAGGAAGCGCAAAATGAAGGGAAACACGTTTTAGGTGTTAAGATAGAACAACTAGACGCTCAAATCCAGAAACATAAATTCAATAGTTTAACCAAAGAAAAAAACCTTTCGGTTCAACAAAAGGCTACCAATGATTTCGTTACCAAAATTAGAGCTTACGAAAGCGAGAAAAAGATAAAAAACGAACAGCTCAAGTTTTTGCAGGATAAGGAACGTAGGTTAACGGAAGAATTAGACAAAGACAAGGCGCAGTTACAGCATATTCATTATAATATGAAGCGCCTGAACGAAGACCGTTTACAGGAAGAACAAAATTTAAATAGCTTAGTTCAGGCTTTAAACGAACTTAAAGAAGAAGTTGATGAACTTAGGCAACAGCAAGCCAGCGGGAAAGCAAGGCTAGACAGCACTCAGAAACAAAATGCGGAACTACAAAACCAAGTTTATACCATTGAAAAAGAGGTTGATATTTTAAATATTCAGCAAGAGGCTTTGTTGCAGGAAAGCAAAAGGAACATTGAAGACACTCAAAATAGAGAAACCGAGATCCACGAATTCAATAAAGTGACGGTGGATTTGGAAAGTAAACTCGCTGAAAAGCAAACACAATTCAACAAGATAAAACAACAGGAAGATGATGTTAAAGAACAGATCATCCGTTTAGAAGAAAACATCAACACCAATAAAGATTCGCTAAGTCAGAACAGCCGTAAAGCGGATGCCAAACAAAACGAGTACAATTTGACCAAAAGCATGGTAGATAATTTGGAAGGTTTTCCAGAATCTATCCGCTTTTTGAAAAAGAATGCCCAGTGGAACAAAAATGCCCCGCTCCTTTCTGATATTCTTTTCTGCCAGGAAGAATACCGCATTGCCATCGAAAATTACTTAGAGCCTTTAATGAACCATTATGTGGTACAATCTTTCGACGATGCCATTGAAGCTGTAAAACTGCTAAGTAACGCTTCCCGTGGAAAGGCGAACTTTTTTATCCTCAACAACTTACAAAGAAGTGAAAATATAACGACCGACGCCCCCGTAGATTCAACACCTGCTTTGAGCGTGGTTGACGTTGATAAAAAATATCAGGCTTTGGCCGAACATCTTTTGCAAAACGTTTTTTTAGTAGAGGATGAGCGTGAAGACAGTTTAAATAACCAAGAATTAGAAAATGGTTTGGTGCTGATTGCCAAATCCGGAAAATTCTTTAAATCAAAACACCTTTTATCCGGCGGTTCTGTGGGTTTATTTGAAGGAAAAAGAATTGGTCGGGCAAAAAACCTAGATAACCTCAACAAAGAAATCAAAAGTTTAGAACAAAAATCGAAAAAATTAAGTGTTGAGATTGAAGAGCAAAACTTAAAACTGAACAGTCTAAAAGCCTCGCTTAAACAGAACGATTTACCCGATTTACAAAGGGAAATTAACCAGCTTCAAAATGAACTGGTCTCTGTAAAAACAAAGCAAGAACAATATTTAGCTTTTATCCAAAACAGCCAGAACCGTAAACAGGATATCGAGCAAAAGTTACTGAACATCGGCACTTCTTTATTGGAGCAGATGCCGAAAATCCAGGAAACCAAAGCCGAGAAACAAGCTTTAGAACAACAATTACAGGAAGAACAAATTGCTTATGCGGAATTAAGTGAATTTTTAACTGTGCGGTCAACCGCTTTTAATACAGAAAACTTAAAGTTTCATCAACAAAAAAATAAGCTGAGCAGTATTGATAAGGATTTGGAATACCGCGAAAGTCAGCAAGAAAATTTAGACAGCCGGATTGCCAAAAACCAAGCGGATTTAGATGCGACCAAAGCTTCTATTTTAGAAACAGTAGTACATACAGATTATGATGATGAGGATTTATTGGCGATGTACCAGCAAAAAGAAGAATTGGAAAAAGCAGTACAAGATGCGGAAAAAGACTACTACGAAACCAAGGAGAAAATAAATGCTTTAGAGACAGAGTTGAGCGAATTACGGAAAAACAAAGACAGTGCAGAACTCCTCAACAACGAATTAAAAGATAAAAAGAATGCGCTTAAAATTGAGTTGAATGCCCTAAAAGAGCGTTTAGCAGTTGAATTTAGTATTTCTATTGAAGATATTTTGGACGATGAACCGCCGGCAGATGAAAATGAGGACGATGTAAAAGAACAGGTAGAAAAAGTAAAAAAACAGCTTGATGAATTTGGCGCCATTAACCCAATGGCAATGGAAGCCTACAAAGAAATGGAAGAGCGCTTTACCTTTATTACCGGTCAAAAAAAGGATCTTACCGAAGCCAAACTTTCTTTATTAACTACCATAAAAGAAATTGACGATACCGCGAAAGAAAAGTTTATGGAAGCCTTTACTTTGGTTCGTGAGAATTTTATGAAAGTTTTTAGATCATTGTTTAATGAGGAAGACAATTGTGATTTAATTTTGAGCAACCCCGCTCAACCTTTAGAATCGGACATTGACATTATTGCCAGGCCAAAAGGGAAACGACCTTTATCTATCAATCAGCTTTCTGGTGGCGAGAAAACCTTAACGGCTACTGCCCTGCTTTTCTCATTATATTTATTGAAACCCGCCCCATTCTGTATTTTTGATGAGGTTGATGCACCTTTGGATGATACCAATATTGAAAAATTCAATAACATCATCCGTACTTTCTCCAATCAATCACAGTTTATAGTGGTATCGCACAACAAAAAAACCATTGCCAGTACCGATATTATTTACGGCGTAACCATGGTAGAGCAAGGTGTCTCAAGAGTGGTGGCTGTGGATATGCGGGAAGTGGCTTAACTAGGTGGTTAATTTGTTAGGTGGTTAGTTGGTTAGTTTGTTAGGTGGTTAGATCGATAGTCCGCTGTCCGTGGTGAGTTGCTTTGCTAAGTATTTAATCCTTTATTTAAAATTCAATTCCTCTCAGTCTGTCCTTCAAAATTGCAAGGCAATCATTCAAAATTAATCCTTTATATTTGCTTGCAAGGAAATTGAAAAACATGTCATCAGATATCAACATCAGGAACAAAAAAGCAAGATTTGAATACAACATTTTAGAGACTTTTGTTGCTGGAATAAAATTATTAGGTACCGAGATTAAATCGATTAGAGAAGGTAAAGCAAACATCAGCGATTCTTTTTGCACTTTTATTGATAACGAATTATACATCAGAAACCTGCATATTTCCGAATACTCCCACGGTTCTTTCTATAATCATGAGGCAAAAAGAGACCGTAAGCTTTTATTGACGAAAAAAGAAATCAAAAAATTATTGATTAAAGGCGAAGATAAAGGCTTAACCATTATTCCTTTAAAAATTTTCATCAGCGATAGAGGTTTTGCCAAAATGGAAATTGCATTGGCACAAGGTAAAAAAGCTTTTGACAAACGAGATTCTTTAAAAGAACGCGATGTAAAAAGAGAAATGGATAAAGCGATGAAAAATCATTAGTTACAGAGGTTTATCTAACAACATCAGAGATCTCCTTCTCCTTCAGAGAGGGCTGGGGTGAGGCCCTCACCAAGCCTGGTCTCCCAACAAAGGCACAAACCTAAACGTATCCAAAACAATTTTTTCAAAATCATTTTCTCCAACCCTAATCACCGTCACCATTTTTTGTTGTTTTTCATCGCCCACAGGGATTACCAAAATACCGCCTATTTTAAGCTGTTTTAACAATACTTGCGGCACTAAAGGCGCACCTGCAGTAACAATTATTTTATCGTAGGGTGCATGCTCTGCAATCCCTTTTGAGCCATCTCCTAAAAAAAAGTTTGCCTTATATCCAATATGTGGCAAAACCTGTATGGTTCTGTTGTATAATTTCTCTTGCCTTTCAATGGTAAATACCTTAGCGCCCAACTCTAATAAAACACAGGTTTGATAGCCGCAGCCTGTTCCTATTTCCAAAACTTTATCGCCCTTGCTGATGTGCAACAATTCCGTTTGATAAGCTACAGTGTATGGGTTTGAAATGGTTTGTCCCTCCCCTATCGGAAAAGCCTTATCTAAATAAGCCTGCGCCCAAAAAGTTTCATCAAAAAAATAATGACGTTTTACTTTTCCTATGGCATCCAAAACTTTTTTGTCTGAAATACCTTTTTTTTCAAGCTCAGCTACCAGCTTTTTTCTGGCTCCTCTTTCCCTATAATTATCAACATATTTATACGCCATCTCATCACAAAAATATAATCTCTAGCCGATATTTAGCCTATTTTATTAGTTTTACATTTTATAACCTCAACTACCTATTGAACCACAGGCAATTAATTTAAATGATAAATAAAACAAAGCTTAGCTACTTTATTTTAAATGTAATTGCTACTGTGTGTTTTACCTATTTGGCAATTGGTTTACAGCTTTTTCTGTTTTCGCCAAAATATCCTTATGTATTTTACATTGCGGTTTTAAACTTACTTTACCTGCTTTCAGGAACTTTTATTGAAGCCAAAAGAAAGTCGAGATTTAAAGAATTAATTACCACTTTAAATCAATCTTTAATTATTGCAATTGCGTTGCTCATTTACACCTACTTCTTCCATCCAACGCCCCAGAAATTAGTAATTGAGCATATTTTTCAATTAACAGCATGGCATTTCATCATTCTGGCTTGTTTTAGAATTTGTTACCTAACGGGCATAAAAAAGCTATTGCAAAATAAAAAAATTGGTTTCAATACGCTAATCATCGGAATTAATGAAAATGCCATCAACATCAGCAATGAAATTAATCAGCAGAAAAAATCATTGGGATTCAAAATTCTAGGTTTTTTCGATATCGATAATAATCGGACGCCAAAAAATCGGCTCAACCTTACGTTATTAGGCACCAACAGCGCTCTGGAAGAAACCATAAAAGAAAACCATATTGAAGAAGTTATCATTGCAATTGAAACCTCGCAACATGTACTTCTAAAATCTTTGCTGGATAAACTGGAGACTTGCGATGTTACTGTCCATATCATCCCCGACGTTTACGATATTGTTTCGGGCTTTGTAAAAATCAACTATCTTTTTTCAATCCCCTTAATTACGCTTCATAAGCAGTTTATGCCTTTTTGGCAACGGACAATTAAAACCATTTTAGACTATTTAATCAGCACCATTATCATAATCATTTTAAGTCCGGTTTATTTGATTATAGCGTTTTTGATTAAATTAAGCAGTAAGGGAACTATACTTTATTCGCAAGAACGAATTGGGAAAAACGGTAAGCCTTTTATGATTTATAAGTTTAGAAGCATGATGGAAAACGCAGAGGAAAACGGACCGATGCTTTCAAGTTATGACGATAAAAGAATCACAAAAGTGGGTCTTATATTGCGCAGACTTAGATTAGATGAACTGCCACAATTTTTTAATGTTTTAAAAGGAGAAATGTCCATTGTGGGCCCCCGGCCTGAGCGGCAATTTTATATCAATCAAATTATGGAGATAGCTCCGCATTATCATCATTTGCAAAAGGTTTTACCGGGCATTACTTCTTGGGGCCAAGTAAAATTTGGTTACGCAGAAAATATTGATCAAATGGTTAAACGCTTAACATTCGATATCATTTATATCCAAAACCGGTCCCTCGCCTTAGATCTTAAAATTATGTTTTATACAATAATTATAATAATCCAAGGGAGAGGGAAATAATTTCATATTTTTGCACAAATTTAATTCATGAAAAAAGTATTACCTTTTCTATTTTTCCAACTTTGTGCTATCGCTGTTTTTGCACAATCACAAAGTGACTCTAATTATTCAATAGGGTTAAAACTGCTCTCTATAGATGAACAGCCAAAACTATTAAACGAAGTAAGAGATAATTCTAAATTTCATACATCAGGTTTAAACGGTTTAATGTTAAAAATAAATGACAACCAAATATCTTATAGATTCTCTGTTTACGGTTTTAAAAAAGGAGATTATTCTTTTACAAACCAATGTTCAAACTGCGAAATTGTAACTGGAAAATATAATTCACTTGATTTAAAAGTTGGTTTTGAGCGTAGCCTAATATATAGCAATCTGCAACCCGTTTATGGAATGGATATGGGCTATAAAAGAGTTAATTTTGATGGAAAATCTAACGATAAAACAACTTCCGGATTTCTTTACAATGTTAATATAGAAAAAAATGCAATTGCATTTAGCCCATTTATTGGTTTAAAATATAATGTAATTAGAGCTTTAACACTGAGTGCTGAGGCCGGTTTTGATTTTATAAACACCAGCGATAAGGAAATAAAAACGCAAGCTAACAACACCCTAATTTCAAGCAACACGTTTAACAGGTGGCAGTACAATTCAAAACCTTTAGCCCGCTTAAGTTTACAATTTAATTTTGGCAGAGACTAATACGGGTCAACATCAATTACCACAAAAACTCCTTTATTGTCTTTATCAGCTTCAAAAATACTAACCTGCTCTTTCAGCAGGTTTTTTATTTTAACCAAAGATTGGCTTTTCCAATCTATTTTAATGGTGAGGGTTTGGATATAATAATTACGCACTCTGCCCACCAACGGACTATGAGGCCCTAATATCATATCACCTAAATGGTGCCGTAGTATTTTTGCGAAGTTTTCTGATATGCGGAGCAATACCCCTAAATCTTTATGCTTGATGTTAATTTGGATGACTTTATAAAACGGCGGATATTTAAACTGCGCCCTTTCTATCATTTCCTCACGGTACATTCCTTCATAGTCGTTATCAACAACTTGCTGTATCACACGATGTTTGGTGTCATAGGTTTGGATAATTACTTTTCCCTGCTTATTTCTTCTCCCGGCCCTGCCGGCAACCTGTGATAAAAGCTGAAAACTACGTTCATAAGCCCTAAAATCAGGAAATTGGATAATGCTATCCGCATTAATGATTCCAATTAATGTAATGTTTTCAAAATCGAGGCCTTTTGCCACCATCTGCGTACCTACCAAAATATCTATTTTCCGCTCCTCAAAATCGTTCAATATAATTTGGTGCGCATTTTTATTTCTGGTGGTATCGTAATCCATCCTGGCAATGTGTACATCGGGCAAAATGACCTTTAAATCGTCCTCAATTTTTTCTGTCCCTAAGCCTTTATATTCTATATGTTTTGATGCGCAGGCCGGGCATTCTGTAATGTTTTCTTCTTTGTAGCCACAATAATGGCAATGCAGTTTCCCACTAGTTTTATGATAGGTCAAACTTACATCGCAGTTGATACATTTTGGTGTATTCCCGCAGGTTTTACAGATTAAAATCGGTACATACCCTCTCCTATTCTGAAACAAAATTACCTGTTCTTTTAAAGCAAGCGTTTGGCTGATATTATCCAACAAAACACTGGTAAAGTTTTCTTTAATAAGTTTTCTGTTTCTTTCATCAGAGATACTTACCACCTCAATTTCGGGCGGTTTAACGCCTCCATAACGGTTGTTAAGTTTTACTAAACCGTATTTATCATTTAAAGCATTAAAGTAAGTTTCTAAAGATGGCGTAGCGGAGCCCAGCAGAACTTTTGCATGAGCGATATTAGCTAATACAATAGCGGCATCCCTTGCGTGATAACGCGGCGCAGGTTCAAACTGTTTAAAGCTGGCTTCATGCTCCTCATCAATAATTACAAAACCCAAATCTGCAAAAGGCAAAAAAATTGATGACCTGGCGCCCAGCACAATCTTCACTTCATTGTTTAAAACCTTTTGCCAAATTTCTGCCCGTTCGTTATCATTAAACTTGCTGTGGTAAACGATGATCTGATCTTTAAAATAAACCTTTAGGCGATCAATCATTTGCCCGGTTAAAGCAATTTCGGGCAGTAAATAAAGTATCTGCTTGCCTTTTGCTAAATAGCTTTCAATTAATCTGATGTAAATTTGGGTTTTCCCAGAAGAGGTAACGCCATGCAATAAAACTACGGGCTTGGTTTCAAAAGAATCGTTGATTTGTTGAATGGCCTGCTGTTGCTCAGCACTCAGCGTGAAATCCGAAATTACAGCTAAATCTTCGGATGAAAACCGGCTGATTACCTTTTGATCTATCAAAAAAATATCCTTATCAACCAATGCTTTCAGTACCGCCGCACTTGCGCCGCAAACCTCCATCAGATCAGCTTTTTTAACTACGGCTTTATCTTTGGAAAGCTTTAAAAAGGCCAATAAAGCATCAACTTGCTTTGGTGCTTTCTCCAATTCGGTAAAAAGATGCCTTAAGTTTTCTTTATCCTGATAGCTCTCATGCAAATTAACAACCGATATTTTTTTGGGCTGAAATTTTTCCTCAATCTCCTCTAAAATAAAAATCACCTTTTTATCAAGTAATGATTTTAGAATTGGGAAAACAGATTTCTGTGCAAGAATTTTTGTAATCTCGCTGATGCTCAGTTCGTGTTTTAACTCCAGAGCATCCAAAATCAAAAACTCCCTGTCATTCAACAAAGCCTTATCAAAAGTATGTTGCGGATTTAAAATAACCCGGGTTTCGCTGGCCAGCTTTAATGCAGAAGGCAATGCGGCCGCCATAACTTCGCCAAGGGTACACAAATAATAATCAGAAAGCCAAACCCATAACTTGAGCTGTTCATGGGTAACAATTGCTTTCTCGTCAAGTATATCTAACAGGTATTTAGCCTCATATTTGGTTGGGGCTTTTGTAGAAATGGCAAAAACAATGGCCGTATAAATTTTACTTTTCCCAAACTGCACTACTACCCGTCTTCCCTTTTCTACACGCTCATTTAAATGTTTAGGCACCCGATAAGTGTAAGTACCCGGAAGCGCCAAAGGCAAAACAACCTCTACAAAAAGCGTTTGCTGAAATTGTTCATCAGCCTCAAAATCCAACATTTATTTGTCTTTTATAGCGGCTAACAACAACCCTATCCAACCAAAAATAAACAACAATCCGCCTAAAGGCGTTACAGGGCCTAAAAATCTAGTATTAATTGCTAAAATATCTTTTAGGGCCATTAAGTAAAGTGAGCCAGAAAAAAAGATAATCCCAATAACAAAGCAATAGGATGAAATATTTATCAAATTGTTTTTGAACCTAGCAAAGGTGGACAAGAAAAGTAGGGCTAAAGTATGTATAAAGTGATATTGAACCGCTGTATGCCAAATTTCCATTTGATCGGTGCTAACTTTGGCTTTTATAATATGAGCGCCAAATGCTCCTAAAACAACGGCTAAAATTCCAAAAATTGCGGCGGTAATAATTATTCTTTTATTCATTTTGAGTTCGATGGTTCTGCTAATTTAATAAAGATGAAAGCAATTTCCGCCCTTTGCTGTAAAAATCTATTTTTGTAGCTTAGGATTTTGTGAAATGAAGAAGATAATCATCATTATAACTGCCCTTTTTTTAGGGATTATTGCTGTTACTTGGTTGTATTTTAAAAAAATAAATGCGTCTAGCCTGTCTAACGAAGAAATTTTTAATGTTTTACCTAACGACGCTTCCATTATATTTGAATATAAAAACGAAGCTTATTTTTACGACATCTTTAAAGACTTCACACTTTTCAATGATATTTTAGGAAAAAATTACATGAGCCATTTAACGGCACTAAAGAAAATTTTTGTAGATGACCCCGCTATTGCTGATGGTTTTAAACAAAGTGACATTTTTTTCTCTATCCATCCTACAAAAACATATAGTTCAGATGTTTTGATTGTTGCGCCATTTTCCAGCGAAAAAGGAAATAAAGAGGAGGTACTTCAAACTTTAAAAACTAAATATAAGATAACACAAAACCTCGAAAAAGAGAATACCATTTACCAGTTGGCCTTCAACAACAAATCTTCGTTCAGTTTTTTTGTTTACAAAAATTTAGTGGTGGGCAGTTTTGATGAGGATTTGGTTAAAAAAAGCATTGCACAAATTGCTAACGGAACGGAGAACAAAAGTTTTAATGTAGATTTTAGCGCCCAACGAAACAAAAACTCTATCGCTAATTTGTATTTAAATTTCTCCAGGATCCGTGATTTTGCCAATCACTTCTCATCCAGAAAAAATCCTTACGAAACCTATTTCCTTAAATCGATTGACGCTTCGGCATCCTTAAACATTAACTATCAAAAAGATGCTTTTATGTTTAGCGGCATTACAAACCCCAACCTAAAAGCAAAAAATTACTTTAATTTATTTTTAAATCAACAACCGGGCAATACTACTTTATCAAAACAACTGCCTTTTGATGTGTCCAATTACGCTCTCTACTACGTTTCAGACTATAAAAAATTCAAATCAGAGCTAAAAGATTTACTAATTTACCGTAAGGAAGATGAAGATTTAAACAAGCAGATTTCAAATATTTCGACAAAACACGCCATCAATCTCGATAAAGAAATAATTCCGGTATTAGGAAAAGAGTTCGGCGTTTTCCAAGTTGCATCTGGTGATAATATTGGCATCATAAAATCTACAAACACCAACCGCTTATCATTTTTGCTATCTACCATTAGCTCCGCAACGTCTGACGATATTAGGCACTTTGATGATTCTTTTATCTTGTACAATTATTTCGGAGATCCCTTCAAGCAGTTTAAGCGCCCTTACTATACCACTATTGAAAACCACTTGATTGTTGCCAACAATACTACTGCAATCAAACATTTTGTTAGCAATTACAAAGCGCAGAAGCTAATTGGCTTAACTGATAAAAATATCGATTTTCAGCAGTACCTATCTAATCAAGGAAATATCTTTTATTTTATCCACAACAGTAATTCCAAGGCCGTTTTTCGTTCGTTTTTAAGTGGACCCGCGTATAAAAACTTCAGAGATAGCAACTTTAATTATAAAGACATCTATGGCTTTGCGATACAATTCAGTGCAGATAAAAATAAGTTTTTCACAAATCTATACATGAATCATATACCTAATTCTGACGAGCTATTGCCACAAATTGACAGCACTGCGTTAAAATTCTGATTTCTAAGAAAAAAAATAAAATTTTCGGAATTAATACGATAAATTTATGGATGAAGAAATTATATGGTTTCATCGTTTTTTTTCTTTCCCCACTGTTTCTGCTTGCGCAAAATGTATCACTTTACCATAGCGGAACCCAATTCGACACTTTTGAAAATCCGGTTCAACAAGGTTTTCAAAAAGATTTAAGCAGAAAATACGCTGTTACCCTACTCCCGCATATCTCTGGCTTCATCAATTTTAAAGGAGACGGTGAAACAGCTTTTAAAAAATTCCTTTTTACAAGATCATTCGCAAATACAAGCATCGGCAATTTAGGACAAGCAAAACCAAACCAATTAAACGGAAATTCAAATATTTATTTAGCAAACTACAAAATATTTAAAACCAGAGACTATAATAGAGAGCTTGGTTTTTCATTACAATTAAGAGAGGAAGGTTTAGGAACAACAACAAACGAAACCCTGTCCTTATTAGATACTTACAAAAACTTCACAAATTCAGAATATAACAATGCCTTCAATTCCAAAGCTTACAATCAAGCTTATTGGCAACTAGGTTTAACCTATCGAGAAAATTATGATGAACGATGGGCTTTTGGCGGAAAACTAAGTTTACTAAATGGATTAATATACAACAAAGTTGATATTTCATCTTCTCACTTAAGTTTTAATCCAGACCATTCTTATACAGCTAGCTTTGTTGGAAGCTACGTATCGAGTTTTGGATTTAACACGGTAAATTTCAATAAACTAATCCCGAATTTAAAAAACATCGGAACCGCAATAAGTTTAGCTACCTCGTACCAAACGCCTACAGGATATTATTTTACTGCTAATTTAAAAGATGCAGGCTTTATACATTGGGGTAAAAGTACAGGCAATTACAATTTCAATACTAACATTACTGTTCTCAACCCCGATTCAGCCAATGCATCTACCGAATTCTTTGATAAATTAAAAGATGATGTAAATTCTACGGAGGTCAAAAAATCCTTTTACAGTAAAATAAATACCAAAATAGAGTTTGCCGCATCAAAAGAATTTGGATTTTATAAACCTGTTTTTGTGGTTTCAAAAAGTATATTTAATCCGCAGGGCCAATTTGCTTTGATCAATAACCTCAGAAAAAATTCATTCGTATTTAGTGCAAACGCAATTTATGATTTGCAGACGAAGCTGAACCTTGGTTCGCAGATTATGGTTAAATCTGCCAATATGGAATTTTATTTGGGTAGCGAGCAGATTTTCCAGACTTATTATCTCAGCAAATCTTACCTCACAAAAAACGAAAACATAGGAAAAAGCAATCCGAGAGCTGATTTTTATATCGGGATAAACGTAAAGTTTGGCTCAAAGATGCAGAATATTGGCACCGCAGAATACATTCCCGGCCTAAATGACAAAGAAACTGGATACGTGGTTAGGTTGAGTAAAAGAGAACGAAAAAGACTGCAAAAGCAAAATAAACAGATCGAAAAAAACCAACGGGCAAATGACAAACGAAATAACAGGCGACGTTAGTCTTTCTTTTTGCCGGCTATAAAATCTTTCAAATAAAAAGGCTCAAAATAGGCAACATCAACAAAATCTTTATTTTCAAATTTTTCCAATGCAGGCAAAGTAAGGTCTTTCGCCGAATTCTGGTAATCATCCATTACCCTCGCATTGCTGTTTAAGCCTAAAATATCTTCGCATTTAGCTGCACCATCACCAAAAAAATAAACCACATTGCTTTTTAAAACCTCCCTAAAACTGTTTTCATCAATAATTTTAGCTTCGGTAGGCATTAAAACTTTTAAGTTGTCATCAAAAATGGCGCAGTACGCTTCCATCCTCCGAGCGTCAATCATTGGGCAAAATACCGTATTCGGCTGCACAGAAAAGCACTTGCTTTTAAAACCGCTAGCCATTGCCTCCAGAGTATTTACCGCAATTAAAGGAATGTCTAACGCGTAACACAAACCTTTAGCCGTAGAAACCCCAATCCGCAAACCTGTGTAAGAACCAGGTCCCATACTTACGGCAATGGCATTTAAATCTCGCATCGTTTTGTTGCTTTGCTTTAAAACCTGCTCAATAAAAAGCGTGATGTTTGAAGCATGAATATTCCGATCTGTTTTTTCGATGATGTGCAACAGCTTTCCATTTTCAGATAACGCAATAGAGCAAGTTTGGGTAGCAGTTTCTATTTGAAGTATTAATGACATTTTATGATGATAAAATCTAATAGTTAATTATCCTTTATAAAAGTTTTCGCTTTCAGCTTTTCACTTTCGACTTTTTACTTTTTAAGAAACAGGATCATGTCCGTTACTTCCCCAAGGATGACACCTACCAATTCTTTTGAGCGTTAACCATCCACCTTTAAATGCACCGTATTTTTTAATCGCCTCTATGCCGTACTGCGAACAGGTTGGCGTAAACCTACACGAACTGCCTAAAAGTGGAGAAATTAAATATTGATATATTTTAATGATCAACAAAAATATTAAACC
Source organism: uncultured Pedobacter sp. (assembly GCF_946480185.1). The sequence continues at coordinate 35,616 of NZ_CAMLIG010000013.1, read as the reverse complement.
AATTAGCTGTTGTAAAACTTTCATCATCTTGTCGCATGCTTTAAACATTCAACAAACATGAGTTTCAGTTTTTTTTCAAGTAAGGCAAAATCATGCGCTTCTTTCCCAACATAGCCAATTGCTAAAATAATTTTAATATTTTTTTTTTGAAGGGTTTGGTATAAAAACTGTTCTTTATTTAAACGATAAGCTTCTTTTACGCGTCTTTTAATCAGATTTCTATCAACGCTGTGCTTAAATCTTTTCTTTGGAACAGAGACAACTACTTGAACAGGGTAATTTTGCTCTGGAGCTGGGGACAATAGCCAAGTAACGCGAAATGGGTATAATAAAAAAGAAGAACCGTTTTTAAAGAGCTCATCTAAGAGCTTCTTGCTACATAACCGTTCTTCTTTTTGAAAATTGTATATTTTGGATGCCATCTCCGATTTTTAAAAGATTTAAACACCGGCTAATTACCAAATAATTTGATAATTAAAAGCAAGCAAAACTATGCTTTGTGCAGACGTTCGTCAGATACAGTTAATCTTTTTCTGCCTTTTGCTCTTCTAGAAGCTAATACTCTTCTACCATTAGCAGTAGACATTCTTTCTCTGAATCCGTGTTTATTTCTTCTTTTTCTTTGAGAAGGCTGGAATGTTCTTTTCATGATGTTATATTGTAAATCTCTCTTTTAAAATCAAGAGTGCAAATATAGGTTTGTTATTTTAAAAAAACAACGTTTAAATAAAAAAATCAATCTTTATTTAAACGTTGTTAAATAGCATTCACGATTACTTATTTTTCAATAAATCTCTAATCTCTGTTAATAAAACTTCTTCCTTTGTTGGTGCTGCTGGTGCCGCAGGTACCACTACTTCTTTTTTCTTCATGGAATTAATTCCTTTAATAACCATAAACAATACTAATGCAACAATTACAAAACTAATTACGGCAGATAAAAAATTACCATATTTTACGGTTCCAAAAACTGTTAAGTCCTGGATGTTTGTCAAATGTGCCGCATCCAATGCAGGTTTTAACAATAAAGGCGTAATAATATCATCAATAAAAGATGTTATTATTTTACCAAATGCACCACCAATTACTACTGCAACTGCCAAATCAACCACATTACCTTTAACAGCAAATTCTTTAAATTCTTTTACAAATCCCATAATTTTAATTTTTAAAACGAAACTAATTTATAAATTTTTGGTTAAAAAGTACGTTAAAAATAATATTTCTCAGTTTATAAAATTGGTTCGGAAATTGTTAAGGAGAGTTCCCAGCTTTTTTTTAACTTTGAATACAATCTTTTTTATATATGCTAAAACAGAATCTTCAACAAAAACTTTTACAAAAACTTTCGCCACAACAAATCCAGTTCATCAAACTGCTACAAGTTCCAACTGTAGCACTTGACAGCAGAATTAAAGAAGAGTTGGAGGAAAATCCTGCGTTAGAAGATTTAAGTCTAGCGGATATGAACGATCCAGTGGAGGAATACCCGGACAAAGACCCTGACGATGATTTTAAATCGGAAAGTCAGGAAGAATCAACCGATGAGTTTAACGTTGACGATTATTTACAAGATGATAACATTAATGATTATGGAAGTAAATATGACAATAACGATGATGAAGACGACAAAAAAGAACTTCCTTATGCAGTAACAAACACATTTTTTGAGAATTTACAGGCGCAATTAGATTTGGTAAATCTGGACGACAAAGAATATATGATTGCCCAGCAGGTGATTGGAAGTTTGGACGATGATGGTTATTTACGCAGAGCAATCCCCTCTTTAATAGATGATTTGGCTTTTTCTCAGAATATTTTTGCCGAGGAAGAAGAAGTGGAAGATATGTTGAAGGTGATCCAGACGTTTGACCCAGCTGGAATCGGAGCCAGAGATCTGCAGGAATGTTTACTAATTCAGCTCAGAAAAAAAGACAGCTCAAACATTATTATCCAAAAAGCAATAGCTGTGGTTGAAGATCATTTAGATGAATTCACCAAAAAGCATTACGATAAACTAGAGAAATCTTTAAACATCAATTCGGAGGAATTGAAAGAAATTGTTGGCGAAATTTTAAAATTAAACCCTAAACCAGGAGATTCGGGAGCATCTAATGTAAAACAGATGCAGGTGATTCCTGATTTTCATATCGCTAAAAAAGAGGGCGTATTAATTCTCACCCTAAACTCTAAAAACGCACCAGAATTAAGAGTAAGCAAATCATACCAAGAGATGTTTCAACATTATGAGAAAACATCTGAAAAGGATAAAAAATTAAAAGAAGCAGTACAATTTGTTAAACAGAAATTAGATTCGGCAAAATGGTTTATTGATGCAATTAAGCAAAGACAGCAAACACTTTTGAAAACCATGAACGCAATTATGAACTATCAGTATGAATTCTTTTTGTCTGATGGCGATGAACGTAATTTAAGACCGATGATCTTAAAAGATATTGCTGACCGTATTGGAATGGACATTTCTACCGTATCAAGGGTTGCGAATTCTAAATATGTACAAACCGAATTCGGAACGTTTTTATTAAAATCTTTTTTCTCTGAAGCGATACAAACCGACAGCGGAGAAGAAGTTTCAAACAAAGAAGTGAAAATGATTTTGGAAGAATGCATTGGCAAAGAAGACAAACACAAGCCTTTAGCCGACGAAAAACTTACCGAGATACTGAGAGATAAAGGTTATAATATTGCCAGGAGAACGGTTGCCAAATACCGAGAACAGCTAGGAATTCCAGTAGCAAGGCTGAGAAAAGAATTATAAATAGTCCGAAACTTAATTAGTAATGCCATAAAATTTGCACAAAACAGAGGAGCTATGAACGCGTAAAACACCTAAAATTATACTGGTATTAAAGACTAAGTAACTTGGCAACAGCGTTTCTTATAAAAAAGTTAACCTAAGCCCACTAATTATTTATTACATTTATATACTACATTTTTAAATGGATAAAAGCACTACATCGTCTGAGACTTCCCCCGAGGAACAAAAAAATGATCCGATATCAGTAGAAGAGTCTTTATTTTTAATGGAACAAGCCCAGCAGTTAGCCAGTTTTGGCAATTGGTTTTGGGATATCAGCACAAACACAGTTATCTGGTCAGATACACTCTATAACATCTATGGTTTAAATAAAGACGAGTTTAAAGCTACTTTTGAGGGTTATCAAGAAATGTTGCATCCGTCCGATAAAAAAAGAATCGCGGAAATTATTGAGAATGCATTACAAACAAAAAAAGATGTAATTTTTGAGGAACGGATCATCCGATCAAACGGAGAAATGAGATACCTGAAATCATGGGGATGTGTAAAAACCGACGCTGATGGCAACCCCATAAAAATGATTGGTGCTTGTTTAGATATTACAGAAGCTAAGATTATAGAACAGAGCCTAAAGGAGAGCGAACTCGCGTTGAAAAAATTAGTGGCGCAACAACTGCATCACATTGAAATTATAGAAAGTCAAAACAAAAAATTAAGTGAAATTTCTTATATCCAATCTCATATTGTAAGAGCTCCCCTTGCAAAAATCATGGGACTGGTTGATCTTCTCATTAATCATCCACAAAAGGCTGAAGAAAAAGAAGAAATCTATCAATACCTTACCGATGCAGCAAGTGAATTTGACACGGTAATAACAGACATTATCAATAAAACGAACATTTAATTCCTACACTGCATTTTTTCATAGTTTAATGATTTCTAGGTATAAACTACGGCTTTAAGTCAATAAAAACTTTCTCCAAAAAAAAATAGCCATTGCTTTTGGCAATGGCTATTAACGATTTTAAATGTGATGTATATTAATTCAACTGCTAATTAAGCAAGTCTAACATTTACTGCATTCAATCCTTTTTTACCTTCTTGTAGATCGAAACTTACTTCGTCGTTTTCTCTAACGTCATCTACTAAACCAGAAACGTGTGCAAAGTATTCTTTGTCTGTTCCGTCTTCTTTAATAAAACCAAATCCCTTGGTTGAATTGAAGAATTTTACTATTCCATTGTTCATTATAATATTTTTTAATTAAAGCAAATATAATAAAAATAAATGACTTAAACTAAAAATAAAATAATTTAATTTTCAAATTAAGACAAATGGAGGTATTAGTGGCAGAAAGTTATCAGACTAAATTCTAAAAAACTCAGACAAAAAAAGCCATCCCGAAAAATCGGGATGGCTTTTCTTAAATAAGACCTTTAATTAGATAGACTTAATGATATCTCTTAAACCTAAAGATTTAATGATAGCTCTGTATCTGTTAATATCTTTTTTGAAAAGGTAAGCCAATAAAGCTCTTCTTTTACCAACTAGTTTCTGTAGAGATAATTGAGTAGAAAAATCTTTCTTGTTCTTTTTCAAGTGACCAGTTAAATGCGCAATTCTGTAAGTGAATAATGCTACCTGCCCTTCTGCAGAGCCTGTGTTAGTTTCTACTTCTCCGTGTTGTTTGAAGATTTCTTTCTTCTTTTCTGTACTTAAATACATTCTTGAATAATATTAAAGTTGCTAAAATTTATTTTTTAACAGGGTGCAAATGTAATCTTATTTATTTATTATTCAAATATTTAATCAGCATAGTTGTTGATATCCAAAGTCCAATCATAGCTTTCATAATTAATAGCTGGGTTGCTATCTTGCGGAATTAGGCCAAACTCTTTTAATATCTTTTTAGTTCCGGATTTTCCACCAAAATCTCCTCTAAACCAACTGGTAAGCGTAGATGTGGTAACTAAATTTTTACTTTTATCGAATTTGGTATGCTTGGTTAAATAAACTTTAGCCACATTTTCCAGTTGTTTATTTACAGTTTCCGCTTTGTAAAGCCTAACCGGCGGACAACTTTTTGCACCACAGTTAATGGCAAAATGAATATGGAAATCACGGTGTTTCACTCTCAAACGACGTTCGAAACTTGGAGGAAAAATTTTACCTACATAGCCTAAACCAAATTTGTATTGAGATTTTCTGATCATTCCATTCTCGATATCATCAAAGCTCAACATATTGCCTGCGATATTGATTTGTTTTTTACCGAAAAACGTACCTCTGTCTTTAAATTGGTCTTTATCCTTTTTAAGTATGGCAATAATGTATCCGTTATAAACATTTATCCAAAAGGCTTTTCGTTGTTCGTCCAATGCCAGCGTTTTCTCCAGCTCATCCTCACTAGCATTTGCCAACGCTTTTTGAATGTCGGCTACGCTTTTATTGGCTTTTAAATTAGCTATCATATTTTCTGAAAGCTGATTGAATTTTGTTGACTCAATGGGTTTATCACTTTCTTTAGGTCTTTGTACACCGCAACTTGCAACACTTGCTATAATAAATAGAACTGCTATTATTTTCATTGTTTTTTTCATGATTAAAAATCTTATCTCTTTATAAAGACGTAATTTACTTTAACTTGGTTTTTTGTTTAACAATTTTAGTTTTAAATGGCTACAACTCAAATAAAGTTTTTAAGTATTATTATTCCAACCTATAATGAAAGTGAAAACATTCAAAGACTTATTCGTAAGCTACAAACATCTAACCACAAAAATATTGAAATCATTGTTTGTGACGGAGGAAGCACTGACGATACAGAAGCCAAGGTTAGGGATTTGGATGTAGCTTTTTATAGCTCCCCAAAAAAGGGAAGGGCACAACAGTTAAATTACGGTGCGAGTATGAGTAAAGGCAATATCTTATATTTTGTACATGCGGATACTTTGCCTCCAACAACCTATTTTGAAGATATCGAAAATGCACTTGCTTCGGGATTTTCTATTGGTTGTTACCGTTTTAAATTTGATTCGGAGAAGAGAATGTTAAAGTTCAATGCTTACTTCACCCGTTTTGATAGGCTAATGTGCAGAGGTGGCGATCAATCGCTTTTTATAAAGCGAGAGCTATTTGAGCAACTTAACGGCTATTGCGAGAAACACAAAGTGATGGAGGATTACGATATTATTATAAGAGCCAGAAAAATGGAAAGTTTTAAAATTATCCCTAAAAACGTGATTGTATCTGCCCGTAAATATGATTATAATAGCTATTTAAAAGTGAACATTGCAAACTTATTGGCGTTTATAATGTATTATGCAAAGGCAGATCATGACCGGATTATCCGTGTTTACAAAAAGCTATTGAACCATCCTAAAAATGAGATGAAATATTAATTTATGAAAAAAAAGATTTGTGGCATACAGCAGATTGGGATAGGATGTATTGAGATTCAGGATTCGTGGAAATGGTACAGAAAATATTTTAAGATGGACGTACCCGTTTTTGAGGACATTGCAGAAGCCACCTTGATGACAAAATATACCGGAAACCGAGTGCATAAACGCCATGCTATTTTAGCAATGAATATGCAAGGCGGTGCAGGTTTTGAGCTTTGGAAATTTACAGACCGTAAACCTATAAAAAGTATTATCGATTTAAGATTAGGTGATTACGGTGTTAACATCGTCAAAATTAAAGCTAAGGATGTTGTAAAAGCTTTTGAGTTTTTTAAATCGGAAAATTTAAATCTTAAAAGTGATTTGCTGAGCTCACCAGAAGGAAAACTTCATTTTTACTTAGCAGATCCTTATGAGAATTTATTTGAGATTGTGACTTGCGAAAGTTGGTTTAGCCAAGATGATAACTTGACCGGTGGAGTTTGTGGCTTGGTTGTGGGCGTTTCTGATGTTGATGCTTCTTTGAAATTATACAAAGATGTTTTAGGTTACAATGAAGTTGTTTACGACAAAACTGCTGTTTTCTCGGATTTAGCGCTAATGGAAGGTGGTACTTCAGAATTTAGACGCGTACTGTTACGCCATAGCGAAAAAAAGTCTGGAGGATTTAGCAAACTTTTTGGGGATACAGAAATTGAACTGATTGAACAAAAAGAAAATACGGCAAGTAAAGTTTATCAAAACCGCTATTGGGGAGATTTAGGTTTTATCCACGTTTGTTTTGATGTAATTGGCATGAATTTACTAAAACAAGAATGTGCCGATGCAGGCTTCAATTTCACGGTTGACAGTCAGGATAGTTTTGACATGGGCAAAGCGGCAGGTCATTTCTCTTACATTGAAGACCCGGATGGAACTTTGATCGAATTTGTAGAAACCCACAAAGTTCCTATTCTTAAAAAACTCGGTATTTACTTAAATCTAAAAAACAGGAATCGGGATAAAAACCTGCCAGATTGGATGGTGAAGCTGTTAGGTTTGGCGAGAGTTAAAGATTAAGAATTATTGCTAAGCTTTCCCTAAGTAACTTTAATTTTTTAAAATCGTTGGAGTGATTTTCACTCCTTTTTTGTTGCTTAAAAGTATTAAAAACAGAGAAGCTGGCGTAATAGCAAAGCATGAAACCTGCTACTAATACTAATGAAAGAAGATAATTATTTAAAACTATATCAAATAAAAAGCTGATGATTAAAACATAAACCGGATAAATAAACAGGCACAAAACCATCCTTACCGAACTTTTAAATTGTCTTTCATTAATTTTCGTGTTTACAATGCTTTTCAGCAATCCGGACGGCAAAATATTGAACAAATAGCCGATGAGATAGAATGGAAAAACCAGCCCTAGTTTTAAAACAGAAATCCTTTTTCCAGCTATGGCTTTATCCTCAATTCCTTGAGCTTTTAACTTCTGGAAATAATGAAGAACTTTTTGTTCGATAATCGTGAATTTAGCAGCATCTTTTGTTTTAAGAGCACTCAATTGATCAGCAACCTTGATTTGATTTTCTATAAACTCTTTATTTTCAGCTCGCATCGAATTCCTTTTCATCAACAGCACATCCTCATAAAACTCGTCTGCCGTTTGGTTCGGGATATAAACCATCTGCTGTTTCAGGGCCTCATTAGTTTTTTTCATCAGGCTTTTATTAAAATCAAATTCCTGATTTTGCGCTAAAGTTTTGACCTGTTCTACCGAAATTGGCATAAGAAAGTTCAAACTTGCGTCGGTATAAAACTCGTCAGGCTGGCTATAGTTTATCGCTACAGGTAAAATTTGTAGGTTTTTCAACGGTGTGTTAAAAGCCAGATGAACAAACCCCGTTTTAAAGGCTCGCAAACGTTTTTCTACAATACAGTTTCCTTCCGGAAAAATCACAATTGCACCGTTATTTTCCAAGATGTTCTTACATTTCAAAAAAATACTGTCATTATTTTTAAGTGCTTCCCTCCCATCTCTTATTCTGTAAATTGGCATCATGTTTAACTGACCAAAAAACCATCTTTTAAATGGCGTATTAAAAACATCGGCCCTAACCAAAAAATGTAAAGTTCGTTTGCTGTTTATCGCAATTAAAATGGCATCCATAAAGGAATTTCCGTGGTTTGCGCAAATAATTAAAGGATTTTTCGGATCAAAATTTCCTGAGTTATATATCCTTACTTTTTTGAAATAAAAGAAACAGGTAAGTTTTATAAGATAGTAAAAGAAACGGTATATCATGTTTATCAAGGCTTAAAGCTAATCATTCTTTTTAAATCAGTAATGATTCTGTTTAGCCTTGGCGATGCTTAAATGATATTAATACCAATTCCTTCATAATTAATTTTTACTTTCGAGAACAAATTAAAATCCATCATTTCAGTTTGATGACCAAAAAGCAAATTCAATCGCATTTTAGTAATATGTATGATTTAAATGAGGAACAGAAGCTTTATTTAGAAATACACAGCAAACGGTTTGAAGTAGTTTTAGATTGGTTAAAGGATAAATCTTTTGCAACAGGTTTGGATATTGGTCCCTCTTTTTTAAGCGAATTATTATATCCCAAATTTGAAAATCGGCTTTCGCTGATGGGTTTTGACGCGGCAGATAGTTTGGGTGGGCATTTAGCGAGTACGCATATTCTAAAAAAAATAAATTTCATTCGGCAAGATTTAAACTTTTTAGAGGCAGAAACCGTTGGTCAACAATTTGATTTGATTATTTGTGGCGAAGTAATAGAACATCTTTACACCTCACCAAAAAAATTGCTTGATAACCTTCATCGGCTTTTAAATCATGGTGGTTATTTAATTATTCAAACGCCAAATGCAGTTTCATTGAGAAAAAGATTGTTATTCCTTTCTGGAAAAAACCCGTTTGAAATGCCTAGAGAAAATCTAAATAATCCTGGGCATTATAGAGAGTACACTGCCAAAGAACTTGAAAAGTTAGGCATAGAAAGTGGCTTTAAAGTAGAAAAGTTGATTTTAAACGAGTACTTTGAATACCCTTCTTTAATTTCAAAAATTTACAGAACGTTCAAAAATATTATTCCACCAAATTTAAGAAGTGGCATTACTATTATATTGAAGAAATGCTGAAAGCACAAAGCTAAAGGCAGAAAGCTCAGACTTAAATTAAAACAACAGATGACCAACAAAAAATATTCACGTTTTAGCACTACGCACAAAGTTCGCCCGGATGATATTGACATGTTTAACCACGTACACAATAGCATTTATTTAGATTATGTTTTGGCTGCCCGTTATGAGCAGATGGAACTTTTCTACGGCATGTCTATGGAAGAATTTTTAGAAATGGGTTACGGCTGGGTGGTAAAAAGCGTTCAGATAGATTACAAAAGACCTTTAGGCTTGGGCGATCAGTTTTCTGTAGAAACAGGAATAATAGAAATTAACAAAAAAGGCTGCCGTGTAACTTTTGACATCAACAACCTAAAAACAAAAAAAACCAGCACAAGTGGCTGGTTTGATTTTGTAATGATTGATTTAAAAACCGGAAAAGGTGTTGAGGTAAGCGAAGAAATGGTTCGGCTTTATAGTATTTAGAGAGAGCCTCACCCCAGCCCTCTCCGAAGGAGAGGGAGCTACTTGCTAACGGGAGTAATAACGACTAATTAAAATTTAACTGACTAATTACTAACTAACTAACCAACCAACTAATTCAACGCTTCATCAATCAGTAAACTGTAAAAATCTGTCATATTCATTCCTGTAGCCCGCACTTGCTGTGGAATAATGCTGTTTTCGGATTGGCCCGGAACGGTGTTGATCTCAATAAAATAAAAATCCTCTGTAAAATCCTGTAGAATAAAATCAATTCTAACCACACCTTTGCAATTCAATTTCGTAAAAGCATTTTTTACAATTTCAGCAACCTTTTCAGTCTGTTCTGCAGAAATAACTGCTGGCGTAATTTCTTCTGTAACACCTTTTGTATATTTTGCTTCGTAATCAAAAAACTCTTTTGATGATTTTATCTCGGTAATTGGCAATACAATAATTTCTCCTTTGGCTTTGTAAATGCCAACCGTAAATTCCCTTCCTTTAATAAACTCTTCCACCAAAACTTGTGAATCCTCGGCAAAAGCTTTAGCTAATGCACCGCTCAACTGTCCCCACTCATTTACTTTAGACATTCCTATGCTACTTCCACCGTTATTGGGTTTGATGAATAAGGGCAGTTTAAGCAGACTTTTAATCTTTTGACCAATGTTTTCATTTTGCTCAAAAAGTTGAAGAGACGAAGCAATATTTAAGTTACCAATACCCGAAACTACTGCTTTTGTATAACCTTTATTCATGGTCAAAGCAGACGTTGTGGCACCGCAAGTAGTGTAAGGGATTTTCAATAAATCAAAATAACCTTGTAGTTTACCATCCTCGCCCGGCGAACCGTGGATAATGATAAAAACCACATCAAAACTTACTTTTCCGGCATTGGTGGTAATGCTAAAATCGTTTTTATCTACGCTATATTTCTCTCCGTTTTCATCCTCATAATACCACGCTTCTTGCGTAAGAATAATCTTATAAACATTATATAAATTATAATCCAAAGCAGATTTTACCTGCTTAGCACTATTTAAAGACACAACAGACTCGCCAGTATAACCTCCGGCCAATAGCGCAACATTTTTTTTCATTTTCAAATCAAATTAATAAGCTTACAAAGCAAACGATATTTTTTTCAGCGGTTAAACTAGCCGACAAAATTAAACGCCTAATTTACCGTTCAAATATAAATTTTATGTTTAATTGTAACGCTTATAAACATATTTAATTCGGTCAAATTCTTTAATTTTGGCTAAGTTTGGAAAAATAAACAATCATCTTAAATGAGTAAATTTTTTAAATATTTAGCTAGTCCAGAATTTAGAAAACAGGCAATCATCGCTTTTGCGGTAGTTGTAGTACTCGTTTTTAGTTTATTCATTAGCTTAAGATATTATACGCGACATGGCGAAGGAAAACCTGTCCCAAATTTCAAAGGTTTAAACATCCAAAAAGCAGTTGAAATTTTAGAGCAGGAAGGTTTTAGGTATCAGGTAGATTCTGTTTTTATTTTGGACAAACCAGCGGGCTTAGTAACAGAACAAGATCCAGACCCCAACACAAATGTTAAGGATAACCGGATGATTTACTTAACAATTGTGAGCTCTCAGACGCCGGATGTCACTTTTCCAGATATCACAGACAAAACATTTATAGAAGTTAGGGCAATGTTAACCAATTATGGCCTTAAACTAGGAGATACTACTTACCGGCCGGATATTGCAAAAGACGCGGTTTTATCTTTTTCTTACGCCGGACAAAAACTGCATGTAGGACAAAAAATCCCGAAGGGATCAAGAATTGACTTGGTTTTAGGTGATGGATATGGCGCCAGCGAGGTAGAATTGCCCAATTTAGTAGGCTTAACGCTGAGTGAGGCTACTTTCTCTATTAAAGGTGCATCATTATCATTGGGCGATTTAACTTACGAAGGTGAAATTAAAGATTCAGCAAACGCCGTAATTAAACATCAGTATCCTGCTAACGCACCCGATTCCATCAGTAAAGTTAGTATCGGCACAAAAATCAACTTGGTACTATCAAACCCATAAGCATGCAAGACATAGAGGCTGAAGAGTTTGCCGAACTGCTAAAAAACCCGGCTGGTGTGCAGTTACTGGATGTAAGAGAAAACTTAGAATTTCACACTTTTAATGTTGGCGGACAAAACATCCCACTTGGACAGTTATCGCAATTAATTGCTGATGAGGATTTAGAATTAGATGCCACCAAACCAATAATTGTGATTTGCCAAAGAGGTTTGAGAAGTAAAACCGCAAAGCAAATTTTGATAGGTGCAGGTTATCAAAACACCAGAAACTTAATAGGTGGCTTGTTGAAATTACAACGGATCACCCCAACTCAATAAAAAACATCATACAATAAAATGGCTAAAAAATTAACAAAGGGAAGCACTGCTGCGCTAATTTTACTTTTGATTTTAATAGTAACTGGTGCTGTTATCATCCCAAAACTTTATAATAAGTTTTTAAAAGCTAATACCAATGTGGCTCATAAAACTTATTTATATATCCCTACGGGTGCTACTTTCCAGCAAGTTCAAGATTCGATAGCTAAGCATCATCTTTTAATAGATAGCAATAGTTTTTACAGCTTAGCAAAAGACAAACAATATGGCAGTAAAATAAAACCCGGTAAGTATCCTTTTGAAAAAGGGATGAACAACCGGCAAATATTAAATATGTTGATTGCTGGCAACCAAGAGGCCGTTGAAATATCGTTCAGAGATGTACGATTGAAAGCAACTTTCGTTGCAATGGTGGCCAAGAAACTAGAGTTTGATTCATTATCGTTAATTAAGCTTTTAGATTCTGCCGATTATGTTAAAACTTACGGTTTTACTACTGACGATGTTTACACCATGTTTATTCCTAATTCATACGAAATGTACTGGAATGTAAGCGCTAAAGATTTCTTTGAACGGATGAACAGTGAGTATAAAAAATTCTGGAATGCCGACAGGCTACAAAAAGCAGATGCTTTAAAACTTAGCCCGCAAGAAGTTACAATTTTAGCTTCAATTGTAGATAGCGAGGCTTTGATGGATAAGGAAATGCCAACAATTGCCGGTTTATATTTAAACAGACTGAACAGAGGCATGAAGCTAGAAGCAGACCCCACTGTGATTTTCGCAAATAACGATTTCACTATTCGGAGAGTACTTAACCGTCATTTAGCTAAAAAATCTCCATACAATACTTATCTATATAAAGGTTTACCTCCCGGCCCAATCTCTATGCCTTCTATAAAAGCAATTGATGCGGTATTAAATCCGGTGAAGCATAATTATATTTATATGTGTGCTAAAGAAGATTTTTCTGGTTACCACAATTTTGCGGCTACAGTAGCGGAGCATTTGGTGAATGCACATAAATTTCAACAGGCTTTAAACCAACGAAACATCAAAAAATAACATGTTCAGTTTCGAAACAAAAATTAGGGTTAGGTATGCCGATACCGACCAAATGGGTTACATGTACTACGGAAATTATGCAACGATGTACGAAGTTGCCCGTACAGAAATGTTGCGCAGTTTGGGCATGTCATACAAATCTATGGAAGAAGATGGGGTAATGATGCCTGTTTTAGAGCTAAATTGCAAATATATTAAGCCTGCTTTATATGATGATTTAATTACCGTAAAAGTTATTATCGAGGAGAAACCGCGGGCAAGAATTATTTTCAAATACGAACTTTACAATCAAAATGATGTGCTCATTAATTTAGGAGAAACCACATTAGTATTTGTAAACATCGAAAAAAACAAGCCTTGCATGGCGCCAAAAAACTTCATGACCGCTATTGAAAGTTATTTTTCATAAATTAGATTGATGCAGTGGCTACACAAGTTCCTTTATAGGTTTCAATTTTATCGCACTTTTATAGAGTGGACAAAATACATTGTGTTGCCAGGTTTTAGTCCGCTACCGCTTTATACCGTTGCCGTTTTCTTTTTTCAGGAAATCCAAAAGGATTCATTGGTTAACAAAGCTTCTTCTTTGGCGTATAACTTTATGATGGCTCTTTTTCCGTCCATCATTTTTATGTTTACCCTAATTCCTTATGTCCCGATTAGCAATTTCCAAAACCAGCTAATGGCACTGATTGCTTTGCTGTTACCAGAGAATGCCTATCTGGCTTTTGAATCTACCTTAGTAGATATTGTAAAAAACCAAAATGGTAAATTATTGTCTTTGGGTTTTGTTTTGGCTCTGTTTTTTGCCACAAACGGAATTAACAACCTCATGCAGGGTTTCAACAAATCATCCTTAATTGTAGAAACCAGAACATGGTTAAAACAACGGCTTATCGCCCTAACTCTTACCGTACTCACTGCTTTTTCTTTGATTATTGGGGTTGCGGTAATGGTTATTGGCGAGTTTGTAATCACCTTTATACGCAATGAACTGCACCTAAAAGATGGTGCATTCTGGATTTATTTGATCATGATTAGTCGATGGATAATTATCATTATTGTATATTTTGTAACCACCTCATTGCTGTACAGATATGGCCCTGCCAATTCAAAAAAATGGAAGTTTTTTAGCGCAGGTTCTTCATTGGCAACTATTTTAGCCGTACTTACCTCACTTGGTTTCTCTTTTTACATCAACAATTTCGGGAATTACAATAAGCTTTATGGCTCTATCGGGACATTGCTGGTGGTGATGATTTGGCTGTATTTAAACTCCCTAATATTGCTAATTGGCTTTGAGTTAAACGCTAGTTTAGATTTATCCAAAAGGACCATTAAACTGGTAAAACCGAGAGCTAATGCCTTTAAATCTTAAAAGTAATTTCATCTGCTAAACTCAACCTTTAGAAAAAATTGCTTTACTCTTTTTACTATTATTTGAAGGATCAAACTTTATCGAACAGTTGCGTAATTTACGGTAGAGATTCTTTCTTAAGCGCTGTTTCTAACACAGAGAAATTTTAAGCATAAAAAACTCCGTTAGAAATAAATCTAACGGAGCTTTTCACTATATGATTTTCTTGTTAATCGGTAGCTTACAGCTGACCGATTGCTTTTTTAACTTCTGCAGCTTTATCCATTTTATTCAATTTAATGTAAACCTCTCTTAACGTGGTTAAGGTATTTACATCTTTTGGATTCAGCTCTCTAGCTTTTTCTAATAATGGCAATGCATTAGTAAGTTGCTTTTGAAACTCCGCTTTTAATGAATTATACTTTATATCAGAAGCTTTATTTTGAGGCAATTTGTTAGCTATTGTAATAGCGTCATTACCTTTGTTAATATAAATTACAGCAAGGTTGTAAATAGCATCAGAATAAGCAGGGTCTATCTCTAAAGCTTTTTTATATGATTCTATCGCTTTATCACTTTGCTTATTTGCAGAGTAAGCAATCCCAGCAACAAAATACAAAGTCTTATTTTTTGGATCTTTTGATATCGCATTTTCAATCTTAGAAATCTGCTGAGCTGCTTGTCCTCTGTTTAAGTAAACATTTAACTCATCAAAAATCAAGTTTTTATCTTCTGGATACTTTATTCTACCTTCTTCAATTACTTTAAGAGCACCGGCAGTATCATTTTTAGCCATGTAAACACGTTCAAGCTCTTGGTATAAACCTGGGTTTTTAGCGTTTAAATCAATTGTTTTTCTGTAATACTTAATGGCCTCATCATACATTTGCGAACTATTTGCAGCCATAGCAGTGTACATGCTGAACAAAGAATCCTCAGGCATTACATCCGAAATAAACTTAAAAGATTTATAAGCTTCTTTATAGTCTTTTTTGTTAAACGCGGCTACGCCTTTGTTCTGCATCATAATGGAAAGGTTTTTCTCTGCGCTTGCTGTTATTTTTGCATATTCCTTTTTTGTATCAAGCGCTTTCGCCTTTGCAATAGCTTCCTGTGCACTGTCAAAAGCAGCACTTGCGTTGGCTTTATTTACAGTATCTGTAACAGATATTGCAGAAAAAATCAATGCTCTGTAGGCCCATAATTCTGGATCGTCTTGAGTCTTTTTAAAGGCTATCGCTTTATCTGTTGATTCTTTCGCAAGATTCAGCGTTTCCAATTGCTTCTTCATTGGAGTTTTTGTCTGCATTCCTACCTCGTAAAGAGCGTAGTTATTTTTGGCTGCATTGATTTCACTTTTTTGGGCACTAGCTGCAAAAAAGAAGGAAACAAGCAACATGCTTAAGATTGTCTTTTTCATTTCTGAACTTTTTTCTGTTATTAATTTAGTTTTTATTCTTCGTTGTTATCTTCTTCTGTATCGGCTTCGTCATCGGCAATGTCTTCCGCTTCCTCGTCTGCCTCTTCTTCTTCCACTCCTTCTGCTACTGCAACATCGGTTTCGTCAATTACCACTTCAACGGTTTCTTCTTCTTCGTCATGCTGCACTTTAGCTACCGAAGCAATAGCATCTTCACCTTTTAAGGTAATTAATCTAACGCCTTGCGTGGCTCTTCCCATCACTCTTAAATGGCTCATGGCAATTCTAATTACAATTCCAGAACGGTTGATGATCATTAAATCATCTGTATCTGTAACGTCCTTAATGGAAACTAATTGCCCAGTTTTCTCGGTTACGTTAATGGTTTTAACACCTTTACCACCTCTGTTGGTTACACGGTAATCCTCAATATCGGTACGTTTTCCGTAACCTTTTTCAGATACTACTAAAATAGTGCTTTCAGGATTTTCAATACTCACCATACCCACAACCTCATCCTTATCATGCGCTAAGCGAATCCCACGGACACCTGTGGCAGTACGTCCCATTGGCCTTACGGTAGATTCATTGAACCTAATTGCTCTACCAGAACGTAAAGCCATCACAATTTCTGATGAGCCCGAAGTTAAGTTTGCTTCTAATAATTCATCGTCATCATTGATGTTGATGGCATTAATTCCGTTTGATCTTGGGCGACTGTAAGCCTGTAAAGTAGTTTTTTTGATGGTACCTTTTTTGGTACACATGATGATAAAGTTGTTCTCTAAGTAATCTTGATCTTTAAGATTAACAACTTTTATATAAGCTCTTATACGTTCATCTTTCTCAATATTGATGATATTCTGTATCGCTCTTCCTTTACTGGTACGTGAACCTTCCGGTATCTCAAATACCCTTAACCAATAACATTTTCCTTTATCCGTAAAGAACAATAGGTAATTATGGTTTGAAGCAACAAAAATATATTCGATAAAATCGTTATCTCTGGAATTAGAACCTAAACTTCCTTTGCCACCACGCCCCTGCGTACGGTATTCGGTTAAAGGAGTTCTTTTAATGTAGCCTTCTCTGGAAATGGTGATCACCACTTCTTCATCTTCAATGAAATCTTCGGTCATCATTTCTGCTGCCGAGTGTACAATTTGAGTTCTACGCTCATCACCATACTTTTCTTTCATCTCTGCCAATTCATCTTTGATAATCTGCATACGCAGACCTTCATCGTCTAAAATCGACTGTAAATATTCGATGGTTTTCATCAATTCGGCATATTCGTCTTTAATCTTGTCTCTTTCCAGACCAGTTAAACGACGAAGCGTCATATCCAAAATAGCTCTCGACTGAATATCAGATAAACCGAATTGAGCCATTAAACCTTCACGAGCCTCATCTGGTGTTTGCGAAGCTCTAATCAATTTAATTACTTCATCTAAATGATCTAAAGCAATTAATAAACCTTCTAAAATATGTGCTCTTTTTTGTGCTTCAGCCAATTCAAATTTGGTTCTTCTAACAACAACCTCATGGCGGTGATCCACAAAATGGCGGATACAGTCTTTCAGGTTCAGCATCATTGGTCGGCCTTTAACCAACGCAATGTTGTTTACGCTAAAAGAAGTTTGTAAGGCGGTGTGCTTATAAAGATTATTTAAAACAATGGCCGCGTTTCCGTCGCGTTTAATCTCGTAAACAATACGCATTCCCTCTCTATCAGATTCATCTCTGATCTCAGAAATACCTTCAATTTTTTTCTCGTTTACCAACTCGGCAGTACGCTCAATCATCATGGCTTTATTTACCTGATAAGGTATTTCGCTCACGATAATACGCTCTCTGTCGTTAGGTAAAGTTTCAATTTCGGCAACGCCACGCATCATTACACGACCTCTGCCAGTTTCAAAAGCATCCTTAACACCTTCATAACCGTAAATGATACCGCCTGTAGGGAAATCCGGAGCTTTAATGTGCTGCATCAGTTCCGAAATTTCAATCTCGTTGTTGTCTATATAAGCTATAATTCCGTCAATAACTTCGCTTAGGTTATGTGGCGCCATATTGGTAGCCATACCTACTGCAATACCGGAACCTCCGTTAACCAAAAGGTTAGGGAATTTAGATGGCAAAACAGTTGGTTCCTGCAAGGAATCATCAAAGTTTAAGCGATAATCGATGGTGTCTTTATTGATATCCGCCAACATTTCCTCGGCCATTTTCTTGAAACGGGCCTCGGTATAACGCATTGCTGCGGGCGAATCACCATCAATGGAACCAAAGTTACCTTGCCCGTCTACCAAAGGATAGCGCAAAGACCAAGGTTGTGCCATACGCACCATGGTGTCATAAACGGAACTGTCACCATGTGGGTGATACTTTCCTAAAACCTCCCCAACAATACGGGCAGATTTTTTATAAGGTTTGTTGCTTGCCAAACCTAAATCAAGCATACCATAAAGTACCCTACGGTGTACTGGTTTTAAACCGTCTCTTACATCTGGTAAAGCCCTGGAAACAATAACCGACATCGAATAATCGATATACGCCGATTTCATCTCCTCCTCAATATTAATTTTAATGATTTTGTCGTGTTCTAATCCTTCGTTCTGATCTGTTTCTTCAGCCATGTTGTGTTCTAAAATCTAAATTGAAACAATTTTAAAAAAAGTGTTTTGCGAAGTTAACAATTTAGCCGTAATAGCGTACCCCTGTTGATAATTTTTTAAGCTTGTTTTTCGGTGAAATTTCAGGATAAGATTGAATATTTTATGAGTTTCAAATAATTTGCTTTGGCATTCAATTATTCTCTCATACAACCATTCAATAGTAATCAATCCAAAAAATTGAAATCATATCCTACTCTTGCCAAATTTTCCTATTTTTGCCCAAACCACACGAGCTGATGCAAAATTTAACACTTCTTGACGGTCAGAAATTCCAGATTACTCTACAAAGGCTTTGCCATCAATTGATAGAAAATCATAACGATTTTTCAAATTCAGTAATTTTAGGCATACAGCCAAGGGGCATTTACTTATCCCAAAGAATTGCAGGCGAATTAAAACAAATTATTCCCAATGCGCACATTAAAAGCGGCATACTCGACATCACTTTTTACCGTGATGATTTTAGACGTGGTGATGGACTTTTGGTGCCAAGCAGTACCCAAATTGACTTTATTATTGAAGGTAAAAAAGTGATTTTAGTGGACGATGTTTTGTGGACCGGCCGTACCATTAGGGCTGCAATGGACGCTATTTTGGCGTTCGGCAGACCTGAAAAAGTTGAGCTTTTGGTATTGGTTGACAGGCGTTATAGCAGGCATTTACCCATTGAACCTAATTATATAGGCATAAAGGTAGATTCCATGTCGTCACAAAAAGTAGTGGTAAGCTGGGAAGAAACAGACGGAGCAGACAAAGTTGTTTTAGTATCAGAAAGCGTTTAAAACATGGCAGAAATAACACATAGATTAAGCAGTAAACATCTTCTGGGAATTAAGGATTTAACAACGGAAGACATCAATTTAATTTTAGAAACTGCAGATACGTTTAAAGATGTAATTAACCGCCCCATAAAAAAGGTTCCTTCTTTAAGAGACATCACCATTGCCAATATATTTTTCGAAAACTCCACACGTACCAAGCTTTCTTTTGAGTTGGCACAAAAACGCCTTTCGGCAGATGTAGTAAATTTTGCGGCATCAAGTTCATCGGTGAGCAAAGGCGAAACCTTAATAGATACGGTTAACAACATTTTATCCATGAAAGTGGACATGGTGGTAATGAGGCATCCTTACCCGGGCGCTGGTGTATTTTTAAGCAAACATATTAACGCACAAATTGTAAACGCTGGAGACGGTGCTCATGAACATCCAACCCAAGCACTTTTAGATGCTTTTTCCATCAGAGAAAAACTGGGCGAAGTAGCAGGGAAAAAAGTAGTGATTGTTGGCGACATTTTACACTCCAGAGTTGCGCTCTCCAACATTTTGTGTCTACAAAAACTGGGGGCAGAAGTGATGGTATGCGGCCCAACAACCCTAATTCCAAAATATATTCAAACTTTAGGCGTAAAAGTTGAACACGATTTACGCAAAGCACTAAACTGGTGCGACGTTGCCAATATGTTAAGGATACAATTGGAAAGACAGGATATTAAATATTTCCCTTCTTTACGGGAATATACCATGATGTACGGTTTGGATAAAAAGATTTTGGACTCTCTTGACAAGGAAATTGTGGTGATGCACCCAGGTCCAATAAACCGTGGCGTGGAGATCAGCAGCGATGTTGCCGACAGCAAACAATCCATCATTTTAAACCAGGTTGAAAACGGCGTTGCGGTTAGGATGGCCGTACTTTACCTTTTGGCAAGTCAAAAATAGGTTTAGCTCAAGCTAAAATTTAAATCCTCATATTATTCATGGATAAATTGCGTTCTATTGGTTTTATTAACACGTGTTGGTTAAATACTTAATCGTTAAAAAATGGAAACGTTAAATTTAGAACATTCACTTTAAAGACATTATGCGTAAAATAGCACTTATATTATTACCCCTCCTCTTCATATCAGGCCTAATCTTCGCTCAGTTACCGGCATATTTTCAAGTAAATGAAAAGTATAAAACTGCGATGGAACTGTTATCGCAAGAAAAATATGCGGCGGCATCCTCACTTTTTTACGAAGTAGAGAAAGCCAATACCATAGAAACGCCACAATCCGTAAAAAACTCGGAGGTTAGCGATTTAAAAATCAATAGCGAATATTACAGAGCCTATTGCGCATTGGCTTTAGGAAATGATGATGCAGAACAGCTTTTTAAACGTTTCATTAAAAACCATTCTGAAAGCCCTAAATCTAAACAGGCTTATTTTCAGGTTGGAAAATATTACTTTAACCAAGGCGACTACGGCGAAGCTTTAAATTGGTTTACAAAAGTTAGCTCGATAGATTTAACCGGAAAAGAAGACACCGAATACAAATTTAAAACTGCTTACGCCTACTTTGAAACAAAAGATTATGCAAGTGCAAAACCTTTATTCAGCTTGGTAAAAGACGGCGATTCTGAATACAGAGAACAAGCTACTTATTACTACGCCTATATCGCATATTTAGATAAAGAATATGCCGTGGCTTTAAAAAACTTTGAAAAATTAAAAAACTCAAAAGCTTACCAAGCCAGTTACCCTTACTATATTTCGGCAATTTATTTTTTGGATAAACGATATGAGGATGTTTTAGCTTATGCAGTGCCAATTGTAGAAAACACAAAACAGTTGAATGAGACCGAAATGTTGCGCATTATTGCGGCATCTTATTTTGCTAAAGCTGATTATCCTAATGCTTTAGCTTATTATGAGCGTTTTATGAAGCAGGATTTGGGCAAAACGCAAAATAATCAAGATAGTTATCAGATTGGCTACACCTATTATAAGTTAAAAAAATACAACCAAGCTATTGACCAATTAGGAAAACTAATTGAGGATAAAACAGCTTATAGCCAAGCCGGTTTATACACTTTAGGCGATGCTTATTTAACTACAAAAAACAAACAAGGTGCAAGAAATGCATTTCAATTTAGCTCGAAGCTGGATTTTGACAAGCAAATTGAAGAAGAAGCTTTATTCAACTTCGCCAAGCTTTCTTACGAATTGCAGTTTCATTCCATCGCATTGGATGCCGCACAAGAATACCTTAAAAAATATCCTCGTTCAAAACATTTGAATGAGGCTAAAACATTATTAGCCAAAGTTTTATTGAGCACCAAAAATTACAGAGATGCCATTGATATTTTAGAAGGTATAGATGATAAAACCGAGGATGCAAAAGAGGCTTATCAGAAAGTGACTTACTACAGAGCTTTAGAGTTTTACAACGAACGAGCTTTTGAAAATGCAATTGGTTTGTTTTTACGTTCAAACAATTACCCAATAGATAAGGAAATATATGCCTTATCAACTTACTGGTGTGCAGAAGCGATGTATGAAGTTAGAAAATACGGCGAATCTGTTAGTTACTTCGAGAACTTTTTGGGGATGAGTGCTTCCAAAAAAACAGATTTGTATAATTATGCAAACTATGCTTTAGGTTATGCTGCGCTAGAGGGAGAAAATTATCCTAAAGCGGTAACCTACCTTGCTCGTTTCTTAAATGGCACAGAAAAAGACCCTAAAACAGTAAAAGATGCAACTTTGAGATTGGCCGATGCTTACTTTGGCACTAAGAATTACGGGAGTGCTTTAGGCTATTACAACCGTATTATTTCTCAAGGAGGCAGCAGTGAGGATTATGCCTTATTTCAACGTGGAATTATTGAGGGCTTGCAAAACCAGCCGGAAGTTAAAATTGCAACTTTACAATCGCTTTTAGCGAAATTCCCTAATTCTAACTATTCAGATGATGCAGGTTTTGAAATCCCTTACACCTATTTCTTAATTGGGCAAGGAGACAAAGCAAAAACAGATTTAACTGCTTTTATTGATAAATATCCGAGAAGTTCTTACGTCCCAAGGGCTTTGGTAACTATAGGTTTGGTTAACTACGACCAAAAAAATGACCAAGCTGCTTTAGAAACTTTCAAAAAGGTAATTAGCGAATATAAATCAACGGACGAAGCACAACAATCCTTAAAATTGATTCAAAAAATTTATTTGGATGAGGGCAACGCAACAGACTTTATTAATTACGCAAACACAACTTCTATTGGGAATTACACTACCGCAGAGCAAGATAATATTATGTTCCAGGCAGCAAATACCCAATATTTAAAAGGAAACTGGGAAGCAGCAATAGAATCTGTAAATGCTTATTTCGATAAATTCCCTAAGGCAATTCAAGATAAACAGGCCAAATTCATCAGAGCGGAAAGCTATAAAAATCTAGGGAAATTTGCTCCCGCAATTATCGACTACGAATACATCCTAAACGACTGGACAAGCGAATACACTGAAAGAGCACTAATCAGCATCTCTAAAATTTATATGAACAACAAACAATATAATGAAGCTATTGTCCATTTAAAGAAATTAGAAATTGCATCGGAATATAAAGCAAATTACAGCTTCGCAATCAACAATTTAATGGTGGCTTACGCAGGTATTAAAGTACCTGATCAAACTTTATTATATGTTGATTTGGTACGTAACTACGAAAAATCATCAGAAGAAGACAGAAACAGAGCGGGTTTATATGCTGGTAAAGCTCAACTGTTATTGGCTGATACTGTTAAGGCTAAAAAAGAATTTGAGGGCGTGGTTAAAGCAACAAAATCTATTGCCGCGGCAGAAGCTTTATACAATTTGGCCGAGATACAATACTTGCAAAAAGAATACAAAACATCGCAAAAAACCTGTTTCCAGTTAATTAATGACATGCCAAATTATGATTATTGGGACGCTAAGAGCTTTATCTTATTGTCCGATAATTATATCGCTTTAAAAGATAAAGTACAGGCTATTGCAACCTTAAAAAGTATCATTGACAATTACCAAGGCGATGATGAAATATTAGAAACAGCAAAGAAAAAATTAGATGCAATTAACGGCAAATAACAGTATGAAAAATAAAACACCATATATCAGCGCTTTTGTTTTCTTTAGCTTATTTGCGATCAATGTTTCGGCACAAACGCAAAAAGCAAAAGAACCCGCAAAACCTCTAAGCACTAAAGATACCCAGAAACCTGTTGTAGCAAAAGAAGAAGTGGTAAAACCTGAAACCACTGCTACAACCGCTAAACAAGATACCAGCAAAAAAAATGCGGTTACCGAAGAAGTAGAAGTAGTACGTTCTTACAAACCCGTTTTAGCTGATGCGGTAAAAATTAGGAGAAGTCCGAATTTAAATGATACCAAACCGTTTAATCCACAGGTTAAATACGAGCTAATTGATAAAAGATTAGAACTTAACAGTGGAATTAGAGAGCTGGAAGCCCAAAAAATGGCAAAAGAAATTGCCGAGCAACGCAAAAACAACTTCGCAAAGCTAGGTTTCGGGAATTTAGGAACAGGTTTGGCGCAACTTAATCTTGCTACCGGACAAGATCCTGCTTTACAAGCCGGCTTTAACTTTAACCACCTATCCATGAGTGGTAAAGAATACCAACAAAAAATAAGCAAACAATCTTTAAGCGGTTATGGTAGAAGCATCGGCGATGCCATGGTTTTAGAAGGAAAAGTGGGTTATGACAGAATGGGAACTTATTTCTACGGAATAGATCCACTGAATTCATTTTCTAACCCAAATCCTCAAAAACAGCATTTCAACTATTTTAATGCTGAAGGTTTATTGTTCAACAGAACCGATGCCGATGATGAAACTAGTTTCAGCTATGCAGCAAAAGCTTCGGGCTATATCTTCAACAATGCTTTTAAAGCAAAAGAAAGCTCAATAGTTATTTCTGGAGGTTTGGGTAAAGACCTCAATAAATTCCATTTGGGCGCAAATGCGGCAGTAAACATCACCACCAGTAAAGACTCGGCATATAACTTCAACAATAACCTGTTTAAGTTAAATCCTTACATTAAAATACAAACAGACGTATTAAAGCTAACCGGCGGAATTAACTATGTGAACGAGTTTGGTGCAAATCAGCGTATCCATATTTTCCCGGTTGCAAGTTTAGACTTTATGCTGATTAAAAATTACCTCACCATATTTGGCGATTTCGGCGGAAATGTAGGAAAAACCACATTGAAAGGTTTATCGGATATAAATCCATACATCAATCAAAACTTACTTTTAAAAAACACGGTTGATAAGTTTAGCATCTCTGGCGGTATTAGAGGAACTTTTGCGGCAAATATAGGCTATAAAGCAATGGTGAGCTATAAAACCATTGGCGACTTATCTTATTTCGTAAACGACAGCACCCAAAGAAACAAGTTTAATGTTGATTACATGGTTGGAAACACAAACGTTCTTGGTTTCGACGGAGAATTAAACATCAACTTCTCTGAAGCTTTTAACTTAGATAGTAAAATCGCTATTAAGCAATATGATAATAACAAGGAAGATTACGCCTGGCTACATCCCGGTTTTACCTTGCAATCAACCGCGTCATTTAAAATAGTGGATAAAGTGAAAATCTCTGGTGATTTATTATTTCAGGGAGAAACAAAAGCTAAAATTTTCGATAGCCCAAGTAATTTCCCAACGCCTACTTATACAGCTAAAGCGGTTAAGGCTTTCGCCGATATTAGCGTAGGTGCAGATTACCAGTACAATAAACAAATTTCTGCATTTTTTAGGGTGAACAATATCTTAGGAAACGATTATGAACGCTTTCCTTATTACAACAATTACGGAATTAACATCTTAGGCGGAGTTAGCTACGGCTTTTAGAATTTTTTAGGCAGCTATAGTTAAAAAAACTACTTTTACAGATTGATGGAGATTGTAACTTATTTAGTAGAGCTTATAACAGAAAAAGATCAGGTAATAGTGCCTGGCTTGGGCAGATTTTCAAAAAAAAGAAAATCTGGCTACTATGATGACACTACTAAAACGTATTTTCCACCAAGCGGAGAGATAGTTTACAGTACTGAATACATGCATGATGATAAATTAGTGCACCTCATCAGTCAGAAAAAAGAGACTTCATTAACCTCTGCCTATGCCATTTTAGATGAATATATCCGCGAGATAAAAATTGCTTTAAAAAATGGCGAAGTAAACCTAAAAGGTATCGGTATTTTAAAAGATGAAGATGGCCAGATCAAACTAACATCAGAAACACAAACCAACCTTAACAAAGCATTTTTTGGTTTACCGCCCGTTGATACGCTTTCGCCTAAACTAGTGGGCGTAGAAACAGAGACCTACAGTTTAGCGCAACAAGCTTTAAACACCTCTTTACCCGACGAGCTTTTTGAAGAAGAACCTAAGCGAGGTATTGTAGCAATAACAATGGGAATTGTTGCCGTAGTTATTTTAGCTGGAGTTATCGGCTTGTATTTTGCAAAACCAGATATTTATAAAAATATTGTAAATCAGCTACAAACTTATACCATCTCAAAACCTAAAATTGCACCAACTGAAACAAAAATACCTGCAACAAATAATGTTGCCTTACAAAAAGCAGATTCTATTTATAAAGACGACGATATAGAATCTAAATTAAAAGCACAAGGGTTTGAAGTTGAAAAAGCAAAGGATTCTACAAACGTTTCTGTAAAAACTGAGGTTTTACCAAAAAGAGGAAATATTAAATACGAAATTATCATTGGCTTATACACAAGACGCGAAGATGCCGTTAAAAGAGTAAGTCAATTAAAAGCAAACGGGATAGATGCGCATATAGTTGAAGACGCCGATGGTCCGATGATTAAAATAAGTTGTGCAACATTATATAATGATGTGGAAGCAGAAAAAGAATTAAAAAGAGTAAGAGAAGAGTTAAACCCAGAAGCATTTAAAAAAGCGATTAAAATACTAAAATAGAATATGTTTTTATTAGACACCCTACAACCGTTAACAGATACCGCAACAAATGCTGTCTCTGCATTGCAAGCAAGTCCGAACCAAGAACTAAGCTTATTTGAACTTTTAACTAAAGGAGGTTGGGTAATGATCCCGCTTGGTGCTTTAGCTTTATTAGGCTTAATTATATTTTTTGAGCGTTATTTAACCATCAGAAAAGCTACCAAAGACGAATCTCAATTGACATTGCAAGTACGTTCAAGCATTAAAACAGGCAATTTAGATGCTGCAATAGCAATATGCAAAAGTAGCAACACGCCATTAGGCCGAATGTTACAAAAAGGTTTGCTAAGAATTGGCCGCCCTATTAAAGATATTGAAGGCGCTATCGAGAACATCGGAAAACTGGAAGTATCAAAACTGGAGAAAAACATCGGCATTTTAGGTATCATAGCCGGTATTGCGCCCATGTTGGGCTTCGTAGGAACAATTATTGGGGTAATTACCATTTTCCATGATGTTTCTGTGAAGGGAGTAATTGAGATTGGAACAATTTCGGGAGGTTTGTACATTAAGATGATTTCATCTGCAACCGGATTGATCATTGGAATTATCGCGTACATATTATACCATGTTTTAAATGGTATGGTGGACAGGGTTGTATTGAAAATGGAAACAGATTCGATTGAATTTATTGACTTATTAGAAGAGCCAGGACGATGAATTTTAGGAAACGAGAAAGACCGCATGTAGAAGTACATACTTCTGCATTAAATGACATTATGTTTTTTTTGTTGCTGTTTTTTCTTTTGGCATCTGCAGTGGTAAACCCCAATGTGGTAAAATTATTTTTACCGCGTTCAAGCTCTGGACAAGCATCTCCACAAAAAACAATTAATGTTTCCATTACAAAAGACTTACAGTATTACGTAGAAAAAGAGCAAGTTCCTTTTGCAGCATTGGAGCAGAAAATTGCAACTTATCAACAAGCAAACCCAGATTTAACCGTTATACTTTATGCTGATAACAGCATTGCTATTCAAAATGTTGTAAGCTTAACAGATATTGCCAATAAGCTAAAAATAAAACTGGTGCTGGCCACCGAACCACAAAAATGATTGGGTCATTAAATAACAATCCTGATAACAATTATCCGAAAGCAATAGCCATCTCGGTTGGTTTGCTGACGGCGTTTTTGTTGTTGAGCATTTTTTATATTGTGAGTAAACAACAACCGCCAGAAGAAGTGGGAGTAGGTGGAATTATTGTGAATTACGGAACTTCTGACCAAGGAATGGGTACAGATTATATGAGTGTTGAAGAGCCATCTATAGACCCTAACGCCAACGGAAAAGCTCCGGATAAAATTACGCCGAACGAGCAAGTTACCCAAAACACAAAATCAGCTAATGCAGATAACAATATTGTAACTGATGATAATTCTGATGCCGTGAGCTTAAATACCAAAGCAAACGCAACCAAAACTGCACCTACACAAAAGACAGAAGACAAACCTGCCACACCGGTTATCAACCAGAATGCACTTTATAAAGGCAATAAAAATAAGGGGACCGGCACTGGTGACGGAAATGGAAACGTCGCTGGAAATCAAGGCAAACCAGAAGGTGATCCGTTAGCAGATAACTATGATGGAACAGGTTCTGGAAATGGCGGTGTGGGGCTTTCTTTAAAAAGTAGAAGGTTTGTAAACTTACCGGTTATTAAGGATGACGGACAAAAATCAGGGAGAATTGTGGTAGAAATCAGGGTAGATAAAAACGGAGTAGTAACCAGTGCAAAAGCCGGCGGGCGTGGAACTACACTTACAGACCCAAAACTTTGGGATAAATGTGAAAACGCAGCTTTAGGTTCGAGGTTTAACGCTTTAGACAAAGCACCAGATACTCAATTAGGAACGATTGTATTCAACTTTAAGGTGAAATAGGAACTTGCAAATTGCAAGAATTATCCAAGAAAAGAGTGCCCAAGCCGTCATGTCGACGATAGGAGACATCACACAAGCAAGGTTGCCACACCAAATGCAGACTTTTAAGATGAGATGTCTCGCCTGACGTAATGAATTAGATACTTTCAAAATAATTTATACATCGATCAATTCAATAATTCTTTCATTCAAAATTCATTCATTCTCTCCCTAATACAATGAATTACGCCCAAACCCTCAACTATCTTTATTCAAAACTGCCTATGTTTACCCGAATTGGAGCGGTTGCCTATAAAACAGATTTACACAATACCATTAAGCTTTGTGCGCATTTAAATCATCCTGAGAAAAAGTTTAAAAGCATACATATTGCTGGCACCAATGGCAAAGGTTCAACATCGCACATGTTGGCTGCAATTCTGCAAAAAGCTGGTTATAAAACCGGATTATATACTTCGCCACATTTAAAAGATTTTAGGGAACGCATTAAAATCAACGGTGAGATGATTCCTGAAGAAGAAGTGGTAGCATTTGTTGCTGCAAACAAAGACTTTATCGAAGAACTTTCACCATCTTTTTTTGAAGCGACAGTAGCAATGGCTTTTGAACACTTCGCAAAGCATCAAGTAGATATCGCGGTAATTGAAGTTGGTTTAGGTGGACGCTTAGATTCTACGAATGTAATTTCTCCGGAGTTGTCTGTAATCACCAACATTGGTTACGACCACATGAACATATTAGGCAATACCTTGACGGAAATTGCTGGTGAAAAAGCTGGAATCATTAAAACAAATACGCCTGTAGTCGTTGGAGAATATCAGTCCGAAATTGCTGTTGTTTTCGAGAATAAAGCATCGCAAAACAATGCAGATTTAACGTTTGCCAGCAATGAATGGTGTAATGATGATAGCAAGCTGGTGGATGGAAAAAGAGAAATTACCATTCACGGAAAAGAAAAATCCTTTCACCTAAAGCTAGATTTAACAGGCACCTATCAAATTAAAAATGTAAAAACAGTTTTATCTGCTGTTAAAGAATTAAATAAAAAAGAATTTCATATTTCTGATGAAGCTTTGGTATCCGCTTTAAGCGAAGTAAAAAATCTAACCGCCTTAATGGGACGTTGGCAAACGCTACAGGAAAACCCTCTGATAATCTGTGATACAGGTCATAACGAAGATGGCATAAAAGAAGTGTTACATAATATTTCGCTTACACCGCACAAACAGTTACGTATGGTAATTGGCATGGTGAAAGATAAAGAGATAGCTAAGATATTAGCTTTACTGCCTAAAAAAGCCATCTATTATTTCTGCTCACCAAATCTGGAAAGAGCCAAATCTGCAGACGAACTCAGAAATGAAGCTTTGGCTTTTGGATTAAAAGGAGATATTTTCCCTAGCATTGCTGAAGCTTTATCTCAGGCTAAAACAGATGCGCAAAAAGACGATTTAATATTCGTTGGCGGAAGCACTTTTGTAGTGGCGGAAGTCGTTTAAACCCTTATTGGGGATTAAATTTAGCTATTCTATAATTTAAAATAACCACGCCCAATTTACTTTGATAACCCATAACCGGCGCAACTAATCTGGCTGTTGAATCGCTTAAAGCAAAAACTTTCACACTATCTGTTTTTAGATAGTTCATATACGTATCCTGCGCCATAGTGCCTTCTAATTTTTTATCGGTAGAATTGATAATTTTCCCGACAGCATTTAGCAAAGTTACTTCCATCACGTTTTTCTCTTTCACCAAATCGGTATTAAAAACGTCAATTTCATCCAAATTATTTCGCAACATTTCACTTCTTATGGCCCAAACTAATGGTTTAGCGCTCATTGTCAACATCACTTTGTTCTGATTGACCAAAGCAGAATCTGCCTGAGCACTCAAATCTTTTCTTACATGATTGAGCTGGTAATCCTTATAAAAGTAAATTCCCACGCCTACCGCTAATAAAACCAAAATTATAATCCATCTGTAATCGATATTCTTTTTTTGCTCTTCCATTTCTTGAAATTTTACTGATTTATAACAAAAATCGAACCGCTACTACGCTTTTATCTTTTTGGTATATGGCTATTAAAAGTTGGAACTTCAACACTTCCAATTTTGAAACAGCAGTATTTATATTCTTTAAACTCATTTTTTATTTAACTGCTTATTTTTAATCATATCATTTCTGAATAATGCTTGACTATTTGATTTGGCAGTAAAAATATCCAGCTTTGTTTATGCATCACGAAAAACATTTTACAGCCTCCGAAATAGTAAGAGACGTTATTATAGGAATGACTGACGGCTTAACCGTTCCATTTGCGCTAACTGCGGGTTTAAGTGGTGTAGTACATTCCAACAGTTTGATTATTACTGCCGGAATTGCGGAGATTGTAGCCGGTTCCATTGCGATGGGATTAGGCGGTTATCTATCGGCCAAAACAGAAATTGAGCATTACCAAACTGAACTAGAAAAGGAATACGAAGAAGTTGAACGGATTCCCGAACAGGAGAAAAAAGAGGTTATGGAAGTTTTTGCTAATTATGGACTTACAAAAAAACTGCAAACAGAAATTGCCGAGGAACTAAGCCTCGATAAAAAAAACTGGGTAGAATTTATGATGCGTTTTGAATTGGGTATGGAAGAACCTGAGCCAAAAAGAGCAAAGCAAAGCGCATTTAACATTGGTGTTTCTTACATCATCGGTGGATTTGTGCCACTTTTAGCTTATTTTTTTACAGACAATCCAAATTCGGGACTTATTTACTCCGCAATAATTACCATTATATCTTTATTTGCTTTTGGTTATGTTAAAACGAGCCTCACCGGTACAAAACCGCTAATGGGCGCTTTAAAAACAGTTTTAATTGGCACTTTAGCCGCCGGCGCCGCATTTTTAGTAGCCAGACTAATTTCTTGATTAGTATTTACAGAATGCAAATACTACTAACAAACAACTTTTAAGGCATAACACAAAAAAGCCCGGCAGACTTAAATCTACCGGGCTCAATTCTATTAAAAATCAATTATTTCTTATCGCCCATAAAAAGCTTTGTTTTATCCACAACCTCCACATCCATATTATCTTTCAAATCTTTAGAAATAGCAGCGTAAGGCGCACTAATTACCTGTTGACCAACCTTTAATCCGGATAAAATTAAAATATTTTGGTCATCCTGAATTCCTGTCTTCACTTCTACCTGTTTTGCCTTGCCATTTTCTACAATAAATACATATTCCTTAGCTACTGTTTTTTCTTTTTTCTTATCGTTTGAATTGTCTTTAGGTTTGTCTACTTTATTATCTTCCGGCTTATCATTTTCACGTACTGTAACAGACTGTATGGGAACAACAATGCCCATTTTTTTATTGGTTTGGATATCAACCGTAGCCGATAAACCCGGTTTAAACGGAGAATTGGTTTGTCCCTTATTGGTTAAATCCGCATAAGAGTCTTGCAAAATCCTCACTTTTACCTTAAAATTGGTAACTTCATCTGTACCAGTTCCAACCACATTAGCCGAGCTTGCAATTTCCGTTACTATTCCTTTGAATTTTTTGTCCAAATAAGCATCAACTTCAATCAAAGCCGTATCGCCTAAGCTTAAACGGTTAATATCATTTTCATTAACATCTACATTAACTTCCATGCTGTTTAGGTTGGCAATGGTCATAATCTCGGTACCGCTCATTTGTGCCGTACCCACCACACGCTCGCCTTTTTCTACTGAAAGTTTAGAAACCACCCCATCAACCGGTGCGTAAATATTGGTTCGGGCTAAATTGTCGCCGGCTTCTTTAACAGCTGCACCAGATTGTTGCAATCCAAACTTTGCACCCACAACACTTTGCCTGGCTGCTTCTAAGCTGGCTTTCGCCGATGTATATTCCGCCCTAGCCGCATCAAACTCCGATGCAGAAACTACCTTATCCTTATAAAGCTTCTCGGTTCTTTTGTATTTAGCTTCAATATTTTTAAAATTCGCTTCAGACTGTATCAATTGTTGCTGACTGCTTGCTACCGAGGCTTTTTGCGCATTATAAGATGCAACACTGCGGTCATAGCCGGAAGCCAAAATATCAGGCTTAATTTTACAGAGCAACTGCCCTTTTTTAACCACATCACCTTCTTTCACATTCAGCTCCACAATTTCTCCAGACACTTCGGGGCTTAATTTCACCTCAACTTCTGGCTGTATTTTTCCGCTGGCCGAAACCGTTTCTATAATGTTCTTTTGCTCGACTTTAGTAACCGCAACCTGTGTGGTTTTACCTTTACCAATCCAGCCCATTTTGTTTGCCACCACTACAATCACCACCAAAACTGCGGCTATAATTAGTACGTTTCTAAGTGTCTTGTTCATATATTTATGTT
Source organism: uncultured Pedobacter sp. (assembly GCF_946480185.1). Next base: position 2,847 of record NZ_CAMLIG010000013.1, on the reverse strand, counting down.
CTTAATTTTTAGCTTATAAGGTTAAAGGGTTTCCCAAGTAAAAGTCGATTACTTTTTTTCGGAAGATGACATTGTATTTTGCCTGTATAAAATCAAACTCGGCTTTATTATAATTTGTTTGCGATGTATTGAGTTCAATTACGTTGGCTAAACCCACATCATAACGTTGTTTAATAGCGTTAAACGCATCTTTTGATGAGTTAAAAGCACTTTGTGTAGCACTGTAATTTTTTATCGCCGATTTTAAATCTTGCACCGCCTGACTGATGATTTTGTTCAAGTTATTTTTAGCCAATTGTTCGCTCGCTTTTGCATTTTCGTAACGGATTTTAGAAATATTGTAATTGGAACGAGAACGGTAATTGTTAAAAAGTGGAACGGAAAGATTAAAACCAAGTGCTTGCCCAAAATTATTTTTCAACTGATCGCCAAAACTAAAAGGTGTAGTACTGGTGTATCTATCATACAGCTGACCACCAAAACTTAAACTCGGATACAAAGCTCCTTTTGCAACTTTCACCCCATATTTAGATGCCTCGGTATTATACTCAGCCAGTTTAATATCCGGATAGTTAGTTACTGCTTTTGTATAAACTTCATAAGCGCTATTGGTGCTCTCCACATTTGCCAAATTATCAATCACTGGTTGCTGAACAGTGATATTCCGCTCTGGATCCATCTCCATCAGTTGCTTTAAATTAAGCATCGAAAGTTCAAAAGCATTTTGCGCATTGGTGAGGCTGAGTTCGTTATTGGCAACCTGTGCTTTTGCCTGAGAAAGATCTGCCTGTGTATTATTGCCCACTTTAAAGTTTTTATCAGCCACATCCAATTGCTGTTTTGATAAAGCCAACTGTTGCTCGCTAGCTTTTATCAAATCCTGATTGTTCAAAATTTGCAGGTAAGTGTTCACCACAGAAAGCGACAAATCATTTTTCACTTTTTCTACATTGCTTTTATCAGAAGCCAAAAGCGCCTTGTTCTGTAAAATTTGATTCTGCAAACGGAAACCGCTAAATAAGGTAATGTTAGAGGATAAATTTCCGCTTGCCGTATTGGTACTCTGATTCACCAAACGGCCAGAAGTTTGATCAAAAAACAAACCGAACTGCCTATTTGCGGAAAAAGAACTGCTTAAACTTGGGTATTGCTCAAATTTAGACTGCTTTAAACTTTCATCTGTAATGGCCGATTGAAACTGCGCCTGCTTAACCTGCAAGTTGTTTTGCAAAGCGATATCCACAGCCTGCCTTAGTGTGATGGTTTCTGTACCCTGTGCAAAAACATTTGCCGAAACAGCAATCGTAAGCAACACCAACAGCGGTAATTTTAATTTAATGTATTTCATTTGGTTAAATTATCTCCAATTCTAAATTTATATATACTTTAGTTGTTGCATGTTTTTTTTAACAAAAACCCCATATCTACTTAAAAAGTTTTACCCAAAACAGCTCATCTGGAACAAAAGCAGAGCCGAAAAGGTAATTTATTTAACGTTTGACGACGGCCCCATCCCTATTGTTACACCTTGGGTAATAAAAACATTGAAAAAGTATAATGCCAAAGCTACCTTTTTTTGCATTGGCGACAATATTATAAAACATCCCGAAATTTTTGAGCAGCTTAAAGCTGATGGACATGCAATTGGCAACCACACTTTTAACCATTTAAAAGGCTGGAGAACAGATGATGAAACCTATTTGGCCAACTTTTTAAAATGCCAAGAATTAACGCAAACAAATCTTTTTCGTCCACCTTACGGGAGGATTAAAAGATCGCAGATTGAGAAGTTGAGTAATGATTATAAGGTATTGAGTAGTGAGTATAGCGTATTGAGTGGAAAGAGGGCTCTCGTAAATAAAGAAGATTTGCGGAGTCCTTCTACCTTAAACCCTAAACCTTACACCTCTATCATTATGTGGGACGTTCTGAGCGGTGATTTTGACCCGAGTTTGGCTCCCGAAAAATGTTTGCGAAATGTTTTAAAGCATACAGAAAATGGATCTGTGGTTGTTTTTCACGATAGCTTAAAAGCGTGGGACCGGTTGGAGTTTGTATTGCCTAAAGTACTGGGGGTTTGGAGTAAAGAAGGCTTTGAGTTTGGGGTTTTGTGATGGTTTGGATGAGTGATTTATTAAATTAATTTTCTAAATTAGAAAATTACTGCGCTGAATTTAGCTACACAAATACAACGGACGGTCGGTGTATTTGTGTTATTGAGTTGCGCATGTATTCAAGTTACCTGTCATTTTACGACAAATAATATCTAATAGACAAAGAAAGGAATTTTGAAAAACTCGAAAGCGAACATAGGACTCAGTATTGGAATTACTTTCACTGTAATCTCACTATTATTGACTTTCACTTTTTTTATTCCAATCATTTCTGTTCTTCCGGGTTTAATGTTTGAATCAATTGCTAAACTTATTATTAACAACAACCCTTACAGTAACGTGGGCAAGCTGACCATTTTTCTTTTAAGCTTGACAACTTTAACATTAACATTTATAAGTTTAGTTTGGATAAAAAGAACATCCCTTAAAAACCATGAAATATCAAAAGGTAATATTGTGGCTATTTTATTCTTTTTATACTTCCTAATTCATCCTTTGGGTTTCTACATTTATTGGGGAGTTTATCTCAATTTTAGAGGCGACGGACAATTAATTTTTGGTGCAGTGACGAGTTTCCCTTATAGTAGTTTTGTTTTTATTTTTGTAGGTATACTTATAGACATTGTGAAAAATAAATATGCTCCGAAAAATATTGAAATGATATAAAAAACGTCAGGTAATCGAGTAGACGGCTCTGCCAGAAACCTGACAGAGTGCGCCTCTCACACCACCG
>NZ_CAMLIG010000012.1 GCF_946480185.1 uncultured Pedobacter sp. | reverse complement strand
CGGCGGAGGATATGGTTTTAACCGGTTCAATATTCGTAGTAATCTCGATTTTCAGTTAACAAAATCAACGGTTTTTAGAGCAAATGTGTATGGTTCAAGGGGTGTTTCAGACAGACCGTGGATAAGCGTCGATCCTTTTAATACTTGGTCGGCCGCTTACTCAGCATCGCCCGCTATCTATCTACCAAGATATTCAGACGGAACATGGGGATACTACAACCCAGACGAGTTTCTCGGCTTAAACTCTGCAGCAATCTTATCTACTAGTGGGCAGCAACAGGTAACAACCTCTAGGGTTACCACAGATTTTACCCTCGAACAAGATTTAAGCTCGCTGGCTAAAGGACTAAATTTTAAGGGCACAATTTCTTTGGACAATACTTTTGTTGAAGACCAACGTGGAATTAATGATGCAAATAACAATGCGCAACGTAAATGGATTAACCCCGAGACGGGCGCAGCGATTTATCAACAGGATAAAGACGTTAACACGCAGTTTGAATATACGGAAAGTGTTAGATGGTCTCCTAGTGCAGGTTACGTAAACGATGGTGCTACTTATCGACGCATGTTTTCTCAATTGCAGTTAAACTACGCTAAAACTATAGCTGCCAAGCACAACCTCACGGCCATGGGCTTATGGAGTAGAGATGAAGGTGCTGTTGGAAGTATTATTCCGTCCTATCGTGAAGATTGGGTGTTTAGGACAACTTACAATTATGCAGGCAAATATACTGCAGAATACAATGGCGCTTACAACGGCTCTGAGAAGTTTGGACCGAATAATCGGTTTCACTTCTTTTCATCCGGGGGGTTGGGATGGGTAATTTCTGAAGAAAACTTCATGAAGCCTATAAAATTTATAAGTAATCTAAAACTACGAGGATCGTACGGAGAAATCGGGGATGATAGTGGTGCTCCAAGGTTCGCTTATTTAACCAATTGGAGTTACGGCGGTCAAACACCCTTAGGCACCAGTGGTGAAGGTGCAGAGCTTAGTCCCTACACCTGGTATCGCGAGGTATCAGTAGGTAATCCCAATGTTCGATGGGAAAAAGTAGCTAAAAAGAATATCGGTCTTGAATTTGGGTTCTTTCAGGACGCAATTAGCGGAAGCATAGATGTTTTCCAAGATGACCGGAGCGATATATTAAGTTCCGGAGGCAATCGGGCTGTTCCCTCATATTTCGGAGCCGCTGCGCCAGTAGCTAATTTGGGCAAGGTTCAATCTAAGGGATTTGAAATAGATGTAAGAGTTACAAAAAATGTTAACAATAATTTGCGACTATGGGCTAATTTAAATGCCACTCACGCTAGAAACAAAGTTGTTTCGGCAGATGTTCCGGCTTTACTACCAGATTATTCAAAACCAAATGACAAGTCAATTGGGCAAACCTATTCTTTCGTGAGCCAAGGTTATTACAACAATTGGGATGAGCTTTACGCAACCACCCCTTTCGATAAAAACGACGATCAGAAGCTTCCAGGAAACTATCAGATTTTAGATTTTAATAGCGATGGAGTTATCGATCAAAATGATAACATTCCCTACGGCTTCGCTGGCGCACCAGAAAACACTTACAGTGCAACTTTGGGGTTTGATTGGAAAAGATTTAGCGTTTTCGCTCAATTTTATGGTGTTAATAATGTTACCCGCCAGATATTGCTTACAAGTTTTTCCAGACAAAATCCTTTAGCATATGAAGAAGGTACTTATTGGTCAAAAGATATAAACTCGGGAGTACCAATCCCTCGGTTGGGTTCGACTCCTGCTGATTACCAGAACGGAAACAGGTATATGTACGATGCCTCCTACTTAAGATTAAAGAATGCTGAAATAGCCTATACTTTTGATCAAAAATGGTTAAAAAAGGCCGGGATGTCAAAGTTGAGGGTTTTTATTAACGGCAATAACTTATACATCTGGACAAAAATGCCAGATGATCGCGAAACAAACACAGACAGCGCTGGAGGTAGATCTTTGGCAAGCCAAGGTGCTTATCCGACTGTAAAACGGTTTAATCTGGGCGCTAATATTATCTTTTAACTTGAATATCATGAAAAAATATATGAAAAAATTGTATATGGCTATGTTTTGTGTAGTCGCAATTGCACTAAGCTCTTGTAAAAAATATTTGGAGAAATCGCCCGAATCTAGCGTATCATCAACTACCGCATTTAAAGATTTTACAAATTTTCAAGGTTATACAGAAGAACTTTACAACTGCATACCCGATTTTACCAACAGATGGTACTCTAATAGCTGGAACTGGGGCGAAGAAGAAGTTCAAAGTACTTCTCTTGATTTTCATCTCGTTTGCAAAATTGATAAGGGTGATTTTTATGGTTGGCAAAGACAGTTTGATGGTTACGGTTGTGGTTGGATGGATGCGTATGAAGCGAATACGAATAACGACCGGATGACTAAAGGTCTTTACCCTTTAGCTTGGTACGGTATCAGAAAGGCAAATCTGGGACTTGCAAATTTGGATTTAATGGTTGATGCAACCCAAGAAGAAAAAGATTTGATCAAAGGACAGCTACTTTTTTTTAGGGGATGGTTTCATTTTATGTTGATGCAGTATTTTGGAGGATTACCCTACGTAGATACTGTTTTACCTGCCGATGCTGAATTTAAACTTGGCCGCCTAAGCTATCAGGAATGCGCCGCGAAAGCTTCTAAAGATCTTAGAGAAGCTGCCGATTTGTTGCCTATCAACTGGGATAATACTACTGCGGGTAAAAGAACCTTAGGCAAAAACCAGTTAAGAATTAATAAAATAATGGCCTTGGGTTACCTTGGTAAAAATGATTTATTTGCTGCAAGTCCATTAATGAAAAATGGTGCTGGAGGAGCAAAAACTTACGATACTGAACTTGCAAAAAAAGCAGCAAGTGAATTTGCTGAGCTGCTTAAATTGTGCGAAAGTGGCCAGGCGCCGTACAAATTAATTCCTTTTGAGCAATATCATACCAATTTCTACACTTCTGGTCAAAATTGGGCTATCCCAGGTGGGACAGAAGCTATTTTTAGGGGTCCATATTGGGGTGCGCATTCATCAACTTATGGAACTGCAAAACAATATTCTCCAGCTGTAATAGAAGGTACAAATGTGGTTTTCTCGCCTACGGCTAATTACATAGATTACTACGGAATGAAAAACGGAATGCCAATTAAGGATCCTACCACTGCAGATCCTGAATCTGGATACGACCCTCAATATCCATGGAAAGATCGTGATCCGAGATTTTACAATGATATCGCTTTTGACGGACAAAAAATTGTAGAAACAACAATGCCTACTGATGACGAAAAGTTTCGCTATGCAAGCTTGTATACTGGAGGCGGATACAGAGATGACCGTACTGGTAGTAGAACTGGTTATCTGCTTTATAAGTTTACACCGCGTACCTCAAACAGATTTGACCAAGGTTATAGCTACGGCAATAATTTAAATATTAAAGTGCCGTACATGCGCTTGGCTGATATCTATTTAATGTATGCCGAAGCAGTTACCGCCGGCTATCAGTCGGCCACCGCTAAAGACCCAGATTACAGTAAATCTGCTGAAGATGCAATTAATATACTAAGGGATAGGGCAGGCGTGGGTCACGTAGCTACTAAGTTTCTTTCGTCTGCCGACCAGTTTATGGGCGAAGTAAGACGAGAAAGAGCTGTGGAACTAGCTTTCGAAGGTCATCGCTTTACTGATTTAAGGAGGTGGTTGTTAATGACTGAATTACCCTACACCTTAAAAACAGCAGCTGAATTTGACCGAGCAGAACCGTTAAACACAACCGTTGACCCCTCACTAAATAAAGTTGCCAATTTTAGAGAAAAAATTATAGTACAGCGTCCGTTCACTGCCAAACATTATTGGTTGCCTTTAAAAAGAGCCGACGTAAATATCTCTAAAGAGTTCTTTCAAAATCCGGGTTGGTAATTTAATGATGTAGAAATCTTATAAAAAAGAAAAAATGATGAAACAATCAAAAATAATAGTGGTGATATGCATCCTTCTTACCATAAATTTAAGGGTTGCAAGCGCTCGTGAATCCATTATTTTAAAAAAGTTACCGATTTTTAAAAGCGGTAATAATACGGGGGGTGAAGGCTCACTAAACAATGTTAAATCTAAGTCCCTTTCTGTTAGTAATGCGCAAGCAGACAAGAAGATTAAATCAGTAGGTAACAAGATAACTATAAGTGTTATAGATACTACAAAAAGTTCTTATAATACCGACACCATTCTTGCTCCGGTGGCGTTCAAATCTGTCGAGCGAGACAGACTTCCAATTGGAGTATCAAACGTTGACGTGGCACAGCTTTTTGAAAAAAATTACTCCATACAAGGCTTAGAAGGCCTAGAAGCATTTGCTTCTGGCTATAATGGTAACAATCTTTGGGGTATGAATAGTTCGCTGGTACTTGTGGATGGTGTACCAAGGGATATATCAACTATCAACGTATCAGAAATTGCCCAGGTTAGCTTTCTCAAAAGCGCTTCTGCAATAGCCCTTTACGGCAGCAGAGGAGCAAAAGGCGTTATACTTGTTCAAACAAAAAGAGGTGGTAATGAGCAGCAGAGTATTAAAGTTAGGGCAAACGCCGGATTAAATACACCTAAAGGATTTCCTTCTTACCTCGGGTCAGCAGAATACATGACGCTGTATAATGAAGCTCGGCAGAACGACGGTTTACCGGCCAGTTATACTGCGGATGAAATTTACCAGTCCTCTATTGGTACAAACCCATACCGTTTTCCGAATCTTGATTTCTATTCTTCAGACTATATTAAAAATAGTTTCGCCCGATATGATTTAATTACCGAAATTTCAGGAGGTAATCAAAAAGCCAAATATTATACAAATGTTGGCTTTAATTCTACTGGTTCTTTATTAAATTTTGGAGAAGGAAAAGGCAATACCGCAGACCGTTTCAATATTCGGGGAAATGTGGATATGAAAATAACCAAAGGCATCAATGCAAGGGTTGATGCCAGTGCCGTATTTTTTAATCAAAACGGCGTAAATACCGATTACTGGGGCAGTGCAGCCTCAATAAGACCTAACCGGTTTACACCATTAATTCCTATTAACTTGATTGAACCTGGTGATGAAGCTAGTTTAAACTATGTTAAAAGTAGTGGCAACATTGTAGATGGAAAGTATTTATTAGGCGGTACCCCTTTTGATCAAACAAACCCTTTTGCAACAATTTACGTAGGCGGTAAAAACAAGAATGTAAGCAGGCAATTTCAATTTACCACCGGTATAGATGGCGATTTAAAGGGTTTATTAAAGGGCTTATCATTCAACACAAATCTGGGGATTGATTTTTACAGCACTTACAATCAAGGATATAATAATGGTTACGCCACCTATCAACCCAACTGGACAACTTACTCAGGAAAATATTTGATTGGCAGTTTAACCAAGTTTGGACAGGATACTAAATCCGGAAATCAAAATGTATCGGCAAGTGATTACCGCCAAACCATTTCTCTTTCAGGCCAATTGAACTATAACACTACTGTAAACGATGCTCACCATATTTCAGCTATACTTCTTGCAAATGGTTTTCAGCAAACATTTTCAGAGGTTTATCAAAAAACAACAAATTCTAACTCTGGTTTGCAGCTAGGTTATGATTTTAACAGAAAATATTTTGCAGAACTTACCGGAGCTTTGGTGTATTCACCAAAATTGGCTGGAAGTAACCGAACGGAATTTTCTCCAGCCGGCTCTTTAGGATGGATGATCAGTGAAGAACCTTTTTTTAAAAATATATCTTTCATAAATAGGCTAAAATTGTCTGCATCCGGCGGGATATTGTATACAGATTTAGATATTAATGATTATTTTCTGTATCAGGGAATTTATACACAAACCGACGGGACATGGTTTTCTTGGAATGATGGGGTTTTAGTACGGACCACAGATTCTAGGAGAGGAGTAAACCCTAACTTAAAAATGGCTAAGAGAGAAGAGTTTACTTTCGGAATAGAAGGTCAAATGTTTAAAAACGCCTTGAGCTTCGGTGCAAACTTTTTCCGGAGCAATATGGTTGGAAATATCGTTCAAAGTAATGTACTATATCCAAGCTACTTCTCAACCGGATATCCAAATTCTTCCTTTATTCCGTATGTAAACTACAACGAGGATCAACGGCAAGGAGTAGATTTTTATTTAAATTTCAACAAACAAATAGGAGAAGTTAATTGGATTTTTGGCGCCTCTGCCACCTACTACAACACAAAGGCTATTAAGAGAGCGGAGAGTGTAGCAAACGACTACCAATTAACCCAAGGTAAGGCTTTGGATGGTATTTGGGGGTTGAAAAGCGATGGTTTCTACATGGATGCATCTGAAGCAGAGGCGGCCAACAATGGCGATGGATTGCCAAAGCCGGCATTTGGTACAGTAAGTGCCGGTGATATTAAGTATAAGGATATTAATAATGACGGAACAATAAACGACCAGGATCAAGTATACCTCGGAAAAGGAGGCTGGGATGGCTCGCCATTCACGCTAGGGCTAAATTTAACTGCAAAATGGAAAAACTTTACCGTTTTTGCGTTAGCTACTGGTCGCTTTGGCGCTTCGGGCATTAAGGGAAGTAACTACTATTGGGTAAACGGCGAAGATAAATATTCGGTTGAAGTACGTAACCGGTGGACAGAGCAAACTAAAACCACCGCTACCTTCCCAAGGTTAACAACTTTGAGCGGAGACAACAATTTTAGAAACTCTGATTTCTGGTTATATAGTACCGATAGATTCGACTTATCAAAAATTCAGGTATCCTACAATATATCCTCCAAAATTCTTAAGAGTAAACTTTTTAAAGAGCTGGGGATATATGTTACCGGGTTTAATCTGTTAACTTTTGCAAAAGAGAGAGAAATGTTGGCGCTCAACGTTGGCGGAGTTCCGCAAACTAGGTTATACAATTTAGGCGTTAAGGCATCATTTTAAAAACACCACAAATGTTAAATAACATGAAAAAACTTTCAATACTACTTACTTTCGTAGGTTTCACATTATTTAGTTGCGAGAAATTTGCTGAACCTGCGCTCGTTAACAATGGAGATTTTAATGACATATATACCGAGCCGGGTTTAGCCCAAGGCCTTTTAATGAACGGTTATACAAGAATCCCAACAAACTTTTGGAATTTTACTGATGTAGCCACTGACGATGCAGTAACCAATGAAACCACTGATAATTACAGACGTGTAGCCACAGGACAATGGACTGCTAACTTTAACCCTTTTGATCAGTGGACCGGTGCTCGGGCGGGTATCCAATACGTCAATACTTTTTTAAACGAAGCGGATAAAGTAACCTGGGACAGTAAAGACCCATCGTTAAATACCATGTTTAGTGATAGGCTCAAAGGTGAGGCTCATGGTTTAAGAGCTTACTTAATGTTTAGCTTGCTTCAGGCACATGCCGGTTTTTCGGGTGGAGAATTACTTGGTTTCCCAATATTGTTAAAGCCTGAGAGTCCTACTTCGGATTTTAATGTTCCCAGAGCAAAATTTGATGACTGTATGAAGCAGATATACAGTGATTTAGATACCGCAGAGGCGCTGCTACCTTTAGATTATACCGATATCAGCGCCAACGCCGATATACCAGCCAAATATGCCGGCGTTACTATCGAAAAATACAATAGAGTTTTTGGCCGCTTATTCAAACTGTTAATGACAGGCAGAATAGCAAAAGCAATAAGAGCAAAAGCAGCACTATTAGCTGCAAGCCCGGCGTATGCCGCCGGTAGCACCACTACCACGTGGAATAATGTGGCTACTTACGCTGCAAATGTGCTTAATCTTCATGGCGGGCTAGCAGGCATCGATCAAAATGGCCTCACCTGGTATGATAACAGAGCGGAAATTGATGCGCTGGGATCCGGAAGTTTACCATCTGAAATTTTATGGCGAACAGACGTAAACTCTAACAGTGATTTGGAAGCAGCGAACTACCCGCCTAGCTTGTTTGGTCAGGGAAAAATTAATCCAACTCAAAACCTGGTAGATGCCTTTCCGATGGCAAACGGCTATCCTATCTCTAATACTGCACAAAGTGGTTATAACCCTGCAATGCCTTATAGCAACCGAGATCCGCGGTTGACAAAGTATATTGTAATTAATGGCAGCACCGAGGGACCTACGAGCTCTGTAATAAATACAAGCTTAGACGCCCCAACAGATGACGGATTAAATAAAGTGGCTACCTCGACACGAACCGGATACTACATGCGAAAATTGTTACGCGAAGATGTTAGCCGCAACTCTTCTTCTATTAATAATCAAAAGCACTATAAACCTCACATTAGGTACACAGAAATTTACTTGATTTATGCAGAAGCCGCAAACGAAGCCTACGGCCCAACAGGTACAGCACTAAACGCTTCATACTCTGCTTACGATGTAATTAAAGCAATACGAGCCCGAGCAGGCGTAGGAGCAGGTAATGGAGATGCATATTTAGAATCAATTAAAACTGATAAGACGTTGATGAGGCAACTTATTAGGAATGAACGCAGATTAGAGCTATGTTTTGAAGGTTTTAGGTTTTGGGATTTGCGCAGATGGAACGAGGACTTAACAGCTACTGCAAAGGGAATAAAAATAAGTAACAATACTTACGATGTCATTGATGTTGAAAAAAGAAACTATCAGGATTATATGCGGTTTGGCCCGGTTCCTTACAGTGAAATTTTAAAATACAGTGCATTAAAACAGAATACCGGTTGGTAAAGGCAATTGTAACAGTAGATAAATTAAAAGTCTATTAAATAAGAAAGAAAATGATTAAAAAAATAGCAAACATATTACTAGTACTAACAGCACTAGTTAGCTCATGTAAAAACAGCGAGTGGAATTTCCCTGACTATAAAACAAAATCAGTTTATTTTGCATATCAGTCGCCGGTTAGAACCATTACGCAAGGCGAAGACGTTTTTGATACTAGTTTAGATAACTTGGGCCGATGCCAGATAATGGCAACCACCGGTGGGGTATATTCAAACAAAAGTGATGTTACTATTGATTTTGTGGTTGATAATTCACTAACGCAAGGGCTGTCCTACACTTTTCCAAATAGTGGGAACGTACTTCCAATGCCCGCAAACTATTATAATTTAAGTGCTAGTAAGATTGTAATCCCGAAAGGTAAAATCATTGGGGGTGTTGAAGTTCAGCTAACCGATGCTTTCTTTCAAGATCCACTATCGGTCAAAACAACCTACGTTATCCCTTTAAAAATGACCGGTGTTCAACAGGCAGATTCTATACTTTCAACCAAGGATTATACTTTGTACGCTATAAAATATATTAACCCCTGGACTGGCAATTACTTAAGACATGGTAAAGATATCGTGGTTGGAAAAGGTGCTAATACCATGAATCAAACTGTTTTTAGACATCAGCAATATGTAGAAAAAGATGAAGTAAATAAACTTAATACCAAATCTTTAAACCAAACAGAATTTCCAGTAGGCTTAAGGGTAGACGGAGGCGTTTTAGTTAATTGCTCTTTGATTTTAACGTTTGACGATGCTGGTAACTGCTCAATTAACAGTAACACAAATGGAATTACCGCTACAGGTACAGGGAAGTTTATTAAAAAGGGCGAAAAAAACAGCTGGGGAAACAAGGATAGAGACGCTCTCTATCTAAATTATAAAGTGGAGTTAACAGATAGAACATTCACATCGACAGACACGTTGGTCATGCGTGATCGGGGGGTGGCTATAGAAACTTTTTCGGTAACAAAATAATTTTTAAAATTAGAGATAAAATACGATGAAAACTTTAAACAAATTAGGCATGGCACTGGCTGTTGCATTGTTGATGTCATCTTGTGAAAAACACGAGCTCTTAGGGTTTAGCGTAGATAAGCCCGCTACTTTTGAAAATCAGGAAAAAATAAATGCTTACGATGCGTTAAAAAGTTATCTGAATCTTCAAAAGAATCCAGACTTTAAACTAGGAACCTCTATTTCGATAGACGATTATTTAAGTAATAGTGTTAAAACACGACTCTTTAACAGCAATTTTAACCAAGTGGTTTTGGGTTACGAGATGAAACACGGAGCCATTGTGCAAAATAATGGAAGTTTTAACTTTACTAAACTGATGGAGTTCTTTAAAGCAACGGAAGCTAATGGAATGTCGGTGTATGGACATACCCTTTGTTGGAACCATAATCAAAATGCACTTTATCTAAACAAAGTAATAGCGCCTACTATAATCCCCGGTGCAAGAGTTCCAACGTGGGATTTGGTAACCGGCCAAAATTTTGAAACAGATGATAATGCAAATTACGAGTCTAACAGTAATGCCGTGTTATCCTTTACTGCCGTAGGCGGTGGTTTCGGAGGGACGGGCAGAGCTTTAAAGGTAACAAACAGCGCAGTTAGGGCAAATGACTATGAGTCGCAGTTATTTTTAAAATTTAGTCCGGCAGTAAAAGTTGGTGAAAAATATGAACTGGTTATGGATGTAAGATCTGATGCAGATGCTAATTTTGGAACTCAGGCACACATTGTACCGTACCAATATAAATTCTATGATTTTTTTGGAAATATTACCACAGGATCTACTTGGGCTCATTTCAAAAAAGTAATCACCGTAACTGCAGACCAGGCCGACGCAGGAACGATAGCATTTAATTTGGGTAAAACTGCTACCACTTATTATTTTGACAACATTACTTTAAAAAAATATAATGAGCAGGGTAGTGGAAACGCCGGCCATGCTTTCTTTTTCACAAATCCGAGTGTTGTTAATCCTTGGGAGGTGCAGGTTGCTTATGATTTCCCAAACTTGCAAAATGGAAAAGAGTATACTGTTAAATTTGTTGCTAAGGGTTCTGTACCCGGAGTAATTGCTCCAGAACTGCAGTCATCTTCAGATTATTCGTCCAATTCATTAGGAAGCATTACTTTAGGTACAGATTGGAAAGAATATGAACTTAAGACCACTACCACCAAATCAGATCGTAATCGCTTTCTTTTTAGCTATGGTAATTATAAAGGTACCGTGTTGCTTGATAATGTGAAACTGACGTTATCAGACGGAGGGCCTAACATAATTGCTGCCAGTGATTTTGAGAATGGTATTGGAGGTTGGGTAGGATGGGGTAATAATTCTACCCGAGGCTTATCTGCTGACGGAGAAGGAAACGGAGGTACACAAGATCAAATAATAGAAAAAAGCAGCGCAGAGAAGAAATCTTTGATTACTGCAGAGCTAACACGTTTCATTTCTGCAATGGTTGATACATCAAAAAAATATGTGAAAGCTTGGGATGTAGTAAATGAACCTATGGATGATAATAATCCGTATCAAATTAAGACGGGCGTTGGGCAGTTAAACTTACCGGCAGATGATTTCTTCTGGCAAGATTATATGGGTAAGGATTTTGGGGTGGAGGCATTTAAAATCGCAAGACAACATTGTAACCCTAAAGATCTTCTTTTTATCAATGATTATGGATTAGAAACCAACCTGGATAAATGTAAGGGTTTAATTGAATACGCAAATTACATTGAAAGTAAAGGCGCAAAAGTAGATGGAATTGGAACCCAAATGCACATATCAACGTTGGCCAACAAGGCAAAAATCGTGGATATGTTTAAACTTTTGGCCGCTACCGGTAAAATGATTAAAGTTTCTGAACTGGATTTAGGTTTGGCTCAAGACCTTAAGCAGACCGAGGATGCTACTCCTTCTGATTATCTGGCACAGGAAGAGATGTACAAGTACGTTATTGATAAATACTATGAAATTATTCCGGTAAAACAGCAGTATGGTATTACGTTATGGAGTCCTTTCGATAGTCCTAAAGGATCTTTTTGGAAGCCAGGAGAGCCAATCGGACTATGGACAGAAGGATTGGTAAGAAAACCTGCATATCAAGGCGTTGCGGAGGCTTTAAAAGGGAAATAACATTAATTGGTTAATAGTTGGTAGATGTCGGGGGTAAAACTTTAAAGTTTCCCCCGACTTTTCACTAAAAAATTATCTGTTTACACAATTTGATGTTGATTCCCCCTGCAGAATTTTGATTTTAGATCTTTGGTATCCAACAGATTATGAAGTCGTCTTATCCTTTTCCTAACAAAAATATTCGAGTTGGATTTGCGAACACTGCACAAAAGTTAAGCGGTTCATTTTTTAGGTAAGGCATAAGATATAGTTTTTTGCTCTTGTGCTGCCAAATCTTAAATTTATGATACAAGGATAAAAGAGCTAAACTTAAAGTTGCATAAAAATCAATTATCCTCAATTATTAACTCATCTATTATCAAGAAATAAAAATTAAACTCTTTATTTACTAAGCTGTGAAATACTATTTTATCTTTATTTTATTACTGTCACAATTAAATATTTGCCATTCTCAATCCATATTAAGTTCCACCGAATTTAAATCTCCGCCGGTTTCGTCACACGTTCACACTTGGTGGCATTGGATCAGCGGTAACATCACGAAAGATGGAATTACCCGTGATTTGGAATCTATGAAAAAGCAAGGTATCAGCCAAGCTACAATTTTAAACGTCGGCGGATTTGTCTCAACCAAAGTAGATGTTCCCCAAATAAAATTCAATTCTCCAGAGTGGTACGAAATGTTTCATTTTGCTCTTAAAGAAGCAAACCGATTGGGGATAACTATTGGGGTTCACAATTCTGATGGCTGGAGTACTAGTGGAGGACCTTGGATTTCAGAAGAAATGTCTATGAAGACTTATGTTTGGTCTAAAACATATATCCAGGGAGAAAGTACGGTTAATATTAAACTTGAACAACCTCAGGCAACTAATAATTATTACCGGGATTATGCAGTAATTGCATTCCCTACAGAAGAAAATGCCAATTCTTTTGCGAAGGCAAAACCAGAAATATATATAAACAATCGCAACACTGCGAAACTGTTGTTTGATGGCAATCCAAAAAGTAAGATAAGCGTTCAGAATGGAGATATTATTAATATCAACTTTACTTCCAATTTCACTACAAGTAAAATTGCATTGTTCCCTTATCTTCCTTTCACTTGGAGCAATATGTTAGAATTCAGCAGTAATTTTGTTCTTTCTTCTTCAATTGATGGCAATTCGTTTTCAAAAATAACAGATCTTTCATTTGTGGGTCTTAATAAATCAATTGAGCTTGAATTTCCGGAAACGAAAGCGAAATTCTTTAGACTGGAATGTAAAAATATTACAGAAAGTTGCCCAATTGGAGAGCTTGAATTGATGCATGATAAGGATGTTCCTTCTTATTCACCGCAAATTTCTAATATGCAAGAGAAGACAGTATCTGTTAGTGCTTTATCAGAAAGTTGTTTCGACAAAACGGTTCAAACGTCCAATAATGGTATATCGAAGAATTCTGTTATCGATTTGACAAATTATGTGTCCGCTGATGGCGTTTTGAATTGGAAGGCACCCAAAAAAGGTAAGTGGTGTATTATTCGTTTTGGTTACACCACCACGGGAGTGCTTAACGCACCGGCAACTCCTGAAGGTTTGGGTCTTGAATGTGATAAGATGGATTCAACAGCTTTGAATAACCATTTCAAAGGCTTTTCTGAGAAACTTATTCATTCAGCTGGAAATTACAAGGGGAACACTTTTAAATTTCTACTAATCGATAGTTGGGAAGCTCAGTTCCAAAATTGGACAAAAAAGTTTCCGAATGAGTTTTTAAAATTACGTGGATACGAAATAAACAAATGGTTGCCGGTTTTATGTGGTTTTACAGTTGAAAATACAAACATGTCAGAAGCATTTCTTCATGATTATCGTAAAACAATCTCTGATCTGATTGGTGAAAATTATTATAAACATTTTAGTGAGCTGTGTCATAAAAACGGACTAGAAATGCATGCTGAGGTGGTTTATGGGGGCGGGGGCATGTACCCGCCTTTAGATGTATTAAAATCAAATAAATATGTCGACCTGCCAATGACAGAATTTTGGGCTGACCCCAATCAAATGCAAATACCAGAATATACTCCCAAAGACAAGCCGACACAATATTTTCCGGCATATTCAGCATTAATTAACAATCAAAAGATTATAGGTGCAGAAGCCTATACAGGTTTTGCTCATTACAGCGAATCTCCATCTAATTTAAAGGCATTTGGTGATTTAGCCTATTGCTCCGGAGTAAATCAATTAATTCTTCACAGTTATGTACACCAACCTATTGATAAAAAGCCGGGTTTAACCTTAGGTAAGTTTGGCGGACATTTTAACCGTAACAATCCTTGGTGGGAATATGCAAAAGATTGGCTTACTTATCAATCGCGTATACAGTACGTTTTGCAGAAAGGGGAACCCATTGTTGATGTTATTTTTTATATAGGCGATAACCTGCCACAAAATTTCGGAAAAAGTAATATTGATGCCCTTCCAAACGGCTATCGGGCAAATCCGTGTGATTTGGAAGCTCTTATGAAAGCTAAAGTTAAGGATGGGAAAATCTCTTTCGGAGGAAATCAGTTATTTCCTTTACTTGTTCTGCCCGATAGAAAAGCTATGAACTTTACCACATTAAAGAAAATTGCAGAATTAGTAAGTGCTGGTGCTGTTATATATGGTCCAAAACCTAACGAGATGAATTCTGTATTGGATATTGAAAACCATTCAGCCGAATTTAATCAAATAGCAGATGCGCTTTGGGGAAACATAGGTTCTGTTGTACATACATTTAGAAAAGGAAAGGTGTTTTCTAATACTGAAATTGGTGAAGTCCTCAAACAATTAAATGTAGTTCCTGACTTTGAAAGCAATGTCAATGGCTCAAAAGAATTATTATATATTCATAAAAGAATCGATAGTACCGAAGTTTATTTTGTATTTAATCAACAAAATAAAGCGCTCAATCGTGAACTATTATTTAGAGTTGAAGGAAGAACTCCAGAAATTTGGAACCCGAAAGAAGGAGTAACATTTCTACCAGAAGTTTATTCGATTGAAAACAATAGAACACGTATTCCTGTTTCATTTGAACCTAAAGAATCCATGATTTTTGTGTTTAGAAATGCAGTTTCAAATCATGCTATCAAAAGAGTTTCAATGGGAGACAAGCAAATCTTCCCTATCCAACAACTAGTTGGGGATATGCCAACGATTCCACAAGTAAAATTTAATCAGGGAAAATATTCTTTTTATTCCGATACAAATGGGGATTATCAATTTACTACTGCCAAAAACAAAGTAATTAAGGTTGCTCTGCTTGAACCTACTCAATTTAATATAACAAACTACAAAGCAAAAATGGAATTTTTGCCTATTTCAAAAGATTCTATCAAAACAATTGAAATTTCGCAATTAAAATCATTAACTGAATTTGAAGACCCTGCTATTAAATATTTTGCAGGTAAGGTTAAATACACCATTAAATTTAGTCTGCCAAAGGATTTTACACATCTAAAAGATTCTATAATGTTAAACCTTGGTGATGTGGGTGCTACAGCTGAAGTTTTATTGAACGGCAATTTATTAGGTGATGTTTGGTTGCCAAACTCAAATTTTAACGTAACGGGATTATTGAAGAAAGAAAACACCCTGAATATTACTTTGGCCACGATATGCCGCAATAGGTTTATTGGAGATTTGATACAATTTGACAAAGTAAAAAGTCTTTTTACCACTTCTCCAATAGAAACCATCTTAAATAAAGAAATGCCATTAGTGCCATCTGGAATTATGGGACCGTTAATTATTAAAAAATATCATAGGTAGTTGTATTTGTCGATATGGATTAGTGGCTCTATCATAATTTATGATCACGCAAGAGTGGAAGTTTTTCTATCCTAGATAAGAAAGAGGGTTTAAAAATCAGGATTATGAAATTTTAGACGATAATTATTCGCCTTCCTGTTTTTTGGCGACTAAATATTTGCTTTAACAATTCGGTAAAGTTTTTATTGACTAGTCCACTAATCTTATAAGTAGTTTAAATAGTAAAAATTAACATGAAGAAAAAAGTAACAATGAAATTGCTCTTTGTTGTAGTAATAGCATTTGTATTGAATTCAAATGCTCAAGGACAAGATCAATCGAAAATCAATAAAGGACCTTTTCAGCCAGCAACCACATCATTTGAAAACTATAGTTATCCAGAATGGTTTCGGGATGCCAAATTTGGAATTTGGGCGCATTGGGGACCACAAGCTGTGCCTAAACAGGGTGATTGGTATGCCAAGGAAATGTACATGCAGGGAAGTTCTGACTATGAGGGTCATTTAAAGCGTTACGGACACCCCTCCAAGTTTGGTTATAAGGATATTATACCGCTTTGGAAAGCACAAAAGTGGGACCCCAATCAATTAATGGCTTTATATAAAAAGGCGGGTGCAAAATATTTCGTAAGTATGGGAAGTCACCATGATAATTTCTTTTTGTGGGATTCAAGAATACACAGATGGAATTCGGTCAAAATGGGACCTCATAAAGATGTTGTTGGTTTATGGCAAATAGCCGCAAAAAAAGAGGGACTCCGTTTTGGCGTCTCAGAACATTTAGCTGCCAGTTACAATTGGTTTCAAACAAGTCATGATGCTGATACTTCCGGTGCTTTCAAAGGCGTTCCTTACGATGGCGATAATTCAGAGTTTGATGATCTTTACCATCCAAAAGCAGATCCAAGCGACAGAAAAAACTGGTTAACAAATAACGAACAGTGGCATAAGGAATGGTATAATGATGTTAAAGAATTGGTTGACACTTATCATCCAGACTTACTTTATTCTGATAGTGGATTGCCTTTTGGGCAGATAGGAAAAGATATGTTGGCTAACTTTTACAACGGAAATATCACCTATAATAAGGGAGAACTGACAGCTGTTTATACTTGTAAGCAACCTTCAAACGGGATGTGGGCACAGGACGTAGAACGAGGCGTACAAGATTCCATTAGTCCTTTTCCGTGGCAAACAGACACGTCCATTGGCGATTGGTTTTATAAAACGGGGCAGAAATATAAGACAAGCACAGACGTTTTGCAGATGCTTGTAGATATTGTTAGTAAAAATGGGAACTTACTTCTAAATATTGTACAAACACCCGAAGGTGACTTAGAACCCGAGTTGATAAATACCTTAGGAGAAATCGGAAAGTGGATGTATACAAATGGTGAAGGAATTTACGGAACTCGTCCGTGGGTAATATATGGTGAAGGTCCATCTACGATAAGAACAAATCAAGTAAAGGGACAATTTGGAGGAGTGAGTGATTTTAGAAACTATCAATCTAGAGATATCCGCTTTACAACAAAGAATAATGTATTATATGCTTTTTGCCTAAACGCGGATGATGCAACGGTTAAAATCAAATCTTTGGGTAAAGATTCAAATATTAATAAAAAGAAGATCTTATCTGTAAGTAGATTGGGTAGCAATGCTGAAGTGCAATGGCAACAAACAAGCGAGGCTTTAGTGATACAAGGGGCAAAGAAAGATCAAGAAAAAGTAGTTTGTTTTAAAATAACAATGAACTAGACAGCTTAAATTAATAGTTAAAATCGCAATTTCTAAATCGCATTTCCTATTAAAATGACATTTGCAACTAGCCGAATTTCATTTACTACTTGTTGTAGAACAAATTTTATGAAGGGGAGAACTACTTATAACTATTTGATGCACTAATGTGGTTAGATTATTAACAATCGAGTATTATACCACCTGTTAAAAAGAATACTGAATGTATTTGTTGAACATGTAGAGCAAGAAGACGGAGAAACTGCCAAAGAGCTAACTGGGCAAAAGGCTACAGTTTTGCAATGAAAGTTAATTAATGTTAAGAGGAAACTTTTTCATTTATTTAGATAGTAACTTTACAACAGGTCAATAGGAGAGAATAGACAAATGTTTGATATCACAGTAGAAAAGGAAAGTTCAACCACAAAGTTGATGCAGATTGTAAATTCTGTTGTAAAACAGATTGAAACGGGAGAACTGAAGAGAAATACCAGGTTGCCTTCTATTTCCGTTTTCAGTAAAAGACATGGGGTTTCGCGTGACACAGTAGAGAAGGCCTATAAAAAACTTATAGAAAAGAATTATATCATTGCCGTAAAAGGTAAAGGAAATTACATTTTAGAGAGACAGGACAGTAAAGTAAGAATCCTATTGATTTTTAACAAACTGAGTTCCTATAAAAAAATAGTTTACGATGCTTTTTTGAAAACATTGGGGAATAAATTCCGTGTGGACCTGTATATCCACCATTATGACCCGGCTGTTTTAAAAGAAATAATTGACGAAAACCTTGGACAGTATAGCCATTATGTGGTGATGCCGCATTTTTTTCACGATGCAGATGAAGAAGACTATCTGGAAATTTTGAATGCCATACCAGTTGATAAACTCCTATTGCTTGACAGAAATATAAACCTCGAAAACAATGTTAACAGTGTTTACCAGGATTTCAAATCAGATATATATACTGCATTAAAAGATTCCGAGGAACTGACAAAAAAATACGGGCGTATCATTGTAGTTTTTCCGAAATACAGCAACCACCCCATTGAACTCAATGAAGGTGTGATGAGATTCTGCATAGAGACCAACAAACAGTTTGAAGTCATAAACAATACCGAAAAACAAAATATTAAGCCGGGCAACGCCTATATTTTGCTGACAGAATCAGATTTGGCGGTACTGATTAAACAGTGCCGAGAACTGGGCTTACAGTTGGGAAAAGATATCGGAGTGGTTTCCTTCAACGAAACGGTACTTAAAGAATTGCTGGACATTACGGTGGTAACCACAGATTTTGAGAAGATGGGTGAAAGCGCAGCTAAGCTCTTAAGTGAAAACAAAAATCAGCAGATCAAGAATCCTTTTTATCTCATCAAAAGAAGTTCGCTTTAAATAAACCTATCACCACACAGATTAAATAAAATAGAAAAGCCTTTTAAATAGCATCTTAATAAAGGAAAAGCTACTGGTATTGACTCCATCACCATTGTAGTGTTCGAGAGGGGAATAGACGACCTCGGTTAATAGTGATATTAGTTAAGTATCACACTTCTTTCGGAACAAAAGTGCTATACTTTTGTGCACCAAAAGTAATTATGTGGTCACGTTCTTCAGCGTATGTTTTACAGCTTATATCTTTAATAATTTCATCCAATTCATTGGCGCTTATTAAAACATACTCCAGTATCTGGTCGTATTCTTCCGGATTGTTTTTACTGTTTTTGAACAGATCTATTAATCCCATTATCCTTGCCAATGGTGCTCTTAACAAATGCGAATGTATCCATCCAATATCCTTTAATTTTTTATTCTGCCGTTCAATAGCTTGTATATAATGAATGCGTTCAGTAACGTCATTTGCAAGTATAATTTTTGCTTTGTTACCTTTATAATCTATGGTATTACCGCGAACCTCGGCATAAATGATTTCACCATTTTTTTTTAAGTGGCGGTGAACATGATTTAATGTATAGTCTTCATAATGCAAAACATTAGTAATGGTATCTTCTATCAGTTGAAAATCTTCAGAGGGTCTTATGTCCTTTATCGTCATAGCCATAAACTCTTCTCTGGTATAACCGTAATTTTTTATCGCAGCTTCATTCACGTCTTCAAATCTCAAGGTATCAATTGTATATACCCACATGGGTTGAGGGCTTAGGTGAAAAAGGTCACTGTATCGTTTTTCCGATTCCTCTTGTTCAAAGACGGATCGTTTCCGTTCTGAGCTATAGATTATGCTTTTATAAAGTATCAAGGATGTTAAATCATCCTTTAAAATATAATCTGAGATCCCCAATGATAGTGACTTAGCACCAAAATTTAAGTCCTCGTATCCTGTTAAAACAATAATGGGTATGTGTAAACTGAGAGAAACTATTCCGTTAATAAGTGACAAACCGGTTTTGTCCGGAAGAGATAAGTCTAAAAGAATGACATCAAAATTATGTTGTTGCTCTAATATTTTTTTTGTTTCCTTGTAATTTTTCACCCATGTTAAATCAAGGGTTTCTATTTGTTCCAATAGCAATTCTTCAACCAGCGTGAAATCACCTGGGTTATCTTCAATAAGTAATATTTTATACTCCTTCTTGTCTGTCGGCATCAAATTCTTTGTAAGTAACATGGCGATAATTAAAAAATCATACTATCTCACTGACCTTCATCTCATCTTTTTCTGTAGATATTAAGTTTGAAAACTAATAAAAAATATTGGTATTTAGTTTTAATAGAAACACAATACTAAATAACATATAGAAAGTTTTATAAGCTTATAATCCACATTCAAAACTAGTATATAGAAAGCGTGTAAATTATAGAAGAGACTATGAAAGTTTTGTAGTTGTTTGGTTTACAAATATGGCTTAAACCAACTTTTGATTGATGGCATAGGTTGTAATTTCTGCATTGTTCTTCAATTGCATTTTTTCAAGAATTCTTGCTCGGTAAGTACTAATGGTGGGTTTGCTGAGGCTAAGCATCTCCGCAATTTCGGTTACATTTTTGCCAGAAGCTATAAGAACAAATGTTTGATATTCACGGTCCGATAAAAGTTCATGCGGTTCCCTGTTATGGGTATTTTCTAAGAGCGAGATCAATTTTTCTGAAATAGCTTGGGAAATATATTTCTTGCCTGATAATATTTGATTGATGGCTTTTATAAGTTCAAGGTCTGCGGCATCTTTTGATAAGTAGCCGGCAGCACCTGTTTTTAATGCCCTTAGTGCAATTTGTTCTTCGTTATGGAAGCTAAAAATCAAAACCGGAACGTTTAGCTTTTGTGCTTTAATTTGTTTTAAAATATCAAGACCATTCCTTCCCGGCAAATCAATGTCTAATATTAAAAGGTCCCAATTGGTTTCTTGTATTTTTTGAAATACCTCGGCAAAATTAACCGCTTCGCCAAACTGCATGGATGGAAACTCGGCAGTGCAAATTTGTTTTACACCAATTCTAATGGCGGAGTGATCGTCTGCTATTAATACTCTTTTTGCCATGTATACCTGTAATAAGTTCAATCATAGTACCTGTTTGTGGCGAGCTGATGATGTTGATTTTAGCACCAATCAGATTAGCCCTTTCTTGCATGTTTAGCAAGCCCATAGACAATGGGTTATGCAATTTACTAGATTTAATGCCTTTACCATTATCAATTATTTTTATATTTAATATACCGCTCTTGCTCTCTATCTGTAAATTTACTAATGTAGCTTTAGCATGTTTAGCTATATTTGCTAAGGCCTCTTGGCATATCCTAAATATATTAATTTCTATAATCTTATTAATGGGTGGCTTATTATGGTCCATGTCCAATTGGATGGTTATATTTGTCTTTTTCTCGAATTCACCAACCAGCCATTCTAGAGCTGAAAACAAACCTAATTTGTCAATGATAACAGGGCGTAATTCGTTAGCAATTTGTCTTAAAGATTGTATGCTATAATTTACGTCAGCTACTAATGTGTCAATTAACGGGTCAATATTATTGGGAAAGCCGTTAACTTTTTTCAATGAAGAAAGCGCCATTTTAAGTCCCGAAAGCTGCTGTCCAAATTCGTCGTGTATTTCGCGAGCTATACGCGTTCTTTCCTCTTCTAATACATCATTTAACCGTTTGGCATAGCCTCTTATCCGTTTCTCTGATTCTTCTAGCGATGATATTATTTTTTTACGCTCTACGCTGTAAACAATACTTTTATATAAAGTCAAAGGAGTAAGCTCATCTTTTAAAATATAATCACATATACCTTTGGAAAGCGATTCTATCCCAAACGAAATATCTGCATATCCTGTTAAAACAATAACAGGTATATTTAAACTAATAGCTATTATTTCGTTAATTAGGTCAATCCCGGTTTTATCTGGTAATGAAAGATCCAAAAGTATAACGTCAATTTTATTGCGTTTTGATAATATGTCTTTAGCCTCTTTAAAACTTCCTGCCTGCAAAATCGTTGGGGTTTCAATTTGTTCCAACAAAAACTCTTCAACAAGTTCAAAGTCGCCGGGATTATCTTCCACAACAAAAATTGAAAAAGGCACTTTATTGATCATCTTTTTTACGGGGAACAGAGACAATGTTGATCCAAAAATCCTCAATTTTAGTCATAGCATGAATAAAGTCCGAAACATCAATGGGTTTTGTGATATAACAGTTGACATGGTTTTTATAAGATTGTAGAATGTCTTTTTCTGCGGATGATGTAGTTAACATGATTACAGGTATACTTTTATACTTGTCGTTGTTTTTAATGTACATCAAAACTTCTTGCCCGCTTACTTTAGGCAAATTAACATCTAATAGTACTAAATCAGGTGCTTTTGAGGGTTCATCTAATTCTTCAAAGAAGTTTATGGCTTCCTTACCATCCTTGATAACAGTAATCTGATTTACCAATTTGCTTTCTTCAAAAGCTTCCTTGGTAAGAAAGATGTCGCCCTCATTGTCTTCTATGAGCAGGATATTGATTGTTTTCATCATCTATTTGATTTTAAAATGGTAAAATAGAAAGCGGAGCCCTTACCCTCAACAGATTCGACCCATATTTTACCTCCTATATTTTCAATGATTTTTTTTGTTATAGCTAAGCCCATGCCTGTACCAGAATATTCATCTCTGTTATGTAATCGCTGAAAAATAATGAATATTTTATCGTGAAACTCTACGTTTATGCCTATTCCATTATCCTTAACACAAAATTCAAAATTTGTTGCCGTTTCTTTAAATGATATATCAATTATTGGCGACACACCCTGCCTGTGATATTTTAAGCTGTTACTAATCAGGTTTTGGAAAACCTGCCTTATCGGGGTTTTGTAAATCAGCAATGTGGGTAAATTTTCAAAGTTTATGGTGGCTTTTAAATCCTCTATTTTTTTTCTGTATAAAGCGGTTACTTCCTTAACAAGCTTGTTAAAATCAACTTCTTCTTGGTCATCATCTGTAAGGCCAACTCTTGAAAACTCAAGCAGGTCAAGAATAAGCTGACGCATCCGTTTTGCCCCATCTATTGCAAAGTAGATGTATTTTTTTCCTTTTTCGTCTAAAATGTCACTATATTTTTTATCCAGTTGCGCCATAAAGCTTGTTACCATTCTTAGGGGTTCTTGCAAGTCATGTGATGCCACATACGCAAATTGCTCAAGTTCAGCATTAGAAATCTTAAGTTCCTTTGCTTGTTTTAAAAGACTTTCATTTAATTCTTGCAACCGTATATCATATTGTTTGCGCTCCGTAATATCTTTGAAATAGATAGCGAGTCCCTCTTTGGAAGGATAGCAACTGATGTCTAACCAGGAATCAAAAGGCGGATAATAATCCTCAAAATGAACCGACTCATTTGTTTCAATAGCCTGATGGTACTTTTTGTAAGATACGGAGTCAATAAAATCTGAAAATTCTTCCCAAATGTTTTGGTTAAGCATTTGATTGGCTGATTTTCCTAATAAGGCTGCGGCTCTTTTGTTCCAATAGGTTACTTTCCAATTGTTGTCCACGGCAAAAAAGGCATCATCAATACTTTCTAATATTGTGGTCCTCTCATTATAGGCCTCTTGTAAGGCTTGTTCGGTTTTTTTTCGTTCGGTAACATCCCGTTCTATAGATATCCAATGGGTAACCCACCCATTGGCATCGGCTACCGGCGTGATGGAAAAATTGAGCCAAAACTCTTCACCACTTTTTTTATAATTAATAATGGTGATTTCACAGGGTTGCCATTTGTGCATACAATCGCTTAATCTTTTCAATTCGCGTTTATCGGTGTTTGGTCCCTGCAAAAAGCGTGGGCTTTTCCCAATAACTTCATCTTCCGTATAGCCCGTCATTTGCGTAAATGCTTTGTTTACATATATGATACGCGGGCCGGGACCGTGAAGTGGTTCTGCTTCGGTAATTACAACAGCGTCGCTGGCATGTACTATCACAGATTCCAACAACTTTAATTGTTGCTCGTCTTTCTTGCGTTCGGTTATGTCATTAACAGATCCTATTAACTGTGTGCAATTGCCTTTATTATCAAAAATTGGCGTTATGGTTACAATGCCGGTTTTTATGCCTGTTGGATAGGTGGTTGTTTCTTCCCAAGTAACTTTTGTTTTCTTTTCAATAGCTTCCTGATATTTTGATAAGGCCAGGCTCAGAGACGGCTCAGGAATAATATCATGTACATATTTATCAATAACGCTATCTTCTTGTATCCCGGTTGTACTGTAAAAAGATTGATTAACAGAACTAAACTTGAATTTTTTGTTGTTTTCTACCGTAAGCATGAAGATAATATCTTTAACATTATTGTAAATCAAACTTAGCTGCTGCCTGCTGTGAAATAAAGTTTGTTCGTTTTGTTTTAGCTCCTCAAATGCTCTTTCTTTTTCAGTTACATCAATGCAGACAACCATTCTACAATTTGCGCCTTTATAGTTTATTTGGTAACCCGATATCTCCATCTTAATTACTGTGCCATCCTTTTTTAAATGATTATATACACCGAAGTGTTGTATCTGGTTATCGGAAAACATATTCTTAAGCTTATTAATAACCATCGGTACATCTTCTTTCGGTCTGATATCAGCAATTGTCATCGTTAAAAACTCTTCCCTGCTATATCCGTAATGATTTATTGCTGTATCGTTAACTTCTAAGATGCGGTAAGTCTCTATGTTATATATCCACTTAGGGATGGGACTATTGTAAAATAATAACCGATAACGTTCTTCTGATTCATGAAGTTCTTTCTCTGCCCTGATCCTTTCTGTAACATCAATGTTTTGGTTAATCACAACAGTTCTGCCATTGTATTTAATAAGATGGCCGGTTATTTCCATTATCATGATGTCGCCATTTTTTCTTGTATGTCTCCATATCCTCTTATGGATTAATCCGTATGTAGCCTCATCTTTAACAGCCTCTTTTATTAAAGGGATATCTTCTTCTGGCCTGATTTGTAACGTGTTTAATTGTAAAAACTCATCTTTAGTATAACCATATTTCAGACATGCTTCTTCATTACAGTCTATGATTTCTAGCGTTTCAAAATCCCATATCAACATAGGTGAGGGGTTGTTTTCAAAAAGAAACCGGTATTTTTTTTCGGATTCTGACAAAGCTAATTCTGATTTAATTGTTTCCGTAGCATCTCTTGCAATAGAATAAGTTGTTTTTTCCTGTTTATCCCATCTGGCAGACCAAACCAGCGGGACAATGCTACCATCTTTTCGCATCATACGGTTTTGGAAATTGGTGGTTTCAATACCCGTTTTAATATTGTTGGATGCCTGAATAGTTTTATCGATGTCCTCGCTATATATCAGGTTAAAATATGGTTTGCCTATTAGCTCTATAGGTTGATATCCCAGTATTTTTATAGATGCATCGCTTACGTTTTTAAAGTTCCCATCATCGTCAATAGTGCAAATCATATCCAACGAGGATTGCATGATCCTGCTTAATTCGGCTTGTGCTTTTTCTAAAGCCATCAGATTAAGTTTTTCTTTGGTTATATCTTTTGAATAGCAGGCAACGCCAAACAGATCGCCAGATTCATGGTACATGGGGTTAAATGTGATCAGGCCATATTCTATATTTGACGTTAGGGGGTTAACTATTTGTTCAGTAATTGTAAATCGTTCGCCATTTAAGGCTCTATTATAATAATCCAGCCATTTTTGATTTAACTCAGTTCCGAATTCCTCCGTCATTACCGATTTGCCCTCTTTCGGAGCATTGCCGGTAAACATCGTTATCATCTCCCTATACGCTTTGTTAAAACTTATAAGTCGCAAATCTTTATCAATAGACCATATTTGATCTTCCGAGCAGTTGATCAAAGCGTCTTGGTTAGTTTTTACTTTGAAAATATCTGCAGCTTGTGTAGCGGCCAGCGTGTCATCTATTACTGTAGATATCATGATGTTTTGATCAAAAAGAGGAATATTTTTGGCGTTTATTACTCTTTTCTCCCCAGTAGATGTAGTTATTGTAATCCCTTCCCAATGCATTCTATCAGGGTCGCCACTTTGTATGTCGTTTATTACTCTTGCTGTTATTTCTTTTCTATAATCTTCGTCTGGATATATTTTATTGAAAAATGATGTGATATCTAAAAATTCACTTTCCTGCCAGCCATAAATCTCACTAAAGCGTTTGTTCATTAAAGTAGCTTTTCCATCATTAATTTTATTTACCGCTATACCTATAGGGACATTTTCAATGATGGTTTCTATAAAATCATTTCTGGATTTGAGATCTTGAACAGTTTTTTCGAGCTGTTTAGCCAAATTAGTAGAGCCGGTAACATCGATGAGTGTAAGTAAAATATATTCAACTTCATCCTGTTCAGATAAAACAGGAATAATTTCAACCTCGAAATATCTATCTTCTGAATTATTACTGTTGGCTACTGTAAGATTGAATTTTACAACCTCTATTTTTTTAGCGGTTTTATCATCCATTACCGATAATAATGAATTCTTAAAACCGATGAAGTAGCTCGAGTTTTCAGGATCGGCATGAAATGGAAAAACTTCAAAGATGGATTTTCCAATTATATCGCTTAACAGAGGGCTAATTGTTTTTAGGTAGGCCTTATTAGCTGTTTGAATAGTAAAATGAGAACCATTTGGACATAAAATCAAACTCGGTAAAGGACCTAAGTCGAAAATTTTTGTAAAATATTTAATGGTTTCCATGTTTAAATATAGAAAATAAATTTCGACACAAGGCAGAGACAAATTACCTAAAACAGAATTTCGCAAAAAGTAGTCTTTAAAGTATAAAGTTCTTCATTTAATGCTAAGTTTTTTTGATCTCACAAACATGGTAGATCTGGACATTTCATTCGTTGTAAAACATAAAAAACGGAGTTTGTGATGAGGAATATTTAACAATTAAGGAAAGTTTCAATTGTTATAGTTTTAAAACTTATACCGATATTATTTTGATAGTTAGTAATAATTGTTGAAGGCGTATGTTTTTATCAAACAATGATTTTTCAATAAGGTGAAAATCACTTAACTTATTTATTACTTTTGAATACCAATTATTAAACGTTCAGAAAAAATCATTGTAAAGCTTATTTGATTGAGTGCAAAATTTTTATGATGGATGGGGAGGCTTATATGGGGGGCTTTCACGATATAAACTATTTTAGAAAGTGCTTTAAAGAAGAGTTTAATATTAACCCCACAGAATTTACCAAGAAATTTGAAAGGAACCAGTTCAAATACTTTTATCTGCTTGATATATTTGCCCCCTTAAATAGATACAATTAACAGTATTGTTTATTTAAACACTACATAAATTTGTTGAGTTTTAAACCTAATAATCCATAATTAACCATTTTAAGCACATGCAAAATCTAAAGAGCCTACTGTTCTTCTCATTTCTATTAGTTAGCACTGTAATTTTTAAAGTTACTGCCCAAGAAATATCACCGAATTATACGCCTCCAGTTCAAAATCAAAAGCTTTTGAGCAACAATATTAATTTAATACAAAATATAAGATATGCGCCAGTACCCGCAATAGCTAAAGACTCAGCCAGTGATAGAATTCTTGATTTATATCTTCCTCAAAATGATGCTAAGAAAGTAAGCCTTCCTGTTTTTGTTTTCATTCATGGAGGTGGTTTTACCGGAGGAGATAAAGCAGGCGTGAAAGATATTTGTTCTAAAATGGCTGTTCAAGGGTTTGCGGTAGTTTCTATTAACTATCGTTTAACCTTAAAATATAAAAAAGTAAGTGGCGCATCCTGCTCCGGAAATATGGCAAAGGGTTTGCCCGTTAACGGAAAATTTCATCCGGTTTTAAACGAAGCTATTGAAAATGCCTCTGAGGATGCTATTAGCGCCTTAAAATGGGTGAAAAATAATGCTTCAAAATATAATTTAGATATCAACAAAGTGGCAATAAGCGGTGGCTCTGCCGGAGCAATGACAGCTTTATATGTAGCTTATGCATCCAAACAAAATGTGTTACCCATAAAAGCAGTGGTGAGTTTATGGGGCGGTTTAGAAAATGTTAACGTAATTGGAAAAAACGCTGCTCCAATTTTACTTTATCACGGCGATATTGATGAAACGATTAATTTAGCCTACTCCCATGCAATTAAAGACAGAATGGATTCTTTGGGTTCTAAAGAATCACGTTTAGTGATTTTGAAAGATAAGGGTCACGCTCAATATAAATTTATTGCCGATAATAAAATAGACGAAATCGTTTCATTTTTAAACAATGTGTTATAGTAATAACATTTTAACCATCAGCCATATTTAGTTTTAAAATATAGCTGATTAAGTATTTTAATCTTTCCAATCTTAAATCCAAAAAATGAAAAAAATCATACTCCAACTGATTGCAGTATCAATATTTGCATCACCTACTTTTGCACAAAAAGAAAAAAGTATCATATACATAGATAATAAAACCGACTAGCTGTTGTAATGAAACCGCCCACGGCACAAAACTTTGCTTTTCGCACCGTTGCATTAAAGGATAAATGGAGCAATAATTCAACCATTTACGGAGAAGAAAAAATAGTAAAGTCTGTTGAAGTAGTGGTAAAATAGTTTTTAACAGATTTTTATCCCAAACTAACGTCACGGACATGAAAACGGGTGCCTTAGATTAGTATGTGTTAAATGTTTCTTGAGAGATTAAATCCTGTCACTACAAGAATTGGCAGTAGAAGGGAAAGTATTATAAAAAGTTTAGATAGTACAGTTGTTAATGTTTTAAGCGTTAAAATGAAACCCGGTTCATCATCCTTAGCAACTAGATTGCCTGCGTTGATAATAATTTTACGAGAATAACGCAATCAGAAGATTTGACCATGCATTAGCTAGCCTTTTAAAATACCTGTTTGTACCCACGCTTTAATTGAAGCATCATGATTTCTGATAAATGGTCTTTGGGTCTGGACTATTTTCCATGTTTTATGTATTATATTCTGTTTAAAGCTCAATAGTTTAGTGTTTGTGCAAACTAAGCAACTTTCATTTACCAAAGCATAGGTACGTTGCTTACTAATTTATATGAATCGACTAAACTATTTTCTTTTTTCAATTAGCTGCATGATGGGCATTTCGCCTATTTTTTCATACGGACAAGTACCCACTTATAAAGACGTAAATGCTTCAGTTGAAATTCGCGTTAAAGATTTGTTGAGTAGGATGACTATCGATGAAAAGGTTGCTCAGATGAGAATCTTTCATGCTAATTTGGGAATTGATTTAGATAAAAATGGAAAGCTGTCATTAAAAGCTGGAGTGAGTGAGCGTTTAAAATATGGCATTGCTGGAATAAAAAATCCTGGAGAATTCTTAACACCCAGTAAAGCTGCGTTGCTAAACAATCAACTACAACAATACATTATTACGCACAACAGGCTCGGGATACCAGCTTTATTTATTACCGAGTCTTACAATGGTGTAGATGCCGATGGGTGTACAAAATTTGCCAGACCAATTAATATGGCCGCAAGTTTTAATCGGGATTTGGTCCACCAAACTTGGGATATTATTGGACGAGAAGCGAGGTTAAGAGGCTTAAACATGTGCCATTCTCCTGAAGCAGATTTATCTCGCGATCCAAGATTTGGAAGAATGAGCGAGGCGTTTGGTGAAGATACTTACCTCACTACGAAAATGGTCGTTAGTGCCATCACTGGTGTACAAGGTGATTATGTTGGTTTAAAGAGTACACATATTGGCGCTGTTACAAAACATTTTGCAGGTTATGGTCAAGTTTTAGGAGGTAAAAACTTTGCGGCCATAGAAATTTCGCCACGTACTTTGATAGATGAAATTTTCCCTCCATTTAAAGCGGCAGTTCAAGAAGCAAAGACACTCGGAATAATGGCCTCTCACGGCGATATAAACGGAGTGGCGAGTCATGCAAATCGGGATTTATTAACAGAAACACTTAAAAAGCAGTGGGGATTTAAAGGTTACATCGTTTCCGATGCTAATGATATTGCTCGTTTACACTCTTTTATGAAAGTTGCCGAAACTCCCGAAGATGCGGTAATAATGGCTCTTAAAGCTGGGATGGATGTGGATTTATATAGTGATAATGCTTTTGCACTTCTCCCAAATATTGTAAAAACTCATCCGGAATTGCTTAAATACATAGATGATGCCGTAGCAAGAGTTTTGCGTACTAAGTTTGTTTTAGGCTTATTCGAAAATCCTTATGTAAAAGTAGAGACCGTTGATAAAAATGTAAGAACTGAGACAGATTTATCGCTTGCAAAAAAGTTAGATGAAGAATCTATCATCCTGTTAAAGAATCAATCAGCTGATGGTATTCCCATTTTGCCATTAGATCCAACCACAACAAAGTTTAAAAAAATTGCACTGTTGGGACCAGTTTTATCAGAGGGAGCAAAATTAGATTTTGAAAAAATTGCAGGCAAAAGTGTTCAATTTATAGCAGAAAAAGGTTTTGATTTAACCAATAAAGCCCCAGATGTTCCTGTTTTAAATACCAATACCAAACCTGGTGTAGATAAGTTGCTTGCTATTGCACAAGATGCAGATTTATGTGTGCTGTTTTTAGGCGGAGATGAATTTACCGCTAAAGAAGGTTTTTTTAATAAAGCTTTAGGAGACCGGGCTAGTATTGAACCGGTAGCACCTCAGGATGAGTTGCTTACCAAAATTAAGGCCTTAGGAAAACCAGTGATTGTGGTGTTAAAGCATCGTAGGACCTTATCTATAAATGAGTTTTCTAAGTCAGCTGATGCCATCCTAGATTGCTGGGATTTAGGGGAATTCGGTAACGAAGCTATCGCAAAAGCAATTTTTGGACAAATAAATCCATCAGGTAAATTGCCGGTTACTGTTCCGCACACCATTGGGCAATTGCCATTTCACTACAGCCAAAAAGAGATTAATTTTAAAAAAGGTTATCTTTTCATAGAAAATGGTCCTTTATATCCCTTTGGATTTGGCTTAAGCTATACCCAGTTTAAGTACGACAACCTGAAGCTTTCTTCTAGTGAGATTACTCCGAATAGCCAGATCTCCTTGACGGTGGATGTTAAAAATACAGGAGAAGTTGCGGGCAAAGAGGTGGTTCAGCTATACATCAAAGACTTAATCGGTTCTGTGGTCCGTCCCGATAAGGAATTAAAAGCCTTTAAAAAAATTGAATTACAGCCCGGCGAAACTAAGCAGGTTTCTTTCATCATCAATCCCGAAATTTTAAAATTTACTCGGGCCGATATGAAATTTGGTTATGAGGCAGGGGATTATACCGTTCAGGTAGGTACTTCATCTGCTGAAGGATTGAAAAGTACGTTTAGGTTAAGCAACGTTGAATAGTCAAACAAATAGTCTTTGTAATTTATAACATACAACTTAAGAAAGCATCATTTATAAACACAAAACCAAGAATATCCCTATTGTAATTTTCAAATTAATAAAAATAGAATTATGAAAAGCAACCAATTATTCCTGAAACTTACGTTCGTAATGTTAACATTGGTCTGTTTTACGCTATTTAGCTGTAAAAAAAAATCAACTTCTAGCGTAGTAAAAACAGAGGAACCAACCCCAGATCCAACTCCAGATCCTCCGGTAACAGACCCACCTAATAATACCGGTTTCATACATCCCGGAATTTTGAATACACAGGCACAAATCGATTTTTTTGTTGAAAAAGTAAAGGCCGGTCAACAACCATGGAAAGATGCTTACGAAAAGTTAAAGGAGTCACCATATTCATCACTATCCTACAAAGATCTTCCTTATATATCTGTTGATTGTGGTTCTTACAATAACCCTAACGTAGGTTGCGACCAGCAGGTGCTTGACGGGATGGCGGTATACTGTCAATCTTTAATGTATCTTATTACAAAAGATGAACAATACGCAATTAGTGCGACAAAGATATTGATGGATTGGTCTAATACCTATCAAAAAAACACGAAGTCAAATTCCAGACTAGTAGTTTCATGGGCAGCACCTTGGTATACAAACGGCGCCGAAATTTTGAGGTACAATTATCCAGGTTGGAAAAAAGAAAACACAGACAGTTTTAATGCAATGTTAGACAAGTTTTTGCCTTACGTAACTGATGATACCATGTCTGGAAATAACTGGGTGCTTTCGTCCATTGAAGCACATATTGCTATCGCTATTTTTAAAAGTGACCGAGCGATGTTTAATGCTGCTGTTGAACGTTGGAAATTAAGGACTAAGACCTATATTTTTCAGAGTTCTGATGGGCCTGTACCTATAACAATTCCAGGGAAAACCTCCGCTGAAACCGAAAATAAGTGGAAAGATGACGCTACTTCTACCAGCTATGTTGACGGTATGGCTATGGAAACCTGTCGTGATCTTGGCCACTTGAATCTAGGTTTCAATTCAATGATTTATGCAGCTGAATCTGCATGGAATCAGGGAACTGATTTGTTCTCTGTGGAAAAGAAACGTTTAACAGATTTCATGGAACTTCATGGCAGTTGGATGACGGGCGCAGTTGCTGTTCCTAAAAATATATGTGACGGAAAGGTTAGGATAACCGAATCAGATGCGACAGGCATTGCACCTCCAAAAGGTGGTGGACAATCTGCATGGGAAATTGCTTATAGCCATTTACATGATAGGCTTAGGATCCCGCTTCCGTACACCGCAGAAATGATAGATCATCAAAGACCTCGAGGAGTTTTTAAATGGGTAGGCAAACCAGAAACCTTAACTCATGCGGGTTGGGTATTTTAAGATGAAAGACCTCTTCTTGGACAGTTCCACCGTTTTTTTTATAAATGATAAGAACAAATTTGAAACGAAAATAAAGCTAAAAATAAATAATGATTACTCAGAAAACTGTGAAGCTATTCACTTACTTTATCCTAATTGCGAGTTGTAGCTTTCCTACGTTTCTTTTTGCGCAAAATACCGAACGTCCCATGATTTGGGTTACGCCTACAGACCGAGGACCCGTTTTAGATAAAATAAAAAATTACGAATGGGCTAAAGAGTATTATAAAGCATTTGAAAAGCGTGTTCAACCTGATTTGGAAAGTTATTTACAGAACCCAAAGTCCTACATGAGCGCATTGCCATTCGATTTAAGTCATCAGGAAGTCGATAAAATCCCACCTTTTAAAACAGTATTAGATAATGAAAAGGGTGCAAGTGCAAAGCGCAACAAGTTTCAGCATTATTTAAAAACAGCTATTGATTGCGGAGTTCTTTATTATTTAACAGGAGACAAAAAATATGCAATATATAGCACCTCGGTGTTTTATACTTTTATGAAAGCAATGCTTCAGATTAGACCTTCAGAAAGTGGAGGAAACGGAGGTTGGCTGTATCAGGATGATCATTTAAGAGAGGCGAGAGAAATTGGTGCGCAAATCCCGATTATTTATGACTTTATCGCTCCTTTTATAAAAAATGGAGGAACGGCGTATGATTTCGTCTCCAATACTCAAGAAAAAATTGAGCTTACAGAAGCTGAAAAGGTATTTAAAACTTATATCGATTTAGCACTGAACCACGGTATAGTTAATTGTAACTGGCCTGTATTGGAATCGCCTAGCTTGGTTGGAAATATATTAGCCTTGGATAGTAAAGCTGAAAGAGACAGTCTGTTAATTTATTACCTGGAGAAAGACACCCCACATCAGGATGCCTTGGCTAAAGTAGCTAAAGTGTACGATGAAGATGGAGATTGGCCGGAGAGCTTAAATTATTCTGGTGCGGTAACTAGTCTTACTACGTACTTGATGACCATGTTAACCAAAATTAATCCTTCGTTGTCTCTGGGCAAGAAATATCCCGAAATTACGGATGCACTTACAATACCTTATTACCTCACTTATCCGAATGGTGAGCAAACTATTCAATTTGGCGATGGTCACAGAGAATTTGCTAAATCTTATAGTAGTTATGAAATAGGTTACTACTTGGCTAAGCTAGGTAATGACAAAAAGAAATTAGAACAATTTGGATCTTTAATTAATTCGGGGATAAAATACGACAATTATAATCGAGCATATTTAGGCAAGAGATCTTATGGTGCTTTCCCATATTTCTCACAACCCTTACAGCTGTTGTGGGCAAGCGGAGACGTACAGGGCGAAACAAAATACTATCCTAAACCTGTAACAAACGGTTTGCCGTTTGCTGGGATTTCCATCCAAAGAAATTTGAGTACTACTAATCAGCCAAAAGACGGTTTAATGCTTTTTGTTGGCGGAGGTGCTTTTGTACATGGCCATGCTTCTGGGATGAATATGGAATTGTACGGTAGAGGCTATGTATTAGGCTCAAAAGCAGGTCGTTCCAATTATGGTTCAGAAATCCACGAAAATTATTATCGTTTATTTGCGGGTCATAACACAGTTATCGTGAATGGTTCTTCAAAAGGAGAGGGAGGATGGGCAAATAATGCAATTAATACCGTTAAAAAGGAAGCCATTGAGCCTGAATATTTTGCATCGCCCGTTTCGCCAAATAACTCCTTTAGCAGCACAAGTTTTGTAGATGATAAAGGCGACCAAGCGGAGGCAACGCAATTGAGGACTCTAGGCATCGTACGTACTTCTCCAACTACAGGATATTACGTAGATGTGTATAAATCAAAATCAACGTTACCCAACCAATACCATGATTATATCTACCATAATATCGGCGATTTTTTAAGTTTTTTGCCTGCCGATGACAGTTTCAGTTTACATTCTGATGAAAATAGATACATGGCTAATGCCAATGCGATATGGAATGGTAACAAATCATTCAAAAATCCCGGATGGCACTATTTTAAAAATGTAGAAACATCAGGGCCTTATGATAAACAGGTAGATGTAGTTTTTACAGCAAAATCTTTAGGTGAAAACGGAGTAAGTATGAAACTTTTTATTCCTGCAGAAGAGGGAAGGGAATATACAAAGGTGAATGCCCCCATCACAGATGAAGCTCCAAAAGCTTATGCGAAAAAGCAAACGCCCACACTGGATATCCGCAAAAATGGAGAAGCCTGGGACGCACCCTTTGCAGTGATTTACGAACCCTACTCAGGTACTGCGAATGAAGGAAGCGTAAAAGCCGTAAAAAGCATTAAGCAAAATGGAGTTTTTAAAGGGTTTGTGGTAGAAAGCATAGTACAATCAAAGAAAATTAAACAGATTATCATCACTCAGGATAAAGATTCAGCAGTTTTTGAGGACAAGAACTTGCATATCAAATTTGTAGGTAGGTACGCCGTACTCACACTAGATAAGGAAGGAAAAATCCAATCGCTTTACATCGGTAGTGGCACTCAGTTTAGTTATAATGAATGGGGTTTTACGGCAGAAAAAGGAATGCCTGTAGCTTTAAATCTAACTGTAACTAGCGGAGAAGCATATTTAACAACAGATGCTCAAGTAAAAGTAAATAATCCAATAAACTATGAAGTTATTAAGCAAAAAACGAAAACATAAATTATGCAAAGGTTAACATTCCGATACTTAGCGATTTTTGTCGCCATTTTGATATTACAGTCCTGTAAAACATATCAAAAAATTAATCAACAAAGTACAAGGACTGCCATGTTAAAAGCTTTAAAATGGCAAGAAGCTAATCCTATCCAAGCAAAATCTCCGACCGACTGGACAAATGGAGTTTATTACACAGGAGTTGTGAAAGCACATGAGGTGACAGGAAGTAAGGAATACTTAGATGCTTTAAAGGCAATGGCCAAAAGAAATGACTGGCAACCATGGGAGCGTTTTTACCATGCAGATGATTTAGCAATTTGTTACAGTTATATCTATTTAAAATCTATCGGAGAACAGGCAAATCTGGAACCAACTTCCCAAATAATACATGACCATTTATACAAGGATTATCCTTGGAAAGACGGTACTGAAACCGACGAAAAGAAAATTCTATGGTGGTGGTGTGATGCCTTGTTTATGGCTCCGCCTGTTCTAACATCATACGCGGCGCTTAAAAACGATAATAGTTATTTAAAAGAAATGGACAAATACTATTTGCAATGCTACGATCTTTTGTATGATAAAAAAGAGCATTTGTTCGCCCGTGATAGCCGGTTTTTATGGACTGGAGATTCTACTGATATGAAAGAGCCAAACGGCAATAAAGTGTTTTGGTCTAGAGGAAATGGCTGGGTTTTAGGAGGTTTAGCATTAATCTTAACTGATTTACCTAAAGATTATCCAACCCGTCCTTTTTATGAAAACCTTTTTAAGGAAATGTCAAAACGCATTAAAGGTTTACAACAAGAGGGTGGTCTATGGAAAACCAGTTTGCTATCTCCAGAATCTTTTGACCACGGAGAAGTAAGTGGAAGTGGGCTTTTTACTTATGCCTTAGCTTGGGGAGTAAATAACGGTTTATTAAGCAAAGCCGATTACCAGCCTTCGGTTGTTAAAGCTTGGACAGCACTATTGAAATGCCAAAAACCTGACGGAAAAGTAGGGTGGGTACAAAACATCGGTTTTGACCCTAAACCAGCTGATGCAGATAGCTGGCAGAATTTTGGAACAGGAGTTTTTTTAATGGCCGGTAGTGAAATTTTAAAATTAAAGTAAATGAAAAAGTCGTATTTCTGCATACTGTCTGTGATTGTTTCTACATTAATCCCTTTTAAAGGATTTTCGCAGCAGGCAGTTGCCACAAAAGTGAAACCCCAACCAAATATCATCTTCCTTTTAACAGATGACCAGCGTTGGGACGCAATGGGAGCGATGGGAAATTCCATCATCCAAACCCCAAATATGGATAAACTGGCCAATGCGGGCGTACTGTTTCAAAATGCGTATGTTACCACTTCTATCTGTTGCGTAAGTAGAGCCAGTATTTTAACAGGGCAGTATGAATCCAAACATCATATTAATGATTTTAATACCGATTTATCTGCGGAAGCCCTCGCAAATTCTTATCCGGCTTTGCTTAAAAACGCTGGATACAATACTGGTTTTATCGGCAAGTTTGGTGTAGGGACACATCCCCCAGAAAAACTTTTTGATTTTTTTGTGAACTCAGAAGCTGGAGAAAAAATGCAACCAGATTATGTGATCACCGGAAAAAACGGAAAATTAATTCACGATACGGATACGTTGAGTAACGCTATCCAAGACTTCCTTTCCGCCTATGGTAAAAGTCAAAAACCATTTTGCCTGTCGGTAAGTTTTAAAGCACCGCATGAGCAAGATGGTAATCCGCCAACTTACGTGATACAACCAAAATACAAAGATTATTATAAGGATGTCACCATTCCGTTACCGGTAACTGCCGACCCAAAATACTGGAAGCAGTTTCCTGCCTTTTTCCAAACAGACACCAATTTTGGTAGGGCAAGGTGGCAAGGTTTATTTGGGTCTCCCGAACTGTATCAGGAAAATGTTAAGAATTACTACCGCCTAATTACGGGTATTGATGATGCCATTGGCCGGATGACGGAGAAGCTGAAAAAACTGGGTATTGCAGATAATACAGTAATTATTGTGATGGGGGATAACGGAATGTTTTTAGGAGAACACGGAATGGAAGGTAAATGGTGGGGATACGAAGAATCGGTAAGGGTGCCACTTTTAATTTACAACCCTAACACACCAGACAGCATCAAACAATACAAAGCACCACAAATGGCTTTAAATATTGATATAGCGCCAACAATTTTGGCGATGGCCGGCGTAAAAGCACCTAAAAAGATGCAGGGTGTTGATCTGTTTAGTATGCTAGAAAACAAGATTCCCGAAAGGAAAGATTTCTTTTATCAATACTACTTTTTAGGAGGTCCGCAACTGCCTAGGCAAGAGGGCGTGGTGACAAAAAGATTTAAATACATGAACTATATCGAACATAATTATGAAGAGCTGTTTGATATAAAGTTTGATCCACATGAAACAACCAACCTTGCAAAAGACCCGAAATATAAACTTAAACTACAAGAATTAAGGAACAGGTACAAAGAACTGCAAGCATTACACGGGGTGCCAAAAAGTGAATACACCAGTAGTAAACGGAATTTTTAAATATAAGATGAACAAGACTTTAATCACACTTTTGTTTTTATCCACGGCTTCCTTTGCCAAGCTTAAAAGTTATTCTTCAAAAACAGATACTTTGAAGAAGCTTAAACCGATGGTTGCCGATGTGGGTATGGCCGATCCGCATATCCATATTTTCAATAACAAAGCTTATCTGTATGCCACCAGAGATGGAGATAAAACAGCGAAAACTTTTGTAATGCCGGATTGGAAAATCTGGACTTCAACCGATCTGGTAAATTGGAAGTTAGAAACTACCATTGATCCTGCCACCACTTACATGGGTAAATCCAACGATTGCTGGGCACCTGATATGGCATATAAAAACGGGAAATATTATTTCTATTTTTCAAATGGGAATGTAAATACCGGAGTTTTGGTAGGAAATACACCCATTGGTCCGTTCAAAGATGTTTTAGGTAAGCCACTGCTTCCAGAAAATCTTACTCCTGGAAAAGAATATGATCCAACCGTGATTATTGAAAAGGACAAAGCAAAAACTGCGTACATTGCTTTTGGGCATTATAGAGCTGTTGACCCCACACTTAACTACATGATAGCTAAATTAAATAGCGATATGATTTCTTTGGACGAAAAGCCCCGAAAGTTGGTGATTAAGGGTAGTGCAGAAGGTTTGTTAGCTTGTGATAAGCCTAACCTGCACCAGCGAAACGGAATTTATTACCTCTCAGCAGGTACTTCTTATGCTACTTCAAGAAATATTTACGGACCCTATACCAGAAGAGGTTATTCTGCCAACATTGATTTATACGGATTAAACACCGCCGCTCATGGTAATTTTTTTGAATGGAATAACCAATGGTTTCATACTTGGTGCCATTTTTATTTAGGTAAAGACGTTGCCCGCTACCGTCAGTCTTATGTGAATTATCTGCATTACAAAGACAATGGGGATATGGTTGACGATATAAATTATCTTGATAAGCATGGAAATATTGGGATTGGACAATATGATGCCAATTGGGATAAAATTGAAGCCGAATGGTATATGGCATCAGCTAAAACAGATAAACGCGAAAATACTAAAGGAGGGTTTTCTGTAAATAGTAACCAAACTGGTGGCTATTTGTATTTCCCAAATTTTAAAAATGTTGAGGCTAAAACAAAGGTTACGTTTAACATAGCGAGTGAAAAAGGCGGCACTATCGAAATTCGAGCAAATGCAGTGGACGGAGAATTATTAGCTTCTTGCGTAATTAAAAGTACAGGTGGCAAAAACATTTATAAAAACATTTCGACAAAAATTGTTCATAAAATTAAACCAACAGGTGTGTACATTGTATTCAAGGTTGCTAATGGAAATTTAGTGAAGCTTGACAGTTTTAAATTTGATTAACTATTTCAATTATGGAGATTAAAAAGTTTAGCCCCGTTTTTATCTTGGTTTGTATGTTTTTTGCAAACTGTGCTGGTAAAAAGCACCTAACATCTGTTTCTTCTGATGAAACAAATCAGCAAATAGAAAGCAATAAACCTTTCGTATTTAAACATCCCGGTATTCTTAACAGTGAAGCGCAATTATCATTCATTAAACAGAAATTAAAAGCTGGAGAAGAACCTTGGAAATCGGCATTTGAAAAATTAAAAAATACGCCTTACGCTTCTGCTGATTATAAGCCAAAACCTTACGAAGTAGTGAACTGCGGTTTTTATAACAAACCTAATATTGGTTGCGACCAACAAGCAGAAGACGGGATGGCAGTTTACTGCAATGCTTTAATGTACTGTTTTACTTCCGATGAAAAATACGCTAAAAAAGCACTTTCTATTATTGATGCTTGGGCGAATACTTATGATAAAAACACATCTGCTAACGCTCGGCTACTAGTTTCATGGACAGCTCCATGGATTGCTAACGGTGCCGAATTGTTGAAATATGAGTATCCAGGTTGGCAAAAAGAAAATGAAAATCAGGTGAATAAATTGTTCGATAAATTTTTGCCCTATGTAATGGACGAAACGATGTCGGGTAATAATTGGATACAGTCTGCCATAGAAGCAAATTTTGCCATCGCCGTTTTTAAAGATGATAAACCTCTTTTTGATAAAGCTGTAGAACGTTGGAAATTCAGGGTAAAAACATATATCTATGAAAGTAGCGATGGGCCTGAACCTATTAAAACACCCGGTAAATCTGATGAACAGATGAAAGATATATGGCGACAAAATGCGGACAGTACGGCTTATATAGATGGTTTAGCGATGGAATCTTGTCGAGATCTAGGACACTTGAATTTAGGATTTACTTCTATGATGTACGCCGCAGAAACGGCCTACCAGCAAAATGTAGATTTATTTGCTTTAGAAAAAAAGCGTTTAACAGATTTTATGGAACTCCATGGAAGCTGGATGACCGGGGCAGTAAAGGTGCCTTCCAATATTTGTGATGGATTTATCATTACCAAAAAAGGAAACAAAAAAGGAATTGAACCACCGGTTGGCGGCGGAGAAAGCGCATGGGAAATTGCGTATAACCAACTGCATGATCGTTTAAAAATCCCTTTGCCCTACACCAAAAAAATGATTGAAGATAAAAGACCTGCAGGTATTTCTAAATGGGTAGCAAAAGGAGAAACCTTAACTCATGCGGGCAGGTTGTTTGAGTGATTTTTATATTTTCAGAGTTAACTACTGAGCATCTTAAATACCATC
Source organism: uncultured Pedobacter sp. (assembly GCF_946480185.1). The sequence goes on along the minus strand of NZ_CAMLIG010000012.1, from coordinate 86,652 downwards.
AGAGCAACAATAAATGATTTCAAAAAAGATATTTCTTAATTGTTTATAATCAGTAATGGAGTACTCAAAAAATAGTTTAGCAAAAATTCTCAGCCTCGTTCTTTATTTATCGCTGAATACGCTATTTGCTTTTTCACAATCTAAAAAACCCAATATCATTTTTATCTTAACAGATGATCAGCGTTGGGATGCCTTAGGTTATGCGGGTAATCAATACATCCATACACCAGAAATGGATAAGTTGGCGAAAGAAGGAGTTTACTTTAAAAATACTTTTGCAAGTACGCCTATTTGTACTGCAACGCGGGCAAGCATCATTACTGGATTGTATGAACGTACGCACAAATACAATTTTCAAACTCCAGAAATTAGGGACGAGTTTATGCAACATGCCTATCCGCTGGAATTAAGGAAGGCGGGTTATTACACCGGTTTCTTCGGTAAATTTGGCGTTGGGTATAAGCATCTGGATAGATTGTACGATGTATATGATAGCTATGATCGTCAGCTTTCTGCTAAAGACAGTACCTCTTATTTTTACAAAAAAATAGGTAAGCAAACTGTTCATTTAACTCGATACACCGGGCAACAAGCCTTAGATTTTATTGATAAAGTTCCTGCTGATAAACCTTTTTGTTTGCAATTAAGCTTTAGCGCACCACATGCCGCAGACCACGCACCAGACCAATATTTCTGGCAAAAAGAAAACGATTATCTTTTCCAAAATGTAACCATGCCTCCCGCAAAATTAGCCGAGGATAAATATTTTAATGAATTACCAGAAGCTGTAAAAAACGGCTTTAATCGGTTAAGGTGGGCCTGGAGATATGATACACCAGAAAAATACCAGAAAAGTGTAAAAGGCTATTACCGGATGATTGCCGGGGTGGATAACGAAATTGCTAAAATTAGGGCAGCGCTAAAAGCTAAAGGTTTGGATAAAAATACCATCATCATTTTTATGGGCGATAACGGTTATTTTATGGGCGAGCGCCAATTGGCAGGAAAGTGGTTACTGTATGATAATTCCTTATGCATACCTTTAATGATTTTAGACCCAAGGAAGCCTAACCATCATGACGATAGTAAAATGGTTTTGAACTTGGATGTGCCTTCCACAATTTTAGATTATGCAGGGGTAAGCCAACCTAAATCATGGCATGGCGAAAGTTTGAAACCTTTGGCACAAGGAAAAGGCGAGTTCAAACGAGATACGGTGTTGATAGAACACCTTTGGCAAATAGTACAAATTCCTCCTAGTGAAGGCGTAAGAACTTCTGAATGGAAATATTTTAGGTATGTAAATGATAAGGCAATCGAGAATCTTTACCATTTAAAAACTGATCCAATGGAAACCAAGAATTTGGTTTCGGACCCGAAGTATAAAGCTAAGCTGGTAGAATTCAGAAAAAAATTGGAAGAGCTGATTGTTAAATATAAAGATCCGTATAGTGGCATTCCATCCGGACTAACCGTTAATTTTGATCGAGCTTTAAAAAATGCAGTTATCAGAGATGACAAACCAGTTTTCAGTTGGATTGTTCCTAACCAAGCTGTTAAGCAGTTGGCTTATCAAGTTTTGGTTTCCAGCAGTCAGGCGAAATCAGACTTAAACGAAGGTGATATTTGGGATTCAAAAGAGGTTAAAAGTAACCAAACCGCAAACATTAAATTTCAGGGGAAAGCCTTAAAGCCAAACACAAGCTATTTTTGGAAAGTGAGGATTTGGGATGATCATAACCGTACTTCTGATTATTCCGTGGCGCAGTCGTTTAAAGTTAGTCCGCTTAAAAATGTTTATAACGATCCGAGTATCTTTCAGATTGACAGTATAAAGCCTATCAAGATAGAAAACAGAAACGGAAAATTGTTTCTGGATTTTAATAAGGATGCATTTGCAACCTTAACGCTCCATTATAAAACAATAAAAGAAGAGAAACTCCTCATCAGATTAGGAGAACAGCTTAACGCCGATGGAACCATCAATAACAAACCCGGTAAAACTAGCATCCGTTCCCAAGATGTAGAATTGTTAGTGAGCCCAAAGCAAACTTATTACCAGATTGAGCTGAAGCCAGATAAGCGCAATACGTTGCCTCAGGCTGCGCATCTACCGAAATCTTTTCCGGTTATTACGCCTTTCCGTTACGTAGAAATATCGGGCAATAGCCAAAAAATAAATCGTCAAGATGTCACACAGCTCCGTTACCATACTTATTTTGATGATAATGCGAGTTCTTTCCACAGCTCAAACGATATTTTGAATCAAGTTTGGGAAATGTGCAAATATACCATCAAAGCCACTTCTTTTACCGGAGTTTATGTGGATGGAGATAGGGAGCGCATCCCTTACGAGGCAGATGCTTACCTGAACCAACTGTCGCATTATTCAACTGACAGGGAATATGGTATTGCAAAAAACACCATTGAATACTGTATGCAATACCCAACCTGGCCAACAGAATGGCAGTTACATGTTGCCTTGATGTTAGAACAGGATTATTTATACACCGGAAGCACCAAATTAATTGAGGAGTATTATGAGCCTTTGAAATATAAAACGCTGATGGCTTTGGCAGATGATAATGGTTTAATCAGTACCAAATCGCCAAAACTAACACGGGAATTTATGAAAAATTTGGGCTTTAAAGATAGTACCATAGTACTTAAAGACATCACAGATTGGCCACCAGCACAAAAAGATACCGGTTGGAAACTCGCCACAGCGGAAGGAGAGCGTGATGGTTTCGTTTTTATGCCATATAACACCATCATCAATTCGCTCTATGTGAAAAACATGGAGATTATGGCGCAGTTTGCAAAAATATTAAACAAGCCCGAAGAAGAGGCAGATTTCCGTTCAAGAGCATTAAAAGCGAAAACGGCCATTAATCAACAAATGTTAAACAAAACTAAGGGTTATTACACTGATGGAATTGGTACAGACCATTCATCCCTCCATGCTAATATGTTTGCATTGGCATTTAATATTGTTCCAAAAGAAAACATAAAACCAGTAGTTGATTTTATTAAAAGCAGAGGAATGGCTTGCAGTGTGTATGGTGCTCAATATTTAATGGAAGCACTTTACAACGCCAATGAAGCCGATTATGCTTTGTCATTAATGACTTCCACCAGCGACAGAAGTTGGTACAATATGATTAGGGTAGGAGCAACCATGGCTATGGAAGCTTGGGATATGAAATACAAACCCAATTCTGACTGGAACCACGCCTGGGGTGCAGTGCCAGCAAACGCAATTCCACGCTTAATGTGGGGCATTCAACCAAAAACTCCGGGTGGAAGCATTATCGAAATAAAACCGCAGTTAAGTACCCTTACTGAAACAGAAATTAAAGTGCCGTTTTTAAACGGAGAGGTTTGTGCCAGCTACAAAAAAGAGGGAGCAAAGCAGATTTACACCTTTGATATACCAGCAAATATGGTGGCAGATTTAATACTTGATTATTCCCCTAAGGATATGGTAACGCTAAACGGAAAAAATGTTAACCTTTCTTCTTCCGGAAGCATAAAGCTAAACCCCGGAATTAGCAGAATAGAGTTGAATTAAATACATTTTAACAAATGATAATGAAAAGATTAGCCTTTAAAATGCACCTTAACCCAGGGCAAAAAGAGATTTACAAAAAGCGTCATAACGAGCTTTGGCCAGAGTTGCGTGAATTGCTCAAAAAAGAAGGAGTAAGTGAATACTCAATTTTTTTGGACGAGGAAACTAACACCTTGTTTGCTTTCCAAAAAGTAGCTGGTAACGGAGGTTCGCAAGATTTAGCCAATAACCCGGTTGTAAAAAAATGGTGGGATTTTATGGCCGATGTAATGAAAGTAAATCCCGATAACTCTCCGGTTTCTGTGACTTTAGAAGAAGTATTTTATATGGATTAAGTATAGGAAAAGCGATGTCAAAAAAAGAAGCGTCTTTTTAGCACTCATTCATTGTTGATGGTCAAAAAATAAAACTAATAGCCAATTAATTATGCCAAGAAAGTTAATCATCCTCGCTTATCTAATGTTTTTTTGCGTAAATGTATTTTCGCAAGTAAAATCTACAGACCGGATTTATGAAATATGGGATAACCAACCTGCTCCAAATCGGGGTCAGGATTATACCCGTGTTTTAGCAGGTGGTTTTCCGGTTGATCCAGATTGGGAAGCACACTCCTATCCTATCGGAAACGGATATATGGGGGCTAACATATTCGGAAGAACAGATATTGAACGCATTCAAATTACCAATAAGACTTTGGCCAACAGTGCCATGAACGGGAGAAGCGGGATAACCAATTTTGCAGAGGTTTTTCTGGATTTTGGTCATTATGATGTTGATAATTATAAGCGCTCATTAAATCTTAACGAAGCTATATCTTACGTAAGTTATGAACATAAAGGCATAAGCTACTCCAGGGAATATTTTGCAAATTACCCCAGCAATGTTATCGTTATAAAGCTAAGCGCAAATAAAAAGGCAAGTTTATCATTTAGCTTAAAGGCAGTTATCCCTTACCTAAGGAGTAAAGAAGAAAAGCTCCCTAAATTTGGTACGGTCACGGCTTTAGATAACACCATCACGCTATCAGGTAATGTGCCATCTCATAATATAAATTATGAAGGGCAGATTAAGGTAATAAATGATGGTGGTAAACTTATTGCAGAGAATGGCAACGGTGCCGAGATAAGAATAGTTGATGCCAATTCGGCAACTATCTTAATCTCCACCGGTACAAATTACAGATTGAGTGATCGTATCTTTCTTACCGATGATGTTTCAAAAAAGTTAGATCCTAGTTTATTCCCTCATGAGCAAATAACAAAAACAATAAATCATGCAAGCGCTTTAGGTTATGAAAACTTAAAAAAACAGCATCTCAAAGACTATCAAGGTTTATTTTCAAGAGTCAGTTTAAAATTTACACCTGCTGTTACAAAAGTGTCCACAAAAACACTGGTAGAAAACTACAAGCAAAATCCGTCTGATGTTTACTTGGAGGAACTGATGTTTCATTTTGGCAGATATTTGTTAATTGCCAGCTCAAGAAAAGGAACGTTGCCCTGCGGGTTGCAGGGAGTGTGGAGCCAATACCATATTACGCCATGGTCTGGAGGGTATTGGCACAATATAAATGTTCAAATGAACTATTGGGGGGCGTTTAGTGCAAATTTAACAGAAACGTTTGACGCTTATGAGGAATATTTTAATGCTTACCTGCCTAAAGCACATAAAAATGCCGATGAATATATTAAAGCATACTACCCTAATCATTATAGTAAAACCGATAATGGAAATGGCTGGTGTATAGGAACAGGGTCAGATGCTTATTCTATTGGAAATCCAAAACCTGGAGGTCATTCTGGCCCCGGTACAGGAGGTTTTACCACCAAACTTTTTTGGGACAGGTATGAATTTACCAAGGACACCTCGTTTCTGAGAAATATTGCCTATCCGGCACTATTGGGTATGAGTACCTTTTTATCAAAAACATTAGTACCGGCCGAGAATGGGAAATTATTGGTGGGTTATTCAGCTTCTCCTGAACAAAAAGATAACGGGAAGTATTATCAGAGTAAGGGAACCACATTTGACCAAGGATTTGTTTGGGAGACATTTAACGATTTATTAAAAAGTGCCAAAATATTGGGCTTAAAAAACACATTCCTGGATACGATTAAAGTCCAGATCAACAAATTAGATCCTATTATCATCGGTGAGTCCGGGCAAATAAAAGAATACAGAGAAGAGAAAAAATACGGTGATATTGGCGATCCAAAGCATCGCCATGTTTCTCAGCTATGCGCTTTATATCCGGGAACCCTAATCAACTCTAAAAAGCCCGAGTGGGTGAAAGCCGCAAGTGTGGTACTTGACCTGAGAGGAAACGAAACTACCGGATGGGCATTAGCACACAGAATGAACCTTAGAGCTAGAACCAAAGAGGCTGAAAAGGCGCATGAAGTATATGCTAAATTTTTAAAAGACCGCACCCTGCCCAATTTATGGACTGTGCATCCACCCTTCCAAATAGATGGTAATTTAGGGGTAATGGCAGGCGTTGTTGAAATGCTGGCCCAAAGTCAGGAAGGCTTCATAGAGCTTTTGCCCGCACTTCCTAAAGCGTGGGAAACAGGCTCATTTGGAGGTTTAATGGCAAGAGGAAATTTTGAGCTATCATTAAGCTGGGAAAAGGGCAAAGTTAATTCCTGCGAAGTCGTTGCTAAAGCAGGCGGAAAATGCAGTATTAAATATAAAAATATCAAAGGAGCCAAAATTAAAGACAGTGGGGGCAAAATAATACCTTTTACCAAAAAGGGAGATGATATGATTGAGTTTAATACCAACAAATCAGGTAAGTATGCGATTAATTTTTATAAAGAATGAAAAGCTATCCATTAACTACACAGTTTATGTATCAATAAATTTAAACATCAGGATGAAAATTAAAGCATTATTAATACTATCATTATTTGTAGGGAATTGTTTTGCCCAACAAAGCAGTGTTCAAAAAAAGCAAAATCTCAATAAAAAATTTAATATACTTTTTCTTTTTGCGGATGACCAAAGGCAAGATGCCTTAGGCTGTTATAATAATCCATATATAAGAACTCCAAATATTGATCAATTAGCTTCTTCAGGAGTGCGCTTTACCAACAATTATGTGATGGGAGGCAACAAAGGTGCCATTTGTGCGCCAAGCAGGGCGATGCTGATGAGTGGAAAAAGTCTTTTCCATGTTTATGATAAATTGGACGGTGTGCATACGATGCCTATGCAATTTGCCGAAAATGGTTACGAAACTTTTGGTACAGGTAAATGGCATAATGGAGCGAGTACCTTTGAAGCCTCTTTTCAAAAAGGAGACAATGTATTCACTGGCGGTATGGCTAACCATTACAAAGTGCCGGTGAGGACGCTTAGTGATGAACGTAAACTAAGTGCTCCGGTAGTTAAAGGTTTTTCTACGGATCTGTTTGCAGATGCGGCCATTAACTATTTAAATAATTACGCAAAAGGGAAGAAAAATAAACCGTTTTTCTGTTATGTGTCTTTTACTGCACCTCACGATCCTCGTTCGCCACGTAAAGATTATATCGATATGTACCCGCCATCATCAATTCCGGTTCCAGGGAATTTTATGAAACTCCATCCATTTGAGTTTGATAATTTAAACATAAGGGACGAGACCTTAGCACCCTGGCCACGTACCCCAGAGGTTATACAAGAATCTTTGGCTGATTATTATGCTTTAGTTACGCATTTAGATAACAGGGTAGGAGACATCATAGAAACCTTAAAAAAACAAGGTTTATACGAAAACACCATAATTATTTATGCCGCGGACAATGGCTTATCAATTGGTAGCCATGGTTTGTTAGGGAAACAAGACCTATATGAAGAAAGTGTGAAAGTTCCGTTAATCATTAGTGGACCTGGAATACCTAAAAATCAGGTTAGGGATGCAATGCTTTATCTTTATGATATTTATCCAACCCTGTCAGATTTATGTGGATTGCCTGCTCCGGAGGGTGTAGATGGTCTTGATTTCACCAAAGTTTTAATGGGAAAGCAAAAGGAAATTCGTCAATCATTATATACAGCTTATAAAAATACCGCTCGTGGGGTGCGTAAAGATGAATGGAAACTGATAAGGTATCCGCAAAGAGATTATACACAGTTGTTCAATCTTAAAAATGATCCGCTAGAGATTAATAATTTGGCTGCACTTCCAGAGAATAAAACCAAAGTTGAAGAAATGATGGATTTACTAAATAAATGGTATGTATTTACAAATGACACAGCCAATATGCACCCGGCAAATATTTTACCTTTAGAATATGATTATAAAAAATTGAAACAAAAGCCAGATAATCATCAGCCTAAATATATATTGGACAAATATTTTAAAGGGGTAGATTTAAAAAACGTAGAAAAATCCAAAGAGGATTGATGATTTCAGCGTCTTTATTTAGGTTCTGCTGAAAACGTTAAAATCAAGAATAAACTATAGAAGGATATTCTTGATTTTGGATTGAAAATAAGTTTAAAAAAGCTGTTTAAAAAGCTGGCAAAAAATATCCTTACTCATTTTGAGGATATTCATTACAAAGAATGTTCTGGCGATTCAAGATTGACTGGTTTGGCTCAGTTTTGCATTGATTTTATTCAATCCGTACTTTCTTTTTCCCTGTCCAAACTTTCCTTCTATCCAATTTAGAGCCTGTTTAAATTTATATTGTAAAAATGTTTATAGGTTATTTTTGAGCGAAAAAAGGCAAATTTTGTAGAGATAGCCGGAAGCTATCTTGAAAAATTTAACGCATTTGTAGCCAAAAAGAAGCATAAACAAATTATTAGATGAATTTTAAACAGGCTCTTAGTTTCTCTCGTTTTTTCTCTTGTCGCTGTTGTTTCTTGTCTATTCTGGCGTAACCTTGTTCCAAACTAATATTGAACTAAAAAACAACAATAATTTTAGTATTTAATTTATCTGTACCGATTTGTAAGATATAGGTGCCATTTGATAGTTTACCTTTTATAGGATAAATAAGCTCCTCACTGTCTAAATTTACCTTATCGCTGATTATTTTTTTGCCGGCCAAATCATAGATATTTAGATTTTGAACCCCTTTTAAATCTAGATTTTTAATGTTTAACACACCATCTTTTACTGGGTTTGGATAAACTGAAAAACCTTCTTTTTTTAAGCTTGCTAATTTTACCGTTCTAACTCCCAATTCTTCGGTTGTGCCGTTGTAATCTGTTTGGCTCAACTTGTAATAGGTTGTACCCACAAACGGACTAAAATCTATAGCTGAATAACTTGCACCATTATCTTCTTTTGATTTTACTGTTGCTAACTGTGCGAAATTTTTACCGTCTTGGCTTTTTGAAATGGTGAAGAAACTGTTGTTTGATTCTGACGCTGTTTGCCAGTTCAAGCTGACTTGGTTTTGGTTTTTTGCTGTTGCTTCAAACGAAGTTAGTTTAACCGGTAATACCTCGGTGGTTAAAGTGGCGCCAGTTACAAACATTAATGAGTTTAAAGTTTGTGTTGGACTTGCGTACATACCCCATTTAAAATAGGTATTACCCGTAGGCCTATTCATTATTCCCGTGTGTTTTAAAACACCATTGAAATAGCATTCATAATTATAACCGTTATCCCGAATTTTTATATCAAATCCTACGCCTAACTTACCGTAAGCAATACGTTTAGTTTGCTCTGGACCAATCTCCCCAGTATCTGTTGTTCTCCATCTAATATCAACATCACCATTTGTGCGTATAACAAGTTGCATCGGCCATTCAAAATCCTGATTAAATATTTGGAAAATCGCCGCTCCTCCGTTAGGTGGGGCAATAACTGTATAACGACCATTCCATTCCTGCCAAGCACCTGTTTTCCACTTAGTTGTTGTCAAAACTTCATTTCTGGGATGTTCTCCTCTGCTGTCCAATAAACTAACCTCGTTTTCAAACATTCTAAATATTTGGGTGTTGCCGTCTTCTTGATACCACCTTGTATAGTTAGTGAAGTTATCACGTGGAATATTTGTATTGCAAATTGTTTGCAGTATAATACCTGATATGATAGGTTGATTACCATTTGTACCTGTTTCAACCAAACTATTGTTGACATCAATTATTGATCCGTCTATTGGGCCAAGCGACACTTTCCCATTAGGCAGGTTAAGGTCTGCAAAAGATGGATTTGTACCAGTCTCGGTATACAATTGAGCATTTGATTTGATACCCAAACTGAGTAACAGACAGAGAATAAAAATAAAGTTTGGTTTCATAATCTCCAGCTTAAATTTAATTGATAGTAATTTAAATTTGATTGCTTCAACTCCAAAAAGTGAAGTAAGTAAAAGTGGAATTTTAAGACTCGACTAATTAGCAAATTTAATTAATAGGTTTTCCTTCATAATTCATATTCGTATACGGCACCGTCCCTGTGCTATCTACGGTATAATTCCATTTTTTAATATAATATGAACCGGGTTTAAACTCGTCGTGATTCTGTTTAAGCAGTTTTTTTAACTGTCTTTCCAGTCGTTTTTGTTGGGTAGCATAAAGAGGGTTTCCAACCAGGTTTTGTTGTTGATAGGGGTCTTTTTTATTTTCAAATAGAAGCCAAGGTCCACTTAAATCCCTAACATAAGTGAAATTTTTAGTGTAAACCCCTCTATACTCTTTTCCGCCAACAGCTCTATTCCAATTTCCAAAAGGTTGTACGCAAGAAATTAAAGTAGCTTTCGTATGATCTTTTTTATCTCCTGTCAAAATACGTGATAAATCTTTTCCTTCCACAGTTTTTGGTATGGGTAAATTGCTAAGAGATAACAATGTCGGCATAATATCAGGGGAGTTTAAAAGAACATCGTCTGTTTTTTCCTTTGCCCCCAGCAATGCTGGATATGATATCAAAAAAGGAACTTTAATGCTTTCATTATAGGGTTGCTGCTTTTTTGTTTGTCCGTGTGCCCCCATTAAATCTCCATGGTCTGCCGTGAAGATAAAAATGGTTTGATCTTCAATGCCCGCTTCTTTTAAAGCATTCCAAACTTCGCCAATACCTGCATCAATAGCACTAATATGGCTGTAATAGCCTCTAATGTCAGAATCTATTTGTTTTCGAATTTTTTCTGGAACGTTAGGATTCAGAGAAATACTTTTATTGCGGTATAAAGCTTTATATTTTTCTGGTGCAGACTGATAAGGATCATGCGGAGGGCCTAAGGAAACGAAGAGTAAAAATGGTTTTTCTTGTTTAGCATGTGTTTTGATATAGTTGGCGGCATCATTACTTTGAGCTAGGGCATCATAACCTTCCCAAGTTTTTTTAATGGGAGAATTACCAACGTAATAGTGAGAATTATTGTAATTGTGGGTACATTCTAAAGTTTTCCAATAATCAAAACCTTGATGTCTGCTTTCTGGAATAAAGTTCTCCCTGCCATGTCCATCAATATGCCACTTGCCGATAAAACCAGTATCATAACCATGGTTTCTGTAAACTTTACCTAAGGTAGTTAAGGTAGTATCAAGCATTACATCATTCATAAATACACCCGTACTTGTTGGATACATGCCGCTCATTAATTGGGCTCTATATGGTGTACATACAGACATGCCAGAGACGGCATTTTTTATATTGATGCTTTGCTTAGCAATTTTATCAATATTTGGAGTGCTAACCTCTTTATTGCCATTAAAGCCTGTTGACTCTGCTCTAAGCTGATCAACAATTACATAAACAACATTTGGATGTTTTATAATCTGCGCAAAAGCACTTGTACAAAAGAGAGATAGAATGAGGCAAGATTTTATGAAAATTTTCATCATTTAAGAAATTGGTTTTATCAAAGTTATCTGTTAAATAAATGCCACTATCCTGTGCTGTTAGGTTCTGCCAAATCGATTCCCTCAATAGGGAGACCTTAAGCATATATTAAGAAAAACTTTGTACGAAATTACCATTTTAATGGATTTTTCTATTGCTGTAAGCCGGTACGTTTGTATTAGCCAATTAGGATTAGATTGTCGGGTTTTTCGATAAACACCTATTCATCTTTCTTATTGATTTAAAACAATAGGATTAAAGATTTTATTAGTGTTATAGGTTTTTGTCAAAACAAAAAGAGTTTAATCCCTACAAAAAAGTTTAATAAACATTAGCAAGAACAATTGTTAAAACCTTCTAATAAATTTATATAAAGTGAATACAAAACTACTTAAACCTTATGCTCATTTAATCCTTTTGCTGGCATTGCTCTTGCCGGTTAAAACTTTATGGGCTCAAAGTCAAACTCATCCGAGTATTTGGGTAAATGATTCAGATAAAGCTGTCATCCTAGATAATATTGCCAAATATTCATGGGCAAAAGAATTAAACGACCAGCTACATACCAGAAACGATTCAATTGTAGCTTTACATAAAATATCACCGCAAACTTATATGAATAGCAGAACGGGTTTTCCTGGCGATAGATATAACCACTTAAATGCACTCACTAGAGCAGCGGAATGCGCAATGTTATATTATCTTACAGGCAATACGGACTATGCTCAATTTGCTGCAGACGTTTTTCAATATTATACCAAAAATATTTCTGTACAAAGCTCTGTTAATCTTCATAATAATTATTTTATTGAAAGCAGAGCATGTTATCCTAAAATTGGGATTACTTACGATTTTATCTATCATTTTCTTAAAGATCCGAACACTACAATTTACGATAGAAACACTGGAACTAGAGTTCCATTTGATAATAACGCAGCACAAATCACCGTAAAAAAACTGGCAGATGCGGTGTTCAATAAGGAGACTTTAAGATCCAACCACTCTATATTGGAAGGCAACGGAGCGTTATACAATTTGTTATGTATAGAAGATGATGCAGTACGCGAAACCTATTTTAATAAATTTTTACATGGTACAAGTCACCAAGATGCGTTTATCGATTATACCTTAGCTAGTTTTAGTCCGGAGGATGGGATCTGGCCAGAATCGGTAAGCTATAGCAAAGGTCCACAAAAGATAGTATTACAAATGATGAATGTGGTGGATAGGTATAGGCCATCGTTAAATATTATTGCTGATAATTTGCGGATAATAGACGGTACTTTTCTTTTTGAAGAGCTAGATTATCCTAATAATACAGTTGCAGTTTATGGTGATTCCAGAAGAGATATTGCAGGTGTAGAAGGCTTGTATAGGCAGGTATTATGGATTACCAAACGAAAGGATTATTCGGCCTACACCGATAAGGTTTTAAAAAGCCTTAAACGAACTTATGATAGTGAAGGAGGCTACCATCCAACCATTACTACGCAGACATTAGAATGGGATGACCCTTTGGACTTATTTTGGGGAGTTAATGTTGGCGACGATATTACGCCCAGTGACGGCTCATTAAGCACTTCAGCGAAGGTTTCACACGCAGGCATTATGCTTCAAAGAAATTATAACGGCGAAAATGAAGAATCAGATGGCTTAGTAGGATATATTGGTGGTGCCCATTATGTACACTCGCATTTAACCGGTATTGATATGGAGTTGTACGGAAAAGGTTATGTGATGGGTTCTGGTGGTGGAGATACCGCTCCTGACAATAGGGCAGCCGAATTATACACAGATTATTATAGGATTTATGCAGGGCATAATACCGTGGTAGTTAACGGTAAATCTGTTGGGCAAGGAGCCGGTAGCTGGAAATCAGACGGTTTATTATACCAAAATACTGCGGTTAATATAGCGGCAGAACCAGCTTCTCGTACAGCTGCATTGTCTAAAAATTTCTCGTTTGCTACGCAGTTTTTGGATGATAACGTAAACGATGTTGACCAGCAACGCACATTAAGTTTAGTAAGAACAGGACCGCATACGGCTTATTATGTAGATATCTTTAGATCTAAAAGTAACGGAACAAATAATTTTCACGATTACATTTACCATAATTTGGGCGATGACTATATGGTAACCAATTTGGATGGTTCTAGTATGGTGCTCACCTCTACTCCAGACAGGTTTCCTATAAATCCGGTTACCTATAACGGACACACTGTAAATTTTCCTGGCTGGCAATATTTTGAAAATCCAGAAACTAGTGCACCGTCTACTACAGGAGCAAAAGTTACTTTTACGCTAAATTCGGTTACACCTACAGCTTACATGTATATGCTTTTGCCAGGCGGTGAAAGCAGGGAATATACTAAAGCATTGGCTCCGCCAACTTTAGAAACAGATGCAAATTACCTCAGTAAAAAGGCTAACGTAATTGTGGTAAGGCAAAACGGAGAAGCCTGGAACAAGCCCTTTATATCTGTTTTTGAACCTTCTGGCGAAACCACTTCAAGCGTTAACAACGTAGAAAACATCGTTGATAATAATGTTATTATAGGTGCAAAAGTAACTTCAGTGGTAGATGGAGAAACAATTGTAGATTACATTATCTCACAGCCCGATGCTGCTGGAACTTATACTAATAGTGCGCTTAATTTTAGTTTTTCAGGAAGATTTGGGATATTGAGAATTGGCACAAAAGCTACCAATAAAAGGGTAAGTATGTACATAGGAGAAGGCGCACAGATGAGTTATGACGGACATTTGCTTACTGCTGATGCGTCTAAAAAAGGATTACTTGAATATGGAGCCGCTCCTTCATCTGTCACATCCTCATTTATACCGGAAAAAATCGAAATTGAAGCAGAGGATTACAATACCGGCGGGCAAGGAGTGGGTTATAATGATCAGGATGGTACCGATACAAGCAATAATACTACCTATCGTACAGATGCCGCCGACTTAATTAATACTTCGAATGCCTCTAATGGGATTTCCATTTCTAGTTTTGCTGGAAATGTAAATAACAATAACGCAGATTGGATGAAATACACTTTTAACGTAACCAACGCCGGAAATTATAAGCTTTCCATTATTGCGGCTAGAGGTGGTTCTGGCGTAGCAACTAATGCCGGACAATTCAATATGGATGATGGCTATTTTGTAAAAACCGTAGATATCGCTAGTACAGGTGACGGCAATACATTTGCGAAAAATGATCTGGCCGATTTAGTTTATCTATCCGCCGGTTCACATACATTGAAGTATAGTTCAATGGTGTCAAAATCCCATAATCCCGATAAATTTATCATTGAACGTCAGGATGTATCATTACCCGTAAGCTTGATAAAGTTTGGCGCCAGCAAAAAAATAAACGGTTGTCTTTTGAATTGGGAAACAGCATCAGAAGTTAACAATTCACATTTTATATTGTACCGTTCTGCAAACGGGTTAAGCTTTGAAGAACTAGCCAGAATTACTGCAAAAAACCAAGCTTCTAAATATCAATATATCGATGAATCGCCATTTTCCGGTAATAATTATTATAAATTGGTTCAGGTGGATTTTGATGGTAAATCTGTTGAGTTAGGTATAAAAGCATTAAACTTCGACTTGACCGAAAATCAGTCTGTTATTGTTTATCCAAATCCCGCAGACCGAGTAGTTAACTTGCTTTTTGGTAGACCTTTTGAAAATAATGTGAGTATAAAATTATTTAATCTAAAAGGCGAGGAAGTTCAAAAAGAAGAACTTCCATTACAGAATCAAAAAACTAACTATAGCATCGAATTAAACAAAGCGATTACTTCTGGAATCTATATTATCAATGTGAAATCCGGAAATTACAACTGCTCGAAAAAAGTAATTGTTAAATAATTTTATCTGGTTTTTAAAAGCCCATTAAGATATTGGTTAGTAATATTTTAGTGGGCTTTTTTATGAGGCGCCAGATCTCCAATGTTTTTAAGTTTAAATCTTCCGTTTTGAAGATATTTAATTTTGCTAAGCTAAAAGCAGTATTCATTTAGTCAGAAATGGTGATCTGAAATCTTTAAAAGTCACTAATTTATAATATCAAAGTTCATCTGGTTGCTTATAGTTTTTTGGATAGATACTGTCTATTATTCTTGAAATTTAAGATCTTTTTTAAAACCTCACTTTCAAATATTAATCAAAACCTCAATTCAGGTAAATAAAATTAAATCTGTTCTTTCTAATAGTGTGTTGACGACTGCTTTTTTGAGCCGAATTGAGGTAGGTTTTGTACAAAATTACCAGTTAAATGGATTTTTTTTTAAGGATATGCAAATACATTTGGTTCAACCAATTGAAATTTAACCGTTGATATTAAATCTTAGAAATTAAGATTTTGCGTGAATACCCTGTTTTGTAAACCAAAAATTGAAAAATTGCTATTTCTACAATTTCTGATGCCAATTTTAGTTTCAGCTCACAGCCGTTTTGAAACGCTGGCAAAGAATATTTCCGTTAAAATGACGGAAGTGTTTTCGCTAAGTGCGGAAGCAACAATAGCCGTTTGTAAAACCGGATCTTATTAAGATTAAAATTGTTGACGCATGCGTTGATTTCAATGTTTTTTAATTATTAAAAATGTTGGCAAAATTATTTTTTAATACAAAAATGGGGCGAAACAGTCCCGCTATATCCAAATTAAATTAATCAATTAAATCTAATTATTAAACTATTTGTTATGTTAAAAAAATTACAAAGTAACCTTCGTAATGCTTCTTTGGGGCGAGGAATTAAACTGTCAGCAATTGTAATTGCAACTGCAACTTTTTGTTCGTCAAGTGTTTTTGCACAAGATGCAACATATTATGGAGGTAACAGTTCAACCTTCCCTCCATCTGCTTCAAGTACACTCGTTATGCAAAATACTGTACCTGTAGGTAAAAATTCTGTAACCATCCAGATGTGGGGTGCAGGGGGTAATGGAGGAGCAGCGTCACCTAACAGTAAGTCTGGAGGCTACTCTGCTGGCGGTGGCGGTGGCGGTGGTGCTTATACATTAATTACAATACCAGTTGTGCAGGGGACAGTTTATAACGTGACTATCGGAGCAGCTGCCTCAATTCCAGAGACTAAAATGCCAGGAAAAGATGGTTTTGACTCTTTTGTAACTGAATCTTTAAGTGGAACCGAGTTAGGTAGGGCACAAGGCGGTAGAGGTGGAGGATTTAATGAGACTGGCGCTGCTGATGGCGGTTTAGGTGGCGTTACTACAGGCGGTATTACAGGTAGTCTTACTGGTAACGCTGGGGATGATGGAATTGGAGGAGCAGGAAAAACGACAACTGGCGGTGCTGGCGGTGCAGGGGTAGCTCCACTTGATGGTGAAACACCTACCGGGGGTGCAGCAAATGTTTTTGACCCTGCAAAGGGCAACTGGGGCGGAGCTATAGGTACGGGAATTGGTAGTGGCGGAGGCGGAGGTGTTAGTGATATTAGTGGAACCGCCGGCAGTACAGCTGGTAATAAAGGCGGTAGAGGCACTGAAGGAAGAGTGATATTTACTTACAGCGATGCAGTTCTTCCAGTTTCTCTAATTTCTTTCAATGCAGCAGCTTCAAACAACCAAGCTAAATTATCATGGGAAACCGCTTCAGAAGCTAACAATAACAGATTTGAAGTTCAGCGTTCTTCAGATAATAAAACTTATACCACAGTTGCAACAATTACAGGTAATGGAACAAGCTCACAAAAATCTTCTTACACTGCGTATGATGCTAACCCACAAAATGGTGTGAACTACTACAAGTTGGTACAGATAGATAATGATGGTACAATAAAAGAATTAGCCATTAAATCTGTCAACTTCTCTTTTGCAAAAGCGGCAAGTGTTAGCGTTTATCCAAACCCTGCATCTGGTGTTTTAAACGTAAATATTAATGCAGAAAAAGCGCAAACAGCTAAAGCTACTTTAACTGGTAGTAATGGTGCGGTTTATTTAAGTCAAACTTTGCAATTAAGCACCGGTGCAAATACAGCAACAATTAATCTTAATAGCAATATTGCTCCCGGTCAATATGTTTTAACTGTGGTAGGTGCTGATATACAGGAATCTATAAAAGTGATGATTAAGTAATAATATTAAATTTTAAAATTGGTTGGTTGGTTTGATTATCCCTGGTTCTTTAGAGCCAGGGATTTTACTTATAAGCATTTATAGTGTTTTTCTTATTATTTATAAAGCCTGGCTAATCTCAGTTTTTAGGACGACTAGTTGAAAAAATTAAAACCAATTACTTCAAGTACTCTTAAAAATGAAACACCAATTTTTAGTATACAACAATTGCATTAAACTAAATTACTAGTTAAATGGATTTTTTTTCTTGACTGAATAAATACATTCATTTAACCAAAATAAACTTAAAAAATCATTTTTATGGACAAGAACAATTCAATATTTATGAATTGTATGCTGTTTGCTTTGATGTTGCTTTTTTCAACTTGGGTTCAGGCTCAAGAAAAAGTAGTTTCGGGTGTAGTATACGATTCTAACAAAGTGCCAGTTCCGGGTGTAACAGTAACCCAATCAGGTACAAAAAACCAAACCCAAACAGATGGAAATGGTAAATTCAGTATTAAAATTATAGGGGGGACACAAGTTTTAGTTTTTTCTTCAATGGGATACATTTCTCAGGCAAAGGCTATCGGAAACTCAACTACTCTAAGTGTTTCCCTTTTAGAGAGCAATCAGAGTTTAAATGAGGTTGTAGTAATAGGTTATGGTACGCAACGTAAATCGGATTTGACGGGATCTGTTTCCTCTGTAAGTGCGAAGGATATTGCAGATGTTCCTGTCTCCAGGGTTGACCAAGCATTGCAGGGTAGGGCAACTGGCGTTCAGGTGACTCAAAATAGTGGTGCTCCCGGAGCGGCGACCTCCATTAGGGTTAGGGGCGGTAATTCTATAACCGGTAGCAACGAACCACTTTGGGTTATTGATGGTATAATTGTAGGAACAAACTTCGATTTAAACAACATCAACCCTAATGATATTAAATCTATCGAAATTCTAAAAGATGCGTCTTCAATTGCAATTTATGGGTCCAGAGGAGCTAATGGCGTTGTTCTAGTAACCACCAAAAATGGCTCAAATATAGGTGGAGGTAAGCCCCAAGTAAGTTTTGGTGCTTATAAAAGTACTCAATTAGTGCCTAAAAAACCTGCTTTTTTGTCTCAAGCAGATCAAATAGCTTATACTAATGAAGATGCTCGATTTAGGGGAGTAGCGGAACCCTTCCCTAATGATCCATCAACCTATCCAAACAATGATTTTTTCGACATCTTATTGAATCCGGCACCTATTTACAATGCAGATGTATCTATCGCAGGTTCATCAGAAAATGGAAATGTAGTTTATTATAACTCACTTAATCTTTTTAATCAGGATGGTCTTATAGACAATTCAGGGATTGAGAAATACATTTTTAGATCAAACATTGATTTTAAATTGAGCAGTAAATTGAAAGCCGGAGCTCGGTTTAACTATTCCAGAATAAAGCTAGATAATGGTACTGTGGATTACGGCGCTCTTTTAAATACGCTTCCTACTCAACCTATATACAATGCTGATGGCTCTTTTAACGGTTTTAACGAGGTAATTGGTGGTCCATTTGAAAATCCGGTAGCTTCAATAGCATTAGATATTGACGAGCGATTCTCAAATAATCTGTTAGGAACCGTTTACTTAGAATACAGCCCCATTAAAAATTTAACTCTACGCTCAACTTTTAATCCAGAAATTAACAATTCTAAACGAAATGAATTTAATTCTAGTAGAAGGCCTGATTTTTTAGTAGTTAACCAAAAAGGTAGTGCTATCATATCGGGTGTCTCATCATTTGGATGGAACAATGAAAATACGGTGCAGTACGATACCAAATTTGGAGAAGATCATAGCTTAACCATTCTCGGTGGAGCGTCTTTTCAAAAATCAACTATCGAAACGTATAGAGCCGAAGCTTATGGTATCACAACAGATGCTACAGGATTTAATAACATTGGCCTAGGCACAGATCCAACAAGAAATGTGGTTGGGAGTGGTTATACAGGTTTTCAAATTGCCTCATTCTTTGGTAGGGTTAACTACAGTTTTAAAGATAAATACCTGCTGACTTTGGTAGGCAGAAGTGATGGTAGTTCAGTTTTTGCTCCCGGAAACAAATATAATTTTTATCCATCCATAGCTGGTGCCTGGAAAATAAGCGAAGAATCCTTTATGCAAAATCAAAATCTTTTTAAAGATTTGAAATTGCGGGCAAGTTACGGGCAATCTGGTAACCAGGCAATAGGTCCTTACAATACGCTCGGTATTTTAGTTGAAGCAAATACTACTTACAATGGTACAGAGCGTCCGGGGTCATCTCTTGGCAGGCCTGCAAATCCAGATTTAAAATGGGAAACAACAAATTCTTTTGATTTGGCTTTAGAAGCTTCACTTTTTAACGGTAGAATTTTTACTGAGTTTAACTACTATTATAAAAAAACCAAGGATTTACTTTTAGACGTCACCATTCCCAGACAAACTGGCTTTACAAGCCAATTACAAAATGTAGGCTCTTTACAAAATAAAGGTTGGGAGTTTTTAGTAAATTCTACGAACATTAGCAACAAAAATTTCAAGTGGAATTCCATATTAACACTATCGGCTAATAAAAATAAGGTGCTAGATCTTGGTGGAAAGCAATTTATTGATTTGGTGGTTGATCCAATTCAGGGAGCGGGTAGTTTAAGGATTATAGTAGGTGAAACGGTTCCAGTATTTACTGGTGTTAGATATTTAGGCACATGGAAAAGTCAGGCAGAGATTGATGCTTCTGGTCTAAATGCTGGAACACAGGTAATCGGTGGTCCAAAATTTGAAAACAAAAACGGTGATGGTATCATTTCTAACGAAGATAACGTGGTTTTAGGAAGTCCATTTCCGGATTTAATTTTTGGTTTTGGGAACAATCTAACCTATAAGAATTTTGATTTCAGTTTTTTCTTTCAAGGGACATTAGGTAATGAGGTTTACAATTTAAGAACTCGTAATAACTACTTCACGCGGGGCGAAAATCCTAAATTTGCTGAAATATTAAACCGTTGGACACCTCAAAATCCCACATCGGATGTGCCTAGAGCTGGATCTGATGCAATTACAAATATTCCAAGTAACTCTAAATATATTGAAGATGGCTCTCACCTTCGTTTAAAAACAGCAAAATTAACTTATAATTTACCTGTTACTAAATTTGGATGGAAAGGGGTAAAAAATATGGGAGTGTATGTTTCTGGAACAAATTTGCTGTTAATCTCAAATTTTACGTTGATAGACCCAGAAACCAGCAGATTTGGTAGAGAAGGATTAGGGAATATTGCACAAGGATTTTCAAATGGAGAGTATCCTAATGCAAGAGTTTTAAGCCTTGGACTGAATGTAACTTTTTAAAAATATAATTATGAAACTAAAATATTTATATATATCCGCCCTTTTTATCATGTTCACTGGGGTTAGTTGTGAGTCATTTTTAGAAGAAAAACCACGCGATATCATAGCTCCAGAGAACTTTTTTGCCTCTGAAGCTGATGCCAGACAGGCGATTACCGGGGTATATGCCATTTATAAAAATAATTCCATGTACGGCCAGGTAGGATTAGATAATTTTTATGATAACGGTGCCGATATTATTGAGCCAAGCCGTGTTATTGGATTTATAGAACCTATTGGTAATTATACACTTAATGAAGCAGTAGCAGATAGATCGGAGCAGTTAATGAGTGTTTCTGATACATGGAAAGATTGTTATAAAATTATATTAAACTGCAATATTATAATAGACCGTGTAACCGGAAATAAGGGGATTTCCCAAGCCGCACAAACTGATGTTATTGCAGAAGCTAAATTTTTGAGATCGCTCGCCTATTGGCATATAACCAACCTTTGGGGAGATGCACCTTATTATACTGAAAACCTTAAAATAAACGATATTAAGGTTTTGGGCAGAACCGATAAAGCCACCATTTTAACTGGTGTTATGGCTGATTTAGAGTTTGCACAAGCCAATTTAAAATCATCTTATCCCCCTGCTGATAATGGGCGGGCAACAAAGTGGGCAGCCGCAACTTTGATGGCTAAAATTTATATGCAGCAAAAGCAATGGCAAAAAGGTTTAGATAAATGTAATGAAATCATCAATCAATCTGGACTTACTATTTTACCAAAATATGCTGATGTATTTAATCCCGCCAACGAATACAACAAAGAGATCATTTGGTCTTTAGATTTCGCAAAGGATATCAGAGGACAATTCGAAGAAGGTGTCCCTTCACTAGCAGGTAATGGTAATTGGAGACCCAGTATGTTTAATCCACGTTTAGGCGATGAACCCAAAAATACAGCACAAAGGGCTGCACTTTCTGCCGCACTTACCGCCAGAGGCGAGGCTTTCAATGGAACAGGATTACAAGTAGCAGCTTTAGATTTTGCTCAAAAATTCCCATTAAATGATTTAAGAAGGCCTCTGAACGTTATGGAGAGCTATTTAGGTTTCCCTCTGAAATTCCCCTATATGGCAAAATTTATGAATTTAAGTGTAAATACTTCGCCAAGATTTAACCATTCGGATAACAGGTTAGTATTTCGTTTGGCAGATGTCAAATTAATGGCTGCCGAATGTGAGAATGAGCGACCAGGTGGTGATCCTACCGTAGCTTATGAATATATTAAAGAAATAAGACAACGAGCTTATGCAACTACCGCAGAAGCTGAAGCAATTAAGGGGCTTAATCAAGAGCAATTTAGACAAGCAATTTATGACGAGCGTAAATGGGAGCTAGCTGGTGAATGCTTAAGAAAATATGATCTGATTAGATGGGGCATTTTATTAGATGTGATGAAGAACATACAGTACCGTTTTTGGAAACCAAACGAAAATATTAAACCTTATCATGTTTTGTTGCCAATACCTTTGCAGGAACTACAAATAAATCCAAAGTTATTGGAGTCAGATCCAACAAATAACGGATACAGGTAACGCTGGTTAATTGGTTTTATAAAATGAAGAGGCTGTCTCAAAAGGCAGCTTCTTTTGTTTAAAAAGTCGGCTACATTTCGATATTTTTTATTTTTATAAAGATCTAATTTTCTTATGTTTAAGTGTAAATTAGAGCGAAAATATCTAATAAAACACCTGTTTTCAAGACCTATAATCAAGAGCAGATGATGACGCTTCCCCCATTATTACGAGAATGGTTTCCTGCTAATAATACAGTTAGCATAACCAGTGGGGTGATCAATCGTGTCAATGTAGGATCCTTGTAAGCTGTTTATCAAACTAAAGGCACTTCTTCTTGCCATCCAGTGATGTTATTCAAGTGCTGGTGTATTGGGTTATGTAAGCAATGTCTTTTCTTCTTGTAAACTGAAGGTAGCTTGTAAGTTCAAAGGGTAAAATTTCTTGCTTTAATACAGCTATGTATTTCAGATGTATCAACATCTTATAGATATTATCTGAGGGCATATTTTGTACGAAATTACCAATCAAATGGACTTTTTTTTATTAGTACTCAAATATATTTGATATAACCAATTTACGGTGACAGTCAACTAAAAAATGCTGAACGTTGCTAAATATAGTGCCCATGTCATCATATCAAATTGATAAATTAAAGCGATGCATCCACAAGGGATGTATCGCTTTAATTTATCAATTTGATATGAAGCTAGCTAAAAACTTACTATTCTTTCTTGCTGCTGTGGTTTGCTCCGCTTTTCACAAGGAAAATTTGAAGCCAAAACCCATGTCCAAATTATTAGTTCGGAATGGTGTTTATAAATCTTTTTAGCCCCTAAATAAAATTGAACATCTCTATTCTTAAAACTCTTTATTAAATGAAGCACACAAATGTTTTAATGCTGCGAATAATTATTTTATTCCTATTAGTTTCTGCTAAAAATCTGGTCAATGCTCAAAATATTGATCCCAATCCAAAAAATGCCAGTTATGATATAGTGGTGATAGGAGGCACACCCTCTGGAATAGCTGCCGCAATTGCAGCCGGACGTTTAGGAAAATCGGTAATCATAATTGAACAAGCGCCTGTATTGGGCGGAGTTCTTTCTTCAGGTGTAGACCGCTTAGATGATTATTTGGTGGAGGGAAATAGTGGTATCATGGATGAGTTTAGGACTCGGGTAATGAATTATAACATCAAAGAACTTAAGAACGATCCTGTTGTAAAAAAGGATTTGAAAGACTCAGATCATCGTTGGAGCACAACTCAAGGCAGAGCCTGGGAGCCTAAAGTAGCAGCTAAAATTTACGAGCAGATGGTGGCTGAAGTACCATCCATAAAAACCAGATTTAACGAAGTTCCGGTAGGAGCAATTGTAAAAAATGGCAGAATAACAGCTGTTACTACACAAGATCGTAGTAATGATGGTGTGCTTGGCCAAAAACATACTTATACAGGTCGCATTATAATTGATGCCACCTATGAAGGTGATGTTGCTGCATTTGCCAAAGTACCTTTCCGTATTGGAAGAGAGTCCCGTTCTAAAGAAGAACCTCATGCGGGTAAAATATACACGGAGGCGTTTTGCGGTGGTAGGCAAGCAACATCATTAAGAGGTACAATCTTTCCCGGTAGTACCGGAGAGGCAGACGATAAGATGCAGGCATTTACTTTTCGCTTCGTTGCTAAAGATTATGGACGGCCTGATCATCCTTTTCGCCTTACTTCTCCACCATTGGGTTATGACTCAACTCTGTACAGTTGGAAACCTTCAACACAACCATGGTTGCCAAATCAAAAAGCTGATATGCTTGGAGATGGTGATTTGACGGGATTATCCACAAAGTACGTGTTGGCAGACTGGACAGAAAGGGCAAGGCTTGAAAAAATTTATAAAAACCATGAGCTTGGTTGGTTGTATTATATCCAAACAAAAGGGAAATCTCCGCAATGGGGCCTTCCAGATGATGAGTTCACAGATAATGGAAATTGGCCTTACAGGCTTTACGTCCGTGAAGGAAGAAGGATTGAGGGCATGTACACCATGACAGAGAGTGATATCCACAAATATTTAAAAGGCAATGGGTACCGAGGTCCATTGCATCAAGACGGCATTGCGATTGGCATTTATCCAATTGATTCTCACTTTGTTGAAAACTCAAAATCTCAGCCGGCTTGTGGTGAAGGAGCTATTCACCTTAATGATGTTTCAGGCCCATATCAAATTCCATACGGTGTCATGGTGCCGAAGAAACTGAATGGATTAATTGTGCCAGTTGCCGTTTCATCTACACATGTGGCAATGTCAAGCATTCGGATGGAGCCTGTTTGGTCTTCATTGGGCCAGGCAGCCGGTGTTGCAGCAGCACTTTCATTGGATGATGCTTGCGAAATTAGAGATGTTTCGGTTTCTAAAATTCAGGATGTATTATTGCAGCAAAAATCTTTGCTTTTTTTCTACAGAGACGCCTACGTAGATCAGAAAGAATTTACGGCCATTCAAAAATTAAGTTTAAAGGACGCTATAGATGGTGATGAAAATTATTATTTCCGTCCGGATCAACCGATAACCATGGGCGAATTTGCAAAATTGGCAGTAAACGGATTAGATATTATGCCTAGTATTACCAATGAGCATTTTATTGATGTCCCTCCAACCAACCCCTATTTCAAATACATAGAAACCTTGTATGATTATTCAACACAATCAACCAAGCCGTTTTTTAAATATGAAGTGCGTAATTATCAGAACTACTGGTGGGGAAATTCTACATTGCTAGGACCGCCTGTTTATGCATATCCGGACCAAGCAATTTCGGGCAAATTAGCGCTACAAATCGTTTCTGGATTATTAAAAAAGTCGATAATTGATACTGAAATTAATAATGAGATCTTGACCAGAGGGAAAGCGGTTTTAATGATTGAGAGTCTGTTAAAATAATATCTTAAAGATGATATCTGGACGATTTTACCAGAGATTCAGAATATTTTCTCGATTAACTCTGATACTTTAGCGTCAACCAATTGCGGTGAAATATATCATGTTTGCTGCTTTAAGTTTTCATAAACAAAAACTAACCTAAATTAATTATGATTAAAAACTATTACAATTTTTTGCGATTACTGCTACTTTTTGTGGCTTTATCGCAAGTGGACACGCTCTTTGCCCAAGGCCTAAAAGTGAGCGGAAAAATTTCAGATTCAAGTTCGCCAGAAGGGTTACCGGGTGTGTTGGTTTCCGTTAAAGGTAAACAACAGACTACTGTTAGCGATGTGAAAGGTAACTATTCGCTTACAGTTTCTGATGCTAATGCTGTTTTGCAATTTAAGTCAGTGGGTTATCAAACTCAGGAAGTAACAGTAAAAGGTAGAACAACAATCAATGTTACTTTAGTAGCCGATTTAAAATCGCTCGATGAGGTGGTGGTTATTGGTTACGGTACCCAAAAGAAAGTGGATTTAGTAGGTGCAGTAGCTTCGGTAAAAGTAGATGACAAATTAACTTCCAGAGCTTTACCTAACGTTTCCTCTGCACTAGCTGGGCTTGCACCAGGACTAGCAGTAGTTCAGTCATCCGGTATGGCGGGTAACAATGAAGCATCCTTAATCATCAGAGGTCTTGGAACAGCCAATAATGCCAGCCCGCTGATTGTAGTAGATGGAATGCCGGATGTGGATATTAATAGGGTAAATCTTAATGATGTAGAATCAATATCAGTATTAAAGGATGCAACTTCATCAGCCATTTATGGTTCCAGAGCGGCTAACGGCGTAATTTTAATTACCACTAAAACAGGTAAGGGAGCTTCAAAAACCTCTATTGATTTTAGTAGCAACATGGCTTTAGAGACACCAACAAAGGGTTTTTCATTTATGGCCGACTATCCCAGAACATTAACCTTAGAACAACGGGCGGCGGCAGTAAGCCAACTTCCAAGTGCGATTACTTTTAAGGACGGAACTATTGATGAGTGGATGGCAAAAGGAATGATAGATCCCTTGCGCTATCCAAATACAGATTGGTTTGATATCATCACCCGGAATGGTTTTTTACAAAACACCAATCTTTCTGCTACGGGAGGTAATGATAAATCTAACTTTTTTGCTTCTGTAGGAATTAAAGACGAAAAAGGTTTGCAAATTGATAACGATTACAAACAATATAACGCCCGTTTCAATTTTGATTATTCTTTAAGAAAAAATCTAAAAACCGGTGTTAGATTTAATGGTAACTGGTCTAATTACCTGCGAGCCTTACGAGACGGTTTTACAGAGCCTACGTCCGTTAGTGGAGGTGGCTTAGATATGCGTTATGCTATCCCAGGTATTACTCCTTATGACCCTGAAACAGGCTACTATGGAGGTATAATGGCTTATAACGAAAACTTACTCGCTTACAACCCCTTAGTAATTTATGAAAATCGACAAGATAGAACTGAACGCCAGGAAGCAAACAGCAGTATGTATTTAGAATGGTCACCTATTAAAGGTTTAAAAAGTACGGTAGAGTATGGCTTAAAATATTATAACGCGTTTGGCTGGTCAGCAGATATACCACAACAAGCTTATAATTTCCAAACCAATACATTTGGTCGCCAGTATATTCAAGATAATGCACCGATAGTTAATAATACGGCCATGGGCTACAAAACTCAACTTAACGGACGTGTTGAATACAAAACCGTGATTGCAAAACATCATGATATTACCGGTTTGGTTGGTTATAGCGAGGAATATTGGCATGACCGTACCCAGGGAAGCTCGCGAAACGACCGTCTTTATCCTACCCTTCATGAAATTGATGCGGCCCTTACCGACATTCAAGGTACAAGTGGGAATTCAAGTTCAGAAGGCCTACAATCTGTATTTGGTCGTGTAAATTACGTGGCTTACGATAAATATTTATTGGACGCCAACTTTAGGGTAGATGGTTCATCTAAGTTTGCCGAAGGTCAACGATATGGTTTCTTTCCGTCTATGGGTTTGGGATGGCGTTTTACCGAAGAAAGTTTTCTTAAACCTTTCTTAAGTAAATTTTTAAGTAGCGGTAAGTTTAGAGCGTCTTATGGTAGTCTAGGCAATAATAGCGGTGTAGGTCGTAGTGAGCAACAAGAAACACTAAATGCCAATAGTTATTTTATTGACGGGAAAATTATTAAAGGCTTTACTAATGACAAATTAGTTAACGTAGCTTTGAGCTGGGAAAAAACTACCGTGTTTAACGTAGGTTTAGATCTAGGGTTTATTAACAATAAGCTATATACTGAGATTGATTATTATGATCGTTTAACATCAGGTATGAATCGGCCGTCTGACATTTCCATTCATCTTTCTGGAGCGTATGATGCACCTCGAAGAAATATCGGAAATTTAAGAAATAGAGGGATTGAAGGTAATATCACCTGGAAGGACAAGGTGAGAAGCGTAAATTATAGTTTTAATTTAAATGCTTCGTACAATAAATCAAACTTAGAAAAATGGAACGAGCAGTTAAACCCTGGTGATGTAAACTCTGGCAACACCGTTTTCATAAACATGCCTTACGGTTTCGTTTATGGCTATAGCGATAACGGCATTGCACAAACCTGGCAGGATGTATATAACAATACTCCCCAAGGAGCACAACCCGGAGATTTGCTTCGTCAAGATTTAAACGGAGATGGACGCATTACAGCTCAAGATAGACGGGCCTATGATAATGCTCAGGATGGTAGACCAACCACATTCTTTGCATTAAATTCTTTCGTTTCTTGGAAAGGGATAGATTTGGCAGTTTTACTACAAGGTTCCGCAGGACGTAGAGATTATTGGTTGAATAATTACAATACTGTAGATATTCCACTCGAAAGAGCTGCTTTAACGCAAGACCAATTTGATAAGCCATGGTCGGTAGAAAACCGTAACGGCGGATGGCCACGTTTGAGAGGAAATAGTGGGAATAGAGCAACCACAACCTTTTGGTTAAAAGATATGAGCTTTTTACGTTTAAAAAGTATTCAGTTAGGCTACAATGTTCCAAAACGCTTATTGGGGCATGCAGGTGCTTCAAATTTAAGGATTGCTGTTTCTGCAGAAAATTTGGCAACCATTACCTCTTATCCCGGTCTTGATCCAGAAAAAGGAGGCAGTAATGACGACATATATCCACTAAATAAGGCATACACACTTTCGCTTCAATTAGGATTTTAATTTGTAAAATAATGAAAAATATTAAATCTATTTTCTTAAAGCTTACTTTAGCTATGCTGACGCTCTGTATGGTGCTGTCCAGCTGTACAAAGGACCTGCTTGATCAAAAAGCAACAACAGAATTACCTGCATCTATTTTCTGGAAAACAGAAGCAGATGCAACTACCGGATTGATGGGAGCTTATGCGGCCATGAGACCATGTTTCGATCGTGATTTTTATTTCGATGGACAAGGCGAATACGTACGTACCCGTAATGGGAATAACAGTACAACTGCAGGCAGTCTCCGTTTAGGCGATGCTTACAGAGCAAATTACAACCCAAATGGATATGGTGATAATTTTGGGAACATGTATAAGTACTTATATGGTGGAGTAAATCGCTGTAATTATGTGATAGCGAACGTGGAGAAAATGAAGACCAATGGCACTAAAGCATCTCCAGAAGTTTTAGAAACTATTATCGGCGAAGCCAAACTGTTAAGAGCGCTGGCTTACTTCAGGTTGATCTCTATGTGGGGCGATGTACCGTATATAAACAAAGTGATTTTTGATAATTCAGAGGTAATGAACATTGCCCGCACACCAATAGGCGAAGTTAAAGATTCAATCCTTGCTGATCTTACTTTTGCCTTTGATAAGTTACCTCCTTCCGCGGTACCCGGACGGGCGTCTAAACCAGCTGCGTTGGCCTTACGTGGTAAAGTTCAACTGTACTGGGCTTCGTGGAAAAAGAACGGCTGGCCAGAATTAAAAGGATTTATACAAGACCCAGTAGAAGCAAAAACAGCCTTTACCGCTGCCGCGGCGGATTTTGACGCAGTAATAAAAAACTATGGGTTAACCCTTTATAAGAACGGCGATCCAGGTCAAATTGACGCTTTAGGAAAGGCCAATATTTTGCCAAACTATTATTATCTATTTACGCCTAAAGCTAATGGTAACCCTGAAATGATATTTGTTTTTACACACGGTGGAACGTCAACCAATCAAGGCGAAGAGCTTATGCGGGAATTTGGAAGCCGTTCTACAGAGAATGCTCAAGGATTTATGTCTCCACGTTATGAAATCGCAGACAGGTATCAGAAAATTTCAACCGGAGATTTTGCTCCACCCTTAGTGCCTTCAAAAAGTAGAACTGCGCTCAATTCGGCAGTTAACCCAAATAGTTATGCGGATAGAGATTATCGTATGAAGTCCACCATTATGTGGGATTATGAAATGTACATGTCGTTGGCTGGGCTACAGGAAACTGGTTTTAAGCCATTCATCTATAAAGCCATAAATGCACCTGTAACAATTGATGGTGTACAATATACCACCGTTCAATATGAAAATATAAATTCGGGTTATTTATTCAGAAAATTTGTACGTAATTACGCTGGTCAAAGCCGTAGTGATGGCGATTATAACTGGCCAGTTATACGTTTAGCCGATGTATATTTAATGTATGCAGAAGCAAGTAATGAAATTAACCCTATACCGCAACCCGATGCTATTAATTTAGTTAATAAAGTTAGAGCTCGTGGTAAACTGCCAGCATTAGCGGCAAGTAAAACAGCAAATCCAACAGAGTTTTTTAAGGCAATTGAACAAGAACGTATTGTTGAACTAGTTGGCGAGGGACAACGTTCGTTTGATCTTCGAAGATGGAGAGCAATTGAAAGAGTGTGGGGTGGTCCTGGTAGCTCTGGTGTCTATCGTATCGATACGCAAGGTAATACTAACTCAACAAAATACTTCCAAAATGCATCTGACCTAGTATACCAGCAATGTTATATTTTTAAGATACCGCAAGGCGAGAGAGATAGAAATCCAATGTTAACACAAAATGATCCTTGGCTGTAATAGGTTAGTTGTTCACTAGTGTTAAGCACATTGCATAAAGGTCTTGATATTAAATAATTATAAATTAAAATGAAAAGATATATAAAAAATATAATAGCAGTTTTACTCATCGCAGTTGCGGTGGTAGCTTGCAAAAAAGAAAGCCCGATTGATGAGGACGGTTTGTTAATTACAAATCGAACCGACTGTTATGTTAGTAATTTTGAACTGCTCGGAAGCGATTTTGTTACTGTTCGCAACGGATCTCCAGTAATTGACACGGTTGCACAAACTATTGAGGTACAGGTTCTTTTTGGTACAGATCTAAAAAACCTGTATCCGCAGTTTTCTTTAGCCTCAGATTGTAAATTGGACCCTAAAATTGTGGGTAAGGTAGATTTTTCGGATTTAGCCAACCCAAAGGTGTACACAGTAGTATCCGGGAACCGTAAAATTAGGAAACCTTACAAAGTTATAATCACGGTACAACCGCGATAGTTTTAATAATTAAAAAAGAATCTGATGAAACATAGATATAAATTTTTAAGCTATAGCGCTTTTATACTTGGAGCGCTATTACTCGCCGCTGGGTGTAAGGATAAAGAATATGCCGTTCCTACAGCAAAAGAAGTATTACAGAACGATGTAATCAAAAGAACACTAGGTCCCAACATTGTGGGTAATGAGATTGAATTTGCTTATGCCATGGGCATAATTCCAGAAAAAGGGAGTTTAGCTAGTGCAGAGGTGGAAGCATCCATTGCAGGAGACACTGGCACTTATTTGGATAATAATTTTTATTCAACAAACCCGGCAACAGGTTCAGACTTGGGTGTAGTAGTTGCAACACCATCAGTTACCACCGGCACCAAAACTTCCGTAACCTTCAACAGTAATATTCAGGCAGCTACGCTTAGGTTTCACTATAAAATCCCAGAAGAAGCCCGTGGAAAAACAGTTAGCTTTACTTTTTCTGTAAAAAGTAGTAATGGCGAATCTGTATCGTACAAAATGGGTCCTTATACCATTGCCAAAATGGCTATAACTCGTAATCTAAATGTTTCGAACGGAAATATGGCTTATGTGTCTATTGCCGATATGGCCGTTTATAATGCAACAGATGCTGCTACTAAAGCAGCTAAAATTGATTTAGTTTATCTTTATAGAAATACGCCTACAAGCAGTGCTTTTAACCATGCATTAGTAGCACCAGCTAACTCAACTTATTTGGAAGGTGTTACTTTGCCAGCAGGAGTTAATAATGATACTAAAATTATTAAAACTTATAATATGGAAGATATGCAACTTTCCGATTTAGGAAATACCATCTTTATCGATGATATTGATTTTGAGAAAATAGACTTCTCAAATGCACCAGATTATGCAATCAATCTCAAATTAGAAGCAGGCGCTTGGGCAGAGACCGCCGATGGTAAATACAGAGCATATATTTATATTAATAGTGTTAATGCAAATGGAAGTGCGGTAATTAGTATGAAGAGATACACAATGAAGTAACTCAAAAGATCAAACGAACTTTACCAAGTTATAAATTAAAAAAACAGGTCTTCGAAAGGAGACCTTTTTTAAGTAAAAATATTTCTTGTTCCCTTTTCTGTTTTACTAATCCACTTATTATTATTTCTTAACAAGGGCTTTTGAACAATAGTCAAGAGGTTTTGGACGATTTTACCATTTCTATGGATGATTTTCCCTTCCCAATATTGGATATTTGTTCTAATCAATTATAGTTAAACGTTTTCCAAAACAAATAAGTTTATCGCGTTTAACATTTCTAAATGCAAACAAACTAAATTAGGATTAAAAGCTACTACAATTTTTTGATTTAGTACTTATTCGTTTGTACTATTTCGATGGAATGTTATAATAATTTTGTCAGAAAAACTATGCAAAGACAATTATCTAACCGACTGATCTTTTCCCTACTTCTATTCGTATTGATGCGCTCTTCAGCTATCGCTCAAAATCCAATTGTTCCAAATGTGGGTTTAAATGATCCTCATATCCATATTTTTAATGATACCGCATTCGTTTATGCCTCGCATGATAAAGCTGCCGATAATAAAGAATTTGTAATGGAAGACTGGTGGGTATGGTCTTCGCCAGATCTGGTAAACTGGACAAAAAGAAGCATTTTAAAACCTGAACAAACATATATCGGAAAGCCATTTGCAGGATGCTGGGCTACGGATGTTGGTTACAAAAACGGGAAGTACTATTGGTATTTCTCAGAAAAAAGCCAGCAAACCGGAGTTGTAGTAGGCAAAACACCAGTCGGTCCTTGGAAAGATCCTTTGGGTAAACCATTGTTAAAAGCAGATTTAACCGCAACAGATGAGTATGACATTGCTATATTTGAAGATAAGGGTAGCCATTATATTATTTTTGGGGTTTGGGATTACTATATCGCAAAGCTTAATGATGATATGATCAGCTTGGCAGAAAAGCCCAGAAAACTTTTCATAAACAATCCTCACGGTCCGTATAACCTTGACGGAAAAAACAAAGAGATGCCAACAGACGATAAACCTTTTGTACATAAACACAACGGTAAGTTTTATTTGAGCTGGGGTGTTTTTTATGCCATGGCCGATAATGTATATGGACCTTATGATTACAAGGGGAAGATCATGAATGAACAGAGTTTTGCTCCGGGTTACGATAAGCCAACTTGGCCCAACGGTTTTTTACAAGGTAGGCATGGCTCTTTTTTCGACTGGCACAATCAATCATATTTTGCTTATTGTGATATCAGCCAAACTGGAAATCGTTATTTCAGAGATAGTTTTATAAGCTACATTCATTATAAAGAAAATGGAGAGATGGCGCCAATAAGGGTAGATGGAGTAGGAGTGGGACAATATGATGCTAATGCATCTTTGATTGAAGCAGAAGATTATTTTGAATCATCTGGTATTCAAAAAAAAGAAATAAAAACCGGAGAATTTGCTTTAAGCCAAATAGATAATTGGGACTATGTGATTTACCCTAACGTTAAAAATTTAGCCGATAAAAACGAAATCACTTTTAATCTGTTAAGAGCGGAAAAAGGTGTTTCTATCGAAATCAGAAGAAATACACCTAATGGAACACTGTTAGGAGTTTGCAATATAAGTGAGGGATTGGCTACTGGTAAAATTAGCGCTAGTCTCCCGTTTTTAAGTGAGAAAGAAAATCTTTGTTTTGTTTTTAAGGGAAAAGGCAAGGAGCTTTTACAGGTAGATTCATTTTTGTTTCGGTAAGTTTTACGAAACCACATTTAATTCAAATGAGAGTAGCTTAATAAGGTGTAAATGTTTTATTTATTAAAAACAAAACATTTATATAATTATTAGGTTTATTATGTGTCTTTTATCCTTATGTTTTTAAGTGATAAAGTAAGTTAGCTGTATGCTCAAAGGCAAGTGTTATATGCTGGAGTTATAGAACAAATTGAAAATTTAAAGAAAAAATCTTACTTTGATTTTAATTGTCAGAGCGCAAGCTTTTGCTAAAGAACCAATTGCATACTATGATGAAAGTATTTTTTAGTGGATGTTGCTATAAGTCTAAATTTAAACTACTCATTTTCCTTGCATTCTTTCCTGTTTATAAATCTTTCTCGCAAGATTTTGTTGATAAATTCGGTCACGTGTCTACGTCAGATCAGTTTTCTCTAAACTCGGTGACTTCCTTGGCTCAAAGTGATAATGGACTGATGTGGTTTGGCACTAGAAAAGGTTTGATCAGCTATGATGGTATAGAACTTAAATTCCATAAAAATAAAATGTCAGCGGGGTTGACAGCGGGCTATAACGATATCAGCGGAATCTTAATTGACAAAAGTGGAGATATTTGGATGGCATCTCGTAGCGGTCTTGCGGTTTACAATCCCAGATCAGACACTTTTAAAACAATAAACTTAATAGAAAAGAACGGATCTCGAATTGTTGATGCCCTATGCATAAGCGAACTGGCAAATGGAGAAATTTGGGTAGGCTATAATAATGGAATTTACACCTATCAGCCAAAAACTAAAAAAGTAAAACATATTGTTGCCAATTCAAAAAACAATATCAGCTCTAATTTTATCCGTTATATCTATCAAACCAAAGATGGAACGGTTTGGCTGGCAACTGATAAAGGTTTAAATAAAAGTGTATCTATTAAAAATGGAGAATATAAATTTCGGGCCTATTTGCAAGGGAAAGGCGCAAATAGCATCATCCATAATATAGTAAATGTTTTATTGGAAGACGATAAACATAATCTTTGGATTGGTACACAAAACGGTTTGGATTATTTGGATGTTAAGCATGAAAGTTTTCTTCATTTTAAAAGTGATTTAGCAAACGGGGTAATTAGAGCGCTTACTTTTGATGCAAAAAAAAGGCTTTGGGTGGGCACCTATGATGGTATAAGTATAATAGATGCTTTTAAAGTGGTGCACCAGATTAAACATGATCCCAGTTCTGCTTTAAGTTTGGTCGACAATAAAATAAGAGCACTTTTTAAAGACCGATTTGGTTCTGTTTGGATAGGAAGTTACTACGGTGGAATAAATTATTGGAACGAAAAACAGTTTAATTTTGGAGTAATAGATGAAGGAAATGGACTTAAGTTGAGCTTTAAGGTGGTAAGTTCTGCGGTTCAAGACGTAAATAGAAACATTTACTTTGGTACTGAAGGTGGAGGAATAAGTGTTTTTGACGAGAAGGCGAACAAATTCAGTTACATTAAAAAGTTAACCGACGGAAAAAGTCTGGGAACAGTTAAAACACTTTTTTTAAACGGCACAAGCGACTTGTGGATAGGTACTTTCAATGAAGGGTTGATACATTATAATCTAAAAACAAAAGCCGGCAGAACGTATGTCCATAACTCCAAAGATAAATTTAGTTTAGGTTCGAACAGAATTTTAGCCATCGAAAAAAATGATGATCACAGTCTTTGGGTAGGTACATTAAATGATGGGCTAAACTTATTAGATATAAATACCGGAAAAAGCATAAGAATTAAACTGGAGTCGCAAAAAAAAGGTGTCATTTTAGGAACTATTAGGTGTATGCTAAAATCAAAGTCCGGAGTCTTATATATTTGTACCCCTCAAAGTGTTTTAACTTTAACAAAGAAAACCGACACCGCAGGTTTTGTTGTTAATGAGGTTGGTTTAGCCCAGTCTATTGCTAATAATAATGTAAACGCTCAAGATATATACGAAGATAAACAAGGGCGAGTTTGGGTTGCTACCCAAAACCTCGGGCTTTTACAATTTAAAAATGGCGTGTTATATCCTACTGAGGTAAACCAAAAGTATTCTATTTATTCTATCGTACAGGACAGAAATAGGGCCATCTGGTTAAGCTCAAACGTTGGGATTATTAAATATATAGCTAAAAAGGGAATACAGAGAGTGTATAATTTTAGTGATGGTGTGCCTCCAAATGAGTTTTTACGCACATCAAAGCTGTATGCTGCAAGTGGCAAAGTGTATTTTGGAGGTGCCTCTGGGGTAACTGATTTTAACCCGGATAGGCTTCAGGCTGTAAGTAGTATTCCACCAAATGTGATTATCACCGGATTTAAACTATTTGATAAACTGTTAAAGGTAGGAGACAGCACACGAATTTTAAAATATTCAATCGAAAACACTAGAAAAATCAGCCTTGATTATGACCAGAATATTTTAACCATTAATTTCTCAATGCCAAATTTTATTAAAAACTATAAAAATATATATTATTATAGGTTAATTGGCTTAGAGAAAAATTGGGTTCAAACATCTAAACCGTCGGTATCATACACCATACAACAAGGCGGTAGTTACCGTTTTGAAGTTAAAGGTGTAAATGAATATGGCTTCCCAACAAAAGAAGTGACTTATCTAGATATAACGGTAGCCAGTGCACCTTGGAAAACGTGGTGGGCCTACACTATTTATGGTTTACTGGTTTTTGGCGCTTTTGGAGTTTTTGTGTATTTCTTTAGATCAAAGTTGGTTTTACAGCACAAACTAGAGCTTGAGAAACAAGAATCTTCCAATCAGGAAGCATTAAATAAACATAAATTACAATTCTTTACCAATGTTTCTCACGAGTTTAGGACACCGCTCACTTTAATATCCGGACCATTACAGAAGCTATTGGAAGATTACAAGGGACCTCACAAAATGTTTAAACAGTTGTTGGTTATCAAAAAGAACACCGACCAACTAAACAAACTGATCAACGAATTACTTGATTTTAGGAAGTTTGAAGATAACCAAATGAAATTGCGTGTGGTTGAAAGTAACATCGTTGAATTTTTACGCGAGATTTTCCTGTCATTTTCTTTACAGGCGAAAATTGATGAGTATATATATACTTTTGAAGCAGATGAAGAGGAAATACTGATTTATTTTGATGCAGAGAAGTTAGAGAAAGTATTTTACAACCTATTATCAAACGCGTTTAAACATACTCCTAAAGGCGGAGAAATCAGTTTGCAAATCAAAAGAGAGGCTACAAATTTGAATATATCTGTTAAAGATAGCGGAGACGGTATGGAGGCATCGGAACTTGATAAAATATTTAATCAGTTTTACGAGATACAAGGGCAAAAAAATTATGGTCAGTTTAAATATTCGTCGGGAATTGGCTTGGCTATCGTAAAAAGCATTGTAGAATTACATAAAGGCAATGTGAGTGTATCTAGCGAGGAAGGAAAAGGAAGTATCTTTTATGTGTCTTTACCTCTAGGAAGAACTCCCTTTGCTAGTGAGGATATTGTAAGTGAGCCAAAAGATGGAGATATGTCACATTACGTCATAGATCATTCAAAAACCGAAAAGTATATTCCCGATTTTTCAAAAACTGTAGAAGCAAAAGATGAAGAAAAGAAATCTATTTTAATTGTAGAGGATAATGTAGAGGTTGCAAATTTTATAAAAGACGTACTTTCGGATGATTACAATATATTAATGGCTGAAAATGGTCTCGCCGGTTATCAATGTGCCATTACAAAGCATCCAAACCTAATTATAAGTGATATGATGATGCCCGAAATGGATGGTTTGGAACTCTGCGCTAAATTAAAAGCTGATATCAGAACCAGTCATATACCTTTTGTATTACTGTCTGCCCGTACTTCCTTAGTGCATAAATACGACGGTTTGGAGTCTGGCGCAGACGATTATCTTTTTAAACCATTCAACGTTAAGGAGCTATTGCTAAAATGCAAAAACATCATTAACACGCACAACAAACTGAAAGAAAAATTTGTAAATTCCAATATCTTTCAACCATCAGAGTTGCCGGTAAATTCAATTGATGAAGCAATGATGAACAAAGCTTTTCAATTGGTAAAAGATAACATTGCTAATGAATTTTTCAGTGTTGATGAGTTTAGTAGTGGTTTAGGAGTAAGTAGATCGTTATTATTTACCAAAATTAAAGCCTGGACAAATCAAACACCTAATGATTTTATTTTAAGTATCCGTATCAAACAGGCCGCAATGATGATAGAGTTAGGTACGTATAATATCGCGGAGGTTGCCTACAAAGTGGGTTTTAAAGATCCTAGTTATTTCTCTAAGGTTTTTAAAAAGCATCTAAATGTGACACCAAAAGTTTATTCGGAAAGATTCAAAGATAGCTCAACGTTTGCAGAATAAAGCCTTATCAAAAACCTAAATTTAAGGCATTTCGGTGTTGATCTTGCTCTTAAGTCTATAAAAAAAGATGCGACCTTTTTAGATCGCATCTTTTAAAAGTTAAAAACCGAAAACAATTTGGGTTTGTTTTTCAATCTAAAATTTTATTCACTATTCCCTTGTAGTTTTATCGATATGGCAGATAAAGAATAAAATCTTTTTTTTAACGCACTGTCTCCAAGGCTAATAAAGCGGTCTATCTCTTTTTTAGATAATACCTTTCTCCACGCCTCTGGTATTTTAGAAAAAGGCTTCCAATCTGCTCTGTTAATAAGGCAGATTGTATTTCGGCTTGGGTGTTTCTGCAACAGATTGCGTTCTACGGGTTGTGCCTTGATATTAAACGAAAAAAAGAAGGCAATTAAAAGTAAAAGATTGGCTCTCATAACAACGATTTATGGTTTTTCAATTTACGGAATTTAAGGGGATTTATAGATTTAATATTTTGGTAAAATCATCTAAAATTGTTTGGAGAGTTTTTTAAAAATATTTCCCGGTAAAAAGCCCTAGGTTATACATTCAATGATCGAGAATGCTTTTAGACAGGTATTTGTCATTGGATTAGGATATAATTTTACCATTTATTTGGACGTTTTTTATGGAGCTGTTAGCTATATTGTGTTTTATAAATAATCTATTTCCTAAAAATTTATAAAGACAAATGAGTACTAAAATGGGGTTAAAGTGTGCGAAAAAGAACGGATTTGAGAAAACCTGTAAATACCTTAAGTAGTTTTTTTGTAATTTGTAAATGAATTCCGGGAAGTTAAAAACCAATAAAAATCTTAAATTTTAAAAGGATTAAATGTTTAATAAAGCCAAAATATATCTTGTTTTAACCTCTTGTTTTTTTTCAACCGGCGTAATTGCACAAGGAAAGGGCAATGCAAAAATCTACCATAAGGGCTGGATTGATTTTAATAAAAATGGTAAAAAAGATATTTATGAAGATGCTACAAAAAGTATAGATGAACGAGTAAATAACTTACTTTCACTAATGACCGTTGATGAAAAAACTTGTCAGACTGCTACACTGTACGGTTACAAACGGGTATTGAAAGACGAACTGCCCCAAGAAAGCTGGAAAAATGAAATCTGGAAAGACGGTATAGCTAATATTGATGAGCATTTGAACAACATTGCCGGAAATCCTCGTTTTGATTCGCAATATGCCTATCCATTTAGCAAACACGCAAACGCAATTAATATAGTTCAGGAGTGGTTTGTAGAGCAAACAAGGCTTGGTATCCCAGTAGATTTTACAAATGAAGGAATACATGGTTTAACAAGCTCAAAAGCTACTCCATTACCCTCGCCGATAGGCATTGGAAGCACATGGAATAAAGAATTGGTTTATAAAGCGGGTCAAACCGTAGGGAGAGAGGCGAAGGCGCTAGGCTATACAAACGTTTATGCGCCAATCCTCGATTTGGCTAGAGATCCACGGTGGGGGAGGGTTGTAGAAACTTATGGTGAAGACCCATTTTTAGTTGCCGAGTTAGGAAAACAGATGACTTTAGGAATTCAAGAAAACGGAGTGGCATCTACTTTAAAGCACTTTGCCGCATACAGTGTTCCAAAAGGCGGAAGAGACGGATACGCCAGAACAGATCCGCATATTGCACCTCGAGAATTGCATGAATTACATCTTTATCCATTTAAAAGAGTCATTCAGGAAACTCATCCAATGGGGATAATGAGTAGCTATAACGATTGGGATGGGATGCCGATTACCGGAAGTTATTATTTTTTGACAGAGTTGCTGAGGCATCAATATGGTTTTAAAGGATATGTAGTTTCTGATAGTGAGGCTGTAGAGTTTTTAGAAAGCAAACACCATGTTGCCAAAGATTATAAAGAAGCGGTTAAAATGACAATTGAAGCCGGTTTAAATGTAAGAACCAATTTCTCGCCCCCAGAGAAATTTATTTTACCGTTAAGAGAGCTCATAAAAGAAGGCCGGGTATCAAAGAAAACTTTAGATGATCGTGTGGCGGATGTATTACGTATAAAGTTTAAATTAGGCTTATTTGATCATCCTTACGTTCCCGATGTTAAAAATGCAGATAAAATTGTACATACAGCAACAGATGAAGAGTTTGCCACTCAACTCAACAGAGAATCTTTAGTGTTGTTAAAAAATGAGAACCAATTACTTCCGTTAAACAAAAACAAGCTTAAAAATATTTTAGTTACCGGGCCTTTAGCAGTAGAAACCAACTATCAAGAAAGTAGATACGGACCTGCAAATAATAAAACGCTTTCTGTTTTGGATGGTATAAAAAATTATTTAGGAAGTGCTGTACAGGTGGTGTATGCAAAAGGTTGTGATGTGGTAGATGCAACTTGGCCCGAATCAGAAATTATCCCTACAGATTTAACCACCGATGAACAAGCAGGTATTGATGATGCGGTAAATAAAGCTAAAAATGTAGATGTGATAATTGTGGCTTTGGGCGAAGATGAAAAACGAACAGGAGAGAGTAAATCACGGACTGGTTTGGGGCTTCCCGGAAGACAGTTCGAACTCATTAAAGCTTTACAGAAAACAGGTAAACCTATTGTTTTGGTATTAATTAATGGGCAACCGTTAACCATTAATTGGGAAAACCGTTATATCCCTGCAATTTTAGAGGCATGGTTTCCGGGCCCACAAGCTGGCAAAGTTATAGCGGAAACCTTGTTCGGCGATTATAATCCTGGCGGTAAATTGTCTGTAACCTTCCCAAAAACTATGGGCGAAATCGAACTTAATTTTCCTTATAAGAAAGGTTCACATGCCGGGCAACCAGGGGATGGTCCTAACGGTTTTGGCAAAACTGCTGTGGTAGGTGCATTGTACCCTTTTGGATATGGATTAAGTTATACCAGTTTTAAATATGATAATTTGAAAATTAGTCCTAAAAAACAAGCTAATCAAGGAGTTTGGGAGGTTGCTGTAGATGTTACCAATTCCGGAAAATTTAAAGGAGATGAGGTCGTACAGCTATATATCAGTGATTTGGTAAGCAGTGTGACTACTTATGAATCGGTTTTACGAGGGTTTGAGCGGATAACTTTGATGCCCGGAGAAACCAAAACAGTAAACTTTCAAATTACACCGGACGATCTGAAATTATTGGACATTAATATGAATTGGACGGTTGAGCCTGGAGATTTTGAAATACGAGTAGGTTCTTCATCCGAAGATATTAGATTAAAAGATAAAATCACCGTGGATTAATAATTAGAAAGATAGCATTTACTATAAATGCAAACAGGTATAAAAGGAGAGAATAGACAAATGTTTGATATCACAGTAGAAAAAGAAAGTTCAACTACAAAGTTGATGCAGATTGTAAATTCTGTTGTAAAACAGATTGAAACAGGAGAGCTTAAGCAGAACACGAGGCTGCCTTCAATTGCTGTTTTCAGTAAAAGACATGGGGTTTCGCGTGATACCGTAGAGAAGGCCTATAAAAAACTTATTGAAAAGAATTATATCATAGCTGTGAGGGGAAAGGGCAATTATATTTTAGAAAGAAAGGACAGTAAAGTTAGAGTCCTGTTGATCTTCAATAAACTGAGCTCCTATAAAAAAATAATTTATGATGCTTTTTTGAAAACATTGGGGAATAAATTCCGTGTGGACCTGTATATTCACCATTATGACCCGGCTGTTTTAAAAGAAATAATTGACGAAAACCTTGGACAGTATAGCCATTATGTGGTAATGCCCCATTTTTTTCACGATGTAGATGAGGAAGACTATCTGGAAATTTTAAATGCTATACCAGTTGACAAGCTTCTATTGCTTGACAGAAATATAAATCTTGAAAACAGCGTCAGCAGTGTTTACCAGGATTTCAAATCGGATATTTATAATGCACTAAAAGAATCGGAAGAGCTGACAAAAAAATATGAGCGTATCATTGTAGTTTTTCCGAAATACAGCAATCACCCCATTGAACTTAATGAGGGTATGATGAAATTTTGCATAGAGACCAACAAACAGTTTGAAGTCATAAACAATACTGAAAAGCAAAATATTAAGCCGGGCAACGCCTATATTTTGCTCACAGAATCAGATTTGGCGGTACTGATTAAACAGTGCCGAGAATTGGGTTTACAATTGGGAAAAGACGTTGGCGTGGTTTCTTTCAACGAAACGGTACTTAAAGAATTGCTGGATATTACGGTGGTAACCACTGATTTTGAGAAGATGGGCGAGAGCGCCGCTAAGCTCTTAAGCCAAAACAAAAATCAGCAGATCAAGAATCCGTTTTATCTTATTAAAAGAAGTTCGCTTTAGTTTACTAGAACGGTGGGTTTTATGTCCAATATAAGGAGAACAAATACCATCTGCCGGTTACTGCATAATTATCAAGGATGTTTTACTTCCATTAATTTAAAAAGAGAAAATATAAGATGATGTCTAACTTAAAGATCGGTCTATTTGGAATAGGCTTAGATACATATTGGCCGCAATTTGATGGTTTAAAAGAACGCTTGGAAGGGTATTTAAGAGTAGTGGAACATAATATTGCAAAAGTACACGACGGCGTTATTAACTTAGGTCTGATAGATAATCCGGAAAGTGCTTTTGAAGCTGGGAGAGCGTTCCGTAAAGAAGATGTGGATATCATTTTCCTCTATGTTTCAACCTATGCACTTTCTTCCACCGTTTTGCCTGTTGTGCAACGGGCTAAAGTTCCTGTAATTATATTAAACTTATCACCAGAGGCATCTATCGATTATAAGTTGTTCAATCAAATGACCGATAGGACAAAAATGACCGGCGAATGGTTGTCTTTTTGTTCTGCTTGTCCGGTTCCAGAAATTGCGAATGTTTTTAACCGTACGGGTGTTAAATTTCACCAAGTAACTGGGATGTTGCATAATGATGAGGAAGCTTGGACGGAGATTAGGGAATGGGTAGAGGCAGCAAAAGTTGCTCATATTATGGCGTATAATCGTTTGGGTTGTATGGGGCACTATTACAGCGGTATGCTTGATATTTATAGTGATTTAACGCAACAATATGCGCACTTTGGAGGCCATATAGAGTTGATAGAGGTCGATGAACTGGCGAGCTTAAGAAAAGAAGTTACTGATGAGGAAATTAATAAACGGGTTGAACTGATTGTTAAAACATTTGATATACAAGCCGATTGCGCTGAGGCGGAGTTGAAACGGGCAGCAAAAACATCGGTAGCCCTAGAAAAACTTGTAGAAAAGTACCAATTGGGATCTATGGCTTATTACTACAAAGGTACCGGAAACTTTGATAATGAAGATACCATTAGTTCCATCATTATTGGCAACACCTTACTAACGGCCAATCACGTCCCTGTAGCTGGCGAGTATGAAGTTAAAAATGCCCAAGCCATGAAAATAATGGACTGTTTTGAAGCTGGTGGTTCTTTCACAGAATATTATGCGATGGATTTTAAAGAAGATGTTGTACTGATGGGTCACGATGGTCCGGGACATATAACCATTGCAGAGGGAAAAACAAAAGTGCGCCCTTTAGGTGTTTTTCACGGAAAAGTTGGAAACGGGTTATCGGTTGAGATGTCTGTAAAAAATGGGCCGGTAACATTATTATCTGTAGTAGAAAAAGTAGATGGCAAATTGATGTTTTTAGTTGCAGAAGCCGAATCTGTCGGAGGCCCAATTTTGGAAATTGGAAATACAAATTCACGTTATAAATTTCCGATAGGCGCTCGAAATTTTGTGAACACCTGGAACAGTTTTGGGCCTGCCCATCATTGTGCTGTAGGCGTTGGGCATATTAGTTCTAAAATACAAAAGCTAGGCATGTTGCTGAATATGGAGGTAAACAAGGTTTGTTAGTTTTTACACGTTCTAGGTTACTGAGAAAGGATACTTTCAGGCTAACAATCTTGTAATAGATGTTTGTGTCTTCCACGGTCCAAGATAAGAACATCACTTTTCCT
The DNA here is from genome assembly GCF_946480185.1 of uncultured Pedobacter sp. Next base: position 42,623 of record NZ_CAMLIG010000012.1, on the reverse strand, counting down.
GCCAATGCAAAATTAGCTTAGAAAGTGACCGATAACTTTGCAAATGATATAAATTCGCCCTATTACTCACCCCAAAGCATAAAAAAAGTAACAATCGTGTGTGATCGCTGATTAATTTGTATCCCGTAGTGGAGTCGAATCCGTGTTTTTAGGTGCTGTTGTTAGTCAAGTGTTTATAGCTTCATTAACTAATTACTCACTTTTATTTTGATCTGTTATAGCTCAAAGATGTAACCTTAAGATAGTGAAATTAATAGGTTGATCAAAATATCATTCATTTTGGACGGGACTTGAAGCTATGCCCATCAAACAATGTTGAATTTATCAAATACCTAGCGCAGATAATTACGATCTTAGGATTTAAATTAAGGCTTACCATGCTAATCAGAATTACTAGATTTAATAAAAAATATTATTTATTTTACATTTTAATCTATTCAAATCTGACGGGTATCAAATGAGCCCTCAATTGTATTCACCCAAAATATCACAAAGTGGATTTTATGAGGTTATCTTGTAAATTCAACGACTTGAGTACTCACGGTTATCGTTCTTTTAACAAATAAATGGGCAAAACCACTAAAGTGCTCTTTCTTTATTACATTGATTATAGCTATTGAAGAACCGTTCATCAAGTTTGCTTTTTTCATCATTGCTGGATATGCATTTTCATACAATTGCTTTTCTTCCTTACCTCCAACTGCAAATGCATAAGATACCTCTGAACTTCCACTCACCTGATTAATCACTTTAAAATTATTTCCTCTTAAGTGTATCTGAGTGGCGTTTTGATTATAACTGACGACATAGGCGTGTTGTCCTATACCACACGAACTTACAAATGCTAGAAGCAATAATAACATAGAATAAATAATAGCAATTAGCGATTCTTTATACTAAAAATACTTAATTACATTTGCTCAACAGTATTAATATTCTATTTTTAAAAAAAGCATACTACTTTAAAACTCTTTATTTAATTGTATAGCTCAATCCTGCTATAATTGCTGTTCCATTTGATTGAACTGTTGCAGTTTCAGATTTTCGTTCTACACCTCCAACATAAATTTTGGTAGTAATTATTTTCCCAGGTGTTGCTCCAATTACTGCTGAATTGATGACTACGGAATTAACATCATTTTGTAAAACTATTTCTTTTGACCAAGGAAGACTGGTCGGTGCTTCATTTGTGCCACTGCCAGAACCCGTAGTATAAGTCACGTCAAAAGTACCTGTTGCATTTCCCGTAATTTCATACTTAATATTTCTACTATCTGCAGGAGTAGGATTATCATCATTTTTACTGCAAGAAACTAAGATTGTAAAAACGGCAATGATTGCGATTGTTAATTTTTTCATAAAATTGATTTTAATTATTAATATTTAAATTGATGTTTATTGTTTTATACTTAGCTACATTATTGCATTCATAAAAAGTAGGCTATTTATTTTAAAGAGGATTAAAGGCTGAAATGACGAAATGGAAAAATATTAAGATTGTTGCTAATTAAGTTTGAAGGACACTCCAATTCTAGCATTGGTACTACCAATACCGCCAACTTCCGCAAATAATACGATTTTATTATTTAAATTGTATCTGCCTCCAACATATCCTCCAAGATACAATCCACTTCCATAGTTATCTCCTAGGTTTTGATTAGTATCCTTCAATGAAAAACTTCTATATCCTATTAGTAGGTCCGCCATAAACATCAATTTTTTTGTTCTCTATTTTTAATAAGCGATTAACATGGTAAGAAGCCCTAGCGCCAAAGTAGAAAGCCGTAAATTTAAAAGAAAGGTAGTCGGTAGATAGGTAATCAACATTAGCCCCGATACTTATATTTTCGGTAATTCCTTGTTCAAAAGATGCTCCAAAAGGGATACCTCCATCATAAAAAGAGTTTACACCAATACCGATATTTAATGATTTATCTCCTTTAGAGAAGGCTCCATTTTGTTGTGCGAATAGCGTAGTTGTAGTTAAAAATACAAGGATAAATGTGATTTTGATTTTCATCTTTTTTTATAATTGCTGTTAGTAATATGATTTGATTTATTCTCCAATGAGAAATAAGATCACCGTAAAGTTAAAATCGATAAAATTCAAATCCGTTAACTTAAGTTAAGAAATAAGGGCCTCCATATAGAAATTGGTGAATATTTAACTATTGGAGATAAGATGACTTTTAATAAATTGTCTTTCTTTTATTGGAGATAAAAACTAAAAAATATTAGATATTATTAAAATTGAAGTATACCCTAAATACTCATACACTAATCAAGAAGCAGTAATGTCATTCAATAAAAAAACCCACCTTTTGTATTGAATTAAAAAAACTTAAGGATTTGTGGCTTAGCGTAATTATAAACAGCTATGGCTAAAAGTTAATGATCAATAACAGTTTACCTTGTTTTTTAATACCTTTATTTTTAAAATATAGGATTTTGTCTATAGAAAAATGGAAAAATTACTTTTTGACTTTATATCAAAATACATTTCGCTCACGGATGATGAAAAGAACATATTACTTTCTTTAAACCTATTTCACAACCTAAAGAAAGGAACGGTTTTACTTAAAGAAGGACAAAAATCGAAAGACAGCTACTTTGTTTTAAAAGGTTGCATTCGATCTTATTATTTAGTAGATGGTGAAGAAAGAACTACTGCTTTCTACACTGAAATGGAAGCATTGACACCTGCTTGTGTGCTCAGTAAAACCCCATCCAAACATTATATAAATTGTACTGAAGACAGTTTATTGATTATTTCAAATTCTGATATGCAAGAAGAAGTAAACTCTAAATTTCCAAAGTTTGACGTCATGTGTAGAATGTTTTCAGCGGAACATATAGCCAAACAACGAATTGACTTTGACGAGTTTAAAACATCTTCACCAGAACAACGATACCTGAATTTACTACAAAAAAGACCGGATCTGGTTCAACGTGTTCCACAATATCAGTTAGCAAGTTATCTAGGCATCAAACCCCAATCATTGAGTAGGTTGAGAAGTCGGCTTGTGAAAAGATAACATTTTCTTTCAGTTTAGTCTAAGAGCTTCATTTCTTAACTTTAGTGAACGAATTAGAGTAAATCACCATTCTACTTTTGCATTATCATTTAAAAATAAAAAGATATGCAAAAGAAAGTTTTATGGATGATACTTATCACTGTGCTAGTAAGTAGTTTAAAAGTAAATGCACAATATGCCAACACAGACAGTACCTATAACAAGTGGTTTATTGGCACTTCTCTATTTGTATTAATCGGGAATTTTGATACCGAAAACCCTCCCAATTTCGTTCAGGTAGATATTGGCTATAGGATTACAAATAAGGACATCATCAGAATTTCTCCAAAAACCTGGAAATACGCTTGGCCTAACGGTATCCATCCATTTTTAAATAAAGCTTACAAAAAACCAGAAGAAAAATTTCCCGGCTATGTACGTGAGTATGGGGCAACAGCTTCTTACGTCCGATTTTTATGGAAAGGTATATATGCCCAACTCGATGTAATGCCTACCTATCAGATTTTCGTTAATGAGAATGGAAAGAAAATAGATAATGGTTTTCAGATTTTCAATTCATACCGAATGGGCTATCACATCAAACTTTTCAAGGACAGGTTCTTCTTTCAACCTTCTATTTGTATGACCCATCGGGCTTATCACACGCAACTGCCTGATGGATTTAAACGGTTGGATGACAAATGGTCTAAATTCGTTTTTCCTGAACCGGGACTTAATGTTGGATTTAATTTTTAGCAGAATAACGATGAACACATTACAAGACCACAAAGTAAATGTGAAATTAAAACTTGCAACGCTTTGGGTAAGCTTTATTTTTTTGTATTCATACGTTGACTATTTACATTTATACATGCCTGGCTCTATAAAGAGCATTCTAGAAGGAAAAATATTTATTTTTGATATCTCATACAGCTTTCTATTGGTAGTCATGTGTTTAGTTACCATTCCAACGAGCATTTACCAATATGATAAAAGTGCGTTTGATGAAAATTTAAGTGTCAATTATATCGTAAAAAAGGATAAACATCGGGTTGAAAGAATAAAAGTATTGATGGATTATTCTTTTGACATGTGCAGAAGATATGGGGAAGTTTATCTTTCTGAAGATGAAAATGCCTGCGCCTTAGTTTTATTCCCAGACCTGAAGAAAGATAATCTATGGACTATTAGCAAGTGATATAAAACTCATTGCTAGATTCATTGGATTTTTAAGGTAAAAAGAAAGAAGTAAAATTGAAAGAAAAATATTGCAGTAAAAGAAGAAGTAAAAAGTAACTTAGAATCCAAACAAATTCGTCCTATTGCATAAAAAAAGCAGCAATCGTGTGTGATTGCTGCTTAATTTGTATCCCGTAGTGGAGTCGAATTCGTGTTTTCAAGTGCTGTTGTTAGTCAAGTGTTTATAGCTAATTTAAAACGCTACTCACCAATTATTCACTTTTATTTTGATTTGTTATAGCTCAAAGATGTAGTTTAAATGTACTAGAAATTAGAACATTCTAAATAGTGATTTAGAATGGGGTTCCTTAATTTTAACGTAGCTAGTGAGAAGAAGATTACAGATTCTTTTCGGCCACTTAACCCAACAAGTAATTTAAAAGACTGATCCGATTAACGCAGCTACTTCCCCATGTTTAGAATTGTTAATTGGGATGCTTATACCCATTTTTTTTTCAAATAAGTACTTCTGTACTTTAGCTAAAAAAAGGTGTTGTGCATTCATGATGTTGCCACCTAAAACTACTGCGGCAGGATGCTTTTTCTTGATAAAGATGTATAGAAACTCGGCTAAATTTTGAGCGAACTCTTCAAACAAAATATCTATTTCTTTTTGACTATTCTCAGCGCTTATAATTTCTTTTACTCCTTTAATTTCCTCGCCTTTAACCTCTTTCCATCTTTTTGTAAACCATCTGGTAGATATATATTCTTCGGCAATGGTTCCTTTAAAAGACATTTCCCAAAGATTTGCATCTTTTATTTTGCCGTCAACAAAGTGAGCGGATCCTAATCCGGTACCTAAGGTAATTCCTATTACATTATTATAGCCCATCATACTCCCGCTATAGATCTCGCCTAATAAAAAACATAATGCGTCATTTTTTAGTATGATATTTTTGACCGGTAAATTTAATTTTTCCGATAGTAATTCTTTAACGTTTAAACCGTACAATGCATCATATTTATTCTGGTTTTGCATTAAACTGATGCCCTTTTTATAATCGAATGGTCCTGGCATTGCAATACAAACATCTTTAATTTGATAATCTTGGTGGTTTTTAATCAAACTGTTAATAGTTTGTGCCCATTCATTTATAATAATATTACAACACGCTGCTGAATCTATGCTTCGCCTAACTAAACTTTCCTTTATTAATGTTCCTTCCTCTAAATTGACCAGGCCAGCGGTAATATGTGAACCTCCAATATCGACTCCTATTTTAATCTTTTTCATCAGTTTAATGTCCTCCTTCTGTTTGTATTTTATTTACATCAATACCTTGTTTTTTTAATTCCTGACTAACTTTCCATGCAAAAAATAAAAGATAGGAAAAACAGATAACTGGGATAATATAAGATAAATGGATGCCACTGTTATCTGCAAGGATCCCCTGTACCGGAGGAATAATAGCGCCACCTAAGATCATCATGATTAAAAAAGAAGAGCCCTGGCTGGTATATTTACCTAAACCTGTAATGGCTAATGAAAATATACATGGCCACATAATAGAGCAACATAAACCTCCGCTAATAAAAGCATAAGTTGCTAAAGTGCCGGAAGTTAAAAGTCCTATTCCCATGGCAATAACCCCTAACGTAGAAAATACAGCCAATGTTTTTGCGGGCTTTTCCTGACTGTAGAAAAAGCCTACAACCAATATTAAAATACAAATGGTGTACAAATAAAATACACTGATATCGGTTCCACTAATGCTATTGAGGAATAATATTACAGCAAATGCTATAAATGGGACTATTACAGTTAAGAAATTTTTGACAGGCTTTTTTAAATTAAAAGCACTGATTGCACCTGTCCAGCGGCCAATCATTAAGCTTCCCCAGTACAAAGAGATAAAAGGAGCAATCATGGCATTTGAATATGATCCAAATGCTGGTGTACTTAATAATGCGCCTAAATTACTTTGTATGCTAACTTCTACTCCTACATAAGTGAATATGGCCAACATCCCTAAAATAAGCTGTGGGAACTTCATTGCGCCCCAACCTACAGGATTTTTTTTAGCTGATGAAATAGACCCCAAGAGTGTGACTACAATGATGATAAGAGACGCATAAACAAAAACGGATGTACTTAAACCTGTCAGTTGAGTTAACGGACCTTCGGCTAATATCAACATAAAAGCCAGAAGCAAAATCAATAATGGAGCATTGGTTTTATTACTTGCCTCTATTTTTTCGTCGCTGGTTACTTTGGGCAGTTTAGATACTGCAAAAAATATAGCTACTGCAATAAATAAACCTGCTAAAATATAATATAAGTTGTTGATAGAGGTAATATCTACATTCTTTACATCAGCACCGGCTGCTGTGCCAAACAAAACAACACTCACAATTACTGGCCCCAGTAAAGAGCCGAAATTATTAACTCCTCCGGCTAAATTTAACCTGTCTGCCCCGGTTTCCGGAGTACCTAATGCTACTGCAAAGGGGTTAGCCGCAGTTTGTTGTAATGAAAAACCGATAGCTATGAAAAAGAAAGAAGTTAAGATAAAACCAAAAGAACCAGAGTGAACGGAAGGGATCATCAATAAAGACCCTGCGGCAGAGATAATTAGTCCGATAATGATTCCGTTTTTGAAACCTAGTTTATTGAGAATATCGACTTTCGTAATTTGCGAAGTATAAAAAAGTATCAACGATCCAATAAAATAGCCTCCGTAAAAGGTGAAGTCTATTAATTGAGATTCAAACTGAGTGAGATTAAAATGCGTTTTACAGAATGGGATAAATATCCCGTTTGATGCAGCTACAAATCCCCAAAAGAAGAAAACTGTAACCAAAGTGTAAAGGGCTGAACCGTAATTTTTTGACATTGTTTTTTAATTATTGTAAAAAGGAATTTGTTTACTAACAGGGATTTGTTTTTTAAGCATTTGGTTGGCTGAGCCGGTTAGCTTTAGGTAAAAATCAGAAGGTAAACCATTTTCTAATTTAACAAAGGTACTGGCACCAACAGGAGGATTATTGGAGATTTTAAAGATAGCAGTTGCTTCATCTATCTCATCAAACATGGCTACATAAACCATTTCGGCCCCCATTTCTAAGGCTCCAGATAATTGAGCCCAATAGAACTTTCCTTTATTTCTGGATGTAGCATTTTGCGGATATTGAGGGTACATGTTATGCCAACTAAATCCCGGGAAAACGACAGGTACATAGTCTACTTTATTTATTTTACACCAAGCCATATCGTCTTCAATATTTTTTTTAAACGCAGGATAACTTTTTTCATCATACCTACCCACAAACCATGGATGAATGATGTCTATCTTCTTAAGTAGGGTATGCAATTCAGGATTTTTCTCGGTATCTCGTCCAAACGTTCTCCAGTATGTTGGTACACCCAACATGATTGAGCATCCACCATACACTGGATCGTTTTTCAAAAAATCAACTACTTTTTCAACGTCTTTGGTTGTATACTTTCGGTTATCATTAAAACCAACACCCCAAATTGCCACCAAGGGCTTACCGTTATGGTAAAGTGCTGATTGCTTATTGCCCCTGCTGGTTACTTTTATAGAATCTACCAGATATTTCCAATCCTCGATTACAGCATCAACATCACCGGGTTTACTGCCAGATAAATCATACATTACTGCTATGGCTCTACCATTTTTTTCGGCTGCATTATAAGCATTTTTTAACACGAAATTATTGTGGTTAAAGTTTTCTTTATTTTTTAGTGTAGATATAAAGCGTTGAACAAATACACCATCTAAATTATATTCTCTCATCCATTTAAAATGAAGGTCTATCGTAGATTTATCATAGGAACTAAAAACAAAAGCGGGTTCGCCATTAGGTAACTGAAAGCTAGTTTTATATTGTTTTTTGTAACCTGTCATATCTGGCCATAAATCAATAGTGCATGCTCCGGGCTCAAAGATTTTACCTTTTCTGTAATGATTCCAGCCTCTATTTGCGCCATCGCCTGGAGCGTTAAACCAACCTTGATAACCGGCCATTATTAAACCTTTATAGGACATGAATTTACTCGCCTTGGAATGTTTAGAAACTGGGCGTGAAATACCTGTCTTATTAACAATTACTTTTTGACTTTTTGAACACGATAATGCTACAATACTCAGCGATATAAAACAAAGCAAAGTGCTTGTTAAAATTTTACTTCTCATTTGCTTTAATTGATTCGCTTTTGCCTTTACTACTTATTTTATTTTTGAAATCATCATAGTATTTCATCAATTTTTGATTGGTCTTAAGGTATTCAATATTTTTAATTTCGAAGGGATCTTTAGCGCTATCGAATAAAATATTACCGAATGTCCTATAATCTCTGTTTTTTGCCACGCTTGTTTTATATTTCATTTTGGGCTTACTTTCTTTCTGGAATTTGATTGGTAAATGGAATTTGCTTTTTGAGCATTTCATTCGCCTGGCCAGTTAACCATAAATAATAATCAGAAGGCATCCCCTCATTATCAACCATCTTAAAATTAGCTTGAGGTAATTCGTTAGCGATTTTAAATATGGCGGTGCCTTCATCCATTTCATCGAACATAGCCACATATAACATTTTTCCGCCTGCGCTAATAGATGCACTCATTAAATCCCAATAAAACTTTCCTTTCTGACGCGGAATTTGAGCAACCGGATGTATCCCTCCAAACTCAACTTTACTTAAATTATGCCAACTAAAACCCGGATAAACACAAGGAACATATTCTACCTTATTAATTTTACACCATTCGATATCTGCTTTCACCTGATTCTCATAACGGCTTTTTTCTGCATGGAGCAAAGGAGTAAAACGTTGAACCGTCCATGGCATCACCATATCCGCCTTTCTAATCAATTCATGTAAATAAGGATCAGGTAAGCAGTCAATTTTTAATTCTCTAAAATAATTAGGCACTCCAAGCATTACGCTACAGCCACCATATATGGGGTCGTTTTTAAGAAAATCAATTAATTTATCAACCCCAATATTCCGGATGTTAAAAGGACGATCTGGAAAGCCTAAGCCCCAAATGGCAACTAATGGTTTATTATTTTGATAAAGATAAGTTTGATGGTTTCCTCGAGAAGTGATTTTTAAACTATCTACCAATTGCTTCCAGTCTTCAATTACAGCATCGCAGTTTTCTCCGGTAGCTTTTAAACCTGATAAATCATACATTACCGCTATTGCTCTGTTGTTTTCGATGGATGCATTTAAAGCCTGACTGAGTATTTTATTTGATTTCTTTCGCAGTGCAGCAGTTCTTATTCCGCTAAAGAACCTTTGGATAAATACACCATCAATATTATAATCTTTCATCCATTTAAAATGAAGATCAGTAGTGCTTTTATCCCAAGAGCTAAATAATAAGGCCGGTTTGCCGTTTTTTAAATTGATTCCTGTATTGTAAGTTTTTGGATATTCGGATACATCGGGCCATAAATCAATATGGATATTGTCTTTATCTAGTTTACCATTAGCTTGATAATGTTGCCAACCGCTTTCAGAACCATCTCCCTCTGCCCTAAACCAACCTTGGTAGCCAGCCATAACTAATCCTTGGTAACTTTTAAATGCTGAAGTTTTACTGTGTTTATTTTGGGAAAATCCGGAATAACTTGCGGTTAAAAAGATGACAATTGTGAAAAGACGGATATAAATTTTCATTTTTAGGTTAGTAATTGCAATAAAAAGCGGTTGTCTCAAAAAATACTACTTGTCACAGATTGAGCGGAGTCGAAATGTGCTTCAATTGCACTTATAAGGCTTCGACTCCGCTCAGCTTTACAATAAAAACCGCCTCTATAATGTTAATCTCTATTTTATTATTTCTCGTTCTTTTACACCTTCATAATGTTCAGAATGATGATCTTTTAGCCATTGCAATAAATCAGTTTTTAGCTCTGCTACTTTGGCAGTGTATTTCTTTCTATCTGGGTTATTTCCAATCAAATTATTCATCTCATGAGGATCTTCTTTTAAATTATAGAGTACATCTATAACCTTAGAAGTAGCTGTTTGCGGGATAAACATTTTCCAGCCATCTTTTACAATCATGTAATTTGGTTCGGTGTCTCCACGGTAATTCCACTCGGTAACTATGTAATTAGCCCTGTTTGAAGGTTTCTTTTCTATTAAATCTCTCAAGCTTTTTCCGTCAACATCTTTTTTAGGTTGGTTCAAATAATCCATTATTGTAGGAAAAAGATCTACATTGGTTACGTAGTTATTTACAACCGTTTTACTTTTAATTTCTCCTGGAAATTTTATAAATAAGGGAATATGAGAAGATTCTTCATAAAAAATATTCTTTTCTCTAAGCCCATGCGCACCCAACATTTCTCCATGGTCACTGGTAAAAATTACTAGAGTATTATCGGTTAACTTTAGTTCATCTAGTTTGTTCAGGATTTTACCTACCCAATCATCTACCTCCGTAACCAGTCCATAATAGTCAGAGATCATGTATTTGATTTTATTTGGATCTGCATATTCTTTATTACCCATTCTTCCGTTAGAATTTTTGTACGGAGAATTTGACATGTCATCAGCAATACTCGCCGGAATTTGTACTTTATTAGGATCGTACATCTGATAATACTTGCCGCTTGGCAGCATAGGGGCGTGGGGAAAATGGAACGAACAGGTAATGCTAAAAGGTTGATCTTTTAGTCTCTCAATTGCCTCCAAAGTTTCTTTAGCATGCATAGCGGTAATGGAGTATTCCTCAGGAATATTCAATCTGCCATGAAAATCGGGCTGTATAAATGCTTTTTTATCATTTTTTGTTGTATTGAATCTTTTATCCAATGGGTTTGGAGTATAGCTTCTGCCAGAATAATCATCTATAAAATCTCCGGGGGCAAGGGGCTTTATTGGAACGTTTTCTGCCAAATATTCGATATAATGCTGTCTCATGCCCTGTCCGAAAACCGATTCTCCACTTTTGGTATACCTTTTTGGATTTTGATATACATGATTGTGAAATTCAGGAGAATGGTATTTTCCGTAATATTCTACATGATAGCCATTGGTCGCTAAAATCTCGTCAAAGGTTTGTTGAGGCATAACACCAGACTCTTTCTTGCCTTCATCGGCAATTCCATTGGTGTTAACGCCGGTATGCTCAACAGTCATTCCTGTAAAAATAGAAGCTCTGGCAGGTGCACAAACTGCCATTGGCGTATAAGCGTTTTTAAAGTAAGCGCCTTCTGATGCCAATCTATCTAAATTTGGAGTTTTTAAGACCGAATTTCCTGCAATACTCAATGCATCAAAACGCTGTTGGTCTGTAATGATAAAAAGCAAATTTGGCTTATCCCGATTAACATCTTTTTTCTTTTGTCCCATGATTTTACAAGAGACATTTAATAAGATAGCTACAACAAATAGATATTTGAATCTCATTATACAGTTTTTAATTTAATATGAATGGTTTAATTTTAATGTGTTTCACACCGGTGTAAGCACATATTGGTTTTAATATTATCGGCTAAGATATGTTGGCTGATTAATAAAAACTTAAAATTTCATTAATTAAGAGGAACACTACAGTTTTAATTGATTTTTTATAAACAGGGCTATAAATTCCTATTTAAAACTATTGGACAATCAATTTATTGATTATCTGAGTATTTCCTGATTCTATGGCAATTAAATAAACGGAGGCTTTCAACTTTCCGGATAAGTTGAGTTCCAAATGTGACGATTTTTTAAACAATGTTTGCTGTATTATTTTTCCGGTAGTGTCCATTATCTTAACTTTAACGTCGTTCTGCGTTTTTAAACCAGTTAAGTCTATAAATAGAATCCCGTCTTTGTATGGATTTGGGTAAACCCTCACAGATTTACCGTTCACGTTGGCTTTTATATCAGGTCCATTACTTGTAAGAATGTCTGTATTATTAGAACTAAAATAATTTATATCCGGCGAACCGGAGATAATAGTTAATCTTACTGTATGTAAACTATTGTTTGCAGTTGTATAATTTCCGGCGTCAATAGTTTCCCATGCACCATTAGTTGATGGTAAACTAACTGTTGTTAATGCTGTTCCATCTACCGAAAAATTTATGGATGCAATTGCACTTGATTTATAGCGTAACTGGAATTTTGTGTTTTGGAGAAGCGGTAATTCTTTCCACTCCATCCATTCGTTAGCTTCTGTGTTTGTTACGTTCCAGCCACCATTTGTATCATTGCATTTAACCACATCAAGATCACCCCGGTCAAGAAATGCACCTCCGCTGTTGCCTGTGCTTAAATCAGAGTTGAGGTCACAAGCTTCAACCTCTATTTTTAACCTATTCGGGTAAGGGTTTTTGGTATATCTTCTCAAAATATTAAGGCGTTGGTTGGCATAGCTGTAAAAGGTGTTTGTACCTTCGTCTGTACTTCGCCATAGAGCGGCAGCCTCTGCGGCATCGGTAAAACCTTCTACTAAGGTAGTCCTTGCGCCCGCTCTTACCGTATTTTCTAACCCGGTTTTCAGCCTCAAACCTTTGTCTGCAGTACCCATACTTGGATCTACAAAAGGTGGATCAGCCGGATAACTAAACCCTGGAGCTACAACACCAGTCTTTTTTCCGTTCCAGTTTTCCAATGTATAAGATATTCCATTGGCCGCCGAAAACCAATTGTGTACAGCATCAACTGTTGCAGTACTTAAGGTATTATCGTTAGCAAACCAATCCTTATCAATGATTAAGTATGGAACAAAACCATAAGTTGCTTGGCACTGTGTTTTGATGTATTGCAAAATCTTAGATAAATTTCCCTGTGTATTGCTCATCCATACTGGTTTTACTGACCAGAAAAATATGACCATTCTGCCATCAATCTTGTACCTCATTGAGTCTGGTATAGCCGCAATGGCTTGTTTCAGGTTATAATCCCAAATGTATTTGTAGTTGTCCGGGTTAGAGCAATCGAACTTTGGCGAATCCGTTGTGTAAGATTTTCCTCCAGATTCATTCCAGTTTTTACTGCCGGTCCATGAGTTTGGGCAATCATCAAAAATAGAAAGTTTAAAATTAGCGCCTCTTGCAATCATGGCATTCACCATTTTTGGGATATATTTGGTATTACCGTTTCCCCTATCCGGTGCATTGGGTTGGTTTCCTCTGCTAAGTAGCGCAATAAAATCAATTCCCGAATAATCAATTTCTTCAGCCATATTTTCCCACCACTCAGTAGTAGTGGTCCAATTCGTATTATCATTGGGAAGTCCTTTTTTGGCAATAGATTGGTTGTACTCATAGCTATGCCCACCTTCCATCTCTTTGTAATGCCAGGCGAAAGTGGCACCTACATCCTGCGAATAGGTTTTGGAGATAAAAGTGAAGAAACTTATGAAAAATAATAAGAGGGTAAATAATTTTTTCATTTTTTCTTAAGATGAAGTATTAATTCAATTCAAATGATTTTTTTTGATTCCTTTATAAAACCAAATTGGGGAATTATGCCCTTCCTTCATTGAATACAGATCTCTTCCGTTTAAATCAAAACAAATGGCCTCATTGCTCCGACCTTCCGGAATGGCTATTCTGCGAGGAGCATTTGCAAAAGCATCAGCCCAGGTTTCACCTTTATGACGGGTAAATTCGAAAGCTCCATCCCATACGGTAAGTACCACGGCTCTTTTACCATCTTTGGATATATCCATAGCCGTGGTGGCTTCTTTTACAGAACCAAATTCCTGAATTTTTTTAGCTACCAGAGTTACCGTTCCGCTATCTACTGAAAGAGGAAGTTCGTGGACGTATCTTATTTTCTTGGCGCCCTGATAATTAGATTTACTTACAAAAAGAATTTTTTTGCTTTTTACATCAACGGCAATAGATTCACAGTTTTGCGAACCGGTATCGTAAGTGAAATTAATTCTTCTGAGTACAGGATAAAACTCGGGGTTAGAACCATTTGGATTATAGTTTGGTTCTTTAATGATGTATAAGTTATACAGCTTTCTCTTTTGACCATTATCGCCAATATCAGCAACAAGTATATAGGATTTACCTTTTAATTTGAATGATGCAATATCTTCCCAATCTCTTGCTGAGGCATTAATTAATGTGCCTTTGGTAAGTGTATTGCCAGATTTGTCGACCAAAAAAATCCTCGGGCTATCGCCAGAATCATTATGTACCCAAAAAGCTCCAGGGTTATGATAAGAACTGGCTACCCCACTAATTTCGGTAAGTGAGGTATCTTTAATTCGCCCTAATTCTTTAGCTGGAGCATACGTAATTTGCGCATAGCTGGTGGAGCTTAGGCAAAATATAAATATCTTGATGAAGATAACTTTTAATGTTTGTTTTTCCATTTGGATATTTTTATTGTATTCGAACTGTTAGCATTAAGATTTGTGGCAACATCAACAATATGATAGTTAGTTCCGTTAAATTCCTGGGTAATTGTGCCACCAGTAACTTTATAGGTATTGCCTTTCGGGACAACAAAACGCACTTTCGCTCCTGTAATCGCAAAATCAAATCTGTTCACAATAGTCGCAGTATTTGAGCTTACTTTCCCTGAGTTTGCGCTGGCAAAAGTGAGTGTAAGATTGGGTACCCAGGTTGATGGTATATTTTGGTCTCCGCTATTAATAACACTTACCATAGCTGTAGTTCCGGCGGGCGTAGTAAAAGTTCCGGTAACGTTGTTTACCTTATATATGTTAAACTGTAAGTGTTCCCTAATAGAATTAGAGATATAGGCTATTCTTGGGCCACCAGGAAATATCTCCCAAGGATTAGATGAGGCTACATGGTGCTTATCGCCGGCAAGCACCAAACTGAGCGGCTGGTAATCATTGATAAATTTATGCATCCTATCATAACAATGACCGGCTGTTAAAAAGAAATTGCCACCCGAGCCGGTACCCGCTAACCATGCCTTTGCATCATCCACTTCATATTGATGCACACCATTTTTGGTAGCCGATAAACCCCAGGCATTGTTAAGGTCCATAAAACGGCCATTACCATATTTGAAACTATGACTTTGTAATCCCCAATAATCATTGAAAAAATCGGAGTTTTCCTGTACTGTTCCTTTTGTAAAATCGTTTCCGTTTAATCCTTCATGATCACCCGGAACCAGAAAAGTAGCAGCATTTGCTTTGGCCATACCTATTGTTCCTAAAGCAGAATCGCCAATAAAATAGGCGACTTCTCTTTCAGGATGGTTTCTTACATTATACATATTATCTCCAGTTTCGATAATGATTTCAGCATCTATAATATTTGCAATATCAATCATCGCATCTTTTCTTTTCAGCAGCAAATCGGTATCATAACCATGTTGATAAAAATGACTGTCAGACCAGTGCATGATATAATAATCCGGTTTATAATCCTTGATAATTTTTACGCCACCGTATGATGTTTCAATACCCAAAGATGTGTTTAAGACAAGGTCGTAACGATCTGCCGGTGTAGTTGAAGGTACCGTAACAGTTATTTTTCTGTTATAAGTGTTGCCTGATAATGGGTCATACGTCCAGTTGCCGTTAACGGTGCTCATAGTGACGTTAACCACATTATATGGACCTTTAAGTTGTATGGAATTTACAGTTTGACCGTTACTGGCATTAAACCAAACTTCAAAAGTTTGACCGCTCTTAACAATGGCAGTCGTGGAACGCCATGGATAAACAATGTTTCCGGCAATTGCAGAGAAACACGCTAATAAAAGGATGGAGATTGATAATAGTTTTTTCACGATATTTTCTTTAAAATGGAATAGACTTTAATTAACAACAAGGTGGATGTCAATCCACCTTGTTGTTAAGGTTGTTATAAGATTAATTGACGACAAGTTTTTTAACCACCCTAGTATTTCCAGCTTCGATATAAATAAGATAAACCGATTCCTTCAATTTTCCGGATAGGTCTAATTCTACATGCGAAGAGTTTTTAACTACTGTTTCCTGTAATGTCTGTCCGGCGATATTGACTAATTTAATCTTGATATCGTTCAGTTTTTTAAAACCCTTTAAATCAATAGAGAGTAGGCCATCTTTATAAGGGTTTGGATAAATTGTTGCAGACTGTAATTCCGTGTTAGGTTGTAGATCAAGACCGTTAATCACCAAGTTTGCTGGTTCACTTATTGTAGCCAATGAGTTTCCCCCTGATGCCGAATCCAATATACGGACAGCATCCAGTCTGGTTGTGATACTTCCGGTCTTTGGATTATAAATACGGAACCAGTTTAGCGCATTCATATTGGGAGTCCCTGCTTGAACGGCATCAACAGTATTTAGGATGATATGGTTCCAGCCGTTTGCCAGTCCGCTCAATGGCCAGCTTAGCTCATCAACATCTGCCGCTCCGCCGGAGCCCAGTTCTACCCTCACCGTACCGCATTTGGTAACGTCGGAAACATAGTACCAAAAGCTCAGTATGCCATTGGCTATACTCACCCCGGTATTCAACGGGGTTGGGAATGACCTTTTGAACTCATCCGTTGCGCTACCTACCATCTGAAGACAGCCTGTACCTTGTTTTTTATCGGTAGTATTATAAGTAAGCGTATTAGCAGATGCGGAAAGCCAGTTTGCAAGTGCGTCACAATCATCCAGGTAAGGAATAACACTCAGTTCATCAATATTACCGCCATTGCTGCCGTTGGTGCTAAGTCTGATGGTATTGTTGCCGGCATTTAATGTCTGGGTGCTGGTTACATATTGCCAGTTGTTCCACAAACTTGTGGCAGGGAAATCTAATGATGCTTCCTTGACAGTTCCGTTGACCTTTAGTTCAAGCGGGCGCCCACCGTTAGGGAGTGCGTATCTGAAGCTTAGGTCATACTTTCCGGCTGTTGGTACATTTACAGTCCATTGAATATAATCACCTGTATCGTTAACGAAGTCGATAAAGCCTGTGCCATTGTACCCAGTTTGGTTTGAAGCAACAATAGCTCCATTATAATTAGCATCCTCCGCCTGATAGGTTTGAGATCCGGTTGAAGGAGTGGTAACTGTAATAACGGAAGTATCTGTTTTCCCTCCATCTTGTGTGGTTACAGTAATGGTAGCAGTACCCGAAGCAATCGCAGTAACAAGTCCGCTTGAATTAACAGTGACGGCTGCGGTATTGTTGCTAGACCATGTTACTGTTGAATTTGTTGCATTTGAGGGAGCTACTGTAGCTATTAGCTGCTTTGTATTGCCGACTGATAAAGCGGCTGTTGATGGGGTTACTGTTACTCCGGTTACAGCAATGGTGCCATCAACTCTTTTAAAGTAGTTTATATCCGGTGAACCAGAAACAATTGTAAGTCGCACCGTGTGTAAACTGTTGTTGCCAGTAGTGTAATTTCCGGCATTAATAGTAGTCCATACTCCACTGGTTGAAGGTAGACTAACTGTTGTTAATGCTGTTCCATCAACTGAGAATTTTATAGATGAACCTGTTGTTGATTTATATCGTAACTGAAATTTTGTGTTTTTTAGAAGTGGTAATTCTTTCCACTCCATCCATTCGTTAGCCTGTGTAGCCGTTACATTCCAACCGCCGTTTGTATCATTACATTTTACCACATCCAGATCACCGAGATCAAGAAATGCACCTCCGCTATTTCCTGCGGTTAAGTCATAATTGATGTCACAAGCTTCTACTTCCATCTTTAAACTGCTTGGGTAAGGATCGCTTGTATATCGTCTTAAGATGTTCAAACGCTGATTTGCATAGGCATGAAAAGTATTTGTACCATTATCTGTACTTCGCCATAAGGCAGCTGCTTCGGCGGCATCTGTAAAACCCTCAACCAAGGTAGTTCTTGCACCGGCACCTACGGTATGATCAAGACCTGTTTTCAATCTTAAACCCTTATCTGATGTCCCCATACTCGGATCTAAATATGGAGGATTAGCCGGATCGCTAAATCCGGGAGCTAAAGCACCTGTTTTTTTCCCGTTCCAGGTTTCAAGCGTATAAGATATTCCATTTGCAGCCGAAAACCAACCATGTACAGCATCCACAGTTGCAGTACTTAAAGTACTATCATTATCTAGCCAGTCTTTATCAATAATAATGTAAGGAATAAAACCGTATGTTGCCTGGCACTTATCTCTTATATATTGAAGAATTTCGGATAGATGTCCCTGTGTATTGCTCATCCAAGTTGGTTTTACCGACCAAAAAAAGATGACCATTCTGCCATCTATTTTGTATCTTTTAGCATCGGGTATGTTTCCGATAGCCTGTTTCAGATTGTAATCCCAGATATATTTATAATTAGCTGTATTGGAACAATCAAACTTAGGCGAACTTGTAGAATAAGTCGTTCCTCCAGATTCGTTCCAGTTTTTACTTCCAGTCCAAGAATTTGGGCAATCATCGAAAATGGCTAATTTAAAACTACTTCCCCTTGCATTCATGGCATCAATCAATTTTGGGATATGTTTAGGGTTGCCATTACCTCTATCTGGTGCATTGGGTTGGTTTCCTCTGCTGAGTAAAGCAATAAAATCGATTCCTGAATAGTCAACTTCTTCTGCCATATTTTCCCACCATTCTGTTGTAGTAGTCCAATTGGTGCTATCGGGAAGCTCTTTCTTAGCAATAGATTGGTTGTAAGAATAATCATGTCCTCCATAGATTTCCTGATAATGCCAGCAAAAAGTAGCACCTATATCCTGCGAATAGGTTCTGGGAATAAAAGCTAACCAACCGATAGCCATTAATAGAATTTTTAGTAATCGTGTTTTCATTTTCTTTTGTTTTTTGGGTTTATAATTCGTTTATTTTGAGAGCTTAATGGTTATATCAATAATAAAAGAGGACAATTAATTAATCATTAATAATTGATTAACGGATTAGAAATATCAATTAAATGAATGAAAATGAGCCAAAATAAAGATGCTTTTTCGCCAATTGGTCAAGAAACAGGAGGGTGCATTTTTCTACTTAAAGACAATGAGATACGGGCTAAATGGCAAAAAAATAGAGGACGCCTTTTCGGAGACGTCCTCTACATCGTAACCAGATAAAATGGTTATTTAACAAATATTACAGATTTACTATTTTCGCTTTTGGCGATGTAATGTTTACCTTTTCGCTGTCATCTCCAAATAGTTGGTAAACAATTTCACCCTTCAAATTTTTGATGCGGATATTATCAAGATAAATGGTTGTTTTACCAGGTTTTTTGAATTTATAGGTCAATCCTAAATCACTGACATTCGATGGTGAATAAGAACCTAATCCAACCGATATGTGCTTCCAATTATTATCAAACACTGTAGGTGATTGCACCAATTTTCCGTTTATATCAACACCCATGTTATCATTAAACATAGAACTTCCTCTTCTGATGGGAGAAAAATAACAATATGAAAGTTCTGATTTTGGATCTACTTTAATATCATATTCAAAATAATAATCAGGCAGAATTGTAAAATTTTTCTTTAATATTTCGATGGTTTGTTTTTTTAAATCATCTTCCGAAGAAATATCAATTGCCAAAACACTTCCTTTCGGCTTTGCTTTTAAAGGTTTAATATTTAAAGGTATATGACCGTTAGCGACACCACATTTTTTTGCTTCCAGTGTAATTTGAGCTAAAAGTTGTTTAACTACCTGTGGGTTATCTTTTGAAACATCTTTTGTTTCTGCTATGTCATTTACCATATCGTACAATTCCACTTTATTCCAGTACCTGAATAATTTCCATTGATCCGATCTCAATACATCGTGATCTCGCCAAGCCCAATAATAATACCTGTTGGTTTGTGGTTTTGCAGTGCCTTTAATAAAATCAGTTAAATTAATGCCATCTAAATTTGCAGGTAATTTTTGTTTACTGTTAGTTAGTGCTGTTAATGTTGGAAATACATCAAGATAACCACACATTTCTGGCACCTCTTTTTTTGTTTTGGATAATACTGTTTTAGGTATAATTATCGATGCTTCTGAATGAATGCCTCCTTCAAACATGGAATGTTTAAAGCCTCTAAATGGAAAATTGTTTCCAGCATATGCAGTACCTCCGTTGTCTGAGAAGAAAACAACAATGGTGTTATCTAGTAGGTTGTTCTTTTTTAGGTCATCCATAATAAGTCCAACATTATCATCCAATGAAGTAATAACGGCAGAGTACAGCATCGCCATTTCTTCGTGACTGAGTTTATCGGGTTTATTATTCCACGTCTCATCATTGTATTTTATTGCATTGTATTTTCTCCATTCTGGGAGATTGATAACCGCTCTTCGATAATAATCATAAGGCTTCATATTTTTTACCTTACTCATGATTTCATAAGGAACTCTTTTTAATAATTCTTCTTTTACAACATGAGGTCCATGAACGGCTGGAAAAGGGACGTAGCATAAAAATGGATTGGCTTTATTTTTATCCATAAATTCGATCGCATATTTTGAAACCAAGTCTGTGGAATAATCCAATTCATCTTCTACTAATTGACCATCATGAAACCAACCTGTTGAGCCCTTAGAAAAATAATCTACCGCACCAGCATAAAACCCTACGAACCTATCGAACCCATATTGATTGATGGTATTAGCATTGGGTACTTGATTGGGTGACGGACTGTTATGCCATTTGCCGAATAAGCCCGTTTTATAGCCTTCTTTTTGAAAGTAGTTGCCAAAATTGGTCAATTTTACGTCTAAAGTACCATCCGTCTCAGGTCCTGACGCTGTACGTAAGGGATTTATCCCAGTTAATAAACCAGCTCTAGTTGGACTGCAAACCGGACATGTAACAAAATTGGTAAAACGAACACCTGACTTTACTAAGCGGTCTATGTTAGGAGTAGGGGTTTTGCCTCCGTTAATGCTCAAATCACCATGCCCCAAATCATCAGCTAGAATTATTACAATGTTGGGACGCTTAGGAGTTTGGGCTACTGCAGAGAAAGTTGTTATAGCCATAACCTCTAACAGAAATAATGTAAAAAGTTTTGATATTTTCATCTATTTTAAATTGCTATTTAATGGGTTTGTTCGCTTTCAATTTAACACGGGTTAATTATTGTTTTACCTACAATTTGCTTGAATTATATCACGTGAAAACTATTTTTTTACAGTTGGTAGTGGAGGCAAACTAGCTTCGAATTTTTTATAATCCTGCATGAGTTCATTCACTTTGTCTTTCATTATTTCTGATAAATCATTGGATTCAGTAGGGTCATCTTTTAAATTATATAATTCAATTTTCTTTGTTGTTTTTTGAGGGATAAGCCCCGGATATTGGGCCGGGGTTGCTTGTCCAATAGTTTGTGCAATGATGGTGACTCCATCGGGTGCTTTATCGTCAACCCAATTTTTACTATCTTCTAAACGGGTATATGGATTATTTACAAAAAGCTTATAATCGCCTTTTCTTACAGACATAATTTTATCGTTACGCAAGCTAAATACCGGGGGATGATTAGTTTCTTTGCCCTTTAAAATCTTCGTGATGTCTTCTCCGTCTAGCTTATTCATTTTTGACGGTTTAATATTTGTAAGCGCTAAAAGCGTTGGTAAAATATCTGGCGACCACGCTGGTACATTTATCTTTTTATTCTCAGGGAAAACTTTAGGATACCTGATCATAAACGGTACACGGATACCGCCTTCCCAATTGGTAGCTTTCATTCCTTTAAATCCTCCGGTGCTTCCGCCATAATATGGACCATTATCAGACATAAAAATAACAATCGTGTTGTCTAATAATTTTAAATCTTTCAAAGTCTTCATGACTTCTCCCACAGACCAATCTAACTCTCTAATGACATCGGCGTATAAATCATTAGGCGTTTCTGGGGTATAAAATCTATCAGATGCTGCTAGCGGTTTATGAGGCATTGCATGGGCGAGGTATAAGAAAAATGGTTTGTCTTTTTTTCTTTTGATAAAATCTATGGCTTGTTGGGTATAATCGCGTGTTAAAAACCTTTGGTCTACGGGATATTTTACGGTGTCTCTATCTTGGATAATCTGTACAGGGCGCATATCATTTGAGTAGGGAATCCCATAATACTCGTCAAACCCATGTTCTAACGGAAGAAATTGTTTATGATGACCTAAGTGCCATTTACCGATAGCTTTAGTTGCGTAACCTGCTTCTCTAAATAGAGTCGACATTAAAATTTCTTTGGAAGAGATGCCCAATGTATCTGCTTCTGGAAGCCCGTCAGGATGTGGGTTTTTATATAAACCATGTCTTAAAGGAAATCTTCCTGTTAAAAGCGTAGCTCTGGAAGGCGCACAATAAGGCGTTGGCACATAGAAATCGGTGAGTTTAACGCCATGCAAAGCAATATCATCTATGTTAGGCGTTTGATATTGGGTTTGCCCGTAACAAGAAATATCACCATAACCCATATCATCGGTTAAAATAATCAATACGTTGGGTTTTTGCTCCGCTATTCTATTCCCTCTAAGATTACTACAGCCAGAAAATGTTAATCCTATTATTACAATAAATGAGGTTATCAAATTAAATTTCATATTTTTTTGTGTTTTAGCTTAATTCAATGAATCAGAATTCTTATTAATTTGGTTGAAAACCGGTGTTTTTGCATTTTTCCCCCACTCTTTATTGGGTAGCTCATCTAAAATTAGTTTTAATGTCCCGCCTTCTATAATTTGTTCATGCGTTATGAATGGACTAAAAATTTCTTGGCCGTTTATAAATGCTTTTTGGATGTATTTTTTGGTTTTGCTGGCACCTTCTGCCAAAACAGTAAATGTTTTTCCATTATTAAGTTTAATGGATGTTTTTTCAAAGATGGGGCTTGTGATATCATAAAAAGGCAAACCTGGGGTTACCGGATATAATCCCATGGAGGTAAATACTACAAAAGCACTCATTCCACCACCATCTTCATCACCTGGCATACCAAAAATATTATCCTTAAACCAAACATCTAATAAAAATCGTGTGCGCTTTTGGGTTTTCCAAGGGGCACCAAAATAATTGTACAAGTAAGGTATGTGGAATGACGGTTCATTACCCATTGAAAATTGCCCTACCATTCCGGTAGAATTGGAACCATCTACATAAAAATCACTTTTACTCATCCCTAATGGTTCTCTAAAAAGCTGGTCTAATCTGGCTTCTGCGGATGCTTTGCCCCCTAAAAGCTGGGTAAGTCCACCAATATCATGCTGAACATCCCAAGCATAAGTCCAGCCATTGTTTTCGTCATAATACGCTCGGTAGCCTTTTCCCCCGGCTGATTTTGGGTTAATATCAATCCATTCTCCTTTATCATCTTTTGGCATAAACAGGCGCTGTTCTGGACTCCACAGTATTTTATATTTTAAAGATTGTTGGCGGTAATCCTCAGCCTCGTTTTTTTTACCTAACTCACTAGCAAGTTCTGATAATGCCCAAAAATCATAACTCACGCCTAAAGTTACGGGTACGGGTTGTCTTTTTTCAAAGCTATCCATTTGTGGTTCGGTTTCTTTTTCTCCAGGACGAAGTGCGGGGAAATATCCGTGTTGATGATAAAAATCATCAATAGGTTTTTTAGGCGTTCCTTGTCTCCATGGAATAAAAGTCCCTTCCATTAAATTTTTTTGTATCCCCTCATAAGCTTTTTTAACATCATAATCTCTCAAGCCTTTTCGGTAAGCATCAATAAAAATTGCTGAAGAATGATAAGAATTCATGCACATGTGGTTTCCGTGTAATTGCGGAAAAGTTGGCATCCAACCGCTTTGCTCATACATTAAGGTATAAGAATTTAGCATGTCATTTTCCATTTTTGGATTAAGAATGGTACGCAGAGGGTGTTGCGCCCTATAGGTATCCCAAATCCAATCATCTACATAAAAAGGACGGTTGCTGATATGTACTTTTCCATCGTAACCACTATAATATTTACCACCTTCATTGATATCAACCATACGTTCGTAGGTACGATACAAAGCCGTATAAAAGGTTCTTTTTTGGGCATCGGTTCCTCCTTTAACTTGTATTTGGTTAGTAGCCGATTCCCACTCTTTTTTTCCTTTGCTAACCAGTTCCTCAAAATTATCTGACGATAATTCTTTACTAAAATTGATTTTAGCCTGTTCATAGCTGATGTAAGAAACAGCATATTTAACATTTACAGAGGATGGCGTATTGGGGTTTAAAGAAATTGAAAATTTGTTTTTTTGGATTTTGAATGTTGCGCCTTCAATAGGCCTATTTTTATCATCTGTTATCAAGCCATAAACGTAAGCGTACATTTCTCTCGTTACAGAGTTTTCTCCGCGGGTAGTGTATTTTATTTTTTCCTTTAACGTAAAGCCATCAACGTCAAGGGTGTTAGCTTCCATATCTGCAGTGCCCTGTATTAATATGTTTTTTTGTTTATTGGCGGGGAAATCTATTTTATAAATAGCGCTTTTTTTACCGGGTGTAAAATTCACCCTGATGTCGTCATCAATTAAATAAGTTGAATAAAACCAGGGATGTACCACTTCTAAATCCTGGTCTATGTTCATTTTTTGTTGCCACGATGCATTGGTAATTTCGCCGAGTGTTACTTTCATTTGAAGAATTCCTTTTGCCCGATGGGATACCACTTGAAGAGGAAAAGCCTCAACTTGGTCAGAAATATAATCCAGTTTTACCGGAAACATCCTCAACATTTGGTTGGGCAAATGCATGGTTGGATAGGTGGGCACTAAAAACTGTGCAACGTTACCAATTTTTGGATCAATGTATTTGGTAAAGTCTTCCTGAGCAAAAGTGGAATGACTAAAAAAGACAGCAAATGCAAAGCAGAGAAAGTTTTTTTTCATTTAATTGATTTTTATCTGGGCAAAATTTTATTGATACTTTCAGCTTTTTATCCCTCAATAAAATTTATGCTCTCCCAAATAAAGCCCTAAGCCACTAATAATTTCTTAATAATTCATTAACATAGGGTAAAAAATGAATAAATCTTGAAACAAGTAAATGGCTTTAGACAATTTGCTTAGTTGATGAATATGAGGATTTTGGTATTTTAACCAAGCCAGTTTTATTTTTGATTCCGCATGATGAATTGACAATTAGAACCAAGAAACTTAAAAAGGTTTTTATCATAAAAAATATCTATAAGTGAACCTCTCTCTTTACCAATCATCTGTACGAAATGGAACTACCGGTATCCCCCAAGTGTTGAAAATACTTACCTCAGAATAGTTTTTGTAGGCATACCTTACAGCTACTGGTTTTGGTACTTTTGGGGATGAAACAGCCAGTCTGGTGGTTTTTGTTTCTATTTCAGCTTTTGCCGGATAAAATACTTTGTCGTTTCCTGCAATTTCAAAGCCTTTTAAATCTGTCCACATGGGGCTGATGCCATTTTGGGCATTATCGAAATTGATGTAAATTTTTTGGTCGGCTATTTCCATCGACTTATAGATGGTCGGTTTATATCCAAACCCTTTTTTGCCATAAGTATCTGCCAATGCCCACCATGCTAAACGAGTGCCTACCGTTTCTTTATCTAAAGCATGGATAAAATTAGGATTTCCGATGTCTGCGGTAGTCACCATTCCTGATTTTGGAATGTCTTTCATGTTTTGCAGTTGAACCTCTCGTAACCTTGCGGCAGAAGTGCTATCTGCGCCCTCGTAATTAAACGGAGCAATCTCCACGAAATAAAATGGAAATTCACCGATATTCCATTTGGTGCGTAAATCCTTTACAAAAGCGGGCATTAATTGGGCATACATATCCGGATTATTTCGGTTACTTTCTCCCTGGTACCACAAAAATCCTTTAATGGTAAATTTTGTTAAAGGCGCTATTTTACTATTATACAAAACGCAAGGAGTAGCGTTAACATTTTTAATCTCGCTATCATTATCTAAAATAGAAAGGTCTATCTCTTTAAACGGACTTATAGCCTCTCTACTCATCCAGGGTTCAACTTTAGAGCCTCCACGCGATGAAACCACAATACCTACCGGAATTTCCAATACCTCCTGAACGTATTTAGCAAAAAAATAGGCTACAGCACTGATATTTGCCACATTTTCGGGACTGTTTTCGTACCACGCTCCTTTACAATCTGTTTGAGGTTGTTTGCTATATTGTTGAAGCGCTTTCCCTTCTTTAAAATCGGCTGAAAACATTCGGATAGGTGTTTTAGGGTTTGCCCTTGCTATAATGGTATTAGTGCCTTTTACAGGTTGGCGGTTAAAGCCTTTCATGGGCATTTCCATATTAGACTGCCCCGAGCAGAACCAAACTTCGCCAATGAGTATGTTATTTAAAACGAGTTCTTCATTATCTGCAATGCTAATTTTATACGGGCCACCGGCAACGGGGGTACTTACTTTTGTTTCCCAGTTTCCTTTTTCATCAGCCACCACAACATAAACTTTCTTATTCCACGAAGTGATGATTTTTACACTTGCTTTATGATTGGCCTGCCCCCAAAGTTTAACCTTGGTTTGTTGCTGTAATACCATGTTGCTGTTCAATATGGAAGGCAAAACTATTTTTGCCTGAATAAAACTACTACATAGCAATAAACATACTGTGATAAAGATTTTTTTATGGTGTTTATGATCCATTGTTAAATTGTTTTATTAATAAATTACTTATGACGGATGAATTTCCGGAAAGATGACTTGGCTTATAACTTAACAAGTATAAACTCGCCAGCTTAATTTTTTATTAATAAAACATTAGTTTCTTCCCTTAAACAAAATCTATTGCAACATTAGTTTGAAAAGAGCTTTTCAAAGCGGGAAATTTATTTCGATTATTAATTAACACAACTCTCCTTTAGCGGTGATGGTTGGATAAAAAATTGAAACACATTTTTTTAATAAATAAACATAAAATTACCGCTATTAATAAAAAATTTAGATTTTATTAATAGTAGATAAGATATTAGCCCTAACCATAAGGCTAGCTTTTAACCATTATTAGCAAAGAAACATTAAAGGTTTTTGAAAAGGGCATACCTAAAATAATTATTAACCAATAAACTAAATGAAGAAAATACTAAAAAGTATATGTATAGTGATGGGATTAATTTCTTTATTAACTCATGCAAATGCACAATCTTCAATAGCAGAGAATTTTTCTAATTCTGCTGAATCTTTAAATATAATCGGCAGAGGAATTACTAAAATAGAAAATGGAGTTTTTACCGCTAAAGATGCCTACGCATGTTTCGGAGATAAAAATTTAAAAGATTTTAGATTCACATTTGAGGCAAGAGCGCCAAAAACAGCTAAACAAGTTCAGATATGGGCGGGTTTTAGGGCTTTTAATAGATTTGATAGGTATATTATTGGCTTTAGAGGCGGTTTACAAAACAATTTGTACCTGAGCCGAATGGGCTACATGGGAGCTGATGAATTATTGGGTCTTAGCAATCTACATTTCAAGCCACAAACAGGCAAATGGTACAAATTTAAAATTGAAGTTGTTGGAAATCGTATTCGTGTTTTTATCAACAATGAAGTACTGCCACGTATTGATGTTGTTGACCCCAACAGTAATTTAGCTCCTTCAGGTTCTGTAACGCTCGGTGGCGGATGGATAGAAACTGAATTTGATAATCTGACTATAGAGCCATTAAAACCCACAGCTTTAGACGGGCTTTCATATCAGGTTTATACCCCAAAGGTAACAGATCAACAAAAGGAAACACAAAGAGAAAAAGAGCGATCTACTTATGTAAGCAAAAAAGTAGATAAGTTAAATGCGCTACGTACAGAAATATCCTTAGATGGTAAATGGCTTTTTAAGCCAGATTATGAAATAACAGATCAATCTTTTAAAGATAATCCTTCAATAAAAGATAGCGATTGGCATATTATGAATGTGCCAGATTTTTGGAACCCGATACGTATTTGGCTTCATGGAGAAACCATGAATGATAATAAATTTCCAAAAGGTGTTTCAGATGCTTATTACACTAAAGAAACAGAAAGATGTGAAGCCTATACCTTTGATTATACAAAAGTAAAATCAGCTTGGTATCGCCAGTGGATAGAACTTCCTGCAGGTATAGAAAATAAAAGTTCTGAACTGGTTTTAGATGCTGTTTCTAAAATGGCAGATGTTTATGTAAACGGCAAACTGGTTACATCGCACATAGGGATGTTTGGAGAAATCAGAAAAGACATATCAAAATTTCTGCACCCAGGTAAAAACTTAATTTCAGTTTTTGTTACCAAAGATTATATCAAAGATATTGAAGATGCTGAAAAAGTTGTCGATGTATCCGTAACCGTTCCGGTAACCAACGCCATGTTAAAAGATATTGCTCATGGCTTTTATAAAGACAGTCCGGCTGGAATTTGGCAACCCGTAAAGCTAATTATAAGTAATCCCGTAAAAATAGAAGATGTATTTATTCATCCTGCCTTAGACGGAGCTTCTTTTGATGTTACCCTAAAAAACTACTCCACAAAAAAAGCCAAATTTAATTTAGCAACTGATATTCTTGAAGATAAAACACATTTATCATTTTATGCTGAAAAATCTTTAAACGGAATAGAATTAAACCCGGGAGAAACGAAAGTTGTTACCTACACCATCAAAAACCTTAAGCCACGCTTATGGAGTCCGCAAGCTCCAAACCTTTACGATTTTAATTTTAAGCTGGTTTCTAATAAAGGAAAAGAGCTGGATCTGTTAAGCATCAGATCTGGGTTTAGAACTTTTGAATCTAAAAACGGCTTATTATACCTTAACGGAATACCCTATTGGTTACGTGGTGCAAACCAAACCCCGTTTGCACTTGCCCCTAATGATACAACACTGGCAAATGGTTTTTATAAAATTATGAAAGCCGGCAATATTGAAGTAACACGGACACATACTACACCTTATAATGAACTTTGGATTAATGCCGCAGACGAAAATGGTATAGGCATTAGTCATGAGGGCACTTGGCCTTGGTTAATGATCCAAAGTTCTATGCCTGATAAGAACTTGATTGATATGTGGGCGGATGAGTATTTGAGTTTACTTAAAAAATATCGCAATCACCCTTCTATATTGTTTTGGACGGTTAACAATGAGATGAAATTTTACAAAAACGACCCAGATGAAGAAAGGCGCAAAGTGAAGATGAAAATCATATCGGATGTGGTAAAACGTATGCGTGAAATTGACCCGACTAGACCAATTTGTTTTGATTCTAATTATCGTCGTAACGAAAAGGAAAATGGTAAAGATTTTTATAAAGGCATTGATGACGGTGATATTGACGATGTTCATGCTTACATTAATTGGTATAATCATAGTGTGTTTGAGCAATTCAATGGCGAATTTCAAAAGAGTAACTTAAATCCCGGTCGTCCATTGATAAGTCAAGAAATGTCAACCGGTTATCCAAATAATGAAACCGGACATGCAACACGCTTTTACACTTTAGTCCATCAAAACCCACAATCTTTAATTGGGTACCGGGCTTATGAATACGGAAATCCTAACTTGTTTTTAAAAGTACAATCATTTATCACTGGGGAACTGGCGGAAGCATTGCGTCGTTCTAATGATAAAGCATCTGGCATTTTGCACTTTGCTTTGATAACCTGGTTCCGTAATGTTTATGATGCCAAAACTATAGAACCATACCCTACTTACTTCGCTATAAAAAGGGCTTTACAGCCAGTATTGGTGAGCGCAGAAATATGGGGACGAAATTTCTTTGCCGGAGATTCCCTGCGAACACGTTTCTGTATTGTAAATGATTTAGAAAATGGCAGAGAATTAAAAGAAGGTGTTATTAATTGGTGGATAGAGACAGAAAACGGTGAAAAAATTGCTGCCGGTAAGGTAGATGTTTCAAAGGTTGGGCACTACAAACGTGTTTGGCTAAACCCAACCATAAAAATACCCAAAAACTTAAAAGTCAGCAATATTAAAGCAAAATTAAAATTGAGCTATACCGAAGGTGGGCAAGAAATGTCCGCAAATGAGTACGAAATATTTATTGCAGAAAAAACATGGCCCCAAGTAGTTAAATCTAATGAAAAAATTGCTTTAGTGGATAACGCAAACAGCGCCTCATCACTGGACTTTATTAAAGTAGAATATACAAAAGCTAATAATATTATGGCGGCTTTAGCTATGAGGCCGAAGTTGATTGTATTCTCCGCAATCGGCAAAAACGTTCCTGATGAAGATATAAAGGCAATTAAGGCATACATCAGAGATGGCGGAAAAGTAATCTTATTAAATAGTGAAGAAGCATCTAAAGCTATATTTCCCGAGTACATCACTGGTTGGATTAAACCAACAGAAGGTGATATCGTAAATATGGAAATCCCCGAATCTGAAGTTTTTGACAACATTGATTTATTAGCGCTTCGTTATTTTAACAACAATCAGCCTGGGATTCCAAAAGTATGTTATAGTGCATTTAGTGTAAACAGGAACCCCAACGTAAAGGAACTTGCCAGTAACATTAAAATCCATGGCTATATCCAAGGCGAAATGAGTGAACGTAAAGATTATATGAAAACCATTAAAGGATTCCCTCTACTGAAAATAACAGACGGAAAAGGATCTGCTTTAATTTCAAGCATGGCACACGAAAAAACCAAAACAGATCCAATTGCGGCTATGCTATTGTCGAACATGATTAACAACATGTTAAGATAAAGATAAATTGAAAATTTGAATTATTTGGTTGTTGCGAAAAGCCTTAATTATAGGTGATGAATTACTTAAACACCTCTTTTACAGGTTAAACTGTATTCAGCCACCTATCAATAAAATTATAAAAAATTAACACTGTTGAAATTATGATAATGAAAAGATGCTTGTACATTCTTTGTTTAGGTTTTTTGCTTTTACTAACATCCGCTAAAGAGACAGACGGAAGTAATGAGCTTACCCCTGTAGATTATGTAAACCCTTATATAGGTAATATTAGCCATTTACTGGTGCCAACTTTCCCCACGATACATTTGCCAAATAGCATGTTGAGAGTTTGCCCCGAAAGACAAGACTTTACCGCAGATCAAATAAGTGGATTACCGATTATTGTAACAAGTCATCGAGGCAGTTCAGCTTTTAATTTAAGTCCATATAAAAATCTCAAAGAAGGTTTGCAGCCCATAAAAAAATACAGTTATGGATTAGAAAATGTTAGCCCTTACAGATATGCTGTTTATTTAGATGAAGAGAATGTTGAAGTTGATTTTGCTCCGTCTCATCAATCGGCTATCTATAAACTAAAATTTAAAGATGAAGGTGAAAATGTTCTTGTCATCAATACACGAAATGGAAGCCTAAAGATAGAAAACAATAAAATATCCGGTTATCAAATTATTGATAAAGGGCCAACAAAAGTCTATTTATATATGGAGTTTGAACAAGAACCAACAGAAGTTGGCGCTGTGGAGAATTTAAAAATTAATAACAAACTTAAACTGGTTCAAGGCAAAAATCAAGCTATTGCTTTAGTTTTTAAAGAGAAAGAAATAGGGGCCCGTTATGGTGTTTCTTTCATTAGTAGTCAACAAGCTGCTAATAACTTAAAACGTGAAATCCAAACCTTCAATTTAAATCAAGTTGCGGAAACAGGCAAGAAAATCTGGAATGAAGCCTTAAGTAAAATTGAAATCGAAGGAAGTGATGAAAACCAGAAAACCGTTTTTTATACCAGCCTTTACCGTACTTATGAGCGTATGATTAATATGTCAGAAGACGGACGGTACTATAGCGGTATAGATAATAAGGTGCATAACGATGAAGGGAAACCTTTTTATACTGATGACTGGATTTGGGATACCTATAGAGCAACGCATCCGCTAAGGGTATTAATTGCGGAAGATATGGAGAGAAACATGATCCAATCTTACATCCGTATGGCGCAACAAACTAAAGAAGGCTGGATGCCTACCTTTCCCGAAGTTACCGGAGACAGCCATCGGATGAATTCGAACCATGCCGTTGCAGTGATTTGGGATGCCTACAGCAAAGGTGTTAGAGGTTATGATTTGGAAGCTGCCTATAACGCCTGTAAAGGTGCTTTAACTGAGAAGTCTTTTTTCCCATGGACACGCATGCCCAATACAAAGGTAGACCTATTTTATCATGAAAAAGGTTACTTCCCCGCTTTAAAACCCGGTGAAGCTGAGTATATAAAGGAAGTAAAAGAGACAGAAAAGCGGCAACCCGTAGCTGTAACTTTAGGGACCAGTTATGATGATTGGTGTTTATCACAGATAGCTAAAGAATTAGGCAAACAAAAAGACTATCAACTTTTCTTAAAAAATTCTTATAACTACCGAAACATTTACAATGCAAAAACTGCATTTTTCCATCCAAAAGATAAATACGGTAATTTTATTGAACCTTTTGATTATAGATTTTCTGGCGGAATGGGTGCCAGAGACTACTATGGCGAGGATAACGGATGGATTTATCGCTGGGATGTTCCTCATAACCCAAAAGATCTAATCAAGTTGATGGGATCGCCACAAAAATTTATTAACAATCTAGATCAGACTTTTAGAGAACCTTTAGGCAAAAGCAAATTCGAGTTTTATGCGCAACTGCCAGATCAAACCGGAAACGTTGGCCAGTTTTCTATGTCGAACGAACCCGCTTTGCATATCCCCTACCTCTACAATTATGCCGGACAGCCTTGGAAAACCCAAAAAAGAATAAGTATGCTTTTAAAAGAATGGTTCCGTAATGATTTAATGGGCATTCCCGGAGATGAAGACGGAGGCGGAATGAGTGCTTTTGTGGTATTCTCTTCCATGGGATTTTATCCGGTAACGCCAGGTTCTCCAACATACAATATAGGTTCCCCTATGTTCAAAAGTGTAAAAATAAAACTGAGTAAAGACAAGGTTTTTGAAATAGTGGCAGAAAATTATGCTAAAAACAATATTTATATCCAGTCGGCCCAGCTAAACGGAAAAGATTGGGACAAGCCGTGGTTTAGCCAAAGTGATATCGCAAATGGCGGCAAATTAGTTTTGGTAATGGGAGATAAAGCAAACACCAAGTGGGGAAGCGATTTAAGAAATGCCCCGCCTTCTGCCGAACCGATTGATTAATATCATACTTGCTGATGAGCATCTTAAATAAGTTTTAATATAATATTCATTAGCAGACATTTATGAAACAGTAATCTTTTTTAATTAAATAACACCAAAGAGTATCAAATTAATTAAATATTAAGCTTTTTTTAACCCTAACAAGCTTACTTAGTTAATGTTTTTATAAACTAAATTAAACCGATAAATTATTCAAGTATGAAAAAATTACTATTTTTCTTACTGGCGTCATGTATTGTTATGCAAACGTACGCTCAGAACATTTCCGTAAAAGGAAAAGTAACTAATGCAAACGGAGAGCCACTACTTGGAGCTCAGGTAAAAGTCAAGGGGACTTCGGGAGGTACAATAACAGACCTTAATGGTGGCTTTGTAATATCTGCCCCTCAAGGTGCGTACCTAACTATCACTTATATTGGGTATGCTGACAAAGATGTAAAAGTAACAAGTGCTAACTCGTCTTCTTTAAATATCACGCTTACAGAAGCAGGTGTAGGTTTAAATGAGATTGTTGTGGTTGGTTACGGAACCCAAAAGAAAGCCACATTAACGGGGGCCATCTCTACAATTTCGGGTGAAGAGTTAAACACCACCAAGACTCAAAACGTTCAAAATATGATGACAGGCAAAACACCTGGGGTTAGAATAGTACAGAAAACTTCTGAGCCTGGCGCTTTTACAAACGTATTTGATGTTAGGGGCTTTGGTAGCCCGCTTGTTATTGTTGATGGAGTTCCTAGAGGAACCATCTCAAGAATGGATCCCAACGAAATCGAAAGTATATCGGTTTTGAAAGATGCCGCTGCCGCCGTTTATGGAGTTAGAGCAGCTAATGGGGTAGTGCTTATCACTACAAAAAAAGGACAAGCAGGAAAAGCTAAAATAACGTATTCGAATTACTTTGGTTATCAAGAAGCCATTGGCTTACCTAAACCAGTTGGTGTGATAGATCGTTATACACTTTACAATGAAAGGACAATGCATTCTGTTGACGGACCGGTTCTGAAATACAGCGATGATGATTTTGCGCCATACTTAGATGGAACTAAGAAAAGTACCGATTGGTATGCTGAAGTTATGAACCCAACAGCTCCACAACTGCAACACAACCTCAGCATTAGTGGTGCCTCAAAAGATGCAGCTATTGACTATTTTGTTAACGCAGGTTATGCATCTCAAGGCGGTTATTGGAAAAGTAATTCTTTGCAGTATGACCGTTATAACTTTAGGACTAATCTTAATGCCAAAATCTCCAAAAGCCTTAATGCATCAGTAAAATTGAGCGGAATAATGGACAAAAAATTAAATCCAACGCACTTATCTTGGCAAATTTTCCGAGCGCTTTGGAGAGCACAGCCTAATGAGAGCTATTACGCAAATGATAATCCAGATTATCTTTACAAACCTGTTTTTGAACATCCAGGGGCTTTTGCCGATGACGAAGTATCTGGATATACCAAAGACAAAAACACTTGGATACAAAGTCAGTTCTCCTTAGATTATAAATTACCCTTTATAGAAGGTTTATCTGCAAAAGGATCATTTGCTTATGATTTTAGAAACACTGATAATACCGATTTTCAAAAAGAGTTTAAAGTATATGATTATGACGCCGCTAGCAATACATACAGCCCTTTTAGTAATAATGGGCCAGATAGGATACAGCGGGCATACTCGAACTCACCTAATTCACTACTACAATTGTCTTTAAATTACAATAAAACTTTTTTAGATGCGCACAATTTTAAAGCATTAGTATTATATGAAGAAGGTACAACTTCTGGAGATAGTTTTTATGCCGCTAGAGAGCTCGGAATACCGTTACCTTATTTATTTGCTGGAATCTCGCAGAATCAGGTTGCGAATAGCAATATAGATGGTATATCTTCTAGTGCTACAAAAGCATGGGTGGGTAGGCTTAATTATGATTATAAAGGAAAATACCTTGCAGAAGCAAGTTTTAGATACGATGCTTCCTCTCGATTTCCAACTAATAAACGATGGGGCTTTTTTCCGGCTGGATCTGTTGGCTGGAGAGTATCAGAAGAAGGATTCATAAAAAATAATAAATCACTAGCTTTTATAGATAATTTAAAAATCAGAGCTTCTTATGGTAGAGTTGGAGACGATTCAGCAATTGACTATCAATACATTTCTGGATATGATTATCCTTATGACGGGACAAACAATGGTCTTCCAGGAGGAAGTGTATTTGATGGTCAGTTCGTTAATGCTGTTGGTTTTAGGGTATATCCAAACAAGAATATTACCTGGACTACTTCAGATTTAATGAACTTAGGAGTAGATGCTGATTTCTGGAACAGTAAGTTAGGCGTAACTTTTGATGTTTTTAGAAGAAACAGAAGCGGTTTGTTAGCTAATAAATTAGCTACTGTACCAGGCTTATTTGGAACCCTATTACCACAAGAAAATTTAAATAAAGATCAGACAAACGGAATGGAATTAGCGTTAACGCATAGAAACAAGTTCGGGTCTTTTGGTTATAACATAGGAGGAAATGTTGCCTACACACGTAGAAAAGATATTTTTAAAGAGCGTAACCGTAGCGGAAATTCTTATAGCAATTGGGAAAGTAATACTACTAACAGATATGATGATATATGGTGGGGATATGATTACTTAGGTCAATATCAGAATTATAATCAAATCGTTAATTCTCCAACCTTTACAAGCAGATCTGTAATAACTGGAGATTATATCTATGGAGATTGGAATGGAGACGGGGTATTTAATGATAATGATAAACATCCAATTGCAACCACAAGCCAAACACCTCTTTTAACTTTTGGAGCTACTTTAGGCGCTGATTATAAAGGTTTTGATATTAATATGCTTTTTCAAGGTGGTGCTTTAAGTTATGTTTCTTATGGGGAACAATTATCGCAACCATTGGCATTTGACGGGAATGCACTTGATTTCTTTATGGATAGATGGCATCCTGTTGACCCCAAAGCAGATCCTTACGATCCAAAAAATCAATGGATTCCGGGTGATAACGCTTATACAGGAACTGTTATAAACGGAGACTCTCGTAAAGCTATCCAAAATGGAGCATATCTAAGGTTAAAAAGTATAGAACTTGGGTATTCTGTACCAAAGAGCTTATTGAAAAAGGCTGGGATTCAGAATTTAAGAGTATTTACCAATGCTTATAACTTATTTACCATTACAGATGTAAAAGGCGTTGATCCAGAACATCCATCAGAAACGTATGGATATTTGTACCCCTTGAGTAGAACCATAAATTTTGGAGCAAGTCTCACATTCTAATTAGGGTAAAAATTCATAGAAATAAATAAGAAATATAAATTTCAAAAGATATGAAAAAGAGAATTATATATATAGCATTTACCATATTGTTTGGGTCTTTAAATGCATGTAATACATTAGATATAGCACCTACCACCATCGTTCAGGATGACGCTATATTTACAAACGCTGGAATTAAAGCCTATATGGCAGCGTTGTATAGCAGATTACCCATGGAAGATTTTAAGTACAGTGGCAGAGATGGTGACGGCTATGGCTTTCACCTTCAAATTTGGGTACCGCAGCTCAATACCGGAGAAAACGCAAACCGAAATCAAAACAGTTATTTAAACCCAGCACAAGGCTACTGGAAAAATGGATATCAAGTGATCAGGAATGCTAACTATTTAATAGAAAAACTTCCAGCGTATGCAGCAAGCCTTACAGAAACCAGCACAAATCGTTGGATAGCAGAAGCTAAATTTATTAGAGCATTTACTTATTTTGAACTTGCAAAAAGATATGGAGGAGTGCCGATTGTTGATAAAGTTCTTCCTTATGAAAATGGTGATGCCAGTCAATTATATATCCCAAGAAGTAGCGAAGAGCAGACCTATGATTTTATTCTAGCAGATTTGGATTATGCTATTGCTAATATGCCGGATGAGAGTGAGCAAAAAGGCAGAGCCAATAAAAACATAGCTGCTGCGTTTAAATCAAGAGTAGCTTTATCAGCAGGTTCAAAAGCCCGTTACGGAGTACCTTTTGTTAAAGAAGGTATTATGTTAACCGGAATTCCCGCTGCAAGGGCCAACGACTATTTTACACAGGCGTACAGGGCAGCAAAATCAATTGAAACCAAGTACTCTTTATACAGAAAAAACTTTTCTGCCACAGATAAAATAGCAACTGCAGATAATTACGCAAATCTGTTTCTTGACGAATCAAGCCCAGAGACCATTTTTTCAAGAGCATATTATTTCCCTGATGCTGTTCATAGTTTTGATGCCGTATCCAGCCCCCCACACATGACAAGCACTTATGGAGATAGGTTTAATCCAACTTTGGATTACGTAGAGTTATTTGATGGTTTACCAAAAAATGCAAAGGGACAGCTTAAAACAACAGATGCGGCTGGGAATTACATAGTTTACAATAGCCTAGAAGAACTATTTGCAAATTGCGAACCTAGGCTGAGAGGTACCGTTTTGTTGCCAGGTCAGCCGTTTAAAGGTCTTCATACTGATTTAAGAAGAGGGACCTTGATAGAAAGTGTAAACCCTGCAACACCTATTAAAAAGTTTGTTGGCGAAGGCCTTACTGTTAAATATTCAACAGTTGCTTTTTACAAAGCCAACGTAAAAGAATCAGGAACGGTAAATTCACAAAACCCAATTACATTATCTACTGGAGAAAAAATTAACCCAACCGGATTAGACGGTCCGTCATCAGCTAACAATGCTACGGTAACGGGGTTTCATGGACGTAAATTCTTAGATCCGAATTTAGCTCCATCACTAACAAAATTGAGCCAATCCACCCAATCATGGATTGAAATTAGATATGCTGAAGTTCTTTTAAACCGAGCGGAAGCTGCATTAGAACTTGCGCAAAATGGTGTTCCAATAGTAGATGGGATTAATATGCAAAATGATGCCTATTTAAGTATAAATGACATCAGATCAAGGGCTGGTGCGGTATTATTAACCAGTCCGGCCGAATTGTCTACCAGCCCATCTTTACCAGTTGGAACTGGTGTAGGATCTTACGTTCTT
Source organism: uncultured Pedobacter sp. (assembly GCF_946480185.1). The sequence continues at coordinate 4,348 of NZ_CAMLIG010000012.1, read as the reverse complement.
GCGCCAAACAGAGGAATGCAAATCATTAGAATTGAACGCAGAAAAGAACTTGCTTTTGAACAGAAAATCTGGTGGGATATGCTGAGATGGAGAACAGCAGATTTAGAGGTTAATTCTAGAATTTGGAGAAAACTAAACCCCTTTCTCTTTGCAAAAGGAGCAGTTCCTTTAGCCCCTGATTATGTACAAGGAAAGTATATTTTCGACTGTGGCTTTGATGAGAGGTTCGCAAGGTTTACAATTCCAATTAAAGCATATTACGAGCCAATCCCGAATTCCGAAATTGCCGCATCAAATAATACATTATTACAAAATGATCAATATTAATCTAAAGAACATGAAAAAGATATTTCTGAATTTATTTTTTCTAAGCACAGCTATTTTTCTCCACTCCTGTGAGATTGATAATTATGATGGTCCAAATGCCAGTTTGCAGGGTGTAATTTATGATGCTGAAAACAAACCCATGCAGCTGGAACAGGGTTCCGGAACAGGACGTATACAAATGGACGAAATCAGTTGGAGCGAAACTCCGATTCCGTTTTATTATGGTTTAAAGATGGACGGCACTTACGTTAATACAAAAGTTTTTGCGGCAACTTATATTGCAACCTTAAGAGACGGCGCCTTTTATCCAATCGTAGGAGATACGATTAAAGTTGTGGGGAATACAACCCATGATTTTCATGTGGTTCCCTATTTAAACGTAGAGTGGGTAACTGAACCTCAACTTCTTTCAGACAATAAAGTAACGGCGACTTTCAAATTTAAACGCAATCCTGGGCCGTTGGGCGAGGCAATGCCAAATTTATTAGATTATCAATTATTTATATCTAATACACCATACGTAGGAAATAATAACTTTGATCCAACAAGAGTCGCAGCTGCAGTAGCGGTTACAAATGATAAAGAAAATACCAATATCACCATCACTTCTCTGCAGCCTATGAAATATGAAACTACATATTATATAAGGGTGGGTGTTAGAGTAAGTGATACCTACAAAAAGTATAATTACACTCCTGTAAAAACAGTCACTGTACCAGCTCTTTAATAAAGTAATTTAAGAGTTTAGTCGTTGTAATTGGTCGATAGACTTTATTACAACGACTTTTTATTAGGAGCTTATTTGCTCGGAATAGTGGTTTTCGTGATTCGCATTTTTTAAAAAGCTGGATAACTTCTGTGCTTAGTTTCATGCTTGAAAGTCTGTTAAAGGAACGGTGATTTCTATTTAAGATTTTATATTAGCTTAAGATAATTTTATATTACCATAAGATAATAATATCTTAGTATCGCAGAGATTATTGATATTTGATAATTTCACCTAGGTCACCTAAAAAATGCGTAATATTTTTTTGAGATTCGTTTTAATTTTTTTTGTTATTCTTTTTAATTGTCGATACACGTTTTCTCAAAACTATGGTTTAGGTTTTTATGGTAATGATGTTAATCAAGACAAACGGACGGGCTTAGATCTAAGTCCAAACTCTGCACTCTGTTTTGACCAAGATTTTGAAATTTCTTTCGAAATAGGCTTTATTCCAAGATATAAAGAATATTTCGGATATATATTAAGGCTTAACCATAACAATCAAACTATTGATTTATTATACGACGGAAGACCCTCTGTAAAAAGACATTTCTTAGTAAGCATAGGGGATGTTTTCTCTCATATTTCATTTAACATTGCGGAGGATAAATTATTTGAAAACTGGAATAAAATTACATTAAGGTTCGATTTTAAAAAAAAGCAATTAACCTTAACAAACGGTCAAGAATTTTATACACAAAATATAGGCTTTTTAGATAAAAACAGTTGCTTCAAATTCCTCTTTGGGGCAAATTCTTACAAAAATTTAAGTAATACAGACGTCCCTCATTTTAAAATTAAAGAGATTAAAATTAATAAAAATGGCTATTTAGCTTACCATTGGCCATTAAATGAGATAAGGGGAAATTATGCCAAAGAAGAAATTAATGGAAAAACTGCCAGCGTAGTTAACCCCCAATGGATTAAGAGAAATTATTTAGAGTGGGATAAAGTGACTGTAGCTAAAATACACGGTGCCGCCACGGTTGCTTATGACAGGAAGAATGATAGAGTGTTGATGATAGGGTCTGACTCTATCTTTATGTACAATTTTAAAACAGAATCTTTTAGCAATAAAGCATATAAATCCGGGAAATACCCTTTACCAAAAGGTAATAGAAGTTTCTTTGATCAAAATCAAAATAAATTATACAACTTTTTCAATGACAAGCAAAGTATAAACACATTTGATTTTAAAACATATAAGTGGTCTGATAAAATTAAGGATACAGCCGGTATTACGTTATATTGGCACTTAAATCAGTTTTTCTCTTCTAATGATTCTTCCCTTTATATATTTGGCGGTTACGGGCAGTTTACGTATAAAAACCAGGTTAAAAGATATGCATTCAAAACACATTCTTGGGATACTTTAAAAGTCAGTGGAGATGTTTTTACCCCCAGATATTTAGCTGCACTAGCACCAAATAAAGATAAAAGTGGAGTATATATACTTGGTGGCTATGGAAGCACTACCGGACAACAAGTGTTGAACCCCAAGTTTTTATACGATTTAGTATTTTTTGATATTAAAAAGCAACATTTTAAAAAACTATTTAGCTTAAATGTCAAGGATGAAGATTTTGTCTTTGGTAATTCAATGATTTCAGAAGGAGATTCCGTTTTATATGCACTTACCTATCCAAAGCATAAATTTAATGCGGAAATCCAGTTAATAAAAATTGGTCTTAAGGATTCTGTTTGGGAAAAAGTGGGGACTAGAATTCCGTTTCTTTTTCATGATACTCAATCTTTTGCTGAATTATTTTATGATAATACGAGAAATAAATTTATTGCCGTCACCAGTTTTTTAGATAATAATGACGAAACTAGCTTTGCTATTTATACTTTAAATAGTCCACCATTACCGGCTATTAATGGCTCTGTTGATTTTAAACTCAAACCTAAATGGCTTATCATTATACCGTTTTTTATCATCTTGTCTTTGGCTATTTTTTATTTTAGAAGATATCGTAAAAAAGCAATTTTTAAAAATAAGGGTGAAACCCTGAAAATTAAACATGAGGCAGAAGCAGTGTATGTTCACAATCCAAATCATCCTATAATAGACATTGTTTCATCTGAAAATGTATTAATTACTAACACCATATTTCTTTTTGGAGATTTGCAATTATTTGATAATGAAGGGAATGATATTACCAAGTATTTTACTCCCTTAATCAAAGAGTTGTTTTTAGCTATTACTTTATATACACTAAGATGGGGAAGAGGTATTAGTTCTGAAAAACTGAACGAGTTAATATGGTTTGATAAATCAGTTAAAAGCGCCCGGAACAATAGGTCTGTTAACATTGCAAAGCTAAAAGCGATATTAGAAAAAATACAGGATTGCACTATATCCAAACAAACCGGATACTGGACCATCCATTTTGATAATAATATAGTTAGGGTAGATTATCTGAACTATATTAATATTGTAAAGGACAAGAATAAGCTTACTCAAGAGAAAGTACTGCAGTTGATTTCTATTATTGAAAGAGGAAGTTTTTTGCCAACTGCAGAGTATGAATGGTTGGATTCTTTTAAATCGGAAATATCAAATGAGATAATTGATATTTACAATAGCTATATTAAGTGTATTGATCTTTCTTCGGACCCTGAATTCCTGATCCGATTATCTGATTGCATTTTTTATATAGATCCTGTAAACGAAGAGGCAATGATTATCAAATGTAAAAGCTTAGCATTATTGGGCAAACACTCCCTAGCAAAAAAAGCTTTTGAAAATTTCACACGTGAATACAGCAGAATCTATTCAGAGGCTTTTAATAAAGATCTGAATATGATTTTAAATTAACCACATCAAAAGCACATTTAATTTGCGTCCATTTCTTAGGACTGGAATTGTAAGTTAACCACTTTATATTATGTGTTCTGGATACTGTAAGTCTGTACAGATTTTAAATGTCATCTAGTAAAGCAATAAGGCAAATCCACAAATGTCTATTGGAATGTTATTATCAAACAATGATTTTTCAATAAGGTGAAAATCAACTAAATTATTTATTACTTTTAAATACCAATTATTAAACGTTCAGAAAAAATCATTGTAAAGCTTATTTGATTGAGTGCAAAATTTTTACATAAATTATTTGTCTTATTTCCTGCCTATCTGTTTTTTTTTCAGGGTTTATTCGCAGATGATATAAAGTTTAAGCACCTCAGTATTGGCATCTACTTAGTCAGTTCTTAAAAAGTATTTAAAATACTGATATTCAAGTATATAATAGTGTT
>NZ_CAMLIG010000011.1 GCF_946480185.1 uncultured Pedobacter sp. | reverse complement strand
TAGCTAAATGTTGTTGTAAATATCAGTAGTTCAAAGAATGAAAGCAAATCACAACCTCGGATTTGTCAATCTCTAATTCCGCCAAGTTGTTGTAAATATCAGTAGTTCAAAGAATGAAAGCAAATCACAACCTACGATACCAGCTAAACCTGCCGGGACAGGTTGTTGTAAATATCAGTAGTTCAAAGAATGAAAGCAAATCACAACTACCACTAACAACATCAAAATGGGCAACTAGTTGTTGTAAATATCAGTAGTTCAAAGAATGAAAGCAAATCACAACGATGGCGGACTTGAAGAAAAGTCAAGTGCAGTTGTTGTAAATATCAGTAGTTCAAAGAATGAAAGCAAATCACAACCGCAGAGTTGCGCAAAATTGTGGCAACGCAGTTGTTGTAAATATCAGTAGTTCAAAGAATGAAAGCAAATCACAACCAAAGCATTTGCTATCTCTAGCACCTACCAGTTGTTGTAAATATCAGTAGTTCAAAGAATGAAAGCAAATCACAACTGAAAACTATCAACTTAAAACCATCTCATGTTGTTGTAAATATCAGTAGTTCAAAGAATGAAAGCAAATCACAACCCGTGGTAGTTGATATTGTTAAAACATTTTGTTGTTGTAAATATCAGTAGTTAGTTGGGAGTTTGGATTTGTTGGTAGCGCAACAGTTACTAAAGAATAAGATTAGAGAGGTTAAATTCAAATACCAAGGATTCTTTTGTTCAAATCTTTTTCCTTTGAAGTATTGGCAAAATCATCAAAAGCTTTTTCGGTAACCCTAATTATGTGATTTCGAATAAATTCCGCACCCTCCTTTGCTCCATCTTCCGCGTGTTTGAGTGCACACTCCCACTCCAATACCGCCCAGCCTTTAAAATCATATTTTGCCAATTTGCTGAAAATTGATTTAAAATCTACCTGACCGTCTCCTAAGGATCTAAATCTGCCGGCCCTGTCTATCCAGTTTTGGTATCCTCCGTAAACACCTTGTCTTCCTGTAGGGTTAAATTCCGCATCTTTAACATGGAACATTTTGATGCGTTCATGATAAATATCAATAAAGGCCAGGTAATCCAAACATTGAAGTAAAAAGTGCGAAGGGTCATAAAGTAAACATGCTCTCGGATGATGAATTACGTAATCTAAAAAAAGATCGTAAGTAACGCCGTCATGTAAGTCTTCACCAGGATGTAATTCATAACAAAGGTCTACTCCACATTCATCATAAACATCTAAAATTGGCGTCCATCTTTTTGCCAGTTCACTAAAAGCATCTTCCACCAATCCGGCCGGTCTTTGTGGCCATGGATAAACCGTATGCCACATTAAAGAACCGCTAAATGTTACAGAGGCATTTAATCCTAAGTTTTGGGATGCTTTTGCCGCATATTTCAGTTGTTCTATTGCCCACAATGTTCTGGCTTTGGGGTTCTTGCGGAGATTTTCTGGTGCAAAACCGTCAAAAAGTTCATCGAAAGCTGGGTTTACCGCTACTAATTGCCCTTGTAAATGCGTAGAAAGTTCTGATATTTCTAAACCTGCCCTACTAACAATCCCTTTTATCTCATCGGCATACGTTTTACTTTCTGCCGCTTTTTTTAAATCAATAAAACGAAGGTCATTTGTAGGTAATTGTATGGCTTTATATCCCAATCCAGCTGCCCAATTGCAAATATCTTTTAGATTGTTAAATGGAGAATTATCGCCAATAAATTGAGCTATGAATATTGCGGGACCTTTAATTGTTGTTGCCATTTTAAACTCTAAATTCTGTCCATTTTTCATCGGATTTACCCGATTTTATTACATTTTCAATAAAAGCCATCCCACGGATTCCGTCGTCAATTCCTGGAAAATCGGCTATGGCTTTATTTGCTTTTCTTTCTTCTGCAGAGGCCTTTAAATAAAGTGCAAAGTTTCTATAAAGGTTTGCAAATGCTTCCAAATAACCTTCTGGATGGCCAGAAGGTGTTCTGGTATGATGATTTGCAATTGAGCTGATGTATGGTGCGCCGGTACGGTAAATCTGCATAGGTTGGTCCAATAATTTCACTTGCAAAGAATTGGCATCCTCCTGTTGCCAAATTAAACCACCTTTTTCGCCGTAAACTCTGATTTTTACATTATTTTCTTCACCTGCGGCAATTTGGGTTGCCATTAAAACACCACTTGCTCCGTTGGTGTATTTCAGTAAAACTGCTCCGTCATCCTCTAGTCTTCTGTTTTCAACTACTGTATTAATGTCTGCGCAGAGTTTAGTAGTTTGCAGACCGCTCACATATTCCGCAAGGTTAAAAGCATGAGTGCCGATATCTCCCATTGCACCGGCTATACCGCTTTTTGCCGGATCTGTACGCCATGTAGCCTGTTTATTTTCTTCGTTTTCCAAATCCTTACTCAACCAACCTTGGGGGTATTCAACATAAATCTTTCTGATTTTTCCTAATATCCCTGTGGACAAAAGATGTTTGGCCTCTTTTACCATCGGATAACCGGTATAAGTATGTGTAAGCATTAATTGCTTTCCGGTTTGTTTTAAAATCTCTTTAAGTTCTTTTGCTTCTGCTAGTGAAAAAGTTATCGGCTTATCTAAAATAACGTGAAAACCATGTAGCAAGGCAATTTTGGCCGGCTCAAAATGGAGGTGATTTGGCGTTACAATGCTTACTACTTCCATTCGCTCGTTTTCAGGCAAGGCACTCTCTTTTTCAAAAAGTTCCTGATAGCTTCCGTATACTCTTTCTGAAGCGATTCCAAGCATTTCTCCGCTTTTTTTTGATTTTTCTGGATTGCTGCTAAACGCTCCGCATATTAATGAATATTTGTCATCCATACGTAGGGCAATGCGATGTACCGCTCCAATAAAAGCATCCTTGCCTCCGCCAATCATTCCCAGTCTCAATTTTTGCACTTATATATTTTTTTGAGGTAAATATCTTTAACTTAACTAAAGATAGAAATTAGTTGACAAATAGCTGTTTATAATTTAGATCCCACATGCGAATTAGAAATAGATACTTTTTTGTTATTCCGCATATAGATTACTAAACCTAAAAAAGCAAAAGTTAAAATGATGGGAATAATTAAGGTGGCTCTTAATACCTCTGGACCTGCCAAATTTTTTGCGTTTTGTAATGCATTTGCCATTTCAGAACCGGCATCGGCTTTTAAATATGAGCTGATATCCGCACCTTGAGGCAGTTTATTTTTAACCAAGTTATCATAAAAGCCTCCCATAAAAAGTGTGTAAACAGATACTGCGAACATTCCGGCTCCTCCCATTAGGTTTAATCCCAATGCACCAGAACTGGGAATATTTTCTGCTACAAAACCTATCATGGTTGGCCAAAAATAGCATACTCCCATTCCAAATACAATCGCAGCAAGAAATACAGCGTTACCGGTTAATGTACTTAAAAGATAAAGACCTATAGTGGCGAAAATTGCCGACATCAGCAATACGCCCTGTGGCGAAAATTTCTTCACAACTGGCGCCGCCATTCCTCTTCCAACAACCATTATCCCAGTTGTTAATGTTAAAATTAGTATGGCGTTACCGGTTACGTTGGCTAATAAAACATCTATCCATTGCCCGGTAAACAGCTCTGTTATAGCCGTACCAAACATACAGATAAACATAAATATAAATAATGGAGATCCTACGGAACGATACATTGTTGCTGTTGAAACGCCAGATGATACGCGTTCTGTAACCGGGAAAGTTTGCTTAAAAACCTGAAAACCATAAATCACTGTTGGAATTAACATTAGCCCCACTTGAATTTGCCAGTGAAGCCCTAAATGGTTGAGCAATAATACAATTATTGTCCCCAAAAAGATACCGCCCGGAAACCATAAATGGAAATGGTTAAGTTTTGTTGTTTTTTTATCAGGATAAAGCGTAGCTACCAAAGGATTACAAGCTGCCTCAACTGTTCCGTTGGCAATACCTATCAGCAGGGTCGAAAAAAACAAGGTTAGGTATCCTTGAGCAAAAATTGTCATTAATATTCCTACCAAATGGAAAACAAAAGCTAAACCGAGGAGCTTTTTCATGCCGATGATATCCACCAGCACTCCTCCTATAATTACCGCTAAAGGAAAACCCCAAAATGCTGTAGCGGTGATGGAACTGAGTTGCGAGGCGTCTAACAAAAACTCTGTTCCTAATTGGTTCAATATTCCCGCCCTGATACCAAAAGACAGTGAAGTAACTAATAATGCCAGGCAACTTGTAATAAAAAGCTGTTTGCGATGAATGATGTCCATAATTTAAAGTAGGTTTTGTTTAATGATTGATTGGTTTAATTGTATACAGAGTTCAAATATTCAGCTATTTTACAATAATTGGGTTTCAATATAATTGTAGCTTTCTTTTATACTTTTGTACGGATCAATTTTATAATTTTCCTGTTCCAGATAATAATACTTTACACCAGACAATTCTCGATTGTCAAAAATCTTTTTAAAATCCACTGTTCCTTTGCCTATTTCTGTATTTAATACATGGTTAGTTTTGTCCATGTCTTTAATATGCCACATCCGGAAACGGTGAGGATTTTGTTTAAATAAAGCGATAGGATCTGCCCCTGCCCTTACTACCCAGTAAAGATCCATTTCAAAATCTACTAGAGACGGATCGGTGTTTTTAAGAAAAATACCATAACCGGTTTCCCCATCAAAATTGGTGAATTCAAAATCATGGTTATGGTAACCTAGTTTTAGTCCGCCTTGTTTGCAAAGTTTTCCGGCAAGGTTAAACCGCTCAGCCAGTTTTTTATAATCGTCAGCGGTTTTTCTCAGCTCTTCGCCAATGTGCGGTATCACCAAATACTCATGCTTAAGCTGGTTTGAAACGCTGATTAGCTCGTCCAAGTTATTTTGCTTTCCACTTAAAAAATCATCCATACCGTAATGGCCGCTCGGACTTACCAAACCGTTGATATCCAAAGCCTTTTTAAATTCCTGAACGCTAAGGCCAAAGAATTTCGCGTTTTCATATCCGTAAACCTCTACCTGTTTATAGCCCGTTTTCGCAACTTTTGCCAAAACTCCTTTAGGGTCCAAGGGTAATTGGTCTTTTAAAGAGTAAAGCTGAATCCCTAATGGTTTATCTGATCCGCCCAAAACACATGAAGGCGCAAATGCCAGCGCTGCAACCGCAATGCCGGTCTGTTTCATAAAAGTTCTTCTATCTGTCATCATAAAATTGTATAAAATGATATTATATTTTTTAAAATATTAAATGATTTTTAAACACCGATTTTATAGAGCCCGGCAGCTCTTTTATCAGATTTATCTTTTATTCTTCCAAATAATCCAAATCTTTTGAAAACGTTTCCTGCATATATCTTAATGCCCAAAAAGCAAATCCAAAACATAATACTGCAACCACTACACCGGCATGTACAATGGATCCGTTGAAAAAACCTCTGAGATATTGAAACAGCAATGAAATAGGAACAACTGCTCCTCTTACAAAATTTGGGACTGTTGTAGTAACGGTAGCCCGTATATTGGTGCCAAATTGTTCTGCTGCAATCGTCATAAATATTACCCAGTACCCAACAGAAAAACCTAACGCCAAACAAATAAGATAAAAAGAGGAAAGACTTAAACCTTTGAGTGTAAAAAACGCGACTGTTGAAATAGCAGTTAAAAACAAAAATGTGTAAACCACTTTTATCCTACTTTTTAGATACTGGCTTAGCAAGCCGCTCATGATATCTCCTAATACCAACCCTCCATAACACCATGATACTGCAGCGCCTGCATTTACATCAGCAGTTACGCCAAGTACTTTACCAAACTCTGGAGAAAGGGTGATTAAAATACCCACTACAAACCATAGAGGGATACCGATAATGATACACCTGGCATATTTAAAAAATCTTTTTCGGTTTTGAAATAATGAAAGAAAATCGCCTTTTTTTGCGTTGCTCTCATTAGATTTTCCAAACATGCCAGATTCGGAAACGCCAATTCTCAATAGTAACAATGAGATTCCAAGTGCGCCACCTACAAAAAACGAAGTTCGCCAATCGAAAAGTTCTGCAACGAAAAAACCCACTACGGCTCCGCTAACACCCACAGATGCAACTATCGTTGTTGCATAACCTCTTTTTGCTTTCGGCATTAATTCAGAAACTAGGGTAATACCTGCGCCCAGTTCTCCGGCAAGACCAAAACCCGCAACAAAGCGCCAAAAGGCATAAGATTCTATGGAATTTACAAACCCATTGGCAATATTGGCAATGGAATAAAGAAAAATTGAGCCAAACAAAACATACAATCTCCCCTTTTTATCGCCCAGGATTCCCCAACATATTCCTCCTAAAAGAAGACCTATCATTTGTACATTTAACAACATGATACCTTTATCTGTTAGTATTTGTCCTACAAAACCTAAAGATTTTAAGCTCGGCACTCGTACTATGCTAAATAATAAGAGATCGTAGATATCTACAAAGTATCCCATTGAGGCCAATAAAACAGCAAAAAATATAAGCGATTTGTTTCTGGCATCCGACTCTGGATCGGTATTTAAAATGGAATCAGATTTTCTTTTCATTAATTTTGGAGAATTTAAAATATTCCTACAATTACAATTAGTTTTTAATTACTGGTTGAAATACACAAGTTATAACTTACCTTTTTTCAACTGTTCGACCGCATAATTTGCAGACCGAGCCGCAAAAGCCATAAAAGTTAAAGAAGGGTTTTGTGTTGAGGTTGAAGTCATACACGCCCCGTCTGTTACAAATACGTTCGGACAATTATGGAGTTGATTCCATTTGTTAAGCAAAGATGTTTTTGGATCATTACCCATCCTTACACCTCCCATGTGATGGATATCCAATCCTGGAGCTTGTTTTGAGTCATCTGTTTTAATATCAGTAAAGCCAGCTTTAGTGTACATTTCTGTCATTTGCTCAAAAAAATCTTTGATCATTTTTTCATCATTTTCATCATAATCTATATTAATTTTAAGCAATGGAATACCCCATTTATCTTTCTTATGCTCATCTAAGCTTAAGAAATTTGTTTCTTTTGGGATAGTTTCGCCCATCATGCCTGATTTTATATACCAATCACCAAGAGTGGGTTTGGCTAATAAATTTTCTTTGGTCTGTAAACCGAAGGAGCTAGAATCGTTATACATCATTCTTTCGGCAATAAAAGTTGTTGCATAACCCCGCAAAAAATCGGTTTCCTGCTTATAAAGATTTCTGAAACGAGGCATATAGGCACTTGTAGGACGTCGTCCTCCTGTAGAAATTGAATCTTGAAAACCATTATATCTTGCCGTAATACTGGCTCTGTAATTATGAAAGGCAACATATTTCCCCAAAAGGCCGTTATCATTACCTAAACCGTTGGGGAATCTTTTTGATTTGGAGTTCAATAAGATAATGTTGGTATTAAAGGCTCCCGCATTTACGAAAATAATTGGCGCATAATATTCTGTTGATTCATTTGTAAAAGCATCAATTACCCTTACACCAACTGCTTTACCTTTGTTGTCATCATAAATAACAGAATGTACCACAGAAAAAGGGCGTAAGGTCATATTTCCCGTTTTTTGCGCCCATGGCAAAGTACTTGAATTGGCACTAAAATATCCACCAAATGGGCAACCTCTTTGGCATAAGCTTCTATTTTGGCACTGTACACGGCCTTGGTCAAAATGAATTTTTTGAGGCTTGGTCAAATGTGCGCACCTGCCGTAAATTACATCCCTACCTTTGTAATTTTTTGCAACAAAATCTTTAAAGTAATTTTCTACACAGGTTAAATCAAGGGGAGGCAAAAACTCGCCGTCAGGAAGGTTTGGCAACCCATCTTTATTTCCGGAAATGCCTGCGAATTTTTCCACATAACTGTACCAGCTTGAAAGATCTTTATAACGAATAGGCCAGTCCACCGCGAAACCGTCTCTCTTAGGTCCTTCAAAGTCAAAATCGCTCCAACGTTGTGTTTGGCGAGCCCACAAAAGTGATTTGCCCCCCACTTGATAACCTCTTATCCAATCAAAAGGCTTATCTTGTATGTACGGATGCTCAACATCTTTTACAAAGAAATGCTGGGCATCTTCTCTAAAAGCATAACAACGGCTAACAACCGGATTTTTCTCCCGCACTTCATAAGGAATATCCCCACGATGTTTAAATTCCCATGGCATCATGTTAGTGGTTGGATAATCTTTATTGTGCACTACATCTCTCCCCCGCTCCAGCACCAATGTTTTTAAACCTTTCTCACAAAATTCTTTTGCGGCCCATCCGCCACTCATACCAGATCCTATAACTATAGCATCAAAAGTATTTGACTGTTTTGAATTTTCCATTTTTTATTCAGTTTGCTTTTTTACAGGTACACAGCCATAGAATGCGCCAGGCACTAATACATACTTCTGTACTTCTGTTAGGTAGTATTTTGATTGTGTGAAGGCTCTTAAAGTTTGCCATCTGATATTATTATATACAAAACTAACATTGGCAGGCACATCCTCATTAGTTTCAATGATTTTTAAAAGATCAATCCTTTGTTTTGATGTTGCATCTGTGAAAGAGGTTTTGAGGATTTTATTGGAAAAATCATCAAACTCATTTAAGCCCTGTACAAACTGTTTATGATCATTAGGCGAATAACAATCATCTATCATCATTAATGCAAATTGGTACGCACCAACATCTGCTGCGCCTGGGCTTTTAGGTGCAGAAGGAATAATAGTATCCGAAATTGCAGCCACAAGATCTTCCTGTTCCGCATCAATCGTAAGATTTTTTAAAGGAACAGAAATGCTTTTACCAGACTTTAAACAAGATGGAAGAAGGACTGCTCCTGCTGAGAGTATAAGTAAGGTTTTGATACTTGATCGCCTGTCCATAGTAAATTAGTTTAATTAAATTATTTCGCTTTCGCGATGAGTGCATTTGCCTGTGCCACTAAATAGTTTTTAAATAAATTTGCAGCTATAGCTTTTGTAATAATGCCTTCCGGAGTTTTTATCCCCTGCATTTGATGGTCAGCCACAATTTTTTCAAAGTCCGCTTTAGACAATGGATCTTCTGGAAAAAATCGCTGTCCGTCCATTTTAAAAAGTCCATGCACCAAACACAATTGGGCCGCTTTCCAATTTTCTGTACCAATGAACAGGTCCAGAATGAATTTGCCATAAATTGGTGCATTTGCATTTAACTGTTCCATTTGTACGGTAACGGCAGGGATATTTCTTGGCTGTAATCCGAGTTTAACCGAAAGCGCCGCAATATTGCCAACCGCCTGTCCATTTAACATGGTGCTTGGCTGTAAACGGGTTGCTCCGTTTGCGATACGCGATTGAGATATGTTTTTTTCTGCAGGCAAAAACCCATCTAAATTTTGTGGGATAAATGATTCCAGAGGAACTTGAAAAGGGCCACATCTTGAATCCCAGTCATGTGATTCAGCAGCTGAACCGGCCTCGGGATCCACATTTAAATCTAAATCTTCGGGGAGTTTAGAACCATGCAAATCTTCTGGATAATCATTAATAGAAATTGCATCTGCAAAGGCAACTGGTCCTTTGATACGGTTAATCTCCGAACTAATTAAAGTATGTACACCAACAATTCTATTGCTCTCCCGCACATAAGGCATCACCGGGAAATGCTCTAAAATAAGCTGATAAGGTTTCAAACTCGGGTCTTCCGCAATCATCTTATTAGTGATATATTTATTATATGGCGTATCATATTTTTGCGAAGTATCCACAGACCATTTTAAGCCTAACTCGTGTTGCATGTAATAAATCAAGCAAAGCGTTTTCCTTCTCAGTTCAATCTCTTTTTTAAAGCGTAAGCTCATATCAACTATATCACCAACGGTTACCGGCACATCATTTTGAGCAATATTTAAAGAAGTTTTTGTAGTGTATTCATCAATTCCCTTAGTGCCCGAGTTTGGCAAACCTCTGTAATATGCAACGGTATTCCAGCTTGTTGGATTTGCATAAACATTATAACCATCAGCCGTGTAACGCTTTATGTATGATAAATGGTTTTTATAAGCCTGATACCCTTTAGGTTCAGTTTTAACCAATAAGTTTTCTGGAACTCCGTTTTTGTATTCTTTTACAATTGCTGTCCAAGTAAAATCCTGAACTTTATCTTTAGGGTTAATTTTGGTATTAATATCTTTAGCAATGCGGTAAGGTGCGCCGGTAAGCGGTATAACATCTCCATATTCTGTAGCATCAATCAAAATTTTACATCCAATTTTTTCGGATGTTTTAGCAGTTGAAATTACGTTTGCTATTTGAATTCCATTTACTTGGTTACCGCTTTTAAATACCTTGGTTATGTCTGTTAAAAGCATCACATCAATATGACCTTTACCGGCTTTATTAACCTCATTAATCATTTGGTACATTAATTTTTGACCAACTGAAGGTTCTACAGCAAAGGATGTGGTGTTCCAATAGGTTGTGGCTACAGTTTTTCCGATTTTTTTATAATAAGCTACTGCATTATTATAAAATTCATGATATATGCCATGGTTACGAATGGCAACCGTACCTTCATCCATTGTGGAGACACCTGCAGCCGCCATTTGCCCACCAAGCCAATCTGATTTTTCGACAATTAGCACTTTACATCCCATTCTGCCGGCTTGAATGGCGGCACCAAAACCACCTGTGCCGCCGCCGGCAACTATCACATCATAATCTTTTGCAACAACATTAAACGCAAATAGCGCCATTATTAAAGTTGCCAATACTGTTCTTTTTATCATATCTAAATTATATTTCCGTTTTACCATTCTAATTTATCCGTATATTTTTTTCCGTCTTTTGTCCATTTTAAACCTTGCCCTGATCCTATGTACAAATCATCTTCGTTCATAAATGTTGTACTGATATTTTTGCCCAAAAAGTCTTTAGAAAATTTATTTCCCTCTATTCTAACATGATGACATCCTTCTAATAAAAAGTTGGCTTTTACAACCGTATAAGGTTTTTGAATGTATGTTCTGATTAAGGTGTTATTTATAAATTGAAGATTATCTACAGACCTGGCCCTTAATATTGGGTAATCAAAAAACAGGAATTTGTTATTTGCAATAATGATGTTGTGGTGAAATGCTTTTGAGTTTTCGCTTACAGGTTTTACCGATGGTGTAATATCTATTACCGCTTCTCCCCATTCCCAACGACCGCCATTTACAGAGCCCGATGTTAAACAATTATCAAAAGTGTTGTTTCTGATGATCATATTGTTTACTGCGCCAGACTCTAACCAACCCTCCAAATCGCCTTCAATTAAAATTGCATGTCCGGCTGTATTAAAATAATTGTCCTCAATAATTACTTTCTTAGGTGTAGTAGCCCTAACTCCTGTTCCGCGGTGTCTTTTAAGTATTCGGTTGTTTCTTATTTCTACTTCTGGCAGCCAAAAAGCGCTTTCTAAAAGA
The DNA here is from genome assembly GCF_946480185.1 of uncultured Pedobacter sp. The sequence continues at coordinate 115,993 of NZ_CAMLIG010000011.1, read as the reverse complement.
TCGTTTTCCTTAACAGATGATGGAATGTCATTATAAAACTCAACCTCAAATTCTCCTTTCCAGTCAGTTCCGTCAACTAATTTTATTGACTTAATTCTGTTGCTGGCTATCTTTTCTCCGGTTTGCTTGCAGATGTGCCAAATGCTATCGCCCACACCAAAATGAAAGCCCTTAAAGCTTCTGACCAAAAGTTTTTGAGCTGAAAACTTTTTTATAACGGAGGCATACATGTTATGAACATTTACAAAATCATCACCTCCACCGTTGTATTTGCAGTTTTCTATCTTAATTGCTCCCCTGCATCCTTTTAAATGAAAACCATCTGCCATGTTTGCAAATAATCTTCCCTTAGATTTTCTTGCAATAATATCGAAATGGTCAACCGTTATGTTTTCTGTTGCGGTTGCATAAACTGCCAAACTACCACCGTGGTACAAAGTGATATTTTTAAGAACTACATCCTTACATTTAGAAAACTGGAAGGTATTTGCCGCATAAATAAAATTATACATCGTAACAATATCTGTCACTTTAGGGCGGGTAGTCCAATTAAATGGTCCTTTAAAAGAAATTATGCCTGGAGCAATTTCTTTTGCGTAATGATTATAGAAATCACCAACAGGTTCATCATGAGTTTCGGCTATAATATTACCGGTTTTCTTATCAAAAAGCTGGTCGTATTTTGCCAAAGCAGAACGCCAGCCTTCTCCTAAATACCAAACCTTATTGTTTATAATTTCAAATGGATATTGCTGTTTGTCTATTTTTAAATGCAAAGCCGTATCGCTTACCAACGTAAACTCCCCTTGCGTAACCATTGGTCTTTTATAGTCAATAGAAAAGTTTTGGAACGTAATACCTTCACTTTCGGTAATATCAAAAGGGATTGTTCTTCCGTGAAAAACAAATTCGGAGCCTTGCCCATCAATCACTAAATTTTTAAATCCCTTTAGTTGATGTGCGATGTAAGTTTTGGCCGTAGTGTCTTTTCCGAAATTTGGAATAAAATTGTATATCCCTTTTGGAAAAATAATTTTAGCAGAGGGATAGTTTTTGGCTTTTTGCAAAGCTTTATCAAAAAACTCGATAGCGTTTTGGTTGCTGTTTGCCTTAAGTCCAAAGCTGGCAATATCAATAACCTGTTGGGCCCAAATTTTTGGGGCAGCACAAATAATTAATATTAGCAATAAAATATGTTTTTTCATTTATTATAAATGTTGATAGCTAGTTTACCGACTGAATATATGCTGCATAACCACCGCCGGCAGCCATTACCAATTTAACCTCACTAGTGTTGTTTACCATCTGCTCTTTTTTTACGGCTTTATCTGGTGCGAGACCATCTTCATAACTCACCAGTTTAAATTTTCCTTTTCCTAAAAAATCGAGTTTTATATCTAAAGTTTTTTTAGAACTGCCATTTAATGCCCCAATAAACCATGTGTTTCCGGTTCTACGAGCCATTGTTATATATTCTCCCACTGCACCGTTAATTACCTTTGTATCATCCCAAGTGGTTTTAACCTTTGCTAAAAAATCGCTCCCAACTTGTCCTCTATAATTATCCGGATGATCACAGGCAACAGTTAATGGGCTGTCAAAAACTACAAACTGCGCTAGTGAGTTACTGCGTGTAACCATGGTATTTGTAGGACTCTGTATTTTAAAATCTTCTGGAGTTCTGTTTTCAAAACAGCCGGGCGTAAAATCCATTGGTCCTGCAACCATACGGGTAAATGGCAGTGTACAAATATGTTCAGGAGTAATCATTGTTGACCATTTGTTCCATTCGTTACCCATTACGCCTTCACGGGTTACTAAATTGGGATAAGTTCTCCTTATTCCTGTAGGTTTATAGGCGCCGTGGAAATCAACCATCAGTTTATGTTTAGCGGCAGTTTTTACAGTACGCTCATACCAATTCACCATCTCCTGATCGTCGCGATTCATAAAGTCAATTTTAACCCCAGCTACACCCCATTTCTCATAAAGAGCGCAAACCTTTTCCCAATCAGAACGGTTTACATCTGTCCAGTAAAGCCAGAGAATGAGCCGTACATTTTTGCTTTTTGCATAAGCCAATAAGTTTTGCATGTTAATTTGAGGAGCAGATTTTGTAATGTCGGCTTGCGGACTGTTAAATTTTCCGTACCACTGCCAATCAACAATCATGTAAGGCCAAGTCATTTCCGAAGCCAAATCAATAAATTGCTTAATGGTTCCTTCTTCCATTTTCACATCATTACTAAACCAGTTGTCCCAAGCAGAAATACCCGGTTTTATCCACGATGGATCTTCAATTGCGCATGGCGGACTGAGGTTGGTAACCATTTCAGATTCTATAAGCTTTCCGGGTGTATCACCTATAATAACTACTCTCCAAGGGGTGTTAAAAGGTAATTTCCTGGTTACTTTGCCGATTTTAGCGCTATCAACTGATGGAGATAATGTGGTACGCAATGAAAATTTTTGATTTTCATCTGCCTTTTTCAGGTACATACCCGCATAATCTGTAAGATCTGCTTCTGTTATAGCCACAAAACATTTTTCTGATGCTTGAATGGTTATAGGCAGCCCAACCAACATTTTAGGATTGATATCCGACAAATTACGCTTGTAAAAAAAAGATTCCTGAGGTGAGGAAAAGTTCTCATGATCGGCTACCCAGCAGGTACGGTCGCCGCTAAAATTAAATGCGCTATTTTCTTCCCTAATGCTATATTCCAATCCATTATCTGGACCTAAAAACCTCGTTCTGTAGGCTACACCATCATCATAAGCTCTTGCAATTATCTGTAGTTTACGTTTAGGAAATGCTTTTTCTTGTAGGTCAATGGTTATCTCATTGCAGTAGTTTTTTACTTTTTCAAACCTTTTTAAAACGGGAGTCCATTCTTCGTTTACTGTTTTTGCAGAACTGCCATTAATAACCAAATTATTTTTAAGGTCTGGCTGATTGTTAAAACTAAAATCTGCCAATTGAGTATTTAAAACGCCTTCATTATTAAAAGTAATTTTTCCTACTATCGCTCCGTCTGAAACGGCATCTATCGTAAATTTTATCTTCCCATTTGGCGAAACAACTATTTGCTGTGCACAAAGTCTGTTTATTGCCAAAAAGACAATGGTGAATATTATAATACTTTTTTTCATTAGGAATGAGGTTGTTCAACTGCCTATTTTATTAGCAGTGTATAAATTTCAATGAGATAGCCACCATAAGGATATCGCCATTGTATATAAATATTTTTTTATTTTTAGTACTTCGGTCTTTGGGCTTTTACCAGCTCATTTTTCTGCAATAAATCTTTTAAATAATCGTACACTGGTGGCTTAGAACCATCGGGCCTGATTAACCAGTATCCTTTAAGATTTTTTGCGGTAAGCATTATGCCGTCATGTGGTTCAGTGCTTAAAAAATTGATTCCGCTATCATCAACTTCTCCGTTGCAGTAGATTTGCCAGTAGAAAATATAACAGACGCCATAATCCAAAAGATATTTTAACTGTTCTGATATGGAATAACGCTGTGTATTGCCACTTGCTTCTGTTATGGGTTTATCGTATGGGAACGGACCTCTTTCTTCGTAACCAAATTCACCGATCATTAAATTGTGGGTTCCGTATATATCACTTTTTGGCAATTTTGATTTTATACGAGCCAATCGCGGTACAATCCCGCCCAAATCAGCAATTGCTCTGCTAGAGTAAGAAGAGTATGAATATAAATCGCACTTTGTATATGGAACAATGTCGTCTATCACGTAATGGTTCTGAGTGTTTGTTGGAGGCACAAAATTAAATTCCAGCGCATGTACAACTATTACCCCACTTGTTCCTGCATCTTTGCGAGCTTGCGTAACAGCAGCTTGGCGGGTATTTATAAAATCTATCATTGCCTTTTCGGCAATGGGAATTTGGGCGGGCGATAAATCTTTAATACCTATAAAGCCATCTCCTTCCCAATTTTGGATAATAAATGTTTTACCAGTGTTTTTATAAGTATTCAACAAGTATTTGGTAACATCGTACATATTGTTGTAAACCTTTGTACGTTCGGCTTCAGAAAAGCCATCTTTCCAGTTAACCGTTGCATCATTATATTCTAAAGAATAAACTTTAAAAGGCATCTCAAACACCTGTTTAAAATAATCTGTTTGTGCCAGTTGTAGGGAAGTAAAGTTTTCAATATTTGCCGGCCAGTTAGAATGGTAGGGATATTTTTTTCCGGCATGCTCAAACCATAGTTTGATACATTTTGTACCCATTCCATAAATCGCTTCCGCAGTTTCTATCAATATAGGTTTATCTGTTAGTGCATATTGCCCGCCTGCAGTAGTTACTCCAAAAACCTCGCTAAAAGGCGTCATATCAATAGCTTGTTCAGCAGTTGTATCTGGCTTTGTAGGTTGTTCTACACTTATCTTGTCCGCTTTTTTTGAGCAAGAAAAAAGCAATAAGGACACTCCTAAGATCAACGAATATTGTCTCATTATAATAGGTTTTTAAACTGAAAAGAATTAAAGAGAGGCATATCGCCTCTCTTTGTTAATTTATAGCTAATTGAACGGGGGCAGAGTAATTCCATTTAGGGTTACTGCCCGAGGTTGCATCCGCTTTACGCACCAATGCGCCTACCCTAAACCAAAATTTTGTGGCTGTTGGATATTTTGTAAAGGTGTCTCCTTGTAAAGCCAGATCGATACTCAGCGTAAAAGTCTCTGTAGTTCCAGGAACTTTGTTTAGGACTAATAATCCTGCAGTAGATGGCTGGGTTCCAAACTTAGCCCCAAAACTTACTATTGGGTCTATGTAACTAAATAACTGAACCCTTTCTACACCAATTACATTGTTTCCAATTGTTTTTAGGTTAAACGTGGCAGTAACAACAGTACCTGTTTTTGTAATACTAAGATTGGTCACATACACATAAGGTTGTACCGTAAAGTTGAGCTCATTATCTCCTTTATTTATCACGAAATTTTTAACAGTATCCGGGTTCGGAAAATTTGCGTCGCGTATAACGATGTCATAAGTTCCCGGAAAAAGGAGTCCCTTTTGGTAGGTACCATCTGTTCTTAAACCCATACTCTGTTTGTCTGGAGATGTAAAATTGCCTTGTTCGATGTAGGTTATTCTAACCCCTTGTCCAGATGCATCAGATTGTACCAACTGGCCATCTTGATCAACAATTTTTCCGTGTATAGACGATGTTGGACCGTCATAATTATCCAGTTTGCATGAGGATATCGCTAATGCAAATGACAGTAAAACCAGGTTAAATATCTTCTTATTCATTTTTTAATATTTTTAATTATTTGGAATTAAACCATTTGTTCCAGTGCCAGGAATAGCAAAATAATAGTCTTTTAATGTGCCGTTCCATATCATCACACCCGACTGCTTACTGTGTAAATCTCTTACAAAAAAATATGAAGGAGTTGGCGTTGTTAAATCTAGCATAGGGCAAAGTACTTTATGTTTAAATGATGTGTAATAATCATCATATTCCCTTCTTCTTATCAAATCCCAAAGGGTTATCGAGCCTTCCATCGCAAACTCTACCCTACGTTCTCTTAATATTTGAGGTATGGTTACCGGCGTAGGCAACATATAAGTAAACCCAGCCCGTTGTCTGATAATATTTACAGCTTTAGCGGCCAAAGCCACAGCGTTGTTATCGGTGTAACCGCTTTCGGTAACTGCTTCGGCAAAGTTTAGTAAAACTTCGGCGTAGCGCATATCTATAAAATCTGTAGTTATTGATCCTGCTGTTGGTAGTGGTGTAGCATCTTCTGTTACATACTTCCTAATTAAAAATCCTGTGAACGAGTGTTGTGAATCATTCCCCCAACCAGAATAGGAATTAGCAGTACTTGCGCCATAAGCATAGTAGGAATTGCCGTTGAACACCACATTTCCATCCTGTCTGTAAAGACTGTTGCCATCTGGTTTAACCATGCCCGCCTGGATAATAATTTTGGTATTTTTCCAGATAGAGCTTGGGGTAATAACTGTAGCAAACATTCTAGCATCTTTTCCAGCAAAGATATCCTGAGGATTACTGAAATGGCGGTATTGTGCCTGTGTACCTTTGGCAAACACAGCGTAACCCAAACTATTATTCAATTTAGTATTAATAGGTACACTTGCACCGTTGGATGAATAAGTCTCATATAAATCGATGAGATCTAAAGTTGGGTTTCCTGTACCTCCATTAGTGTAGCCATTGGTAATCTGGGGAGTACATTGATCCAAGTCCCAACTGTGACCTGTAGAACTACCAGGTATCGTATAGCCTTTTACAAATATGTTTTCTATTTTAGAATTTTCTGCTGATTCAAACAATTTCTGGTAATTTTTTAGTGCCTCTGCCGGCGATGCGGGATGTGGCTGGTATAAACCAAAACCTGAAGGACCAACGTCTGAATTAGGATCAATAATCTGTAAAGAAGCATCGATACATTTCTTATAATACTCATTTGCCAAGCCAGGGTAAGATGGTAATGCATCAATTAACTTAGCACTGGCTGCTTGCGAAGAACCTGTAACCGGATATTTTGCTATTGATGCCGCATAAAGTGCCGCTCTTGATTTTAGTGCTAAAGCGGCCCATTTTGTAGCTCTTCTTTCCTCTGTAGGAATTAGATATTTTGCGGCGGTATCACACTGATCTAAAATAAAATCATACGTCTCTTTTTCAGTAGCCCGCGGAACCATTAATTTAGTAACATCAGGATCATAATCTTGTCTTTTTGTGATGATTGGAACACCACCGAAACGCTTAGCCAGCGCAAAATAGGTGTACGCTCTTAAAAAAGCGACTTCACCCTTTAAAGACTGTTTCTCATTTTCCGGCATTACGCCAGGTTTAATTAAAGGTATAGATTCGTCTAAGGTGTTGATATCCCGGATCAAAGAAAAAGCACCAGTCCAGTAGGTAAAATTTGCTCCGCCTTTGTTGTACATGATGGAGTAACCGCGAGAAACTACAGCATCTGGGGTAGCAATTATAGGGAACTCACCGCCTGGGTCGGCTTGGTTGAAACCGTTACGGGTAGAAAATCTAAAATCCTCGATAGGCAAATCCTGGTAAATCGACGCTAAAAAAGCTTTAATTCCATTTTCATCTCCATATAATGCTTCAGGAGTGACCTTGTTTTTCACAGGTACATCCAAAAAATTCTTATTGCAAGCGGCAGCAAAAAAACCTAATGCAATAATTGAAATTATTGTTGTTTTTTTCATCTTCTTAGTTATTAGAAAGTAACATTTAATCCAAAATTGATTGATTTTAAGAGAGGGTATGAGTAATTAGCACCATAATTACCTTCCCCTCTTTCCGGATCAAACATTTTTAATATCTTATCTGTAGAAGTATAAAGATTTGTGCCGTTAACATACATTCTAAATCTGTCTATTTTCAACCTCTTTAGCACATTCTTTGGAATCGTATATCCTATTTCAATATTTTTTAATCGAACGTATGAAGCGTTTCTGCGATAGATATCATTTGAATATCTTAAACTCAATGCGTCTAAAGGATTCCTGCTCGCCGGAAAAAAGCCCGGAATCCACTGACTGTCTTTATTTGATTGATCAGCCAAATGCCATCTATCCATTAAATATTCTGGCGCATTCCTGTCAGAGTATAGTGGGGTTTGCCACTCGGTACCCAAATTAATGGTATAAAGGGCGGCTCCTTGTATTAAGGCGTTAAAATCCCAGTTTCTCCAACTTCCGCCCAAATTTAAACCATACTGTAAAGGAGGCTGTCCTGAGTTATAATCCGCGGCGTTTCCATTTGTTATCTGGCCTCCTCTGAACAATGGAAGCTGATCATCGCTTGTAATCATTCCGTCACCATTTACATCGCGATAAATAGGATCGCCGGGCAATTCTTGTATATTTCCGCCACTACCTTCCATATAAACCGGGTAGTTACGTATTTGATCCCAGCTTTGGAATTGTCCAATAATCTCGTACCCCCAAATCACATTTTTATTGCGGTAAGAATCGTCATTTTTCCATTTTGAGTAACTAGACTGAAATTGTCCTTGCTCTAAGTATAAGTTCATAGACTGTGATATCACCATATTGGCCCCTACGTTATACTTAAATTCTCCTATATTTCCTCTGTGATTAATGTTAAAATCAATACCCTGAACGCGGTCTGAGTTTAAGTTTTCTTGAGGTAGTGAAGCTCCAAAGGTATTTGGTAAGGATAAATAACGGGTAGCCAATAAGCCTGTTCTGTCTCGGCGATAAACATCAAAAGTTAAACCTAACATACCATCTTTAAATAATTCTAAATCAAAACCTGCATCATAGGTTTTGGCATGATACCAAGTTAAGTTTCTATTAACAAGTGATGGCGATGATATGGAAGTGGTATAAGCCCCATCCACAAATTCATATCCGCTTGTTGAACCGGTTTGATAACCCTCAACATATTGAAACGGATTTCCGGCATCCTGACCTGTTTCGCCGTATGAAGCTCTCAGTTTAAGATTACGTATGAATTTTAGGTTGTTTTTAACAAAATTCTCCTCAGACACACGCCATCCAACGGAAGCCCCCGGAAAAAAACCCCAGCGATGATCTGGATTGTAACGGTAACTTCCATCTTCTCTAAAAATGAACTCGGCTAAGTATTTCTGTTTATAATCATAATTAAACCTGCCTACATAAGAAGCATTGGTCTCTTGCGAAACGTCACCATTTGTTTCTTGATTGATTAAACTACCCTGATTAATTACATCGGTGGTATAAAAATCATAATAGCGTTTGGCAAACAGTGAAGAGAAATCAATTTTTCTTTGTTCAAATAAGGCCATAGCAGATACATTATGGTCTTTAGCAATTGTAGTTTTATAATTTAACTGCGCTTGCAAATTTTCTCTTTGCCTACTGGCATCATTGCCTGCTATATTATCGTTTCCGAAAGTACTTGCTACCACAGGATCACCTGTAACTGGGTCAGCTTTGTATAGCTTTATAAGTCTTTGTAAGTTCTTATTATCATTAAAATTATAATCATAAGCGCCAAAAACTTTTGCCTGCAAACCTTTAACCCATGGTATGTCATACGTCAAATCTATTTGTGAGCGAAACAAATTTGTTTGGGTATTGTTATAACCAGCCAAATCTGTCCGGGTAAGTACATAAGGGTTAGTGCCAGATGCAATTTGTGTTGGATAATTGGTGTCGCCATTTATATAAGGTTGTTGAAATGGCGCAGCGGCATTTACACCAGCTAAAATACTCTGGAATCCACCGGCCGCAATCTGGTTATTGTTTGCCTTTTGTCCGGAAACGTTGATGTTCATTTTAAGTGCCTTAGACAGTTTAATTCCTGTGTTGGCCCTAAAATTTATCTGATTGTAATTAAGAGGGTCTTTTTTTACCAGTCCGTTATCATTGTTAAGCCCCAAACTCACAAAATAGTTTACAGCATCTGATCCGCCGGTTAATGACAAATTATGTTGTTGCTGTAAAGAACTACTTTTCATTACTTCGTTATACCAGTCAACATTTTCATAACCGGGCAAAACACCGTCTTTATATTTTTGAATTTCCTCATCACTAAAAGCCGGTCCTCTCCAAACGTTTGTACTTAACTCATTTTTTAGGTCAATCCATTCGGATGCGGAAACCGCTCTTGGATAGTTTGTTGGCGATGATACCCCAAAATTGGTGCTAAAGGAAACCTTTGCTGGTCCTTTTGCTCCTTTTTTTGTAGTTACAATCAAAACCCCGCTTGATGCGCCGATACCGTAGATAGCGGCCGCTCCATCTTTAAGTACAGATATGCTTTCGATATCATTTGGATCTAAGTGTTCCAATTCTGACACTCCGTCTCGTATAACCCCATCGATTACAATTAAGGGAGTACCAAACCCACGGATGTTGATTGAGGTTTGTCCACCGCCAGGAATGCTGCTACTCTGTCTGATTTGTACTCCTGATAATTTACCTTGTATCGATTGGATTAAGTTGGGCGTTTTGGTAGTTAATAATTCACTGCCTTTTATACTTGACACAGATCCGGTTAAGGTTTCTTTCTTTTGAGTACCGTAGGCTACAACTACCACCTCATCTACCATAGTAGATTCGGATTTTAGGGTAACGTTAATGGTGGTTCTGCCTGCAATGTTTATTGTCTGCGTGTCCATCCCGATAAAAGAAAATTTTAACACGGCATTTTCGGGTACATCAGAAAGCGTATAGTTTCCGGCAGCATCCGTTAACGTTCCAAAAGTAGTACCTTCAATAGAAACAGACACCCCTGGCAGGGAGGCACCAGAGTCATCTGTAACTTTTCCAGAAACTTTGATATTTTTGTTATTTTGTTTTCTGGAATTATCTCCAATACGTGAAATCACAATATTGTGATCAACAATAGTGTAGGTAAACTTAGATTTATCAATCACACGTTCTAAAACCTGTTCAATACTTACATTTTTTAGATCGAAAGAATACCTTTTATTTAAATTTAGTTCGTCTGTTTTTAACAAAAAGCCGATATCTGACACACGCTGAACTTCATCCAAAACTTTGATGATAGTGGCGTCTTTTACTTTTAAATTGAATTTTGCATCCTGCGCAAGAGAGCTCGATGCCATAGTTACAATCGACTGGAATAAGAATATAGCAGTAACATTGATGATAGTTATCAGCCTCTTTAATCCAGAGCGATCAAAACTTTTAGAATTTTGATTTTTGCTCATAATTTAGGTTATCGTTGGTTAAGTAATAGCTTTTTATTTCAGAAAACAAAAGCTTTAATTTTAAGTTTCATGTTAAGCCTCCCCTCTTTACATGCTTATTTAGTATCGCATTATATTACATAGGCAATTTATTTTAGTTAACATTTAGATTCAATATTTAGTAAATAACAACTTTATTTGGCTTTCCAGCTTGTTCAATAATCTTATAGTTTAACTTTGTTGTAAGCTTTAACATTTTAAGCATATTGGCAAGACTGGTTGTTTTTTTAACACATAATGTGTACTGATAATTTTTAAACCTATTATCCTGAAATTTAAATTCCACATTATACCAACCGCTGATTTCTTGGAAAATCTCCTGTAAGGTTTGGTCTTGAAAAACAAATTTCTGTTCTTTCCATGCACTTACTACGCTCTCATTAAGTGCTACTCGCTTTAAACTTTTTTCAGATTTAGAGAAGATTGCACTTTGACCTGGCGTTAAACCCATTAAAAAGCCACCTTTGGCAGAAAGCACATGAGCTTCTCCCTCTATTAAGGTTGTAACTACATTATGATCTTTTGGATATCCTTTAATATTAAAAGATGTCCCGATATCACGTATCACAATTTTGTCCACTTTAACTGAAAATGGAAGATATTGATTGTGCTTTACCTTAAAATAGGCCTCGCCGTTTAGTTCAGCAACTCTTTGTTTAGTTTTTGCATCAACATGATAAGTAAGTTCGGTTCCTGAATTTAACCATACTTTGGTTCCGTCGCCCAATTCTATCATTGTTATACCACCTTTAGTAGTAGTGAACTTTTGCAAGGCAGTACCTTCACTTGATAATTTATTTTTTGTAATAAAATATCCCGCAAATAAACCCACAGATAGTACACAAAGAACAATTGCTGCGTATTGTTTAATTCTCCTAATATTTACAAAAAATGACGGTTTTTCTGGAATAGAAAGTTGAGCCCAGAGCTTTTCAAATTCAACATCTACATTTGAACTTAAATACTGAGATCCTATTTTTAGCCATAAACTTTTAACCTCGTAAAAAGTTTCTTCAGCTTGCTTATCTTCTTTTAAGCTTTCGTAAAACTCTTCCCTTTCGGCATGGTTTGCCTCTCCGGTAATAACTTTAGATAATAGATTTGAGTCCAATTTGTTTCTGCTTTGATATAAAAACAAATAAACTATCTTTTACCCTAATGAGTAAATAAAAATAATTTGTATTTTTTTATCAGTGCAGAATACGGGTTAAAAGCGCAATTAATGGAAGGTAATCTTTTAACTCCGTACGAAGTATTTTAAGCGCTTTTGTGAGATGTGCTTCTACAGTTTTTTGAGAGACTCCTAATTTTTCCGCTATTTCGCGATTTTTGAGTTCCTCGAATCGGCTTAGTTCAAAAACTACCCGACAGTGTTCTGGCAAATTTCGGATGGATAAATCAATTTTTTCTTTTAACTCTTTTACTTGTAAATAATCAAATCCTATTCTATTTAAACTTTCATATTGGTAGTGAAGTTCTGCGGTCTCCTTAATATTCTCATGATGTCTAGAAAGAATTTGTCGGCGTTTTAAAACGTTGAGGCAACTATTTTTAACTATTTTAAATAAAAAATTTCGGTAGTTTGTGTTTTCTTTTAAATCGTCCCGAATCTCCCATAATTTTACAAATGCTTCCTGTACAATTCCTTCAGCTTCATCTTCGTCTTGTAAATAACTTTTACTTAAAAACAAAAGCGGCTTATAATTTTCTTTAAAAATTACGCGAAAGTTTTCTTTATCCAGAGGATTACTAAGAAAATTCTGCTCTGTCATATTTTCAATCTTCTCCAATTAAGTGCAGTTGTTATAATAACTCTATGTTTTAAAGATAATTAATAAATGTCATTCTTACATTTATTTATCAAAAAAATAGATGCAAAAACGACTTATTTATATTCTAATTTAGTATTTAAAGCAAACAAAACATAAAGTCTGTTTAAGTTTTTTTTAATACGTTAAATTTATTGTTTTGATCTCCAACTCGAAACCGACATATCCATTAATCTCTATTATAAAGCTTTTTAAAATTAAAAACCCTCACTGAGGGTTTTTACTAGACTGGAATTTAAATAGTTAAACGGAAGATTTTTGCTTCTAGAAAAGGAATATTAAATAAAAACTATTCTAATCATTTTTAAGATCGTCATTTACAATTTTCATCTCAGCACTTTTTAGTCCCTCTGCTGAACATTTTATTTTCATTTCCCCTTTTCCGGTAGGTTTAACCGTGAGTAATAACCTACCCTGATATGCTTTCCGAGAATTTTGTTTATAAAGCTCATGATTAAATTGATCTCCCGAATCCAGGCCTACAAGTTCTCCAGCACCCTCAACAGAAACCTTAACTTCTGAATTTCCAAACGGACAGCGGGTACCCAGTTTATCCTGCATTTCTACTGACAGGAAGATTAAGCCATCATCAGATTTTTTACCCCCAGATTGCAAATTTACAATTGCCAGCTTTAATGGCTCCTTTGCGGTTTTAACACTGTGCGTTGCTACCAATTTTGTATCGCGATAAGCATTGGCAGTGAGTTCCCCAGCTTTGTATTTAACGTGATAAATTGCTTGGTAAGTATCTGGATTTACTTTTTTACGTCCCAAACTTTTTCCATTCTGGAAAAGTTCTACTTCGGCCGTATTACTCATCACATAAACCGTATCTATTAAATCTTTATCAGAAAAATTCCAATGAGATGCTAAACTATAGGGTTTCCATTCAAATGGATGATCATTTTTTACTTTAACAGCAATATGAACCATCGGTTTTACTGACCAAAATGCCTGCCAGTAGTAATATAATGGTTTTTCAAATGATGCAATATCAATTAATCCCCATTCCCAACCTTTTCTTGGCCACTGCACTGCCTCTCCCAAATAATCAATACCTACCCATAAAAACAGACCAACTACAAACTTGTTATCTCGTACCTTTAGCCAATTGTTCAGATCTTCATAATTTTCTGTACCTAATAAAATCCGATCAGGATAAGACAAATGCTGTTCCTTATATTGTTCCTTAAAATACCTATCAGGGTAATTATACCCCGCAACATCAAGCGAATCCATAAAGCCGGTTTTATTTGCCCAAACAGACCAATCGGCACCAACAGTAACCGGCCGGGTTTTATCTTCATCTTCGACCCAATTTTTAAGTTTAACTAAGGTTTTTGTACCCTCATCAAAACGCTGTTCGGGCACTTCATTCCCGATAGAATACATAAAAACAGAAGGATGGTTTCTGTCTCTTTTTACCATATCCTGCAAATCTGTTTTTGCCCATTGCTTAAAAAACAAATGGTAACCATAAGGTACTTTACCTGTTGGATCTTCGGAAAGTCCAAATTGCCAATTCCGCTCCCATTCATCAAAAGCTTCTGCCATTACATAAAAACCCATCTCATCACATACATCTAAAAATATCGGATCAACTGGTCCATGAGTACGAATTGCGTTACAACCTAGTGCTTTTAGTTTTGACAAACGAAAGCGCCAAACATCCTTAGGAACAGCGGTACCAAATGAACCAGCGTCTTTATGCAAGCATACTCCTTTAACCACTACTTTTTCTCCATTTACAGACATGCCCGTATTACTGTCAAAAGTAATCTTCCTGATACCTACTTCCTGCTTATCGTTATTTACCAGCTCATCGTTAATCCAAAGCTGGAGATCCAATTTGTATAAATTTGGGGTAACGGCCGACCAAAGTAATGGATTTTTGATATGGAATGGCAACTGAATATCTTTTGACTGATAATCTTTAAGCTTAAAGTTTTGGGAGGTTTGAGCGATGATATTCCCTGTCTGGTCTTTTAACAGAGCAACAACTTTTGCGTCTTTTTCAATACGTTTAACATCTTCTGGCCTCGCCTGGAATTTAATTTGCTCGCTTTCATTATAGTTGTTAGATACTATTTGGCAAGCCACGGTGGCATAAGCAACCTTATTTTTTATGGAATCTGTTTTAAAAAACGTTTTAAAAGATTGGAAATGCTGTTGTTCCGTTACTATCAGATAAACATTTCTATTGATTCCAGAGCCTGTATACCATCGGGCGCTGGGTTGTAAAGAATTATCTACCCTAACCGCTACAAGGTTTTTACCTCCATCAAAATTTAAATATGGGGTAATATCAAGCTCAAATGTGCTAAAACCGTAAGGTCTATTGGCAACAAAATTTCCATTAACGTAAACGGAAGAATTCATATAAACACCGTCAAACCTCATTTTAATCCGCTTTCCTTTAAAATTAGTATCCAAATCAAAAGACTTGCGATAGCACCCAATACCCGTTGGAAAAAAACCTCCCTGTATTTTGCTGGGGTTATTTTTATCAATTTTTCCTTCTACAGACCAATCATGCGGAAGATTTAGCTTTCGCCAATTAGTATCATTAAAGTTCATCTCGTAAAAACCGGGTACATCTCCTAGTTGAAAACGCCAATTTTTATCAAAATTCAACTTAACATCAACAATTCTTCCTGAATTCTCGAATTTCTGGTAAGTTATTCCTTTTGTAATATGAGTGATGTTCTCATCTTCCTGGGCGTATAAATGCCCTCGATTTAATATCAGAATGGTAAAAAACAGAAATAAAGAAATACGTTTGATCATACTGTTATAATTTGGTTTTATTAGGTATATATATTCAATATAAGTCTCAAAAAAAACTAAATGACAATTTTTATGAGATTTTAATTATTATTCCACAAATGGTTTTGTTTTAGGTTACAACAACTAAACAAACCAACCTTCATTTACCCTACCCAATTCCTGATTTTTTATCAATAAAATTTCCAAAAAACAGGTAACTTTTTTTAAAACGAAGAAATCCCAACATATCAATAAAAAATTATCCTCTGACTGGTTAGGGTTAATTGTATCTGATTTGTTTTATACATAACTCCAATAATACTAACCACTTAATAAACAATTATGAAAAAACAGATTTACTACCTTATTTTCTTTTTGAGTATAAATTTACTCTGCTACGATAAGAGTCATGCTCAAACACCCTATCCAGCATCTACCCAAATAAAAGATGTTTTAGGTATAATACACATGAATGGGAAATACCATTTTGATCCGTCAAAAGATTTTATGAAAGAAGGTGTTGACGAAATTCAAGCGATGGGTACGCGGGTAATCAAACTTTTTATGGGTCGATCTAGTGCTAGCTCTTATCCCAGTTATTGGGGTAATAACTGGCCGGCTTTCACAAATTTAACCGCATTGGCACAAACGAGTTACTTTCAAGATGCTTTTAGCAGACCGCAATTTAAAACCTATATCCTCACCACTTACGAAATGACAAACGGAGGAAATGTAACCTATTTCCAAGACGGCATTAGTACTACAGAAGAAACTAATTTATATAACGAAATTTACAATTTAACTACCTACCTCTGTAACACTTACGCCAACACTGGTAAAACTTTTGTTTTAGCTAACTGGGAAGGAGATGGGATGCTTGGATTTGTAAATGAAAACCCCTTGCCATCTGTGGCTGTTCAAGATGCCCGAATTAACGGACTAACTAGATGGTTCCAAATACGCCAAAATGCCATTACCGATGCCAGAAACGCGGCAAACAAACCCGGCGTAATGGTTGTTGGAGCGGCTGAATTTAACCATGTGTCTATCAGAAAAACATACCCGTGGCCAACAATGATTGATAGGATTGTTCCAAACTTAAATATGGATCTGTATTCTTTTTCAAACTGGAAAACGAATATTGTTGGTTACGAAGATGATTTTAATGGGACACTCCAATATATTAAAGACAAATGTCCTTCCTCTGCCCTTTACGGTGCCAATGACATTTATATAGGCGAAACGGGAACTTACGAACTAAAAAACGTAACCGGCGGACCGATTCCAGAACATACAGAATATAGTGACCGCTTATGTAGGCAAATTATGCAACGAAATACAGAGTTAGCGTTAAAATTCGGTGTGAGATATATTCTTCACTGGGATATATATGACAATGGTCTTAGAGACGGCGTAACCTTGCCTCCAGGACAAAATGCTACAGAAGCGCAAGGAGTTGGTGTAGGAATTAGAAGAGCGGATGGCTCATATTCTGGCACTTACACATATTACAAAGCAATAATGAACACCACGCTTGGTGATTATTTACACGTTTATGAAGCAGAAGCACAAGGAACTACCACAAGTTCGGGAGATACAAATGCAGATTACCTAATTGGAGGCGCAAGCGGTGGATTTATATCTAAACTATCAGCTGATGCAGTAAACGACTATATACAGTACACTTTAAAACAAACCCAAAAACAATCATGCTATGTTAAGGTTAAATACAGAACAGGACCATCATACGGGAAATTCAAACTTTCTATCGGAAGTCAAACTTTGCCAAATGTAGTAGACTGTTACAATGCTACCAACTCCTTGTCAGAGGTAACTTTAGGTCCTTTTTATTTTAGCAATCTCCCCGGCACAATTAGCTATAATTATAAATTTACGGTGCAGGGCAAAACTGGCTCGGGTTATGATTTAGGAATTGATGCTATCACCGTTGAGCCTTTAGACAACAGCCCTTATTTTAACTCTGTATCAGCAATTAACAACCAAAACAACTATTTAGTGCCATTTAAAATTGAAGACAACAATTCTATTTTTGACAATTTTAGTTGCTATCCTAATCCAACAGTTGACAAGTTATCGGTAGATTTCAACAAATCTTATAACTTAGCTATATATAATTTGGCTGGTCAAAAAGTGCTTGAAAAACCCATTTTTTTTGGAAGACAAGAAATTAATGTGTCTTCTCTACAAAGAGGTGTATATATTTTAAAAGCGAGTACCCATGGCAAAACTGTTACTAAGAAAATATGGTTACAATAAGAGATTATAATGATTCAAAAGGAAGCTACACAAAAAGTAGCTTCCTCTTTTATGGAGATTTAACTGTGTGATGTTTGTCTGCTTAACCATCACTCATTGTGACGTCTTGAACACTAGCCTAAAATGAAGTTCTAAAGCAGCGTTTTCTCAAAATATTTGTAAAACTTATATATTAAAAAAAACAAGTTGGCTTATCTTATGTCTTGTTCCCAAAATAATTAGAAAATTCAGACTAGATATAATACACAAATGCCAAAGGTGATCAGGTAAATTTGATGTATCCAATTTTTAAGATTAATACGTTTTTAAAATTATCTTTGTGTTTTTAAAACACAGTTTGTGTATATTTAAGAATAATTAATTACTACAACATCTTTACAATATTTTCAGCAATGTCAGACAAAAAGATTACGATACTCTATGTAGATGATGAAGAAAATAATCTTATTTCATTTAAAGCAAATTTTAGGATAAAATACAAAGTGCACATTGCAATAAGTGGAGATGAAGCGCTAACGATCATGGAAAGATTTCCGGTAGATGTGATTATCACAGACCAGCGGATGCCTAAAATGACCGGTGTAGAGTTTCTTGAAAAAGTACTTGAAAAATATCCTGAACCTATGCGTATACTTTTAACGGGCTACGCAGATATGAACGCTGTAGTTGATGCTGTAAATAAAGGTAAAATATTTCACTATTTAACCAAGCCTTGGAACGAAGAAGAACTGGATATGACGATTAAAAGAGCGTATGAGGTTCTATTGGAAAAACGTGAAGTAGAAAGCATGAACGAAAAATTAGCCACTTCCAATGATCAATTGGAATTTTTACTACGTCAAAAATTATTGTCTTAAGCTTCGCTTATTTTTTGAACAGCATTAAGTAAAGCTTCAGCGGTGTAAGGCTTTTTTAACACTGCAACTACAGACTGATATTCACTTATTTTTTTAAGGTCGTATTTATTCAAAGAGGTTGTAATAGGTATTATTCTATAATTATTTTTAATTTCTTCGGCTAATTTTTCAAATTTCTCTATAAATTCAAAACCATTCATAACAGGCATCATAATATCTAGCAAAATAACAGTGGGCACATCTGTAACCCTTGTTTTTTCAATAAAAGCTAGGGCAGAAAAAGCATCATTAAATATGAGATTAAATGTACTTATCCCAGTTTTCTGAATCAGTTTTTCTGCTATATAACAATCTAACTCTCTGTCGTCTATAATTATAAATGATAATTTCATGTGCCTTATTTATGCGGTATAACAACTGTGAATATCGTACCTTCACCTAAAGTGGAATTTACGTCTATGGTGGCGTCTAATTTGGAAACGGCACTTTTTACGTTAAACAATCCTAATCCAGAACCCGACTCCTGAACATGTGCCCTAAAGAAAAGATCAAAAATTTCGCTGATATATTTTTTATCAATTCCCGTTCCGTTATCACTAACTATTAAGGTAGCCGACCCCTTTAACACTTCAATAGTTAATGTCACCCTCTTATGCTCCACATCCTTTCTTTGGTATTTAAACGCGTTAGTAAGCAGGTTATTGATGATGAGGCTAATAGACAAAGCATCGTTCCAAAAAGATTCATTTTGTGTGACCTCAATTTTAAAATCTATTTTAGCAGTCTTGGCATAAATGGCGAAAATTTCCTCGGTTTCTTTCGCTACCTCATTAAAATCAATTGACGTTATTTTTAGTTCGCCGCGTTCAAGGCTATAATAATCATGCATACTCAAAATATAAGCGTCCAACTTACTCACAGATTTCTGCATCAAACTTAAAATCTCTTTGATCTCAGCAATATCGTAAGTTTGTAAAGCCAGGTCTACGCCCCCGGAAATGCCCACTAATGGACCTCTAATGTCATGACTTACACTATAAGCAAATCTATCAAGTTCTATATAAGCTTTCCGTAATTCTTCATTTTTGATACTCAACATAGAATTTGCCAAGTAAAATTTATTGGATTCCTCAATGGCAGAAATGATATCTGTATCTAACCAAGGCTTTTTTACATATCTAAAAACATGGCCTCTATTTATAGCATCTATAACCGATTCAATATCAGCGTAAGCGGTTAAAAGAATTCTTATAGGATGCGGATGGATACTTCTAATTTCTTCAAAAAACTCTACACCAGTTTTTTCCGGCATTCGCTGGTCACAAAAAATTACCCTTATATCAGGATTCTTATCAAGGTGTGCTAAAGCTTCAGCTGAATTTTGTGCGGTATAAATTATATAATCTAATCTTAAAGAGGCTTTGAAGCCAATTAAGTTATTGAGTTCATCATCTAAATATAATATCTTGATTTTTTCTGACATGCCTGCCGGGGTATATTAAACAGTTTCGCAATAAATGTGCAACAATTTGTTTTACGTTAAATTATTTTGTGGGTTACGGGAATTTGAATAATCATTGTGGTGCCTTCTCCCGGTTGACTGTTAATTAAAATCTCACCATTATGTTTTTTAATGGTATTGTAGGCGATAGACATTCCCAATCCGGTGCCTTCGCCAACATCTTTGGTGGTGAAAAACGGATCAAATATTTTGCTTTTTGTAATGTCATCCATACCAGAACCATTGTCTTTAATACTAATATAGATGTTTTCATCCCTGCTCTCGGTAGAAATTGTAAGTTCTCCTTCGCCACTTTCGCCATGGACTTTAATAATGGCATGGATAGCGTTGGAAATAATATTCAAAAATACCTGATTGAGTTTTCCGGGATAACACTCGGCAGCAGGGATGTTGCTGTAAGCTTTAACCAATTTAATTTTACTACTGTTTAGCAAACTGTTCATAATTACCAAGGTAGAATCAAGGCATTCACTGATATCTGCTTTTTTCAGATCATCTTCGTCTAAACGAGAAAAAACTTTTAAACCTTTAACAATTTCTGCAGTTCTGGATGCTCCCTCATGAATGCCTTTAAGAAGGTGGTTAATTTCTGTTTTTAAATAATCGAAATCCAAATCTTCTTTGTAATCCTCAATTTCCTGTTGCTTATCAGTTTTGGATTTTTCGGATAAGCCGATACTTTCAATATTGTCTATGGCCTCTAAGAGCAAATTAACGTCTCTGGTAAGTGGAGAAACATTAGAGGTGACAAAATTTATTGGATTATTTATTTCATGCGCAATACCTGCCGTTAACTGTCCTAAAGACGCCATTTTTTCAGAAGCTACCAATTGAGTTTGTGTTTCTTTAAGATCAGTGAGCGTGTCTCCTAGCTCATTGTTTGTGGCAACCAATTCTACAGTTCTTTCCTGCACCTTTTGTTCCAATATGACGTTTTGTTCTCTGATTATGCGTTCGTTTTCTTGCGCCGCGGCCAATGCTTCTGCCTGTGATATTTCTTTTTCTTTTTTAAAAACATTGATTTTATTAGCAAGAGCAAATGACAGAATGATGGCTTCTAATGCAGATCCAATTTCCACAGCATGTACCGTAATGCCATTATAGGGTACTATACCATAATCTTTAAATACAAAAACTAATATACTTACGAAAAACACCGACCAACTCCATAAAAAATATTTTGCCGGTGCATAATTTTTTCGATAAATAAACCAAGCTACATACATGATTAACAAAGAACCTATTGCCGCTGTTAAGTTAACAGTCTGAAAAGCTTGCTGTTTGAAGTTAAACAGTAGGAGTATTAACGCTATAAGGTAGAATAATATGGTAATATTCAAAAAAACATTTAGTCGTGACGAATATTCCCTCGTTCTCAAAAAAGATTTTGCAAAAAGTATAGTAGCTATGCCAGAAAGTATACCACAAAAGATTACCATATTTTGAGCAAGCCATACGTTGTCTGTCCATAAGAATCGGTGAGAAAAACCAAGTAAAGTTGCTTGTGTAAGTGCGACCCAAAATATATAATGACAATAAACCAAATAGTCTTTATCTCTTACCGTAAAATAAATGAATAAATTATACAGCAGCATTACGGCCATTATGCCTAAATACAATCCAGTTTGTATGTCCGCATTACTGATAACTGGTAATACTTGTTTGTCTGTATATATACTTATTGGTGCCAATATTTGTTCATCGGCTGTTAATTTTAAATAGCAGGTAACTGTCTCATTAGGCTGTAGAGAAATGTCGAATAAATAAAATTGATGTTTATATTTTCGATTTCTGATGGGAGAATAATTTGTGCTTTTTATTCGTTCAATTACATTATTCCTTACAACATGCAACTCAACTTCGTCAATAATTGGGTTGCGAAGATTAATGACAAAATCTTTTTGATTAGAATCATTTGATATTCTGAATTTTAGCCAATTACTGTTTCCACTTATTCCTAAATTGGGTACATCAACCGTACTTGGCTTAAATAATTTGTCAGATTTTAATATTTGATGGAAAGTTAAACTTCCGCTAGAATCCCGAAAAATACTAATATGTTTACCAATGTATTTCTCTCTTAATGCTTCTTTAATTGGAATTGTAGTTTGCGAAAAAACCGAAAACTTTCCAAAAAAAGTAAGTAATAATAGAAAAAAAAGCGTTTTAAAACTAGCTGCTTTAATGTTAGAAACAAGTCTCTTACAATAAGAGAAATCAATTGTCATGGTTCTATTTATTAGTGATTATGGAATCAAGATCTACGTAATATCTACCAGAATCTGTGTGTTCATCAAGTAAAATACGTCTGCAAACATCGGTAGTTATGGCACCTCCTAAAACTACAGATGAAGCAAGTTGGGGCCAAGTGTTGATACTTTTGCCAATTTGTGCCATAGAAAGTTTCATTCTTTCAGATAATTTATCAAAAGATATAATTGACATTAGTATTTCGGATCTGTTTTCTGGAGTTACTATTACCCTGTTACCTTTTAAGAAACCATTTAAATAACCGTGAAAAATACTTCTTTCGGGTTCTAAATCAAATCGTTCAATATCAAGCATGCCACGATCGTTCGTATCCATAACCACGGGTATGTTCAACTCACGAGCCTTAATTCTACTCTCAATTTTAATTTCTAAAGAATCGCAAACCTCAACAAATAAGTCCAGTTTTCCTCCTTCAAGAAAAAAATCGCTCATATTTTCTTTAGTTAGTCCTTCAGAATAGATTTTTACTTTTAAAAAGGGATCTATTTCATAAATCTCTCTGGCAGCCAAAACGGCTTTACTAAGCCCAAGATTATATACTCCGGTTCTTATCCTATTAAGATTACTCAATTCAGCGGTATCAAAATCTGCTAATCTTAGTTCCCCACAAGTTCTTTCCATAGCAAGCGTCAGCGCAATAGACTGTCCAACAGAAAGCCCAACAACACCTATCTTCTTTGATTGCAAGTTCGCTTGCTCTTCTTCGGTAATCTTATTTTTATTTCTGTTAGTCCTTACTTTAATAAACTCTTCTTCGCCCAATAAGTGAACTAATTTTTTACTCCACGGATAAAACACCCATACGCCATAATTTTCTAATACTATTCCGCTAATGTGAATATCAATTAGATGCTGAATCTCTTCTTTATTGAGTTTTTTAGAAGGATTTTTACATTTAATGAGTTCTTCTAATTGGCTATATATTTCGTCATAAATAACAGCAACTTTCCCTTGCGCTATTAGTTTTTCTAAATCTTGTTTTTCCAGCGAATTTTGAAGATTAAAAAAAACAGGCTGACATTGCAATTCTAATTGATTGGAATGGTAAAGGGACTTATCAAAAGATGACAACATAATATTGATTAAAGGATGTTAGGATTTATAGCGCCTTGTATATTGACTGTAGCTTTCTGGAAATTTTCATAAGCTTCTGCAATAGTATCAGTCAAGCCCCATTCATTTAATTTCGGTATTTCCGTTTCATAATGAATTTCTATTTCTTTTTTTCGCAAAATTTCTGTTCTTACTATATTTAGATTTTCTCGGATTTTAATAATCGCTTTTTTGTCTTCCTCATGAGCTTTACTCAAAATAGGTACATCTTTAAGAATCATTGTCGTTGCTAAAAGATCTAATTTTGGGTAGTAAAACGTCCCATCATTTCCTACGCTGGTCTCTAATTCCATTCCCACGCATTCACCTGGTTTTATGGTATAAGGCGCACATAATGCAAAAAGTGATTGTATCCCTATTTGAAAAGAGATTGCTGCCGCTGCCCGTATCAAAAATATACTTCCAATTCCAAATCCTGCAATTTCTCTTGAATTCCACAAACCACACAATTCACCAGTTCCATGCTGGGCGTATTTCCACACAAGATCAAATATAGCGGGATCTAGCGCAGATGTAGCCTGTTCTATAGGCAAAGGCTGGTTCCCGCCCGCCACATGTACCCTTGCTCCACCATAAACTTTTGCGCCATCTAAAGATTCCACCACCAAAACAAAAGCGGCCGGGTTAAACATCCAGTCATTTTTAGACGAGGTAACTTTAGTAACTCCAATACTCGTTAAAACATGTGTATGGCCTTCAATAAAAAGATTGCAGGTTTCAGGGTCATCTATCGCTCTGAAAGCTCTTAATCTTACTACAGGTTTGTCTTTATTTAAACTAGAATCCATTAAAATCAAAAGTGTGTTTCAAAGAACTCTAATATAAGCGATAATTACAAATAATTGACAAATTATATGAATGGGAATAGATCAACATTCTTTTTTAATATTTGATTACACATTGCTATAACCAGAAGAGCAAGGCTCTTTTTTTTAAATACACATATTGAAGATTTAAACTAAAGAGAATGATTTAAGTTGCCAATGGTTGCCGATATTTTCCGAGTTTGTCAATCTGTCCAGGATTTGTTCGAGAAATCCCTCCTGTTTTCCCGAAGAAATCTGGGAGCGGTGTTGAAGAAGGTCAGAACGAATTTGAAGCCCAAAAACTAAGGCTTAGTTTATTTTTAAAATCACAATAAAAGAAGATGTCATTTTTGTTTTCGTAACTAAACGCCACAGATTAACTAACTCAATTCATAAGTTCCGGGTGTTTATTTATTAAATGGATGGTAAATTTGCTTCCTTTCCCTAACTTACTTTCTACTACCATATTTCCACCGGCAGCATTAACAATTTTTTTGGCTAAGTACAGGCCAATACCGCTCCCTTCTATATTCTGGTGCAACCTGCCATACATATCAAAAATCTTATCTATCCCATCTTCTTCCATTCCTTTTCCGTTATCCTGAACAGATAAGATAATTTCGTTACCAGTAATCGTCGTATTTATCAGAATTTCGGGTTTGCTGTCACTTCTAAATTTTATAGCATTAGAGATTAGGTTAAATAAAATACTCCTCAAATTCTTTTTAGAGAACCAAATCCCGTTAACCGTAATATTGCTGGTAATAACAGCTTGAGAAGCTTCTATTTTATCTTTCAGGCTCCATTCCACATTATCAAGCAACTCGTCAATGTTAACCAATTCCATCTGTACCATATCACCTTCTATCTTAGCAATCACAGAAATGTCGGTAATTAATAATCGGAAAGTTCTAACAGACGTATTGATAATATTTAAGACATCTTTTAGTTTTTCATCTGACAGTGCAATGTGGTTCATTACATTGATGCTGGTTTCAATATTGCCCAATGGCGCTAACAAATCATGTGAAGCCGCATGGATAAAATGATCCAAATCAGTATTGATCCTGATTAAACTTTTATTTTTAGAATCTAGTTCTGTTTGTGCCTGTTTTAATGCCGTAACGTCGTTGAAGGTAATAATTGCGCCGTTAATTTTACTATCAGCTTGTCTTAGGTATGGCATAATCATCATCTGATACCATTTACCGTTCTGAGTTTCTATTTCTTTAGAAATCAAACTGCCATTTTTCAACACTTCTTTGATATCGCTTATGATATTTTCAAATTTGATGTTGGTAGAAATATGGCTGATCGGTCTTCCGATATCAGATTCTAAAAGGTTGATTTGTTGAACAGCACCCGGCGAAAATTTCATCAACTCCAAATCACTGTTGATAAATAACTGCCCGTTGACGTTGCTCCTAAAATAATTGTTCAAATCGTCGTTTATTTCCAATAACTCTTTGTTTTTCAACTGATAATCTGCATTTATAGTATGTAATTCTTCATTAACAGACTGCATCTCCTCATTGGTGCTCTGCATCTCCTCGTTGGCAGAAATCAATTCCTCGTTAAAAGACTGCATGTTTTCGTTAGACGCATCTAATTGTTCATACGTGAGCTGCAACTTATCTCTCACTTCCTTTAATTCTTCTTCCAGATTTTCAGTGTACTTATCATGATATACCTTTTCATTAAACAGAATAGGATTTTCCGCCGTTTCGGTCTCCTGTTTAGCAGTAAAAACTACCATTAACATTTTTGAAGCTCCTTTTTTATCTATCAAGGGAACAATGGTCATACTTACATTTAGCAACCCCTCTCTATCTTTTACCATAATACCGCTCACGCTTTCTTTTTTATTAGATTTACGAGCGCTGGTGCTTAAGTTTTTAAATGCTATTGCTATTGAACCTGATAGCAATTCTGCCAAATTTGAATTGAAATTTTCTTGTATTAAATATCTTTTGGTATCACCATAAAATTTAATTACTTGGTTATATTCATCAATGCAAACGGCCAAGTAATTGAGTTCTTTAGCTAACGCTATGTTCATCATTTCCGACAGTGTACTGCCCATGTTTTTTGCTGGCTCATCTCTTGTGAATGAGGGCGGAAGATGCTTTGCCTCCAAAAGCTCCGGCATAGAGAAAGAATCGAAACTTAGGATTCTTTTTGCTTTTATATTTTTGTAAATTTTCCATTTTTTGTTGATCACTTCTAAATTGGAAATAATAGGCATTGGATTTTCGCTAGAACCTAAAAATAGGTAACCGTCCATGCAAAGTCCAAAAAGCAACATGGAAAATATTTTCTTTTGCAGTACCGGCGTAAGGTAGATCAAAATATTTCTGCAACTAATTAAGTGCATATTGCAGTACGGTGGGTTTTTCACCAAATCATGATGGGCAAATATCACCATCTTACGGATGATGGGTTTAATTTTATATTGGTTACCTTCCTTAACAAAATATCTGTCCAACAATTCTGCGGGTACAGTTTTCAGGGCTGTAGCCGGATAAATGCCCTTGCTAGCCTGGTCCATGGCCTCGGTATCAATATCTGTAGCAAATATTTTAACTATTTTACCTTTAAAAGCATCTTTAAGTTGTTCGGCAATTAATATGGCGAGACTGTAAACTTCCTCTCCTGTTGCACAACCGGCAACCCAAACTTTAAGCTCTTCGTCTGGAAGAAGTTTTTTTAACAGTTCTGGGATGATATTTTCTTTAATGACTTCGAAAGCGTCTGGATCTCTAAAAAATGAAGTTACACTAATCAAAAATTCTTTAGATAGCTCGCTAATTTCTTCTGGTGTATCTCGTAAGTACTCTAGGTAGGTCTTTAGTGTAGTGAAATTTCCGTTGGTCGCTCTCCTTTTGGTTCTTCTTAGAATAGTGGTGTTTTTATATTCTGAAAAATCGAGCGGTGTTCTTTGTTTAATTAATTCAACGATAGCGGCCAGCGTTTTTTCGTCATCTTTACTTTCGGTAAAAAGCGCCGCCTCATTTTTCACATAATCTTCTATTGCTATTGGCATCAGTTCCGGTTCTAAAACAAAATCAACCATTCCCGTATTTATGGCCTGGGTGGGCATACTTGGGAATTGAGAAGTTTCAGGATTCCTCACCAATATCATTCCTCCCGCCCTCTTTATGGCTTTTATGCCTTCTGTACCATCATTACCCAAACCAGAAAGTACAACTCCTATCGCTTTAGTTCCGCAATCGGCCGCAAGCGAATCAAAAAATTTATTAATAGTCAAATGCGGTCCCTTGCTTTCTTTATCTGTCAATAATAATCGACCATCTTTAATGGTCATATATTTATCATTTGGGATTAAATAAACGCAGTTTGTTAATACCTTTTGCTCATTCTGGGCCTCTTTAATCTCTAGCTTGCTGTGGCGAGCCAAGAGTTCCACCATCCTGCTCTTAAAATCAGCTGACAAATGCTGAATAATGATGTAAGCTACACCATCTAAGGGCGTATGGTCAAAAAAAGAATTAATTTCATCTAGGCCAACTGCAGAGGCACCAATTGCAATAATATAATGCGGATCTGTTTTCATAGTGTGACAAGCTAATGGGTAAACTGCTTAAAGGGAAGTAAATTTCAATCTAATATATCGTTTAATTCTTAATATAACTGATTAATTATCAGATATATTTATTTAAAACATTAATAGCTTATAAATGCTTGTCATTTACCAAATTAACTACGTCGTGAATTTTCTCATCTAATTTTTTTGTTGCATTGTGCAACATCAACAAGTATTCCTTTGAAGCTACATAATTATCATTTTCTATTAAGTTCATCAAACCTAAAATTGTAGCAACAGGACCTCTGTAATCATGCGACTGGATTTGTGCAATTTTCATTAAGGCTTCTTTTTGATCTATTATTTTCAGCTCGTTCAATTTTCTCTTATTAATATCCCTTTCGGTGTAAGAAACTCCAATTATTTCTCCAATATCATTAATAACCGGCTCAAAACTACACTCCTTCCAAATCTTATCTCCTTCAATAAAACCTTTTAGTTTTTCCAAAGTTACTGACTCACCTTTTAATGCGTTTTGAAAATGAAACAAAAACTCCTCTCGGTGTTCTGGATTTAAGAAACCGCTCATGGTACGTCCATGAGCTAATTTAGTGTTGTATTTTTTCTGAATTAAATGATAAGCCACTTTATTAAAATCAAGAATTTCGCAGTTCTTCCCCAGTAAAAAATAAGCATCCGGTAAACTTTCAAACATCGCCCGAAGCTTTAATTCATTTTGCGATTTGGTTTTTTGAACCACTTTCAGGTTTGCTAACTCATTGTTTAAGAATCCCATAGTCAACTGAAGCTCCATTACACTAGAAACGTTTTGTGCCAAAACAGTTAATATCATTTTCTGTTCTGCAGTTGGCTTATGTGGTTTTTTATCCATCACGCAGAGTGTTCCTATACAATATCCGGCCGGTGTTACTAAGGGTATGCCTGCATAAAACCTAATTTTAGGCTCATTAATAACGTACGGATTTTGGTTAAACCGAGGATTTAAAAGCGCATCATTTACAACTAAAATACATTTATTTTTGATGGTATGTGTGCAAAAAGAGAGGTGTTGCGGTGTTTTCTCAATAGCTAAGCCTTTACTCACTTTAATCCACTGCGTTTCTCCATCTAATAAAGTAATAAATGCGATAGGTGCTTTAAATGTTTTAGTAGCAACAGCTAAAATATCACTCAACTGTTGGTTATATTTTAAATTGAGCGATTCAAATTGTTTCACCACTTTAACACGCTTCGGCTCATCAATGGCGGACAAATATTTTGAATTAATCTTAAACATAAATAGGTTGATAGATTATTTGTGTAATTAATAATAGCCTATTGATTTTTTACAATCAGTAAACCGCAATAGTTTGATACGCGTTTCTATGTACCGCTATTATAAAAGTTGATATCTCAAATTATCCTAGATTGCTTTTAATGGTAAACTAAACAATACGCCATTAAAATATTTACAGCTTGTTTGTATATGTACCATATCATTAATAAAGCCAAAACCTGTCGAATGTCATTTCTTACACATTGATTGTTTGTTAGGTTTGCAGACTAAGTCTTAATCCAAAAAAGATTAAAAAAGATTGTTCTCAGGCTTTTTGCTTAAATTAGGCATCCTAAAAACTCATTTAATTTATCCATATGCATTATCTTATCTATACCAGTTACGCTTTACAACAATTTACCGAAGAAGAGCTTAATGCTTTACTATTACAGTCACGTAAAAAAAATGCGTTACTAGATATTACTGGCATGCTTTATTATTACAATAATTCGTTTATTCAGCTGATAGAAGGCAATAAGAAAGACGTGACAATGTTGTATAAAGATATTGTTGCCGATACTAGGCATCATCTGGCCGTTATTATTAAAGAAGGTGACACCAACAATCGATTTTTTCCAGACTGGTCAATGGGGTATAAATTTTTAAACAAAAAAGACTTACATACTGGGCAACAATCTGAGTATTTAGGTGTGATAGACAGAGTTTCCGTAATGAAATTATTTAAAATAACTAATAAGGAAGAAAGCTAACGTATAGTTTTTATATTAGAATGGACATATTATAAGTGCTTCCAATTTTTTCAAGAACAGCAACCTCTCAAAAGCAGTTTAACTGTTCTTATTTATCAAAAGTTCAAATAGCCTGGCAGGGAAATTTGTTGTGATGTTATCTGCACCTTGGTCTATAAAATATAACATATCCTCTTTTTGATTAACCGTCCAAGCATTTACTTTTAAGCCCATCGCTTGAGCATCGCTAATCCAACTTGGATTCTTTTTATAAAATGGTATTTCGTAATCAATCCCCGTTAAGCCGTCGGCTTTAACTTGCTGAGGTGTGATATCTCCATTTAAATAAGCAAGCTGTACGTGTGGCATTAATGCTTTGATTTTCTTCAGGGCATCGTAATCAAAAGAAATAAACTCCACTATTCCGTTTTTGTCCAATCGATTCAACAAATCAACAGCCTTTTCTGCCGCCTCCAAAGTGCGGGCTTTACTACGTTCAGATTCTTTTAATTCGAATATTAATTTGGTGTGATTTTGCTTTAAACCTTCTTTAAGATACTCTTCGGCAGTTGGAATATACTCCCCGTTTGGATGTTTTTTGCTGAGCAATTGCTGGTAAGTGCATTTTTCAATATTCAAACCGTAAAAGTTTTGATCGTGGTTTACCACCAACACATCATCCGCAGTTAAATGCACATCGAACTCCGAACCGTGGCATTTCAAATTAATTGCTTCCCGTAAAGATGCGATGGAATTTTCAGGCAGTCCTCGCTCTTTCCAAGCACCACGGTGAGCGATTACTGGATTTGTTGCTAAGATAATTGGTGGCTCTTCGTTTTTCAAATTCGTTTTTCAGCTACATTTTCAGAAAAAAATAGCGCAATTATAAAGTTGTTAAACCGCCACGGCACCTTTAATATGCGGATGCGGGTCATAACCTACCAATTCAAAATCCTCAAACTTAAACCCAAAAATATCTTTTACAGCTGGATTGATTTTCATGGTTGGCAAAGGTTTTGGATCACGAGACAACTGTAAATCTGCCTGTTCGATATGGTTATTGTACAAATGCGCATCGCCCAAAGTATGTACAAAATCGCCCAATTCTAAATCGCAAACTTGTGCTACCATCATGGTTAACAAAGCATAAGAGGCAATATTAAATGGAACGCCCAAGAAAATATCGGCACTGCGTTGGTAAAGCTGACAGCTTAATTTACCCTTCTCCTCTCCTTTTACTGGGTCAGGTGGAGCTACATAAAACTGGAAAAAACTATGGCAGGGAGGCAAAGCCATATTTTCAATCTCGGCAACATTCCACGCAGAAACAATAATTCTACGGCTATCCGGATTGGTTTTTATCTGATGAATAATATTTGTAATCTGATCAATGTGCTTTCCGTCCGGCGTTGGCCAAGAACGCCATTGCGAGCCGTAAACCGGACCTAAATTGCCGTCTTCATCGGCCCATTCGTCCCAAATTTTAACACCGTTTTCTTTTAGGTATTTAATATTGGTATCGCCACTTAAAAACCAAATTAGCTCGTGTATAATAGATTTTAAATGTAGTTTTTTAGTGGTCACCATCGGAAAACCATCTGCCAAGTTAAAGCGCATTTGATAGCCAAAAACGCTTAAAGTGCCAATTCCCGTTCTATCGTGTTTTTGAGTGCCATTTTTCAACACATGCCTCATTAAATCTAAATACTGCTTCATCTATTTCGCTTTTATCCTACAAATTAAATTAATCTATATTTGCTATCCTATTAATGTGTAAAAAACGGAGTTTGTTAGTATTTAAATGATCACTTTTCCATCCGCAAAAATCAACATCGGGTTAAATATAACCAGCAGGAGACCAGACGGCTACCATAATTTAGAAACCATTTTTTATCCGATAAAAATTAAAGATGGCTTAGAGGTTATTGAAAGTCCTGTAATGAGTTTTGAAACTTCGGGCATAGCAATTCCGGGGCATGCCAATGAAAATCTTTGTTTGCAGGCTTATGATTTATTGCGAAATGATTTTGATTTGCCTAACATTAAAATTCACTTACATAAAAAAATTCCAATTGGTGCTGGTTTGGGAGGTGGTTCTGCCGATGCCGCTTTTTTCATCAAACTCATCAATCAAAAATTTAAACTAGATTTAAGTACCGAAAAAATGCAAAATTATTGCAGAAAACTAGGTGCCGATTGTGCTTTTTTTATAGAAAATAAACCTGTTTTTGCTTTTGGAAAAGGTGATGAATTTGAAAGCATAAATTTAGATTTGAGTGATTATTTTATGGCTTTAGTAATGCCTCCGGTTCATGTTTCAACCGGAGAAGCTTACCGAGGTGTTCAGCCAAAAAAAACACAACAATCTGTAAAAGAACTCATAAAATTACCAATTGAAGAATGGCAGGGAAAAATCACCAATGATTTTGAAAGCCATATTTTAAAAAATCATCCCACAATAAGAGGTGTAAAAACTTCTTTAATAGAAACAGGCGCTTTATTTGCATTAATGAGTGGCAGCGGCGCATCCGTTTATGGCATATTTAAAGAAGCCACAGATTTAAGCTTTTTGCAAAAAGACAATTTGGTTTTCAACGGAATTTAATGGCAGAGCAAGCAAAACTTTTAATTATAGGTTCGGTTTGGCCCGAGCCAAATTCTTCTGCGGCAGGAAGCAGGATGATGCAATTGATTGAAGTTTTTACCAACAATTACCAAATTACCTTTGCCAGCGCAACTGCAGACAGTGGTTTTGCAGTCAATTTAGCAGATTACGGTATTGAAAAAGTAAGCATAAAACTCAACCACCACAGTTTTGATGATTTTGTAAAAAGCCTAAATCCAACTATTGTTTTATTTGATCGGTTTATGACCGAAGAACAATATGGTTGGCGAGTAAGCGAAAATTGCCCCGAAGCATTAAAAATATTAGATACCGAGGATTTACATTGTTTAAGAGCAGCCCGACAAAAAGCTTGTAAAGCAAATTCCACTTTTCATGTTTCAGATTTATTATTAGAAGACATTGCCAAACGCGAAATAGCGAGTATTTTAAGATGCGATTTATCTTTAATGATTTCCACTTTTGAGATAGAGCTGTTAACTTCCTTTTTTAAAGTTGAGCGTTCTTTACTCCTTTATCTTCCTTTCATGTTAAACGGAATTTCAGAAGAGGAAATAGGGAAGCTCCCTAAATTTGAAGATCGGGAGCATTTTATCAGCATCGGCAATTTTTTGCATGAACCTAATTGGCAATCTGTACTACATTTAAAAAACAACATCTGGCCAACTATCAGAAAGCAATTGCCAAAAGTGGAATTACATATTTATGGCGCTTATCCATCGGCAAAAGTGTTGCAGCTGAATAATGTAAAAGATGGTTTTTTGATTAAGGGGAGAACCGAAAACGTTGCCAAAGTTATGCAGAAAGCAAAACTTTGTCTTGCTCCACTCCTCTTTGGTGCTGGTTTAAAAGGGAAATTGATTGATGCGATGCAAAACGGAACGCCAAACATCACTACAGCTATCGGTGCCGAAGGCATGCATCAAAATCTGGCTTGGAGCGGAATTATCACAAACGAACCCGAACAATTTGCAAATGCAGCGGTTCAGCTTTATCAGCAACAGCAAGAATGGAATATTGCTCAGCTAAACGGTTTTAAAATCATCAACCAAGTTTATCCAAAAACTTTTTACGCAAATTTGTTCATCGAAAGCATAAACGATATGCTGTCAAATCTCGGCAATCACCGCAAAAAAAACTTTTACGGTGCAATGCTCCAACATCATACTTTAAATAGTACAAAGTATATGGCAAAGTGGATTGAAGAAAAAAACAAGTAATTGCTTTTCTATCTAAGCTTAAACCTTTTAGCTTAAGCCATAAGACTTTCTCGCAAAACTGGACTAATAATTGTTTAACCACAGAAATCTAATTGGCGGATTAAAATTATATGAAGAGCTTTTTTATTGTTGGTGACGTACATGGCTGTTTTTACACGCTACAATTATTGTTAAAAACCTGGGATCCTAAAAGTCAGCAGTTGATTTTTGTTGGTGATATTATCGATAATGGCAAACACAGTCCGCAAGTTGCCGAACTAATTTCAAATTTACAGAAAGAACATCCAGACACTATTGTAATTAGAGGCAACCACGAGCAACTGTTTTTGCAACATTGTTTAGAAAGTTTTGAAAAAGATTGGTACGAAAAATCTGGCGAAGCTACATTTAGCCAATATTTAATGGAAGGAAGAAGAATTGATGAAGATGCCAGATGGTTTTCTACTTTCCCTTTATATTTTGA
This sequence comes from uncultured Pedobacter sp., assembly GCF_946480185.1. Next base: position 81,908 of record NZ_CAMLIG010000011.1, on the reverse strand, counting down.
AACGCCAACATTTATTGTTTCCCATGCCGGTATTTCTGAAACAGAAAATCCTTTTGACCCTAAAAATCCAGAAGGTGTGGTTTGGCAACGTAACGAAACAAAAAAACTAGAACGTTTGCAAATTTACGGACACACCCCGAAAGAAGCGGCTTTGTACGATGCCAATACACACTCTATAGATATTGATACTGGCGCTTATAAATGCAATAAACTCACTGCTTTAATTATCGATAAAGCCGGTAAAATCATAGATATTTGTAGCGTGAATACTGAGGAGAAAGATTTACCTCAAGAAAAAGAAGAGTGTTTGCTTTAATTTTAGCTATATAATTTACAACTGCTAAATGAAAAAAAACAATAAGCAATTTTGATTATAACTTCGGTTTATTTATAATTCAACTCTTTTTTCGCATCTACTCATTGTAATTTAACAGCAATAGCGATAAAACTCAATACAAAATTTCAAAAGCCACCCATTTTTGTATTTTTGCAAACAAAAACTAAAAATGAACATTTCTACGCTAAACGCGATTTCCCCTATCGACGGACGCTATCACAAACAAACTGCAGATTTAGGCGCTTATTTTTCTGAAGCCGCTTTAATTAAATACAGAATATTTGTTGAGGTTGAATATTTTATAGCGCTTTGCGAATTGCCTTTGCCCGCTTTAAAAGGTTTGGCGCAATATAATTTTGACGCCATTAGGTTAGCCATTAATGATCTTACGGAAGATGATATTTTAGCGGTTAAGGAAATTGAAAAAACCACCAACCATGATGTTAAAGCGGTAGAATACTTTATCAAAGGAAAATTTGATAAATTGGGTTTATCAGAATATAAAGAATACATCCATTTTGGCTTAACTTCTCAGGATATTAACAACACAGCAATTCCTTATTCTTTTAAAGCTGGGATGATGGTAACTTACTATCCACAGCTACAAGAACTACAAAACATTTTGGGAGAGCTTGCCAAAGAATGGAAACACGTTTCAATGCTTGCACACACCCACGGTCAGCCTGCATCACCTACGCGTTTAGGGAAAGAAATAATGGTTTTTGTTGAACGGTTAGAGAACCAAATTGAGTTGCTAAAAGCAATTCCTTATGGCGCTAAATTTGGCGGTGCAACCGGAAACTTTAACGCACACCACGTGGCTTTTCCTTTAATCAATTGGAAAAACTTTGGTAACAGCTTTGTAGAGAAAAATTTAAAACTAAAGCGTTTGCAAAACACCACTCAAATTGAGCACTATGATTATATGGCCGCACAATTTGATGGCTTAAAAAGAATAAACAATATCATTTTAGATTTAAACCGTGATTTTTGGACTTATATTTCCATGAATTACTTTAAGCAAAAAATTAAAGAAGGTGAAGTTGGTTCATCCGCCATGCCACATAAAGTAAATCCAATTGATTTTGAAAATTCTGAAGGTAACATAGGTATCGCAAATGCGCTTTTTGAGCATTTAGCCGCAAAATTACCGGTGAGCAGAATGCAACGTGATTTAACAGATTCAACTGTTTTAAGAAATATTGGAGTGCCAATAGCGCATACCATTATTGCATTAAAATCAACCATCAAGGGATTAAACAAATTATTGCTTAACCAAAAACAGATTCAGGCAGATTTAGAAAACAACTGGGCAGTAGTGGCAGAAGCGATACAAACCGTTTTAAGAAGAGAAAATTACCCTAATCCTTACGAAGCTTTAAAAGATTTAACACGTACAAATACTCAAATAAATGCACAGGTGATGAGCGATTTTATTGAAACGCTAAACGTAGCCGATGATATAAAAGCAGAATTAAGGGCAATATCGCCTTCAAATTATACTGGAATTTAAATAGTCATTAAGAGGTAAAAACAAGATTGCTTTTATTGTTTTAACTTAATGATACTTACTTTTACAAAAAGAAAGAAAAATGAACATTACAGTATATACAGAATCAACGCCAAACCCCGCTACAATGAAGTTTATTGTAAATAAACTTTTGATTAACGGCAGTATAGATTTCCCAACGAAAGAAAGTGCAGCGCATTCAAAATTTGCAACAGAGCTTTATAAATTCAATTTTGTTAACGGGGTATTTTTTGCAAGTAACTTTGTTACCGTTACCAAAACAGAAGATGCAGATTGGGCAGATATTGAGCCTTTATTGAAAGAATTTGTAAAAGGTGCAATTGAATCTGAGTACGCGGTACAAGAAAAGGAAGAAGAGGAAGATTTAGATTTCCAAGGAACTGAAACTGAAATAAAAATCCAGCAGATTTTAAATGACTATGTAAGGCCAGCTGTTGAACAAGATGGTGGAGCAATAACTTATAGATCTTTTGCAGATGGAATTGTAACGGTAGAGTTAAGAGGATCTTGTAGTGGCTGTCCGTCTTCAACCATCACTTTAAAATCAGGCATCCAAAGCTTGTTACAGAGAATGGTCCCTGAAGTTAAGGAAGTGGTTTCAGAAGCATTATAATTGAACAAAAGCATAAAAAGTCCTGAAAATTTCAGGACTTTTTTTTTAAACGAAACTTTTTGAGCTTCGTATCTCTTCGTAAAGCTCAATCACTTTTTTCTGTAGCTCAATTACTTCAGCATCTCTTTCTTGTAGTTTTTTGTTTGCCACTTCTAAATCGGAAGCATTTTTAATCTCTTGCTCAGGATCGTTGTAGGTCAACAATTGCACAACTGACATTTCAAAAAGTGCAGAAACTTGCTCTAACCTCGACAAATTTACATCTGTAATTCCCGTTTCAATTTTAGAAAACGCAGGGATTGATATATCAAGCTGTTTTGCAACATCTTCCTGGCTCCATCCTTTTTGATGTCTTAGTAATCTAATTTTCTTTCCTAATAATTTCATATCTATTACCTCTTTTTGTAGTCAAATACTTTTTGTTAAATGAGAACGAACAAAACTAAACTTTCGTTTACTTGTGAAGAAAAGATTTTGCTAATGTAACTAAATCAATACCTCCAAAAGTGCCAGAACTCATCATTAATAAATTGCAATCATTCATTTTAAAGGACTGAATATGCGATTTTAATTCGTCCGGATTGTCATAAAACAATAATTTTTTGCTTCCGAAAGCCTTAATTACGTCTTCGCCGTTAAAAGGTTTCATTTTTTTCTGAACAAAAGTTTTCTTATCAATATACACAATAGCAAAATCTGCGCCATTTATAGTATTTCTATATTCTTTTAAAAAATCTTCGTTTAAGCTACTAAATGTATGTAATTCTATACAAGCAATTAACGGGCGGTCTGGAAATTGTTCTTTAACCGCATCAACCGTTGCTTTGAGTTTAGATGGAGAATGGGCAAAATCTTTAAACACAATTTTATGTTCGGTCTCTCCCAAACGTTCTAACCTTTTCGATGCTCCTTTAAAAGAACTTATTGCCTGATAAAAATCCATTTCGGCAATACCAGCTTCTTTACAAGCGAGTTTAGCCGCAGTTAAATTCATTAAATTATGTCTGCCAAAAACATTCAGTTCCACAGCATCGTCAGCCACACTTAAAAAGGTTTTACCATTTTTTATTTGATACGCTGGGGTTTTATAAGGAATTTGTTCGATGTGATTTTTGAAATGGTGTTTCAAAACCAGTTCTTTTAAAACCTCATCTTCCTCACAATAGATCAAAGTACCCTGATCTTTAATGGTATCCATAAAAATACTGAACTGCTCTTTATAGCTATCAAAGGTTGGAAAAACGTTGATATGATCCCAAGCTACTCCACTTATTACACCTACATGTGCTTTGTAAAGATGGAATTTTGGTCTCCTATCAATTGGCGAAGCTAAATATTCATCGCCTTCAATAATAATTAAAGGCGCATCAGAAAGTTTTACCATATTGTCAAAACCTTCAATCTGCGCACCCACCAAATAATCAAAAGACTTTTTATAATAATTCAGCACATGCAATATCATAGAAGTAATGGTAGTTTTGCCATGACTGCCTCCTACTACAATTCTTTTTTTATGGATAGATTGCTGATAAACATATTCCGGATAAGAGTAAATAGGCAGACCTAATTCCTGCGCTTTTAAAAGTTCTGGATTATCAATCCGGGCATGCATGCCTAAAATTACGGCATCAAGATCTTTAGTAATTAAATCAGGATTCCAACCTTCAACAGTCGGCAACAAGCCATTTGCCTTCAACCTGGTTTTTGAAGGCTCATAAATAGCATCATCAGAACCTGAAACGCTGAACCCATTTAAATGTAATGCAATAGCTAAATTGTGCATTGCCGCACCACCAACCGCAATAAAATGAACTCTCATATTAGTTTTTAATAAATTTTGCCGCAACCCACAAATCTTTTTTCTTGTGGTTTACATAATTAATTCCGTATTTATTAGCTTCCTCAGTAATCATTTGTAAATCAGGCTCTTCATAAAAACCACTAAAAAATATTTCCCCACCATTAACCAAAGCTGCGGCATACCTTTCAATTTGATCCAACAATATATTACGATTGATATTGGCCAAAATAACATCGTACTGCGCATTTGGAATCACTTCTTTTGAACCGCATAAGGCTTTTAAGTTATCGATATGGTTTAGTGCTGCGTTTTCTAAAGTGCTTTCATAACAAATGGAATCATAATCTATCGCCATTAAAGATTTAGCACCTAGTTTACTGGCCAAAATTGCCAAGATAGCCGTTCCGCAACCCATATCAAGTACTGCTTTATCTTTTACATCGGTCTCTAACAGATATTCCATCATCATTGCAGTAGTTTGGTGGTGACCAGTACCGAAAGACATTTTAGGATCAATGATAATCTCGTATTTAAAAGTAGGCCTAGGCTCATGAAAAGTTGCCCTTACATAAACTTCATCCTTAATTTCAATAGGTTCAAAATTACTCTCCCATACCTTGTTCCAGTTTTGTTGTGCAACATGGTTAAGGCTGTATGAAAACTCAATATCGTTTTTATAAGCATCCAAAGAATTCTTCAACAAATCTTCGTTAAAATCTGTCTCGCTGATGTAAGCCTTAAAACCATCTTCGGTTTCTTCAAATGTATCGTAATTGATTTCACCAAGTGCGGCAATCAATATATCTGCCTGATAGCTTTCTGATGCATTTATTTTAAAAACCAGTTCTTTATAGTTCATTTTTTTGTTTAAAATTTAAAATGCAAATAACCGCAAATATTTGGGCAATTGAAAAGCTTTTAAACTGTAATTATTAATGTAACCTGCATTTAAACCAAACATTTTGTTATTGAATGTTAAAAACACCAAGGTTTACACCAATTGGTAACATTATTGATTTAGTTTAATAAAAAAGACGATGAATAGATTTGAAAACAAGAACATTTTAATTACAGGCAGTACATCTGGAATAGGAAAAGCTTGTGCAATACGTTTTGCAAAAGAAGGCGCTAATATTATTTTAAACGGTCTTAAATTCGATGAAAGCGAACCTATTTTGGTTGATCAGCTGGAAGAATTAGGGAGTAAGGTAACGTTAATTAATAAAGACATTAGCAAACCGCAAAACGTAATTGACCTAGTCAATGAGGCGATTGCAAGCTTTGGATCTTTAGATATTTTGGTCAACAACGCGGGTGTGGAACGATCCGCAAATTTTTGGGATGTTACACCTGAAGATTACGATTTAGTAATGGACACTAATTTAAAAGCTGCATTTTTTGGAACCCAAGCCTTTGTAAAATACTGCCAAAAAGAAGATAGAGGCGGTGTTGTGATTAATATGAGCTCCGTACATGAAGAAATTATTTTCCCTCATTTTGCATCCTACTGCGCAAGTAAAGGTGGCTTAAAAATGTTGATGCGAAACTTGGCCACTGAACTGGCTCCATTAAATATAAGAATCAACAACGTAGCTCCTGGTGCTATAGCTACACCCATAAATAAAAAAATGATGGCAGATGCATCAAAAATAGATGCCTTACTGAAAAATATCCCCATGAAACGGATGGGAACGCCGGAAGAAGTTGCCGGTATTGTTGCATTTTTAGCAAGTGACGATGCCAGTTACGTTACCGGAAGCACTTATTTTATAGATGGCGGTTTGACTTATCATTATGAGGAACAATAAACCATAAGGGTATTAAACAACCACAAACAAAAAATGCTCAAAACTTACGTTTTGAGCATTTTTGTTTCAACCGATTTTTTTTTAAAAACTTCTAATCATACTGTTGTGCAACGTTTTCGGACTCCAATAACCACTTGCAATAATCCTTCTAATCGTATAAAGTGGTTCTTTTTCGTCTCTTTTATCTGCTAAAGCATAAGCCGCTCTAAATCCTCTTTTCTTTAATTCTGGTATGCCTTCAGCATTCCATAAACCAAAGGGATAGGCAAAATCCAACATTTTTTTACCGGTAATATCTTCCAGTTTTTTGGTAGGCTTATCAATTTGCGTTACCCAATCCTCACCAGTATATTTTTTAAAGTTTTTATGATCATAAGTATGACTGCCAATGGCATTCCCGCGGTCAGACAGATCTTTAATATCCTCTTTGCTCATGTAACGGTATTTTCCATTTTTACCGATGGAAACCGTCATAATAAAATAAACTCCCTTATATCCGTATTTTTCCAAAACCTTTGCGCCAACCTCATATTGGTCATAATCAGTATCGTCAAAAGTTAACATAACTGGTTTTGACGGCAAAGCATCTCCATAAACTAAATAATTATAAAGCTGATCCGGCAAAATGCTATGGTAGCCACTATCTGCAAGCATTTTCATTTGCGCTTTAAAAGTTTCAACCGGAATAATATAATCTTTTGCGTTTTTTGAGTCAGTTGCCCGCCAATCTCTAATTTGGTGGTAACATAAAATAGGCACTTGCTTACGGGCTAAAATTGTTGCTGCATCTGCCGGTTTTTTACCATTATGATTTGGAGTGCTTATTTGAGCATCGGTTTTTTCTTCCGCTTTCGCTGATGAAACTATTTGCGTAGTATCATTACTGGTGTTTGAACCGCTCGCTTTTGAATTGGAGGAATTACATCCGCAGAAATAAATCAGTGATAAAAAACTGATTCCTAATATTGTTTTTTTCATTTGTATTGTTTGTTCTTAACATGCAAAGCTAAACCAATTGTTTTTGATTTTTTTAAGGACTTATAAACAAATGTTTAGTTTAGTTGATGGATGTGTCGTCGTCTGTGGATGTTTTATTTTAGTGGAGTCCGGAGGCACTCATCCATTATCCCAATCCGTAGAACGCTTCGCTTAATTCTGCGGACATAATACGCATTTAAAGATTATCGTCCATCAATAACTTCAAAGCTTCGTGTATATAATATTTCCCTTTTTCAGAATAAGGCAGTTCAAGCGCAAACTGATGTCCGCAAGCATCCATTTTTAATAAAGATTTTTTAAGGATATTGATTATCTTTTCCGAAGAATATTTGGGATAAAAATCTTCGTACTGAAATTCCAGAAAGACTAAACAAAGTGCGTTTTCCATAGTTTGCACTTCATTATCTACTTTTATTTTTTTCTTTAAGATTATCCTTCGTACAAGTGATATTTGTTCTTCTCCGTAGCCTGCGTCTTTTAATATTGCTTCGGCCTTATTAACATGAGAGAACGCCAAATCTTTACGCCAAGCTAAATAACCTTCTCTTCCTTCGGGATAGCTGTCTCTTGGGCTCTCCCATCTGCCAATGTGCTGGCTTCTTGAAGCTAATAGCAGTTCCTCACTGGCATCAGCATCCAACTTTAGCACCCAGTTATATAGTTTAAGTGCTAAAAAGTATTCCTGCGGGTAAAACACACCATCCCACACAAAAATATTTGGGTCTGTTTTATTGTATTCATCAAACTTCTCAAATGCTAATGCTAATTTATTCATCAAAGCCCTTATCTCACCTGTCCGTTACCTTTAACCACCCATTTCTCTGTCACTAATTTTTCTAATGCAAATGGACCTCTGGCGTGTAACTTTTGGGTAGAAATCCCAATTTCGGCACCTAAGCCAAACACACCGCCATCGGTAAAACGGGTTGAGGCATTTGCATAAACTGCAGCTGCATCAACTTGATTCAAAAAGTTTTCAATCTTAGCAGAATCTTCACTTACGATAGCTTCCGAATGTTTGGAAGAGAATTTTTTGATATGGTTTAAGGCTTCTTCTGTGTTGTTTACTACCTTAACAGAGCATTTTAACGCTAAAAATTCGCGACCAAAATCCTCGGCTTCAGCCTTTACTAAATACGGATAATTGATAGATTTTAAAATAGGATATGCGGTTTCATCGGCAAACATTTCCACTTCAAAATCTTTTAATAAATCTGCTATCAAAGGTAAAGCATCACTTGCAATTTCTTTATCTAAAACTATGGTATCTAAAGAATTACATACAGAAGGACGCGTTACTTTAGCATTGCAGACAATTTTAGCAGCTTTATGTAAATCAGCCGTTTTTTCGATGTAAGTATGGCAAACGCCTGCGCCCGTTTCTATCACAGGAACCTTGGCATTTTTGCGAACAAATTCAATCAGCTGTTGCGAACCGCGGGGAATAATGATATCCACATATTTTTCTGCCGTTAACAACTCTTCTACGAATTTACGGTCAACCGGCAAAAGCTGTACGATTTTAGGATTCAGCTCATAAGACTTTAGAACGTTCTGGATAATGTCCACCAAACAAATATTCGTAGCATCGGCATCAGAACCGCCACGCAACAAACACACATTGCCAGAACGGATACAAAGTGCAGCCACATCAATGGTTACATTTGGCCGGGCTTCGTAAATTACACCCACTACGCCTAAAGCAACGGTTTTCTTTTGGATAAATAACCCGTTCTCCATGGTGCGCTCCAAAATCACTTTCCCGGTTGGGTCTTCCAAATTAGCAACTTCTCTCACACTTGTTGCCAAGCCTTCAATTCTTTCCGCGTTTAATAGCAACCTGTCTTTTTTAGGGTCGCTATCATCCATACGGTTTAAATCTTTTAAATTTTCCGCAATGATGTGTGTTTTCTTAGCCAATAATTCATCGGCAAGCGTATTTAAAACTTGCTGTTTTTTTTCTGCCGAAAGCACCCTGATTTCCGCCGTAGCATTTGATGCATCAATCAGTAATTCTTGAATATTATCCATTATATAATTTTTATGCGGTGGACTTTTTTTAAATTAAAACAATATCATCTGCATGTGCAATCTCTAAGTTCTGTTTATTGTCTTTTTTTACAAGTGTCTGAGAATCGATTTTCGATTTTGCAACCGCAACTACCATTTGCGATGCATCTAAAATCTCGAAAACCTCGCCTGCCTCAAAATGACGAATAATTTTTTGAACACCCACAGCCAATAAACTGTGCCGTTGTAATAATGCTTTAACCGCACCTTCGTCCACCTGTAATTTTCCTTTGATTAGGCTTCCGCTAGCCAGCCATTTGTTACGGGCAGAAATATTGCTAATTTGTGGCTGACAAACCGTTCCGGTTTTACCTTCAACTGCGTTTATGATTGCATTTTCTGATTTGATACCAAAAATTACCGCTTTAATTCCCATCTGTGTAGCCAAACGGGCAAAAGTAAGTTTAGAAGTCATCCCGCCTAAACCAACGCTTGATTTTTCTTTTTTCGCTAAAGATAAAGCTGTTTTATCAATGACCTTAATTTCACTGATGATTTTTCCGTTTTCATCATAAACTCCCGGAACGGAAGTACAGTACAAAATCATGCTGGCTCCAAATCCAACTGCAATTAAAGTGGCGAGCTCGTCATTATCAGAAAATTTAATCTCTAAATTACTGACCACGTCATTTTCGTTAGCAACGGGAATAATGTTGCTTTTCCAAAGTTCCTCGTAAGTTTTTTTAAGTTGTAAAAACTGATTTCGGTTTGAAAAATGATGACGCTCACAAAGGCTCTGGGCAATTGAAACTCCATAAGGAGCAAAATAATGCGAATAGGTTTGTAGCAATAAGGGATTTCCGATAGCGGCTGCCGCTTTTTTTTCGCTTAAGGTTCCTTTGTAATTGTTCAGCTTCTTTTTTCCGGCGGCAACTGCTCCCGAAGAAACCAATACAATATTGTATTGCTTACTTAACAAAGAAACTTGTTGCGCAACGGAAGCAATTACGGCTTCGTCAATTTCGTGACTTCCTGTAGTTACCGATGCCGAACCAAATTTTATAACGAGTATGGGTTTTTTCAAAACTTTGTATTAAAGCCCTAAATTAGGAATAGCAGACTGAATTATTAAATTAATTCGCTTTTTATTGAGGATTTGAAAGAAATTTTAACTTAACAATAGAAATTATTTAATCTTAATTTTTAACAGCAGTAATCATCATTGTCTCATTATCCATAGTTTGAAAAACCAGTTCCTTAGCTGTTAAAGATTTGATCAAAAAAGGAATTTCTCTTTTTTGGCTATCAGCGAGGTTTTCGGTGTAACGGATGATTTTATTGTCTAAATGATAGTTTCCTTCAGACAAAACTCTTCCGCTTGATACAATTTTGCATTTCCCATCCTTGGCAAACTCGATATAGGGCTTTTGTGTGGCGAGATCGATTGGTTGCTGATCTAGCGATTTATTAGCGTAATCGTAAGAAACGTAATTCCATCGGCCAACCAAAACTTCCTGTTTAAAGCCAGAAGAACAAGCAAACAGAAACAAACAACAAAAACCGACTAAGAAAACTTTAACCTTTGAACTTTTCACTTCTTACGAACCCAACTCCACAATACGGTCAAATTCTTCGGCTTTTAAAGTTGTTACAGATAACCTGCCCTGGCGAACCAAAGAAATGTTTTTTAAGCGTTCATCACCTTTTATGGTTTCTAAACTTACCGGGTTTTTAAGACTTTCAACCGGCACTAAATCAACAACCACCCAATTTTTGTCTTCGGTAGTTGGATCTTGATAAAACTCTTTAACCACTTTAGCAATACCAACCACATTTTTACCTTCATTACTGTGATAAAAAAGCACTAAATCGCCTTCTTTCATTTCTTTGAGGTTGTTGCGGGCCTGATAATTACGCACACCGTCCCAAAACGTTCTGCCATCTTTATTAAATTGCTCCCAACTGTATTTGAACGGTTCTGATTTTACTAAGAAATATTGCATTTTTTATAATGATTGAATTTTGAATGAGCGAACTATATAATGATTGAATTTTGAATGAGTAAATGATAGAATAATTGGAGACTGAATAACTAAATGAATTAATAAAACTAAATTGAAGCTTTATACTCCCTAGTGAAAATGAACCAACCTTACCATAATACAAGCCTAACAACCTAACCAACTAAAAAACCTAATGAACTATTTTAAAAATCAATTCTTTAAGCAAATCGCCGGGCTCTGTGTTTCCTGTACTGTCCACACCTTTCGATTTAACGTCATATTCTCTTAATAAAGAAACTACATCAAAAGTTTTCCCTAAGCTGTAATTTCTAGCTGCCAATTCATAATCTTTCAAAAAATAAGGATTTACACCCAACTCTTTTGCCGCCTGTGATTTATCTTTAACATAATGGTATTTCAAAATTTTGGTGAACCAACTGCTTAAATTACCCAAAATTAAAACAAACGGATTTGCTTTTGGATTTGCTTCAAAGTAATTGATAATCTGATTTGCCTTAAAAACATCTTTACGAGCCAGGGCATTTTGCAACTCAAAAACATTGTATTCTTTGCTAATGCCGATATTGTCCTGAACTTCTTTTGTTCCTATCTCCTGCCCTTTTGGTACGTTGAGCATTAACTTTTCAAGTTCGTTGGCAACTTTACTTAAATCGTTACCTAAATATTCTCCCAATAAGGCAGAGGCCGTAGGATTAATATGGTAACCTTTACTTTTAATAAAATCATCAATCCAAGCTGGAACTTTGTTATCGTAAATGCTTGCCGATTCAAAGACCAATCCGTTTTTTTCTAATATTTTATAAACTTTTTTGCGTTTATCAAACTTTCCATATTTATGGCAGAGCACCAAAACAGTACTTTTTAAAGGGTTTTCGCAATAAGCCTGAAACTGGTCTGCCGCTTTATCAATTTTTAGCTCCTGTGCTTCTTTTACCAAAACCAATTGATAATCGCTCATCATCGGGTAACGCTTTGCTGCGTTTAAAACCGTCATCATTTCGGTGTCTTTTCCGTATAAAACGGTCTGGTTAAAGCCTTTTTCGGTATCAGAAAGTACATTCGCCTCTAAACAATCGCTGATTAAATCGATATAATAACTTTCCTCACCATGCAACAAATAAATTGGCTTTAGTTTTCGGGCTTTAATGTCTTTAATGATATCTGCTGCTGTCATGTTTTGCTAAATTATAAATATTAGTTTTTAAAAATTAGAATGTTGAAAATTCTAAGCTATTTTAGCCAAATGTTTACACCGGTTGCACTTAATTTGCCTCCATATCCTTTTAAATTGCATCAAAAAGATGATGTGATTTTAGTTTTTGATGAGCTTAGAAAAAAAGATTTGGTATTAACGCCCGAAGAATGGGTGCGTCAGCATTTTGTGCATTTTTTAATCCTCCAAAAAAAATATCCTAAAACACTTATTAAGCTTGAAGGCGGTTTAAAATTAAACAAACTGCAAAAACGCACCGATATTTTAATTTTTGATAAAACCGGGATTCCAAGTGTTTTGGTAGAATGCAAGGCAAGTTCGGTTAAAATTACGCAAGATGTTTTTGATCAGATTGCGAGGTATAATATGGTGCATAAGGTAAAATATCTGGCGGTAAGCAATGGATTACATCATTATTATTGTATGATGGATTATGAAAATAATTGCTACCAGTTTATTGAAGAACTCCCGGCATACGATGAACTGTAACTACTTATCGCTGTTTAGAAACAGTGTTTCGTAAGAATTACCTACTATTTAAGTACTTATAAAAATAAAATGTAACTTTAGATTTCTGTTTTCGTAAAAGATAAATACCCAAACTTCAAATTATGAAAACTGAAAAAACTATTTACATTGAGTATGATGAATGCCTGCTTTCAAAAAATTTTTTGTATCTAATTTTAATCATTTGTACGCTGCTTTTTGGCACTTCATTAATTCTTAGGTTTTACCAAATCATCACAGAATTAAACAGTTACTTTATTTTATTTGTTTGTTTTTTGCCTGCAGTTTTGTGCTTATATCGCCTTTATAGCGAGTCTGCAGAAGAGTACATTTTAATTAATGATAAAGAAATTACTTTTAAGCAAAACAGACTTGAAGAAGAAATATGTTTAAGATTTGAATTGATAGAATATTTTGAAACTCATTTTTCTAAAATTGTTTTTAGTACCACGGACAAGGAAAAAATCATACTACAGCTTGATAAAATAGCGAACGAACAAAAACGCTGGGAGATTAAAGAATTTTTGAGAGAACGGGTTAAACAAATGAAAGTGAGTGATTTCAAACAGGCAACATTACTTTACACTGCCGCCTCTTGAGAAATATTTGTAAGTGTACGGATTACGCAGTTTTTCCAGCATCACTCCTTTTCGGGTACTTGCATGTACATAATAGCCATTTTGCAAATAAAGTCCAACATGGCTAAATTTTTTTCCGTCGAAATCAAAAAAAACTAAATCCCCTTCTTTTAGCTGGCTTTCGTATTTTCTTTTGATGATTTCAACTTGTTGGCTAGTTGTTCTCGGGATCTCTTTTCCGTAAACATTCTTATAAATCAAATAAACTAGCCCAGAACAGTCAATTCCGCGTTTACTTAATCCGCCAAACTCATATTTTGTTCCTTCCCAATCGTCAATAAATTCGTATAAATTACCATTTTTGATATGCTTTTTGGAAACGTCCATGGCTTCCGCATATTTATTGGCTATTTTATTGGATGGCTTTTCAAAACGATGATCTGAGGAAGAATTTAATAGGTTCTTCTTTGATTTACAGGCGGTAAAAGTGAGTAATAGTATTGCGTATAGCGCAACGGGTATCGAGAACCTGCGAGTTATACCTATTAAGTATAGCGTATTGCGGGTTGAAAACCTGCGAGTTATACGTATTGAGTAGAGCGTATTGCGTATTGAGAACCTGAGAAATGTAAAAGGTATTCCGTATTGCGTAAAGGATATGGAGTGCCTCGTTTTGTTTATGCTCGCAATTTTGTTTACAGCCATTTTTAAGATTTCTTTAAAACTTTCTGAATTTCATCAAGTTTCATTAAAGCTTCAACAGGAGTTAACGTATTTACGTCCAAATTATTTAAAACATCTCTGATTTTTATCAAAACAGGATCATCCAAGGAAAACATTTGAAGTTGAACGGGCTGTTTCTGCATTTTCATTAAGCTCGCCTTTACATGTTCGCCACCAGTTCTTTCGTTCTCCAAGCGCACCAAAATTTCATTGGCTCTTTTTAAAACTGATGAGGGCATCCCCGCCATTTTAGCCACATGGATTCCGAAACTGTGTTCACTACCGCCCGGGACTAACTTACGCAAGAAAATCACCTTGTTACCAACTTCCTTTACAGAAACATTGAAGTTTTTTATCCGGTTAAACGAATTGCTCAACTCGTTTAATTCGTGATAATGTGTTGCAAATAAGGTTTTGGCTTTCGCCGATGGATGATTGTGCAGATATTCGGCGATGGACCAAGCAATGGAAATACCGTCATAAGTTGACGTACCGCGACCAATTTCATCCAGTAAAATCAAACTCCGGTCTGACAGGTTATTCAAAATACTGGCAGTTTCGTTCATCTCCACCATAAATGTGGATTCGCCCGAGGAAAGATTATCTGATGCGCCAACCCTGGTAAAAATCTTATCAACAATACCAATGGAAGCTTCTTTTGCAGGCACAAAACTTCCCATTTGCGCCATTAACACAATTAAACCGGTTTGACGCAACAAAGCAGATTTACCCGCCATGTTTGGTCCGGTAATGATGATAATCTGTTGCGAATCATTATCTAAGTAAACACTATTGGTAATGTAATCCTCGCCCAAAGGAAGGTGTTTCTCAATTACCGGATGCCTTCCACCTTTGATATCCAACAACTTAGCATCGCTTATTTTAGGTTTTACGTAATGGTTTTTCTCTGCTGTTTCTGCAAAACAAAGCAAAACATCCAATTGTGCAATTAGGTAAGCATTCAGCTGAATAGGCTTAATAAAATCTGCAATACTGGCCACCAAATCTGTAAACAAACGGGTTTCAATGGCCAATATTTTTTCCTCTGCACCTAAAATCTGATCTTCGTATTCTTTAAGCTCGGGCGTAATGTAACGCTCGGCATTTACTAAAGTTTGCTTGCGGATCCACTCTTGCGGAACTTTATCTTTGTGCGTATTTGAAACTTCTAAGTAATAGCCAAAAACGTTGTTAAAAGCTATTTTTAGCGATGTAATGCCTGTAATTTCGGCTTCACGTTTTTGTAGTTCCAATAAGTAATCTTTACCGCCAAAAGCAATTTTGCGTAAACGGTCCAAATCTTCATTTAAGCCATCGGCCATTACTTTGCCTTTGTTTAAAGCAACCGGCGGATCATTATACAATTCGGTTTCAATTTTTTCTTTGATGGAAGCGCAAGGATTAATTTGCTCGGCAATGCGTTTTACCGCATCTTGAGCTACTTTTCCGCAGCTATTTTTTACCTCAACAATAGCTGTTAAAGCTTTTTTAAGCTGAATAATCTCTCTCGGATTTGTTTTCTGCAAACCAATTTTTGAAATTAAACGCTCTAAATCGCCAATTTGCCTAATGTATCCTTGTAACTGATTTCTCAGTTCAACATTTTGATAAAAAAACTCAACTACCGCCAAACGTTCTTGGATAGGTTTTTGATTTTTGAGTGGCATTACCATCCATTTCCGTAACATCCTTGCTCCCATGGCGCTAGAAGTATGGTCTAAAACATCAATTAAAGTTTTGGCGTTTTCGTTATTTGAACCAATCAGCTCTAGATTACGGATGGTGAATTTATCCAACCACATGTAGCGGTCTTCCTCAATTCTGGAAATGTTGCTGATGTGCAATAACTGCCGATGTTCAGTTTCGCCTAAATAATGTAAAACCACGCCTGCGGCAACAATCGCCAATTGCAAACGCTCAATACCAAAACCTTTTAATGATTTAACCTCAAAATGTTTGAGTAAAGTTTCTTGGGCATAATCAACTGTAAAAGCCCAATCATCAAGCGCATAAGTGTAAAAACTGCTTCCAAAAGTTTCAGTAAAATCCTTAGATTTTGCTTTTGAAAATATCACTTCGCTGGGTTTAAATCCCTGTAACAGTTTATCAATATATTCAGCATTTCCCTGCGCTACTAAAAACTCACCTGTTGAAATATCTAAAAAAGAAATACCGATAGTTTGTTTTTCAAAATGCAAACAGGCTAAATAGTTATTAGATTTTTGTTGGACAATGTTATCGCTGTAAGCAACGCCGGGAGTTACCAATTCGGTTACTCCACGTTTTACAATGCCTTTAACTGCTTTCGGGTCTTCTAACTGGTCGCAAATTGCAACCCTTTGCCCTGCCCTAACCAGCTTTGGCAGATATGTTTCTATGGAATGATGTGGAAAACCGGCCAGTTCAATATGAGAGGCTGAGCCGTTTGCTCTTTTGGTGAGTACAATTCCTAAAATTTGAGAAGCCTTAACGGCATCCTCGCCAAAAGTTTCGTAAAAATCGCCGACCCTAAATAAGAGCAACGCACCCGGATATTTAACCTTAATTTGGTTATACTGGGTCATTAAAGGTGTCTCTTTATCGTTGCTTTTTGCCAAGGATGCTATATTTTTTAGAAACGCAAAGTTAAAAATTAATGTTAGCCCTTTTAAATTGTGGATAATTTAGCCAATGTGGATTATTGAAGAAAAATGAGATGACGGCTTTTTAGATAGAAAAAGGCAATTTCACAATAAAATTACTGCCTTCGCCAAGTTTGCTTTCTACAGTTATTTCGCCACCAATTTTCTTCAATAGCTCTTTAACAATAAACAAACCTAAGCCAGATGAACTTTCAGAGTTTGTTGGTCTATTATTAAGCCTAACAAACTTTTGGAAAAGTTGAGAAAGCTCTCCATCGCCAATACCAGGGCCTTCATCTTTAACGGAAATCACAAAATGGCTATCAGTATGGTTTAAGTTTACAAAAATCTGTTTTTCAAAAGGTGAAAACTTTAATGCGTTAGAAATCAAATTGTAAAGCACACGTTTTAAAAAATTCATGTCGGTTTTTATAACCGATTTACCTCCGCTAAAATTATAATTCAATTTTATTGACTTTGCCTCCGCAATTTTGGCAAAATCCTTTACGTTGGCAGCTACAAACTGATCCAGATCAAATTCCTCAAAATAATTATTGGTAGAGAAAGTTTCCATATTGTTTAGCGTTTCCATTTGTTCAATCAAATGAAAAACATAATCTAAACTCTTATTAAAAATAGCAATCAACTCTTCGCTATCAGCATCTTGGGCAAAATCCTGAAACAGATACGAAAGCATTTTTATGTTACTTAAAGGCGATTTTAAATCGTGAACCAATATCTGTATCAATTGGTTGTTTTCTTCCATCAAAACCTCCAAGGCCTTGTTTTTAGCTTCAAGTTCTGCGTTTTTGTTTCTTAAACTTTCTTTGTAATAATTTCTGTTGAGGTGATGGCTAACCCATTGGTTTAGGTAAACCAACAAATCAATTTCATTTTTGCTGTAACCGTCAGATCTAACCGCTCTTGATGAGAAATTGATTGTTCCCACATCTTCATTGTCAAATTTTATAGGAATACCGATATAGCTTTTTACCTTTAAAACATCACAGCACATCAAATGCTTATACGCAGAATTAGCAATATCAGGCAATTCTAAAATCCTGTCTTCTTTAATTGCATGGTAACAAAAAGTTTCGTCTAAACTTGGGATAGTGCTAATATCAACCTCATAAGGTAATTTAGAGTGCACACTGGTTACAATGTATTTATCATCCTTTAAAAGGCAAATTACGCCCAAATCAGCTTTGAAGATTTTGCAGGCTGCTTCTAATAATTGTTCTAAAGAATCTTCTTTATTTTCTAAAAGGATAGAAGTTAACTTATAGATATCATCAATATGTTCTACTTCGTTTACAATATTGGAAGCCATTAATCAAAAGGTTTGGGTATATGTTTTAGCCAACGCTAATATATCAATTTTCTATTATTGATTCATTAATTGCTCAATTATTCGCAAAGCATTCAATTAGGCTGCTTTTACACGCTTTACACTAAATCTTTTTTTGCTTCGACTCCACTCAAGATGACAAAAAAAGATACCGTTGCAATCGTTAACGCAAACCAAATCAGGCTGAAGATCAAAATACAATTTGGTGTCAAATTCTGCAAATCTATTTTGTTTACGCAATAGCAATACAGTAGATTTTATTAAATTTGGCTGTCTTTTTTTAATGTTGTTCAACCAGTTTTAAATATAACAAAATTTAACGAGAGGCAAAAATTCACGCTTTAAATACATATCAATTGTTTACAGGAATCATTGAAACATTGGGTAAAATCACCCAGCTCAAAAAAGAGCAAAGTAATTTGCACATCACAGTTGAGTCTGACATTTCGAGAGAATTAAAGATAGATCAATCTGTGGCGCATAATGGTGTTTGTTTAACTGTAGTTGATTTGAATGGCAATGAACATACCGTAACTGCAATTGACGAAACTTTACAGAAAACCAATATTGGAGATTTGAAAGTTGGTGATTTAATCAATTTAGAGCGTTGTATGCAGATGAACGGCCGTTTAGACGGACATATTGTTCAAGGCCACGTGGACCAAACCGCAAAATGTACCAACTTACAAGAAGCTGACGGAAGCTGGGTTTTTACTTTTGAATACGATGCATCCAAAGGAAATGTGACGGTAGAAAAAGGTTCTGTTTGTGTTAACGGGATTAGTTTAACCGTGGTAAATTCTGGAGAAAACACTTTTTCAGTTGCAATTATTCCTTATACTTTTGAACATACCAATTTACAAAACGTTAAACCCGGTGATTTTGTTAATATAGAATTTGATATTATTGGTAAATATGTTGCGAAAATGATGGGCAGGTAACGATTCGTTATGTTGACGGCAGGAGACTTAATTAGGTAACACGGGTTTGATAGGCTTTTAACCACAAAGCGCAGAGATTTTCACGAAGTGAGCGAAGATTTTTAACTACAGAGGGCGGGGAAATCATTGAGCTAAGCTGGAGTAATCCGTACGGTCTTTTTTATAATCACAGTCAACCGGAATTTTAATTCCGGAGTTATTCATATAGAATTATAAACTCTTTTATAAACTCTTTTCTATTTGCAAAATCCTTAGTCCCTTTCCGCTCTTGCCCTGCCCTACAGACTAAGGACAGAGGGGTTAGGAGAAATCACTTTAAACTATACTGCTTAAATATTCATCTGCGGTCATTATCGGAATACTTGAATTCTTAAAATCTCTCCCGTTTCTAGTAATGATGATCGAGCAATTAGACTGAATTGCCGTGAAATATTGAACTGCATCTTCAAAATCTTTAAAATTTGAATTTAACCCCTTCTCAATTGTTTCTTCATTAACCTCACAGACTTCACAAATGATTTTAAATTTTCTTAATTTGTTTAGAACAACTTCAGAAGATTCAAATTTATTTAAAACATACTCAACAGTTGTGAATGATAACGGAGATACAATTAACCTAAGTTTCTTTTGATCAGCTAAAGTTGCAACTTTAGCAATTGAATCAAAAAAGGGGATTCTTTCTGCTAACAAATCCAATATAACATTAGTATCTAAAAATACTTTGGTCATTTGTATTTTTGTTCTAAGTAATCCGTACGGTCTTTTTTATAATCATAATCAGCCGGAATTTTAATTCCAGAAGTAAGACTTTTCACAAAAGGTGATATCTGCAGTTCGCTTTTAGGTTTGTCTGAAGTTAAAGAATTAAGATAATTTTCGATTAATCGGGATAAGCTTAATTTCCTTTCAGAAGCATATTGCTTAGCTTTTTCAATAATTTCTTGATCGAGCTTTAATGTGAGTTTAGTATCCATATCAAAAGTTTTATACGTACAAATATATAATCTTTAAGGCGTATTTGATATCTAGAGTTTCTTTTGAAATTTCTTCTAACGATTTTCGGGTTTGAGAAATGTTATTATTGGCTGTTCGAGCGTCTCTTTTCCTTATAGACATAACTGGTGCTTTTTAGACCAAACATCAAAAAAACAGTCAAATTTGAGTCATTCATATAGAGTTATAAACTTTTCTCTATTTGCAAAATCCTTAGTCCCCTTTCCGCTATTACCCTGCCCTACAGACTAAGGACGGAGTTTTTTTAATTATCCGCCTATATTCTTATATGCTTCGTTAATCAAATGTTTTGTTTCTTCAAAGTCCTTCAAGTCTTTAATCGTCAATTCGAAATCTCCGGTCCCAAAGTGTCCAATTTCTTTAACATCTCTGCCTTGAGTAGGTGTTGGATGTACTTCCTTGGGATTTAGTTTAAGGTACAAAACCAACTTTTTCTTGTAAGTCTGTAAACAGGCGAAATTCTGACTCGTCTTGTAAGCGATATAATTTTTCTTTGGTGTTTCTTCTATGGAACTATCAATTGTGATGATGAAATCACGAACTGCGTTAAATAATTCGAGTATGTTATCGTCAAGTTTTTCGAAATGCTCTTCAAGCGTGTAGGTCGCAGTCTTTCTAGTCACTGCTGCTTTTTTGCCTGCTTCAACCATTATCGGGTTTTTCCCATAGAGTTCGTCGGTGGTATCCCAATTTGAAGTTGAAGTCGTTCGTTTATAAACTTCTTCAATACTCAAAATTCCGTTTTCGTAGATTTTGTGTTGCCAAAGTTCAATATTTGCTCCCATCACTTGAACAGCATGTAGGTCATATTTTTTATATTCCGGGGCTAGGCAAATCACCCGTATACCCGACCAATCAACTTCAATATTTTTCCCTAAAGTTTTATTTACCGCGATTTGAAAGTCGCCCTTATGGTCTTTAATCCAGTGCAAATAGTAAAGACTTTGATTTATTAAATCAGACGAGGCAACTTTTTTGTATTCAATAATTACCGGATTATTGTCTTCTGAAAGTGCTAATGTGTCAATTCGTCCCGAATGAATGTTTCCTGTCGAAAATTCGGTTGCAATAAGTCGGCAGTTAAATATTGTCTCCAAGTTGTCCTCGATCAGTGCTTGCAAGTCTTTTTCAAGTTTAAAATCACTTAGCCGAACTCGTTTTGCTTTTCCTTTCTCTATTTCAAAAATTGCCATCCTTGTTTTTTATTTCTTGTTCTCTTAAATAGTGTAACATCCACGTCCCACCAAATTCAACCGTCATTCCACATTATAAGTCAATACTGCACTTAATTTCCTTCCATCAAACCCATCTATATCCGCAACTTCCTCTAAAAACAAATCCCAGTCGCCATCAGCAAAAAGATTTCCTTCGTATTCCTTACTGTCATCATGGTAATGAAAAAACCATTCGTCTGTTTCGTCTAAACCATCAACAGTATAGGAGCGCACAGAGAAACCATCGTCGGCTATTTGTATCAACCAATTATTTTCAAGTTCGCCCAAAGAAACCCTAATCCCCAATTCAATTTCAAAACCACCATCAAAATCAGGAAGGGTATCTAAAAAATCTTTTATAGCCAAAGCTTTTTTCAACTCTTCCGAATCAAAAATCTCTTTATCCTCTATCAACTGATAAAATTCTATCAAATAATTTTGATAGCGCAACAACAAACTTTTATAAATAGAATTCATATACACAAAATTAAAACAAAAGCTCAATTAAGAACTAAATCAGCCAGCTTATTTCTGCAAAACCTAATCCACCTCATTAATAAAAAATGCTTAATTCCATCAAATCAAAGCATTACCAATGATAAGATTTCAAAAAAGACAAATGATTGCGTTTACTGAAAATACATTTACGTTAATAGCTCAAAATCGGAAAAAAAACCTAATTTTGCATCCCGTACAAACACATTTAAAAAGCGTCATCCGTTTCGCCTTTTTAGATTGTTAAAAACAACAAAATCCAACATGACTAAGTATATTTTTGTTACGGGGGGCGTTACATCGTCTTTAGGGAAAGGTATTATTTCCGCATCATTAGCTAAACTTTTACAGGCCAGAGGTTACCGCGTAACTATCCAAAAATTTGATCCTTATATCAATATTGACCCAGGAACTTTAAATCCGTATGAGCATGGCGAATGTTATGTAACCGAAGACGGCGCCGAAACAGATTTAGACTTAGGTCATTACGAACGTTTTTTGAATGTTCCTACCACACAGGCCAACAATATCACTACCGGGAGAATTTATCAAAATGTAATCAACCGTGAAAGAGAAGGCGCATATTTAGGAAAAACGGTTCAGGTTGTTCCACATATTACTGATGAAATTAAACGTAATATGCGTTTACTTGGCGAAAATGGCGATTACGACATTGTGATTACAGAGCTTGGGGGAACTGTTGGCGACATTGAATCTTTGCCTTATATAGAAGCCGTTCGTCAGTTTAAATGGGAAGCAGGCTCAAATAATGCAATTGTTATTCATTTGACTTTAATTCCGTTTTTGGCCGCTGCCGGAGAATTAAAAACTAAACCAACGCAGCACTCGGTTAAAATGTTGTTAGAATATGGTATTCAGCCAGACATTTTGGTTTGCCGTACAGAGCATCACATCTCACAAGATATCAGAAAAAAAATTGCTTTATTCTGTAATGTGAACATCAATGCCGTGATAGAGTCTATGGATGCAAAAACCATTTACGATGTTCCTTTATTGATGTTAAAAGAGCAGTTGGATCGTACTGTATTATCAAAATTAAAGCTTCCTTTAAAAAATGAGCCTGATTTAGAAAAGTGGAAAGAATTTTTAGGCCATTTAAAAAATCCAACATCTGAAATAAAAATTGGCTTAGTTGGTAAATATGTAGAATTACCTGATGCTTATAAATCGATCACAGAATCATTTATACATGCCGGTGCGCAAAATGAATGCAAAGTACGCGTAGAATGTATCCACTCTGAAAGTATTACACCAGAAAATGTAAAAGCAAAGCTTGGTAATTTAGACGGTGTTTTGGTAGCTCCTGGTTTTGGAGCCAGGGGTATTGAAGGAAAAATTACTGCAATACAATACATCAGAGAAAACAACATTCCGTTTTTTGGTATATGTTTAGGAATGCAATGCGCCGTTATTGAATTTGGCAGAAACGTTTTAGGTTTAAAAAACGCCCATAGTACAGAAATGGACGAAAATACCGAAGACGACGTAATTTCGATGATGGAAGAACAGAAAAAAGTAACGCTTAAAGGCGGTACCATGCGTTTGGGTTCTTATACTTGCGAAATAAAAAAGGGAACAAAAGCCCATGCCATTTACGGTAAATCAAAAATTACGGAACGCCACAGACACCGTTACGAGTTCAACAACAAATTTTTGGAAGCTTATGAAAATGCAGGGATGATTGCTTCTGGATTTAATCCGGATAACAATTTGGTTGAAATAGTAGAACTTAAAAACCATCCTTATTTTGTGGCCGCACAGTTTCACCCCGAATTAAAGTCAACTGTTGCAAATCCACACCCACTTTTTGTTAAATTTGTCGCCGCTTCAATTGAGCACTCAAAAAAGAAAATATAAAAGAAGCATTAAACTTAAATAATGGATAGAAATACATTTACAGGATTATTCCTGATTTTAGTAATCTTGGTGGGTTCCACTTTTCTACTAAAACCTTCCTCAGAAGAAATAAAAAGAGAAAAAATAACACAAGATTCAATTGCATACGCAAAAAAGCATCCTCAAACACTGGCTAAAAAAGCAGCTACCTTAACAGATAGCGTAGCATTAGCCAAAACAGATACTTCAATTGCTGCCAACGCATTTAAAGAAGAGTTGAGCGTATTAGAAAACAAGGCTTTAAAGGTAACTTTTTCAAATAAGGGCGGTAAAATTGTTAGTGTAGAGGTTAAAAACGAAACCACCTACCAAGGCAAACCGGTTGTACTTTTTCAAGCTAAGGACACTAATTTTGGTTTTGATTACAAAACTGCAAATAAGACCTTAAACACCTCAGACCAACCTTTTAAAGTTGTAAGCAAAAGTGCTACTGGCCTTGTCATGCAGTTGGCAAATGCGGATAGCTCTTCGGTAAATTACACTTATTCTTTACCGGCAGATGCAAATAAAGTTGATTTTAAAATTGACGTAAAGGGCTTGGAAACTAAAGCCTCTTCTGGAGATTTGGTATTAAACTGGAACACACAGCTATTGCAACAAGAAAAAGACTTAAAAGTTGAGCGCCAAGGTTCAACGGTTTACTACAGAGAAGCTGACGGTACAGTTGATTATTTGAGCGAACATAAAGACGACGATAAAATTTTAAGTGAAAGCAAAACAAGCTGGATTTCGTTTAAAGAGCACTTTTTCTCTGCGGCGTTAATAGCAAAAGATGGCTTTAGTAAAGCGCATATTAAAATAACCACTTTAGCAGATACTGCTACTGTAAAAACTTATGCCGCACAACTTTCCCTTCCTTATAAAAACAATCAAGATAACAGCTACAACCTCCAATTCTATTTTGGTTCAAACAAATTTAGCCAGCTACATGCTCAAGGTTTAGATTTAGAGAAACAGGTAAAAATGGGTTGGGGCCCGTTAAAATGGATCAACCGCTTTTTGGTATTGCCAATTTTCAACTTTTTTGAAAGTATGAACCTTGGTTATGGCTTAATCATTTTATTGCTTACACTTATACTTAAAACGGTTTTATTCCCATTCACTTATAAGTCGTATTTATCCATGGCTAAAATGAGAGTTTTAAAGCCGGAAATGGAAGAAATTAAGGCAAGAGTAGGCGAAGGAAACCAGGCTTTGGTACAACAAGAATACATGAAGCTGTATAAACAAGCCGGTGTTAACCCGCTAGGCGGTTGTTTGCCTATGGTTTTCCAAATGCCGTTTATATTGGCTTTCTTTTATTTCTTTCCGAACTTATTCGAGTTACGTCATGAAAGCTTCCTATGGATGCATGATTTGTCCACTTATGATGAATTGATTAAATTCCCTCCTATTCCGTTTTTAGGATGGAGTCATATAAGTTTAATGTGTATGTTAATGACAATTTCCACGTTAATATACACCTACTTCAATAACCAAGTATCTGGCGCTCAGGGTCAAATGAAATACATTGGCTACATTACTCCGCTTATCTTTTTCGGGGTGTTAAACAGCTATCCGGCCGGATTAAACTACTATTATTTCTGTGCAAATATTTTAACTTTCTCTCAGCAGTATTTTATCAGAAAATTTGTTGATGACGATAAAATCCACGCACAAATTCAGGAGAACAAAAAGAAACCTGAATCAAAGAAAAAAACTGGTGGTTTCCAGAAAAAAATGGAAGACATGATGAGACAACAACAGCTCAATCAGCAAAAGAAAAAATAACAGTTAACACATGAGCAAAGAAAGTTTCGGCACAAAAAACCGAAACTTTCTTTGTTTATGAGACTATTAAAAATGGGAAATTTTTTCCTATTTCGGGAAACAAATTCCCTAAAATTATAAGGTTTTGGATTCCACAATTCTTGGCTAACATTTTTTAAAATAAAAAAATTGCTTAAAAACTGATTTCAGTAAAACCTTAGTAATTGTACTTACGTATATTGTGGAATAACAAAAACAAAATATAATGCTCTTAAAACACATTAAAAGCACATTAATCTCATTTAAATAAATTTAAACAGACAGTGTTTTTGTGAAAGTTTAATTTAAAGATTAAATAAAAAAAAGTGTATAACTTTAAAGGGATTTTAAAAAGTAATTCGGCATCCTTTCTGTTTAATAGTTAATATAAAAGATACAGAATTATGATATCATTAGAAAAAAACAAAGAGGTGGTTAAGAAAAGGATTCTTTTGGTTGATGATGAAATAGCTATTCTAAAGCTTTTAGAATTTATCCTAAAAAAAGACTACGATTTGGTCATCAAAAATAATGGATTTGACGCCTTGACTTGGCTAGATAACGGTAACATCCCAGATTTAATTATATCTGACATGGAGATGCCATATTTTGACGGAGCTGATTTTGTGCGTTCTTTAAAAGTAAGCGGTTATTTTAGAAACGTTCCGGTAATTGTACTCTCCGGTTCAGATTCATTAGAAAATATTAAAACCAGAATTCCTTACCCTATAAACGACTTAATGTCTAAACCATTTAATCCTTCAATTTTAAAAGATAAAATAAAAATTATACTAAATTAGCGAATGCAATTTACGAATGTTAATGTTGAAGACCACTTCAAATCCAACTCTTCGATTAATATTCTGTATTATGGAAGTGTTTTTAAAGAAGGAATCGAAAAACTTTTTCCGGAAAATGAATTCACTATCAATTGGGCAAATACCCTATCAGAACTAAGAAATATTACACAAACGCTTTCTTTTAGCGATATCAACACGATGGTTATTATTGAAGTAGAACCATCAAAATTTGAAGAAGTGCAGGCATATATTTTAGCACTTAAAAAAAACTTCCTTACAAAAAACCTAATTACTATCTTTTTATTAACAGAGCCTGATGCCAGGATTGCAAAAAAAGCAATGAGTCTTGGTGTGAGCGATTGTTATGCCCCACCTATTCCTTTTGACGATTTAATAGAAAGGTTAAAGTTTTTGAACTTTTATAAATTACTGAGATCGCAAGTAAGTCAATTATCCCAGGTTTCTATTGCCGAATATCATATCCCAGTTAGCAAAAGAATTTTGGATTTAACCATCTCTATTGTTTCTTTGGTTTTTTTATCGCCGTTTTTTTTAATTATAGCATTATTAATAAAATTAGATTCTCCGGGACCGGTTTTTTACACCAGCAAAAGAGTGGGTACAGGCTATAAAATTTTTGATTTTTACAAATTTAGGTCGATGAGAATTGGTGCTGATGCAGAAATGGCAAGTTTGGCGCATAGAAATCAATACGGAGACGCTTCATTTTTTAAAATTGAAAACGACCCACGAATCACAAAACTTGGCGCATTTCTTAGAAATAGCAGTATAGATGAGCTTCCTCAATTATTAAATGTTTTAAAAGGTGATATGTCTTTAGTGGGCAACCGCCCCCTCCCACTTTATGAAGCCGAACAGTTAACAACCAATGAATGGTCAATGCGTTTTCTGGGTCCTGCCGGATTAACGGGCCTTTGGCAGATCAGTAAACGTGGGAAAAAAGAGATGTCTGATTATGAACGAAAAACACTTGATAATTTTTACGCCAAAAATTACTCCATGTGGTTGGATATGAAAATTATCCTGAAAACATTCCCCGCGATGATCCAACGAGAAAAAGTATAAATCTAGATTTGAGAGGTTGGATATGAGATTTGAGAACTATATTTGAAGCATCGAATTTCTTATATTTTGCTATGTCCATAAAATCAGTACCCGTAACCATACTTACCGGATTTTTAGGAGCCGGAAAAACAACTTTGCTCAACCGTATCATCAAACAAAATCCAGAGACTAAGTTTGCCATTATCGAAAATGAATTTGGCGAGATTAATATCGATAGCGAATTAGTGGTTAAAACCGATGAAAATATTTTTGAGCTCTCTAACGGATGTATTTGCTGTTCATTAAATGGCGAGTTGTTTGAAGTGCTTAATAAGCTTGTAATTGGCAGCTATGATTATGATCACCTCATTATAGAAACTACAGGAATTGCAGATCCGTCTGCAGTTGCTTCTATATTTTTAACAGATTACAATGTACAAACTGCTTTTAAACTTGATGGAACGGTATGTTTGATTGATGCTGAAAATGTTTTAGATGTGATTGCTACGGAGAACGAAGCGGCCAAACAGGTACTATTTGCAGATCATATCATTTTTAATAAATCTGGCAACATATCTGATGAAGATCTAAAAAAAGTAGATGAAACCATCAGAAAAATTAATCCACTAGCCAGTTTTGAGTTTACCAATTATGCGAACGTACAAACTGCAAAAATATTAAACCTAGAAGCTTACAATAAAGAAAAAACATCTTTAAGGTTTGGACTTTCAAACGCGGATAAGTCTAACGTCTTTAATATCCCCACAGAAGGAAAACATCAAAATATCGTATCGCAAAGTTTCGTTTTTACACAAAGTTTCGATCTTTTAAAGTTAAGGCATTACTTTACTGTAATGCTTGCCATTCAAGGAGCTTGGTTTTACAGAATTAAAGGCATATTATATATTGAAGGCCTAAACAGAAAATTGATTATACAATCTGTAAA
Source organism: uncultured Pedobacter sp. (assembly GCF_946480185.1). The sequence goes on along the minus strand of NZ_CAMLIG010000011.1, from coordinate 53,615 downwards.
AGGTGCTCCTGTGTTTACAGATGGAGACGAATGGCAAGAAAGTGAACAAAAACAAACCAAATTGGTTTTTATTGGAAAAACGCTAAAAAGAGAAGTGTTGGAGAAAGGCTTATCGCAATGCTTCTTTAAACCATAAACTAACTAGTGCTTAAGAAAATCAAAAAAAAATCAACTTAGTGTAGTTTGTACAATAAGTAAATTTTACTATTTTTATCGCAGACTAATTTAAATCAAAAAAGCCACATAATGATACTAATCGCAGACGGGGGATCCACAAAAACCAGCTGGACACTAATACAAGACGATGGAAAGAAAGAGATGTTTCACACGGAAGGATATAATCCGTATTTTTCTGACACAGAGTACATCATAGATTCAATGAAAAAAAATATGCCATCAGATCTTCCTGTTAATAAAATCAAAGAAGTTCATTATTACGGGGCAGGTGTGCATAATGATGAGAAAGCTGAAATTGTTGAAAAAGCAATGCAAGTTATTTTTCCTAATGCCGAAATAGAAATTGACCACGATTTAATGGCTGCAGCGAGAGCTTTATTAGGGACGAAGAGAGGTTTTGCCGCCATTCTTGGAACCGGTACAAACACTTGTATTTACGATGGTGAAGACATTGAGATGAGCATAGACTCTTTGGCTTTTATTCTGGGAGACGAAGGAAGTGGTTGTTATATCGGCAAAAAGCTCTTGAGCGATTATGTAAGAGGTTACATGCCTAAAAACGTGAGAGATTCTTTTTGGGAAACATTCAAACTTACGCCGGATGATATTTTAGAAGCAGTTTATACCAAACCTTTGCCAAATAGATTCTGCGCTAGTTTCAGCAAATTTGTTTATGATATCACAGCAAACTTAGAATATTCAAAAAATTTGGTAAAAACTTCTTTCGAAGATTTCTTTAAAAATTTAGTAAGTCACTACCCAAATTACAAAGAATTGGAGTTTAACTGTATTGGCTCTGTTGCATACAACTTTAGAAATATTTTAGAAGAAGTAGCTACAGAATACGGCATGAAAATGGGTAAAATCATGCGTTCTCCAATTGATGATTTAGTGAAGTTTCACTTAGAAAACTACAAGAAGAAATAAGATTTATATTAAAAAGTAAAACGAGCCATCAAAATATTTTGATGGCCCGTTTTTGGTTAATCTCAATGCTAATCTACTAGTTTCCTTGAATCTTTAATCCTAATTTCAAGCTGTCAACTGTTGTATTATCGTAAAAACCTTTTGCCCAAATGGTATAAATTTTTCCGCTTTCAATAAGTACATTACTTTGAGTAGCTGTATTTCCAGAGCCTGTTGCAGCTGCAACGCTAAAATTATAGTTTTTACCTCCCGGAATCTCTACAAAACCCGAATGTCCTTTGTAGCTTACGCTATTAACCAAAGTTGAATCCACTCCATAATTAAGTTTCAAAGCCGGTGCATTAACGCTTAAATTCAAAAATCTTATTTGTGCTTTTCCTGTTGTTGGCGTAGTTAAAGAATCGGTTATGGTCAAAAATTCTTGGTTAGGCGCCGCTCCTACTACATACAAAGAATATATTTCTCCTGGTTTTGCAATCAAAGTTCCTGTTCTTAAGCTATCAGTAGTTTGGTCTTTATAAATCCCTATTTTCCGTGTTCCAGAATAAATATTAAAATAAGGTAAACGCTCTGTAAATCCAAAAGAATCACTATTAACTATTTGATTGTCAATTGCAAAATCGAATTTATCTAAATTTGGCGAAGCATTAATAACTGATAACCAAGAATAATTTGGTACAGCATTATTATCATTGTTCTTTAAGCAAGAACTTAATGAAAAAACAGCCAATAAAATTGCCAATAATCCAATGTTTTTCTGCTTTAAGCTTTTCGTAAGCTTTGATTTTAAATTTTTCATGTTTTTATTTTTGCGTGTCTAGTCTCCTTAACGAAATAACAGAGCGAAATGCTACAAAAAAAATAAAATTTAACATTAAAACTTTTAAATTTCGTTTCTAAAGCTCATTCAAGCAATATGGCCGTAAATAATCAGACAGTAAAATAGCAACAAACTGCTATGTAAAAAAGCAGTTAGCAGATTGTAATTACACATTATTTTAATAAATTTAAAAAACAACTCCAATTAAATCATGATCAAACGTAGAGACTTTTTAAAAACCACAGCAATTACCACAGCATTAGCTATAAGTATTCCAAAAATTGTTAGCGCTGCGATTCCGGACTCTAGTCCAAAATTAAACTTGAGTTCAAACGATATTATTCTTTTTCAAGGTGATTCAATAACTGATTGGGGCAGAAAAAAAGATACCGATAGCTACAACGGTTTAGATAATAACCTAGGTAATGGTTACGTTTTACACACTGCGGCAACTTTGCTAACCAAGCATGCTTCCCAGGACATCAAAATTTATAATAAAGGAATCAGTGGCAATAAGGTTTATCAACTTGCCGACAGATGGGATAAGGACTGCTTAGATTTAAACCCGAATATTTTAAGTATTCTAATCGGAGTAAACGATTACTGGCATAAGCACAACGGAAAGTACAATGGTACATTGACTGTTTATGAGAATGATTTTAGAGCGCTATTAGAAAGAACAACAAAAAAACTACCCAACGTAAAACTGGTTATTGGTGAACCCTTTGCACTAAAAGGTGTAAAAGCAGTGGATGATTCTTGGTATCCGGAGTTTGACGGGTATAGAGTTACTGCTAAAAAGATTGCAAAAGAATTTAATGCGATCTTCATCCCCTATCAAGAGGTATTTAACGAAGCTTTAAAAAGCGCAAAGGCAAGTTATTGGACTATAGACGGCGTTCATCCAACTTTACCCGGCGCAAAATTAATGGCCGATGCTTGGTCAAAAGCAACAAAATTAGGGTAATGGTACTTTAACCAAAACAAACCAATAATGGTAGAGAAGCTAAACTTCAAAGAAATTCTTTCAGTTTCAATGGTTTTATTTGCCATTATTGATATTTTGGGCGCAATACCCGTTATCATTGATTTAAGACGAAAAGCTGGCGGACATATAGAGTCCGAAAAAGCAACTTTAGTATCATTGGTACTGATGTTGCTTTTTTTATTTTTGGGCGATGGATTATTGCAGATCATTGGTTTGGATGTATCCTCTTTTGCTATTGCCGGGTCCATCGTAATCTTCATCATAGCTATGGAAATGGTTTTAGGCATCAACTTTTTTAAAGAAGAAATTCCCGAAACAATTTCTATAGTTCCTTTAGCTTTTCCGTTAATTGCCGGCGCAGGCACCATGACAACACTTCTATCACTAAAAGCCGAGTACGAAACCATCAATATCGTTATTGGAATTTTTGTAAATATGCTCTTTGTTTATGCGGTCTTAAAAAACTCCTTACGGATTGAAAAACTTTTTGGTCCAACTGGCCTCCACATCCTTAGAAAAGCATTTGGGATTATATTACTTGCCATTGCTATAAAAATGTTCAGAAACAATACCGGACTGTAGCAAAAAATGTAGACTTAGCTTTTTTGCATTTAAACACGCTATCCGTTATAGTTTTTTGTTCCCAAAATCACAAAAAAGCTGTCACTCCTATCGTTAATGCGATATAAATTCTCCAAAAACTTATTTAAACCAAAGCGTAAACATATCCACATTCAACTATTTATCCACCTTATTTAACCTAGCGCTTTAAATTATCGAAATTAGCTCCAATGCTTGTTTCTATAACTTTAGTACGGTACCCTAAACCTCTTATTCCGCTTGCTTTTATCGCAATGGCGTTGCATCGGCTACCGCTTTATTTTAACAAAAAATGCACTTTTTGGAAACTGATGGGTTGCGGTAAAAACGGAACTTTTGATATCCATCCTGATTTTCAACAATGGGGCTTATTGGCAGTTTGGGATAAAAAAACAGATTTCGAGCAATTTCATCAAAATTCTTTTATTGCCAAATGGTGGAAATTGTTCTGTAAAGAGCAATCTTATATTCTTTTAGAACCGACCAGTGCCCACGGAAAATGGAGCGGAAAAGAACCTTTCGGGAATCCAAAAATAAAACAGCCAGCAGGCAAAGTTGCCGTACTAACAAGAGCAACAGTACGTCCAAGTCGGTTAAAAAACTTCTGGAAAAACGTTCCACCGGTTGCTTCAATAATGAACAAAACAAAAGGTTTTATTACTTCTGTTGGAATTGGCGAAGCACCGTTTTTTATGCAGGCCACGTTCTCTATTTGGGAAAGTGTTGACGATGTAATTAAGTTCGCCTATAAAGATGAAGAACATGCCAAAGTAATAAAACTTACCCGCGATGAAGATTGGTACAGCGAAGAACTTTTCGCAAGATTTATTATCGTTGAGATAAGCGGACAATTAATAAATATATAATCAAACACAAAACTACTTAGTGTATTTTAAACTACAAATAAAACAAAATTATGAGAGTTGTCGCAGAACTTCCGCATCCGGAATGTAAAATAACTATCTTTTCTATGAACAATAAATACATTATTAAGTTTGAACAAGGTGCAATTGAACAAACCTACAAACTTGCGGAAATGGATATTTTAAATGGAGTAAACGGCGTGTTCGAAATTATAGATGAAACCTTTATTAATTCTGTTATTGAGAATTTTAAACTTATGAGAGCCGAATTTATCAGCGCTTATAATAGATACAATTAACCAAACAAATAAACTTCATAACTAACTAAATAATAAGTGTTTATAGATATATTAGATATAAAACAAAATTTAATTCTGTTGAAATTAAATCATTGGTTATTTATCAAAACAAATAATTGTATTAAAAAATAAAGTAAGCTGTATAAGCAATTGCAAAATAATAGCTTATACTATATTACAAAATATTATTTTGCTTGTAAAAAAAACCAAATTTACTTTGGTTTAACCGTAAAAAAGCGATTTAAAATAAATACTTTACATTGGGTTTTTTGGAGAATTTACAGTTTTAAAGTGTCGCCATACTTTATGTGGATTGCTCATAATTTCAAACCAAAAAGGAAAATTAAAAAACCAACACTCCTACTATAAAAAATATCAAAAAAACGTTTATCTCAACTGAATAACAAATATTGAGCTCCTAGATGAAAACTAAAAAACCAGAATTAACCCTGTTAAAAAAAAAGAGCTTAGTGTAATATATTTTAATAAACACAAACTGCTAAAATCTTAAAATACCCATTTTACAATGTCAGCGAAGAATATTTATCTAATTCGTCATCCGCAAGTTTACAACCCGAACAAATTATGTTACGGACAATCGGAAATGCCATTGGAAGAAAACTTTACCACCCATTTTGATTGGATAAATGAACAAATCTCCCCTGCTGAAAACACAATTTACTTCAGCAGTCCGTTAAGACGATGCACCAAATTAGCGAGTTATTTAAGTAACGATAAATTCATTGCTGACAATAGAATTTTAGACCTAAATTATGGTGTTTGGGAGATGAAGGAATGGGCTGAAATACCAGAAAAGGAATTGAATGCCTGGAATGCAGATTTTGTTGATTTCAAAATCAAAAAAGGCGAAAGCTTCTTTGATTTATACGAAAGGGCAATTGAATTTTATGAAGAAATAACAACAGAAAATAAACACTCAGAAAAAATAATTATCGTTACTCACGCAGCCGTGATTCGCTTTATTTTAGCTTACGTTATGGATTTTCCATTAGAAAATGCTTTCAATTTAAAAATAAGCTACAATAGCATATCAAAGCTGACTTATGATAGCGATTCGGAAATAAACAGTGTGGAATATTTAAACCTCAATGCGACGCACTTTAAATTACCCGTAGAATCTATAGAGGATTAAACTATTTTAACGGTGCTTCCTTTTCCGTCTTCGCTGATGATTACGTTTGCCATGTTTGCAAACAAACCGTTTTCTACAACTCCAGGTATAGCGTTCATTTGTTCCGAAAGCTTAGCCGGATCCTCAATTTTCTCAAACTTACAATCAACAATGTAATTTTGGTTATCAGTAATCAATAGCTTACCATCTTTGTAACGCAGTTTTGGCTCGCAACCTAAAGCTTTCAGCTGAAAAATGGTTATTTCCTTGCCAAAAGGAGTAATTTCCACAGGAACTGCAAAACTCCCCAAATAACGGGAGCCTTTATTTGCATCAGCAATGATCACATAAAATTCGGTAACAGAAGCGATGATTTTCTCTCTTAACAAAGCGGCGCCACCGCCTTTAATTAAGTTTTTATGATTATCAAATTCATCAGCTCCATCAATTGTAACGTCAATTTTAGTCACATCCGCAATGGGTAGTAATGGAATGTTTAAAGAATTAGCAAGGTCTTCCGTTGCTTTGGAAGTTGGAACTCCCTTTATGTTTAAACCGTTTTTAACCAGCTCGCCAATCTTCATAATAGCGAAATAAGCAGTTGAGCCTGTACCTAAGCCAACCACCATTCCATCTTTAATATAAGTTGTGGCTTCTTCGCCTACTAACTGTTTCGGATTCATATTTTAAGCTATAAACCTTGGAAGCATAAAGCGCAAGGCTGATGTTATTTATGTTTGTTATTCGTTTTTAATTGCTGTAACAGGCAAAATAAACCGTAGTTGAAATTTATAAACTCATCGACATTTTCAAAATATCATACGTTTCCCCTTTATGTACAATATGAAAGTCGTTATCAATAAATTGAAAACCATATTTAATATAGCATTTTTCTGCCGACAAGTTACCGCCCAATAGAAACAACTGCATTGTTTTGATTCCTAGTTTAAGTTTCGCTTTTTCGTTTAGTAACTGGATTAACTTTTGCCCTAAGCCTTTTCCTCTTTGCTGGCTTTCGCCGATAATTAGATGGCCCAACCTTGCCGAATGGTTATCCTGGGGGATAATTTCTCCGTAAGCGATAGGTTTTTCATTTTCATCTACAGACAAAAACATCAGCCGATCAGGATATTTTTGAGTATAATCTTCTAGTTGCTCTACGTTAAGTGGATAATAAAAACCGATACCTGCGAATTTCAATAGCGTATCCTCATCACTAATCCAATCGATTAATATTTGAAAATGCGCCTTGTGAAATGGAATCAACCTCATTATTAAATGGAACCTATTTAATGGTTGCTATTTTAACTATCCTAACCAACTAAATCACTTGGTCTTCCGTTTTTAAAAGCTTTACGAGTAGTTAAACCCAAAAGTTCAAACATCGCCATATCGTCTTTAAAATCAGGGTTTGGTGTAGTCAATAATTTATCTCCGGCAAAAATAGAATTTGCGCCCGCCATAAAACAGAAAGCTTGCTCTAAAACGCTCATTTCATTTCTTCCGGCAGATAAGCGCACCGCACTTCTAGGCATTATAATTCTTGCAGTAGCAATCATACGTACCATATCCCAAATTTCTACTCGTGGCTGATCCGCCAAGGGAGTGCCTTTCACAGGAACCAAAGCATTCACCGGAACAGACTCAGGATGTTGTGGCATATTAGCTAAAACTTGCAACATGGAAACCCTATCGTTAACGGTTTCGCCCAAACCTATAATTCCACCACTACAAACTGTTAAATTTGCTTTACGCACATTTTCAATAGTTTGCAATCTATCATCGTAAGTACGGGTTGAAATAATTCGGCTATAATCTTCTTCAGAAGTATCTAAATTATGGTTATAAGCATACAAACCTGCATCGTAAAGACGTTGCGCCTGGTGGGCGTTCAACATCCCTAAAGTACAGCAAACTTCCATATCCATGCTGTTTACCGCCGTAACCATATCAATCACCTTATCAAAATCGCGGTTGTCACGCACCTCTCTCCAAGCAGCACCCATACACAATCTTGATGCACCGCCATCTTTAGCTTTTTGGGCTAACCTAACCACTTCCTCTACCTTCATCATAGATTGAACTTCTACATCTGTATGGTAACGGGCAGCTTGTGGGCAATACGAACAATCTTCTGGACAACCACCTGTTTTAATGGAGATTAACGAGCTTATTTGAACTTCTGAATAATCTTTATTTTCGCGGTGGATGGTTGCCGCTTCGTAAACTAAATCTAAAAAAGGTTTGTTATAAATAGCTAAAATTTCTTCTTTGGTCCAATTGTGTTTTATTGTTTGCATGTGTTAAGTTATTGAAAAATCCATGGACAATGGTCAAGAGTCCATAGTCTTATTATTAAAGCAATTATAGTAATAATTTAGAGGCTAAGCCCAATAAAAGTAAAAATCCAAAAACGTCTGTAAAAGTGGTTATAATGATAGATGAAGCGATCGCAGGGTCAATACCTACACGTTTTAAGATCAAAGGAATTCCTGCTCCTGTGATTCCTGCAATTAATAAATTACCTGTCATGGCTATAAAAATCACCACGCCTAACATCAAATTGTCATCATAAAAATAGGCAAATAAACAAACGATAAAGCCATTTACCGCTCCGTTAATCAAACCAACGGTAAGTTCTTTGATTACCGTTTGGTAAGCCTGACGATCTGTTAAATCACTTAAAGTAATTCTACGTATAGTAACCGCAAGTGCCTGTGTGGCAGCATTACCACCCATTCCGGCAATAATGGTCATATAACCTGCTAAAACCACAATTTTTGATACAGTGGGCTCAAAATATCGGATTACTGAAGAAGCTAAAAACGCAGTTGCTAAATTTAAAATTAGCCACGGCAAACGAGATTTTACCGCATCAACCCAGTTACCACTTAATTCTTCATCTTGCGAAACTCCAGAAAACTTTAAGATATCCTCCGTGTTTTCCTCTTCCATAACATCAATCACGTCATCAAAGGTTACACGCCCCAGTAACTTCATATTCACATCAACTACGGGAATACTGGTTAAATTATACTGCGAAATTAAGTCTGCAACTTCTTCCTGATCTGTATTTGCTTTTACATAAACAAAATTTGAGTTTACTAAATCAGATATTTTTGCACTGGCTTTTGATTTTATAATGTCTTTCAAAGAAACAATTCCCTGTAAAACATCAAAATGATCGACTACGTAAATGGTATAAAATTCTTCTATTTCTTCGCTCTGGAGAATAATCTGGTCAATAGCCTGTTTTTTGGTCATTTCGGCGTCCACCTTAATTACCTCAGTATTCATCAATCCGCCAGCTGTATCTTCGGCGTAGGTCATAAGGTTACGGATATTTACCGCATCCTCCTTATCCATTTCGCCTAAAATCTCATGCTGATGATCTTCATGCATTTGAGAGATAATGTCGGTAGCATCGTCATAGTCAAGCTCCTCTACAATTTCCTGACGTTTCTCTGGCTCTAAATCAAGTAAAAGTTCTTCGGGATGTGCTTCATGACTCATTTCAGAAATAATCTCTGAAGCTACGTCGACCGGTAAAATATTAATGATTCTTTTTTGAGCTTCTAACGGAATAGACTCAAACAAAATAGCAATTTCTGACGCATGATAATCCTGAACGAGCAGCAGAAGCTCCTGTTCATTTCCCTCCAATGCCTGTTTAATCTTCAGGATGTCGGTTTTATCAATATCAAAAGATTGCATCCTGCGAAATTAAATTTTAAGGCTTAGAAATCGGCATATTTAGCCATATTAATTTCAATTTCATCAGCTACGGCCCTCCATCTTAAATATTTAATTCATCATTAGGAATATATGCAAAGAAAAACATAATTAGCGTCACAACTAAATCCTTAAAAATCAATTATTTAAAAATTTATATGGATAATATTTTGTTTTTAAAGCAATTAGCTCCTATCTTCGTGACCATATTTGGTTGAGATACCAAAAATCAATTCCTCATAAAATAGGTGTTGATTTATACAGAAGTGGCGAGAGATTAGGCTCACAGACCCACTGGCAACCCTTGACAAAGAAGAGAAGGTGCCAATTCCTAGCCCGAAAGGGAGATATAAATTTAACGGCATGAAAAAAAACAATTTTCCATCTCTATTAAGTACCTTGTTGCAGGGTAAAAAAAGCAAATCCTTACAATCGATAACCTGGTGTTGTATGTGTTTTCGCATGTGCTAATTTTTTATTTGGCTTTTAGCCGATATTGAATTACGCAACCTTTCATTAATTTTCAAATTATTCATCTTTTTAAAACAATTTAACAATGTCAACACAAAATTTAAAATTCGAAACTTTACAGATACACGCGGGACAAGAGCCTGACCCAACAACCGGCTCAAGAGCAGTTCCTATTTACCAAACTACTTCGTATAATTTTAAAAACTCTGAACACGGAGGAAATCTTTTTGCATTAAAAGAATTTGGAAACATCTACACCCGTATCATGAACCCTACTACGGATGTTTTTGAAAAAAGAATTGCCGCTTTGGAAGGTGGAGTTGCAGCAGTAGCTACCGCATCCGGAATGGCTGCTCAGTTTTTAGCTTTAAACAACATATTAGAAGCCGGAGACAATTTTGTAACCAGTCCATTTTTATACGGAGGTAGCTATAACCAGTTTAAAGTAGCTTTTAAACGCCTAGCTATTGAAGCCAGGTTTGCAGAAGACGACAAGGCGGCAAGCATAGAAAAACTGATTGACGATAAAACCAAAGCGATTTACGTAGAAACAATCGGCAACCCAGAGTTTAGCATTCCAGATTTTGAAGGAATTGCTGCCGTAGCCAAAAAGTATGACATTCCGCTTGTAGTAGATAACACTTTTGCAGGTGGTGGCTATCTTTTCCGTCCGTTTGAACATGGTGCTAATGTGGTATTGCATGCAGCAACAAAATGGATTGGCGGACACGGAACCAGCATTGGTGGCGTAGTGGTTGATGGCGGAAACTACAATTGGGGAAATGGTAAATTCCCTCAATTTTCTGAACCCTCTGAAGGTTACCATGGATTAGTTTTTAACGATGTTTTTGGGAGTAAAGGACCTTTCGGGAACATCCAGTTTGCTATTAGAGCCCGCGTAGAAGGCTTGAGAGATTTTGGTGGCGCTATTTCTCCATTCAATTCATTTTTACTATTGCAAGGTTTAGAAACCTTATCCCTACGCATGGAACGTCATATTGAAAACACGCAGGCAATTGCCGAGTGGTTAGAAAAACATCTAAGTGTAAAAAGCGTAAACTATCCTGGTTTGGCCAGTAGCCCTAAACATGAAAACGCAAAGAAATACCTTAAAAAAGGATTTGGCGCTGTATTATCATTTGAATTAAACGGCGGCAAGGAAAGCACTGCTAAATTTGTGGATAACTTAAAGATGATTAGTAATTTAGCTAACGTGGGTGATACTAAAACATTAATTATACAACCTTCTATCACTACGCATCAGCAATTAACAGATGCAGAACAATTGGCCTCTGGTGTAACACCAACATTATTAAGATTGTCTGTTGGGATTGAGCATATTGACGATATCAAAGCAGACATTGAGCAGGCTTTAGCAGCAGTAAAATAATTTCACTAATAAAAGTAGAGGTTTTTCTTTTTATAATAATTTTCAGCAACATTAAAACGTGGCTGGTTATATAAAGAGAAAATCCTACTTATAATTTTAAGAATAGCGCACATGAGTAAAAAATTAAATATTGGCCTCTTTGGTTTTGGTGTAGTGGGTCAGGGATTATATGACATCACCGTTAGCCGAAATTTAAACCTGGAGTTCAAAAAAATCGCAATTAAAGATCCATCAAAAAAAAGATCATTAGCTGCCGAGCTTTTTACAACCGATAAATGGGAAATACTAAATGACCCCGAAATCAATACTATTATTGAGCTGATTAACGATGCTGAAGCCGCTTACGAGATAGTAGCTTATGCACTTAAAAACGGCAAAAATGTAGTTTCGGCCAATAAGAAAATGATTGCGCTACACTTAGAAGAATTGGTGCAATTACAACGCGAAAACGGCACTTCACTGCTTTACGAAGGTGCAGTATGTGGCAGTATCCCAATCATCAGAAACTTAGAGGAATATTACGATAACGAGCTTTTATATGCCGTAAGCGGGATTTTCAACGGTTCATCCAACTACATTTTATCAAAAGTATTTAACGAAAACCAAAGCTATAACGATGCTTTAAAAAAAGCGCAAGAACTAGGTTTTGCCGAAACCGACCCTATCCTGGATGTTGGAGGTTATGATGCCAAATATAAAGTGGCCATTGCAACCGCACATGCTTATGGTTTGTTTGTCAACCCTGATGATATTTTAAATATTGGAATCCAAAACTTACAAAACAGCGATTTGCAATATGCCAAGGAAAAAGGACAGAAACTTAAATTAGTTCCAGTTACCAAAAAGCTGAACGACAGTGAAATCAGTATTTACGTTTTGCCAAAATTGGTAAAGAAAGATGATTTCCTGTTCAACGTAGAAAACGAGTATAACGGCGTAAGTGTGCAGGCTGCTTTTGCAGATCAGCAGTTTTTCTTCGGAAAAGGAGCTGGTGGTCATCCAACGGGTGCAGCGGTTTTTTCTGATATTTCTGCTTTGCGTTATGGTTATCGTTATGAATATAAAAAAACCTTAATTGAAGAAAAAGTAAACTTTAATAACGAAGAGATTATTCAGGTTTATTTAAGATTTAACGAGGAAAGCCTGGTTAAAAAACTGCCTTTTATTGATATTGAAGAACGTTTCTCTTGTAAGCAATACCATTACGTGGTAGGTTCTATAAAACTAGGTGATATTTTTAAAGCTAAAAAACTGATTGTAAACGACGGTGCTTTTATCGCTGATACGGGAAATTACGTTTCCATAAAAGCTGTAGAAGTTGTAGAAGAAGTTTGTTGTAATATAGATTAAACCATTTTTTGATCTACTGATACCCCTTTGTTATTTTAGCAGAGGGGTTTGTTTTTTACGTAAAAACTATATTGTCATCAACTTCTTACCCGGTTACCTCACAAAATCGATATAAAACAAAAGATCGAAAACTTCTTTATCCAAAATATTTCTAGAATTAAATTGCTTTATTAAAAAATAAAATTACATTTGTTAGCGAATACTAACTAACAAAAAGTTACGTTAAATATCACAATGGGAGATTTTACAAAAAGACAAATAGAAATTATGGAAGCTACGACAGCTCGTATTGACAAACATGGCATCCAAAACCTCACGATAAAAACCCTAGCGGCAGATATAGGCTTGTCAGAACCCGCCTTATATCGGCATTTTGCCAGTAAAAATGAGATTCTCTTGAACTTGCTTAATTATTTCATCACAGAAATGAAAGTACGTATCCAGAGTGCTGCTACGCAGCCTAACCATACAGCTGGCGAAAACTTGAAAGCTATTTTTAATTCTCAGCTATATACTTTCACCCAAAAACCAGCCATTGTGAGTGTAATTTTTGCAGAAAGTATTTTTCATTTTGATGATGGCCTGAGTGCAAAAGTGACAGAAATTATGAACATCATGCACAAATATGTAGGTGATAATATTCAAAAAGGACAAGACACTGGGCAATATAGTAAGCTCATCGGTGTTTCCACACTTACCACTATTATTATCGGTTCTATACGTTTAACCGTTCTTAAATGGAAATTATCTGGGCATAAATCTAACCTACTAAAAGATGGAAATGCAGTTTTAGATGGCATTTTAAAAATGATTGAAAACAAAAACTAAAAATTATGAAAAAGACAATTTTATTAGCACTAATTGCTGTTGTTTTATGGAGTTGTAATAACAAGGCAGAAAAATCACAAACAACCCAAGAAAAAGTGAGCACTGAAGAACATCATCATAATGAAGACACTAATGCTGTTCAATTAAATCATGGTGAAAAATGGGCGGTAAATAACGAAATGAAACCCTTTGTGTTAGAAGGCGAAAGCTTGGTCAACAATTATTTACAAAATAAGCAGACCGATTATAAGCAACTCGCAAACCAGCTTAAAGCACAGAACAGCATGTTGGTTAAAAGTTGTACCATGGATGGAAAAAGTCACGAAGAATTACACAAATGGTTGCATCCGCACTTAGAACTGGTTAAAAAGTTAGAAAAAGAAAATGAGGATCAAAAAGCTAAAGAAATCGTTGTAGAGCTTCAACAATCCTATCAAACATACCGTTTGGCGAATTTGTATTGTAATGGCATAGAAAGCAAAAATTGGTCTGCCCGTATAAATTGAATTAATTGCGATGAAATAACGTAAAGCAGTTCAGCCATTATAATGCAAATTTGCGGTTGTAAGCAGTTTATTTTTTCCATTCGGTAATTTTAAAATTCAATATGTTATTGTTAGAGTCAATTCTAAAATTCAATGATTTCGTATAGATTGGGTCGATGTCACTTCCGTAATCAACTATTAGTTCATATGAAATAATTAATGAGTCGGCTTGGTCGGGTTGTCCTAATAATTTTATTAGTTCTTTTTTACTTATTCCCACTAACTTATAATTTTTCTTCAAGTCGTCAATCATATATTGTCGGCATGAACAAGGGAAAAAATCTTCTCTTTTTGTCCAATCTTTTTTGTTGAATTTTTCTTGTCGGTTGCAAGCTAAAAGTCCAAAAATTAGAATTAGAAGAGTCAATTTCATATGGTCGGGTTAAATTGCTTACAACATCAGTATTTCAATTAACCTAATCCCTTAAAAAAATGGAAAAGCAACAAGAATTTTCTCCACTACATCGAATTTTACATTGGGTAATGGCCATGGCAATGCCTCTGTTATTTATTACTGGCTTCCTGCGAATGTATTGGATGAGTAAAGATAGTATAGTCTCTGTCATCCAAAGTAAAACAGAAACTACTCCTCTTTCAAAAGAACAAATGGTTAGTATTGCAAAAAACATTCGCGAGCCTATGTGGCAATGGCATGAGTGGATTGCATATATCATGATTATCGCTTTTGTTATCCGCATTGGGTATATGTTGGTTAAAGGAATCCGCTTCCCAAATCCTTTTAAAGAAAATACTAGCTCTAAAGAGCGTTTGCAAGGTTTAACTTATGTATATTTCTACCTATTCGTTTTCGTTTCTGCATTTACCGGAATCTGTATAGAAAAAGGCTTTTTAGAACAGAGGAAAGAAGACATTGAATCAGTTCACAAATGGGGAATTTATTTGTTTCCGATTTTTATCGTTTTGCACCTTTTTGGGCTTATTATCGCAGAACATTCTATTAAAAAAGGTATCGTTTCAAAGATGATTGGGGGAGATTAAGTTCTTCCCTATATTACAGACTTGATTGTTTAGGGCTTGGGCTTTTGAACATGCTATACGCTTATACGTTATAAGCCTCGCCTTTCTTTATTTAAATATATTTTCGTGGAAATTAAATTGAAGCACCTGCCAAACCTGCTACATCTTAAAAAATCAAAAAAAGTACCGACTATTGTTACGTGATTTTCAGTTTTGTAAAAAAAATTATAAATTATATATTTGAAAAGCAACAAAACCAGCCTCAAACAACAATATTTAAAGGAAAATGCTTTTCAACTCTTTTCAATTTTTAATCTTTTTTATAGTTGTTACCGGTTTATATTTTGCAATTCCTTACAATAAGCGTTGGTTTTTACTGCTGGTTGCCAGTTGCTATTTTTATATGGCATTTGTGCCCATATACATCCTAATATTAGCCTTTACCATTATTATTGATTATTTCGCGGGTATTTTTATTGAAGAAGCAAAGGGCGAAAAACGAAAAATTTGGCTTGTAATGAGCTTAATTGCTAATATTGGTGTTCTAGCAATTTTTAAATACTTTAATTTCTTAAACGAAAATTTTGCATTCTTAATGCATGGTTTCGGTATAAAAGACCCCGTCCCATACTTAAATATCTTATTGCCGGTAGGTTTGTCTTTCCATACCTTTCAGGCAATGAGTTATACCATAGAAGTTTACCGCGGACATCAAAAAGCGGAAAGGCATTTTGGTATTTACTCGTTATATGTAATGTTTTATCCGCAATTGGTAGCTGGACCAATTGAAAGACCACAAAATTTACTACATCAGTTTAGACAAAAATTTGATTTTGATTATGACCGTGTAACCAGTGGTTTGAGATTAATGCTTTGGGGACTCTTTAAAAAAGTGGTGATCGCAGACCGATTGGCTATTATAGTTGATACCGTTTACAATAACCCTCAGGGGCACCTTACCTCCAGCCTAATTATTGCAACCATATTTTTTGCTTTTCAGATATTTTGTGACTTTTCCGGATATTCTGACATGGCCATTGGCGCTGCCAGGGTAATGGGTTTTACCTTAATGAACAACTTCGACCGCCCCTACCATGCAAAAAGTGTAAGCGAGTTTTGGAGTCGTTGGCACATTTCTCTTTCCACTTGGTTTAAAGATTATTTATATATCCCGCTAGGAGGAAACCGAGTTAAATTACCTCGCTGGTATTTAAACATTTTGATTGTTTTTGTAGTAAGCGGTTTGTGGCATGGCGCAAACTGGACCTTTGTAATTTGGGGCGCTTTACACGGTTTTTACATCATATTTGGTCGCTTAACAGAAAACTTCAGGCAAAAAGTCAGCAAAAAGCTTTTTATTGATAAAATTCCGATGATTTCTCCTTTGACTACTTTTTTCTTTGTTGGGATTGCATGGGTGTTTTTTAGAGCGGACAATTTACACATAGCTATCTACATATTAACCAATATGTTTACAGGCTTTCCGCAGCTGTGCATAGACTTTATACATGGGCAACCTATTTTTGAATATTTAGGCGCAGCAAAAGCTTGGCCTATATTTTTGATTTTCTTTTTAGAAACAGTAAGCTACCTTCAAAAGAAACAGCATTTAACGGCAAGACTTTTAAAATCACCCCTGGCATTAAGATGGTCTGTTTATTTCATCATAGTAATGGTAATTTTACTTACTGGCGTGTTTGATGACAGGCAGTTTATATATTTCCAGTTTTAAGATTATGCAAAAGTTTTTTATTAAATCTGTTCTTTTTCTTTTGCTGATTTCTGCGGTAGTTTTTTACTTTTCAACGCAGTTTAAACGCAAATATGATCCTAAAACAGATTACTTAGCCACTTTAATAGATAAAGAAGCCCGGTTAAATAGCTTGGATAGCAACAGGTTGATTTTGGTTGGAGGATCAAACTTGGCTTTCGGGATAAACTCCGAACTCATTGAAAACAAGCTACCCGTAAAAGTGGCAAACTTGGGTTTGCATGCAGGTTTAAGCTTGCCTTTTATGATCAATGAGGTTAGCCACCTGATGAAAAAGGGAGATAAAATTGTTTTAAACCTTGAATATCCATTATATCTGGATAGTTTCGATCCGGATGTTGACCTTATTCAGTTTACAAACGAATTGTATCCGGTTACTAAACAATACTATCATTTCTCCATCAAACAATTGCTGGAAACGAGGTATGAAAAATTCAAAAAATACTTTCAGCCAGATGTTTACCATGTTGATTCCGTTTTTAACAGACAGCTTTTTAATAAATACGGCGACAATGTCGGGCATTTAAATAAACCCTCCTTAGCACATTTAATTGACAGAAAACCGATTCATGTTATTGAAGCAGGAGATGCAATTCGGCTGTTAAAAGATTTTTCACAAAAATGTAAAGCTGAAGGCATAAAAGTTTTTATCAGCTACCCGCCTTACCCTACTACGGAATACGTTTCTAAAAACAAAGAAAGAATCACAGAACTGGATATAAAACTCAGAAATAATTTACCGAATATTATTTTTTTAGATAAGCCTCAAGATTATGTTTTCAACGATTCTCTATTTTACGACACCATTTATCATCTCAACAAAAAAGGTCGCGAAATAAGAACGGAAAAATTCATCAATGATCTGAAACCTCACTTCTGAGAGACTAGTTGATCAGTGTGTATTACTTTACAGGATTAAATAAACAAATATTTAAATTAAGATACCCAATATGGTGTATTGTTGGCTTTTAAAGCGTTAATTATTTTTGGAGACTAAACTCTTTAAATAATATAAAAAATTACCTATTCCTCTTTTCCATTTTGTTATTTGTAGCCACCAGTAGTAAGGCCGATACAAAAACAGATTCAACTAAAGTAATAATCGGCACAAAAATCTGATTAAAATTAATCTGCCCACCCTCGCTCCGTTGAAGTATGAGTGAGCCATCTGTGGCTTAGAGCTTGGAGTAAAGTTTAGAATAGAAAACACACAAACACCAATTTTCATAAAACATTAAAAAATTGCTTTTGAAAACATCTAAAAATAGGTATTTTTAAAAACCAATTCTTGATTTTATGGCAGAAGCTCTTGAAATGACACTAGAAGAAAAAACAGAAAAACTTATATCAACATTAGAAAAATGTTCGGATCTCTTGCCCTGTGTTACGATAGTGCATAAAATTGCAGATGCATCTACTGTTTGGATGTGTAAACGTGGCTTAAAGAAGTTAAATATTGAATTAGATGATTTGGTTAAGCTAGGAATAGCTAGCTATTGTGGCAAATATTTTAATCCGGAAGATGCTGACGATTACGTCCCTAAAATATTTAGTTTGCTCGAAAAGAACAACGATGATGAATGTATTACTTATTTTCAGCAGGTTAAAGTGGACGGCCAAACGCAATGGACTTGGCACATGAGCAGCACTAAAATATTTATGCGTGACGATGCAGGTCAACCGTTTTTGCTAATTACCCAATCAATGCCGATTGATGCAATGCGTACGATGTCCCTAAAGGCGGAAAAAATATTAGAGGAAAACAACTTTTTAAGGAAAAATTTTAGTGCATTTTCTAAACTGACCCAACGTGAATTAGAAGTTTTAAAACATTTAGCCAGAGGAGAAAGTGCTTCGGAATGCGGAGAACAGTTGTTTATTTCGCCACAAACAGTAGAAACACACCGAAAAAACATCAAAAGAAAGCTAGGAACCAATTCTTTTCTTGAGCTTACGAAATACGCAAGAGCCTTTGATTTGATTTCAATTTTATTTGCTATAACAGTTATTTTTTTAGGTTGATAACCTGTTATCCTTAGCTGGATAAATTTAGCACATGATGTTTTTAACCACAAAGATACCTATTCATTCAGGCGTATACGGACAGACCCCTGATTCCTTTTAGAAAAATCCTATTTTCTAGGTGTTTTTTCTTTTATCCTATAAACAATAGGACATAAATTAAAACGGGAAAATCAATAAAGCATGCTGGCTAACGGTGTTCATATCTCTCCACACACGGTTAATTTCTGTATGTTTCTTTGCGGCTTCTAAACCTGCGTATGGATGTAGTTTTGCTGCATTCTCTCGGCAAGTTATAGCAAGTTCTCTACAAATCTTACTTACCTCAGCAAGCGTACTTTCTGTGATATTACCTTTATTCACCAACTCCTGCCACGATTTTTCAATCACTTCATAAAATTCCATCCTTAGGTTTAATATATCTTGTAACAAGTTGCACCGCAGTTCGCTATAATAAGTTAGGTGCGCTTGGTCATAATTTCTTGTATGCGCCCTGATTCGAAAACAGTTATCAACAAGCGCCAAAAAATGTAAGGTAATACCTAAAACGTTGGCAACTAATGTTGCTTCTGCCAATTGCAAAAACGGATACCTAAAAATGGGATCGGGTAAAATTGCCTTTTCTGGTAAAATTTCAAAAACTCTATTTAACGGAACCAATTGCTCAACAACTTTAAACGCATGACTGCCAGTGGCAACCATTCCCATATAACACCAGCCGTCCAAAATTTCTACCTCACTCCTCTTTAAAAGAAAGGCTTTTACTATGGACTCCCCGTTTTTATCTAAAAAAGGCTTTCCTTCATCCAATATTTTGCAGTTTGCTGTGAAGTGGGTAGCGTGTAAGGCTCCACTGGCATAAGTCCAGCTACCGTTAATGATGTAGCCGTCCGCTATTTTATTTGCTGTTCCGCCAACAAAACCGCTTCCGGCAAAACAAACCTTTGGATCTTTGAAAACTTCTGTCGCCAAATCCTCATTTAAAAACCCCACAAACCAAGCCGCACCAGCACAAAGCGTTACTGTCCAAGCTAAGCTTCCGTCTTTAGTGGCCAATTCTTCTTCTGTTTTAAGAATAGTTGTAAAACTTAAACCTAAGCCATTTAAATACTTAGGCACAAACAGTTTAAACCATTTTTCTTGGTAAATGGTATCAAGCCATTCATTAGGTAAAAAACCTAATTCTTCAGCTTTTTCTGCAAGTTCACAAGTAATATTATTTAAAGGATTTTCCACGTTTATTGCTTTAGGTATGCCGCGTGTTTAACTCATTTACAGTTTCTTGATTCAGTATTTTCTTCCAGTCTAAATAGCCAAAAATTGCAATTACAAAAAGGAATACGGTTAACAGTGCAAACATTGCCAAGTTTTTATGAAACAATAGCGGAATTGCTACCAAGTTTGATACATTGAGCCACACCCAATTTTCGAGTTTGCGTTTCGCCAATAGCCACATTCCGGCCCAAGCGGTTGAAGAAACAAAGGCATCCATAATTGGCACATCAGAATCTGTAAAGTGTTTAAGTACAAGGTATAAAAAGCCCCAACCTAAAATTGCAATGCTTAAAGTAATTGCTACCTCCTGCTTTGAGCTTTTAGAAATTGAGCTGGCTCCGGATTCACTGCGTGATTTCCATATCATCCAACCGTAAATGCTCATCACCAAATAATATAGGTTAAGCACTGTTTCTGCGTAAAGCTTAGCCTCAATCAACAAAAACGATGATGCTAAAATAGAGAGGATACCTACCGGATAAAGCAACACCTTATTTTTACGGGCCAGCAATACTTCGCCAACACCAGAAAGTACCGCCACCCACTCGAGCCAACTTGTAGCCACAACCTGCTTCACCAATAAATTAAACCACTCAGCAATGTTCATTTGAAAAAATATTAAAATATTAATCCAAACAAGGGAGAAAAATTCACTTTTACCTATTTCCCTACGCCGGCATTATCCGGATCAGGTGTATGGAAAGGTTTAAGGCTGAAGCTTTAAGGCATAAGGTTCTCAAACCGTTTACCTTACACCATTCACCGTTTACCTTCCATTGGGTATGTTCTCAGCCCGATAATTTAGGGCACCCCTATTTGATGGCGTAAATATAATAGAATTTTATAGATAGTTTGTGTAATTTAAACCCCTACGCAAGCAACACCTGAAATAAGAAGCGTGTAAAAAAAGTACATTCTTTGTGGATCAATAATTAATGGAGTTATTTAAACGAAAAAACATCAAAAGATCAGCACTAACCTTAAAAAAGGCTGCTCTTAATTTAATTGAGAATGACCCTTTACGCATTGCCGCTGCCACCGCTTTTTTTGGCACATTTGCTATCCCAGCAATTCTAGTGGTTATTTTACAAATATTCGGCACATTCTTAAACCGTAAAAAATTTGCTGGAAATATCATTACCAAACTATCGGAAGTTATTGGTAAAAATAGTGGAGACGAAATCAGACATATATTAAAGAACTTGATGCACCTAGGCAGCAATTGGTTTTTTGCCATTCTGATGTTCGTTTTTTTATTATTTGTATCTACCACGCTTTTTATCATCATCAGAAATTCCATTAATCAGCTATGGAGTATCCGTTTAAATGAGGATTCTGGCTTTTACTTTAACCTAAAACAGCGGGCAAAGTCTTTAGCGATCATTACCATGGGCGGAATTTTGTTACTTGTTGCCTTTACTTTTGAAGGAGTACGTTTGTTTTTAGAGGATAAGTTGCAAAACAATATTCCAATATTAAACGGTTTTGTAAACGAACTAGTGTTTTTTGCAACTACAACTTTGTGGTTTTGCATTGCATTTAGATTTACAGGGAACGGCAGACCAGTTTGGAAAGCAGTGATTTTAAGCTCAATTTTTACCGGCATTTTATTAACAGTAGGGAAATTAGTAATGCGAACGCTTTTGCTAAATTCTAATATCGATGCTATTTATGGCACATCAGGAGCAATTTTATTGGTGATGCTGTTTATATTTTATTCGTCTTTTATATTTTATTATGGTGTTTCATTAGTGGATGCCATCAGCAATCAGCTAAAAAAACCTATTGAAGCCAGTACCCACTCTCATAAATTTAAAACAGAACCGATAGAATTGGAAGATTAATTGTTTAGATTCAACTCAACGCTAGATGATTCTTGAACCTTGTACTTGCTTTTCTTTAAAAAAGATAAACTATATACAGATAAATAAGTACTCATAATTCCTATAAAAGCCCCCGCAATAACGTCTATCAGATAATGTTCTGCCAAATAAACCCGACTTAAGCCTACTAAAAAAGCCATACCGATGAAAAAATATTTGAAGGGATTATTTTTCTTCAATAAAATCAATATCGTAAAAGCCACAGCAAAAGCAGAAATGGTATGCCCGGAAGGGAAACTATTGTGAGTGTAAATTTTTACACCTTCAACCAAATGTACCTGAAAACCTTCCTGCACTAAATGAATAGGTCTTAATGCGTTTGGAAAAATCAATCGTTTTAAAAGCTGCGCTAAAACGGTAGAAAGCACAAAATTGGCAAACACTATTGGCAATCTTTTTCGGTAAAAGAAAAGACAAACTACTGCAAGTATTAACCAAACTAAACCATCGCCTAAATTGGTGATGTATTTAAAAAACAGATCAAAAAAAGGAAGATGATTTTGATTGATGAATAAAAATGCCTGAGTGTTTCCTTTTAGCTGATGAAAAATCAAAACTAAAAGAAGTATAACCAAGGTATATAAACTTGGATAAAATAACTTCGAGAATATTTTATTTGGTTTTAATTTTATTTTCATATCAACTGATTATCTGCCAAATTACTTATGGTACATGAATAAAAGGTTAAAATGGAATTAAGATTAGGTAAATCATCTTTTTTAAAGAACGTGAGTTTTGGTTCTATCGCCAATATCCAGCCCAAGCACCGCCGTTAATTAAGCTTTTATTCGCCCTTGGCGGTTGCGGAAATGATGATGAAATAATAGCACTGCCTTTGTAGCAACCGGCGCAGGCGAGAGTTTTTGGGCACTTTTTTCGGAAAAAAGTGCCTGCCATTGCCCGGCAGAGGGCAGGAAAGCCTGTGCGAGAAGGCTGAAATTGCCAATTAGAATAGTTTTAAGCTAGAAAAGACTCAAAACTCATGATAAACTAACTTGACTAAAAGGCTATTGATTTACAGTCTGTGATTTCAAACCCTAAAAACTCGAACTGTTTAAAACCATCTGGATAGTAAAAATTGGTTATTGATACTATCTTTGCCCGCATGAGAAAGCTAAAGCTCGAAGAACTTAATCGACCAACTATAGAAGAGTTTAAAACCCAGCAAAAACTGCCCGTGGTAGTAGTTTTGGATAATGTAAGAAGCTTACATAATGTGGGCTCCGCATTTAGAACCTCAGATGGATTTGCTGTTGAAGCTATTTATTTATGCGGAATTACGGCACAACCACCACATCGGGAAATTGAAAAAACTGCGCTAGGTGCTACGCAATCCATTAAATGGGAATATTTTGAGAACAGCTTAACCGCAGTTGAAAAATTAAGGTCAAATCGCTATCAAATTGTTGCCATTGAGCAGGCAGAAAACAGCGTGAGCTTATTAGATTTTAATCCTGATAAAGATAAAAAATATGCTTTCTTTTTTGGCAACGAGGTCAACGGCGTAAGCGATGAAGTAATGCAAAATATGGATACCTGTTTAGAAATTCCACAATTTGGCACTAAACATTCATTCAACATCGTCATCAGCACAGGAATTGTGCTTTGGGATTTCTTCAGTAAATTCACGAAGTAACATCGATAACATCAAGTTTAAATAAGAACCTTTAGATGACCTGCTCTTTCCGCAGGTTTTTTATATTTGTTAAAATTCAATTTCAAAATCAAATGGCTAAGAAAAAAGAAGAATCAAAAGAGCAAAAACACGTTGCTGTTGTCAATAAAAAATCCTTATCATTTTTAGAAAAATACATCAATAATCCATCTCCAACGGGTTTTGAGTGGGAAGGACAAAAACTTTGGTTAGAATATATAAAGCCTTACGTTGATGAAACTTTTGTGGATAATTACGGAACTGCGGTTGCGGTAATTAACCCGAAAGCAAAATATAAAGTTGTTATTGAAGCTCATGCCGATGAAATTTCGTGGTTTGTAAATTACATTACCAGCGATGGTTTAATTTACGTCATCAGAAATGGTGGTTCCGACCATCAGATTGCACCTTCAAAAAGAGTAATTATTCATACGGATAATGGTCCGGTTACAGCAGTTTTCGGCTGGCCAGCAATTCATACGCGTCACGGAGGCGAAAAAGAAGAAGCTCCACAACTAAAAAACATCTTTTTAGATTGCGGTTGTACTACCAAAGAAGAAGTAGAAAAATTAGGCGTTCATGTGGGTTGCGTAATTACTTACGAAGACCAATTTATGGTTTTAAACGACCGCTACTATGTTGGCCGGGCTTTAGACAACAGAGCTGGTGGTTTTATGATTGCTGAAGTTGCTCGTTTGCTTAAGGAAAACAAGCAGAAGTTAGATTTCGGTTTATACATTGTTAACGCCGTACAAGAAGAAATTGGCTTACGTGGCGCCGAAATGATAGCGCACCGCATTAAGCCAGACGTAGCAATTATTACCGATGTAACTCACGATACCACTACACCAATGATCAGTAAAATCACCCAGGGTGATTTGGCTTGCGGTAAAGGCCCCGTGGTTTCTTATGCGCCAGCAGTGCAAGTTAATTTGAATAAATTATTGGTAGAAACTGCTCAGAAAAATAACATTCCGTTTCAACGCCAAGCATCATCGCGTTCAACCGGGACAGATACCGATGCTTTTGCTTATTCAAACGAAGGTGTGGTTTCGGCACTAATTTCTTTGCCTTTACGTTATATGCATACTACGGTAGAAATGGTTCATAAAGAAGATGTTGACAATGTCATCAGCTTAATTTATCATTCTTTACTGGCGATAAAAAAAGACCAGGATTTTAAATACATCAAATAAATATTAATGGGGTTTAATCTTCAAAAAATCGGGGCATTTACCCTTTTAACATTTCTAATAGCACATTCAAATTTTTCTTTAGCTCAAGAGGTTTCTGGTTACCAGAAACCTCCTAAAGAAATAACGGATATTGTAGAGGCTTCTACCTCAAAATCTGTTATCGTAAGTGGCAGCGGAAACCTGATGGTTATTTTAGAAACTGCTGGTTATCCTTCTATTTCCGAAATCTCAAAACCTTATTTGAAATTAGCGGGCTTACGTGTAAATTCACAAAACCATAGCAATGCTAAAACAAGTTATTATGCTACATTAAGTGTAAAAAACTTAAAAAACAACGATGAATTTAGTTTTAGCGGTATCCCGAAAGATTCGAAAATAAACGACATTGATTTTTCTCCTGATGAAAAATTGCTTGCATTTAGCGTCACCACAGCTACAGAGGTGCAATTATGGGTAGGCGATATTGCTTCCAGAACTGCGAAAAGATTAAATGATGTGGTTTTAAATGATGTTTACGGTACGCTTTACAAATGGTCTCCAGACGGAAATGCTATTTTAGCAAATTGCGTTGCCACAGATCAAAAACCGATACAAGTATTAAGCACTTTAGAAAGTGGACCAAACATTAGGCAATCAACCGGTGAAGTTGCAACTAACCGAACTTATCAGGATTTATTAAAAAATCCGAATGACGAAGCTTTGTTTGAGTACTATCTAACATCGCAATTAAAAATGGTTTATCTTAACGGACAAACTGTTAACTATAACCGATCGGAGATTTATAAAAGCTTTGATTTCTCGCCCGACGGAAATTTGGTGATGCTTTCCATTATCCAAAAGCCTTACTCCTATTTAGTGCCAATTTCCAGTTTTTCTTATAAAGTGGAGCTAAGGGACAAATACGGAAAATTAACCCGTGAGCTGGCAACCGTTCCTTTGGCCGATAATTTACCGCAAGGTTTTGATGCCGTAGTTAAAGGACCTAGGGAATTTGCCTGGAGAGCAGATAAACCACAAACTGTGTTTTTTGTAGAAGCACAGGACGGTGGCGACCCAAACAACAGAACACTCATCAGAGATATTTTATATACCCAGGAAGCAGGCAGTGTAATTCGCAAAAAGCTGGCGGATTGTTACCTCCGTTTTAACCATATTGATTGGGGCGATGAACAAATAGCTATGGTAAATGAACGCTGGTGGAAAACCCGTGGAGAAAGACGTGTTTTTATCAAACCCGGAAACCCAAATTACCGGGTAAACCTTTGGGACAGATATTTTGAGGACGCTTATTCTGATCCGGGAGAATTTGTAAAAACAAAAAACCAGTACAATAGAGATGTTTTGCTACTGGAATATAATCCAATCAGAAGAGCGGCAGATCCAAATAACGTTAATATTTTTTCTATCTCAGATGGTGCGTCTCCGCAGGGCGACCGACCTTTTTTATTACAGTTTAACGTAAAGACAAAGCTTACCGATACACTTTTCCGCTCAAGAGCACCTTTTTATGAATATCCTATTTTTTATGATAATAAAGACAACTTGATCATCAGTAGAGAATCGGTCATAGAACCTAAAAACTATTTTAATTTAGATTTCAGAAAAGGAAAAACCCAACAGCTTACTTTTTTTAAAAATCCGTATCCGCAGTTATTCGGTATCATTAAACAAAAACTAACTTATAAAAGAGCAGATAAGCTAAATCTTAGCGCCATGCTATACCTTCCGCAAGGTTATATTCCAGCACAAGGTCGCTTACCGGTTTTAATGTGGGCCTACCCTCGCGAGTTTAAAACTACAAATGCCGCCGGGCAAGTAAAAGGCTCTCCATATCGTTTTAATACAGTTTCTTGGGCATCTCCTTTATATTGGGTAACGCAAGGTTATGCAGTAATGGATAATGTGGATATGCCAATTGTTGGCGAAAGTAACGACCAACCAAATGATACTTTTGTTGAGCAATTAACCCAAAATGCCCAAGCTGCGGTAAATAAAATAGTTTCAATGGGCATTGGCGATCCAAAACGGATAGCTATTGGAGGCCATTCTTACGGTGCTTTTATGACCGCAAATCTTTTAGCACATACCAACCTTTTTGCTGCCGGAATTGCCCGAAGCGGCGCTTACAACAGAACGCTCACTCCTTTTGGTTTTCAGGCAGAAGAAAGAACGTACTGGCAAGCACCAGATGTTTATTATAAAATGTCGCCGTTTTCTTACGCTGATAAAATAAAAACGCCTTTATTGTTGATACATGGCGAAGCAGATGACAATTCGGGCACATTCCCTATGCAGAGCGAAAGATTTTATGATGCTTTAAAAGGGTTTGGAGCTACCATCCGATTGGTTTTTCTGCCTTCGGAGGCGCACTCTTACCGAGCGAAAGAATCTATTCTGCACATGCTTTGGGAAATGAATACTTGG
This sequence comes from uncultured Pedobacter sp., assembly GCF_946480185.1. The sequence continues at coordinate 26,290 of NZ_CAMLIG010000011.1, read as the reverse complement.
CTAGATACTTACGTTAAAAATAAAAAGTAAATTATTAGTTTAGCAGTGCTTAGATAATAATTGAAGTAGAGAATAATAGAAGGATTGATTTCTTTATAAATGATTAAGAAGTAATGAATAATAAATCAGGGAACTATATGACTACAAACAAGTCCTAAAAACCAACAAACTAACAAACTAAATAACTAACAAACTAAATAACTTATATCATGAATAAACCTACTTTATCGATTCTTGCTGCAGGAATGGCAAGCAGATATGGAAGTATGAAACAGATTGACGGCTTTGGCCCTAACGGCGAAACCATTATTGATTACTCTATCTACGATGCCATAAAAGCAGGATTCGGTAAAATCACTTTCATTATCAGAGAAGAGTTTCTGGATAACTTCAAAAGTATTTTTGATGCTAAATTGGCTGGGAAAATTGAGACCGATTATGTGTTCCAAACTTTTGACCTTAAAAAATACGGTATCGATAAAGAAATTGAAAGAGCAAAACCTTGGGGAACGGGACATGCCATTTTAGAATCTAAAAATCAAATTCATGAACCGTTTTGTGTCATCAACGCTGATGATTATTACGGTTACGAAGCTTTTAAAAGCATGGTTGACTTTTTAACTAAAGAAGCTGCGGAAAACAAATACAGCATAGTTGGTTATAAAATTGGAAATACCTTGTCAGAAAATGGTTCTGTTTCTCGTGGTGTTTGTAAAACAGACGCTAACGGAAACATGACCGAAATTAACGAGCGTACCAAAGTTTATCCAAAAGATGGTGGAATTGTTTACGAGGAAGATGGTAAAGAAACTCCTTTAGATGCTTCTACCCCAGTTTCCATGAACTTTTGGGGCTTTACACCAGAAGTTTTTAAAGTAACAGAAAAACTTTTCGTTGATTTTGTTGCCAAAAATGAAGACAATCCCAAATCAGAGTTCTTTATCCCTTTAATTGCAGATCATTTAATCCAAAACCATATTGCAACCTTTAAAGTAATCCCTACAGATGCAAAATGGTTTGGCGTTACTTATAAAGAAGACAAAGAAATTGTACAAGAGAACATCAACAAATTAGTTAAGGATGGTGTTTATCCTACAAAACTATGGTAGTTTGTACCTAATTTGATACAAAACACACTAAAGGCTTAGCATCACCGCTAAGCCTTTTTTTATAATCTTAAAGTTTGATTGATAGCTACTTACAAACTATCGAAGCTAAATTTAAGATTTGGCAACATTTTGACATAGCTATATCAAACAAACAATAGTTATTATGAAAACAAAATTAAAAAACAGTATAATGGTAATGGCGGCAGTTGCCATGGCAAGTTGCGCAACCGCACAGGACAAAACAAGCACTCCTCCTGATCCATTTACAAAAAATGCTTATAGAACATGGTCTTTTGGTGTAGTGGGTGGCGTAATGGCTCCTACAATTGTAATTGGCGGAACAAATGATTTTTCAAACTGGAAAATTGGTGCCGGTTATGGTGGTTACCTAAAAAAGCAATTTACACACAACTTTGGTATGCAAGGAGATTTCTTTAGAGGAACACTTAAGGCCGATAACTCTAAAACAAAAAATGGCGGATCAGTTATCACCAATACGCCTTACGCTAGTTACGAAACAGAAATTAAATGGGGCGGAACTTTAAGTGCAGTTTATAATATTGGAAACTTCAGTATTTTAAACCGTCAGAGCTACGTTACACCATACATTACCGCAGGTGCGGGTTTAATGGGTTACCAGCCTACAATTACTAATACCGCAGGTGTTGCTACACAGCCAAAAAATGGAGAAAACATCCACGAATTAGTTGTTCCTGTTGGCGTTGGTTTTAAATTTATGGTGGCTAAGGGCGTTAATTTAGACCTTGGTTACAAAATGAATTTTGTTGATGCTGATAACTTAGACGGATACAACAGAGCGCCATCAAATGATAGATTCTCTTACGGATACGCAGGTTTAGAGTTTGCATTAGGAAACAAAACAAAACCACAATTGGCTTTTGCTAACCCAGCTGCAATTTTAGAGAAAAATTATGTGGCCAAATACGACGCTTTGAAAGCAGAACTTGAGGCTTCAAAAAACAATGAAGAAGTTAATATGCTGAAAGATAAGGTAAGCAAGTTAATGAGTGATGCTGATGGCGACGGTGTTTCTGATTTCTATGATAAATGTCCGGATACACCAAGTGGTACAGCTGTTGACGGTTCTGGTTGTTCACTGCCAGTAACTAAAACAATTGTACAGAAACCAGTTACTTATGTAATCTCAGATGAAGATAAAAAAGTAGTTGCAGATGCCATTAAAAACTTAGAGTTTGATCTTGGAAAAGCAACCATTAGACCAACATCTTATAACACCTTAGATAAAGTAGCTAACTTGATTATTTCTAAAAACTTAAGCTTAAAACTAGCTGGACATACAGATAGCCAGGGAAGTGATGCATACAACATGAAGCTTTCTAAAGACAGAGCTGAATCTGTAAAAGCTTATTTAGTAAGTAAAGGTGCTAACCCATCAAGAATTGAAGCAACTGGTTACGGAGAAACCCAACCAATTGACACTAATGCAACTGCAAAAGGTCGTCAGAATAACAGAAGAGTTGAGTTTACCTTATTTAACTAAGGTTATTAATTCAGTAATTAAAAAGCCGTCTCATTAATTTGAGGCGGCTTTTTTGTTTTTTAAATTATGTGTTCGGTTCCCCATTCCCCTCACTAGCGCAAGTCTTAGCGGGCTGACTTGTGCGTATATTGTTGTAATACATATATCTCTAGGCTATTCTGAAAGTGTTGTTTCTTTTTTAAAGTTTTTTTAGAAAAAAAATGGTTCTTTCTGCGCTATGCCGTTGGGCAAAGCAAAGTATTCACTACACGAATAGCGCCCAACAGATCATTAAACACGATTGCTTCACAGCCGATCTGGAAAGTTGGGTTTTTAATCTTCAAGATCCTTTCGCGTACCGAACTTTGGAGCTATGATTTAAAGCCATTTTCGATCGGCTTCATTTAGCACTATTCAAAAAAAAGATAACCATATTTTTTGGTTATCCTTTTTTTGCTCGCCATTATCCCTTTCATTGTGAAAGGGACAGGCGAGCCTGCGTGGACTTAAAAAACCTCCCCCAACCTCCTCCGGAAGGGGATACCTTGCAAAACGGGTAAAACCTTTGACTAAAGAAAGGTTTACCTTCCGTAGCTTGGAGATCGCCACAGCGCCATCGTTCATCGCCTAGACTTCAGCTTCGCGATGACAAAAAGGACGAGCGACCACAAAGCAAGCTAAAAGCACAATCCCTCGCTAACCGACAAATTCCGCTTGGCGGTTGCGATAGCGATGAAGAAATAAAAGCACTTCCTTTGTAGCAAGCGGCGCCAGCCGGGGGGCGGGCGGGCAGTGGAGAGTTTTTGGTGACTTTTTTCGGAAAAAAGTTCCTAGCCTTTCCGGTGGCAATGAGCCGGGAAGATTACAAAATTAAAATCTGCTTTAAACGCAGAGTTCCCTGCGACAGGCATTAAACCGCAAAACCTCTAGCTTTAACCAAAGCATTGCCCAAACCACTAACGTCCTTACCTCCGGCAGTGGCAAAAAACGGCTGACCGCCACCACCGCCTTGAATTTCTTTGGCTAACTCTCGAACGATATTACCAGCGTTCATGCCTTTTTCTTTTACTAAATTCTCAGAAATCATCACCGTTAACAGTGGTTTTCCATCAATCTCCGCGGCTAAAACCAAGTACATGTTTTCTAACACATCTTTGAGTTGGTAAGCTAAGTTTTTAATGGCTTCGGCGTTTGGCAACTCTACCTTTTGGGCGATGAAGTTGAGGCCGTTGATCTGTTCAGCTTTTGCTTTTAACTCATCTTTTAATCCGTAAGCTTTTGCCAAAACAGCTTTTTCCACTTCTTTTTTGAGCTTGTTATTTTCTTCTACCAAAGCTTCTACAGATTTTGCCAAATCTTGAGGGTTTTTCAGCAGTTCTTTCAATTGTTTCAACAGCTCGTCCTGCTCGTGGATAAAAGCTTCTGCTTTTGTGCCAGTAATGGCTTCAATTCTACGGACACCGGCTGCCACTGCACTTTCAGAAACAATTTTGAAAAAACCGATTTGTCCGGTTGCAGGCACATGCGTTCCGCCACATAATTCTTTAGAATAACCTTCGCCAAAAGTAATTACGCGTACAAAATCTCCATATTTTTCGCCGAATAAAGCAGTTACGCCACTATCCAAAGCTTGCTGGTAAGGAACGTTCCGTTCTTCTTTTAAAGCGATGTTGGCTCTTATTTTTTCATTCACAATGCCTTCAATGGCTCTGATTTCTTCATCCGTTACTTTAGAGAAATGTGAAAAATCAAAACGTAAAACATTTTCGTTTACTAAACTTCCTTTTTGGTTCACATGTGTGCCCAAAACCATTTTTAAAGCCGCATGTAAAAGGTGTGTTGCCGAGTGGTTGTTCTCGGTAAGGATTCTTTTTTGAGAATCTACCTTAGCTACAAACTGAGCATCTAATTTATTAGGTAAAGCATCTACAAAATGGATGAATAAGCCGTTCTCTTTTTTGGTATCGGTAATCCGCACTTCTTCGTCCTCTCCTATTAATAAACCGCTGTCGCCAACTTGTCCGCCACTTTCTGCATAAAAAGGTGTACGGTCTAACACCAGCTGGAACTGTTCTTTTCCTTTGGCGGTCACCTTGCGGTATTTTAAGATATGAGCGTGGGCTTCCAAATCATCATAACCCACAAATTCCGGTTCGTCACCATCTGCAACAACAACCCAATCTTCTGTATCTACCGCGGTTGCTGCTCTTGAACGGGCTTTTTGTTTTTGCAGTTCAGTTTCGAAACCTTGCATATCTACAGACAGCCCTTTTTCACGAGCCATTAATTCTGTTAGGTCAATCGGAAAACCGAAAGTATCATAAAGTTCAAAAGCTTTCTCGCCACTAATCTCATCCATCTTCTCGAAACGGTTAATTCCGTTTTCTAAAGTACGCAAAAAACTATTCTCCTCTTCCAAAACCACTTTCTGTACAAAGTCTTTTTGCGAGTACAATTCATCAAAAACACCTTTAAACTGCTCGCCTAAAAGTGGCACCAACTGATTTAAAAACGGTTCTTTTAAGCCTAAATATTGGTAAGCATAACGCACCGCTCTTCTTAAAATTCGGCGAATCACGTAACCCGCTTTATTGTTGGAAGGCAATTGTCCGTCAGCAATTGCAAAAGAAATTGCTCGGATATGGTCCGCCATTACCCGCATGGCGATATCTGTTTTTTCTTCTGCGCCGTATTTAATTTCCGCTTTATCAGCAATAAACTGAATCATCGGTTGAAAAACGTCTGTATCGTAATTAGAAGTTTTATCCTGAATAATGCGCACCAAACGTTCGAAACCCATTCCGGTATCTACATGTTGTGCAGGTAATGTTTTCAAGCTTCCGTCTTTTAAGCGATTGAACTGCATAAAAACGTTGTTCCAGATTTCAATCACCAAAGGGTCATCGGCATTTACTAGGCTTGCTCCGCTTACTTTTGCCCTTTCTTCATCGCTACGGCTATCAAAATGGATTTCCGAACATGGCCCACACGGACCAGTTTCGCCCATTTCCCAAAAATTATCTTTCTTATTTCCCAAAAGGATTTTGTCTTCATCTACATACTGTTTCCAAAAATCATAAGCTTCCTGGTCTTTTGGCAAACCTTCGCTTTCATCGCCTTCAAAAATGGTAACGTACAAACGGTCTTTTGGTAATCCGTAAACATCGGTCAGCAATTCCCAGCTCCATTCAATGGCTTCCTTCTTGAAATAATCGCCAAAGCTCCAATTGCCCAACATCTCAAACATGGTATGGTGGTAGGTATCAATACCTACCTCTTCCAAATCGTTATGTTTACCCGAAACACGCAGACAGCGTTGGGTATCGGCAACTCTTGCGTACTTTATAGCCGCTTCACCTAAAAACAGGTCTTTAAACTGGTTCATTCCAGCATTGGTGAACATTAAAGTAGGATCGTTTTTAACTACAATTGGCGCCGAAGCTACAATCTGATGACCTTTACTTTTAAAAAAATCTAAAAACTGCTGACGAATTTGCTGTGCCGTGATACTCATAAGTTGCAAATATAATGAGATTGTGGATTTTAACGAGGGAATTTGCATAGACGGTCAAATATTTTTTCTGCCTAAAGCAATTATGTATTCGAGTATCAAATATGTGTGAATTGCCCATAAAACTGTATAGTAATTTATACAAAAACTTTTATTATAGGAGTGTAAAACACGTGGATATATGTTCCTCGTTCTGGCATTATTATTTCTATACGTGGTCAAGATCAAAAATTAAAAACGATGAAAAAGATAGTAGGAATAGTTTTAATTGCGGCAAGTTTAGCAGCATGTAACAATAAGTATAAGGCAAGCTCGGAAGATAGAGCAGATTCCATTAAAATGATGAAAGACAGTCTATCATTAGATAGTTTTAAAAGAGCTGAAGCGGTAAAAGCGGATGCAGAGAAAAGAAAAAAAGAAGAAGCCGCTGCTGTTGCCAGCAGACCTGTAATAGTTAATCATTACAATACAACAACCGGTAGCACAACAACCACTACCACTACCCAGAAAAAAGGCTGGAGCGACGGCGCAAAAGGCGCTGTAATTGGCGGTGCTGCAGGTGCAATTGGCGGTGCATTAATTGACAAGAAAAAAGGAAGAGGCGCACTTATTGGCGGTGTTGCAGGTGCCGGAGCCGGATATTTGATTGGACATGCGAAAGATAAAAAAACAGGTAGAGCACAGTAATATATCAACCCTATCATATATTAGAGCCCGTTCATTTAAAACGAACGGGCTCTTTTTGGTTTCAATTCAAGGGTTTTATTTGTGTTGTTAAAAGCTCCGAAATCTGTATATCACTACTAAATTTTGGTTACTGCCTAAGTTCGATTAATTTCTCCAACTGAGCTTCATTATTCATTTTTCAGCCATTTTTAGATGCGTTAACAATAAAGCGACCTCTTTTTGCGCTAGTAGGCAGCATAAGATAATCTGCCAGCTGACGAAGTATAACTTTAGCTGCAAAAACGCCACCTCATATCAAACTCATTAATAATCCAACAAAGGTTACTTAATAAAATGTAATTTAGAGGCTGATTAAACGCTTGATGAAATTTGAAAAAAGTCTTTTTATTTCTACTTGTAATTTTTGTTGCTAAAATTGTTGTTGCACAAAAGGTGGGCGTTGTTTTAAGTGGCGGTGGCGCTAAGGGTTTGGCTCATATTGGTGTTTTAAAAGCTTTAGAAGAAAACCATATCCCTATTGATTACATTACAGGAACCTCTATGGGCGGTGTGGTAGGTGCCATGTATGCAGCCGGTTACTCCCCCAAAGAAATTGAATACATTGCCTTAAGTACCGATTTCCAGGATTGGGTGAGCGGAAAGTACGATAGCGATTACAGTTACTTTTTCCAGAAAAAAGAAGCAAACCCTTCGTTTATATCAGCAAAGCTACAGATTGATACTGGTTTCAACTTAAAGTTCCGCTCCAACTTGGTGAATGATATTCCATTGAACTTTGCCCTTTTGGAGTTGCTTGGCCAGGCTTCTGCAAATGCAAAAAACAATTTCGACAATCTTTTTGTGCCTTTTAGATGTATTGTTTCTGATGTTTTATCTCAGAAAATGATACCTATGAAAAGTGGCTCGTTGGTAGAAGCTGTTAGAGGGACTTTTACTGTGCCGCTGGTTTACAGACCTATAAAAGTTAATGATAAATATGTTTTTGATGGTGGACTGTATGATAATTTCCCCGTTGATGTGATGAAAAAAGAATTCGCACCTGACATCATCATCGGTTCAAACGTATCGTCTAAAAACTTTAATACCTACCCAAAAGACATCGACGAAAAATTGATGAATAAGTTTCTGATGTATCTTTTTTTAAGCAAAACAGATTCTACAGCTATTGGCGAAAATGGCGTTTACATCCAGCCCGATTTGTCTAACTATTCTGCAACTAATTTTTCGCCAGTTGAGGAACTGATCCAAAAAGGGTATGATGCCACCATGGCCGAGATTGTAAAAATAAAATCTAAAATAAAAACCCCAGCCAACCCAGACAGTGTTATAGCAGCCAGAAAAGCTTTTATCGACAGAAACCCTTACCTCACTTTTAAAAACATCAAAATAACCGGTGTAGGTGGCAAGAGAAAGAAATACGTGGAGAATGTATTTAAGCGCATGAACAAAAACTTGAATCTCCATGAAATTAAACAAGCTTATTACAAGCTTTTAGGCGATGATAATTTTGAAACTGTTTATCCAAAAATCAATTACCTCCCGGCAGAAAACACATACGAATTTGAGCTTATTGTACAGCCAGAAAAAAACTTTAAACTGGATTTTGGAGGGTCAATTACCAGCAGGCCAGTTGGCAATGCCTTTATAGGTTTGCAGTACAACTTTTTAAGAAAAAAATCTTATACGCTAAACGCCAATTTTTATACCGGCAGGTTTCACGAGTCGGCACAGGGCGCTTTTAGGATTGATATTCCTGAAAAACATCCCTTTTATTTAGAATCGGAAATTACCTATAACCATTGGAACTATTTTGAATCTAGCCAGATATTTCTGGAAAATGTAAAGCCGACATTTTTGGAGCAGGCCGACAGTAGGTTTATACAAAGTATTGGTTTTTCAACGGGCAGAAGCGCCAAGACGGCTTTGTTTGGAGGCTATATAAATACTACAAATAAATACAGCCCAACCGGGAGTTTTACAACCGGAGATATTTTAGATGAGACGGATTTTAGCGGATTAGCTACCGGCATAAACTATCAAAGAAACACGCTCAACAGAAAGCAATATCCATCAAAAGGAAGCAACTTTTATGCAGGCTTTACTTATTTTAATGGGCTTGAAACCTATGTGCCGGGCAATATTTTTAGAAACGACCCAATTTATGCTACTTTAACAGAGAATGAATTTTACCGAAACTGGTTTAACCTTAAAATTACCAATGAAAATTATTTTAGGATAAAGCCGCGTTATAGCGTAGCCTATTTATTAGAAGGCGTGTTCAGCACCCGGCCAAGCTTTGCAAGCTATAAAAGCAACTTAATTTACACCCCAGCATTTTATCCGCTACAAGATTCAAAAACAATATTTTTAGAGAGTTTACGAGCAAATAAATACTTAGCTGTGGGCGTTAAAAATGTGTACTCGGCAACTAAGCATTTAGATTTTAGAGCAGAAGCTTATTTGTTTCAGCCCTATAAAGAAATTTTAAAAGTCGGCAACCAGGCTACCAAACTGGGTGATGCTTTCTCTGACAGGCGCTACGTACTTTCTGGGGCAGCGGTTTACCATACGCCAATAGGCCCAATTGCTTTGAATTTTAATTATTATGATGATAAAGCAAAAAGATTTGGAGTTTTTTTCCATATTGGCTATCTATTATATAACAAAAGAGCTATAGAGCTATGAAAAAGTTGATCACCGTATTGCTCATGTTTATTTCGATGAACATATTTGCGCAAGGCAGTCAGAACATAAAGTTTTTTACGGTAAAAGAGAACCTCCTTAAAGGACAAAAACTGGCAATTATAGCTACTGATTCTTTAGAAAACCCTGACGAAAGTATCAACGGTATTTATAATTTTTCGGTAAACGGTTTTAAACAAGAACTAAAGTTTAATAACGGTGTAGCAGTTTGCCCTTTGGTAATCGAAAAATCTTCTTTTGTTTTTATTAAGCATATTGATGATTTAAAAAGCCCGTCAAACCTTTATTTTGTTTATAAAAAAAACACCGACTTAAACCCTATTAAAATAAGTTGGTACCTCCTACTCGTAATACCCATTGGCCTCATTCTAATTGGCTATATGTTTAGGCGGATGATTGGTATCGTAATTTTTATTTTAATGGTTCTCTTTTATTTCTACCACAGCAAAGGATTATCTATACCCACGTTTTTCGAATCTGTTTTTGACGGAATAAAAAACATTTTTTAATAACATGATGTTAGTCATTTAATATTCGAAGTAATTTACAATAAAACAACTCATTTGTTGATTTTAATCATACTTTTGCATTTTCTATTAAATCCATATTATTATCATTAATTCTTAATGAAAAATATAACATCTAAAGCTCAAATTATTGGACTAGTTGTTTCTTCAATAGTTGTTTCTATTATCTCGGTAATCTTAGCCGATTCGTTAAAAAGCATTACAGAACATGCTGAAAACTTTATTTTTAACCAGAGCAAAAATATCCCGCTTCTTTATATTGTTTTGCCCTCCATTGGTATTACGGCTATTTACTTTTTAAGAAAATACGTTTTTAGAGGAAAAGCCAATAAAGGAATCAAAGAAATTTACCAGTCTATTGACAACAAGAAGAATACTTTACCGGCATTTAAAATCCCTTCTCACTACTTGAACGGTTTTTTAACAGTCATATTTGGCGGTTCAACCGGTATTGAAGTTTCTACGGTAGTGGCAACCGCGGCAGTGGGAACCATGGCTCAGCGTAATATAACTCTGGTAAAGTCATACAAAACAGAATTGATCTGCGCTGCAGTTGCAGCCGGTATTGCAACAATTTTTGCTAGCCCAATTGCAGGTTTTTTCTTCGCTATTGAAGTAATCGCCCGTAAAAATGTAAGCAGAACAAACTTACTAAGTGCAGGTTGTGCTGCGTTGGTTTCCTGGTTAAGCTTAATGAGATTAAGCCCTGAAAGAATCCTAAACTTCACTGTTGAAGGATGGAGTGGTCATGCAATCCCTTACGTAATTATATTAAGTTTGGCTTGTAGTTTTTTAGCTATTTACTTTACCAAAACAGTTATCTTTCTTAAAAAGTTTTTCGGCAATATTACCAACAACTTTTTTAGGGTAAATTCGGGAGCACTATTGGTGGGTATTGCCATTCTGGTTTTTCCGCAATTATACGGAGATAGCTATCACGCCTTAAACGAACTGATCTTCAATTCTAACTCACAGATATTTAGCATTCAATTAACTTTGGTTTTATTAGCCTTGGTTTTCTTGAAACCTTTGGTAGCGGCACTAACTTTAGGTGCTGGTGGAGATGGTGGTGTTTTTGCACCAAGTATTGTTGCTGGAGCCATTTTAGGCATTGTTACGGCACTGTTGTTCAACTATTTCTTTAATGCAGACCTTGTTGTATTAAACTTTGCGATTGTTGGCGGTGTAGCTGTTTTAAGTGCTGCCATAGATGCGCCTTTAACCTCTATATTTTTAGGATGTAATTTGGTAACAGGAGGTTATATTATTTTTATTCCGATTGCTATCGGATGTTTTATAGCTAAATACACTGCCAAATATTTCTGTGATTATACAGTTTATAGCTACAAAGGAAGTAAGTAGTTTTGATAGATTGTGATTGATGGTAAATGGTCGATAGTCCGTTGTACATGGACTATCGACTATGGTCAAAGGCTAAACCATTCCATTTTAAACCTAAAAAGGCATCCCTATTCCAAATTGTATCTGCGATATCGAATATTTATCCGGGGCATTGGTGATGGCGTAATTGCTTTTTAATTGTTGTTTCGCCACCCTATCAAACCAATACTTTACTACGTACTGGTCGCTTCCGCTAAACTGAGGATCTTTAAATTTAAAGCCTGCATCTAACCTAAACACAAAAAAGGAAACATCAAACCTCAGTCCAAAACCTACACCAATAGCCGTTTGTTGGAACAGTTGATTGAATTTGAATTGACCGCCCTGTAAGCCGTTATCCCTAATCTGCCAAACATTACCAAAATCTATAAAAGTAGCTCCCTTCACTTTTGAGCCAATGAAATTGTTGATCAGTTTAAATCGGTATTCTAGGTTTCCCTCAAATTTGATATCGCCCAGTTGGTCTAAATTACGCAGGTTAAACCTTGCAGAGTCGGAAGCTAAAGATGCTCTGTTGTAATTACCCGGACCAAGTGTTCTGGCCTGCCAAGCCCTAATACCGCTGGAACCGCCTGCAAAAAAACGTTTATCAAATGGTAAAGATTTGATGTTGCCGTAAGAATACCCAATTCCAGGGTTAAAACGGGCAATAAACTGGCGTTCGCCACCTAAAGATTTATATATTCTTAAATCTGTTTCTACTTTTGCATATTGGTAATAAGGAACACCAAAAAGCAATTTCTGTCCATCGCCATTGGTAGTATTTGAAATTTTAGCAGCTAAAGCAGCAGAGTTTCCTCCTATTTCTGCTGTTCCCGAGAAAAAGATGAAATTGTTGTAAGATGTTAGTTTAGGTAGGTTAACCGTATAAGTGTAATAACTACTGGAAAGGAGCTGAGAGCGCAAAGTAGAGAGAAAAAAAGCATTCCCTTGGCTAATCAACAACTGTGCTAAATCGCTATTGATCAAAGCATTTGAATATTGGATATTTACGGGAGTAAAAGAATGAATCTTGTATTTAGTTTCTACCCAATCATAAGTAATATTTAAACCTAAACTTTTACGCTGATAGCTTTTTGTGAGCTGATAATTTTGGTACGAAGTTGCAATACGCGTATGCGGAACACCATTTCTGCCAAGCTCTTGGATATTAAAAGGCGTGATTAATCGCGGAAAGCTCAAGCTTGCGCCAATCTGGTAATCTTTACTTAAAATCCGATCAGACAAACTGCCTGTTACATTTTTATCAAACTGCAATCCCCCACGCAGCTTCACCTCAAACACTTCTGCTCCACCAAAAATATTCCGGTTTTGATAGGTTAAACCTAAGTTTAAACCCGTAATGCTCGAGTTAAAGGTATATTCGCCATCAAGCCTATTCGATTTTTTCTTTAGCGGAATAATATCAATCAAACCTACTAATTCATTTTTGGAACTGTCTTTGGACTTCGCAAAATCAACACTCACGCTCCTAAACGCATTTAAATCAAAAAAGCGTTGTGTGGTTAAGTCTGCATTATCAATATTATACAAATCTCCTTTTTTAAGGTAAATGTAATCTACAAGTCTCTTAGGTCTAAAAAAACGCGAATAATCGTAAAAGCGATATTGTGAGTCTATAACTGCAGAATCACGTTCCATTCCCTTTTTAATAATTGCGGTACTGGGCTGAATTCTTAAATAAGTATTTCCAATGGTAAACTTGGTATGCTCGCTTTTGTTAGGAGGATTTAAAATCGCTAAACTGATATCTGCTACACTTTTATTGAAATTTGTATCTACCGTTGGCCTAACATATTGGCGCAAAAAGTCGTAATAGCCGTTTTGTTTCATCAACAAATAAATCTGTTCCCGCTCATAAGCGATACTATCGGTATCATAACGCTTTCCGGAATCTATATGTGTAAACTTTTTTCGGTTGCTTAGGTAAATAGATTTAACGGAAGAGTCCGGAATATCAAAACTTAACTTACGGAACCTAAACTCGGTACCTTCTACAGCGCTGAAAAATACGGATGCCTTTTTATTTTTAACACTGATGCTATCGGTTACTTTGGCATTTAGGAAACCTTTTATATTTAAAAATTTCTCGATCTGATTCCGAGAAACCTCTACCAAGGAGCTATCCAAGAGGTGTGGCGCTTCGCCTAACTTAAGCTTTCCTTTTTTACTGAAAGTATTGTAAACCCAAAGATTAAATGGCGAATTAGGCCTAATGTCTAAGGCTACAAAATCGGCAGCCTGACTAGCAAATTCATCATCAGTAATACCTTTAATCGTTAACTTTGTGACCAGCGACTGATCTTTGCTTAACCGTTTAGTAGATCTACAACCGAAGGCTATAAAAACAAAAAAGAGTATAATTGCAAAAGTATAATATTGATATGATTTCAAAATCTCAAATAAGTTTAGTTAAATCCCTTCATCAAAAAAAATACCGAAAAGAGCATCAGCTTTTTATTGTAGAAGGTTTTAAGGCAATTTCAGAGTTTTTACACGCTGACTTTGTGATAAATGCCATCTTTTGTACACCTGATTTTGTTGCAAAAGTGGCTAATTTATCTAACAAACAAAAAGTTTATGAAGTCACTATAAATGAATTAGAAAAAATAAGCGCTTTACAAACTTCGCAAGGAATTTTAGCCGTTATTGAAATACCTGCAAATAAAGAGGTAAGTGCTAAAGATATTGAAGAAATGACACTGGTGCTTGACGGTGTACAAGACCCCGGCAATTTGGGTACAATTATACGTACTGCAGATTGGTTCGGCTTTAAGCAACTCGTTTGTTCTCCCAACTGTGTGGAAGTTTATAATCCTAAAGTTGTGCAGGCCACCATGGGCTCTTTAACACGCGTTAAAGTGAGTTATCAGTCGCTTACAGAATTATTAATTGGCAATGACTTACCAAAATATGGCACTTTATTAAAAGGAGAAAACATTTTTAACACCAGCTGGCCTTCAAAAGGCTTTTTAATTTTGGGTAGCGAAGGAAACGGAATATCTGAAGAGATACTTCGTTTAATTACAAACCCGATCACCATTCCAGGAGGGAAAACCACCGAATCTTTAAATGTAGCCGTAGCTGGGGCCATCTGTTGTGCAGAAATGAGCAGAAATAAACTAAAATAAGTTGCCTTGTATTAAAATTTTGCTATTTTTGCATTCCTTAAAACAAAGGGTCGAGTGGCCGAGTGGCTAGGCAGAGGTCTGCAAAACCTTCTACAGCGGTTCGAATCCGCTCTCGACCTCGTTTAAAATTTTAATTAAAATAAAAGTCATGGCAGTAACGCGTTTAAAAAGAAAAGACAGAAGAAACAAAACTACTTCTCGACTTGAAGTTCAGTTTTTGAAAAACGCTACCAACGTTGAAAATGGTAGCCGTTCAAGAGAACCAAAAAACAGTCAAGTAGTGAAAAATGAAGCAGTTTTAGCTTCATTGGCTAAATAGATCTCTCTCTATCGAATTGATCCTGTTTATCGGCCGGTAAACAGGATTTTTTTTTGTTCTGATTTTTGGGAGAAGGATACACTTTCTAATATCCTAACTAACTAACCAACTAATCAACCAACCACTAACTCGGAAAAAACAGTTCGTTAAAATTCACGTAAAAAAGTTCTTTGGTGGCCCGGGTTGTAGCCGTGTAAAGCCAGCGCAATAAATCTATACTCAGCATTTCTTCGGTTAAAAAACCCTGATCTATAAAAACAGCATCCCATTGCCCGCCTTGGGCTTTGTGGCAAGTTACCGCGTAAGCAAATTTAATCTGTAAGGCGTTAAAATAAGGATTGCTTTTTATGGCATCCATTTTAGCTCTTTTGGTTTCCAGGTGCTCGTAATCTTTCATCAATTCCTCAAAAAGCAGTTTCTGCCTATCATAAGGCAAGTTCGGAGATTCCACATACAACGTATCCAGCATTACCTTACAGGTTAATGGTTCCTGATCAATATCCGCAAACAAAATCTGTACATCTGCAAACCTAAATCCGTATTGCTCATGGATGTTTTTAACACGTGTAACCTCACCAATATCGCCATTAGCAATGAACCCTCCTTTTTCTTCGCCAAGCCAGTAGTAATTATTTTTCACCACCATAATCAAGTCGCCGCCGGTCAGCTCATCTTCTCGCCAAAGAATCTGATTACGGATATTTTGGTTGTACATATTTGCACTTTTGTTGGAACGGCAAATCACCAGACAGTTCTCCATCTCGTACTTTCCGTAGGCGTAATTTAGGCCTTCCACAATTTTATCGCCCATCATCCGGTAAACATCCTTAAATCCAGCAGTGCGTAAAGTCGGAAAAGATTCTTCTTCTGTCCGAATTAAATCTCTGATAGCGGTTGCGTTGTATAAAATCCCCGACTCTTTTTCTTGCCTCACCACATCGGTAAGTTCTACCTCATTTGCTTGAATGCTAAATTTACTTAGGTAATCTTTAGCCAAAGCCGGACTTTCTGAAGAGCCTACGGGCGGAAGCTGAGCGGTGTCACCAATAAAAATAATGCGATTATTTTGGTTTTTATACACAAACGAGATGACATCGTTCAGCAAGCTGCTTCCACTATAATCCGTTAAATCATCCGAAATCATAGATGCCTCATCAATAATAAACAGTGTGTTTTTATGCAGATTTGGCGAGAGATTAAAGTGCATTTCAGGTGCAAAAGCCGATTTTTTACGGTAAATCTTCCGGTGAATAGTGCTTGCTTCTTTCTTCGCGTACAAGCTTAATACTTTTGCTGCTCTGCCTGTTGGCGCCAATAACACGGTTTTAATCTGATATTTTGGCAATAGCTTAATTAAAGTACTTATCACGGTTGTTTTTCCTGTGCCGGCATAACCTTTAAGTACAAAACATGAATCGTTGGTCTTTAATTGCAGAAATTGGTCTAGCTTCTCAAACAAATAAAGCTGTTGCGGATTTGGTAAATGCGGAAATGTTTTGGCTAAATCGTGGGCAATACTCATTAATTCAAATTTCGCTAAAAAAGCATCGCCTTACAGATAAATTTTTACTTTTGTTAAGGATGACTGATCAGATACAATTAACAGTTGCAGATTTTGATGCAACAAAAACTAAAATATACGAGCTGTATTTAGAGATTGGAGCAAATTATTTCAATTATGCAGTAATCGATCCTCGAAATCAATTTGTTAAAACGATATCACATAAGCCGTCGACCATTTACAACGGGATTTTTGATGACTTATTAAAAGAACATTTCGCAAAAATAAAGATCAGCTTAATTACCCAAAAGTTCACGCTGGTGCCTACCGAACTATTTCACGAATCTGCTACAGAAAACTTTGTCAAATACATTTGCGCAACAGAAAGCGAAGAAATATGCACTCAACAATTAGCAGGCACAGGAATAACCATTATTTATGCTTTGCCTAAATTGCAATTGGATAAAATTGGAAGCTATTTCCCTAATGCAGAAATTTATCCGCAGATTTCGCCTTTTTATAAAGGTGTAAGTTTCGGTTTTAGCCAAATTAGCACATCGCAGCTTTTCATCAATTTCAGAGACGGATTGGCAGAAATCATCATATTTAACCATCGCCAGTTCCAGTTTTACAATATTTTCGATTTCCAGAATGAGGATGAACTGATTTACTTTGTGCTTTTAGCAGCCCAAGAAAACAATATTAAACCTGCTAGCGCAACGCTTAAATTAAGTGGAAATATTGATTCTGAAAGCAGCTTTTTTAATCAGTTGCTTAAATATTTCCCGCATACTGAGCTAACTGACCAAGATAGTTTGCCCCTATTTTATCAAGGTTTAGAAAAACCGGTTATGCCCAGATTTTTCTCGCTCCTAGCTTTACATTTATGCGAATTGTAGGCGGACGTTTAAAGGGAATTAGATTTAACCCGCCTAAGAATCTTCCGGTTAGGCCTACAACAGACATGGCAAAAGAAGCCTTGTTTAACATTTTAGGCAACCAATTGGAAATTAACGAACTAAAAGTATTGGATTTATTTAGCGGAACAGGCAATATCAGTTTGGAGTTTGCTTCCCGCGATGCTGTTGAAATTACTTCGGTTGACAAAAATTTCGGCTGTTACAATTACCTTAAAAACATTGGTAAAGAACAAAACCTTACTCAGATTAAAGCAATAAAAGCCGATGTTTTTAAATTCTTGAATCAGGAAAAAGATCGGTTTGATTTAATTTTTGCGGATCCGCCTTATGATTTAACCCGCATTCCGGAAATTGCAACTATAGTTTTTGATAAAAACTTATTGACCGAAAACGGCCTGTTGATTATTGAACATCAAAGTATGCAGGACTTATCTGCTCATCCCAAGTTTACCGAAAAAAGAAAATACGGTTATTCTGCTTTTAGTTTCTTTAGAAATTAAACCCTATTTTTATTACAAATAAAGCTTATGAAAATTGCACTATTCCCTGGCTCGTTTGACCCTATCACCAAAGCACATGTTGACATTTTAAAAAGATCTTTATCTCTTTTTGATAAAATATATATCGGCGTTGGAACCAATAGCAACAAACAATCTTTGTTGAGCGTAGAACAAAGGCTAGAAATGATTAGGGCCGTATTTGCTGATGAACCTAAATTAGAAATTGTTAACTACGAAGGTTTAACCGTTAATTTTTGTAAAGAAATTGGTGCTTCGCACATGATCAGGGGGATAAGAACTGTATCTGATTTTGAATATGAAAAAGCGATTGCCCAAATGAACCACTCTTTAATTCCGGAAATTGAATCTATATTTATTGTAAGTAAACCTGGTTATTCTTCCATAAGTTCTACCATTGTGAGGGATGTTTTGCGTTACGGTGGCGATGTTGCTCAGTTTGTACCGAGTGCGGCTTTACCGTTTTTGAATCAACTCAAATAGATAACAATTTAACAAATCAATTTTGATTATTGAGCTGAGGCTCGTGTCAAACGATCATTAATAGTTTTACCCAAACCTTCATCCGTACACTTTTCAGCAATAATTAAATCTAAATTTAAGCTATCTAAATGATGTAACGCTGCATATAAATTACTTGCAGCTTGTCTTAAATCGTTGTTTTCTGTTAAAAAGTGATAGTTCAAGCCCGGCATAACATTATCTTTTGAAGCAGTTAAAACTACAAAATTTTTATTCTTCGCTTCTTCGGTAGCTCCTGCTATATCAGCTGTTAAAATAAGTCTGGTTTTTGGCGAGTAATGCTGAAGCAACATCCCTGGGGCTTGTGGGGCATTTTCATTTTGGGTAATTGTTAAAAGTTTCCCGGTAATTTTTTCAATTTCGTCGATTGAAATAGCTCCATGTCGGTATAAAACAGCATCGTCTCCCTTAAAGCCAATTATGCTAGATTCCACGCCCTTTTCACAACTTCCGCCATCTAAAATACACGTTAATTCATCTTTAAAATACGAATAAACATGCTCAATACTAGTTGAACTTATTCGTTTAAAAGGATTTGCACTTGGTGCTGCCAAAGGATAATCTAGCTTAGAAAGCAACTCCAATGTTAAGGGATGATTGGGCATTCTTACAGCAACCGTATTTTTACCTGCGGTGACAACATCAGGAATATGGGCCTGTTTCTCCAAAATAAGCGTTAACGGGCCTGGCCAAAAAGCCTCTATTAATTGATATGCTTTTTCAGGAATATGAACAGCTACCTTTTCTACTTCATCTGCCGACTTAAGATGAACAATTAAGGGATTAAATAAAGGTCTTTTTTTAAGATCGAATATCTTTTGGACAGCAGTTGCGTTAAATGCATTTGCCGCCAAACCATAAACAGTTTCTGTTGGAATAGCAACTACCTCATTTTGATTAAGAATCTGGACAGCAACATCCAAATCCTTAGTTATTAAAGTCATATTTTAATATTTAGATAAAGCTGTTTCAAAAATATTTTGCAAAAAGTTAATCATCTAATTATAGTAACGCTAACGTAAATCAAACAAGCTATCTACCCCCAAAATCTTTTTAGACAAAAATCCCTCGGCGTGGTCAACATTTATAGAACGCCCAAATTCGCGGGTTCTGCCAACAATTAAATCCATAAAAGCAGGATTAGAAATATAGGTTTGTGGCTCGTTTAAATTTACGCCTTCTACAAAAAACTGAGTTTTATAAGCCCTAATGGCTTCCAATTTCTGCTCCATAAAGTCGGTAACATCAATCACAATATCTGGCTTTATATACGTGTCTTGGATAAGGTGCAACAATAACCTAGGGCGGTAAGGCTTTTGAGAAATGCCATTCTCTTGCGTTTCAATTTTTTGTAAACCCGCTAAAAAACAGGAATCATTCACTAAATCACAAGCTCTGCCATGGTCCGGATGCCTGTCATGATAAGCGTTTGTGATGATGATCTCTGGTTGATATTTACGAATGACCGCAATTACTTTAAGCTGATGTTCTTCATCGTTTTTAAAAAAGCCGTCTCTAATCCCTAAGTTTTCCCTAACATCAAGTCCGAGAATTTTAGAAGCATCATTAGCTTCTTGTTTTCTGGTTTCAGCAGTTCCGCGAGTACCTAACTCTCCTCTGGTTAAATCAATAATCCCGACTTTCTTCCCCTCTTTTTTATGCTTTAAAATTGTACCTGCAGCACCTAGTTCAACATCATCCGGATGAGCGACTATAAACAATAAATCTAATTTCATAATGTAAAATGTAATAAATCTTATTAGTAAAAAAAGCCGTATAGCCTCATTCTGCCTTTGCTAAAGCTTTTTGGATTTAGCTTTTTGCTTCTACTAATAACTTCCGAATTTTCTTTTTTACCCTTGCGGAATTTGGCTTTGTAAAAGAATAAAAAAAATCAACCAACTCACCGTTGGCATTAATTAAATATTTATGGAAATTCCAGCGTGGTGAAGAACTTAAATTTCCATTTATTTTTTTATCAGACAAAAACTTAAAAAGCGGAGCTGCTTCTTCTCCTCTCACCTTAAGTTTTTTAAAAATAGTGAACTTAGTTTTGTAATTAATGCTACAAAACTTGCTTATTCCTTCATCATTCAATGGTTCCTGTTGTCCAAAATCGTTACTTGGAAAAGCAAGCACCTCAAAATTATCTGGTTCAAAATCTTTTCTGAGTTCTTCTAAAAGAGACAATTGTGGGGTAAAACCACATTCAGATGCGGTATTAACAATTAGTAAAACTTTGCCTTTATATTTTTCAAGACTTACCGTCTCCCCTTTTGCGTTTTCTACTGTAAATTGATAAATATTGGGTTTGTTCATTCTAAAAATTACTGATAATTATAATATCCTGTAGATCTAATTATAGCTTCAATATCTCTGTCTTGATCCACATCGTATTTACTTTTAAGATCATGTCCGAATAACTTGGCCACAGACTGCATCACAAAAGCAGAAACATTTCCTTTTAAATCCTGTACCAACTCATAACTGCTGTTTCCGGTTTCCCTATCTATCAATTTGATTAATATTTCTCCTTGAGATATGGTCAAATTTTTAACTTCCCTATTGAATAAATCTTTAATCTCTTTATCACAACTCTTAACATACTCTTTTTGTTTTCGCTTATCAGAAGTTGTTGCCAAATCACGCTCCAATTGCCTATATCTCTGTCCTGCAAATCTGGCGTAAGGCAAAACCTTAATCACGTTATAACGTAACCTCCGATAATTATCATAATCCTGTTGCGAAGCAAAATGCCGATAATCCTTTACTATTACGGGGTTAAGCAATATCCACGGCATTATT
The DNA here is from genome assembly GCF_946480185.1 of uncultured Pedobacter sp. The sequence goes on along the minus strand of NZ_CAMLIG010000011.1, from coordinate 5,135 downwards.
TCACCATCTATATTAATAGCGGCAACCCTAATGGTATCATTTTTAGCTGGTTTTACAAAAGAATCTTGAGCCTTTGTAAATCCATGCAATAAAAAGAAGAAGCAGAAAATAAATAGCGCTTTGCTTTTCATAATTTTAAGTTACAAACTTATTGCTTATTTATTACTAAAAAAGCAATAAGTAACCCTAAATTCGTTATTTTAACAAAATAAAAACAAACTGATTTCCGTCTGAATGAAAGATTATATTATAGACATAGAGGCAGAAAAATCCGAGATATTAAAGCGTTACAGAAAATTATTAAGAGCCTGTAAATCAACCCTTAAAAAGGGAGATAAAAAAATGATCAGAATGGCTTTTGATATGGCTGTAGAAAGCCACAAAGACATGCGCCGAAAGTCTGGAGAACCTTATATATACCACCCTATTGCCGTTGCGCAAATTGCAGCAGAAGAAATTGGTCTTGGGCCTACCTCAATTGTCTGCGCTTTATTGCATGATGTAGTGGAAGATACTGATATTACTTTAGAGGATATTGAGCGTGAGTTTGGCAAAAAAGTAACCAAAATTATCGATGGCTTAACCAAAATATCCGGTGTATTCGACGCAAACAGCTCTATACAAGCAGAAAATTTCAGAAAAATGTTGCTTACGTTAGCCGATGACGTAAGAGTAATTTTGATAAAACTTGCCGATAGACTGCATAACATGCGTACGATGGATTTCATGCCTCGCGATAAGCAATTGAAAATATGTTCAGAAACCGCTTATTTATATGCGCCTTTAGCGCACCGCTTGGGTTTATATGCGATAAAATCTGAGTTAGAGGATTTATCGATGAAGTATGTGGAGCCAGAAACCTACAAGTTCATTGCCAAAAAACTAAACGAGAAAAAAGCAGAAAGAGAAGCTTTTGTTAAAGAATTTATTGGGCCGATAGATAAAATTTTAGAAGATGTAGGTTTACAAGCAAGTGTTGTAGGAAGACCAAAGTCTATTCATTCCATCTGGAATAAAATGAAGAAAAAAGGGATTCCTTTTGAGGAAGTTTACGATCTTTTTGCCATCCGGATTATTTTGGACAGTGCGCCCGAAAACGAGAAATCCGATTCGTGGAAAGCTTATTCTATTGTTACCGATTTATACCGTCCAAATCCGGATAGGTTAAGAGATTGGATCTCATCTCCAAAAGCAAATGGATACGAATCCTTACATACTACTGTGATGGGCCCAAAGGGCCAGTGGGTAGAGGTTCAGATACGTACAGAGCGGATGAATGAAATTGCGGAAAAAGGTTTTGCAGCACATTGGAAATACAAAGAATCCTCAACAGATAGCGGGCTAGATCAATGGGTACATAAAGTTCGAGAATTGCTTGCTAACGCAGAATCCAATGCGTTGGATTTCTTAGACGATTTTAAAATGAACCTATTCTCAGACGAGATATTCATTTTTACCCCGAAAGGCGATTTGCTACAATTACCATTGGATGCAACAGCACTTGACTTTGCTTTTGAAATCCACTCGGATGTTGGCGCAAGGTGTATTGGCGCAAAAGTGAACCACAAATTAGTACCGCTTTCCTTTAAATTACAAAACGGCGACCAAGTTGAGGTAATAACGTCCAGCAAACAGGTACCTAAAGAAGACTGGCTGAATTTTGTAGTTACCGCAAAAGCAAAAGCAAAAATCAAATCTTCTTTAAAAGAAGAAAAACGGAGGATTGCAGAGGATGGAAAAGAGATTCTGGAGCGTAAATTGAAATCGCTAAAAATCACTTATAACACAGATAATATTTTAAAACTGAGTTATTACTTTAAGTTAGCTTCTACACAGGACGTGTTTTATAATGTTGCAAAAGGCTTAATAGATCTTAAAGATTTAAAAGAATTTGCCGCATCTGAGAAAGTAGTTGAGCATAAAGTTGCTCCGTTAGAAACCGACTCTGATCATATTCAAAAGATCATTAAGCAAGTAAAAACCAGCGATAGCGATATCCTTTTAATTGGCGAGGATTTACAAAAGATTGATTACAAACTTTCTAACTGTTGCAACCCTATACCTGGCGATGATGTTTTCGGCTTCGTAACTGTTTCAGACGGGATTAAAATCCACCGAACCAACTGCCCTAATGCCACTAAACTGATGTCGAGTTTCGGTTATCGGATTTTAAAAGCAAAATGGACCAGCCAAAAGCAATTGGCTTTTTTAACAGGCTTACAAATTACAGGCATAGATGAGGTTGGTTTAATAAATAACCTAACCCAAGTTATTTCAAACGACTTTAAGGTAAACATGCGTTCAATAACTATGGAAACCGATGACGGTATTTTTAACGGCCGAATAATGATTTACGTAAACAACACAGAACATTTGGATAACTTGATCCAAAAATTAAAAGAGGTAAAAGGTATTTCTGATGTTACCCGTTTTGACTCAGAAACTGAAATACCTACATTAAAAAGCTAAATATCATTTAGCTATATTATAAATTTTGATAACTTTGGCCTTTAATATTCATTATGAGCGTACAAGAAACCATTGACATGGTAAAAAAGATTTTCGAGAGTTATCTTGAAAATAAAAACCTCAGAAAAACTCCTGAACGTTTCGCTATACTCGAAGAAATTTACTCTAGAAGTGACCATTTTGATGTAGAATCACTTTACATCCAAATGAAAAACAAAAAATACAGAGTAAGTAGGGCTACGGTTTACAATACTTTAGAACTATTGTTATCCTGTGATTTGGTGACTAAGCACCAATTTGGCAAAAATATGGCACAGTTTGAAAAATCTTATGGTTTCAAACAGCATGATCATATCATTTGCTTAGACTGTGGCAAAGTAGTTGAGTTTTGCGATCCACGAGTTCAACAAATTCAAAGCATGATGGGCGATTTACTAAAATTTAATATCCAACATCACTCGCTTAACCTATATGGCAACTGTACACGCTTACATGATGGCTACTGCGAATCAAAAGAAAATAAAAATTAATTTACTTACATACATATATCTGACCAATAAATAATGGCTGTTGATGTTTTATTAGGCCTTCAATGGGGCGACGAAGGAAAAGGCAAAATTGTTGATGTTTTAGCTCCCAAATACGATTTAATTGCTCGCTTTCAGGGCGGACCCAATGCCGGACACACTTTAGAATTTGATGGGAAAAAGTTTGTTTTAAATACAATACCTTCTGGGATTTTCGAAAAACACACCATGAACCTGATTGGAAATGGTGTTGTAATAGATCCAATCATCTTAAAAAAGGAAATTGACAAATTAAAAGATGCTGGCCATGATTTATTAGCAAAGCAAAATCTGATGATTGCTCGCAAAGCACATTTGATTTTACCTACGCACCAATTATTAGACGCTTCTTCTGAAAAGAAAATGGGCGATAGTAAAATTGGTTCTACATTAAAAGGTATCGGTCCAACTTATATGGACAAAACCGGTCGTAACGGCTTAAGAGTAGGTGATATTTACCTTCCCGATTTTAAAGAAAAATACAATAAACTAGTTGAAAAACACCGTTCTATTTTAGCTAATTACGGCGAGATAGAAGATTATTCTGAAAGAGAAGTTGCTTTCTTTGACGCTATTGAATTGCTTAAAAAATTCCCTCATGTTGATAGTGAACATTTAGTTGCAAAATATTTAAAAGAAGGCAAAAAAGTTTTGGCGGAGGGCGCACAAGGAACTATGCTTGATATTGATTTTGGTTCATACCCTTTTGTAACTTCTTCAAACACAACTACAGCTGGTGCTTGTACTGGTTTAGGTATTGCGCCAAATAAAATTGGTGAAGTAGTTGGAATTTTCAAAGCTTACTGTACCAGAGTGGGCGGTGGCCCTTTCCCTACCGAGTTAGAAGATGAAGTTGGCGAAGAATTAAGAAAACTTGGTCACGAGTTTGGTGCAACTACTGGTCGTCCGAGAAGATGTGGCTGGATTGACTTACCTGCTTTAAAATATGCGATTATGCTTAATGGCGTAACGCAACTGGTAATGACAAAAGCTGACGTTTTAAGTGGGTTTGAGAAAATTTACGCGTGTACTCATTACAATTATAATGGCGAAGTAATTGATTATATGCCTTACGATATCTGTAGTATAAAACCAGAACCAATTTGGGAAGAGATTGACGGTTGGAAAGAAGATTTAACTGGCATTAGAGAACCAAATGAAATTCCAGAAAAATTACAAGCGTATATAAAATATCTAGAAAAACAATTGGAAGTACCTATTAAGTATCTTTCTGTAGGACCAGACAGAGTACAAACCCTAATTTTGGGATAGAAGTCCTAAAAAAGAATATAATATAAAAAAAGGCGAACTGATAAAATCAGTTCGCCTTTTTCTTTCTTTAAATTAAAATTCTATTTCACACGCTCAATATAAGCACCTGTAGCAGTATCAACCCTCACTTTGTCCCCTTGGTTCACAAATAAAGGAACTTTAATTTCAATCCCCGTTTCAACAGTTGCATTTTTTAGCGCATTGGTAGATGTATCGCCTTTAACAGCGGGCTCTGTATAAACAATCTCGAGTTCAACGTTATTAGGGGCTTTAGCTATTATAGGCTCTTCGCTCTCCATAGATATTAACACATTCATTCCTTCTTTTAAAAAACGGGCTGAATCACCAAATAAAGTTTTTGGAACATTAAACTGCTCAAAACTCACATTATCCATTACTACAAAATAATCACCGTCCTCATAAAGATATTGATAATCGTTAGTTTCAACTCTACAGATATCAACTTCCTCATCAGTTCGCATACGTAACTCAATTATTCTACCGGTTTTAATGCTTCGCATCTTTCCAGTATAAAATGCACCACCCTTTCCTGGTGTGCGATGTATTAACTCATCAATCGTAACTAACTCACCATTAAACCGAATTACGTTACCTGTTTTTAAATCTCCAGCTTTTGCCATAATGTAAATTTCTTTCGTTCGCAAAAATAGTTAATATACCTTATACTCCAAATCTAAAACCTCTATTTCCCCAACCGATTTCACGCTTGGTCCATGCCTTACCGTTGCTTTTTTGTTCGGTAGAAGTCCGAGAAACGAGCACAAAAAAGCCCCCCTTCGCAGTGAAGGGGGGCTGTGGTCTTATTTT